>NC_018632.1:1200000-2400000 GCF_000172635.2 Alteromonas macleodii ATCC 27126 | reverse complement strand
AATGAAAGTGTACCGTTTGAAGCAAATCAGGTTTCCGACCTTTACAGTGCATTTGCTGAGGTCATGTCAGAAGATAACCTTGATATATAACTGAGACTGAGAATGGAAAAACGCGACGAGCTTTACCGCGGTAAAGCAAAAACTGTTTATTACACTGATGATAGCGATAAACTTATTCTTCACTTTAGAAACGACACTTCGGCGTTTGATGGTGAGAAGATTGAACAGCTAGAACGCAAAGGTGAAGTAAACAACAAGTTTAATCACTTTATTATGACAAAGCTTGAAGAAGCAGGCATTGCAACGCAAGTTGAGGCGCTGGTTTCTGACACTGAGTCTTTGGTTAAGAAGCTCGACATGATCCCTGTTGAGTGTGTGGTGAGAAACTTGTCTGCTGGCTCTTTAGTTCGCAGACTGGGTGTGGAAGAGGGCAAAGAGCTTAACCCACCTATTTTCGAGTTTTTCTTAAAAAATGATGCACTTCACGACCCAATGGTAAATGACTACCATATTTTATCATTTGGTTGGGCAACCGAAGCGCAAATTGCTGAAATGAAAGCATTGACCTTCAAGGTTAACAGTGTTTTGAAAGCACTCTTTGATGACGCGGGTATGTTGCTTGTAGACTATAAACTAGAGTTTGGTGTCGACAAAGATGGCAATATCGTACTAGGTGATGAGTTCACACCAGATGGCTGTCGCTTGTGGGATAAAGAAACACGTAAAAAGATGGACAAAGACCGCTTTAGACAAGGTTTGGGCTCTGTTGTCGAGACATATATTGAAGTGGCTGAGCGCTTAGGCTTATCGCTTTAAAACTCTGATCAAGCAATAACTAATTTAAAGAGGACCTTTCGGTCCTCTTTTTCGTTTTAGGCAGTTTGACCTGTCTACGTCGTTGTAAAATATTGTCTCTTGCGTTTAAGCGTTTACTTTTCGATGCATTACGGGATAAGTTAGTGTACAGCTAAGCATTTTTGCGTTTAAAACTAGGGAGATTCGGTTTGTTGAAAACCTTTGTATTGGTCGCTATTGCCATGATTGCATTTGCTGCTAATTCGCTACTATGCCGCATGGCTCTTGCTAACACCGATATAGACCCTGCTAGTTTTACTATCTTACGCTTAGCGAGCGGGGCGATAGCGTTGTTACTTTTGTCTTCTTATTTCCTACATCGCAAAAGTGAGAGCGTGCCTTCTCAAGGCCTTTTTCATGGCCTAAAAAACAACGCCAGCGTACTCGGTGGCATTTCGTTGTTCGTTTACGCTATCTGCTTTTCATATGCCTATATTTCAATGTCCACGGGAACGGGGGCACTTTTATTATTTGGTGCCGTGCAACTCACTATGATTTCTGTAGGGTTGTTCAATGGCGAGCGATTTAAAAAATGGCAGTGGTTGGGGTTTGTGTTGGCATTTTTAGGCCTTGTTATCTTACTGTTGCCTAGCGCGGCAGCACCGCCTCTTTTAGCAGGCGCGGTTATGGTTTTGGCGGGTATGGCTTGGGGCGTCTATTCGCTTTTGGGTAAAAAAAGTAGCTCAGCCCTTTTATCTACATCGGGTAATTTCGTCTATGCCGCGTTTTTCTGTGTTCCTTTGGTTGGTGTGGTTTGCTTCGTGGGCGCAGATAATTTTGTCTTAGATAGCGAGGGGGTTTATTACGCGCTTGCATCAGGGGTGTTTGCATCGGGTTGCGGATACGCTATTTGGTACAGCGCGCTTCCCCTTATCAAATCAACCACCGCCGCGACAGTGCAACTGAGCGTGCCTGTCATAGCATCGCTGATGGGGTGGATAGCGCTTGGTGAGCCACTCACAATGCAGATCCTGGTTGCTTCAATAGCTACGTTGGGTGGCATCTACTTGGTTATAAAAAAATAGCGTTTTATACGCTACGTTTAAAACAGAAAAAGCGTTATTTTCCGCCGTGGCGAAATAGTTCTATAAAGTTTAATGGGGGAGCGTTAACGCATATTTCTAGACTAAAGAGCAATATTTGAATTTTCCAACAGTGCTAACGTAGTAGATCACTAAATAATGGGAACGCAGTTATGAACGCAGAAGATCCAATAACGATAAGAAATCCAGGCAGATTGTTAACGCTAACTTATGTTATTTCGCTTTCAGTGATTGCGGTACTGTCTCTGGTTGTTCACTTCATGTTAGATGAAGTCATTTCAGAGCAGAACAATACTGGCAAAATTGTTAACGTAAGTGGTCAGCAACGCATGCTTTCGCAAAGAGCCAGTATGTTTGCGGTCGATTACTTGCAAACTGGCGCTCAAAAATCAAAAAGACTCTCTATAGCTGCGATTGAGAAAATGAAGCAAAACCATCAGTTTCTGCTAGCACCACATTTTGAAGCATTATCAAAAGGTCAACCCAGCCCACTTTCTGAAGAACTGTATAACCTCTATTTTATGCCTCCCTCTGATGTAGATAAGAAAATAAAGTTATTTGAAGGCGAGATAAGGGCCGCACTTTCAGAAAATGGTAACGTTGGCGCTGTCCAGTTTTCTAACGGAAGTTTGATGTTTTTACAACTCGCAGAAAGCGACCTGCTAACACCGTTACACAACATTGTTGGGCAATATGAAAAAGAGAGTTTGGAAAAAGTAAACGACCTTAGAAATGCACAAAACGTAGTGTTGGGCATCATTATCCTCACCATATTAGTTGAAGCGTTTTTCATATTTCGTCCAATGGTGGCAAAGGTAAGTCGTTTTGCCACTAAGCTCCAGCGAGACGCTAATTTTGATTACCTATCTGGTTTGCTAAATCGACGGGCATTTCAGATTGTTTCCCAACAAGCAATAGCGGCTAGTCACCGCTACAAGCGATCGCTGTCAGTGGTGATGATCGACATCGATTTTTTTAAACGTATCAACGACACTCACGGCCACGACATGGGTGATAAAGCGATTAAACACGTAGCAAAAATTTTAAAAATGTCTTCGCGTAATGCAGATTGCGTAGCGCGCATTGGCGGTGAGGAATTCGTACTTTTATTGCCTGATACCGACCGCGCAGGCGCCTTCAAGTTAGCTGAAAAGTTAAGAGATCGAATAAGTAAAAACCCTCTAGATGTGAACGGGAAGTTTATTGATATCACTGTTAGTGCGGGTGTATCTTATGTAAAAGAACATCATGACACTATTGAGTCAGCACTATCGGAAGCCGATGACGCATTATATAAAGCCAAAGAGAGCGGCAGAAATAATGTCCAACTGGCTTAACCACGCTATTGAAAGCGTGTTGCACAATGTGCGCAATTCGACCGTGTTGGATTTAGGAGTGAGTTGTGCGCACACCCCCGACTATTGTAAATGAACATGAGAGGCTAGCTGCACTCAACAAACTGAGAGTGCTCGATACCCCACCAGAAGAGCGCTTTGACCGTATTACTCGACTAGCGAGTAGCATTTTTGATTGTAGATTCGCATCGGTCACATTTGTCGATGACAGTAGGCAGTGGTTTAAGTCGGCTATTAATCTCGATATGACTGAAACAGAAAGGGATGTCGCCTTTTGTGCCCATGCTATAGCGCAGGACAAAACCTTAGTCGTTCCAGATACTCAAGAGGACCCTCGCTTCAAAAGCAATCCTTTTGTGGTTGGTCATCCTCACATTCGTTTTTACGCGGGTGTTAGGCTGATGATAGAGGGGTTTGCGGTGGGAACGCTATGTGTGTCGGATAATAATCCAAAAATATTCAATTGCGTTCAAATACAGCAATTAGAGCAGCTTGCAAAACTTGTAGAGTCGGAACTACAGCGACAAGAATTCAATGATCTCTCAACTCAGTTGGAAGAGTACCAATTTAAGCTAGCTCAAACACAAAAAATCACCCGTGTGAGGAGCGCTATTTTAGAGAAAGTGGTAAATGCAGAGTCATTGCATACCGTACTCCACGACATTGTGAATGCTATAGAGGCCGAATACACAGATCAAATTTGCAGTATCCTGCTATTAGAAGATGGCAAGCTGAAAATGGGTGCTGCGCCTTCTTTACCCGACTTTTATAACGACGCTATCGATGGCGTTGAGTTTGGTGTAGGCAGGGGATCATGTGGAAATACAGCCGCGACGAACTTACCGACCATTGTTGAAGATATCAGTACGCACCCGTTCTGGACCGATTGGAAAGATTTAGCATTGCGCGCTGGTGTATGTTCTTGTTGGTCACAGCCAATACAAGGAGCTAATGGTGACGCTATTGGTACTTTTGCAATTTATCATAGAGAAAGAGCAGTACCGACAGCGGACGAAATGCGCTTAATCGAACAGTTCGCGCATATCGCTAGCATCGCTATTGAAAGAGAGCTGGCGAATCAACTTATATGGAAGCAAGCCAACTTTGATTCTTTGACAGGACTTCCTAACCGAAACCTTATGTTGGATCACTTACAGTTAGCCATTAAGGCTGCCGATAGAGAGAGCGATAAGGTAGCGGTGATATTCTTGGACCTTGATAATTTCAAAGATATTAATGACACGCTTGGTCACGATATAGGTGATAAGCTTTTAATTGAGTGCGCCAGAAGAATAAAGCAGTGTTTGCGTTCAGATGACACCGTTTCCCGATTAGGCGGTGACGAATTTGTCATTATCCTAAACGGCATTAAAGGCCTAAGTTCTATAGAACTGGTCGTACAAAAGCTACTTGGCGAGATCGTAAAACCTTATAGTTTAGAGCTGGAACGTGTGCATACTAGCGCGAGCCTAGGTGTCACCTTATACCCGGACGACGCAAAAGATGTCAAAGGCCTGTTAAAGAATGCCGACCAAGCGATGTACGGTGCTAAAGATCTCGGTAAAAACAACTATCAGTATTATACCCACGACATGCAAACTGCAGCAATCAAGAGAATGACCTTGTTGAATGATTTGCGCTATGCAGTTAAGAACAAAGAATTGTTTATTGAGTACCAGCCAATTGCATGTTTCAGCAGCCAGAAAGTGATGAAAGCTGAAGCGTTACTTCGATGGCAGCATCCCACGAAGGGGAGAATTACACCAGATGAATTTATTCCACTTGCGGAAGAATCTGGACTCATCATTGATATCAGTAATTGGGTATTTAATGAAGTCTGTGCCAATATCAAACAATGGAAAGCCCAAAACCGTCAAGAGCTGCAGGTGAGTATTAATACGTCACCTAGCCACTACTTCAATTTAGAATCTAATATAACTCAATGGTTAAACCTGCTTTTAGACCAGAAGATCTCTGCGCGTTCTATACTTCTTGAAGTCACGGAAAACTTATTAATGGAAGCCAATGAGATGGTGTCCAAGAAGCTTTTCCAGTTTAGGCAAGCAGGCGTTGATATCGCGTTGGATGATTTTGGTACAGGTTACAGCTCTATTTCTTATTTAAAGCGCTTTCCTACAGACTTTATCAAGATTGACAGGAGCTTTGTGAAGTCGATGACTGACGTTAGCAATGATAAGGTGCTGTGCGAAGCCATTATTGTGATGGCGAATAAACTCGGAATAAAGGTAGTAGCGGAAGGTGTCGAGACACAAGAACAATACGATATTCTAAAAAGCATGGGCTGTGATTATGCGAGGGTTATTTCATTGCAAAACCGCTCAGCAAATCAGACTTTGAGTCCTTTTGGGAGAGGCACTAGCGCAACTTTGCCGCGCTAGTGCTTAATTTAATAGGGCTTAAGACAGCGTTGCCAAGGCTTTACCAGAGTATTGCTCTAGTTCGTTGGTGCGGTTTTCTTTTATTTTGTTTGCCCAGTTCGGATCTTGTAGTAGCGCTCTTCCTACAGCAACCAGATCAAATTCGCCAGCGTCTAAACGTTCAAGTAAATCATCGACTGAGCGAGTGCTGGAATCTTGCCCTTTGAATGCGCCGAAGAAGTCGTCATTGAGCCCAACTGACCCTACCGTTATGGTGGGCTTGCCAGTTAATTTTTTCGTCCAGCCTGCAAGGTTTAAATCACTGCCTTCAAATTCGTTTTCCCAATAGCGGCGCTGAGAACAATGAAAAACATCTACTCCAGCTTCACTTAGCGGCAGAAGAAACTGTTCTAGTTCTTGGGGCGTGTGCGCTAAACGAGCGGTGTAATCTTGTTGTTTCCACTGCGAATAGCGCAGTACGATCGGAAAATCGGGACCGGTTGCATCACGTATGGCTTTAATTATTTCAACCGCAAATCGTCCACGATTTTCCATGTTACCGCCCCAACTGTCAGTTCGCTGGTTTGTGCCTTCCCAGAAGAACTGGTCGATTAGATAACCATGAGCACCGTGAATCTCAATTCCATCCATACCAATAGTTTTGGCATCTGCTGCTGCTTGTGCAAAGGCAGTAATCACGGATTCAATGTGTTCAACGGTCATAGGTTCAGCGCCCTGTTTTCCTGGTTTGAATAAACCTGAAGGCCCTGCACTTGGAAGTTCAGGATAAGGCGCTTTTTCCGCTACCCTCGCCATACCCACGTGCCATAGTTGAGGCATAATTTTCCCACCGACACTGTGAACTTCATCTACCACATTTTTCCAACCGGCTAGCGCTTCATCGCCATGGAATTGAGGGATATTTGCATCCATCGTAGCTACTTTATCGTTTACTGTAGTGCCCTCGGTGATAATCAAACCTGTGCCACCTTGAGCTCGGCGTTTATAGTAACCAGCTACATCGTTGGTAGGTACGCCGTTAGGCGAAAATTGACGAGTCATGGGGGCCATAACAATTCGGTTGGTTAACGATAAGTTGCCCTTTGAGTAAGGCTTAAACAGTGCGTTAGCTGCCATTTTTTGTTCCTGATTTCTTTATTGCAATTGGGGCCGTTTGTACTTTCATCATAGAAAATGAAACGCCGCCATTATTATAGAAGTGTTAAACAAGTCATTAAGTTGGGGATTGTTGAGTCTTGATGTACAACAAAGAATAACTGGCTCTAGTATATCCTGCGTGATGTGTTGCAGGAGTAACATGATGGCTACCCAACTAAAAAACTATGGTTGATTCCAGATACTACTGTCGAGTGAGGGCAAGTCAATTTTCAAATGTTGATAGTAAGCCATAAGTAAAAGTGAGCTAAGAGCTCCATATCAGAAGCTCTCTTTCAGATATGAGCAGGCTTAATCTAAAATCTCTACAATTTCCCTTGTGGCTTGAATAAGGCGTACCACTTTGTTTTCAATGCGAACTGTTACTAACCCGTCTCCTCCCAAAGGCACAATGATGCGGGCATGGTTGTAAATATCACGATCTAAACGATTTCCGACGGCTAGCTTTTTTTCCCAACCCGGCGGTAATTCACCTGTTCGTTCATACTTCTTCTCTATACCCGGAGGGAGTGATTTATCTTTATGAGGGTTAGGGTTGGCGCAAGCAGGTAAACTATTTGCTGCTAGTACGGTTGTTATTCCGATAATAGGTAGAACTTTCATTGTTAACCTCGCAAATTACGTGAAAGCGATGCCCCATTTTGATGTAATTATCTACGCAAACTATTGCGATAGTGCTTTGAACAAAAGGGCATGTAGACTCTGCATTAAAATAACTGTTTTTAGACAATCAGCAATTAAAAATAGAGAAGTCTACAAGGTGTATACGAAAATCATACCAGGCCGAGTCTACATGCTAAAAAAATCTAAAATTAGGCGTGCGGTGTGTTAACGTTAAAACGTTTATAATTGCTAACGAGCAAGAAAAACGATAGTTGAGTCTAAAACAAAGAACGTGACATTTTATAAGTGACGAATGAAGGATGACAATGAGTGATATTGCATTTACCCGTGAGGAAAAAGACGCGCTAGTCGCTAAACTGCAACGATATTTTGATGATGAATTAAGCGTGGAACTTGGTCAATTTGACGGAGAATTTCTTCTGGACTTCATTAGTAAAGAAATGGGCGCATCGTTTTATAATAAAGGCGTAAACGACGCGAGAGCCGTTGTTGCATCTCGCTTACAGGTCATTGATGAAGAATTGTATGCCATCGAAAAAGTACTTTAAATTCAGAAATAAATTAAGCCTGCATTTGCAGGCTTAATCATTAGATGGCCAATCAATACCATTACGTTAGCAATGAGCTGTATTAGAGTTCCTGACGGGTAGGTCTGATGATCATTTCGTTTATGTCTACGTCGCCAGGCTGCTCTATGGCAAACGTTACTGCACGTGCAATAGCATCTGCATCGATAGCATCGTCATACATATCATCTGCCATTTGCTTTGAGTCTTTGTGAGAAATGTGGTCAGTAAGTTCTGTCGCCACTGCACCAGGTGAGATGTTGGTAGAGCGAATTTCACCATTTGACTCCCTGCGAATGCCTTCACTTATTGCTTTAACAGCGAATTTAGTTGCGCAATAAACCGTTGCTCCAGGGAACACAACATGACCTGCCACAGAGGAAAGATTGATAATATGCCCGCTTTTTTGCTCTCGCATTTGTCCTAATACAGCTGCTACTCCATACATAACGCCTTTTATGTTTACATCTATCATCTGATCCCACTCGTCAACTTTCATCTCGTCAAGCGGAGCGAGTGGCATAAGACCAGCATTGTTGACGAGCACGTCAATACGCCCATAGGCATCTATGGCCGCTTTCGCAAGCGCCTTGACTTCATCCTTTTTCGTGACATCTACCGTTTGATAAGTAGCTTGGCCACCTGAAGATTCAATTTCATCTACAAGTTTTTTAAGACGGTCTTCACGGCGGGCGCCCAACACTAATTTAGCACCTTTATCCGCAAGCATTTTCGCCGTTGCTTCTCCAAGCCCGCTACTTGCACCTGTAATGATGACAACTTTTCCAGAAACTTCACTCATAACATTATCCTTACGTTTGATTAGTGTTAAGTTGCTACGTAAAACTATTGAAGTGGATTACTCTAACGCGCAGAAACACTGTGAGTGTGATAGTGAGAACGATGAATGAAGATTTTACAGCGGTACTTTTATTTTTAGCGGGCATTTAGCCACGCAACAACAAGGAAGAATTTCATCGTCGTCAATGAAGGCGAGGGGATCTGTGGTGTACTCAACTTCGCCTTCAATTAGCTTTGTGCGGCATGCACCACAAAAGCCTTCACGACAATGGTAGTGAATATGAACGTCCGCTGCTTCAAGGGCGTTTAAGATAGTGGAATCAGAAGGGGAAATAATCGCCCCCACATCGACAACGTCGATGCGGAGTGATTTATCGTTGCTGCTCATTAAGCTGTAGTTTTACAGCTCAAAATCAGCAAAGTCGTCTTCGCTCACGGCAGAGTCGATTTGACCAACAAGATAAGAGCTGATTTCAGACTCTTGAGGTGCCACTTGCACGTTGTCTGAATTCAAATAGTTATTCATCCATGGAAGTGGATTACTGCTTATCTCGAACGGGGTGTCTAGACCAATAGCAGACATACGTTGATTCGCAATGTACTCAACGTACTGGCAAAGAATTTCTTTATTCAAACCAATCATTGAGCCGTTTTGGAACAAGTAGTCAGCCCACTGCTTTTCTTGCTCAACAGCGTTCATGAAGATAGCGCGCGCTTCTTCTTTACACTCTTCTGCAATTTGCGCCATTTCAGGGTCATCTTTACCCTTAGCCCACAAATTAAGGATATGCTGTGTTGAAGATAAGTGCAGATTCTCGTCACGGGCAATCAAACGAATAATCTTAGAATTACCTTCCATCAGCTTCCGCTCAGCGAAAGCGAATGTGCAGGCAAAAGACACGTAGAAACGGATTGCTTCCAGTGCGTTCACCGAGTTCATGCATAGGTAAAGCTTCTTCTTAAGCTCATACATGTTAATAGTGTGTGCAACACCATTCACTGTATGTACGCCTTCACCCTGTGTCTGCCAAAGCTGAGTGGCGAAAATGAGATCATCGTAATATTTAGAAATATCAGCAGCACGTCGCTTAATTTCGTCATTCACTACGATATCTTCGAATATTTCGCTTGGGTCTGAGAACAAGTTTCTCAAAATATGAGTATACGAACGTGAGTGAATAGTCTCGAAGAAAGACCATGTTTCAACCCAAGTTTCTAACTCTGGTAATGAAATAATAGGCAAGAACGCGATGTTCGGGCTACGGCCTTGCACCGAATCTAACAGGGTTTGGTACTTAAGGTTTGAAATAAAGATGTGCTTTTCTGGGTCGGTCAATTTTTGGAAATCAACACGGTCGCGAGAAACGTCAACTTCTTCAGGGCGCCAAAAAAAGCTAATTTGCTTCTCAATAAGCTTTTCGAATATGGCATGCTTTTGCTGGTCGTAGCGTGCAACGTTTACGGGGTTACCGAAAAACATCGGCTCGATCAATGGATTAGTACTTTGCTGATTAAACGTAGTGTATTTCATGATGGCCTAACTAAAAACTTAATGATTAACGCGTATTATTGTTTGTGTTCTTGCTGCGAAACGTTAATGGCAAATGCAGTTAACTCCTTTTATGCATTTGCCATTTAAACAGGGGGCGTGTTCTAAATCTTACACGCACCGCCTGCACAATCATCATCTTCCTCTACAACCACTTCTTCTTGACGTGGCATAGGCTCGCTCGCTTTAGCATCGAGAGCAGATGTGTCTGACGCGCCGTCGCGAGTGTTATGATAGTAAAGTGTTTTAACACCCAGTTTATACGTAGTAAGAAGGTCCTTAAGAAGAAGCTTCATTGGTACCTTGTTACCTTCGTAACGGCTTGGATCGTAGTTGGTATTCGCTGAGATAGTTTGGTCGATAAACTTCTGCATGATACCAACAAGTTGTAGGTAACCATCGTTTGAAGGAATATCCCAAAGTAGCTCGTATTGGTCTCTTAGCGTTTCGTACTCAGGTACAACTTGCTTAAGAACACCATCTTTACTCGACTTAATGCTGATAAAACCACGCGGTGGCTCAATGCCGTTTGTCGCGTTTGAAATCTGAGAAGACGTCTCTGACGGCATTAATGCTGACAGCGTAGAGTTACGCAAACCGTGAGTTTTGATTTCTTCACGAAGTGCATCCCAGTCGTAATGAAGTGGTTCATTACATACGCTATCAAGATCTTTCTTGTAGCTATCAATTGGCATGATGCCTTGAGAATAGGTGGTTTCGTTAAACTTAGGACACGCACCTTTTTCTTTAGCAAGATTGTTCGACGCTTTAAGTAGATAGTACTGCATTGCTTCGAACGTGCGGTGAACTAGACCGTTCGCGCTGTGATCAGAATACTTAACGCCATTTTTAGCAAGGTAGTATGCAAAGTTGATAACACCAACACCTAGCGTACGACGTCCCATCGTAGCATTATATGCAGCAGGAACGGGGTAGTCTTGGTAATCAAGCAGGTTATCTAGCGCACGTACTGCAAGGTCAGACAACTCTTCAAACTCGTCCAGTGACTTAATCGCACCTAAGTTAAACGCTGACAGCGTACATAGTGCAATTTCACCGTTCTCATCATTAACGTGCTGAAGCGGCTTAGTAGGTAGCGCAATTTCAAGGCACAGGTTGCTCTGACGAACTGGCGCAACTTCTGGGTTAAACGGGCTGTGCGTATTACAGTGGTCAACGTTTTGTAGATAAATACGACCTGTGCTTGCACGCTCTTGCATGAACAAGCTGAATAGCTCCATGGCTTTAATTTGCTTTTTGCGGATGCTGTCGTCGTTTTCGTATTTAACGTATAGCTCTTCAAACTTCTCTTGGTCAGCGAAGAAAGCATCGTAAAGACCTGGAACGTCAGACGGGCTGAATAGTGAGATATAGCCGTCTTTCATCATGCGCTGGTACATTAGTTTGTTGAACTGAACGCCGTAATCTAGGTGACGTACACGGTTTTCTTCAACACCACGGTTGTTCTTAAGCACTAACAGTGATTCAACTTCCATATGCCAAATAGGGTAGAACAGCGTAGCAGCGCCACCACGAACACCACCTTGTGAACAGCTTTTAACGGCTGTTTGGAAGTATTTGTAGAACGGAATACAACCCGTATGGAATGCTTCACCGCCGCGAATAGGGCTACCTAGTGCGCGAATACGGCCTGCGTTTACACCGATACCCGCACGCTGGCTTACGTATTTAACAATGGCACTTGCGGTTGCATTGATGGAGTCTAGGCTATCGCCGGTTTCGATAAGTACACATGAGCTAAACTGGCGAGTAGGCGTACGTACGCCAGCCATGATAGGTGTAGGCAATGACAGCTTGAATGTTGAAGCGGCATCATAGAAGCGGCGGATGTAGTCCATACGCGTCGCTTTATCGTAATTTGCGAAAAGACATGCCGCCACTAAGATATATAGGAACTGTGCACTTTCGTAGATTTCACCTGTAACTCGGTTTTGAACCAGGTATTTACCTTCAAGCTGTTTAACTGCAGCGTAGCTGAAGTTCATGTCTCGCCAATGGTCGATATACGAGTCCATTTCAGCAAATTCTTCAGGCGTGTAGTCTTCAAGCAAGTGCTTATCGTATTTGCCCATATCAACCATCTTACCTACATGCTCAAGTAGGGCAGGCGGCTCAAATTGACCATAGGCTTTTTTGCGAAGGTGGAAAATGGCCAAGCGCGCAGCTAGGTATTGATAATCTGGCGCATCGGTAGAAATAAGATCTGCCGCTGATTTGATCAGGGTTTCATGGATCTCGCTAGTATTGATACCGTCATAAAACTGGATTTGTGCCTTGATTTCAACTTGTGAAACTGAAACGTTTTTAAGTCCTTTGGCTGCCCATGTCACGACTTTGTGGATTTTCTCTAAGTCGATGGACTCTTTTTCACCGTTGCGTTTGGTGACTAATAAGTTGTTGTTCATGTTACTGGCCGTTTGTCTGTTAGCGCTTGATGCGTGGGCTATGTAATGCCCATTTTCATTTTTAATTTATTGAGTGTGAGTGAGATTATCACCATTGGCTCACGCCAGATAACAACACACACGAAAGCGGCCTAAACCAATACCGAAAGTACAAAGTAGAGACTGCTCATTTAATTTTTTCACTGCATTTATATTTTCAGCGAGGTTGATGTCACACACTGCATATGGCATTGCCATAATCTCGTTAGCGATCTGTGCGATCCCAGAAAATCTGCATTGGGATCACGTGCTGAATTAAACACAAGATAGTGAGGTTTTAGTCTTAATGCAACCCAATATCTGGTGGTATTTCAAGCACTCAATCTGGCATGAAATTTATGTTAGTAACAACTAACTTTTTAGCGTTCTACAAGCGTAAAATATCTGGATTGCAAGCATTTTTAATTATTTCTTCGACATAAAAATTAATTTATTCTTAGAAAATAGTTTTTATATAAACACGATATATGGTGTTTAAAATATCGCCGCAACCCAATATATAGTGTTAAATTAATTTTGCGCTACTGTATATAGTAAGTAGTTAACGTCGACATTATTCGCAGAGAGATAAAAGCCTTGAGAAATTGGGTCCATGTGTAGACCTGTCATATCTCGAGGCAGCAAACCAGCATGATCGGTCATCGCCATAAGTTCAGATGGTTTGATGAACTTACTGTGATCATGGGTGCCTTTTGGAACCAGTTTAAGGATATATTCCGCTCCTACGATCCCCATCAGATACGACTTTAGGTTTCGGTTAAGCGTAGAAAAGAAAACATGGCCACCAGGCTTAACCAACTTAGCACAGGCCAGTACAACAGAAGCCGGGTCGGGTACATGCTCTAACATTTCCATACAGGTTACCACGTCGAACTGTCCTGCATTTGCTTCTGCGAATGCTTCGGCAGTTGAACATACGTAGTCAACTTTTACCCCTGATTCTAAACCGTGCAGCTTCGCTACTTCTAACGAGGCTTCTGCCATATCTAAACCTGTTACCGTCGCGCCTGCACGCGCCATAGATTCTGCTAAAATACCGCCACCACAGCCAATATCGACGACTTTTTTGTCAAACAGGCCTTCACTGTGTTGATTAATGAAGTCTAAGCGAAGTGGGTTAATAAGGTGCAATGGCTTAAATTCGCCTTCTGGATCCCACCAGCGTGAAGCGAGTTCAGAGAACTTATTGATTTCTTGTTGATCGACGTTCGTCATGAGTAAAACAATCCTTAATCTATCTCTTTTTAAGATATCGTAAATCGAGGTTGTGTTTCACTGTTTTTAAACAGAAATAGACAAATTATAAGAAGGGTCGAACGAAAAATAATCGCTTGCCTTTTAGTTGATTAATAAGCGTAATTAAGCGCTACATAATTCTGTCATCAAGTGGTACACTCGAAGCACGATTATGACCCACATAATAATAACAGTGCGCTCCCACGCCTTGTTTTCACAATGATGTGAAGCGAAGTGCTGGATAACGCAGAACAAACCAAGATAAAGGGATTAAGCAGTTTATGTCTGATAACGCTAAAGAAATCCTCCCCGTTAATATTGAGGAAGAGTTAAAGAACTCTTACCTTGATTACGCGATGAGCGTTATTGTCGGGCGAGCCTTGCCTGACGTAAGAGATGGCTTGAAGCCAGTGCACCGTCGTGTGCTGTTCGCAATGAACGAACTGAAAAACGACTTTAACAAGCCATACAAAAAATCTGCCCGTGTGGTAGGTGACGTAATTGGTAAATATCACCCTCACGGTGACTCTGCAGTTTACGACACTATTGTTCGTATGGCCCAACCGTTCTCACTTCGCTATATGCTAGTAGACGGTCAGGGTAACTTCGGATCGGTAGACGGCGACTCTGCTGCTGCGATGCGTTATACCGAAGTTCGCATGGCTAAAATTGCGCACGAGTTACTTGCCGATTTAGATAAAGAGACCGTAGATTTCGTACCTAACTACGATGGTACAGAGCATATTCCTGAAGTATTACCAACGAAGGTGCCTAACCTTCTTGTTAACGGTTCATCAGGTATCGCGGTTGGTATGGCGACGAATATTCCGCCACATAACCTCACCGAAGTAATCAACGGCTGCGTAGCGTTAATTCAAGATCCGTCTATTACCATCGATGACTTGATGACTCACATCCCAGGTCCAGATTTCCCAACGGCGGCGATGATCAGCGGGCGCAAGGGAATTGAAGATGCGTATCGCACAGGTCGCGGTAAAATTTATCTTCGTGCTAAGGCGGAAATTGAAACTGACAGCAACGGTAAAGAAACCATCGTTGTTAACGAGATCCCTTACCAGGTTAACAAAGCGCGTCTTATTGAAAAGATTGCTGAACTGGTAAAAGAAAAGCGCATCGAAGGCGTTTCTGCACTGCGAGACGAGTCTGATAAAGACGGTATGCGCATTGTTATCGAAGTTAAACGCAACGAATCTGCCGAAGTCTTACTTAATCATTTATATGCGAATACCCAGCTTCAAACGGTATTCGGTATTAACATGGTTGCGCTTGATAACGGTCAGCCTAAGGTATTCAACCTTAAAGAAACGCTAGAATGCTTTATTCTTCACCGCCGTGAAGTAGTAACACGTCGTACTGTTTTTGAATTACGTAAAGCCCGTGACCGCGCTCACATTCTTGAAGGTTTGGCGATAGCGCTTGCGAACATCGACCCAATTATCGAGTTGATTAAAGCGTCACAAAGCCCAGCAGACGCCAAGAAATCGCTTGTAGCACAAGGTTGGGACTTAGGTGATGTAGCGCAAATGCTTGAGCGCGCAGGCGATGACGCTGCACGCCCTGATTGGCTAATGCCAGAATTTGGTATTCGCGACGGCAAGTACTACCTGACAGAACAGCAAGCGCAAGCTATTCTTGACCTTCGCTTACACAAGCTAACAGGTCTTGAACACGAGAAAATTCTAGAAGAGTATAAGCAACTTTTAGAGATCATCGCTGAACTTCTTCACATCCTAAACAGCCCAGAGCGTTTGATGGAAGTGATTCAAGAAGAGCTTGAAAAAGTACGTGATGAATTTGGTGATGAGCGTCGTACTGAAATTACGGCAGCAAGTCACGATATTGATATTGAAGATCTTATAGAGCAAGAAGATGTTGTTGTAACGCTTTCTCGCGAAGGTTATGTGAAATATCAAAAACTTACAGACTACGAAGCACAGCGTCGTGGTGGCCGTGGTAAATCAGCAACCAAGATGAAAGATGAAGATTTCATCGAAAGATTATTGGTAGCTAATACTCACGATCACATACTTTGCTTCTCAACCCGTGGTCGCTTGTACTGGTTGAAAGTATATCAGTTGCCGTTTGCTAGCCGTAACGCGCGCGGACGCCCAATTGTTAATATCCTACCGCTTGAAGAAAACGAACGTATTACTGCTATTCTTCCTATTAAAGAGTTTGAAGAAGGCAAGTTTGTACTGATGGCGACGGCAAACGGTACGGTTAAAAAGACTGACCTGAGCCTATATTCTCGCCCACGTTCAAGCGGTATTATCGCCGTTAACCTGAACGAAGGTGATGAGCTGATTGGTGTTGATATCACTCATGGTGATGACGACATAATGTTGTTCTCTGATGCAGGTAAAGTGGTTCGCTTCAACGAGAAGCTTCGCGACAGCGAAACCGGTGAAGTTAAGCGTGACCCAGAGACGGGTGAAGAGCTTCTGGCACTTCGTCCTATGGGAAGAACAGCCACAGGTGTTCGCGGTATTCGTCTGCAAGATGGTCAAAAAGTGGTATCACTTATTGTTCCTAAAGGCGATGGCCCAATCCTGACTGCAACAGAGAATGGTTTCGGTAAGCGTACTCCGCTTGAAGATTACCCTGCGAAGAGCCGTGCGACACAAGGTGTTGTATCAATTAAGGTGTCTGAGCGTAATGGTAAAGTGGTTGGCGCGGTTCAAGTAGACGAAACCAATGAAATTATGCTTATTAGTGACCAAGGCACACTGGTTCGTACCCGTGTAGGCGAAGTGTCAGTAGTAGGCCGTAACACACAAGGCGTTCGCTTAATACGTACAGTAGAAGGTGAGCACGTTGTAGGGTTACAACGCATTGAAGAAGTGGAAGAGTTACAAGAATTCGACGAAGACGGTAACCTAATCATTTCAGACGATGCGCCAGAACAAGCAGAAACTGCTGTTCAAGAGCAAGAGAACACCGCAGAAGACGGTGACGGCTCAACGACAGAAGAGTAGGGATAGGGCGCAGGTATTCATACTTGCGCATTATCAGTGTTCTTTCAAACAAGCGGCTTAAGCCGCTTGTTTACCTAATAGACCCGCAAAACGTTCAAAACAAAGCGAGTTAAACGGTAATTATCTACAGGTGTTGAAAAACGCGATGAAAGAGGTTTTTAATTTTAGTGCTGGCCCGGCTATGCTTCCAAAAGAAGTCATGGAAAAAGCACAATCAGAATTTACAAATTGGCGCGATTTAGGCTGCTCTGTAATGGAAGTAAGCCATCGTGGTAAAGACTTCATTGAAATAGCGGCAAAAGCTGAGCAAGATTTACGAGATTTATTGTCCATTCCTTCCAACTACCATGTGCTGTTCACGCACGGTGGTGGGCGTGGGCAATTTGCCGCTGTACCGCTCAACTTATCAAACGCTAACGATACCAGTCTTCACTTAGTCAGCGGTTCTTGGTCTAAAGGTGCCGTTGACGAAGCAAACAAATACAACCACGCCAAAGTGGTGGGTGAAGTGTCTGAAAAAGACGGCTGTCACTACGTTGCGCAGCCTCAGCTGAGCGATATTGATCAATCTGCCGCGTATTACCATTTCTGTCCAAATGAAACCGTTGATGGAATCGCTTTTGATTGGCTACCAGAGTCGGGCAAGGTTCCGCTGGTTTCTGATATGTCTTCGACTATATTGTCACAGCCGTTAGATGTAGCAAAGCATGGCGTTATATACGCTGGGGCACAAAAGAATATCGGCCCAAGCGGCTTATCAGTTGTTATTGTTCGCGAAGACCTGGTTGGCAAAGCACGTAAAGAAACGCCGTCTATCTTCGATTATGCATTAGCGGCAAAGTCTGACTCTATGTACAACACACCGCCAACGTTCTCCTGGTACTTAGCGGGGCTTGTATTTGAATGGCTTAAAGATATGGGCGGCGTTGACGCTATGGCTAAACGCAATGCTGAAAAGGCGGCGTTATTGTATTCAGCTATCGATAGCTCTGACTTCTATTCAAGTAAAGTTCACCCTGACAACCGTTCAAAAATGAACGTGCCGTTTCATTTAGCCAATGCTGAACTTGACGGATTGTTCCTTAAACAGTCACAAGAAGCAGGGTTACTTGCTCTTAAAGGGCATCGTTCAGTTGGGGGCATGCGTGCCAGTATTTATAATGCAATGCCAGTAGAGGGCATTGTTGCGCTAGTTGAATTTATGCGCGAATTTGAAAGAGTGAATGGATAAAATGGAGCAGTTAACATTAGACCCGATTGCAAAAGTATCGGGAGAGGTCAATGTACCTGGCTCAAAAAGTCTGTCTAACCGCGCACTACTACTAGCCGCGTTAGCTGAAGGTGAAACTGAATTAACTAACTTGCTTGATAGCGAAGATATTGAGCATATGCTCAATGCACTCACTAAATTAGGCATAAACTATCGCCTTAGCGAAGACAAAACGCAATGTGTTGTACAAGGTAACGGTGGCGCATTCAACGTAGCTGAGCCTCTTGAGCTTTTCTTAGGTAATGCCGGTACCGCAATGCGACCTTTGTGCGCGGCACTTGCTGCTAGTAATGTCGACACAGTACTTACCGGTGAACCACGCATGGAAGAGCGTCCAATTGGTGATTTAGTGGATGCGCTGCGCGAAGCTGATGCTGAAGTAACCTATCTCAAAAACGAAGGTTTCCCGCCGCTTCAAATTAAAGGTAAGACTTTAAACGGCGGTGAAATGTCGGTGGACGGCAGTGTATCTAGCCAGTTTTTAACAGCCCTTTTAATGGCTGCGCCGTTATTTTCTGGTGATGTGACTATTCGCATTAAGGGCGAATTGGTTTCTAAGCCTTATATCGATATCACGTTAGATACCATGGCGAAGTTTGGCGTTACTGTTGAAAATGATAACTACCAAACGTTCACGGTTTCTGGTGACGCTAAGTATATTGCGCCGGGTAAATTTATGGTTGAAGGCGATGCATCGTCAGCATCTTACTTCCTTGCAGCCGGTGCCATTAAAGGTGGAACGGTACGCGTAACCGGAATTGGCCAGAACAGCATTCAAGGTGACATTCGTTTTGCTGATGTACTTGAGGCCATGGGTGCAACGGTGGTTTGGAACGATGAGTATGTTGAAATAACGGGTGCGCCGCTTAAAGGCGTGAACATGGATATGAACCATATTCCAGATGCGGCCATGACCATCGCGACTACGGCATTGTTTGCTGAAGGTCCAACTACCATGACTAATATTTATAACTGGCGTGTTAAGGAAACAGACCGTCTTGCGGCTATGGCCACCGAGCTTCAAAAGTTGGGTGCGAAAGTGGAAGAAGGGCATGACTATATTAAAGTGTGGCCGACTGACTCGCTAAAACATGCTGAGATAGACACGTATAACGACCATCGCATTGCCATGTGCTTCTCGCTTGTTGCGTTAAGCGATACTCCGGTAACAATAAACGATCCGGGCTGCACGCGCAAAACGTTCCCAGACTACTTTACCCGCTTTAAAACACTGTATAGCGCGTAAAGGCTCAAAAAATATTCCTCTTAAATAATGGTAGGCAATGCCGGTAATCGCCTCACTTGCCCCATTGATCTGAATCAGGTTTAACCTGATGTTCAATGCCGCCAATTAGAGGCGGCATTGCTTATCTCTCACTAAAGCGTATAATTGCGCGCGATTTTTAGTAATTTAAACGATGGAGCAGGTATGCATTCCACACCCGTAGTCACGGTTGACGGTCCTAGTGGTGCTGGTAAAGGTACGTTAAGTAGCTTGCTGGCAAAGAAATTAGGGTGGCACTTTCTAGATAGCGGCGCAATTTACCGCGTATTGGCAGTTGCTGCACTTCACCACGACCTTCCGTGTGATGATGAAGAATGTGTTGTTCCTCTAGCAACCGGTCTCGATGTTAGTTTCGAGACGAATGGCGATACCACTCGCATAATCTTAGAAGGTGAAGACGTTACTGACGATATCCGCACCGAAGAAGTTGGCGCCGTGGCGTCAAAAGTTGCGGCATTACCCCGGGTTCGCGAAGCACTACTTCGCAGACAGCGTGCTTTCCAACAAGATCCTGGTCTTGTTGCCGACGGTCGCGACATGGGTACAGTGGTATTTCCCGAAGCGCCTGTAAAGATTTTTCTTACAGCAAGCGCAGAAGCCCGTGCAGAACGCCGCTATAGCCAGTTGAAAGCAAAGGGCATGGATGTTAATATTGCGCGCCTTTTAACCGATATCAAGGCAAGAGACGAGCGCGATACACAGCGTGCAGTGGCTCCTTTGGTACCGGCACAAGATGCAGTAATTATAGATTCAACGGACTTGGATATTGACCAAGTCTTTGAAAAAGCGATGGATATTATTTCCTCACGCCTTTAATGACGAGAGCTGATCGCATCCAAAGCAGTGTTGCTACAGGAAGTGGCGACTAATTTTAATAACCCCGCGTTATCCGGATAAGAAGCGTGGATATCAACTTAAAAGTTATTTGAGACTTATGACTGAAAATTTTGCACAACTTTTTGAAGAAAGCTTACAAGAACTAGAAACACGTCCTGGTTCAATTGTAAAAGGTACTGTTGTTTCTATCGACAAAGACATCGTTCTTGTTGATGCAGGCTTGAAATCAGAAAGTGCTATCCCAGCTGACCAATTCAAAAACGCTGAAGGCGAACTAGAAATCGCTATCGGTGACCAAGTAGACGTAGCACTAGATGCAGTTGAAGATGGTTTCGGTGAAACTATCCTTTCTCGCGAAAAAGCGAAGCGTCACGAAGCGTGGGTTGAGCTGGAAAAAGCTTACGAAGATAAAGCTACTATCAAAGGCGTTATCAACGGTAAAGTTAAAGGCGGTTTCACTGTTGAAGTTAACAGTGTACGCGCGTTCCTTCCTGGTTCTCTTGTTGACGTACGTCCAGTACGTGACACTACGCACCTTGAAGGCAAAGAGCTTGAATTTAAAGTTATCAAGCTTGACGCTAAGCGTAACAACGTTGTTGTTTCTCGTCGTGCAGTTATCGAAGCAGAAAGCAGCGCAGAGCGCGAAACGCTTCTTGCTAACCTTGAAGAAGGTCATGAAATCAAGGGTATCGTTAAGAACCTTACCGATTACGGTGCGTTCGTTGACCTTGGTGGCGTAGACGGTCTTCTACACATCACTGACATGGCTTGGAAGCGCGTTAAGCACCCAAGTGAAATCGTGAATGTTGGTGACGAAATCAACGTTAAAGTACTTAAGTTCGACAAAGAGAAGCAGCGTGTTTCTCTTGGTATGAAGCAAATGGGCAACGATCCATGGCAAGAAATTGCTTCTCGTTACCCAGAAGGTACTAAGATCAACGGTCAGGTTACTAACCTTACTGACTACGGCTGCTTCGTTGAAATCGAAGACGGCGTTGAAGGTCTTGTACACGTTTCTGAAATGGATTGGACTAACAAGAACATCCACCCATCTAAAGTTGTTAACCTAGGTGACACTGTAGATGTAATGGTTCTTGAAATTGACGAAGAGCGTCGTCGTATTTCTCTAGGTCTTAAGCAGTGCATTGCTAACCCTTGGGAAACATTTGCTGAGTCACACGAAAAAGGTGACAAAGTGTCTGGTAAGATCAAGTCAATCACTGACTTCGGTATCTTCATCGGTCTTGACGGCGGCATCGACGGTCTAGTTCACCTTTCTGACATCAGCTGGAACAAGTCTGGTGAAGACGCGGTTCGCGACTACAAGAAAGGCGACGAAATCTCTGCAGTTGTACTTCAAGTCGACCCAGAGCGTGAGCGTATCTCTCTTGGCGTTAAGCAAATCGAAGAAGATCCTTTCAACAAGTATCTGACAGATAACAAGAAAGGTGCTATCGTTACTGGTACAGTAACAGCAGTTGATGCGAAAGGCGTTACTGTAAACCTAGCTGAAGAAGTTGACGGCTACATCCGCGTTGCAGATCTTGCTGTAGAGCGTGTTGAAGACGCAACAGAAGTAGCAAGCGTTGGTGATAGCATCGAAGCGAAGTTCATGGGCGTTGACCGTAAGAACCGCACTGTTAACCTATCTGTTAAAGCGAAAGATCAGGCTGACGAAAAAGAAGCTATCGATAAAGTTAACCAGCAAGAAGATGTTGGTTTCGCTAACGCGATGGCAGAAGCATTTAAAGCTGCTAAAGGCGAATAATGCTTTTGTGGGTGTGCAGATGCACACCCAATTCGCGATAGCTGTTTAAACAATAATATTGACAATGAGGTTAAGCATGACCAAGTCTGAATTAATTGAACGGCTCGCGGATCAAGCGCGTCATATTCCGGCGAAGGAACTTGAGCTGGCGATAAAAGAACTTCTAGAGCAAATGGCGCAAACTCTCCAAAAGGGTGAGCGTATTGAAATTAGAGGTTTTGGCAGTTTCTCTCTTCACTACCGCGCTCCACGCGTAGGTAGAAACCCAAAAACGGGTGAGACAGTGAAACTTGACGGTAAATATGTACCGCACTTTAAGCCTGGTAAAGAGCTTCGCGAAAGGGTAGACGCCTCAATCGCATAATGCATTTTAAAAGCCGCTGAAAAGCGGCTTTTTTGTGTCTGCTGCCTTATTGTTATTTAGCAAAATTCAATAGTCTATTTGCCTTAGTTAAAATAAGGCGCTCGTTATTGCTGATATACTTTCGTTTAATTTTTGATACCTATTGACCCCAACTCGAATAGGGTTATATATTGTTCAAATAATAATAAACGGTATTCATAGAAGTAATGTCAGCCGGCGACGAACAAGCAATAATAAAACAATACCAGCCGCTCATTCGCGCGTTAATTCCTTATGAACAACAAAACAAGCTGTTAGAAGGAATTAACAAGTTTTCGAAGCGTCTACCTAGTAGTGTTCGAAAAGTAGTAAAAGAGGAGGTTGTTCGATTAACGTCGTTAACCGACGCACCTGCTGATAACTCTGCCTTTGCTCAATTCCCCGTCATGAAATTCAAGCACTTCGGGGTTCAAATGCGCCTTGATAAAGTCGGCGCGCAGATACTCAAAAACGAAACATCGCTTTATCAAGACAGATATACGGTAGGCGTGTTTGAGTCAGTAATGAACTCAGACTTCTACCAAAACCAAATAAAAAAAGAACAGTTCAAAAAAATTGTCGATGCTTTTAATGTTGAAAGCCAATCATTTACTGATATAGATTTCGGCGATGACATCGCAATTCGCCCAAATTTTACTATTTCTTCCCCCGATTTTGAGAAAGGCCGTCATTGTTCAATCAGTTCGATGTCACACAAAGGCATTGCTCTTGAAACGAAAAGGCCACCGAACGCTTCTACTGGTGACATTATTACGTTCACTATTCCTGAAGTTAAAGGACTTACTAAAGAACCGACTGAAATAACGCTTGAACTAGAGTCGGTAAAATACAACAAGCACTTAGGAAAGTATGAGACATCGTTTGTTTTTCAAGACGACGTGGATAAAGGCTTTCTTGCAACTCTTAAACGATATGTAGCGATTACTGCGTATAAACAGCCTTTGCAGCGTGATTTAGAAATAGAACGCGCCATGCAAGAGCTAGAACGCGACCGAATACTAGAAAATAGCCCGTGGTTGCCCGTGTTTCTCGCGCCAGAGAAGAAGTCGCTTAAGCCCATTATTGCCCTGTTTACCAAAGCCAATGTCGAGCATAACGACGCCGAAAAACTATTGGCTAGCCTACAAGATAAGCCTATCTTCGCGACGTTAGTTGACGAGCTGCGCAAGTACAATGAAGCGTATGTCTTTCATGGCAACATCAAAACCAAAAATGGTAACGTTCAAATAACAGCGACGCATAGACAACTGCTGGCATTAAAACAGCTTAACGCGTTGGTTTATCTTCTTGCCAAAAGTGGCGACTTCATCTGTACCCATTGTCGACTTGATAGCGTGACGCGAGAAGATAAACAAAAAGCGTTCGCTATTCACGATATTGCCAGTAAAGAATTTGAGCAACTGGCGCAGATTTCCCATGTTCTTTACTGTAAAGACGTGTCTGCTTATCTTACTAACCTGACCCTTTCAGCAAAATGCGATTTCAAACCCTTGTCAAAAACATTGAGGGCTAGCGGCAATAACTGGCGAATTGATTATGTTATGGAAGAGGATTTAGATAGACGTAGTGAGACACGTTACGTTATTGATAAACCTGCCTCTATTAAAGTTGGACTGCTGACATCGATTGATGCGCGGGTTGCTGATCTAAGTGCAAGCGGGATGAAGTTAATCGTTGCACCGAAAAGTGAGCTACAAAAGGAAATTCGTGTTTCAGTACCGGAACTGAAAATTAAAGGTGAAAAATATAAGGTTGTGCACTACCAAGCGGAAACGGGCGTGGTGAGGTTGTGTCTTGTTGAAGATACACGTAAGGCTAAAGTGAGCTCGAGCGTCGATCATATGGTTGAAGAAAATACCGCATATTTCAAAGTAAGAGATATTGCGCGTATTCAACGCTCAACTCACCGTTATATCTGGGAATTGGCGGTTAGGCATATGCCGTCTTTATCGGTACTATGTGTGATGAACCGCTTTACGTTAGACAGGCTCAAAACGGTGTATCAAAGTGACGCATCTGACGACCTTTATCCTTTTTCGCGCACTCAAAATATTATCCCACTGCACGGCTTTTTTGCAGACAAAGGGCAGGCTAAGCCCAAGTCACAAATTCTAGAGGCGATGTTTAAAGAAACATCTGAACAAGCGTTAGTGGTTCACTGCGTTAGAAAGAGCGACAGCCGCTTAGTGTATATAAAAGAGCGCGACTTCCTTTTTTCTAAGTTGCGAACACAGATAAAAACTCAGTTAGATGAAGAAAAAATACATCTCAGCGCCACAGATGTCACTGCTATTCGATGTCACGGTGCGATAACGCCATTAACTAAGAAGCGTCTTGCCCAGCTATCAAAGCTAGACAAAGCCATGTATGACAAGCTCGAAACGATGCAGGCGGGTTATACACACTGTATTTTTATTACTAATATGTCAGCCCTTCACCACGATTTAGTGGTAGACAATCTTATTGCCAAACCCCAACGTCAGGATCTAGAAAGCGAAGGCGCTGCTTAATGCCAAAGCCTTCTGAGTGGGCAAATATCTATGCGGATTGGTATAACATCATTTCACTTACGCTTTTAGTGTTATCTCTTTTCGCATTTTGCTATTCTTGTAAATAAATCAACAAAAAAGGGTTGAGTGTTGAAAGGGATCCTAACGTTTCTTATCATTTTGGTGCTACTCGCGATCGCGTTTGTCATTGGCTCACAAAATGAAGCACAAGTAACAGTTAATTATTTAATTGCTCAGGCGAATCTTCGCTTATCGACGTTAATAGCGATAACACTTTCAATTGGCGTTGGTATCGGAATTTTGGTAATGCTAATGAGCTGGCTAAAATTACGTGTTCAGCTGATGTCTGCGCAGTCTAAAATACAGAGTCTGGAACAAGAACACTAATGCTCGAACTGCTGTTTCTCCTTTTGCCTGTTGCGGCAGGTTACGGCTGGATAATGGGCCGAAATAGTGTCCGTCAAGCGCAGCGAAAGCAGTCTAGCATTCTATCTAAGCATTATTACAAGGGGCTAAACTTCCTTCTCTCAGACCAACCTGATAAAGCAGTCGATACGCTAATCAAAATGATTAACGTGAATAGCGACACAGTAGAGACGCATATCGCGATGGGGAGTTTTTTCCGTCACCGAGGTGAAATAGACCGCGCAATTAAAGTCCACCAGAATTTAGTTAGCCGTGATGAGCTCCAGCCGGCTCAACGAGAAAATGCACTGAGGGAGCTTGGTCACGACTACACACAAGCAGGCTTTCTAGAGCGTGCTGAAAATGCTTTTCTTCAACTGCTTAACAGCGATAAACACTACCTTGTAGCTCAACAGCAACTTTTCAGTATCTACCAGACCACGAAAGAGTGGGAAAGAGCCATCGAATTAGCCGAACGTATGGTGCAGTGTCATGGTGACAATGATGATTTGTGCGAACGCCTTGCACACTTTTATTGTGAACAAGCATCGGTTGAGTTGAAGAACGATAGCCAAGGGGCGGCATTGACCTTATTACAAAAAGCGGTAAATGCCGACGAACATGCGGTTAGGCCGTGGCTTATGTTAGGTGATATAGCGCTTGATCAAAAACGCTTTACTGATGCCAACGCGTACTTTACGCAAGTGGCCGAACGCGATATCAACTGGTTCAGCGAAGCCGTACCTAGTTTGGAAAAAATTGCTGAAGAAACTGACGACTGGGAAAGTTTTCAGAAGAACTTAGAAGCGCACTGGCAAGAGTGTGCTACGTCCTATTTAGCCATGGTTGATGTGCTTATGAAGCGCGGTGAAACGGCACAGGCGGCTGAATACTTACTTGAGCAACTTCGCAAACGCCCGACTATGCGCGGCTTTAAAACCCTTATGGGGCTTTACATTGACCAGCTTTCAGATAAAACCACGGCTGATAGCTTACGCTTACTTAAAGAATTGGTGGAAAAGCAAATGTTGCAGCGCCCTAAATACCGCTGTGGCAGCTGTGGCTTTTCCGGTCGAAAATTATATTGGTTATGTCCTAGCTGTAAAAAGTGGGGCGTAGTAAAACCTATCAAAGGGCTAGACGGAGAATAAAAGAACATGCATGACCCACGCGTTATTGTTGCATTAGACTATGACAATAAAGACACTGCATTGGCGTTTGTTGATAAATTAGATTCAAGCTTGTGCAAGCTAAAAGTGGGCAAGGAGATGTTCACCTTATTTGGACCGGAATTCGTAAAAGCGCTAATCGCTAAAGGCTTTGACGTTTTCTTAGATCTCAAATTCCATGACATTCCAAATACTGTAGCGAAAGCGTGTAGAGCAGCGGCGGAGCTGGGTGTATGGATGGTAAACGTACATGCATCGGGCGGCCTACCTATGATGCAAGCAGCTAAAGAGGCGATTGCAACAAGCAGCAACCCTCAAACTAAACTTATTGCGGTTACCGTTCTTACCAGCATGGATGAAGCGCAGTTGGCGGATGTAGTAAGCGGTGTGACACCAGAGCAACAAGTGCTGCGTCTGGCGGCACTTACAGAAAAAGCAGGATTAGACGGCATTGTCTGCTCGGCACAGGAAGCCAGCGCATTACGCGAAAAACACAGCGACGATTTTCTGCTAGTTACACCAGGTATTCGCCCAGTAGGCGCAGATGCTGGTGATCAAAAGCGCGTCATGACGCCTCCCGATGCTATGAAAGCTGGCGTGAGCTATTTAGTTATGGGAAGACCTATCACTAAAGCGGAAGACCCTATTGCCGTACTGAAAGCAGTAAACGCATCAATAAACGGTTAGACTTATTTCAAATACAAAAAAGCTCGGATGTGATGTTCACATACCGAGCTTTTTTATTCCGATATTCTTATTCAAGGGTATGGCCACAGCCCTACCCGAGACTAATCTTTAGAAATTATTCGCCTTTAAGCGCTACTTCAGCTGGTGTATAGGTAAGGCCTAGTTCTTCACCTAGCGCGTCAACCACAGCTTTGTACGTTACCTTACCTTCGTGCACGTTTAGACCGTTAAGCAAGTGCTTGTCTTCTAGCATCGCTTTCGCAGGGCCTTTGTTTGCAAGGGCTAAGCCGAATGGCAATGTGGCATTGTTAAGTGCCATTGTAGAAGTACGCGCAACGCCACCTGGCATGTTTGCAACACAGTAGTGAACCACGTCATCAACAATATAAACTGGGTCTTGGTGTGTTGTTGCTTTAGATGTTTCAAAGCATCCGCCTTGGTCGATAGCAACGTCAACAAGTACTGAACCAGGCTTCATTGCCTTAATCTGTTCGCGAGTAAGAAGCTTCGGAGCTGCTGCGCCAGGAATAAGTACCGCACCAACAACAAGATCAGCTTTTGAAGAGTAGTGCTCAATAGCGTCAACGGTAGAGTAAACCGTTTTTACTTGTCCGTTAAAGATATCATCGATTTGACGAAGACGAGGAAGCGAGCGGTCAAGAATAGTAACGTCAGCACCAAGGCCTAGTGCCATTTTTGCTGCGTTAGTACCAACAACACCACCACCGATAACCAGTACTTTACCTGGTGCTACACCCGGAACGCCACCAAGAAGTGTACCGCTACCGCCGTGTGCTTTTTCAAGGTAGTGCGCGCCAGCTTGAACCGACATACGGCCAGCTACTTCACTCATTGGTGCTAGTAGTGGAAGCCCACCGCGGTCGTCAGTCACTGTTTCATATGCGATACAAGTTGCACCAGACTCAACAAGCAGCTTTGTTTGCGTAGGATCAGGCGCTAAATGTAGGTAGGTGTATAGTGTCTGGCCTTTACGAAGCATTTTACACTCGTTAGGCTGAGGCTCTTTAACTTTTACGATCATTTCTGCTTCAGCAAATACTTGCTCAGCCGTTGATGCAATGGCTGCGCCTGCTTCGACATACATTTCGTTAGTGAAACCTATTGCTTCACCTGCGTTCGTTTCTACTAAAACGCTGTGACCGTGGCTAACAAACTCTTTTACAGCTGCTGGCGTCAAGCCAACACGGTATTCGTGGTTCTTAATTTCTTTTGGTACACCAACTAACATGTATAGTCCTCAATCTTATAGTGAGCTTCTAAGCGGCTCTGGTTGAACTTTTGATAAATAGTGTTCGGCTTTGAAGCACGTGAACATATTTGCGGAGTATACGTGATAAAAAAACGAACTATCTGCTGAAGAATGGGCGTTTGTAGCATATAATTCTCCTAAAAGATGCTTTTAAGATATTTTATATGCTGGTAAAGACACCAAAACACCTAGATCGAATAGACAGGAATATCCTGGTACAGTTACAGAAAAACGGGCGTATATCAAACGTCGAACTTGCTAAAGAAGTGGGATTAAGCCCCAGCCCTTGTCTTGAGAGAGTTAAGAGGCTGGAGGCTCAGGGCTATATAAAAGGATATCATGCTGTCGTTGACCCAGAAAAGCTCGGCGCAGCTATGCTTGTGTTCGTAGAGATTACGTTAACGAAAACATCGGTAGATATCTTTGCAGAATTTTCTGCTGCGGTAAAACTGCATGACGATATACAAGAATGTCACCTGGTGTCCGGAGATTTTGACTTCCTTCTTAAAGCACGCGTTGCAGATATGGGAAGTTATAGGAAATTATTAGGTGATACTTTACTGCGTTTGCCCGGAGTGAGTGAGTCGCGGACGTACGTAGTGATGGAAGAAGTAAAAAGTACATCGTCGCTGCGCATTAATTTGAAGTAATGAAAGCGTGGCTCAATAGCGTGGTTTTGTGGTAGGCTGTGCAAAAATACAGTGTTTGTGTTTTATCAAAGGATTAACAGCACGCTAAAGCACAGGGTAGGGGATGGGTGTATTAATTCAGTTGTACGCTCAGTAACTTACCAAAAAGTAAATCAATAATAATTATGTAGGAATAGCAAAGAGTTCGCTAAGCTCTTTGTTGCGGTTAGTACTGCGGTTACCGCATAGCGTAAAAAGCTAGCTGCGGTAATACATGCGATGGAAATTGAAGGTTTTTTAGGGTTATGGCGCGATTAACAGGGGTTCAGCGAGTGTGGGAAGCAGGTATGATCATCGCCTGTGTTTTCGCCTTCTTCTTATTGCTGGCACTAGCATCTTTTCATCCAGGAGACCCAGGTTGGAGTCAGGCTGGATTACAACTCGACGTTCACAACTGGGTTGGAGCAACAGGGGCGTGGGTCGCTGATCTTCTGCTATTCTCATTTGGTTTTTTAGCGTATTTGCTGCCTTTCGGCTCCGCCTTCTTAGGGTGGTTTCTATTCCAACACATTAAAGAACTCGATGAATTCGATTACCTTACTATTGGTTTAAGAATTATTGGTGGGCTGTTGATGGCCCTCGGTGCAACGGGCATCGCCAGTATTAATTTTGACGACATTTACAACTTTTCAGCCGGCGGTTTTGTTGGCGACGTAATTAGTTCAGCGCTAGTGCCTTACTTCAATACTGCTGGCACAATTTTGCTACTTCTTTGTTTCTTCTGTACGGGCTTTACCTTACTAACGGGTATTAGCTGGCTCACTATTATCGACAGGTTAGGGGAAGGTACGCTGTGGTTAGGACGTAAGACTCTTTCAGCGCCTCAGAGTTTGTTAGCATTCGAAATGCCGCGACTAGCCCTAGCTAACAAATCGTCTAATCAAAGTGGCGACGAAGGTGCAGAGCTAGATATTACTAGTATGCGCGCTGAACCTTTGGCTTCTACTGCACAGACAAAACCATCACAGACACAGAAAACTACGCCATCACGCAGTGAGCCTACTTTTGGCATTGACGATGTAGATGATGAGCCGCCGTTTTATACCTATGACGGAGACAAGTCTGTTCAATCTAATCCCAACGATACTGTCAACGCCGAGGAAGACGATGCGACATCAAGTGCAGATGTAGATGCAGCTGAGACGAAAAAGTCGTCGTTCTCATTGTCAGGTATGCGTAGTGCGGTTACTGGTAGCTTTAAAGACAAAGTGGGTTTGGGTAAATCGAGCCAAGATGACTCAGTTCAGTCAGAAGATGATAGCAGTCAACATGAGCATAAACACCAAGCACAGCAAAGTCCGCATATTAACTTTGACGACTTAGAAGAGTTTGATGAAGACTTGCCTTACGAAACTGGAAGCAAGCCAATAACTTCTGCAAATAACAGCGCGCCATCTGTTGAAGGTAGCGAACCAAATACGGAAACGCTACAGTCCCAAACTGTTGAAACTCAGGGAGCGAGTCAAGGTGCTAACCAAGCATTTACGCCTGCTGCACTAGGTGCCAAACCCGTGAAGGCGAGGGCAGGTGAGTTAGATCCTGATTTACCACCGATGCCGTCCTTTGATTTACTTGAACGTGCCGACAAACATGAAAACCCGCTTACGCCAGAAGAGATTGAAGGTATTTCTCGTTTGGTAGAGGAAAAACTGGCTGACTTTAACATTGAAGCGACGGTGGTTGGCGTGTTCCCAGGCCCTGTTATTACCCGGTTTGAGCTTGATTTAGCACCTGGAGTAAAAGTGAGCAAGATCTCAGGACTGTCGAAAGACTTAGCCCGCGCTATGTCAGCTATCTCGGTGCGTGTAGTGGAAGTTATTCCGGGTAAGTCAGTAATTGGCTTAGAACTGCCGAATAAAAAACGTGAAATGGTGCGGCTGAGCGAAGTTATTAGCTGCGATACTTTTCAGTCTAATAAATCACCATTAACCATGGTGTTGGGCGCTGATATTTCAGGTCAGCCAGTGGTGGTCGATTTAGCCAAAATGCCTCACCTTTTGGTTGCGGGTACTACAGGTTCAGGTAAATCTGTAGGTGTGAACGTTATGATTCTTAGTTTGCTTTATAAGAGCACGCCAGAAGATGTTCGCATGATCATGATTGACCCGAAAATGCTTGAGCTTTCCGTTTATGAAGGCATACCTCACTTGCTTGCTGAAGTGGTTACCGACATGAAAGAAGCCGCCAATGCCCTTCGTTGGTGCGTGGGTGAGATGGAGCGTCGTTATCGTCTAATGAGCGCTCTTGGCGTGCGTAACCTAAAAGGCTATAACGCGAAAGTAGAAGAAGCCATTGCTAATGGCACACCAATAAAGGACCCACTGTGGAAGAATGAAGAAAGTATGGATGCTGAAGCGCCTGACTTAGCCAAACTTCCTGCTATCGTGGTAGTGGTCGATGAATTTGCCGACATGATGATGATAGTGGGCAAAAAAGTAGAAGAACTTATTGCACGTATCGCACAGAAAGCACGTGCTGCGGGCATCCATCTAATCCTTGCCACACAGCGTCCGTCTGTAGATGTTATTACGGGTCTGATCAAGGCCAACATTCCAACCCGTTGTGCATTCCAAGTTTCTAGTAAAATAGACTCTAGAACCATTCTAGACCAACAAGGTGCAGAAACTTTGCTAGGGATGGGTGACATGCTTTATCTGCCTCCTGGTAGCCCTGTGCCAACCCGTGTTCACGGTGCATTTGTGGATGATCACGAGGTACATGCTGTAGTCGCAGACTGGCAGAAACGTGGTGAGCCTGAATACATTGATGAGATCCTGAATGGCGAAGCGACGGCTGAAGTCTTACTGCCAGGCGAACAGCCTGAGGGTGAGGATCAAGAATTTGATGCCTTCTATGATGAAGCCGTGGCGTTTGTTACTGAAACACGTCGAGCTAGTGTGTCGAGTGTGCAGCGTAAGTTTAGAATTGGTTACAATCGGGCCGCGCGCTTGGTTGAACAAATGGAAATGAGTGGTGTCGTAAGTGCACAGGGGCATAACGGGAACCGTGAGGTTCTTGCACCGCCGCCCCACAAAGAATAACGAATGGATTGAATAAATGAATAAAGCAGTTTCGGTTTATTTTGTAAGTGCATTGGTAACGGCAGGTGCAGCAATGACTGCTGCTAACGCTGCGGTAGAATTAGGTACTACAGGTTCAAATATAGGCAACAACAATGCTCACGAGGTTGTCAGTGTTCATGACGCTATTCAGGCTAATGCCACAGTAAACACTAGTCAGCCTAAAACTTCATCGCTTATCAATGATTCTGCGAGTACTTCACTGCAGGCTTTGTTAAGCAATATGAAGCTGTTTCGTGCAAGCTTTGCGCAGACAGTAGTCGATGCACAGCAAAATGTCGTTCACGAAGCACAAGGCACGCTGACCATGACCCGCCCCAATAAGCTTCGCTGGGAAACAACGTTTCCTGATGAAACCCTTTTGGTTGCCGATGGCGAAGCGGTTTGGAATGTGGATACCTTCGTAGAGCAGGTAACAGTCCTATCTCAAGACAATGCGATTAAAGATAACCCTATTGTTTTGCTTACATCGACAGATGAAGCAACGTGGTCAAAGTTCTCTATCAGTCAATTAAATAGCGGTTCATCGGCTGTAACACCTGAAAATGGCGCGGCAGACAACATCAATGGTGGTAGCGCAACAAAAAGCTACCAAATCACGCCTAAAGAACAGGGCGGCCAAATCGCTACGCTTACATTAACTTTTAACCAAGACAGTGAACTCGCTTCGCTTAATATGCTCGATGCGCAACAGCAAATCAGCACTTTGGTGTTCAGTAATATTGAAACGCGTTTTCCAGTGCCCGCTGATACGTTCTTAGTTGATATTCCAGACAGCTTCATAATTGATGACCAGCGTTAATCAAGATTTCGCGCCCCTCGCGGCGCGAATGCGCCCGGTCACCATAGAGCAGTACAGCGGTCAAGAACACTTACTTGGCGAAGGTAAGCCTCTTCGTAAAATGTTAGAGGCGGGTCACTGCCATTCTATGATTTTGTGGGGGCCGCCCGGTACCGGTAAAACTACCCTTGCTGAACTCATTGCTCAATACACCAAGGCATCTGTATTGCGTATTTCTGCGGTTACCTCTGGGGTAAAAGACATCAGAGCCGCCATGGATACGGCTGAAGAAAACGCCCGTTATAACCAGCGAACCTTGTTGTTTGTAGACGAAGTACACCGATTCAACAAAAGTCAGCAGGACGCGTTTCTTCCATTTGTTGAGTCTGGCGTTGTTACCTTTATTGGCGCAACGACAGAGAATCCCTCGTTCGAATTAAATAAAGCGCTTTTATCTCGTGTACGTGTTTATGTGCTAAAGACACTCGAACACGAAGCACTGTCAGAATTGATTGATAGAGCGCTGAGCGATACTGAAAAAGGTCTGGGTGACAGAGCCCTTGGTATTAAAGAAACAGCCAGAAACGCGCTTATCGATTTAAGTGGCGGCGACGCACGTCGTCTTCTCACCTATTTAGAGCTTGCTGCCGACTTCACCGGAGCAAACGAAATAACCGTAAGCGATGTTGAGCATGCGGTAGGCGAAAAAGTTGCTAGTTACGACAATAAAGGCGACACCTTCTACGACCTAATCTCCGCGTTTCATAAATCTGTTAGAGGCTCAGATCCAGACGCAGCCCTTTACTGGTACGCAAGAATTCTTGATGGCGGGGGAGACGCGCTGTATGTAGGAAGACGTCTACTTGCTATCGCGTCTGAAGACATTGGTAATGCAGACCCAAGAGCAATGCAACTTTGTATTAATGCCTGGGACACGTTTCACCGAGTAGGGCCTGCAGAGGGCGAGCGCGCTATTGCTCAAGCTGCGGTATATTGTGCGTTAGCTGCAAAAAGTAACGCAGTATATATGGCGTTTAACGAAGCAAAAGCATTGGCACGTAAAACCTCTGATGCACCTGTTCCCATGCATTTACGCAATGCGCCTACGTCGCTAATGAAAGAGCTCGGTCATGGCGATGGTTACCGCTATGCTCACAACGAGCCGAACGCGTTTGCCGCGGGTGAGTCTTACTTTCCGGAAAGCCTTACCGGAACTCGCTTGTACAACCCTAATGAACGCGGTTTAGAGAAAGCTTTGAAAGCCAAGCGTGAATTTCTCGATTCACTTAATGCGAGAAGTAACAATAAAAGGTAAAGTTGCAGACAAGTAACTCAACTAGTTCAGATTATATGAATTAGTTAATAAAAAATGCGCTAGGGAGTTTTCGTGCCTCAAGGGTTAGCTTTGTATTGTTTTATTGCCGCTGGCGGTGCGACCGGCGCCTGTTTACGCTATTTTGTTACCACAAGTGTTGATTCCTTATTTGGAAAACACATGCCGTTTGGTACACTAACGGTGAATGTGGTCGGGTCGTTTGCACTCGCATTACTGTACGGTTTTATCGAACGTCATGATTTAAGCGACTCTCCTTACCGAGCGCTTATCGGTGTAGGGCTATTAGGTGCCTTTACTACATTCTCAACATTTTCCGTTGAAACCTTAACTTTATTAGAAAACGGGTTGTGGCTTAAAGCCGCAGCAAATGTATTTCTTAACGTTGGCGCTTGCCTAATAGCAGGTTGGCTAGCCATTCAATTGATGAAAGGATAATTAGAAACACATGTTAGATCCAAAGTGTTTGCGAAGCGATATAGAACAAACAGCTAAGCGATTAGCTGCCCGTGGTTTTAACCTCGATGTAGCAGCTTTCAGTTCGCTTGAAGAAAAAAGAAAAACACTTCAGTCCAGAACACAGGATCTGCAAAACGAGCGCAACGTACGAAGTAAATCCATTGGTAAAGCAAAAGCGCAGGGCGAAGATATTGCACCGCTATTGGCTGAAGTGGGTAAGCTTGGTGACGAGCTTGACGCCGCTAAAGCGGAACTTAGCGAACTGTTGGAAGAAATTAACACCCTTACGCAAGGCATTCCTAATTTGCCACACGAGTCTGTACCAGCGGGTAAAGACGAAGATGACAATGTTGAGATTTCTCGATGGGGCGAACCACGCACGTTTGATTTTGAAGTTAAAGATCATGTTGATGTTGCTGAAGGCTTAAACAACGGCTTAGATTTCGCTACCGCAAGTAAGCTTACGGGAAGCCGCTTTGTAGTGATGCGCGGCGATATTGCTCGCCTAAATCGTGCAATTGCTCAATTCATGCTAGATACCCATACACAAGAACATGGCTACCAAGAGATGTATGTGCCTTACTTGGTTAACGCTGACAGCCTTTATGGCACAGGTCAGTTGCCTAAATTTGGCGAAGACCTATTTCACACCAAGCCAGCAACTGAAGAAGGACAGGGGCTTAGCCTAATTCCAACTGCAGAAGTTCCGCTAACTAATATCGCACGCGATGAAATATTAGATGCGAAAACGCTGCCTGTGAAAATGACAGCGCATACGCCTTGCTTCCGCTCAGAGGCTGGTTCGTACGGTCGAGATACCCGTGGACTTATTCGTCAGCATCAGTTCGATAAGGTAGAACTTGTACAGTTAGTTAAGCCAGAAGAGAGCTTTGACGCGCTAGAAGCACTTACAGGACACGCAGAAGTTATTCTTCAAAAGCTAGAATTACCGTACCGCAAAGTGTTGCTTTGTACTGGTGATATGGGCTTTGGTGCATGTAAAACGTACGATCTTGAAGTATGGCTGCCTGCGCAAAATACCTATCGTGAAATTTCTTCATGTTCAAACATGTTGGACTTCCAAGCACGGCGGATGCAGGCTAGATTCCGTAACCCAGAAACGAATAAAACTGAACTTCTTCACACATTGAATGGTTCTGGTTTAGCGGTAGGGCGTACGCTTGTAGCTATTTTAGAGAACAATCAGCAAGCAGACGGAAGCGTTACGATTCCAAAGGCGCTTGTGCCTTACATGGCAGGCCAAGAGGTTATCAAAGCGACTAGCGTGTAAATTTATTTTTCAGTTTAAATCACAACGTTAATTTAAGTCTAATAGTTGCGACTTAATTAATAACAACCCGATATCTTGTGAAGAGGTATCGGGTTTTTTCTTTTAAATGGTTACTTCCATACCTATTAAACAGTGACGCGTACAGCCTGTGCAAAATTATCTTTACATGTAATAATTTTGTTATATAAACAGCATCTTATAGTTCATTTATTAGTGCCATTAAAGTTGTTTCTAAATGTAAATAAAAAGCGTTTTTCCCCGTAAATTACTTATATTTCAGTCACTAATGTCACAATTGACACCTTTAGCTATATCTTATACTTTTGGCTAATGTTGCGCATTGCGTAACATTAATGAAATGTAAATCTCCCCAATCTTCAAAAATGAAAATAGGTCGCATTTACATTTTGCCTACATAAGAAAGCTTCATGGATAAACGGACTTACCCATCGGGTGTTTCTGTTTGTCCGGAAAGCAAATTTCCAGGGAATAGATATGGAAAATCGAAACACACTTAATAGATTATCTCAGGGGATAATCGTCGCACTTGGAATAAGTGCTGCTCCTTTCGTTTCTGCTCAGGACACAGTAGAAAAAGACGCTGACACAGTAGAGCAGATCTCAGTGGTAGGATCTCGTATCCGCACAGACTCTTTTGCTAATGATACGCCTATAGACATCATTTCAGTTGCGGACGCTGAAAATCAGGGCCTTAAGTCTTTAGGGGAGCTACTTCGTACGAGTACAGCTGCTGCTGGTTCCAATCAAATTACCGCGGCGTTAACCGTTGGCTATGTAACAGATGGGGGTACTGGTTCAGAAACTGTAGGCCTTCGTGGTCTTGGTCCAAACCGTACTCTAATTCTATTGAACGGACGCCGTGCAGGGCCAGCAGGTACTCGAGGAGCGGTTTCTTCTTTTGATTTAAACAGTATTCCTCTTTCGGCAGTAGAGCGGATTGAAGTGTTAAAAGACGGTGCTTCTGCGCTTTATGGTTCAGACGCGGTAGCCGGTGTAATTAACATCATCACCAAGAAAGGTGACGAGAAGACGGTAAACGTTGATATTAGCCAGCCGATGGAGTCTGGCGGCGAAGACCGTCGTGTTAATATTTCATTCGGTGAAGAGTATGCAGAAGGCTCTTTCCGAGTAACCGCTGATTACCGTAAAGTTTCTATGCTAAGCCGAGGCGATCGCGATTACTTAAATTGTACTGAGCGACTTCAATTTTCAGCTGACGGTTCACGAAACGATCCGATTGACCCCCGCACTGGTGACTATCATTGTTCTGAAACAGGGTATGGCCTTTGGCTTTACGGTCCTGTCTCGACAGATGGCTATGGCGGTAGTTTGCAGGCCGCTTTTGATTATGACAATTTTTTCGCCAACAACGGCTATGAAAGCATTAATGATGCAAACGTAGGTTTTACTACGCCGGAAGGATGGTATCCAGTTTCTTTCACTGACAACTATGCGAGTGAAGGTTGGTGGGATCAAAATCACCCATTTCTAGGACGAGAAACTTTAGTACCAGAAACTCAAAATGCATCAATTTATGCAACTGGTGAATATAACCTTAGTGATGATGTGACAATTTATGGTGAATTTATCCATAGTCAACGTACCACTAAGACTAATGGTTACCGCCAATTCTGGACCGCAGAGGTTGGTCCTCAAGACGCTTCGGTAGTCGATGGCTTTGACGGCGCTGGAAGCATCTTTCCAGTTGCACTTACCGACCATTTTTCATCTGAAATCGAAGTGGATTATACCCGAGGCGTAGTTGGTGCAATGGGTGACATCGGTTTTTGGGCGTGGGACCTTTCTTATCAATACAGTCACAACGACGGTACTTATACACAAGAAATAATTTTCCAAGATGCAATGGAAATGGCTCAAGCTAACTTCGCGAACGGCACAACATGCAGCGGCGCTGTTACGCAATTTAGCGGGAATACGTGCGTTGATATCCCATGGACTGATCCTCAATTTCTTTACGGCAACAGAACACCAGCACAAGAAGCTTTTCTTTTCGGTGAAGACGTAGGAACAACAACCTACGATCAGCAGACCCTTGAAGGTTTTATAACTGGTGATGTATTTACACTTCCAGCAGGTGAAGTCGGTGCAGCCTTTGGTTTCCAAATTCAAAAAGATGAAATTAAAGATAAGCCAGGTCAAAATACGCTAAATGGTAACTCGTGGGGTCTATCTGGTGCAGGCATCACCGCCGGTGATCAGTTAACTAAAGCGATTTACGCTGAGTTTAAGGTACCTCTACTGGAAGGCCTTACAGGAGTAGAAAAGTTAGATTTAACAGCTTCTGGACGATGGAACGATGTTAATACTTACGGAAATGATACTACCTATAAACTAGGTTTAAACTGGACGATAGCTGAAGGTTACAGCATTCGTGCGAGTCGCGGTACATCATTTCGTGCTCCAGCGCTATATGAACTATACCTTGCAGAGCAAACAGGTTTCTTGCAACAGTTAGCGTTAGATCCTTGTTTAGATTACGTTGCTAACTTTGCTTCAGGCGATATTACAGATACAGTGTTTGAAAACTGTTCTGCTGAGGGTATTCCAGAGGACTACGTTCAGGGTGGAAGCTCAGCTACATCTATTACTCGTGGTGGCGTAGGGCGACTAGAGGCTGAGACGTCTGTTGCTGAGGGTATTGGTTTTGTATTTACTAGTCCGGAAGATACTTACGCGTTCTCAATCGATTATTTCAACATTGAAATTTTTGACGAGATAGACAACTTAGGTGGTTCTGAAATTGTTGATCGTTGCTACGACTCAATTGATTTTGCCAATGAGCCACTTTGTGACCTGTTTACTCGCCGTAACAATACCGATACAAACGACTATGGGATTGATATTATAAATGGTGGCTATGTAAACATTGCTTATCAGCGTGTACGTGGTGTGGATTACCAATTCTCATACAATGAAGAATTTGATTGGGGTAATGTACGTTTCACCGTTGAACACACTATGCAAATTGAAAAGTTCGGTCTTCTATTTGAAGATACACCGTACAACAATGAAGTAGGAGAGAACGGTAGGCCTAAGCATGTTGGTGTTGCACGTCTTAGCTACGGCAAAGATGATTGGAGCGTTACATGGACAGCAAATTATTACGACGCAACGAATGACTATGAATTCTATGGTAGTGAAACCAACACGACGACAGTGAACAATGAAACAGTTACGTTTATTGATGAAACTAGTTGGACTACCTACCACTCTGTGTCAGGTTCGTATGCATTCGATAACTTTGATGTTCTTGTAGGTGTTGCTAACGTATTTGACGAAAAGCCCCCTCGCATTTCAGCAAGTGGTGACCAAGTAGGAAACGCTGCGCGTTTTTCTCAGTATGACTTTATTGGGCGTCGTGTGTTCGCCAATATCACTTACTCTTTCTAAGTCAGGTTAGAGTGCAAGTAAGCCCCCCGAATATAGGGGGCTTTTTACATGGAGATAATTATAAATGAAAGCTCGTTTATCGCTTTTGAAAACGATTATGCTGGGAAGCCTAGCTTTCTCTTTTTCTACAAATGCTGAAGTGAAAACGCCCGTTTTAGAGGCTTTCGCAAAACACTCTCAGTATTTACAAATTAAAATATCCCCAGATGGTAAATATCTGGCATCTACTTCCAGAGATGATGATGGCGTTGTTTTCCTTACGGTACTTGATATTGAAAAGCAAAAAGTACAATCGATCACTCGAGGAAGGGGAAAAGAGTCAGTCGGCAGTTTTAACTGGTTAAATGATGAACGTCTCTTACTGAGCATGGTGCGTGAAGTCGGCGCCCTAGAGCAACCAGTCCCGACTGGAGAGTTGTTAGCGATGGATGCAGATGGCAGTGATAACGTGGTCCTCACTGGCTACCGCTCTAAAAGTGGTGATACCCGATACTCTCAGGTCGTAGATTTTTTACCAGACGATCCAGATGCCATCGTCGTTTTTAGCGTTCAAGGGTCAACAAAAGAGCCTTTTTTGGATCTCTATAAAATGAAGGTGAGCAATGGGCGAAAAGCATCGTTGGGTAGAATGCCTTTACGTATGTATAAATCTACAGGAGATAGCTTACGAATCATAACCAACAGCAAAGGTGAAGCTTTGGCAATGACGAGCTCAGATCCTAATGAAAATAATCAAGTAACGCTAATGGTACGAAGTTCAGTAAACGACGACTGGCAAGTGGCATTTCAGGCGGAATCATTTGATTCATTTTTCAATCCATTAGTATTTTTGGCCGATGATAAAACGCTAGTTGGACTTAGTACCATTGAAACTGATACAGATGCTGTCGCAACTTATAACATTGATACTAAAAAGCACACTGTTTTAGCTGCCCATGAAATGGTTGATGTGGAGCCTATATTGCACGAAGTTAGAGGGCAAGTGCAAGAAGTCATAGGCGCGGAATATGAATATAAAGACCTCAGTGCTACTTACTTTAGTGAAGTTAAAAATACGGATGAACAACGAATTTTAGCTAGTTTACGTCAAGCGTTTAAGGGCAGTGTAGTGTCTATCACATCTTCGACGTATGACGGCTCAAAGATGATTGTAGCAGTTGGCGGGATTAATCAACCTACGGCTTATTATCTGTTTAATAAAAATAAAAAACAGTTAGCAAAACTGACTGATACGCGACCATGGTTAAACGATTTTGATATGCCCCAATCTAAAGTTGTTACCTATAAGGCAAGAGATGGTCAGGAGATTTCGGGCATTCTTACTTTACCAGTAGGTGTATCAAAAAACCTTCCTTTAATAATGCATCCACACGGTGGTCCTCACGGTTTAAAAGATACACTTACTGAAATGAGAAGCGATGCTAAAGTGTTGGCGGCTCACGGTTATGCTGTATTCCAACCTAATTTCAGAGGTTCAGGAGGCTATGGCTTAGAATTTCTGAAAGCAGGTTTCAAATCTTGGGGAACACTAATGATTGACGATATGACCGACGGCGTCAATTATCTAATTGAGCAAGGCATTGTTGATCAAAATAGAATGTGTGTTTATGGTGCTTCTTATGGTGGTTATGCCGCCCTCCAAAGTGTCATTAGAGAACCTGACTTATATAAGTGTACAGTAGGTTTTGTAGGAGTGTATGACCTAGCACTGATGAAATCTGCAGGCGACATTCCAGAGTCTCAATCTGGTATAAACTACTTGAATCGTGTATTGCCTGATGGTGATAGCCAATCTCCGGTAAAAAACGTCGATAAAATAAAGGTACCTGTATTCATCATCCAAGGTGAGGAAGATGTCCGCGTACCCAAAGAGCATGCTTTTGCGTTACGAGAAGAGTTAGAAAAGCGCAATAAACCGTACGAATGGATGATGAAGTCTGGCGAGGCACACGGTTTCTATAAAGAAGAAAACAACGTCGAGCGTTGGACTGCAATGATTGAGTTTTTTGATAAACACACCGCTAAATAGTTAGACTGAACAAACTGAAGTTTATCTTTAAAAAAGGAAAAGGGTGAATCCCTTTTCCTTTTTTCATTTACCATGCAATATTTTGAGATATGGAACCTATAGAATTTTAAAATGGCGGAAGCATTTTTCAATACGAGGACTTATGTGCGGATTTATACAGCGTATTACTGACTCACCTGACGTTATTGCGCTACTTGAAGAAGTCGGGCTTACACAAACCATTCCGCTTTTTGTCAATGAATCTTCCACAAGCAATGTTATTAACTTTTATCCTGCATTTGGAAAAGTGCCAGAACGACAAATTACCAATTTAATTGTATCTGGTGATAGCACCATCGATGCTACATGGTGGTTTGATGCTAAGCCCGTTGGCGACACGTTAGAGGTTGGCAACAGAACCACATTCAATGCCCGTAATCTAGAAAGCCCTTATTGGGGAAAGTTTATTCGTGAACGACGAGCTGTGGTTGTCGCAACTGCAGTAGGGGAGTCAAACCCACTTGGTAAAGGAAAAGCGCACTTTTTAATGAAACCGGCCACTGGTGCATTGTTAATTGGCGCGGTATACCGGCGGTTTAGTAATGGCCTATTTTCCTGTGCAGTAGTGACGCGCCCACCCGTAGAGGGATTTAGCAAGTATCATGAAAAATCCATTCCTTGCTTTCTTCCACATAATGCACATGCGATAAATGCGTGGTTAGCGGCTGACACACAAGGCTCATTGAACAATGAGGTAGAATATATTTTGAATAATCCTCGTGTTTATACCGATCTTGAAGTCACACGAGTAAAGACGTTTAAAAGCGCCGAGGCAATCGGTGAGGTTAATGTGTTAAAAGCTAACGAAAACCGCTAACTTTTACTTATAAGCGAGTAAGAGAAGGCGGCAATGACAACAGCCGCCTGTGACAATCTAACTACTAAATAACGTTTTATTTAAGGTATGAAAGCAAGGTTTCCTCGTCTGCACCTAAAACATTCTTTTTCACTTCTTTGTCGACGATATCTGAACATTGAGATGACATTTCGCCTCTCAATTTTCCAAGGAACCCTGGTCCACTAATAATATCTATAGAGCCCAACGCACCTCGTTTACGCTCACCATCTAGCCAGTCAGCAATGTCACTAGCAAATCGTTCATCTTCGAGTTCGGCGGCATCTTTTCGATTCATGCTATCAACGCCTGGTACTTGCGAAGCGGGAGCCGATTGTCTGCCGGGTTTATCTGTATAAATGTCTTGGTCACTCGCGTCACTAAACTCGTTGTGCCACTTTTTTACTTCAACAAGTGCACTTCCGTGGTTGGTATAGGTGTAAGCTGTGGCGTCGTCGTGGTTGGCCACAATTACGTAGTGTTTTTGAACTGTCATACAGCCTCCTATGTCCATTTATGTAAAACATTCACGTTTATGATGTTCGGTAAAAGGCAAGTATGAAAAATATGCCTGAAACCCGAGATAAAACGCTAATGTAAGAGGGGAGTTGCAATATCAACACCAAAGCTAAAGCAAATAACTGTAGGGCGGCTACTCTGCTCGCTACCTCGAATCGGGGTTCAACCCGTGCAAAGCGCTTGGTAGGAATAATAACTAGGAAGAAGCGAGTTATGCTTAATTCATAAGATTAATGTAATTTATCTAATCGTAATATATGTTTTTGAACAATAATATTGATTGTAAGGGGGTTGCAGTCTACATTAACCATTATAAGAAATAGGACATAAGAAATAAGAGATAAGGACTTTTCAATGAATAAAATAGGAATATTAGCGACGTTTCTATTCTTACCCGCAATAGTAAATGCTTCGACCATGAATGAATCTGAGCAGCCAAACTCCCTTAATAGTTCGAAAAAGGCCTCTTTTACATCAACTACAAAGGCATTATCTGAAACATCAGCCACATGCTATGTTGTTTCTGAATACTACAAAGGAGCAAGGAGGCAAAAAGTGGTCAGCAACCAAATTGAAAGTCGCATTATAGACCACGTGAACGCTAAAGATTTAAATCTCAATGATTTAGGTAAAGGTGAGGAATTGACTGGTCTAGAAATTGAAATTGATGGCCATTCAGTAGACCTTAATGTTTATCGTGACTTAAGTGGAGAGTCTAGCATTGCTATTGTTGGTGACGCTGAGAATCGCTTAGTTTTTCGACTTGGCTTTTTGTCGGAACTCTCTACAAATCATAAATATAAGTTAAATTCGGTAGCATTAAGCCTAGAGAGAGGCATGTCTAAAATTGATGGGATGACCCATGCGCTAGCATTTATGGATGGCGAAATAGATGAAACAACTAATACCATTGCTGACGACGAGCAGTGCCGAAGAGAACTTGCTAAAAAACAGGCAAAAAAACAATATTGGGGGGCTTATATTGGCCCAGGTCTAGATTCTTCAAATATTTTAGATACCGTTTCTCCAGGAATTTGCAAAAGAACAGTGAGTATGCGCACTTGCTATGCGAGTAATGGCCAGACTCCTTGTACAGAGACAGTGTACGCTTTTCCGGAGCGGTGCGATTGACGGAAAACAGAACTAAATTATGCCTGGCCTTTTCAGCAACGCCTTTACAAGCATTTGGCAGGTTTAGGTAACCCTGCCAGTTTGGTGGCTTGCTTAGCCGGGCCTTTTTTAAAGAGTCGCTGCAGGTAGCGGCTATTACCTTTTTCTGGCCCAAACTTATTGGCCATAGCTTTCACCAAAGCACGAATCGCTGGGCTGGTTTCGTACTCTTCATAGAATGCGCGTACGAAGCGCACCACTTCCCAGTGGGCTTCGGTTAATTCAATGTTCTCTTCTTGCGCCAGCAACTCAACCATATCTTCTTCCCAAAGGGTATAGTCGAGTAAATACCCGGCTTTGTCTGTAGGGATCGCTTGCCCTTTATAATTGAAGCTATAGGTTTCTTGTGTCATGAAAGGGGTATCCAGTGCTGATTTTTTGCTGATATTGCAGCAAGTTCTTTGTGAGAAATAGGATTAATATGTTCGGGAAGATTTGCGCCCCTGGTATCCGCATCTGTACTCAAGAACGACAGGTTTAGCGTTGGTTTGTCTTTTGCCGTGCCTTTTGTCGTACTCTCTACCGTACTCTCTACCGTACTTTTTACCGTATTGGCCAGCCGCTCAAAAAACGCGGTGTTTAATGCAGGGGCATAAACGCCATCACCAACAAATACAACATAAGTAGAAGTCGATTGCTCAAAAGTGGCTTCAATAAGCTGTTTGTATTCAGTGCTCAAATTTGGCGTTGAAATAGTAATAAGCATTAGAATGTCACCACATGATCTACGCTTTGGATAAGCGTGACCTTTTCTTCTGGGGTTATCCACTCACAGTCTAACTCATCAACTAGACTGTTATTAGAAAGAACCTGCTCAATGTCGTAGGTATCTGCACTTGCTTTACACACAAAGCATTCTTCGATATCGAAAAACGGCATGCTAGCTAAACGTTTGGTGTGATTTTTTAGTCCTTTGGTAGACGCTGCCTTAACAAGCTGCAGTACACCTTGGCTTTCAAAAAGCACTTTAACATCGTGCCCATAGTTTGTTGCAGCAAGCGCAAAATCTAAACCGTCTTGGCTTTTAGCATTGGAAAAAGGGCTTTGCGTAAACCTAATAAGTAGTTGCGCCATTAGAATTGTACCAACCTGTTGCAATCATGGAGCGCAGTGAAGAATTCGCCCAAGCCAGCTTGCTCGAAAGGCGTGGTTAAGTTGGCCTGAGACAACCCATTCTCTTTCGCCTCTAACTCACTAACAATACCTCGCTTAACGGCGGCGGTAATGCATACTAGTAATTTCACGTTGTGTTCAGTCGCTAGAGTCTTCCAGCTATCAAGTACGAACAGCTCGTCACCCGTTTTTAGCATTAAGTTATTAGTGTGGTGTACACCTTCGCTATAAAAGAAAACGTTGTTTATTACATCACCATTATCGATTACACCTTGTGCAAAGGAGAGGGCGCGTAACGCTGTATCGCCTTGAAACGGTGATGATGTGATAAGTACTGAATATTCTGCCATACAAATAAAAACACCCCGGTTAAGGGGTGTTTCTCTTTAAACCTTTAACGCTGTTTTAATCGTCGCCACCAAACGCACCTAGAAGGTGAAGGATAGACGTGAACAAGTTGTATATGTTCAAGTATAGCGAAACTGTTGCACGAATGTAGTTTGTTTCACCACCGTGGATGATACGACTTGTATCAAACAAGATGAAACCTGACATAATAAACACAATCGCTGCACTGATTGCTAAGCTTACCGCTGGAACTGCGAAAAAGATGTTCGCAATTGCCGCAACAAGCACTACAACTAGGCCTACAACCAAGAAGCCGCCCATGAACGAGAAGTCTTTCTTAGTGGTTAACGCGTAGCCAGATAGCGCGAAGAACACAAGGGCTGTTGCACCTAGCGCTTCCATGATCAAGCCTGGGCCCGCAACGCCTAGATAGAAATTAAGCGTGTAACCTAGTGATGCACCCATTAGACCTGTGAATGCAAACACCCAGTAGATACCAGATGCTGAATCAGCTTTTTTCTGAACTACAAATAACGTAATAAAAGCGCCGATAGTCATAACAAGAGACATCATAGGAGAAATGCCTACTGCCATTGCTATACCAGCACAAACCGCACTAAACGCCAGTGTCATCGCAAGCAGCATATAGGTGTTGCGTAGAACCTTGTTCGTCTGCAATACCGATGGTTGAGATGCACTTGAATACATCGAACGTTGATCCATTGTTTCCTCCAACAGGACTTATGATATGACCAAAATGGTACACAATTATTTAGTGTATGTTGTATGGGTTTTAGTTCCCATTTTCAAGTAGTTTCAGATGAAAATGGTGTCAGGTGAATATAAAAACATCTCTTATACGTGCTAAACAGTCTATTTGATTGAAATCTCGGCACTTAGACAACTTTTTTAATTTTTCGCTTTACAGTCATAAAAATATCATTAAGATACGCAGCAATTCAGGAGAGTTGGCAGAGCCCGGTTTAATGCACCTGACTTGAAATCAGACGTGGGGTCAAACCCACCGGGGGTTCGAATCCCTCACTCTCCGCCATATTATGAAAGCCCGCACATTGTTGCGGGTTTTTTTATGCCCGTCTACCTCGTTAGACTTTCGTATAAGACCACAGTCGCATTGTTACATTCCGTTCACATGTTTAGGCTTGCGCTTTTCTTCGCGCAATCTAAAGGTGTTATGTGTCACAAGAAAGTTCTTCTTATCAAAATCTTCACAAACCGAGCAGTAGTTTTAAATCAAGAGACGAATATTTAAATCACGAACTTCAAATACTTTCTCCAAAACGTTGGCGGTTGAACCTGCCTGGTAAAGACTACCGCGTTGAGTGGGAAGACTTCGTGCCAGGCATGGCGGCGACCATAGGAAAAATCGTTATGGTTGCCGCCGTAGTAGGTGCATTCGCAGCACCGCTAGGGCTATCTCCTGAGTTTGTTATTGAAAACGTGCGCTTTGAATTACTCATTGCAGCAGTCTTGTTCGTTGTTCTGATTTCCGGTTTCCTAAACCCGTCAGCTAATTTAGCAGGTACACACGGCCCCTTACTGCCCTTGGTACCCCTTATTGTTGCATCTGGCGGCCATCCCATGGCGCTCGGCCTGCTCATTGGACTATTTGGTTTTATTCTAGGAATAACGAAGGGCGGCAGTGTGCTTGCTAGGCTAACCAGTAACGGTGTATGCGGTGGGCTGCTGTTGTACTTAGGGTTTATTGGCATTACAGGCCAGGTGAAGAAACTCTTTGCGTGGGCAGAAAGCTTCGATATGGCTTACTTAGCCTTCGTGGTGATCATTGCCACTATTTTAATGTATGCATGGCTAGAGCATATTCAAAAGCGCTGGCTAGCCATTCCGCTTGGTGCGGTGATGGCGGCGGTCATTGCGTTTTCCTTCGGTGCGCCATTTGAGTTCACAACGTCGCCGGGTATGCCTAACTTGAACCCTGCTTATTGGTGGGGGGAAGACACAGGTTGGAAACTAGGTCTGCCAGACTGGTCACATTTCATTGCTGTGCTGCCTTTTGCTGTGCTGGCTGTGTCTATGTGGTCGCCAGATTTCTTGGGTCATCAAGTCTTCCAAAAGCTTAGCTACCCTAAAAAAAGTGAACGAGCGCACATGAATATAGATGACACCATGATTGCTGCATCTAGTCGTCAGGCAGTGGGAAGCCTACTGGGAGGGGGGAATATCTCATCTTCGTGGGGGACCTACATTATTCCGGCTTCAATCGCGCGCAGACCCATACCCGGTGGTGCATTAGTTACTGGCTTTTTATGCGTTGTAGCGGCACTTTGGGGTTACCCCATGGATCTAGCAATTTGGCCGCCAGTGCTTTGCGTAGCGCTTATTGTTGGGGTCTTTCTGCCGCTAATGGAAGCCGGTATGCAAATGACGCGTGAAGGTAAAACGACGCAATCTGCCGCATTGGTGGTGATCTCCTCTGTACTAGTTAATCCAGTATTCGGATGGTCTTTTACTATGCTTTTGGATAATTTGGGGCTCGTTGGGTGCAAAGATAGAGCTGGAGAGCTCGGCAAAGCAGGGCGTTGGCTAATTCCAGGAATTACGTTTTTGGTGTTATGTACCGTTATGGCACTAATTGGTATGTTCCCGGGTGTGCCCGCGATTATGGAAACCTTCAGAATGTGATGAGGGCTTTAGGGTAAGGATACTTCTTTAAAGTTCAATTTACTGAAACCAGATATGCTATTACGCGAACGGCGTCGGAGGTGTTTCTCCACGCCGTTTTTATTTAATTTATTATGCTGATATCACTCATCCACTGAAGTTACGTTTTTACCACATAAATTAAGCGTTACGCGTACCGCGATTTACTTGTCCCAGTAGGGCGTACTTTCAAAATAGCTTGATAAAAAGTCAATGAAAACCCTTAGCTTATTAGAAATGAGCTTACGATGAGGATAGACCGCATACAAAGAGATAGCTTGCGGTACGAAATCGTCCAGTATGGACACGAGTTCCCCGTTTTTGAGCGCTTCACCGGCAATGAAGGTAGGTTGAAGTACATAACCTTCACCCTGCTTTGCTACATTGGTTAGGACTTCTCCATTATTGGCGGTTAGTTTAGGCGTCACAGTCTGGGCATTTGCTTTGAGCGCCGCAATAAGCGCTGATTTATCGTTATCGTAGTTGACGTAGGAGTACTCAAGATAGTGTTCAGGTTTTAATTCAGCTGGATGTTGCGGTGTGCCATATTTTTCCAGGTAGGCTGGTGAAGCGCACAGGGCCAGCTTTATCGTTGTGATTTTCTTGGCCACCAGCGAAGAGTTAGCTAGGTGACCTGCACGTATTGCTACATCAAAGCCTTCGTCTATCACATCAATCTTTCTATCGTTTAGCTGCAAGTTTATCGATACGTGAGGGTGTGCTTGTTGAAACGCACTGAGTGCACTCGCTAAATGTAATGTTGAGAAAGAGACAGGGGCACTTACGTGCAGAACTCCCTTTGCTTCTGTATTGAGCAACCCAAGCTGACTTTCCATATCGGTTACGCTTTCAAGAATATGATTTGCATGTTGCAAACACTGTTGACCAGCCTCGGTTAGGTGAATTTTTCTTGTAGTGCGATTGAATAAACGCGTATCAAGTTGCTTCTCTAATTCGGCAACATACTTGCTTACGAGTTGATTTGACGTGTCTAGCTTTTCTGCAGCTTTTGTAAAACTGCCTTCATTCGCAACAACGCAGAAGGTTTTCAGTAGCGATAATTTATCCATCGTTTAGCCATTCGCCGCAATAAACAACAAATTGTTGGTAATCATTCAATATTTAACCGCTTTATTCAATAGGTGTTGGTAACTATTCTATATGCATCAGGTTAGCGCTGTGCCAACTCAATGAAGTCAGGCGGAGCGTTCATCACTTTTTAGATATGACACTTTCAATTACGAGAGACTTTGAGGATTCAACAATGAACAAGCAATTTCTGAAAAACATTTTTACTTCTAACAGCAGTATTTCTAGTTTGGTTTTACGTGTGCCTGTGGGCATTATTCTTACCGCACACGGCGCACAAAAGCTTTTTGCGTGGTTTGGTGGTTATGGACTAGAAGGCACAGGTCAGTGGATGGAAAGCATTGGTTTAGCGCCAGGCTTTTTAATGGCATTGCTGGCCGGCAGCGCTGAGTTTTTTGGCGGGCTAGCGCTTATTATAGGTTTTCTAACACGCCCAGCCGCTTTAGTAAGTGCATTCACAATGGTGATTGCGATTTTTAGTGTACATGCAGCAAACGGTTTATTTATGACTAACAACGGTTACGAGTTTGCACTAACGCTACTTGCTGCAACAGGTGCGCTAGCTATTCAAGGTGGCGGTAAACTTTCAATCGACTCTCTTATTAGTCACAAGCTTAATAAATAGCGGTTGTGAGATTCGACGACTAACGAAACCGGCCCAAATGCGCCGGTTTCAATGGCTATAGAGCCCTTATATCAATCCGCATAGATAATTGCCCACTCATAAGACGCTGGCAAGTTTCCTAGCGAAGCGTGGGAATGCAGGAATGGTATTCTCTACATCTAACAAGGTATGGTTTTATGCAACAGCGAACGCAAACTCGCCCGTCTGTGAGAATTAACACCGCTTATATTTCTCATGGTGGAGGGCCGCTTCCACTTCTTGAAATGCAGTCAGTAGGAGAGGCGAGAACGCCTGCCTATCACATTGAAATGATTGAAGCGCTCAAAGCATTATCAACAGATTTACCCAAACCTGATGCAGTCATAGTGATTAGTGCCCATTGGGAAGATACTGAAGTCTGTGTAACTACTCACCCAGAACCTTCCTTGATTTATGACTATTATGGCTTCCCTAAAGAGGCGTATTCCCTTGAATATCCGGCCAAAGGGGAAGTAGCACTCGCAACTTTATTACCAAAGCGTTTAGCAGAACAAGGCATTGCTGTACGGGAGGATAGGGCACGTGGTTTCGATCATGGAATGTTCATTCCCCTAAGTATTATGTATCCCAGTGCCGATGTACCCTGTATTCAACTATCCATTACGTCTGATTTGGATTCTAAAAAGCATGTGCTATTGGGGGAAGCAATTAGGAAAGCTGTTGAACTCGGGGTAGAGCCTGTAAATAGTGAAGCAAAGAACGAAGTGAATATTTTAGTATTGGGCTCGGGGTCTTCTTTTCACAATATGCAGGGCTTTTTTGATAGCTCCGATGAGGCATTGCGAAAAGCAACGCGCTTTAATAACTGGCTTCAGACAACTATGCAGACCAGTGCCTACAGCGAGAATGAACGCAAAGCTCGTCTTGTTGAATGGTACAGCGCGCCGGATGCGCGATACGCCCATCCTAGAGAAGAGCACCTTCTCCCTCTCCATGTTTGTTATGGTGTTAATAATAGAGCAGCTGATAAAGCCATGTCTTTAACGCTTCTAACCAAACCTGCAAGCATGTTTGTGTGGTGTGATTGACCAGTGCTTCACATTGCCGCGTCAGTGCAACACCTGATTGAATAACGCCTGCGTTAAACGAGAGCAATTAAATTTTGAACACTTTGATTATCAATTGGTCGTTTGAGTAAAAATGTTAAAATTAGTACTTTACAGTCCCACGTAAATCATTAAGATACGCAGCACTTCAGGAGAGTTGGCAGAGCCCGGTTTAATGCCCTCACTCTCCGCCAAATACGAAAAACCCGCACTTAGTTGCGGGTTTTTTTATGGGTCAAATAAAAACGTGCTGCTAGAACGTCTTCAACCAACCTCGTTACACGTTGTAGTGTCGATACTTATCACCGCATAAAAATCATTATTCTTATCGTTGTACAAATAATTAACTGTAATTCCATGTCGCCTAAAAATTTCTTGCGAGGGTGAAGTGCACACATACGGATAGAGCTTCTTTTGTTGTTCCTCTACAAATTGATTAACGCCTTTGTTTTGAGTCAACGTCATAGAGCGATAGTGATAAGTGATCTCTCCGTCACTGGTTGATAGGCGCTCCATAGTGAGTGTTGGGTTTACAATTAAAGGGGTACTCTTATTGCCTTTGCGAACGGCTTCATTGAGAAGCGCATTAGTATAGTTGTCAGCTGCAGTCGCGGGTGAACCGTACAACGAGAGCAGCGTTACTGCTATGTAAATTACTGATTTCATGTTAAGAAAAATCCTTTTTCGTTTCTGAAGGTGTGAAGGTATAAACGTATAAGTATGCTGTTTACCGACGCAGCTTAATTAGCCAACGTTGAATCGGGCATTTAGTAAGCTAGGTAAACGTAACATGATAACCAACGGTATCTCCATGCTTTTTATGATCACGAGCTTTAAGTTAAACGGTGTTTCACAGCATCATCGCAGGCATAAGTTTGTTATGAAATATTTTCTGATCTCATCCTGTCTGTATCTTGTAATTACAGGACATTCCATAAAAACCTAGTTATGTCGCGCTTTATTCATAAAAGCTTGGTATACATAAAGGGTTAGCAATCAACTGAAATCATTACGGCATTTTAAAGCGCTCTTCTTTTATTTTTACGGCGCTGGTCCTACGCAGTTGGTAGTAATAACAAAAATCGAGAGGACATTATGCAGGCAATGCCCACACTTAATTTACGGGACGGAACAGTTGAGCAAAAAAGACAGGAAATAAAGGCTTATTTCCTCGATTCCTTTGATACCTACGAATCGCTTTTCTCTTGTCTTGCCAATGATGACGTATTTTATCAACGACCTGAAAAGTTGCGCCATCCGTTAATTTTCTATTTTGGTCATACTGCTACTTTCTTTATCAACAAATTAGTACTGTCTAAGGCAATAAACGAGCGCATTAACCCAAAATTTGAATCGCTATTTGCCATTGGTGTTGATGAAATGAGTTGGGATGATCTTAACGATGAAAATTACGACTGGCCGAAGGTGGAAGAGGTGCGTCAATATCGTAATCAAGTGCGCACATTGGTATGCGATTTAATAGATACCATGTCTTTTAGCATGCCTATTGACTGGGAAAGCCCAATGTGGCCCGTTGTAATGGGAATAGAGCATGAACGTATTCATTTAGAAACCTCATCTGTTCTAATCAGACAGCTACCCATTGCATCGGTACGCCCCAGCCCAGTATGGCCTGCATGTGGCACTATGCAAACTAATGCTGAAGCGTTAGAGGCTAATGTTTTAATGACCGTTCCGGCACAGAAAGTCATAAATGACAAAGCGTGGGACAGTGCTTATTACGGCTGGGACAATGAATATGGTTCTCAGCAAGAATCCGTTAGCGAGTTTAGTGCGTCTAAATTTCTTGTAAGTAATGGTGAGTTTTTATCATTTGTGCAAGAAGGCGGCTATAACAACGCAAAATACTGGGAGGCTGAAGGCAATAAGTGGCGTGAATACACTAAAGCTCAGTATCCTGTATTTTGGATTAAAAAGGGTGATGATTATTTATATCGCAGCATGCTTGAAGAGCATCCACTACCTTTAGATTGGCCTGTGGATGTGAATTATCATGAAGCGAAAGCGTTTTGTAACTACTTGAGTGAAAAAACGGGTGATCTTATTCGTCTGCCGACTGAAAATGAATGGCAAGCGTTACGACAGCAGGCTGGTGTAACACAAACCGTATACAGCGAAGGGTTCAACATAGCGCTGCAAAAGTATGCGTCGAGTGAACCTGTTAATGTTAATAAGTCCGGCGAATTTTATGATGTTGTTGGCAACGTATGGCAATGGACAGAAACACCCATCTATCCATTTGAGGGCTTTAACGTTCATCCTTTATATGACGACTTTACAACACCCACATTCGACAATAAGCATAACCTCATTAAAGGCGGCAGTTGGGTATCTACAGGTAACGAAGCAATGAAAGATAGTCGTTACGCTTTTAGGCGCCACTTCTTTCAGCACGCGGGGTTTCGGTATGTTCAAGGAAAGCGAGTTATAGCAGTGAACGATTTTGATTATGAAAGTGATACACAGGTTTCGCAATACAGTGAATTCCATTACGGCGACGAGTACTACGGTGTCCCTAATTTTGCTAAAGCCAGTGCGCAGTTTTGTATTGACGCTATGCAAGGGCGTCAACACGCTAAAGCGTTAGATTTGGGGTGTGCCGTTGGTCGGTCTACCTTTGAACTTGCAAAATACTTCGATCATGTCGATGGCATCGATTTTTCTGCACGTTTTATAAAAACAGCGTTTGAGATGCAAGAGCGTGGTGAAATACGCTATAACCTTATAGAAGAAGGTGAACTTACGTCGTTTAAGGCGCGCAAGCTCTCTGCGCTCGGTTTAGATGACAGTGTAGACAACGTTGCGTTCGCACAAGGTGATGCGTGTAATTTGAAGCCGCAATTCACAGGCTACGACTTGATCTTCTTAGGCAACCTTATTGATAGAGTGTATAGTCCAAGAAAGGTATTAACGGACATGGCCACGCGGCTAAATAAAGGTGGATTGCTCGTTGTCGCCAGCCCCTTTACATGGTTGGAAGAGTATACCGAAAGAAGTGAATGGTTGGGCGGCTATAAAGATGAAAATGGTGAAACGCTTAGCTCTACTCAGGCGCTTGAAGATGCATTAGGTCATAGCTTTAAACGAATTGCTGAACCTAAAGACATTCCATTTGTCATTCGAGAAACAAAGCGGAAATACCAACATACGCTTTCTGAATTTAACGTGTTTGAAAAGATAGAATAACACGGTGTCTATTAAAGTGTGTGTGTAGCATAAAGTGAGCGCGGTACGCGTGTTTCGCGCTTATAAATATAATAGAATTCAGAAGGCCTTTAGCCAATAGTAAATGCGTAAGGCTATATAGATAGGATAATGTGAAGGTGAGCAACGCGCTAAGCCATCTCCCCGTGTTCAACGCTATGCAAAGCGAGTTTATGCCTTACAAGGATGTATGGCAGGCACCTTCTCACCTGAAACTCGATCAAACCCGTCTTAAATATTCAGCGATATTTCGCCGCTTTCAGGGCGCGTCTTCATCTCAAGCGAACGTTGTCGCGTCTCAGCAAGACCCTATTCCAATGTGGATAGCGGATATGGACATCCCGCCTTGTGATGAAATTCTCAGCGCGATTACACAAAACCTTCGCTCTACTTATGGATATCAGTCCCTTGATATCGGTGACGCGGTAGCAAAACGTTTTGAGCGTACCACGCAAAAAAGTAGTCGCTTTAAAGTAGAAAGTGGCGATGTTGTGGATGTTGCGAGCGTAATAGGAGCAATAGACGTTGCGCTTCACACTTTTTGCCAACCTGGTCAAAAAGTCATGGTTTTAACACCAACCTATTCCCCTTTAACAGAGACCATTCATAATAACGGCTTAACGCCAGTATCTATTCCAGTCATTCAAAACACGCGTCAAATTCAGACTAAGCTTTCTGAAGTTACCGCGACAAAGGATAGCGACAAGAGTCGTCAGGAAGACGTCGAAGGTTCTAACGCAACTATAGATACTTCAGCCTTCGATAGTGCTGCGGCTGCATTCGTGATTTGCCATCCTAATAACCCTACAGGTACAGTATTAAGTGCAGAAGAGCAGCGTGTTATTATGAGCTTCTGCGCCAAGAACGATATTTTAATGATCACTGATGAGGTGCACAGCGAGTTTGCATTTAACTCGTCAAATGAACCAACGCTAATCCCCATGTTTGGTGCAGAGGTAAGCAATAAGAGCGAGAGGCGCAAAGAAAGTCAAAACGGTGGTAACATCCATACTCATCAACTGCCACGCATTATCCACATCAATAGCGTATCCAAGGCGTTTAACCTAGCGAGTATTCCAGGTGCATCGTATGCGGTCATTAAGGATAAAACGATCAGAGAGACGTTTTCCCAAGCTATTAATAGCAGGCACCTGAACGCAAGTAATTTAGGAAAAGTTGCGTTGATTGCCGCCTATGAGAAGGGAAGTACTTGGTTAGACAGCGTAAAATGTGCGTTGAGCTTCAACCGAAAGCTTATTGTGCGCTTCTTTGAGCACTATGGTTTATCTGTTAATTATACAATGGGCAGCGCTGGTTATTTCTTGTGGCTAGACCTTTCAACATTCCCTTCGCATTTAACACAGCCGAACAGTATCGCTTCTGTGGATGGAGCTCCTTTAGGTGACGCTTCTCGTCAACCTCTCAAATATTCACCCGTGACCACTGTGGAAGGATGTATTGAGCGAGGCGTGATAGGTAACGACGGCGCGACCTTTGGTTCTCCACACCATATTAGGCTAAATTTAGCCTGTCACCCTGCGGTTGTAGAAACCGCGCTGCAAAGACTGTGCTTTATTTCTTAGCGTAGCTTAACCCGCATCTGTTGACCGACAGTTAGTTTAATTCTAAATATTAGAATAATAAGCTCAAATATATGACATTTTATTCCTATTAAAGAGGATTAAAATGGCCTTATTAAATAATTAGCCCTTGACACATGTTCTATCGCCCAGCGTTACTCCTGTTGGGGAGAAGAGCCAGTGGCGGCTTACGGTTATAAGGAATGCAAGATGATGTATTTGAGAAAAGCGAATGAAAGAGGAAAAGTGAACTTTGGCTGGCTAAAAAGCCAACATAGCTTTTCGTTTGGACATTATTATGATGCAAAACATATGGGGTTTTCAGCGCTACGGGTTATCAATGACGATGTTGTTCAGGCCGGCAGAGGTTTTGAAACCCACGGTCACAGAGATATGGAGATAATTTCATATGTTGTGAGCGGTGCTTTAAAGCACAAGGATAATACCGGTAATGAGTACGTAGTGCCTGCGGGTGACGTGCAAGTAATGAGTGCAGGTAAGGGTATTATGCATTCGGAGTTTAACCCTTCTACTGAAGAGCCTGTTAACTTTCTGCAAATTTGGATTGTGCCCAATGAAAAAGGCGGTACGCCCAGCTATGCGCAAAAAACCTTTGGCACACAGCCAGGTGGAAATAACCATGATTCAAAGCTTGAATTATTAGTAAGTGATGACGGTAGGGAAGGGTCATTACGCATTAAGCAAAATGCGGCAATCAGCCGTTTAACTTTGAAAGCTGGCGAAACATGGGAGCATGGCACTGAAGACCAAAAGGGTTACCTTCATATGATTAGCGGTAATGTACAGGCTGTGGTAGACAGTGAAACGAATGCAGTTGAAATAGAGGCAGGCGATGCTTTGGGTATTTACGAGCAAGACATCATTCGTCTGAAAGCCTCAGAGGAAAGTGTGGCCTTGTGGTTTGAATTACCTAAATAGCTGCCTAAAAGTAATCTAGATCAATAATTTAGTTTCAAATTGTGTATCTCTACTTCACGAATTCTTATCTCGTGGTATGATGACTTGGATAAGGTTAAAGGCTGGTAATACTTCTCATTAATGAACGTTATCAGCCTTTATTCCAGTTGTATGTAAAACTGAAGTCAGTGAGATACTAGAGTGATAAAAATAATCCTAGCAGATGACCATGATTTGGTCAGAACAGGGATACGCCGGATTCTGGAAGACGTAGACGATTTTACTATTCTCGCAGAAGCGAAGAACGGTGAAGACGCGGTACTTTTGTGCCGAAAAAACGCGCCAGATGTGGTACTCATGGACGTGAATATGCCCGGTATTGGTGGACTGGAAGCGACAAAGAAAATTGTTCGTATGTCTGAAAATACGCGTGTTATTTGTGTTTCAATGCACAAGGAAAGCCCTATTCCAATGCAAGTTATGGATGCAGGCGCATACGGTTTTCTGACAAAAGATGCAGAGCCAGATGAAGTAATACGCGCTATCCATAAAGTTGCGGCAGGACAAAAGTATGTTGATCAAGAAGTGGCCAATAGCATCGCCATCGGTAAGTTATTGCCTAGTTCGGATAATCCGTTTGACGAGCTATCGAGTAGAGAACTTACAATAGCAATGCGATTAACCGAAGGTCACAAAGTGCCGGATATAGCCCGAGAACTCAGTATTAACTCAAAAACGGTTAATACTTACCGTTACCGAATGTTTCAAAAGTTAGGCGTAAATTCTGATGTAGAGCTAACGCACTTGGCCTATCGTCATAAGCTTATCAATCCTAACACCTTTTAAGCGTCACTAGACGCGCAACGTCAAAGTGATTATGTCTGCATTTGATTCAGCAGCATTTCTTAAGAATCTAACCTCTCAACCTGGCGTGTACCGCATGTACAATAGTCAGGAAGAGGTTATTTACGTAGGAAAAGCCAAAAACCTTAAAAAGCGTGTATCAAGCTATTTTCGTAGTAATCTTGATAACGCCAAAACGCGTTCGCTAGTTAGTCAGATTGCGAACATGGATGTCACGGTTGTAAACAGCGAAACCGAAGCGTTCTTGCTTGAGAACAACTTCATCAAGAAATACAAACCGCGTTACAACGTGGTCATGCGTGACGACAAGTCTTATCCCTTTATCTTCTTATCCGACCACGAACATCCAAGGCTTTCTTTCCATCGCGGCCCTCAAAAGAAAAAGGGCGAATACTTTGGCCCATACCCCAGTGCTTGGTCGGTGCGAGAAAGCTTGCGTTCAATGCAGCGAATTTTCCCCGTACGTCAGTGCGAAGATAGCTATTACCGAGCACGCAGCAGACCTTGTCTTCAGTATCAGATGCAGCGCTGCAGTGCGCCGTGTGTAGAAGGCTATGTGAGCGATGAAGAATATAAAGAGCAGGTCAATTTTGCACGCTTGTTCTTGAAAGGTAAAAACCAGCAGGTCATTGGTGGGCTGGTGGAAAAGATGGAAGCAGCCAGCGAGGCACTCAACTTTGAAGCTGCTGCCCGTTACCGCGATCAGATTAATGCACTAAGAAAAGTTCAAGAACGACAGTGGGTTGCTGGTACTCAAGACGAAATGGATGTGTTTGGGTTTGCGTTCAAAGGCAATATGGCGTGCATTCAGGTAATGTTTATTCGTGAAGGGCAGTTGTTAGGCAGCAAGGCCTATTTTCCCAAAGTACCCAACACTGCCGATGAACAAGAAGTTTTTGAATCTTTCTTCCTACAGTTCTATCTGGCGGGTAACAAAGTTATTCCCAAGCAGATAGTACTTAGCAATACATTAACTGACGAAGACGCGATAGCAGATGTACTAGCCAGTGAAGCGGGACACAAGGTCCAGTTCTTCAAAGGGGCGAGGGAAGAGAAGCGCAAGTACCTGCAGCTGGCGCAGTCAAATGCGCAAACTGCGTTAGATGCTCAATACAGTCAGCAAAAGTCTGTGTTTGCACGCTATCTCGACTTAGAAGCGGCACTGGAAGTTGATACGCCTATTCAACGCATGGAGTGTTTTGATATATCACATACGTCTGGCCAGCAAACGGTTGCTTCGTGTGTGGTATTTAATCGTGAAGGTCCGCACAAAAGTGACTATCGCCGATATAATATAGAAGGCATCACCCCAGGTGATGACTACGCGGCCATGGCACAGGCGTTAAAACGTCGCTACAAGTCAGTGAAAGAAGTGCAAAAAATACCTGACCTTCTATTAATAGACGGTGGTAAAGGACAGCTTGCCCAAGCAGAAGCGTTTTTTGAAGATTGGCCCCATGATAAAAAGCCTATGCTGTTAGGCGTGGCAAAAGGCACCACCCGTAAGCCTGGCTTAGAAACACTAATACTGGCAGGTAGCCATCAGGTTCTGCCGATGGACAGCCATTCGCCAGGGCTTCACCTTATTCAGCATATTCGCGATGAGTCTCACCGATTTGCCATTACTGGGCACCGCAACCGACGCCAGAAAGTTAAAACCACGTCGAGTTTGGAAAGCATACCTGGTATTGGTGCTAAACGCAGACAAACACTGCTTAAATTCATGGGGGGCTTGCAGGGTCTTAAGAAAGCCAGCAAAGATGAAATTTCAAATGTACCTGGTATAAGCCCTGAACTGGCGGAAACTATTTACGACCACCTTCATCAATAAATGAATGAGTAACAAGCAATGCATTACAAATTAAGGTAATGTGTTACAAAAATGAAAGATGCAGAGCTTATACGCTACCGCGCTAAAACGCCCATAGAGGCATAACACCGAGACGTACTTTTTATGTGGACTGTTCCAAACTGTATTACTTTATTCCGAGTAATCCTTATTCCTGTATTTGTAGTTGTTTATTTTCTTGATTGGCGCTGGGCGCACGAGGCAGGCGCATTTATTTTTTGGCTTGCGGCAATAACGGACTGGTTTGACGGCTATCTAGCAAGAAAACTACAGCAGTCTACACCCTTTGGTGCATTCTTAGATCCTGTAGCAGACAAGCTCATTGTGGGCGCTGCTCTTCTTATGATTACTCATAGTTATGCAAACCTGTGGATCACGTTGCCATCTATTGCGCTATTGGTTCGTGAAATTTATGTGTCGGCGTTACGTGAATGGATGGGTTCGAATGGTGTAAGGGATGCGGTTAAAGTGTCTTTTATAGGTAAAGCAAAAACCACTGCGCAAATGTTAGCCTTAATTGGCTTGTTGTCGGGATTAGAAACCTTTATGGGCATAACTATTTATTGGGTTTCTTTAGGTTATATTCTTTTATATTTCTCAGCAGTGCTGTCAATTTGGTCAATGTTTGTTTATACAAAAGCGGCCTGGCCACACCTTCGAAGTGGCGCAGTAAAGTGAAATTGATCGTACATTAATCAAAGTGAATAAAAAAATAGCAAACGATCATAAAAAACCGCATTTATCTCAATTTAAACGCTTTTTTGTGTTGACAGTTTTGAATGGGTAGGTAGAATGCACCCCACATTTCGAGAGGACATCAACCAAACGAAATGGTCGATTAAGACATGCGGGAATAGCTCAGTTGGTAGAGCACGACCTTGCCAAGGTCGGGGTCGCGAGTTCGAATCTCGTTTCCCGCTCCAATCATCTTAGAGATGAGTTTTAATCACGCGCCAGACGCATCTGGCGGAATGGCAGAATGGCTATGCAGCGGATTGCAAATCCGTCTATCTCGGTTCGACTCCGGGTTCCGCCTCCAAACGCTGCAACGCAGCATCAGGTTCTACGCCTGACACCTTTGCTGAAAAGCAACCCGATGCCCGGGTGGTGAAATTGGTAGACACAAGGGATTTAAAATCCCTCGCTGGTAACAGCGTGCCGGTTCAAGTCCGGCCCCGGGCACCATTTATCTACTCCCAAACATTCCAAATTTTAATCAAAAAATTGATAAGATAATTGCGCTCTTTTATCACAAATTACTATGGTAAAATCCATAAAAATTTTGGCAAAGACGTACTATCTTGAATTCTGTTATGTCACTTCGTTTAGACGAGTTATCTCGTGCTGAACGTCCATTCCACGCTCGTGGGAGTAAAGTAGTTCGCTGCGACGCATGTCTGCTTCCAACGCAAAACTGTATTTGTGAATTTAAGCCTGAGGCTGGCACTGATGTGGCGGTTTTGTTCTTGATGTACAAAGGCGAATATTATAAGCCTACTAATACCGGTCGTTTAATTGCGGACGTGGTTAAAGATAACCACGCATTTTTGTGGAAGCGCACCGAGCCAGAAGAGGCGCTATTGGCGTTACTTCGCAACGAAAAATATTTTCCTATCGTGGTATTTCCACACGAATATGCTGCAGCTGAACGTTGTATTGATACGCCACCATTGAATACTGGGAAAACGTTACTATTTATTTTCTTGGATGGAACGTGGCGTGAAGCAAAAAAAATGTTCGTGAAGAGCCCTTACTTGCATGACTTTCCTGTGTTGGGCGTGAGTATGGACGTAGCGTCAGATTATTTACTACGCGAATCTACCCATGATTTCCAACACTGTACTGCTGAAGTTGGTATTAGCGTTTTAGACCTTGCGCAGCAGAAGCAAGGGGCGCAAACCTTAGCGCATTATTTCAGTGTGTTTAGACGGGAATATTTAAAAGGTAAGCCGCATTTGCAGCATAAGCTTGCGTTTGCAGAGTCGCAGGTTAAAAGTAACATTTAAAAAGCGTCACTTTTATTTGCGAAAGTATTGTTTTACATCCACTATTTCATATTAACAAAACACGGAGAAAGCGAATGGCATCAGTTACTTTTCAAGGCAATACAGTTACGACAAAGGGTCAGCTTCCTGAAGTAGGTACATCTGCACCAGACTTTACATTAGTGAAAGCAGATTTGGGTGAAGTAACACTGTCTGAGCTTGCAGGAAAAAATGTGGTATTAAACATTTTCCCTTCTATCGACACGGGAACATGCGCAATGTCTGTGCGTAAATTCAACGAAGAAGCGGCAAAATTGGATAACACTACAGTTATCTGTGTATCGGCAGATCTTCCGTTTGCAGCGGGTCGCTTCTGTGGTGCTGAAGGTATTGAAAATGTACTCACAGGCTCGACTTTCCGCTCAAGCTTTGGTGATGACTATGGTGTTACCTTTGAATCAGCGCCGCTTACTGGGCTGCTGTCTCGTTCAGTAGTGGTTATCGATGCCGAAGGCAAAGTGGTTTACACAGAGCAAGTTGCAGAAACAACAGAAGAGCCGAACTACGACGCGGCTATCGCAGCTCTTAGCTAAGTAGATCCGCAACATAGGTTAGTTGGTTAGCTAACTATGTGATGTGTTTGAATACGTACCGATTTGTTTTATCGGGGTATTACAGGGCACTCACTGATGTGGGTGCCTTTTAGGAGAATGTAATGGCATCGGTATTGCTCTCAGTTGGTGAATTAGCCAATGTAATGCAACAAAAGCCGGTAACGCTTGTACGAGCGTTAATGGACGACCCCGTTTCAAAAACACCAGATACGCGCACGGCAATGGTTTTACCTGCGTCAGTCGACTTTGACTTAGATAGTGAAGGTAGCGATCACACTACAGGTCTCCCTCACAGTATGCCTTCTGCAAATGACCTTGCAATTTATCTTGGTAATCAGGGTATAACAGCGAATACACCTATTACGGTATACGATACCCGTGGAATATATTCTGCGCCAAGAGTGTGGTGGATGTTAAAAGCGTTGGGCCACCAAGATGTTTATATATTAAATGGCGGACAGCCTGCATGGGAAAAAGCAGCGCTGCCGGTTTCAGAACAACAACAATACGGAAAATTAACCTATCAAGCTACGCCTAGGCCTGGTTGGTTCGCAAATTCCGGTGCAGTACTTCAGGCAATAAATACTGAAGCACAACTTGTTGATGCGCGCAGCGCGCCGCGATTCAAAGGAGAAGTGTCAGAGCCTCGTGAAGGAGTACGTTCAGGTCATATGCCTGGTGCGTTTAATATTCCTTTTGACACCTTACTCAAAAGCGGGCATTTTTTGCCAGTTGAGCAGCTTAAGGCTATTTTTGACCGCGCTAATATCGATTTACGCAAACCTATTATTTGTACGTGTGGTTCTGGCGTTACCGCCTGCATAATTGGTGTGGCGGCATTATTGTGCGGCGCTACTCAGGTTTCAGTATACGATGGCTCTTGGTCAGAGTGGGGCGCTGATACTCAATATCCTGTGGTCAAAGATATGTAAAGAGTCGCGGCTTTTAACTAAGTAAATATACAACATGCTAATCGTATAATTAGCGCTATAACTACAGAGTAAGAACAACCTGATGCCATCTGATCAATCTCTACCCAATATTGTTATTCTTACCGGTGCGGGGATTTCCGCTGAATCTGGATTAAAGACATTTCGGGATAATGACGGCCTTTGGGAAAATCATCGCCTAGAAGAGGTGGCCACCCCAGAGGCTTTTGAACAAAATCCTAGCTTAGTTTATCGCTTTTACAACGCTCGACGTGCGCAGTTACAGCAAGACGACGTGAATCCTAATGCAGCGCATGAGGCGCTGGCCAAACTTGAGAAAGCGTTCGGTAGCAACCTGATGTTGGTTACTCAAAATGTGGATGACTTGCATGAGCGCGGTGGAAGCCAGTCTGTTTACCATATGCATGGTAAACTGCTATCTGCGCGCTGCGCTATAACCCAGAAAACTTTTGACTGGAGTGATAGTTTTGATCACACCACTAAATGCCCGTGTTGCAACAGAGTAACCTTACGACCGGATATCGTGTGGTTTGGTGAAATGCCCATGTACATGGAAGAGATTTACGATGCGCTTTCAAAGGCTGATGTGTTTATTGCCATTGGCACATCAGGTAATGTCTATCCTGCCGCGGGTTTTGTTCAGATCGCTAAAGAAAGTGGCGCACACACCATAGAGGCAAATTTGGAGCCGGGCGTAACTAATGCATTGTTCGATGAATCGCTAACAGGCCCTGCTTCTCACATCGTCCCACAATGGGTTGATCAATTAATGTCAAAGTACGCGCTGTAGGAGGCGCATAACATGCAGTATATGAATGAGTTTCTTACCATTGCGTTGGTACACCTTGTGGCTGTTGCTAGCCCAGGGCCAGATTTCGCGGTGGTTGTTCGAAACAGCGTGGCCTATGGCAGACGTATCGCCATGTACACCAGTATAGGGATTGGCTTAGCTATATTACTGCATGTGGCTTACTCGTTAGTCGGGCTTAGTGTGGTTATTGCAACTACTCCATGGTTATTCACCACATTTAGCTATGCCGCCGCAGCTTATTTACTGTACCTTGCGTTTGGTGCGCTTAGAAGCGGGCCTGTAAAGCAGGACCAGGCAGTTAACGCTGAAAAGAAAACATCCCACATATCTGCAAAGCGCGCAGTTTGGATGGGCTTTCTCACAAATGGACTAAACCCAAAAGCAACGCTATTTTTCCTCTCATTGTTTACTGCAATTATTAGTATTGATACTCCATTTACAGTGAAACTTGGCTACGGTATCTATTTAGCTATAGCTACTGGACTGTGGTTCTGTTTTCTTTCATACCTTTTGAGCACCAGTAAAGTAGCTGAGCTTATTGGTAAAAAAGGGTATTGGTTAGACCGTGCGATGGGGGTGCTACTCGTCGGTTTAGCTGCGAAATTAGTACTAGGTTAACGTTTGTTTACCTTACAAACAGGCATTTGTTTTTGTGAATTGGTATAATCGCGCCGATTTTTCAAAAAGATAAGAGAGTTGTGTGAAAGACGTAAACCAAGACCGCCTGAACAATACGTTGTCTAAACAGTATCAATTTGATACCAAAGGTCTATTGCGCCGCGCTGCCGGTTTAACAAAGGCAAACTTTTCATCATTGCTGCAGGGAAGTGTTGTTCTATTTTTGACGTTTGTCGTGTTAGGTGTATTTGCTCAGCAGTACATCACAATAAATGACGATGGGACCTATGTATTCGAGCATCAGTCTATCATAGAAATTGTTGCAATCTGCATCGTTGCCCCGCTGTTGACGGGGTTGTATATGATGGGCGTTTTTGTTGCCCGCGGCACTAAAACTTCAGTATTTACCGTATTCCAGTTTTTCCCCTTGATATTTTTGCTGGCACTCACTCAGCTAGTAAACAGTATTCTTGTTCAATTAGGTATGATGTTGCTTATTATACCCGGCGTTTATTTTTATTTAGCCTCGTCCTTTTCACTTATGTTGGTTGCTGACAGAAAATTAACGCCAATTAGCGCGATCATCCTGTCGTGTCGCGTATTTAATGCATACTGGGCTCAAATTGCCAGCATATTTGGTGTGTTCTTTTTACTGTTTGTGTCGGTGCCATTAACGCTGGGCTTTTCACTTATTTGGGTATTACCTTTTTATTTTAGTATGATGGGCTTGCTCTATCAGGAACTGATTGGCGAGCAGGGAGTAAGCACGGAAGCATCTGAAAACGATGTGAATGAGTCTAGCTTCGATGCATAAGCGTGAAACCTTTAAAATTGTCCTTATTACGTTAGGCGTATTGGCGGTAATCGTCATTAACGCCATAATTTTTACTGAGGACGAACCGGATATTTTAGATATACCGCAAACGGTTGAAGCTAAAAAGCCGGTGCCTAACTTCTCTGCCTATACAGATGTAAAAGAGAAGAAGGAGGCGTTTTTTAACTATTTACGCCCCGAAATAGAGAAGCAGAATGCGTATCTACTCACGCTAAGACATTACGTACAAACCTTATATAGAAAGGCGTTAGCTAACGAGACGCTCTCTGAAGAAGATATGGCAAGGCTTGAATGGTTAGAAGAGGAATATCGAGTTAAGCCAACGCAGCCGCTAAAGTCAAAATTGCTAGCTTTACTACAAAAGATTGATGTTCTACCAGCCGAACTTGTGCTCGTGCAAGCCGCGAATGAGTCAGCTTGGGGCACCAGCCGGTTCGCAAGAAAGGGCTATAACTTCTTTGGATTATGGTGTTTCTCTAAGGGGTGTGGTTTTGTTCCTAACCGTCGAAACGATGGGGCATCTCATGAAGTTGCCAAATTCGACAGTTTGTCGCGTGCAACGTACACCTATATGCGAAACTTAAACCGCCACGACGCGTATGCGGATTTAAGAGAGATCCGCAGCCGACTGCGTGCAAACCAAATTCCTATTACTGGTGTTGCGTTAGCTGAAGGGCTAATGAACTATTCTGAGCGAGGAGCCGCTTATGTTGAAGAGCTTCAAACTATGATCCTATTTAACGAGGAGTTTTTATCCGAATGATACGCGCTGCTTTATTTTTTGCTTCATCTCTGTTTATTGGTGTAGGCAGTTCTTCCGTTGCTGCTGAAACGATAGATGTTGAGTACAGCCGTTTCTATAGCCATGTTAAAAAGCTGGATAATGAAGATACCCAAGCACTTCAGTTTGCATTCGGGTTTGTTCGTGTTGGCGAAGGGCGTTTATGTGAAGTTAACGGAGCGTCTATCGTAACCGATAAGAAAACAATGCCCTTAGAAGTGAGTGGTGAAGGGCGATTCACGGTGCCTACTGAAAAGGCCCTGAAACTTGCCAACGCACTGGTTCGCATCGATTTAAACGAACGCGCGAACGTGTGTGATATGTCGGTACAACTTGAAACCAAGCCGGAATATCTTAAGCAGTATTACACAAAAGACGACCTTACGTTTTTGTATGGTCAGTACGAAGCTTTCTTTAATGAAATGGGAAGCTTCTTGTCTTTCATGATGCCCTCGGTAAAGGGCTTGATGATTCAGTTTGATGACAAGAATTTAGATTTCATTACACCACAAGGTGTGCAAATCAATAACGGCGTGTTGCATATAGAACAAGATTGGATCAACGACGCAAAAGGCTTAACACTGCCTCATGCGCCGCTACGTGTTACCGCTATGGCTTCAAGCTAGATGCATATTTGGGATTAGGTAAGAAGCTGATACCTAATTTGCTCTGCTAACCGCGCGATTGTCTCTTCGCCTTTCGCGCATAGCTCTTCGGCTCTGTGGAATTCCATAATACCCACGTCGGTAAGCTGAGGCTCAATAAGAATGTCAGGCGGATCGCCAGCCAAGCGTGAACGTGTGACGCGAGCTTGAAGTATCTCAAGTGAACTGCTCATCACGCTCATAATTCCCGGCGGGTTTCGCTTGTTCACTTTAGCGGGGACTTCGGTCAACTCTTCTTCCACTTTTTCAATCACATCAGAAGCAATGCCTTCTTCAGTCTTTACATTGCCAGCCGTGACGCTGTCTTTTTCATCTTTTTTCTCTAGGGCTTTTTCTTCTTTGTTGTCAGGGGAGAACCATTGGCGTAGTACGTTTTGACTCTTTGTAAAAAAGTCCTCAGTTTTGCGCTGGTTTTCTTCATGATCTTGTCTCAACTTTTCAAGACGAAGTGGTCGGAAATCGGCGTTAAGGTTAACCGCGATCACAAAATCGGCCCCTAATTGGCGACATAAGTTCACCGGTACAGGGTTTACAACGGCACCATCTACCAACCAACGATCACCGTGTGCTACGGGCGCAAAAAGTGCGGGAATAGCGCAGGATGCTTGAATGGTGTCTCCGATAGGACCAGAGTTAAACACCACTTCACGGCCTGTATAAAGGTCGGTAGCCACAGCCGCAAACGGCTTAAGCATGTCTTCATAAGTCGATTCACAAAACTCGCTTGCTAGTTTGTCGAAAACCTTCTGTCCGCTTGCAATGCCGCCGCGTCTAAGTCCTACGCCCATAAGAGCAAGTACCTGCCAGTCGCTAAGGGAACAGGCCCACTCTTTCAACCCTTCCAGCTTGCCACTTGCGTAGGCAGCACCAACATAGGCACCAATAGAGCATCCCGCTACAACGTCAATTTTTACACCGAGTTTTTCTAATGCTTCAATTATGCCAATGTGAGTCCAGCCCCTTGCGGCACCGGCACCTAGCGCAAGTCCGATTTTCATTTACTTAGGTTCCATAATGTTTATTACTTCAATAGTATTATCTTCATCACTGAAGTCCGTACTATTTTCTGTAGTGAAAGAAGGTTCATCGAACCCGATATCACCGTCTTCTACCGGGCCTTCTTGAGTAGCTATAGCTTTAAAATCATAAAGGTTACTGTCGATTAAGTGTGAAGGGGCTACGTTTTGAAGCGCACGGAACATCGACTCTATACGACCTGGGAAGCGACGGTTCCAGTCTTGAAGCATAGCCTTTATGTTTTGGCGCTGTAGGTTTTCTTGTGAGCCACAAAGGTTACACGGAATAATCGGAAATTCAGCGGCTTGAGAATATTTCTCGATGTCTTTTTCTGTGCAGTACGCCAATGGACGAATAACGATGTGTTCACCGTTATCGCTGACTAGCTTTGGCGGCATAGACTTAAGCTTGCCACCATGAAACATATTGAGGAAAAACGTTTCTAGCATGTCGTCGCGGTGATGACCTAATGCAATTTTAGTCGCACCTAACTCTTTTGCCGTGCGGTACAAAATACCACGGCGCAAGCGAGAACAGAGAGAGCATGTTGTCTTTCCCTCTGGAATTTTGTCTTTAACAATAGAGTAGGTGTCTTCTTCTACAATTTTGTAGTCAACGCCAATGCTTTCTAGATATTCAGGCAAGATATGTTCGGGGAAACCAGGCTGCTTTTGGTCAAGATTAACCGCAACGATATCAAAATGAATAGGCGCAATCTTCTTTAAAAACAATAAAATATCTAGCATGGTGTAGCTGTCTTTACCGCCAGATAAACACACCATTACTTTGTCGTTGTTTTCAATCATACCGAAATCGCCAATGGCTTTACCCACATTGCGGCGAAGTCGTTTCTGAAGTTTGTTGAAGTTGTACTTTTGCTTACTTTGCGCAGCATTTAATGGCGACGCGTCAGCACTGTTTGTGCCTAAACTCATAATTAACTAGCTTGGTTTGTTATAAAGCCACCATTATACATTAAAGCGGCTTTTCGAGACCATGCTTGTGAAGTTAAATTTGTTGGTGACATACCGTGTTGGCCGCTAAGTAACGGCAAACACGGGCTATGCGGTACTGATAAAAAGACTACACCGACAACGGCGACACAAATCCATCTGGCTTAATAGCAAGCACATCGCAATTGAGTTCGTCGATCACGTGTTCTGCAGTGTTACCAATTAGGGCCGCTGAAATGCCCACACGGCCAACGGTACCAATAACTACCAGCTCTGCATCCAGTGTTTTTGCCACTTGCGGGATGACCTTTTCCGGAAGGCCTTCTCTTACTACGCATTTGTTCTCAGGAATACCGTACTTTAACGCGTGACTACGCATTTCCTTTAAATGATGATTTTTTACCGCGTCGTGATAGGTATCGGGGTCGAACTCAGGCACTTCTATGGCGATATTAAGTGGTGTAGAAGGGTAACTGTTGACCAAATTTACGCTCCCTTTCAATAAAGAGGCGTAGTCGTTAGCAATGAGGGTGAGCTTATCGTTAAGTGCGGCGTGCTCATCGTCTTCACTGCCTACGTTTACTGCAGCAATAATCTCTCCTCCTTCTGGCCAGTCGTGCTCTTTAACGAGCAATACTGGCCGAGGGCATTTACGCATTAAATGCCAGTCGGTGGGGGTGAAAATAACAGAAGCAAGATCGTCGTGCTTTTTGGTTGCCTTTACCACTAAATCTATCTGATTGTTTAGGGTGTAGTAAATAATCGACTCATACGCACGATTATTCCATTCTACAACGATATCAGTTTCAGTGAATCCTTGTTCTCTTAAGTGGGTGGCAAGCCATTTTGCATGCTCCTTTGTAACTGCATCGCGCATTGACTCGCGCTCATCCGGGCTAAGCATGGTCGTCATATCATAAGATAAGTCGTATACCACCATCATTGCGGTAACTGAAGCGCCTGTTTTTGAAGCGAGTTCATAAGCTCGGCTTAGTGCAGGTTGGTTATCGCGCTCGGCATCTACCACGGCCAGAATTCGTTTACACTCAATCATAACGTCCCCCTAACTACGAAACTTAGTAGCGGCTGTCGAAATCGAAGCTTTCTAATACTAACTATAAACGACATTGGGAAAAACGTAAGTTGTTTTAGATCAAGAATTTTACGAGGCGACCATGAGTGAACCTACCTAATTGAATATGGAGCAACCGGCGTGGCGCTGAAAGGGTAGATAAGTGGCTAACACAGGTTACAAAAAAGCGCGCTTAGTGCGCGCCTTATTTAACACTTAAAAAGGACTAACCGCAGACAACGCTAGGGCCGTTAAGCGCCGCTAGTTTGGTGTTTAGCCTATCGAAATCCAAAATAGTAATAAGCTTGCCGTCTACTTTTATGATGTTGTCTTTTTGAAAACGGCTTAACAGACGACTAATCGTTTCAATCGTTAATCCTAAATAGTTTCCAATTTCGTTGCGCGTCATGGTTAAGTGGAATTCTCTATGGGAAAAGCCACGCTCTTCAAAGCGTTGCGACAGGTGTGAGATGAAATACAGTAAGCGCTCTTCTGCAGTTCGCTTGTTTAAAAGCATGATCATGTCGTGATCTTGTTTTATTTCAGCGCTCATGAAGCTCATGATCTGGTGACGTAGCTTTGGAAATTGCACTGACATTTCGTCGAGGGTCTCGTAGGGAAGCTCACACACCATGGCAGTTTCTAACGCAGAGGTATAGCTTTGGTGCTTGTTCTCTCTTAATGCATCGAAACCGATAATGTCACCAGGAAAGTGGAAGCCGGTAATCTGTTCTTCACCTTCGGTATTAGTCACAAATGATTTGAATGAACCGGTTCTCACTGCAAATAGAGAACGGAATTTATCACCAGTTTGAATCAGCGTGTCACCTTTATGAAGCGGCTTCTTGCGTTCAATAATATCGTCAAGAGACTCGATTTCTGTTTTGTTTAACGCCACCGGTAAACACAGGTGACTGAAACTACAGTTTTGACAGTGAATAGAAAATTGGCTTCCTTTGCTCATAATGCACGCTCTCTAAAAGAATACCCGACAATAATACACCCATTTTTAAACGATTGCGCCATGAATAAGATAAGCTGCATATATTGCCATTATTACTGCAATAATTTGTCTAAAATGGTTATGTTGAAAACTTTGAACAATATATTGGCTACCAGCGCTTGCAGCGAGCAAGGTGGGTAATGTACCCAAACCGAAGAAGAACATAATAGCAGCGCCTTCTAGCGCGTTACCCGCCGCGAGAGACCAGGTAAGTGTGGAATACACCAAACCGCAAGGAAGCCAACCCCAAATAAAACCATAAGGCAACGCACTTAAAGGGGTCTTAAATGGCAAAAAGCGTTTTGAAAGCGGCTGGACTTTGGAAAATAGGCCTTTACCCGCATTTTCCAGCACTGTTAAGCCAGTCCACCACTTACCCAAATAACACGCCAGTAGAAGCAACATGATTCCGCTAAGTAGGGAAAGGGCATAGTTGGCAAGAGGTATATAATCTGCTGCAATTTTTCCAAGTGCCCCGGTTATTGCTCCGGCGATGGTATAGCTCACTATACGTCCCATGTTATAGGCGAGGGTATAGGGTAGTGCTGAAGCGCCTTTAGGCGATACCATCCTTAACGCAGCGACAATTCCACCGCACATTCCCACACAGTGAACTCCGCCGGCTAAGCCGATAAGAAAGGCAGAGAAGTAGTTAATCCCTTCCATGTGGCGCTTGGCTTTTGTCTACTTTACTGTCTTGAAGTTGCTTGCGTTGCTCAGCTAGCTTTTTTTCTTCTGGCGGAAGATCATCGTCAAACAATATGCTATAACCTTGGCGATCTAAATCTTCAAATTGATTGGTTTTCACCGCCCAAAAGAATATCACGATAGCGACGGCAACAATGATGATGGCGATTGGAATTAATACGTAAATAATACTCATGCTATTTGCTCAAAAGTCGCGTTGAGTTTGTGACCACAATGATACTGCTTAACGACATACCAACAACAGCCATCCACGGTGAAAGTAGGCCTGATACGGCGAAAGGTAAGATCAAAACGTTGTAACCTACCGACCAGCCGATATTTTGCCTTATTTTTTGCTTCACTTGATGCGCAGTTCGAATAAGCTCTGGTACAGAAAGCAGTTGATCGCCAAGCAGTATCACATCGGCGGCAGTTTTAGCCACGTCTGTGGCATTACCCACTGCAATCGCCACATCAGCGCTGGCAAGAACTGGAGCGTCGTTAATACCATCCCCCATCATCATCACTTTCGCGCCAGATTGCTGCATAGCTTGAACGGCTTCGTACTTTTGCTCAGGTGTTAGGCCACCTTTAGCGGTCGAAATTGGCAATGGTGCGGTAAGCGCATTAACGTTTTGCTGTGTATCACCACTTAAAACGGCGAGGGTATGGCTTGCAGCTAATATATCGAGAGTTTCTTGCGTATCTTCTCTTAGTGAATCCTTTACTTCATACGCCGCCATAATACGCCCCTTAACCGTGAGAAACACGTTAGCTGAAGGGAACGCTTCAATGAGTTTTAGCTGTGATTCGTGAACGCTGAATGCTGCAGAACCCATAGAAAACAACGTGTCATTGATCTCACCGCTGATACCACCTCCTGGCGTAACGGTAAAATTAGTCACTTTGTGTACCGTGTTATCGATAGCGTCAGCACTGCCGCTAGAGGCAGAAGTCTCGCTTAGGGCTACACCGTCGCTAAAGGCTATACCGTCGCTAAAGGCTTTGGCAATCGGATGTTCAGAGCGTGACTCCAAAGCGCGGGCAATTGATAGCGCACTATTACTATCCACACCGTCAGCGTACCAGGCATTTGAAATAGTAAATTTGCCTTTTGTGAGCGTGCCGGTTTTGTCTAATGCGATGGTGTCAATGTCAGTAATTTGTTCAAGCGCATCGGCGCGTTTTAGTAAAATACCTTGTCTGTTTAATTTTGCCATAGCGCAGGTTAACGCTGATGGCGTAGCCAATCCTAATGCGCAAGGGCAGGTTGCAACCAGCACCGATATGGTGATCCAAAATGCCTCGTCGCTACCCTGATACGTCCAAAAGCCATAGGTTAACGCCGAAATCAGCAATACCGCGGTAACGAAATAGCGAGAAAAATTATCGGCTATCTGCGCTGCTTTAGGTTTACTCGCCATGGCACTTGCTTGCAGCCTTACAATTTGATTTACCAGCGCATTTTTAAGGGTCTGCGTAACCGTAATGGTTAGCGTACCATCTTGACAAACCGTGCCGCCGTATACCGGGCTACTGTTCGACTTACGCACGGGGTTAAATTCACCGGTAAGCATAGATTCGTCAACCGCCGCGTTGCCGTCGGTTACCACCCCATCAATGGGGACTGTTTCACCAGGCTTCACCAGTACTACGTCATCAATTTTTAGCTGCTTAGCCAGACACTCGGTTAGGCTGCCATCCGGATTTAGTTTGGTCGCTGATACGGGCACATACTGCATCATATTGGCAGAGATCTGTGCGGCGCGATGACGACTGCGATGTTCTAAGAATCGGCTAAGTAACAGCAGAAAAATAAACATACAGATGGATTCGAAATACACTTCACCTTGCTCTAATACTGTAGAGCGAATTCCAGCAATGTAAGTACCGAATATGGCGAGCGTAACGGGTACGTCCATATTAACCGTTTTGGCGCTTAGCGCTTTAGCGGCGCCCACATAAAAGGTGCTGCCTGAATACAGCACCACAGGTGTAGTAAGCGTAAGGGCAACCCAATAAAAATATTGGCGGGTCTCTAACTCAATGGCGCCGAACCAATCAAATAAAGCCCAGTCATCAGCATCATAACCTGCATGGTCATAATGCCTGCTAGGCCAAGCTTTTTTAGAAAGGTCTTCTGTTCGCGTTTATAACTGGCTTCGTGTTCGTCGGGGTGAAATGGTGACCCAACATAACCAATGCGTTTTAGCGTAGATAGAATTTGGCTAAGCTTAATTTGAAACGGTGACCAAGTGACTAAAGCGCGGCGCTCTTGAACGTTCACCGCGACTTGCTTTATTCCTTCTACTTTCGACAACTGCTTTTCGATAAGCCAGCCACATGCAGCGCACGTAATACCTTCAAGGGTTAATTGAATCTGCTTGTCCTGACCTTCTTCAAACACGAACTCTTCTTGAAGGGAAGGGTCGTCATAGACTTTGAGCTTATCTAACGTTTCTAAAATACCGTCGTCAGATTTTTGCGCCGGTTCGGTTCTAAACTGGTAATAGTCTTCAAGGCCGTTGTTAACGATCGCTTCAGCTACCGCTAAGCAGCCAGGACAACACATGTCTCGTTGTTGCCCTAAAATGACAGTAGTAAATTTGCCATTGTCTGGACTCGCTATAGGCAAGCCGCAATGGTAACAGTCGTGCTTTGTCATTATGGATTGAATTTCATTTTGCCAGTGTGGGGCAGATAGACGGTGTTTTGAATTTTCCAGCTATCATCAATCGGCGTCAGCGATATGCGCCATTTACCGTCAAGGTTTTCTTCAATAAAGCCGCGATAAATACCGTTAGCGTCGCGACTCAATAAAACGCTAACATCGCGCTCTTCTAGCGTTACGTGATAGAAGCTTAATTTAACCGCGTTACCTTCTTGAGGAATCCCCGAATGAAATTGCAGCGCTATGCTTCCATCTTCAATGGTTAAATCAGTGGTGATATTCATGCGGCGGGCTATGGCTTCTTTGTCCAGACGGGCATTAATTGCTTTTCCTTCTTTGTAGTAGTCGTCTACCACCAAGCTATCTTCGGTAGAAATAGCAAGTTTTAATAACACGCCACCCATGATGAGGGTAATGATAGGAACGGCAATTAAAAACCAGGGCCAGAACTCTTTATACCAGGGTCTATTCATCGAAATCTTTTCTCGTATTTACTTCACTAACAACATATTTATTTTTACTTCCCCAACTACACGTAAAGCCGGCAAATAATGATAAATATAGTGTTGGCGAGACATGTTAAAAGTGTACAAAGAATGTTCGCATGGCACTCTCTATACCGCTGTATTTTCTCATAAAAAAAGCCCCGTAGTAACGAGGCTTTTTAAGATATTTAATGATTTAAATCATTAATCATTTGAAAGGCTGTATACATACGCTGCAACAACGTGAATTTTGTCATCACCCAAGGTTTTCTTGAATGAAGGCATTACACCGTTACGACCGTAAGTAAGCGTTTCTGTTACCGCTCTGTGGCTGCCGCCGTATAGCCAGATATTGTCAGTAAGGTTTGGTGCACCAAGTGCTTGGTTACCTTTACCGTCCATACCGTGACAAGCCGCACACGCTGCGAAACGAGCTTTACCTGCTTCTGCAAGCTGAGGGTCCACATCGCGACCGCTTAAACTAAGTACGTAGTTAACCACTTCTTCGATACCGTCTTCACCCATAGCATCTAGCCATGCTGGCATAGCTGCTTTACGACCAAGCGTAAGAGTTTCAACGATTTTCGCACCTGAACCACCGTACAACCAGTCGTTGTCCGTTAGGTTAGGGAAGCCGCCATTTTGACCACGTGCATCAGAACCGTGACACTGAGAGCAATTTTGTAGGAACAAACGCTGACCTACTTTATTTGCTTCTGGGTCTTTAGCCAGTTCTTCAACAGGAACTTGTGCATACGCTTCGAAGATCGGATCGAACTTCTCGGCAGCAAAATCTAGTTCACGATCATATTCTACTAGGTAGCCTTGCTCTTTAGCATCAATACGCGCCTGAGCTGACTCTTCTAGCGATTGAATATTTTGGTTAGAGCTCTTCCAACCCAAAATACCTTCATACGCACCTAGGCCAGGATAAAGCGCTAGGTATAAAAAGCCCCAAACGATGGTCATGTAGAACATAATTGTCCACCAGCGAGGAAGTTGGTTGTTCAACTCCTCAATACCATCAAATTCGTGGCCCATTGACTCACCTTCAGCTACGCCAGTCTTGTTAGAAAGGCACCAGCGAAGAAGGAAGTAGCAACCAATGATTAACCCTAGGGTTATCACTGAAATCCAAATTGTCCAAAACATACTCATGAGTTCGAGACTCCTGCTAATCTTCTTTTGATTTTTCTTTTTCTTCGTCTGCAAACACTAGGTTTGCAGCTTCATCGAATTTTTTCTTGTTGCGGCTGCTGAACGCCCACCATACAACACCGATGAAGCTTACAAAGACGATGACAGTAAAAATGCTGCCTACAATTCCCTGGTCCATATTATTTCAAATGTGTGCCAAGAGATTGTAGATAAGCAATAAGGGCCTGCATTTCCGTTTTGCCCTGTACTGCCGCTTTCGCACCCGCGATATCTTCGTCGGTATACGGAACGCCAAATCCACGGAATACTTCCATTTTTTCAGCTGTTAACTCGCCATTAAGCGTGTTTTCCGCAAGCCAAGGGAAACCTGGCATATTCGACTCTGGTACCACGTTACGAGGATTAAGCAGGTGAACTCGGTGCCATTCGTCGCTGTAACGACCACCAACACGTGCTAGGTCAGGACCAGTACGCTTAGAACCCCAAAGGAAAGGGTGCTCCCATACTGATTCGCCAGCAACGCTGTAGTGACCATAACGCTCTGTCTCAGCGCGGAATGGACGGATCATCTGGCTGTGACAACCTACACAACCTTCACGGATGTAGATATCACGGCCTTCAAGCTCAAGCGCGGTATATGGACGTAAGCCTGTTACCGGTTCCATGGTTTGCTGTTGAAACATCAACGGCGTAATTTGAACCATGGCACCGAAGCTGATAGCGATAAGGATTAATACCGTTAACAGACCGACGTTCTTTTCAATTAACTCATGTGCGTTTTTCATTATTCGTCTCCTTTACTACGCCGGCTGAGTCGCTGGGTCTGCAGCGATACTGCCTTTAGGTGCACGAACGGTTTTCCATGTGTTGTATGCCATAACAAGCATACCTGCTACCACGAAACAACCACCAATGAAACGAACCACATAGAAAGGCTTAGACGCTTCTAATGACTCAACAAAGCTATAGGTTAACGTACCGTCAGCATTTACTGCACGCCACATTAGACCCTGTAGTACACCAGACATCCACATTGCTACGATGTATAGAACAACACCGATAGTTGCGAACCAGAAGTGTACGTTAACTAGCTTGGTGCTATACATAGCGCGCTGACCGAATAGCACTGGAATTAAGTGGTAAATTGAACCAATTGAAACCATTGCAACCCAACCTAGAGCACCAGAGTGTACGTGACCAATTGTCCAGTCAGTGTAGTGAGACAGTGCATTAACGGTCTTGATTGCCATCATTGGGCCTTCGAAGGTAGACATACCGTAGAAAGACAATGAAACAATAAGGAAACGCAATACTGGGTCGGTGCGAAGTTTATGCCACGCGCCAGATAGCGTCATAATACCGTTAATCATACCACCCCAAGATGGAACGAATAGGATAATAGACATCACCATACCTAGTGACTGAGTCCAGTCTGGTAGGGCAGTGTAGTGAAGGTGGTGAGGACCAGCCCAGATATACAGAGAGATAAGTGCCCAGAAGTGAACAATTGAAAGTCTGTATGAATAAACCGGGCGACCAGCTTGCTTAGGTACGAAGTAGTACATCATACCAAGGAAGCCCGCAGTCAGGAAAAAGCCTACCGCGTTATGGCCGTACCACCACTGCATCATAGCGTCTACTGCGCCTGCATACAGTGAATACGATTTAGTGAAAGATACCGGAATAGCCATGCTGTTACCAATATGAAGAATTGCAACAGTTAACATGAACGCGCCTAAGAACCAGTTTGCAACATAAATGTGCGAAACTTTACGGATTACTAGGGTTCCGAAGAAGTTAATGATATAAGCGACCCAAACCAGTGCCAAAAGGATATCAATTGGCCATTCTAGTTCAGCGTATTCTTTTGAGCTGGTTAAACCCATAGGCAGGGTGATAACAGCTAAAACGATAACGGCTTGCCAACCCCAAAAGGTAAATGCGGCAAGTTTGTCACTGAACAGTCTTACCTGGCAGGTACGCTGAACGATGTAGTACGACGTTGCAAATAGCGCACAGCCGCCGAAGGCAAAAATAACGGCGTTAGTGTGCAACGGACGCAAACGTGAGAATGTTAGCCATGGTGTGTCAAAGTTAAGCATAGGTGCAAATAACTGCGCGGCAATAAATACCCCTAGGCCCATACCAATGATACCCCAGACTATGGTCATGATGGTAAATTGCCTAACTACTTTATAATTGTAGTCAGGTTGTGCTTGGCTTATTTCACTCATTTTAATGAATCTTCCACTTCAAATGAACTATGGTCTCCAACTGCCGGAATAGTACGGTCGAGACGTGTATCAGCTAAGGAATAACGCTTCACACCGAGCTCGGAAAGAGTAATAATTATTGTCTCCAAGCCAGTTGGTACGCGGATGATAAGGTTTTTAATTACAAAAAGATACCATAAACTACCTAAGCTTGATCTCCGTCAATGAAGAAATACACAAAATTTAAGAAATGCTAAATAACGATAACATTAAACGATCAAAATTTTTACATTCCCAGCTTCCATTAGTGGCTATTATTGTTGTAGCCGTGTGTGTATACCTTGCACATAAATTCCAGTCATCGGTGTTAAAAGACACTAGCGTAGTTAATGGAATAGGAAACAGCTGCAACTTTGTCAATGAAACTTGCGAATTCTTAATTGATGACAGGTTAGCAATTGCCACTTTTTCAGCCATGCCTGAAGCCGAAGAGTCAGTAACGGTTAAGCTCTTAGTTCCTGAGGGAGAGGAAATAGAGAGCGCATGGATTGAAGGGGTAAACATGTATATGGGCAAAATTCCCGTGCTGTTAGATAACGATGGTCAAGGAAAGTGGTCAGGTTGGTTTATGTTAGGTAGCTGTAGTGAGCCAGTGATGAAATGGCAGCTACGTCTAAATATTAAAGATAAAGAAAGCCCCAGCTATTTGTATTTTGTTACACAGCAGTAACTGTATTAAAAGCAATAAGACTCTCCCTAAAGAAAGGGGAGTAAACAAGCAAAAAAGGCCGCTCTTTATTTAAGAGCGGCCTTTTATTAATTACCTGTAAATTGTAGCGTGAATGCTATTTCTTACATTTGAGACTGAAGGTAGTTTTGAATACCTAGTCGCTTAATAAGGCCAAGCTGCTGCTCTAGCCAGTGTGCGTGATCCATCTCTGTATCGTCTAGTAGTACAATTAGCATGTCACGAGTAACATAGTCTTTCTCGGTTTCACAAAGCGCAATAACTTCACGTAACTTTGCATCAACTTCATATTCAACACGTAAATCGCTTTCAAGCATTTCAGGTACATCTTTACCCACTTTGAAGCCTGTGCGCTTCGTCATGTCAGGCGTACCTTCTAAAAACAGCATGCGTTCTATTAGCTTAGTTGCATGTCCACGCTCGTCATCAAATTCATGATCGATGCGTTCGTAAAGCTTATTCAAACCCCAATCAAGATACATCTGAGAGTGAATGAAATACTGATCCATGGCGGCTAACTCATAAGAGAGTAGTTCGTTTAAGCCATTGATGATTGCTTGGTTACCTTTCATTAGTCATCTCCCATTACTTGCGCTTGTAGGTAGTTCTCTATACCCATAGCATCAATTTGGTATTCTTGCGTTTCAATCCAGTCTAGGTGCTCTTCTTCATATTCAAGAAGGTCTTCAAGCAAATCACGAGAAACATAATCCTGCTTTTCTTCACATAGCGCGATAGCTTCACGAAGTAGTGGAAGCTGTTCTTTTTGAAAACGCGCATCACATGACAGCATTTCAACGGTATCTTCACCGATATAAAGTTTGCCTAACGCTTGAAGATTAGGAAGGCCCTCAAGGAATAAAATGCGCTCGATAAGATCGTCCGCTTGCTTCATGTCCTTGATAGACTTTTTATAATTCTTTTCGTTAAGTTCAGAAAAACCCCAGTTTTTGAACATACGAGCGTGCAGAAAGTATTGATTTATCGAAGTAAGTTCACTTGTCAGTACTTCGTTCAATTTTGCAACAACTTGTTTATCACCTTGCATTGTGTAAACCCTATTAACGTATTTGCGTGAAGTTTAGTCTAAATTTGACTGCATGTCAAAAAAGTCTTTGTAAAACAGTTGTTTACAAACGATAACGTTTCTCAATTCATCCATTGTTCGCATTTAGAACAGCATTACTGTTGTGCATGCGCATAAGCAAGACTTTCTTCAGCAAAACCAAGCCCTGCTTCGGTAAAGAAGTTGAAGACTTTATCTACACCGTTTTCTAATAGATGTGATACTTCATCCTCATATCGTGCAATGGCTGCAACTTTTCCAACATAGCCCGCGTTTTTAAGCTGACGTGTGATGTTTATTGAGTCCTGGATAGAAGGCAGAGCAAGCAAAACAAGCTGAATCTGTTTGATATCTAAATTATCCCACAAATCGACGTCTTCACCGTCGCCGCATATTACATTTAAGCCTTCGTCTGATAACTCTTTTACTTTTACTCGGTCGGCGTCCATTCCCCATACGCTCACATCACTTAATTTAGATAACGCATTGAAGGCACCGCGACCAACTCGTCCCATCCCCAACACTAAAAACTCCGCGTTGTGGAGAGTAGGATAAATGTCTTCTTTTAAGCGCTCGTTTTTCTCAAAACGTTTAATGGTGTGTTTATGATTGTGATATTGAGAATGAGAATTGCGATAGAGCACGCTGGTGATAACGAATGAAATAGATACGGCTAAAGCAATCACCACTAACCAAGAGTTTGCCAATAAACCTAATGAAACGGCTAGCGCGCCAACAATAAGGCCAAATTCACTGTAATTTGAAAGCACCAAGCTGCTCAAGTAAGCCGTGCGACCGCGAAGGCGAAGTGACGTAAATAAGCCGAAAAAGAGTGCTGCTTTTAACGGTATAAATAAGCAGAACACGATAGCTAGGACAATCATACTGAGATCGGGAAGGGCGGTAAGACCGATGGTAAGGAAGAAGCCGATTAAGAAGAGATCCTTAAAACTGAGCAGCGACTTCGCTAGCTCCGAAGCCTTTTCATGTTGGGCTAACATGATTCCAAAGATTAGTGCCCCAAGATCGCCTTTAATGTTAACCAGCTCAAACAAGTGATAGCCACCTAAGGCGAGGATAAAGCCAGTAAGCGGAAGCAGTTCACCGTGGCCCGACTTATTAATCATTTTGTTTATGATTGGCATTGCTGGGAATAAGGCCAACAACGCAAGCGCCCACACAGAGGGGAGCTTTCCAGTTGCTGCAACAAGGAAGATAACAGCAAAAACGTCTTGCATGACCAAAATGCCAATGGCAAGGCGGCCGTGGCGGGTTTTACTTTCGCCACTTTCTTCTAATACTTTAACCACGCAGACTGTGCTACTGAAACTAAGGGCAAAAGCGATAAGCGCAGCGCTTTTCCATGTAAGCCCATCAACGAAATTTGCAGCAACCGCACCAATCGCATAGACGCAACAGGTAATAACGCCCACCCATACTAAGGTATGTGAAACGCTTCCCGCCCAAACTTCTCGACGACTCAAATCGCGGATGTTAAGTTTCAGACCGATGGTAAAGAGCATAATGGTGATGCCCAAGTTGGCTATTTGGGTTAAATCTTCAGTGAGCGTGTAGCCTGCAAAATTTAATAAAAAGCCAGCTACCAAGTAGCCAACTAAAGGAGGAATGCCAATAAGTTTAACCGTTAAGCCGCAAACAAATGCGAAAAGAAGAAATGCATACTCCATGAATTACCTTTCAGAAAATGTTGAACGTAAAATCCGTTACCTTTGTATAGGTCACATCATCTATTAACCAGTGATAGCTACAAATCGCTCTCTCAACTCGCTAATTGAAAGGTTTTAGACTAGCATGCAATGGCTTGTTTTCGCAGCTAAAAAAGCATTGTAATTGCATATTTTGGTAACGCGTAACCCAATTGAGCTAAAAGCCGGCTCAGTATATTTAACTCCTAAATCAGTCATTTACCGCTAAAGTAAATCTAGTTCCCGATTTCAGGTGTATTGAACAGGGTTGTAGGCATATTATTTTGTTTTGATATGACCAAAAATAAAGAAGGACTTTGAATGCGTTTAACAATTCTAACTGTGCTAACCCTGCTGGTCGCTTTCAATGTGGTGATTGGCGTATTGTGGGCGCCCGTGTGGTGGTTTTTACTTTTATCAGTCACGCTACTCATTTTTGGTCTATATGATGCCTTCCAAACAAAACATGCCATTTTAAAGAATTTTCCATTAATTGGCAGGGTACGATGGACTGTCGAGGGACTAAGGCCCTACATCCAGCAATACATCATAGAAACCGATACTGGCGGAGCACCTATTTCCCGCATGTTTCGTTCGATTGTTTATCAACGTGCGAAAAACAGTAGAGAAACTGTTCCCTTCGGTACTCAGCTAGATACGTATAAAGATGGCTATGAGTGGATTGGCCATTCTTTATCTGCTCGCGAAGTGGAAGACATGGATGAAGATCCCCGAGTGACGGTAGGTGGTCCTCATTGCAAAAAGCCGTATCGTGCAAGCATACTTAACATAAGCGCAATGAGCTTTGGAAGCTTGTCAAAAAATGCCATTTTGGCGCTAAATAAAGGTGCTGCAAAAGGCGGGTTTTACCATAATACAGGTGAGGGTGGTTTAACCCCATATCACCTCGAAAACGGTGGCGATATCGTTTGGCAAATTGGTACGGGATACTTTGGTTGTAGAAGTAAAGATGGCGGTTTCGATCCTGTTCTTTTTGAAGAAAAAGCCAAACTCGACAATGTGAAAATGATAGAAATAAAGCTAAGCCAGGGCGCTAAGCCTGGACATGGTGGTATTCTACCTGCGTATAAAAATACCCCTGAAATAGCTAAAATAAGAGGTGTTGAGCCTGGAACTCAAGTTGATTCTCCCCCTAGACATAAAGCGTTTGCAACGCCTTTAGAAATGGTTGATTTTATTAGTCAGTTACGCAAGTTAAGTGGCTATAAACCAGTGGGTATTAAGCTGGCGCTGGGTAGAAAAAGTGAGTTCATTGCCATGTGCAAAGCCATGGTAGAGAAGGACGTAACGCCAGATTTTATAACGGTAGACGGGGGCGAAGGAGGTACCGGCGCCGCACCGCTTGAGTACACAAACTCTATAGGATTTCCTCTGCGTGAAGCGTTGGCGTTTGTTGACGATTGTCTCACTGGTTTTGGTATTCGCGACAAAATTAAAATCATTGCTTCTGGAAAAATCATTACCGCTTTTCAGTTAGCGAAAAATCTAAGTTTAGGCGCCGATTTATGTAACTGTGCCAGAGGAATGATGTTGGCACTTGGATGTGTTCAGTCGCTGTCATGCAATACGAATAAATGTCCGACCGGTGTAGCAACGCAAGACCCCAAGCTTGCCAAGGGCTTAAACGTTGAAGACAAGTACGAGCGCGTGTACCGCTTTCACAAAAAAACTATTCATGCACTGATGGATATCTTGTCTTCTACAGGACATGTGAGAACTAGCGAACTAAATCGTACCCATATATTTAGGCGAGTAGATCAGTGTCATATTGCGCGTTACGACGAAATTTTCCCGTTAGTTAAAACAGGAAGTTTCTTAACCGACGACGTTCCCGATAGATTTAAATTACACTTAAAAGAAGCAAATTCTGAAAGCTTTATGCCTTGTAGTTTATTGGCAGAAATAGAGAAAGAAACAAAAGCGGTATCTTAAAAAACTAAGCCATGACTCCTAATCAAATACCGATTGTGGAGTCACGCTTAACGATTTTTAATGCCTAAAACTGCGAGTTAATCTTTAGATTGCTCGCTTGGAATACGCAGTTGATAGAGGCGGTAATCACTAGTCCTGTAGGGTGTTACTTTATATTTAGGCTGAAGATACGCCACTAAATCTATTAGTTCGGAAACGGTTAGCTCGTCGTTTACAACTCGCATTAATGACACACCGTCTTCGCTGGTGAAACTGGCAGGCTGTCGAGGAGTAAGTTTGTGTGATGGGTTAATAATACTTGTCACCAACTCTGCATAAGTTTTAATTCTTCCACTGCTGCCTCCCAACGGAATAGGCTTCGCGACTAGGTATTGCGCATTGTCGGACTCTTTTTCTCCTGCAATTCTGTGACAGTCTTGGCACTGATACTTTTTAAATACCAAATAGCCTTTTTCCATATTGCCTTCGGGCAAGCTAAAACCGCGAGGTGACTGCGCGCCCTGGTCACAGGCGAAAAGGAGAAGCGTTGCTATAACAACTATTGCCGTTTTCATACTCATTTCCCTCTTTCTTTTACGGTAAAGATGCGTAACGTTCGCTAGAACTAATGTGTATACACTGATTATGAATGAGGCTGCAGACTAATCATTGACCTAGCTCAAAGAATAATTATTTGTATAGCACTACTATTTAATGGAATTAGTTAACGGTATGGTAGAAAAGCACTGCTACCTAACAAAAATTGAGGACAGCCACAATGCAAGGTTACGAGACAATTTTAGTACCTATAGATATTTATTCTGACTACGAATTAGTGGTGGAGAAAGCCATTGCAATAGCGGGCAATAGTCACAAAATTCACCTCCTGTATGTTGCTTATCCACAAACCAATGTAGAGCCTTACGGACTATTTTTAGAACGGGATTTTTCAGAGGAAGTAAGAGAGCAGGCATTAAGGCAATTAAAAGACGTTGCCGCAAAACATGATATACCTTACAGCCACATCAATGTAGAGATAGGTTCTCCTGCTGATGAGATTCACCATATGGCCGAAAAGATTAATGCAGATCTCATTGTTGTCGGCACCCATGGCCAGAGCGGACTTCGTTTGCTACTTGGGTCAACGGCCAATGCAGTACTACATGGTGTTAAAACAGACGTGCTAGCTGTGAAAGTATAAATTAATGCGGCGATTAGCGTCGAAAATGCCTTAAATATTCATGATAAATACCTTCGCCGTCATGCAGATGTAACGAAGGTCAGTTACGTTTTGTAAGGCTGTAACTAATCTTAAAATTACTTATCATGATAACGAAACGGAAAGGTATTTTACGTGTACTCTATGCCACTTACTATTCACTTAAGGGGCTTCGAGCAGCCTTTTTAAGTGAAGCTGCGGTCAGACAAGAAATTTTCGCAATATTGATAATGACACCTGTAGCGTTTTTCATCGACGTTACGCATGTAGAACGTATATTGCTGGTGATATCTTTACTGATAGTGCTTATCACTGAGCTACTCAACACCGCTATTGAGAAACTCTGTGATCATGTCAGTACAGACATCCATTTATTAATAGGGCGTGCTAAAGATATCGGCTCGGCAGCAGTGTTCATTAGCCTAATGATGGCCGGCTTTACGTGGATTAGCATTCTTTGGTAGTGCAATTTGCGATTTATAGGCGGAAAGAAAGCCCTAACTTATAGGGCTTTGATTTTCTGGTCACAACATTCTGAAACTAAGGTTCTAATTGTGCTATCTAAGTTTTTAATGTGCGAATAATGCAATGAAGTTTCACCACCGTTATTGATATCTTTTATCGTAAAAACAACATCATCGCCTCGTGAAGTTACGCAAATTCTCACGTAATCATCAGATTGAGCTAATGGCACGTGGAGATATAACGGCTCATTGTTTGAGTTTAAATAATCTAGTGCTGCTTCTTGTGACTTGAAAGGGTCTTGCTTCTCGGGTTGGACATTCCATGACGACGAGGGAACCACCATTTCCGCGAGTAATTTTCCATGCTTTGTATCAATACCGCTACTCATATATCACTCCTTTTATTTGAATGTTTGCCAACTTAGAAAAACTATTCATTAATATAGGTTTAGGGCAAATTTACCTTTTGATACGCGAGTAATACAGTTTCAGATTGGTAAAAGAATGAAGAGAGTAGGTGAGTTAGACATTGTTACTGATGTCGGTGGTTATGCGTAACCCTGCATTAATTAAGTTACTGTATTTAAGGAGCTTTATCTTTTCCGTTTTGCCGACAATTTTGCCATTCCACCACGCTTTACGTTAGCCTGTTTTGTATAATGCCCAGGCATTTCTGGTGATTGCCAACCTCCAGCCAGTTGAAGCTCGGGTAAAGATGCGCCATCTTCGGCTAGAGAAACTGCACCACCAACACGACCACTATGAGGGGTAATGTTTTCGCTAATACCTGCGCGTTGAGCAATACGTTGCCAAATCCTGTAGACACTCGAATAGTTAAGTACATTTGCCTTATGGCTGGGAATGTTCTCATCAAATGGCAAAAGTGCTGTTTTATGGTTTGTTAGTCGTCTAAACAAAACGCCTTTGTGCAGGCCGCGTAAATCTGAAGAAAGGCGGATTGCTTTAGTTTTTGGGTCAAGATTAGCTTCGTTAATATACTCTTGAACCATAGATATAGTGCTGGAAGAAACATAGCGATATTGACCCTGACCAGACTGGTCGCTTTTCGAAGAAACAACCAACAGGGTGTTATTACGCGCAGATATATCCTCGATGCAAACTCGAACTAATTCATCAGCGCGAAGCAATGCATCAAACATCAGGTTAATGATTGCAAGGTCGCGGAGTTCTAATAAAGAATCAGGAATAATTGCATTGTTTATTTGTTCAAGCATATCTATGGTAAGCGGAACCGCTTGTTTGTGAGACAAGCGAAACTTTCTATTCTCTATAAGCGATAAACGGATAAAGTCTCTTAGATACGCAGATCTAATAATGGGGTTTGGCAATTTAGCCACGCCCAAAAATTTACTAAGGGCAGATAACCGACGCTTAATGGTTCTATAGGCTAGGGGAGAACGACACAACGCTTCAACATATTGTTTAATGCAGATCTCATTGTGTTCGAAGTTGTTCTTAAAGCCACTTAATCCAGCTTGCTTACAAAAAATTGCGAACTCATTGTAGTCACTAATGTATGCCCGTTGTGTATTGTATGGAAGCTTAGTAAAAATATCTTGATAATAGCTTTCAACGTTTTTATCAGAAGATGAACATTGACTTGTTGTTAGGTCGTCAGAACCTGACGTGTGCTGCTTACCACGAGAGTACTCGATACCAAAAGCTGGAACCGTCGCGCTACTTGAGTCTTGTGGCTGTGAGCTGCTATTACTGTTGCTGTTAACTAATTGAGTTGTGAGCAAGTATGAGCTATTAGTTTTTGAGGGCATTGAGCAACCTGGTGAAGACATTATTGTAACTATTATGCTAGATTTAACAGAACTTGATAAGCTATTGATATATAACAATATTCACGCATGATAACTGTAATTATCATGCGTGAAGTTACGCACTAATCCATTCATCACTCCACAAACCGCTTTACTATTATAAGCTCAAGTACAGTGCTACTCTATCACATTACTGTATATATAAACAGTTTGGGTGTTTCAATGCCGTCAATTGTTGGCCTATCTCGTAATTATTCCAAACCATATCGCTAGATAAGGCTTGTGGCCTGCATAAGGCTTGTGGCCTGCTAATATAGTGCTCTTTTTGTGCAATTCAAATCGTGCGCTACGTGAAATCTGCAAGGTAACACCCCGAATGCGCGCTCAGATTTCACGTAGCGACGCCTAAAAAATAAGCTTAAAAGTGATGGAAAAACACCCTAAGAGCTTATTTATTAAAGAAGTACTTCACATGATTTACTTCCAACATGTTTGCTGGCTAATCGCACATTTTTCAAAACCAAACGAGATAAAAATAAACGTTACAAAAGCGGAATAGGCGATAACCTAGAAGTTATTACCTTTGCTTTTTATACGCTTTTCATAGAGCGCCTATCTAATTCGACTACAGTACGACGATAATAAGACGTGGATACGGTACGTAGCCGAATAAACGACGTCTACGCAGATATGAATTCAATAAACATCGCGTCGATAATTATTAATTCTACGTGCTATCCACGCCACCCAACTTTAAAACAACGAACGGTCTCCATGCACGATGTTTAATTTAATAAGAAGTATAGATAATTGATGGTATTTAAAATAAAGAGCAATCAATAAATGAGTTTTACGGGCCGTAATTATTACATGTAACGCTAAATGTTAGAAAAACCTTAACCTTACAGCTAGTCGTCTTATCTTAGAAATAATTAGGATCCTTTATTTAATACATCAGCGTTAAGCCTTTGGTTATTTGAGCTAGTAATTAATATCACAAGCTGTGCATTCATTATTTAAAGTAAAGAAGACTAAAGCCTGATAAATGTTTTTAGGAACATGATTAAGTCTATTATTTATCTGTGCTAGTTGTCATTAAACCTTACGAATACCTAAATATTACGAGAAGGATAGCGTAAAGCACCTTGCAAAGCTCCATCTGGCTCATTCACCATCAACTTTGATGTTCTATTTAACATAATATACATTATGCGTAATCAAGTGTATGGACGATTAGGGCGAAGATGTAACTCTATTCGGATGTTTTGTTGGCTGTGATTACTTACAGACTTTTATGCGTGGCAGCTATTTTTGTGCCTCGGCGTTACCGCACTTGCTTCAATTGTGTCAGTAGTTTCTATTGAAAGTTGCTATGAACTTTGGATTTAGACATGGAATTTATAAATCGTGCGCTACGTGAAATCTGTAGCACTACTCCTCGCAAAATGTATTTTTATTCACGTAGCGTCACGTTAGTTTTTTGATTAATTGTGGGTATAACTAACAAACAGAAAGACGCAGTCTTTGTATTTTTATACTAGGCTTTAATTTATTAAATGTGGATTTTTAGCTATTTAAAATGTTGCTGTGTTTATCTGAGTTGTAGTTAATCAGATTTAATCTGATTAACTACAAAAAGACACTCGATCGATCATTTACGTAGATTACATGGTTTGTGGTATGCAGAGATTATATAGACTGGCTAGCTGTTTACTTTAAGCATTTTTAGCAGCATTCTTAGCAGTGATTTTGGCAGTAATAACTTATACGTTTAGTTATCATTATAAACGCGCTCAATTCGCTTAATATCGTCTTCGTAATCCAATGCCAACTTTGCACGTTCGTAACTTTGCTTCGCTAACTTAGACGCCGCCTCAACAAAATCTCTTTCTATGCTTGTACCTCCATCTTTAAAGCACGCTTTAATTGTTTTTAGTGACTTTTGTATTCGGATAGCAACTTCAATGTTAGCAGCACCATCACGGGCAATGCTGGTGTAAGCATCGTCAAATAGATCATTCACATTTAACGCAGGCAATGAAATGCGGTCATATTTAAACTCCTCATGCTGAGCGCTATCGTTTTGTGAGTTTTCGGTTTCAGTTTCGGATTTGGGCTTGTGCCACAACAACATAAGGCGTGTAATGCTGCTAATGGTATTTATTGCAGTACCATGGTCATTAACCGATGGCGATAATGCACGAGATGCAATTTCGGCTAGTACGATAAAGCCAAAGCGAGGATCAGCCTCAAAGGACCTGGCTTCACCTATAGTAAATGCGTCAACAATTTCATCTGATACTACCTTTTTATTTGAATATGCTATGGCACGCTCTGGTGAAACAAACTCACCGGGTAACATGGCAACATTGATAAAACCGTCGTTTTTATCAGCCCAGTGTTGCAGCTTGGCAATGTCTATAAGCTGAATATAGCCCACTTGTTTAGTATAAATGGCATGCGTCCCCTGCTCTTTTATTTGCTCTTGCGGTACTGCGCCTAAGCACGGCATATCTATTCTATTTTTAATTGCGCGTGTCGTGGCGTGCTCCACTTTTAATAACGTTGACCCCACGCGCCCTAATCGTGCAACGCTGTCTACCCACCGGATAAAAGTTAAAATAACTATCGAAAAAGCCAGACAGGTTAGACAAAATAAAATGAAAAGCCCGGCTTCATCGAAAAAAGCTTGAGTCATTGCAGTAAGCGCTACAGCACTATAAATAAAAGCGCCTATGAAAACTGACAGAGCATTTTGTGATACATCATCGGATATTATAAGGCTTAGAGAACGCGGCGTTGACGACTGACTGGCCGAAGCATAAGCATTAACCATGGTACCTGCAGAAAACGTGGCGATCACCATCATGCTAGATGCCATAATTGAAAGCAGTGTTTCAACTGATTCGGGTTTTATTTCAGGAATATGCTCAGCCAATGAAGTCCCGTCTGCTACTTTAGCGACGAATACAGCAAAGATTGAGAGCAAACAAAAGCCAAGAGGTTTTACCCAAAGCTTTTCTTTTACACTGTATAAAAGGAAACGCAGTCTATCTACGGTAATCGGTGCTTCCACATTCTTCTCTTTTTATTAACTTTATTTCACTTAATACGGCAGTTAGGTGTTTTCTGATTTGTCCCAACTCAATTAGCCGGATCCGCCTTAGCATAAAACCTCATTGATAATGATAATCAATATCATTAAAATTGGTTAAAACAGTTTTAAGGTTATCAATATGGACGCTACAAAAATTCTTATCATTGAAGATGATATTACTCTTAATAAACAAATCGCTGCCTTGCTAAAAGACCGAGGCTTCGACGTACATCAATGCCACGACGGCAATCAAGGTCTGGTGACTGCACTTCGTGAAAGGTTCGACCTTATTCTTTTAGATGTATTGCTTCCTAACCTAAATGGTTTCTCGCTGTTAAGCCAACTTCGCAAACGGAAACAAACTCCTGTCATCATGGTTACTGCATGTGGTGCCGAACAAGAGCGTATAAAAGGCTATAGTAACGGTGCAGATGACTACATGCCAAAGCCGTTTAGTTTTGTGGAAATGATGCTTCGTATTGAAGCATTATTGCGTCGCTCTCTAAACGTAAAATCAAATGAAGTAACGAGAAACTCGATCGTCGTTGACGAAATAACACTTGACCGAAGAAACCTGAAGGCCAATTTTGCTGGCAAAGCACTAGATTTAACGTCGACTCAGTTTAAGCTTCTGTGGGTTCTGCTTGAAAATCAGAATGAGGTTTTAAGCAAACCATTACTTTATCAAACTGTTCTGGAAAGAAGTTTCAGCCGGTACGACCGAAGCTTAGATATGCACATGTCCCGAGTGCGAAAGAAACTTATCGAAGCTGGAATGTCCCCTACTCGTCTAGCAACCCAGCACGGCAAAGGCTACTTATTCTCATGAAAAAAGTGTTATTGAGAAAGCTTTTGGTCACTATAGCTTTAGGGACGGTTATTCTTATTTGGGTTATTGATTGGTTGTCAGCACATACAGAAACAACAATGAGTCACCTATCAGTAGAGCATCAGCGTGAACTCGTTGAATATGGCAAAGAGGCTGATTTAATTTACCGAAAAGAAGGTGAATTGGGTTTATCGAACTGGCTTCATGAATTTCAAGATAAAGAAAAAACATGGGCAGCAGTAGTAAAGTCAAACATTCAACCTATTGCGGGAAGCGTCATTCCTCAAAAGTACATTGATGAATTTAGAATAGGCCGCAGCGTGGAATGGAAAATTCACCTCTACTTTGAATATAACCCTATCATGGAGGTTCCTTTCTTAGATGAGAAATCACATCTATTAATCCAATTACCCCAGCGAATGAGACCGGGTGTTTATCTCACCTTTGTGGATATTTTGCTCAAGGTCGCACTGCCTTTTGTCGTTCTGTGTGTAGTGAGTTTAGTGCTTTACAGGCACGTAATGGTGCCATTAAGAAAGTTAGAGCATGCCACGAAAGCTTTCAGTCAAGGGCAGTTTGATGTGCGCGTTAGTAAATCATTTAGCAATAGAAGCGATGAGCTCTTCAACTTATCCGTAACATTTGACGGTATGGCCACACGAATTGGAAAATTAATTTACAACCAGAGAGAACTTTTATCCGATCTGTCTCATGAATTAAGAACTCCGCTAACGCGTATGGATATGGCCATCGATACTATTGAAAATGGTATCAATGACAGTGATACGTTAACTCGGCTTCGCTATGAATCCAACAATATGCGGGCATTAGTCGAAGACACGTTGACACTTGCTTGGCTTAACAATGAATCGCCTGTACTTAACACCGAGACTTTTGACCTTGCTGAATTGATTCAGGTTATTTGCGACGATGCAGCTTTTGAGTATTCCGAAACAAGACTAAATGTCGAATTACCTAACAACGCGGTAATTGATAAGAGTAGTCAACAAGCCCTCGGCCAAGCGATAGAGAACATTATCCGGAATGCGCTTAAATATACGCCAGAGCATAGCGGTGTTGTTGTAACGCTAAAGCAAAATGCAGATGTCTATATGCTTTCCGTCCTGGACTTTGGAAATGGTGTTCCAGAAAGCATGCTTAGCGATATTTTTAAGCCTTTTTTTTAGAGTAGATAAGTCTCATGGCCTTCATGTTGTTGGGCAAAAACGCGGCGGGTTTGGTTTAGGACTGGCACTAGCGCAGCGGCAAATAACCGCTGTTGGAGGAAAAATTAAAGCGTTTAACCACTTGATAGCTGACTCAGCAGGCGTTGGAGGTTTACAAATTGATATAACGCTACCGAAAAGGTAGCGTTATACAAACGTTATATTCAAGGCTTCAAAGGAACGGCAGAAACATGGGGCTTTGACGCTTTACTACTCTTAGCCTTATATTCATGCCAAGGTAATACTAGATAGTGACAGGCCGTTAAAACAACTATCATGGCTACCAAAGTATATGTCATTGTAAGCTGTTGCAGTCCAACGAGCATTAACCCCCATCCAATTAATATCCATTGTAAAACATATAGTGCAGTGACGTTTTTACCCCAGAAAGCGAATAGCGTAACCACATAGTTTTGCTTAAAGCGTTCAATGAGTATGTGAGTGGTGTAAATAAAAAGCATCACGATACCTGTCATTAAAAGAACAATACCAGGACCGCTTCTTAGGTTTGTTACAATGTGATATTCAGGGTTAGTGAGCGTGAGCCCTGTACCGAGGATTACACAAACTACGCCTAATTTAATGCACCAAACAAAGTTTAACGTGTCTTTATTTTGTTGCTTTAAGAAACGACCAAATGCCATACCAGCAATTGGGTATGCCGCCCAAGGAAAAATAGGAAACATAACTCCCGCTTCTTCGTTTCCTACAAAAAGCTTCAAAAATTCATTGAGTATAGGTAATGACGTGTACTTATCCCAGACGCTGTGTGATAAAAACGCAATGGCAATAGCCGTGCCGATCCAAATAGAGATTTTATTGGTTGCATGTTTCAATCCTGTACAAAGGAGTAGCGCTATACCTGCGAATTGAAAGACATCACCAATTAAAAATTCACTCAGCGGAGTGTGTGGAGCAACATCTTGGTACGTGACGAGCCCAATTTTAATCGAAAGCCACATGGGAATGGTTCCGCGAACAAAATTCAGTGCGTAACCTAACACAAACAGAGATATTGCTCGTTTGATATCCGCTTTCAGTGTCGATGATGGAGATAGGCCAACAAAAATCCCCATGATAAAGACGAACATTGATGCTGCTGGCCAACCCAATGCGAATTTTACCGTGGCTCCAAATGCACTAAACCGCACTTCAGGTAAGCCATAAAAGTCTAATACATGGATCATAACCATGAGTAAAACAGCAACACCTTTTGCTACGTCAAAAGTTTTCTGCCTGTTAATACTTGGCGTGCCAAAGTGACTAGGTACATAAAATAGTTTCATAGTTTTCACTTGTTTTTATTTTGTCTTTTAAATGTTTGATGTTGCTATTCTTTGCTCTTTTCATCTTTCTCAGACAACTTTATACCCAACCAAAATAACAGGCAGGCAAAAGCAAAAGAGACGAAGGAAATTGAAAAAGGCCCGGTGTAGCCATTATTTAGAAATTGGATTATTGCTTGGTTATGGCCAAGTGCCTCGATAAGGGATAAAAGTGCAAGAATGAGACCGCTTGCCAGTGCTGTTCGGCTTATCGCTAAATGTACATGCTTAGTGAAAAAAGCGCCTATGATCGATATGGCATAAACCGCAAAGAAAGCAGTTTCAACAATAAACGACCTGTTGTTTAAATCTGTACCAAGCACTCTCTCGAGTAAAAATGCAAACGCTGTCGCCGGCACGATACCAGCACATCCACCTAATGTAAGTGCAAATATGCTGTGTTTAAAGCGACTAGAAATACTGCGATTATTTTGAAACTTAGTAAGCCACAACATATTGCCAACAACAATTAAACCGCATACACCCAGCCCGAGTATGAAAAAAACAATTCTTATATCGACGCCTGCGAAGTGCCCAAAATGCAGTGCGTACAGAAAACGTGTCCCATCGGCGAAGGCATTTCTTTCAGCGGGATTTAAATCTGCTGAAAATTCATTTTCACGCACGCGGTAAGTCATATCTATACGTTGTGAAAAGTTCGATCTATGTTGCCCAATAATACGAATTAGCGCGTTTTCATCACCATAATTTGTAAGCCTAAGCGAGGAAGCTTTTGCATTCTCTTTCTCTTCCCACGAAGCTATAAGGGTATTCAGATCTGGCATCTCTCTTTCAATACCAGTGTAAGATTCGGTTACTCTTGGAAACCCTGTATCGTTTAGTAGCGCAGTCCTGTCTCCATCGTAGATAAACAAGAGTGTCACAATCTGAGAAATCAAACCAAAATTAAACATTAGACCGGTAAGCGCGTACATGAATGTATAGGGTAAGCTCATGACCCCTACTACGTTATGCATGTCTGTAAGTTGATATCGAAGAGTAGTGCTGCCACCTCGATAGTAGAAAAAGTGCGTGATCAGCTTTTTGAACTGAACGACTAGCCCAGTGAAAATGACAACGGTAAAAAACAGGGTCACAATACCGACAATGTGGTCACCCAGTGGCAAATTCAGGTCAATATGGAGGCCATAGAGAAAATCAGCTAAGTGAAAACTGTCTATAGACGCTACCGTTTCTCCATTAACCGGATCAACATAAATTGAAGTCAGTGCATTTTTATCCGACGGGGTTTCATTTACTGGAAGATGAAGCTCGTATAGAGGCATTGTTTCAGTTGGAAGGACTACAAACATTCTTTGTTGCGTATTCACATCATATTCTGAAAACACTGTGTCCAATATGTTGTTAAGTGGCAGCTGGTCCGAGACTGAACGATATTCTGTATGAGGTAGAACAGACCATGCTTTGATTTCCGGGTAAAACAAAGTAAGAGAGCCTGCCCAAAAAACGATGAATAGAGGAATGGAAATAAATAGCCCTATCCATCCGTGACCTTCCAAGGCTGAACGAATCACGCTGGCTTTCATGCAACTACTCCTAATTTAATTAGTACATTAAGCACAAGTGAAAAAGTCAAAACGGAAAGGCATTGAAGCGCTGGCTTTTTAGTCTTTTCGAAACAGAAAAAGTAACTCATTAACCCCGCCCAAATCAAAAATCCAAGTATGTAACCCACCAGCAATTTGACATCTACATCGAATGGTAAAAAGTGGTTAAGATTCAAAATGATGCTTGTGCTAAGTAGTAATCCAATTAGAAAGGACAGATAGGTTTTACGCCACATAAACCCCTCCTATGAGCGCTAATACAACGTTAACGCCTGTTCCATATGCAAGTAGCCTTAAGGGACGATTTTCGTGTGCACCCGTAAAAGTCACTAGCGCTAAATTAAAAATAATCATGGTAATCGTAGAAAAGATCATTGCCCAAGCGTTGTATTGCATTCCTAGAAGAAAGGCCGCCAGCACGATAGTGGCAACAAAAAGCGTGTTGGCTAAAGCCTTTGGCATTGATTGAGCGAACGTTCTTTGGTGATCAGACGAAAAATAAAGCGCTGTACATCCCCAGAAAATGGCTTGTAAAGCGAGAACATTTGAAATCGAAAACATATCGACAAGTCCTTTTGTATATATTTTTGCAGTTATACTTAAATGGCTTGAGCGGTAGTCGCGGCCTGGCTCATTTTCTGTAATTTATATCTGTCCTGACTGAGGATATTCTTGCAATTGTTCCCAAACCACTCGAGTGAAGAGTCAATATTTCGCAGAGTTGTTTTCGAGTACAGGTATTCAATAAACCTTTGATAATCTACAGCACCGTCGAAAATGGGGACCATGCCTTCTCGCGAGCCTGCTGCGGCATACACATTGTCTGGAGCAAACACACTTAAGTGTTTACTGCTACTTATGTTTTTAAAGTGAAAATGATTTATATATGGCGCGAGTTGTTCACAAGAGGAAATAATGTCAGCGCCAGATTCCCATACATGCAACACATCGTAATTTAGTTGCAAATTGTCTTTGTTAACTTTTTCAAACAATTCAATGGTAGAACCCACCGAGTCAGCGTAAGTATTAGGGTGTGTTTCGATAACTAAGTTAAGCCCATAGTCGCTAAGCCAATCACAAACAAGTTGTAACCGCTCGAAAAGCAGGGTTTTTCGGTCTTCAGGTATGGCTGCGCTGCCTTCGTTGCCAGCAAATGTGCGAATCTTGGTTGCCCCCCAGTGTTTAGCCAAACGACAAAGGCGATGAACCTTAAAATACAAAGCGTCGTTCCCTTCAAAAAGTGGCAGATAATCGCTTAGCATGGATGTTTTCAACGCGTAGCTTGAGAGCCACTCTTTCCCATACTCGGGTTGGTCTTCTAAATTCGTAGCATGTGCACCCCATAATTCGATCCCCTGAAAACCATTTGCCACAGACCATTTTGCAATTTCAGCGATTGAGATAAGTTGGTGCCTAAAAGTGATAGTGCATACTGAAAGATTCATACGGCGGCCTCCAAGTTTTCTACGCCCACGGTATTGTTAGCTTTTTTATCTTGAAGGTTGTGAAAAACTAGCCAGTCTTGGTACACAGTTTGAAGCTTACATTTAATTTTTCTCTCCGTGGTATCTTGCTCATTGAGTAATGTGAAAAGTTCATCAAACAACGGTAATGTGTCTTGATTCTCTTTAGCTAATTCAGAGAGCTTGATCGCTCGGTATTGTATTGCTTTGTATGTAGAAACCAGCTTTTCTATTTCATCACACCAGAGCTCGAATGTTACTTCTGGAAATCCAATGTCTCTCCAGAAAAAAGCAAAGCCATGTTCATAGGCGTATTTCCTAATTGCAAGAACGGGGATTTGCTTAAGGGCATTACCCAGTAATGCTCTATCAGCAGATTTTTTTTGATGAGCTACAATGACTTTCCGGATTGCATCCGTTAACACGTTGTGTTCAGGGAAAAATGTAGCATCGAAATAACTGGAAATAGCTTGCAGAGAAGAATGCGTTATATGATTACTATCAAATACGTAGCCCCCCGCAACATGTGGTGATGAAATAGCGTTGAGAACATCCTTACGCTTAACTTCTCCTTCCCACCTGAAGTCTGGGTCCAACATAAGCCACCGTTCCGTATCTTCCGTCTTCTTTAGCATTACATAGTGAGGGAAAGGATTCTGGTTAAACTTATTTTCTCGCTCAGGTAATAAGTACATATCTAGCATTACCATGATGTTCTGGGAAGGCGTTGCGTCATAGAGCAACCTTTCCAAATTGGCAATGTTCTGAGCTTTCGTCTGTTCATTGTTATACCAAGAGGTAACCTCTACGCCATAAATTTCCTTATACCATTGAATAAAAAAGTCGTGGCTAATAGATTCGTCGTGATAGGCAAGCATGTGGTCTTCATTGACGACTACCTCCGCGTCCCACACACCAAAATAAAAAGGACGATGATCGACTTTGGGGGATGCTTTTATACATTCACACAAACAGCTTACAAAACAGTGGACTTTAATGTCTTCGAAAGGCACTTCATCTACACTATCACTTACCTCAATGTTGTTGGTTTGCTGATAAGATAAAATGAAGTGAGCAAGGTTCTCGACAGTATTAACATCCTCCTGAGATATTGCACTTTCTGGTATTTCAATATCGTGATTCAACTCTAAATGGATAAGCAACTGCATAAGCAACACTGAATCAATATAGAGATCTTCGTTTAAACGAGCTCGTGGAGAAAATTTTTGCATGTGCTTGCATTCCATGTCATGTGCCAGCACGTGTTCAATTGTGTTTATTAAGGACTCTGAATTCATAACGTACTCTAGGCTGTAGCTGCTGTTGTTTCTGCTTCTAACTGGAAATTCTTTGCAATTTCGTTGCGATTTACTTTCCCATTGGGTAAGCGCTTGATCGCATCAACCTGTATGAAATCGAACGGCACCTGATATGTGGCTAGTTGCTTGTGGCACCAACTTCGCAACGCGGCCTTATCTTCATTCGAATAACGATGTGGCGCGCAAAATTGAAGATAAGCTCGATAGCCTGTACTTCTGTCCTTTACTTTAAATAAAACGGCATCGTCAATGTCAGGGTGACTAAGCACAACGTCTTCCACGTCTTTGGGGTACACATTAAGCCCCGATACAATAATGGTATCGTCTTGGCGGGCAACGAAGCACAGTTGGTGCACACCATCTTTGTCTTCAAAATAACCGAGATCATTGGTATAAATTTCGGCCGATTGTCCATCAAGCGGTTGTTTGATTTTGATAACTATTTCACTGGGAGCGCTTTGGCTGCTGCCTGCTTTAACATTAAGGTGAGGAAGGACTTCGCCTATTACATTTGTGCTTTCAAAGGTTTTACTTATTGCAACGCACCCGGCCTCAGAACATCCATACTGCTGATAAAAATGTTCCACTTTTGATTTGGCTCGCTCAAAGACAGGTCCTGACATGAGTGTGCCAGAGGTCATTACCGCGTGAAGTTTGCTTGTCTTGGGCCATAGCATACATACGGTATCTATCATTAACGGTGACGAATACAGCAATGGTTGCTCAAGTTTGAGCAATGCTTTTAGCAAATGTTTAGGGTTTATACTGGTAAAGATTCTGGGGTGCTTGCCTCTGGCAAGGCCAACGAATATACCGCAAATGAGCCCGTAAGAATGAGTAACAGGGCAAGCAATCACCGGAGTCATTGAATTGGGTGCACTGAAATGTGCAACATAAGCAGACACCTCTTGATCGATACTACGCCAAGACCGTTTTATGCTCTTTGGTGCACCAGTGGTTCCAGAGCTCATTTGAATTAATCCTGGAGTATTATCAGGCTTTTCGTTTTTAGGGAATATAATTACATTGTTTAGAGTTTGGTAAATGAGGGCATAGCAACCGGCATTTTCCGCGTATTTTTTCGCTAGTTTTTCTGGCGTACTGGCATGAATTGGCATCACGGTAAGGCCCGCTTCCTTCGCGTAAAAACACAGTGAAAGCCAGTCGCTGACGCTTTCTATGCACACAGCCACACTACCCTTTTTTGAGCTCAGATAGGGTGCGTTTGAAAAGATTTTAAATTTCGAGCTGATGTCTTGGGCTGAGAGGACATTATCGTCAATACTAAGCATACGATTCTCCGCAGGTATCTTTGGCAAATTTTGCTAAAGGGTTTGTAATGGTATGGTGGAACTCTTCATGCGCATTGCTTGCGTAGAGTTTTTTCTTCAAAAGCGACTCAGTAATAACCTGTGTTTCAAATATATTGAGACGGTTAATTCGGCTATGTGGCGTCACACCACTATCGTTGTAGGAACGCAAGACACTACATACCTTTGACCAAAAAGTGTTCTCATCACAATAGTTCTGCTCAGAGAAAAGAAACGACAGCTCGGTCAAGTTATAGACGAACACGGTATCGACAAATAGCTCTCGCAAGGCTTCGACGTCTTCCATCCAGTAATAAAGATTGGCAGGTGCGTTAACATACTCTGGATTAATCTTATCGAATTCTGGTACGTTACTTTTGTTCGCAAGAAAGTCAGGCACGAACTCTAAACTTTCGTGAAAGTCCCGCAGAATGACTTTCACAGGTAATCCATCTTTCAGTACAACGGACGTATTCTGAGCATGTGCCTCAATGGCTATACCGTGATGAATCAATAAATGCCAGACGGGAAGAACAACCGTGTTAAAAAGCGCTTCTAGCCATTTTTCTACTCCATGTTTCTCAATCCAGTGCGCCACGAAAGGCTTTCCGTCAACTTCAGTACTTGCAAGTACGGCGAATGGTACAGTTTGATAATTCGGTTCGTTCAGCACACTGGCATCGCGAAAGATAACACTAAGGCTTGGGGATAAATCATCAGCCCAACTGACATTTTCTCCACTATCCGCTGATTGCTTCAGCGAAATGCCCGCGTATTCACTTTGTATAGTTAGCGCATCACGGCTTTGTAACCACTCATCTTCGGCTATTAGGTTAGCCAACCAATTTGAGATATGTGGCGCAGTACAAACTGAATGAGGTTCAATAGTACGCAAAGAGGACGTGTTGACGATATTGAGCGGCAGTTTGACGCTCGCTTTGTTAACGTTACTTGTATTGAGCAAGGTTCTTAATGAAATACTGGCTTGATAATCGTCTCCAGCTAAGCCTAGAGAATAAACGTCACCGTTTGATAACGGTTTTTCAAGAGAAGGCTTTAGCTTGTCATATTGCCACGGATGAACCGGTAAAAAACAGTAACGTAGGTTATCCCCGCCGTGTTTACGTAAGCTGTCAGACAGATTTTTATAGGTAGATTGGCCTAGCTCTCTTTTCCAAAAACTTTGCTCTACTTCACCGTTGAAATTTACGGACAAGTATTCACGCTTTACTGCAAGCCAATGAAGCTTAAACGTATTGCTGGCTTCAGGCCCATATTTTTCGTGGTCTTCAATGCTAAAGCCACTTCTTGATTTAAAGCATGGATGGTACGGGTGGCCCTCAATCAGAGCAGATTCTAAGCGAATATAGCTCAGTGCTCGTCTACTTGAGAGTTGTAGCAGGTTTTGTTGATTCCAGCGGCAAAGTAACAGTGTATGTTTTAACTCTTCGACTAGCTTATTTTGTCTTTCTCTGCTGCAAGGAAGCGTATGGATAACTTTTGCTGCGTCAGATAACGTAAGAGGGTCACCGTTTATCTTAATAGAATTGGCATCTAGACGAACCCGACTGAAAAGCGTTTGTTTGCCATTAGCTGTTACAAAATTGTCGCCCACTTGAAAAGTGAAAAGTCCATCCTCAAAGCAGAAATCAACTAAGCCTTCGAAGATAAGCGCTTCAAATAATTGTCGAACAACGCGTTTCTCGTTTTTACACGATACTTTTCCCCTTGTTCCTGTAAGCACGCTGAGATGCTCTTCGGTAGTGTCTAAAGTGCAACTAGCAAGCATCAGCAATCACCTCTTCTAATTTACTCGCTTGTTTACAAACGAGCGATGGCGTTTCACTTCGAACCGCAACGCTTTTAAACGGGTTGGTTACCCAGACATAAACAGCTAGCTCGTCTTCGGCTTCTAACTCATCCACGTCTTCAACGCGAGTCAGAAGATTGGCCTTGAAAGGCAGTTTTTCTCGCCCCAATACCGATGTGACGAATGCTGTGCCCAACGAACCTAAAGTGGGAAGAATGGAATTTAGCCTGGTGTACACTTTTTGAAGTAGCGTACCTTCTTGAACAAGTTGATCGGCACCTAGGCGATTGATGACAGCGAATAATTGATTAAAGAATAGGTAGTATGTGAAGCGATTAATTATCATTTGTTCACCGTAAAACAGGTCATCGCACTGAGCGAGTCGCGGTTCCATAGTCTCAAGAATTTGCTGTCTTTCTTTTGACAAATAAAACCCTTGGTTATCACGATAATAGTAAGCAGTTGGGTAACCTTCGCTTAAATCCAGAAGCGAATTTTGCTGGTGCGCCTCTAACGCTATACCACACTGGTCAAAAAGTCTGATTGCTGGCTCAATTGCACAGTCTAGGTAATTATCAAACCAAGTTAGCGCGACATCAGCACATTCCTCGCCTTCTTTCTGGGCTAACATATGGATTATTTTGGCAAGTCGCGAGTAAGTTCCTGGTGCAAGTGGCTCTTGGACCAAGGCGGCTATAGATTGCGTTCCGCCAAGCCCTGTGATTTCATTTTTTGAGTTAAATGGATTTTTTCTGAGTATCAACTCAAACCCACTTTCTTTTGAGTCGCCAGCGTTCAATGAAATATAAGCCGGGTCGTCGATGAACTTGAATTTAGGATAAAGCCTTGAAAAGCCGCATCGTTGAAGCAGTCGACAAAGTGTTACTCCGGCCTCTAACTCATGGTGCATGTTCTTTCGCAACGAATTCGTTACTTTTACTGGTATCGATAGCTTAACCATGTAATTAAGCTCGGCGTTATACAACGTTCTGACGGAAGACGTAGGTGTAAATAGAGGCCCTAATTCGCCCAATTGAATCAACTCACCTTTGTTGAGCAGATCTTGAATGTGAGGCTTAGCGCACAACCAATCCGCTTGAAGCGGATGCAGAGCCAGCAGCTTTAAACTGTCTTTTCGAAGTTTTTCGATAAGTGTTTTTGTAGAATCTTTGCCATCGCTTAAAACAATATCTTCTAGTATCTCAAAGGCTGAAATTGACTCAGCACTATTAGAAAGAGTGATATCCTGCTTGGCAGCAAAATAATGCAGTCTAAATTTGCTTTTTAGCTCTGGGGTAAAAAGTTCATGCTGCCATCGGTGCATGCCCTGTCTTGACTTTGGCGTAGGGTGTAACCAATGACCAAAAAGTATAGCTTGTTCAGAATCAATAAACTTATTACTTGCGAGATCGGGATCGCCAGCACGGTTTTCTAAGTAAAGCGCCATAATCTGATGGCTTTCGATTGTTCTGGCGTAAAGCTCTAAACTCTGCTCGTCGACTGCATCATTTAGCTCATGGCTCTCTTTGCTACCACTGTATATTTCGTCAATAAGCAACAAAATAGCGTTCATTAATGATACTTCTTCCCATTGAAAACTATTGGGGAGTTGCTTGAAAACTGCTGTGAATGCATGACGACCTACTGTAGAGCGGTAGGATGCTGATATTGAAAGTCGAGTATTAGTAGAGGTTAAATATAGCTCTACGGCATAGTTGTCGTTTGGTTGTAACTGTATTCCTGTCCGAATTACCCAGTCTTCTTTTGTGTGCCAAACACCGGAATCGATTTCTTTAATATAAGCATTAAAAAACGCTTGAAACGACGCGATATTAGCTTGTTTCTTAGCTACTGAAGTCATGTACAGACCCTTTTAAGATGAGCAAATTACCGGGTCAATCTAGTGAGAATGGTTCTCATTAGCAATAAATTTTACATTTGTTACATGTGGGTATTTTTTAGGAAGTAATGTTTATAAACCAAAACCACTGCGAGTAAAAAGGTCACCCATTCAGCCGCAGGCAGCGCAACAAGGAAGGAAATGTTGATGTCGTTACCTTCATTAGCCAGGGGCGATGGCGTGAAGTGAAATAGCAATACTAGGAAACTAACAGGGAATAAAATACTTCTACCTAACGCTATGACAGCGGAATGTAATGGTTTTTCAATTGCAGTCAAAAATACACTGAGCAGTACGTTACAGCCATTTACAAGAAACAGTGGCCAAACATATAAAATGATAGTGTGCGCGTATTTAGTAGCTTGCTGTTGGGAAGGCTCGATAAAAAGCGCCACAAAAACATGATTAAACCACAGTAAACAAACCGTCAATATTAGCCCTGCTATGAATGCTGTAGTTAGCGCTATAAGCAGGAAAGCATTGACACGTGACGTGTGGCTCGCTCCGCGGTTGTAGCTGACGAGCAGGTGAAGCGCATCTGCTATACCGAAACTAAGCATAATGCTTAAAAAGATAAAGTAGTTAACTACACTGTATGCCGCAACGCCAATGCTGCCAGAATTGATAACGAGCAGAGTGTTAATTACAAGAAAAAGAACACCCACAGAAATTTCATTAGTAAACTCAGATAATCCATTTTTCACGGCTCTGAATACACGACGCCATGGCTTATTAAACGTCGAAAAGGTTATTGCACGATTTTTGTCACCAAAATAAAGAAGTAGTACAGAGAGCTGCACAATTTGAGCAGCAGCCGTTGCGTAAGCTGCGCCTTTAATACCGTATTCCAAGTACGCCACTAATAATGCGTCGAGTAAAATATTTGTCACTGCACCCAATGCTAATGCAATAGTTGCAAGCTTGGTGTAACCGTCTGCACGGACAAGATAGTAAAACACCATCGTAGAAAATTGAAAAATGAAGACCCATCGGATTACTGACAAATACTCTCTAGTCAACGGTACGACATCGGACGGAATGTGAAGAAGCCAGAATAGAAAAGGCTCTGCAACGAAGCTTACCACTGCCAACATAATATTAAGCGTTACAGCAACAACGATTATTTGTGTAAATAGCGCACTGGCAGATTTTGTGTCGCCCTTCCCCATAAAAGTACCAATCGATACGCTTCCTCCAATGGCTAGCATTAACGAGAGAGCGACCAGAAAGGTGATGTAGGGTAATAGTAATGAAACTGCGGCTAACCCAGATGCACCGACATATTGTCCTATAAAGATGCCATCGACTAGACTTGCAGTCGTTAAAGCAACAAGGCCTATGAGCGATAAGAAAGCTTGCTTAAAAAAAGTGCCGATCAATGGGTTGTGTAAGATTGCATCTTTTGTAGAAAGTGACATTACTACTTCTCTAAATCAATATAATGCAATCCTAAGTTTGTTATGTGGCGCAATCAATTAAGGTTACATTTGTCACACTTGTTAATATATTGTTGCTTTGTCGTCTTGGTAAGGGTTAATATTTTTCACGGTAAGAATTCATTACCTGCCCTTTCGCTTTGTGTCAGCAAGGCTCTTGATGTTTTGACTTTTTTGATGAAGCGCAACGTTTTGAGCAATAACGTACATTTTCCCAGTTCTTTTCCCATTTTTTGCGCCAAGTAAATGGTCTCTGACAAACCGGACAAATTTTGGTGGGTAAATCAGACTTCTTCATTTTTCGTTAGCTTAGTCAGGAATGTTGAGGCATCTTGCTTCATAGTTTCGATATTTTCTTCTTTCATTCGCCCGTAGGTTTTATAGATCATGGCCATGCGGTGATTGTTGCTCAATTTTTCCTTGTGTTTGTCAATAAAGTGCCAGTATAAGTAGTTAAACGGGCACGCTTTTGGTCCGGTCTTTTTAGAAACTTGGTATCCGCAATTTTTGCAGTAATTGCTCATCTTGTTGATGTAGCTTCCGCTTGCGACGTACGGCTTACTTGCTAGGTTACCTCCATCGCTGTACAAAATCATGCCCGCAACATTAGGAAGTTCAACCCATTCATATGCGTCGGCATACACTAACAGATACCATGCCTGCACTTCCTCAGGGCTAAGTTCAGTTAAAAGACTAAAATTACCAATAACCATCAATCTTTGTATGTGGTGGGCATAAGCGTTCTGCTGCGTTTCTTTAATACACTGGCGCATGCAGTTCATATTCGTCTGGGCGTCCCAAAAGAACGAGGGCAATGCGCGGCTGTTATTGAAGTAGTTATCAGTTTTTAGATTTGGCATAAAGTGCCAATAGAACCCTCTGACATACTCCCGCCAGCCCAGAATCTGGCGAATGAACCCTTCAGCAGAATTCAGTGGAACTTGCCCTGCATGGTAAGCTTGCTCGGCTGCATGAATGGCTTCTTTTGGCGTCAATAAACCGCAGTTCAAATAAAACGCGATATGTGAATGGTAAAGCCAAGGCTTGCCTTCCACCATGGCGTCTTGATACTGACCAAAGTTAGGTAATCTTTCTTCTATAAAAGTATTCAATACGCTGAGTGCGTCTTTTCGAGTTACCGCAAAGTGGAAGTTATTGATATCGCCAAAATGATCGCTAAACTCGCTTTTTACGAGCTCGATAACTTTCGAAGTAATGTCATCAATCTCAAACGTAGAATGCTTCGGTACTCTCTGGGTTTCAGGCATTGCTTCGCGATTCTGGGCATCGTAATTCCACTTACCGCCAATGGGATTTTTTCCTTCCATGAGCACGTTGTGTTTGCGACGCATCTCACGGTAAAAAAACTCCATTCGAAGTTGTTTCTTGCCTTCAGCCCAGTCCGTAAATTCTTGTGGGGACGATAAAAAGCGATTGTCATCACATATACTAACGGGTATGCCAAGCACGTTTTCCCATTGCTCCATGCTTTTGAGTAAGCGGTACTCTCCGGGCATAGTCACCTTTACTTCGTCAAAATCATTTCCGTTAAGTTCATGCTTAACCTGAGCGAGTAAATCGCCCTGATTGTTTTTGTCGCTATAATGAACATAGTTAACGTTAAAATTGTCGTCTCGCAACGCTTTGGCAAAATGACGCATTGCGCTAAACAAAAATGCTATCTTCTTCTTATGGTGCTTAACGTAGGTGGCTTCTTCACGTACTTCCGCCATCAAAATTGTGTCTTTGCTTTTTACTGCGTTAGCAATCGCTGGCAACGTCTCGGTAAGCTGATCGCCTAAAACTAAAATGAGTGCTGCCATACCCTACTCTTTTAATGTTTGGAATGCGTCTAGCGCGCGTTGACGCGATGCTTTTAAATCAACAATAGGTTTTGGGTATTCCTTACCAAGTTCTATACCTGCATCTTTCAATATCGCCGAAGGGGCTTCCCATGGCTTATGGATATACTTGTCTGACAGCTTTTTCAACTCAGGGCAATACTTACGCACATAGTTGCCCTTTTTATCAAATTTTTCGCCTTGTAGTATTGGGTTAAATATTCTGAAGTAAGGCGCAGCATCAGCGCCAGAACCCGCAACCCATTGCCAACTAGCACTGTTACTCGCAAGGTCGGCATCCAACAATGTATCCCAAAACCATCGCTCGCCTTCATGCCAACTAAGTAATAGATTTTTCACTAAAAACGAGCCCACAATCATGCGAACTCGATTATGCATGTAGCCCGTTTGCCACAGTTCGCGCATGCCAGCGTCTACGATAGGAATGCCTGTATTTCCCTTTTGCCACGCTTTGAGCGCTTTCGCATCTGTGCGCCAAGGAAACTTATCGAACTTTTCGTTGAAGTTCTTATTAGGCAAAGTAGGAAAATGGAACAGCAAATAATAGCTGAACTCGCGCCAACCTAGCTCACTCAAGTAGGTTTCAATGCTTTTGTCTTCACTATTTCCAAACTTGTCTTTTATCGCGTACCAAACTTGATTTGGAGACACTTCACCAAAGTGTAAATGCGGCGACAAACGCGATGTCCCATTGGCTGACGGTATGTCTCTGCCGTCTTTGTATTTACGTGCTGAATTTTCAATAAAGTCAGCTAAATTATCAGCGGCGCCGTCTTCGCCTGGTGACCACTCTTTTTCAATGGTTGCATCCCAGTTGATGGAAGGGAGTAAATCTAGCGATGTTAATCCATCGCTGTCGTTGTCGACATCCGCATAAGTAATACGTGCGGGTGGTGCTTTGGGATAACGAGGCTCTTCAACCTGCAGGCAGCCCTTCTTGTAGTAGGGTGTAAATACGCGATACGGTGTACCGTCTTTCTTCAATACTTTCATTGGCTCCCATAGTAAGCTGCCGTTACAGCTATGGGCTTCATATTCATGCTCGATTAAGGTTTTCTTGATCGTTTTATCGCGGTTTATTTGCCATGGCTCATAGCACCGATTCCAAAAGATACCTTTAGCGTTAAATGACTTCATTAACTTTGGAATAAGTGTCTGTGGGTCACCCTTAAATATTTGTAAATGTCCGTTCAAGCGTTTATTGAGCGACGAGAGTGAATGATGCAGCCACCATTTACTTGCCCCCCCAGGCTCTCTGCCATTAGGTGCAGTGTCATCATATATGTAGATGGGTACAATTTTTCCCATATCACAGGCAGCGTTTAAGGCCGGATTGTCTTTTACACGAAGGTCTTGTCTGAACCACATTATACTAACGGGAACGGTCACTTTTTTTCCTCAGGCATTGCGCCAAATCTTAATATTATTCGTATTGCATGTACTACGATAAAACTCGGATTCAGGATCCGTAGAAATAGTAAAAAAGTACTCAAAATTAGTATGATAAATCACCACCAACAAACAAAACGTACGAACAACAATCAACGAGGTTTATATTGGTTTCGACATGACCTTAGACTTCACGATAATGCTGCTATTTCTGCGCTGTGTGAAGCAGTACAGCAGGTTACTTTTCTTTATATTCTTGATGATAAAGCGTTTACACCTACGACATATGGTTTTGCGCCTATGGGGAAACATAGGCACACATTCCTGCTTCAAACACTTGTGGATTTAAAACGGCAATTAGCTAAGCTCGGACACGATTTGCTCATTGTCAAAGGCGACCCTGCTGAGTGTTTAGTTCAATTGATGAAGTCCGGACAATATTCTCACCTTGGGGTAAGCGAGCACTGTGGTTTTGATGAGAGAGCACAATTAAATGCAGTAAAGCGCTTTTTCGATTCGGTAACAGTAATAGAAACTCCGACTTTTGGCTTATTTGATGCACAAACCCTTCCTTTCAACATCGAAGAGATGCCCGACGTTTTTAGTCCGTTTCGCAGAAAAGTGGAAAAGCACTGTAAGCCATTATCAGTCCACCCACCCATGGATAGCTTACCAAGCCCTTTTACACCGCAATTAGATGAGTCTTTTTTATTCGCCATTGATACTGATTTACCAAGCCCGTCTCAATCATCGTTTGTTGGAGGTGAAACAGCAGCGCTGACGCATTTAAATACTTATCTCTTCGATTGGAAAGCTGCAGCAACGTATAAAGACACAAGGAACGCTTTAGATACTTGGCAAGACAGTACCAAGCTTTCGGCTTGGTTAGCGAACGGGTCGCTGTCTGCACGGGAAGTCATTCGGCAAGTTCAACAGTTTGAAGCAACCGTTGAAAAAAACGATTCCACTTATTGGATATACTTTGAATTACTTTGGCGCGAATTTTTTCATTGGTTACAGTGTAAATACGGGGCCAATTGGTTTCGTTTTGGAGGTATCCAGGGTAAAAAGCCGTCGACACAGCATTGTCCGGAAACCTTTGCGTTATGGTGCGAAGGAAAAACCGGTTACCCGATAGTCGATGCTTGCATGCGACAACTCGCTGAAACTGGCTATATGTCAAACCGAGGCAGGCAACTGGTTGCGAGCTGTTTTGTTCACGAACTAAGGCAGGACTGGCGATACGGTGCAGCGTGGTTTGAGCATCAATTAATCGATTACGATGTGGGGAGTAATTGGGGCAATTGGCTTTACTTAGCTGGTGTTGGAAGCGACCCTCGCGGCCACAGACAGTTCAACCTTCAAAAGCAGACTGAGATTTATGATTCGGACGGCCAATTTTGTAAAAAGTGGTTGTAGTTAGTTCGTCATATGGTTCCAGTACATTCTAAACAATCTGTGACTGTCATATGGTTTAAACGTGACCTTCGTCTTCGAGACCACGAGCCTCTCTACCGTGCAGTTGAAAAAAACGAAAACATTCTTCCGCTTTTTTGTTGGGAACCTTCCCTTATAGCCGACCCGCATATGGACATGCGTCATTGGCAATTTATCCAGCAAAGTATCGACGACATTAACGCCCAGTTGCCTTCAGGCGCCCGTTTACTGACCTTACACTGTGAAGTTATTGATGCGCTCGAACTTATTGCCCAGCACTACGCCATTTCAACGGTTAGGAGTTACCAAGAAATAGGGTTGAGCGTTACGCATAACCGTGACATTTCAGTAAGTAACTATTTGAAGAAAAAGAAAATAAACCATATTGAGTCCCAGTATGGCGCAGTGATGCGTGGTTTGCCTCACCGTGAGCAATGGCAGCAAAACTGGGATCGTCACTTTACAACGAAAACCTATGATATTGATATAAACAGCGTTAATTGGGTCGACTGGACCCAGCACAACAACATCAATACTGCTTGCAAAAATTTAGATGAGCTTGGTCTGTTTGATTGTCATATTACTAGTCAAACCGGTACTCATTTTAGCGAGAAATCGAATTATTATCGGCAGGATGTTTTAGACAAGTTAAAAAAATTAAACAAGATGCAGCCAGGCGGTGAAAGGCGTGCTTGGCAAGTATTAAAAGATTTTTTCGATGCTAGAGGACAATACTACCATCAACATATTTCTAAGCCGGAATATGCAAGACGGGCATGTTCTCGTTTAAGTCCCTACTTGGCATGGGGCAATCTATCAATTAAGCAAGTTTACCAAAGCGTTCAACATCAAAAGCAGACGAAAAAGTTACTGCCGAATTCTGATAGAAAACAATGGAGTCGCGCCCTAGCCGCTTTAACGTCTCGGTTACATTGGCACTGCCATTTTATTCAAAAATTTGAGAGCGAACACAGTATTGAATGGCGACCAATGAATAGTGGATACGAAAACTTTCCGTTTATAGATGGCCCAGAAGCCGAGCGTCGCTTTTACCTTTGGACAATGGGATTGACCGGCTATCCGTTGGTAGATGCCTGCATGCGAGCACTTAAGTATACCGGGTACTTAAACTTTCGAATGCGCGCCATGGTAACCAGTTTTCTGTGTCATCACCTAAATGTACACTGGCTAAAGGCAGCGCATTATTTGGCAACACAGTTCTTAGATTTTGAGCCAGGTATTCATTACCCCCAAATACAGATGCAGGCTAGCGTAACCGGCATTCACACCGTGCGGTTATACAACCCTGCAACACAATCTTCAAAATTAGATCCTGAAGGTGTATTTATCAAAAAGTGGGTGCCAGAACTTGCTAAATTACCCAGTGAAGCTGTTCACGCCCCTCACTTATTGCCGCCCCTAGAAGCGCAAATGTTAGATTTTGACGTTGAACGCGACTATGTGGAACCGCTCGTTGATATAACAGAGAATAATCGCATCACGGCAAAGCGCTTGTGGGACTATCGCGAGCGAGATGATGTGGTTAAAGAGGCGCATCGTATTGTTAAACGCCACACCATGCAAAATAGTCCAAGTCGTGCATGGCTGAAAACAAAAATTAAATAAACTGGCTAACGGTTATTTTTGCGAAGCCATTCATTCAGTAGTTTAATTTGTCCACATTTGTAAGCTGCGTACATAAGCCGCATGGCATTTGACATAGCTTCACTGTCAGTCCAGCCAGTTTTGTCGCGTATTTCATCATAACATGCCTTTGCTTCAGGGCTAACATAGCCCCGTACAAGTTTCTTACCTGCGTCTTTTTGCCTTTCTCTGAACCTTCGTTGTTTATCAGCGTTGGCTTTAGCTCTATCTGCGGCACTCTTTTTAATGCTTTTTTTCGTTATTTGTTCTGTCATAGTTTTCACACAATGTTACGTTACTGTAGAGCTTGTATTTAGAAGTAGTACAAAAATCACACGTGTAGAACGATGTTTGTACAAGCTAAAGTTGCTAAACCTATATTAGCATGCGTTTTTCTTCAGAAAAATGACTGTTCAGAGTTGTTTGGCGTACAACTGTTCGCTAAATTAGCAGCGTCACTTTAATAACAGCAACGAGTTGGGAATGTCAGAGAAGAAAAATAGTTTTAACAAAGAAGATTTATTGGCGTGTAGCCGTGGTGAAATGTTTGGCCCAGGTAACAGTCAACTTCCCGCACCTAACATGTTAATGATGGATCGCGTAGTTTCAATTACAGAAGATGGCGGTGAACATGGGAAAGGCGAAATTATCGCTGAATTAGATATTACCCCCGATTTATGGTTTTTTGATTGTCACTTCCCAGGTGATCCGGTAATGCCGGGATGCCTAGGCCTAGACGCGATGTGGCAGTTAGTTGGTTTCTTCTTAGGTTGGAGCGGCGGCCCTGGTAAAGGCCGAGCTTTAGGTGTAGGTGAAGTTAAATTTACCGGTCAAATCCTTCCAACCGCTAAGAAGGTAACGTATAAGATCACGATGAAGCGCGTGATAAAGCGTAAACTTTTCATGGGTATGGCAGATGGTTCAGTAGAAGTTGATGGCCGTGAGATTTACGTAGCGAAAGATTTGAAAGTTGGCTTGTTCCAAGATACCTCAAACTTCTAAACTGCCTTTATAGAGCTATAAGGTCAATTACCGTTGACCAACAAAAAAGCCCCTTTTCAGGGGCTTTCCTTTTTGCATAATCAGTTCATAAAAGAGAAGTGTTATTTAACACTTAAACCTAAGTGTCTGTCTTCTACTGCCTCGCGCCATCCACCTAACCACTGTGAACGTGCATCGTTTTGCTGAAATGGACAATTTTCCTTTGAACGACCGCTAATGCCAGCTTGATAGCCTTTCGAATGTGCGCGTGTCAGTTTATCTCTTTTTTGTCTTTTCATTGATTAGCCTCTTTTGTTTGTTGAAAGTACAACAAATCATTTTCTCGAGCGCTCTACATCATTTCGGTTGATAGTGCCGGAAAAGTGATTGCGTACAATACTGTGATAGTGCAATTAACTAAATGGTTCAAGAAAAATAAAAAATAAAAGGGCTTGACAAAATTTAAATAAATGAAGTTTCTATGAAATTTATGTTACATTTTTTATGCATAAATATGTCTTTTTTTACGTTTTTTAGACATAAAAAAAGCCACGCATAGGTGGCTCTTTTAATATTGATTACATATTGTCCAAATGGTCAGCTATTTCTTTAAACGTCTACGCATAAATACTGCAGCAAATAGACCAAAAAATGCGAGTAAACCTGTTGCAGCTCCTTTTCGCTCATAGGGCTGTTCGTCCTCAGGAATTTCACATTCATCTATGGAACCATTCGATAACGGAGACAGTTTAACCGCCACTACGGAGTCGATTTCTTCTGTTTCACCGTCTGAATTAATTATATCGTTACCCGTTACATACTTGTTCGTAGCTTTAATTCTCGCATTCGCAATGATCTCATTATCATCGTTGATATCTACTGCTTCAATTAGCTCATATGGGTTATCACAAGAAACTAAATCATTTAAGTTAGTAAACTCTTCAGTATCAATGTTGTACATAAATGCCGCTGTATCGCGAAGCGTATCACTCGTTGCATCCACGTCTGCCTTACCCACCACGATATTATTATTGTTAATGGCATTCGCAGTCACACCAGCACTCACGAAGAAGCCATCAGGGTAATGCTGTTCTTGGGTATCAAGGTTGTATACAAACAAACGAGAGCGTGCGATATCGCTTTGTGAACGAAGCACTGCACCCGTCACCCAATTTTCATCATTAATTGCGATAGCCTGGCTAATGATATTTTCTTCGCGTGGAAGAAGTTCAATGGTTTCACCGTCTCTGAAAACCGTTGCAACTCGTTCACTTTCAGTTCTGCCTGATGTATTTGGGCGCGTTATCGTAATGCGATCTCCAGTAAGGCCTTCACCGACTGCGATACCTTGGTTATTTATGTCATAGGCATACGTGAAATAGTGGCGTGTATCGTCTTCATCAGGTTCAAATAATAACGGGTAGGTATCGGTGCTGATTACATCGCCGTTGACATCGATCTGCCAAATGGTAGCGTTAACCTCAGACAGCAATACGAAGCTCGGTAAGTAATTTGTAGATGAATTAATGAAGTAGCTAGAAATACGTGGAACAGCAAAATCGCCATTATAAATAGTAAACAGGCAGCGACCTTCAGATGTGTCACCACGAGACTCATCGTCTGTACACGTTTCAACAGCATCGGCAACATCATCGCGGAAACTAACAGTACTGAAACCTGCAACCTGTAAGTTTGCGTTTATTGCTCGAGCTGAAGAGAACCCTCCTACAGTGTCATCAACAGCTGGAAGTACTTTAGTCTCTCCAGATGCTTGAACAAAGGCTTGTTGTGCTGACTCTGGATACGTGTAGTTTAATGTATCGCCATCTTCGTTCTCATATGGGTCTAGAACAACCAGTCCCGAAGAATCACCGACAATAAAGTTACCGTTCAAGCTGTCACGACCAGTCGATTCAACAGATCGCGTATAGTCATCAAATTTGTCTGTAACTTCATCAAGACCTGGTACTAATGATATATCTTGAGTGTCGGTTGCATAGGTTCTATACGACGCTAGCTTCTGTCCCGTTGTAAGATTTGGGTTCGATAGAAGATAGTTTACTACCGTGGTGTAGTCTATGTCTGTAAAAACACCCTGGCGTGCGTCATCTTCGTTTTCTAGACTCTCACCGAACTGGTCAAAAAAAGTCGTGTCTTCTTCAAGCTGCTCTGCGTCGATTGGTGGATTGAACTCCAGTTGAACGACAGACAACATTTTGCCTGAGTTATCAATCGAACGAGCAAAATTGTTTCTAGCGGTATCCTGTAAAGGAAGAGGCGTCACTGAATAGGTCGCGGCGAATGCCGAAACACTTCCTGTTGCCAACAGAACGGCGGCGGCAAGCTGAGTTCGTTTCATTTAAAATCCTATTTACTGCTGATTATCTTCCAGCATACTTTCTAGTTCATCCCAGCGCGCATATTTCTGGGAAAGTAATTCTTCTTTATCTGCCAGCTCGGCTAACGCCTTGGCAGTAATGTCACTGTCTTGTTTGAAAAAGTCCGGGTCATTCACTTTTTCTTGCATAGCCTCAAGCTCTTCCTCAAGTGTCTCTAGCTCTTTCGGTAAGGACTCAAGTTCACGCTGGTCTTTGTATGATAGCTTTTTCGTCTTACGGGGAGAAGACTTAGCACTAGGACTGTCTGAAGCTGAATTAGTTTCATTCTTTACCTTGGCTTTTTCTTCCTTTTCGATTTGCTGACGTTTTTCCTGTTGCTCTTTATACCAGTTTTCTACGTCAGTGAAACCCCCAATAAATTCGCGAAGCATTCCATTACCCTCGAATACCACGCTACTATTTGCTACGTTATCAACAAATTCCCTATCGTGACTGACTAAAAGCACGGTGCCGGTATATTCGTTGAGTAAGGTTTCGAGCATTTCCAAGGTTTCAACGTCTAAGTCATTGGTAGGCTCATCCAGCACCAAAACGTTGCTCGGTTTAAGCATCAGTTTTGCTAGCATCAGGCGGTTTTTTTCTCCACCTGATAGCGACTTAACCGGTGCATTAACGCGTTCAGGCGTAAACAAGTAATCTTGTAAATAGCTGATCACATGGCGTGGGTGGCCATTTACCATCAGATCTCGTTTACCGTCGCCTACCGCGTCTATCACAGACTTTTCTAAATCCAGCCCGTGGCGGTGCTGGTCAAAGTAAGCAACTTCAAGATTAGTGCCTTGTTTGCAGTTGCCGCTATCGGGCTGGAGTTCGCCTAGTAGAAGCTTGATAAGCGTACTTTTACCGCTACCATTAGGACCAATGAGAGCAAGCTTGTCACCACGCAAAACATTCAGGTTTAACCCTTTAACAATAGGCTTGCCTTCAATGCTATAGCTTAAGTCTTTTACTTCAAACACCATCTTTCCAGAGCGCGCGCCCTGGTGTTGATTGACTACCGCATTGCCCTGAACCGCTCTTCTCGCTTTACGCTCCTCGCGTAGTTTTTTCAGCGCTCTTACTCGGCCTTCGTTGCGGGTACGGCGGGCTTTGATGCCCTGACGAATCCATACCTCTTCTTGCGCTAGTTTTTTATCAAACTCAGCGTTTTGTGAAGCTTCAACCTCTAAATCGTGCTGCTTCTTTTCTAAATAAGTTTCGTAGTTACCCGGATAGCTCGTAACCGAGCCGCGGTCTAGATCAATAATTCGCGTAGCCATGGCACGTATAAATGCACGGTCGTGGCTTACAAACACAATTGCGCCTTGGTAATTACTCAAGCTGGATTCAAGCCAGCGGATCATTTCAATATCAAGGTGGTTAGTTGGTTCGTCTAACAGGAGCAAATCCGGCTGTCGAACAAGCGCACGAGCTAGCGCTGCTTTTCTGCGCCATCCCCCAGAAAGAGTAGATAGCGATATCTCAGGGTCTAGCTTTAGCATGGTTAGCGTCTGTTCAATTTGCTGTTCAAACTGCCACGCGTCTCTGGCTTCTAACTGTTCTTGTAGTCGCTGTAATTTATTTAAATTCGATTCGCTTGGATCTTCACCAACGATACGGGTTTGATGAAAGTAGGCTTTCAGTGTTTCACCTACGTCAGATAAGCCTTCGGCAACATAGTCAAAAAGCGTCACATCGGTAGTTTGGGGCGGGTCCTGCTCTAGGCGCGCAATGACCGTATTATTTTCAATTATACGCTGCCCATCGTCGGCAATAATATCGCCAGCAATAACTTTCATCAGTGTTGATTTACCGCTACCGTTGCGACCTACTAAGCAGACGCGCTCTTTAGGCTGTACAACCAGTTCGACACCGTCTAACAGCGGCGGATTCCCATAAATAACAGTGATGTTTTTTAACTGCAAAATGCTCACTGAAGAAACTCCTCTAAATCGGCGGTATTAAAAGGCCAGCCGATTTCTTTTTCATTATCTGCCCGTTTCAAAACGGGGATCCTTGCACCGTACAAATGATAAAGCTCAGTGCTAGTGCGAATGTTAACCTTCTCTATATTAAGCGATGAAAACATAGACGTTTGTTGAAGCTCAACATCGGCTAAGTCGCACAGGCTACATTGGGGCCCGGTGTAAAAATAAATTTTCATGAGCCTAGCACCCAGCACTGATGGATGTTGCCTTTACGTGCAAAATCTTCTGGAATAGTGTCTTTGGTAATATTGTCTACTGACAATCCCAGTTCACTCATGGCTGTCTCATCTAGCTTAAAGCCACGCTTGTTGTTAGAGAAGATGATGATCCCCTGCTCTTTTAAGCACGCTTTAGCATCGGTAAGCATTTTTACGTGGTCGCGCTGCACATCCCACGTATTTTGCATACGCTTTGAATTCGAAAATGAAGGTGGGTCGATAAAAATTAAGTCGTATTTGCCTTTATGCGTGCCTAACCAAGTGGTGCAGTCAGCTTGAATAAAAGCATGAGGCGCAGTGAGTTTGTTCAGCGCTACGTTCTTCTTTGCCCACTCTAAATAAGTATTAGACATATCCACTGTCGTTACAGACTTTGCGCCACCTTTAGCGGCGAATACCGACACACTACCCGTATATGAAAACAAGTTAAGAACGTCTTTACCTTGGGACAACGCCTGCACTTTTTGGCGGGTATTACGGTGATCTAAGAAAAGGCCTGTGTCCAAGTAGTCAGTAAGGTTAACCAGGAAACGAGCGCCATTTTCAAACACTTCCATCATGTCGCCAGTCTGATTAATTTTCTCGTACTGTTTTGTACCTTTTTGTTGGCTACGCACTTTAAGCGCTATCTGTTTTGGTGAAACACCTGTTACTGCTGGCAAATGAAGCAAGACTTCTTGCAGACGCTTGCGTGCTTTATCTTCAGAAACCGTTTTTGGCGGCGCGTATTCTTGAACGACCAGCCAGTCACCATATCTATCTACGGCAACGTTATAATCTGGCAGGTCAGCATCGTATATGCGGTAACAGTTAGTGTTAGCGTTCTTTATCCAGCCTTTCATGCGTTTGAGGTTTTTCTTCAAACGATTGGCAAACTCGTGGTTGCTAGCGTCCTCGCTAAACTGTACCGTGTTTTCTTCATCCAACACATAATTCGCTAAACGACATTCCAGCTTACCGTTATTCATGGCATAGTCTTTGGTGGCGCGAAGCTTTAAAACCCGAAGCAAATCACGATTGCTGCTAAGAAGCGACACATGCCATCCCTTCCAGGCTTCTTTAAAACGCTTACCCCAATCACTAAATAGCGGTATCAACGATGTTAGCTCGCCCAAACGTTCTCCGTAAGGAGGGTTTGAAACGACGTAGCCTGGTGTGGCAACGGGAGGAGAAGATTTTGTTGCGTCTTGCTGTGAGAACGAAATATCGTTAAATACGCCAGCAAAATCAGCGTTGGCTTTCGCAATGGCTACCATTTTACGGCTGAAATCACCCGCGTAAATACCACTGCAGCTTGGCTTCTGAACGGAAATAGCTTGTTCTACCAAATCATCCCAAAGCTTCTCTTCGTGGCCGAGCCACTTAGTAAAGCCCCAATACATACGCTTTATACCTGGCGCAATATTGCGAGCGATGTAGGCTGCCTCAATCGCGATGGTGCCCGAGCCACACATCAAATCGACCAATGGCGCATCGGTATTCTCTGTCCATCCACTACGCATTAGCATTGCGCTTGCGATATGCTCTTTAAGCGGCGCGTCACCGGTTTCTTGTCGGTATGCGCGTTGGTGCAGACTTGCCCCCGCTAAATCTATGCCTAAAATTACATTATCGCGATGTAGTCTTGCATACACAGAAATATCAGGGCTCTTTCGTTCTACTGATGGGCGCGGTAAGCCTTGCTCTACAAATGAATCTACTATGGCGTCTTTAACACGAACCGCACCAAATTGAGTGTTTTTTATGGCAAAGTTTGTGCCGATAAACTGTACAGATAAGGTATGACGTGAATCCATCTGCATTTGCCAGTCAATACCCATAGCCGTGTTATACAGTGCATCTGCATCGCCTGCTTTGCCTGATGCCAACACCCAAACTACGCGGTTAGCTAAGCGTGACCATAAGCAAAGTTTATACGCATCCTCTTTTGAGCCTTCAAACTGAATAGTGCCAGGCCCTTGCTTAACTTGCGCATCAGGGCAAAGGCGTAGCACTTCTTGTTTTAATAGTTCGTCAAGACCGCGACTGGTCGTAACCAGAATAGTATTCATTCATGTACCTGTTTTTGATGTACGTGCTTAAGAAAAAGCACGTACACGAGAGATTGGTTTCGGGTGTAGTTTACTTAGATTGTATTATAACGCGTTTACGATGCGTTTAACGAGCGATGGGCCTTGATAAATAAAAGCCGAGTAGACCTGCACCAGTGATGCGCCAGCGTCCAAGCGTGCTTGTGCCGCTTCGGGTGAGTCAATACCACCAACGCCAATAATAGGAATAGCGCGGTCAAGTGCTTTGTTTAGCTTGCGTGTTACTTCTAAGCTCATATCTGTCATAACTGAACCACTTAAACCGCCCATTTCCTCAGCGTGCTGTAATCCGGCAACGGCATCACGTGAAAGTGTCGTATTAGTGGCAATTACACCATCCATTTTGCTGTTAATTAGTGAAGCAGCAATACTGTCAATTTCCACATCGCTCAAATCTGGCGCTATTTTAATGAACAGCGGCACATATTTACCGTGGGTTTGCGTTAGCGTTTCCTGTGCTGCTTTTAGGCCAACTAACAGCTTATCGAGCGCTTCACCGTATTGAAGGTTTCTTAGGCCAGGTGTGTTCGGTGACGAAATGTTAATAGTGACGTAGCTTGCGTAAGGATAAACTTTGTTTAAACAAATCAGGTAATCGTCGAGCGCATTCGCTTCTTCGGTATCTTTATTTTTACCAATATTAATACCAATAGGCCCTTTAAACTGAGCCTTTTTCACTTGTTCGACAAGATGATCAACACCTTTATTATTAAATCCCATGCGATTAATAATGGCGTGCTTTTCCGGAATTCTGAATAAACGAGGCTTTGGGTTTCCTGGCTGCGGACGAGGCGTTACCGTGCCTATCTCAACAAAACCAAATCCCATGCTGGCAAACGCATCAATACAATCGCCGTTCTTATCAAGCCCGGCGGCAAGTCCTACCGGGTTATCGAAGGTCATGCCTGCAACGGTAACGGGCTTTTTAATCGTCGGTGTGCTGTACATCCATTTCAGCGGTGTATGTTGGGTCTTGTTTAACCAGTTAATGGTGAAATCGTGACTTTTTTCAGGTTCACACTGAAGCAAGAATTTTTGCACTAGAGATTGCATGGTTATTTTTACCGCTCGCTAATTAAGGGCCTGTTGATCATCAACGTATATTGCGCTTGTATGAGGTTTGCATTTACAAACGATGCTGCAAAAACGTACAGCAATGTTCAGTCGGCCAATAAAAAGCCCTGATAAACAGGGCTTAAATCATTAAGGTGCGTGTATTCTAATGGTTAGACTTCACGCTTAAAAGCATCAATTCACGTAAAGCGACAGAAAATTTCGCAAATTCGTGCGTTGTACTGGTCTTAAACTCAGACATCATGTGATACCAGCGCTTAAGTAGGACCTGATTGCTTTCAATCCACTCATCAAGAATTTGATCTGCACTGCTTACGTCTTCGCGAGAAGCTAAAAGATTTGCTGCAATGGAACGCTGCTGCCAATCTAACTCTTCACGATACGAGGCGCGAGCTAACGCTTGCCAGTGGTTGCTTACCGCCTGGTTGTTTATCTGATCTAAGAACCAGTGAAGTTCTAAACGAGAACCTAGCTGATAGTAAAGCTTAGCGACTACATCGGTATCGTGCTTATCTGCTTCAACGATTTGCGCAAGGTCAAAGCTAGAGAACATGTTAGAGAAGCTTGCAACCTGATAAGCGATGTCTTCTGGTACACCCTTATCAATGTATTTCTGCGTAGCGTTTTCAAGCTGAGTAAATTCGCTTTTAACCAAGTAGTTTTGCAGGTTCTTCGATAATATATCGAAGGTACCACGGTAGCTCGCGATGGCTTCTTCAATGGATTGCGTCTTATTACCGTGGCGAATATACCAGCGCGAAGCGCGACGCATAATTCTACGTGCTTCATCTAACATTTTAAGCTGTAGCTGAGCTGGAATAACGTTATCCAGTTGTTCGATGCGCTCCCACAGCGTCTTCATATTAAAGATACCGTGAACAATTGCGTATGCGTCAGCAATTTCGCTCACACTTGCGCCAGTTTCTTCCTGCATCCTAAACACGAAGTTAAGGCCCATGTCGTTAACCATGTTGTTGGTTAACTTAGTCGCAATAATTTCGCTTCTAAGCGGATGCTGTTGCATGTGTGTTGCGAATTTTTCGCGGAGCACTTTAGGGAATGCTTCTACTAACAACTTACCGTGGTAAGGATTGTCAGTAATTTCCGGAATATTAAGCGCATCTTTAAGTACCATTTTGCCGTACGCAATCAATACGCTTAACTCTGGGCGAGTTAAACCTTGATCCGTGGCTACGCGATCAGAAATCTCATCGTCACTTGGAATAAATTCCAATTCACGGTTTAGCTGACCTTCACGCTCAAGACCGTGGATAAAGCGAAGCTGTTCTTTAAGTTGCTTAACGCCAGCTAACTCAGTAATAGAGATAGACTGAGTTTGACGGTAGCAGTCTTTCAGTACAATTCGACTTACATCGTCGGTCATATCGTAGAGCAACTTATTACGCTGTTTAAGCGTAAGTTCACCGTCGTTAACTAGGCTGTTAAGCAAGATTTTGATGTTTACTTCGTTATCAGAGCAATCAACCCCACCTACGTTATCGATGAAGTCAGTGTTAACTCGGCCACCGTTAGACGCATACTCAATACGACCTAACTGCGTTAGACCTAAGTTACCGCCCTCGCCCACAATTTTAGCTTGTACGTCACGACCGTTGACGCGTAAATCATCATTAGCACGGTCACCTACGTCTGAGTGAGATTCTTTCTTGCTCTTAATATACGTACCGATACCACCGTTCCACAGTAGGTCGACTGGCATTTTCAATATATTGTGAATTAGCTCATTAGGCGTCATCGTTAGCTGACGCGTACCTAACCACTTTTTCATTTCAGGTGTAAGCTTGATAGATTTAGACGCGCGGCTAAATACGCCACCGCCTTTTGAAATCAGCTTACTATCATAGTCTTCCCAGCTTAGGCTTGGGTTTTCAAACAGGCGTTGACGCTCTTTATAACTTGCTGCTGCATCTGGGCTTGGATCGAAGAAAATATGTAAATGGTTAAACGCAGCGATTAGTCGCGTATGCTCTGATAGCAACATACCGTTACCGAATACGTCACCCGCCATGTCACCCACACCAACAGCGGTAAAGTCAGTGGTCTGACAGTCGATACCAATTTCTCTGAAATGACGTTTAACCGACTCCCATCCGCCGCGTGCAGTAATACCCATTTTCTTATGGTCATATCCAATACTACCGCCAGATGCAAATGCATCGCCCAGCCAAAACCCAAACTCTTCCGCAATACCGTTTGCGATATCAGAGAATGTGGCGGTGCCTTTATCTGCAGCAACAACCAAATAAGGGTCGTCATCATCAAGGCGAACAACATCCTTAGGAGGAACAATTTCACCATTTACAATGTTGTCAGTAATATCTAACAAGCTGGTGATGAAAGTGCGATAGCATGCTTGGCCTTCAGCCTGAATAGCTGCGCGACCTTCGCCTACAGGTAGGTTCTTACAAACGAAACCACCTTTTGCACCAACCGGCACGATCACCGTGTTTTTAACTTGTTGCGCTTTTACTAGGCCGAGTACTTCTGTTCTGAAGTCTTCTTGTCTATCAGACCAACGAAGACCGCCGCGGGCAACCTTGCCGCCACGCAGGTGCACACCTTCAACGCGAGGACTGTAAACAAAAATTTCAAACTTAGGCAGTGGTAATGGCATGTCAGGAATGAGTTCAGGCATCATCTTAAATGATACATATGATTTTTCATTGCCGGCATCGTCTGCCTGATAGAAGTTTGTACGTAACGTTGCAGACATCATATCCAGATAACGACGAATAATTCGGTCATCATCCAAGTTGCTAACGTTATCTAACTGTTCCTTAATAGTCTCAAGAATACCTTCCTCTTTTTTCTCATTGCGCTTTTTCTTAGGATTAAAACGCTGGTCGAAAAAGTCTACGAGTAAACGAGCAATGTCTGGATAGTTAGCTAGTGTGTTTGCGATGTAGTCACGGCTGAAAGAACTGCCGGTCTGGCGCATGTATTTAGCATAAGCACGGAGTACCGTAACTTTACGGCCAGTCATATTCGCGCCAAGGATAAGGCGGTTAAACGCGTCGTCTTCTAGTGTCTTGTACCACACTTTGGCAAAGGCATCTTGAAAGAGAACCTGGGCGTTTTCCATGTCAAAGTGCTGACCACTTTTATGTAACATGGTGAAGTCCATGACCCAGTTACGTTCACCTTCTGAACACGTGACTTTATAAGGGCTTTCATCGATTACGCGTAACCCAAAATTCTCAAGCATCGGTAACACGTCAGACAAATGAATAGGCTCAGCACGGTGGAAAAGCTTAAGCTTAACTACTTGGCTGTCAGCGTCTTCTTCTTGTGGACGATAGAACAACATATCCAATGTGTGGTTGTCGTCTAACATCTCTAGTTTGCCAATATCTACAAGCGCTGCTGACGGTAGGTTATGCTCCATATAGCTTCGAGAGAAAGCATTGTTGTATTTGCGTTCCAACGCTTTACCCGAAGCCTCTCCGTGTGCCGCTGAAATAGCTGACGCGAGTCTGTCATTCCAGGTTTTGGTCAACTCAATAATGTTTTGCTCTATTTCCTTCACATCGAATTCCGCGTTGTTGTCGTTGACTCTAGCAATGTAATGCGTACGGGCATATACAGACTCTGAGAAGAACGTAGTAAATTCCACTTCTTCAGTTGCGCCCAATGACGCTTTAAGTAGCGCTTGGGTTTCTTTGCGTAACTGGGTGTTATAGCGCTCTCTTGGCACAAACACCATGCACGAGAAAAAGCGGCCAAAAATGTCTTTTCGAATGAATAAACGTGAAATTCCACGCTCTTGCATTTGAAAAATACCCATCACAATTTGCGCTAGCTCTTCCGCTGGCGTTTGTAGCAACTCATCTCGTGGGTAGGTTTCTATAATATTTGCAAACGCTTTGTATGCGTGAGTTCCAGGCTCGAAACCAGATAGCTCACAAATACGTTTGATTTTTTCACGTAAAATCGGAAGCTGAGTTACGCTGTTGTTATAGAAAGAGGCAGAATACAGACCTAAAAAGCGGTGCTCACCAACAACCTGACCTTCTTTGTTAAACACCTTCACGCCTACATAGTCCATATATGCAGGACGGTGTACTCGCGCGCGTGAATTTGTTTTGGTCAGAATCAATGGGTTTTTGCTAAGCGCTTCGGCACGGGCCGACGCAGGTAAGCGAGACAACAAACGCTCTCGGTCGTTTACTGAGTTTTTAAGCAAACCCAAACTGGTGTCGTTTTGAGGGATCCATCTATGGTCCCCTTCAATGGCTTTAACGTCATAATAACGGTAACCCATCATTGTGAAGTTGTGATCGCCTAACCATTCTAAGTAAGCTTTAGTTTGCTTTTTGGCTTCTGCAGATACAGGCCAGTTAAATTTAGCATTGTTTTTAATTACGTCTTGCAAGGTATTTGTCATACCTTGCCAGTCTTGAACTGCCAAAGAAACTTCATCAACGACAGAGTGCAGTTCTTGTGTTAGAGCATCGATATCTTTTTTCGATGTTTGTCTATCGATTTCGATAAAGATGACCGTTTCTTTTTTCGCACCTTCAAGCGATTGACCTGGCTCAGCAAACGCTTCAACTTTGTTCGCTTTGTCGCGCTTGATGCCAATTGGGCTGTGAAGGAATAAATGTGCGGTGATGTTCAAACGATTTAGCAACATGCGCACCGAGTCAACCAAGAATGGCATATCCGACACAATAATCTCAACAATTGTGTGGCTTGAGTGCCAGCCGTGTTTGGCAATTTCCGGGTTAAATACGCGTATGTATGGCGACGTATGTTCAAACTTCGCCAAGCCATTCCATAAACTAAGTGTTGCACCATAAAGGTCGCTGTCGTTGCGATTTTCTAGGTCATCGCTTGAAATATTTTTATACAACAGACGTCCGAATTGCTGCACAAGAGACTTCTGCTTGGTATCTACTTTTTTGTCGATAAGTGCAAATACATTGTCTAGCAGTACTGAGTGTCGCTGTGAGGTGACTGTCATTTGTTAACCTTTTTTGAATGTCGTAATACCAATCCAGCTTGGTATAAGTGCCGAGTACCTAACTATTTTCTCTAATAAATGACGCTAATGAAAGCCCATTTTTAACCTTATATTAACAGCATAGATAAGTATGCAGAAAACACCCAAAAAAAAGGGCCTAAAGGCCCTTTTTAATGCTTAGCTATGCAAAAATATTTTATGCATCAGGGTCATTCTTGTTCCACCATAGGAATCTTGCTAGTGCAGGCAGTACAATTATTGCTCCAAGCATGTTCACGACGAACATAAATGTAAGCAAAATGCCCATATCCATTTGGAACTTAAGCGAAGAGAACACCCATGTGCTCACGCCTATTGCCAGCGTAATACCGGTAAATAGCACAGCACTTCCACGTTCTTTTAATGCAGCGAAATATGCTTCTTGAACGGTAGCGCCTTTCTTCAGCATTAAGCTCTTGGTAGAGAGTATATAAATACCATAGTCCACACCTATACCCACGCCAAGTGCGATAACTGGTAATGTAGAAACGGTGAGGCCAATTTGAAGGTATGTCATTAAGGCTTGCGCCAGTACAGACACCACATACAGCGGAATAACAACAACTAACGTAGCACGCAGTGAGCGGAAGCTAATTAGACACAACGCAATAACGGCGCCAAATACATAAAGCATCATAGGGTCTTGCGCTGCACTAACCGCTTCATTAGTTGCGGCCATCACGCCAACAGGCCCAGAAGCAAGACTGAACTTCATATCATCGGTTTGATATTCATCGCGATACGCTTTTACCGCTTCAACGACACGAGAGATCGTTTCTGCTTTGTGGTCTTCCATAAACAGAATAATTGGCATGACCGAGCAGTCGCCGTTAAGTAAACCAGACGACGTTGGAACGCGAGAAATTGCCTGCACCAATGTTTGCTGGTTACGAGGGAGTACCTGCCACTTAACGTTGCCTTCGTTGTAACCTGCGTTAACAATTTTGGCAACAGAAGCCAACGAAACCGCCGACTGAACGCCTTGAACATTTTCCATTTTCCATTGGAAATCGTCCATGGCCTTCATCACGCTGTGTGACGTACAAGCTTCTGGTGTGGTTTCAACCAAAATAGAAATGTAATCTACCGTTACTTCGTACTTATCGGTAATCAGGAAAGTGTCCTGATTGTAGCGTGACGTTTCATGAAGCGCAGGTGCACCCGCATGTAAGTCCCCTATCTTCATATTCTGAGCTTGGAAATGACCAAACACGAATAGGATAGCAGTAACGATAAGAATTATTGCCGCAGGCTTTTTACGTGAACAAGCGGCAATGACTTCCCAGAATTTCGAATTAGCGTGTTCTTTACCCGCGAATTTTTCGACATATTTCTGGTCAAGTTTTAAGAAGCTCATCAGCACAGGCAGCAGCAACAAGTTGGTAAGGATTATTACCGCTACCCCCATACTTGCCGTAATCGCCAACTCGCGAATAATGCCGATATCGATTACCAATAACGTCATAAAGCCAACCGTATCAGATAACAATGCAATTCCGCCTGGAACCAGCAAGTTTCTGAATGCCGCCATAGATGCCCGTTTAGCACCAATACCGGTTACTGCTTGTTTTTCTACCGCGTTTATCATTTGTACGCCGTGGCTCACACCAATGGCAAATACTAAAAATGGCACCAGTATTGACATAGGGTCCATACCAAAGCCAATTGAAGTAAGCAGGCCTAGCTGCCAGATAACGGCAATGATTGAGCATACTAATGGCAATAACGTAAGCATGATGCTACGCGAGAAGAAATACACCATTACGGCAGTAATCGCGATAGCAATGGCGAAAAAGATCAGCACGTCTTTTGCACCGTCGGCCACATCGCCAATCATTTTTGCAAAGCCAATTATATGAATAGACGTATTTTCGTTTTCATATTGACCGCGAAGCTGCTCTTCTAGTTCTGCCGCTAATGCCAACGTATTGAGAGGCTCGCCAGTTTGCGGGTCAATATCGAGCAATTGCGCTGTTACCATTGCGCAGCTGTAATCACTGGATACTTGTCTTCCGACGATGTTTGCCTTTTCTACGTTGGCAGCCACCAACTCTAATGCTTCTGGGCTTGCAGAATTAAAGTCTGCAGGAATGACCGGTCCGCCTGCAAAGCCGCCTTCCACAATTTCAGTAAAGCGGGTTGAAGGAGAGAAAAGCGAAATAACTAACGAACGGTTCACCCCATTAATAAAGAAGAGTTGGTCGTGAACATTCTTTAGTGTATCGAAGAAGTTTTGATTGTAGATGTTATCGTTTTTATCACACACAGAAACTAATATATTGTTAGCGCCACCAAAATCTTGGCGGTGCTCAATGTACGTTTTCATGTATTCGTGATTTAGCGGTATGTTCTTTTCAAAACCTGCGTCTAAGCGCATTTGTGAAGCTTGGTAACCAAGGAAAACTGTGGCTATAGCAAACAAGGCTACGACAATTTTACGGTTTCCGAATACTAATTTTTCAAGAAAATGGGTCATTGTTTTTATACTGCCCTATTTTAAATTCAACGTTTTAATGCCATTCGCAGTAACGGCAATATTCTTACCTTTAAACTGTGTTGCATTAAGAAGCGCGGCTTTGTCTTTAATTTGTGAAACGACAATGCCTTCATCAGCTTCGCAATCTGAAAGGTTTGCATAGGGGTCTCGCATACTGGTGGGTAAAGGTCGCTGTGCGCTTACCATCATCCCGTTGTTACCCAAAGCATAAACCTTCGATTCAGAACCAATTAGAATTGAATTTAGTGTGCTGGTTGAGCAAGTTTGTACGTATTCCCACTCACCTTCGTTTCTGTTAACAAATATATTTCCGCGAAGGCCAACCGCTAGAACGGTATTTTCATCAAGCGGCTTAATATCGAAAAACGATCCTGTATAGTCGACGTAATACCGTTCCCACGATTCTCCCATATTGGTACTTTTGGCTAGCAACCCGGCTTCGCCTGCTAGGTAAAGCGTATCACCATCAAGGGTAATTCTGTTTAAGTGGGGTAAAATAGATTCAAGTTCTTGCTGATAGAAGTCTTCATCTTCTTTTCGAATATCTTCAAGGTATTCTTGATCCATTGGGTCAAGCAGACTGGCATGACGTTCTGCCGTCCATGTTTTTCCACCGTCTAAGGTTCGATAGAACAAGCCATAGGCACCTGTAGCAATCCCCTGCTTTTCATTGAAGAATAATACGTCTAGAAATGGGCGCTGAAGGTCAGGTTGGAAATTTTGAATTTCCCACGTTTCGCCTTTATCTGAAGAATGAAGAATAACAGCGTCGTGGCCCACTGCCCAAATATTATCGCCTACAACAGTTGTCGCTGTAAGCGTTGATTGTGTTGGTACGGCTTTTTGAGTAAATGCCTCACCATCCTTTGAAACTAACACGTGACCGCGTTCACCGACAATAACGACAAATGTATCAGCGTCTATGTCCAAAAGAACCGATTGCTCAACCAGTGGTGCCATGAATGCTTCTTCGGCGATTGCAGTTGTAGAGTAATTAACTGCGAAAGTGGCGGCAATGCACGCTGCAATGGTTTTTTTCATAATTAACCATTCCCCCTATTTATAATTGTCTGCATACAAAAACGGTTGGCAATTGCCAACCGTTTGTTGTTTAAGGCGATTAGCGCATACCTTCTCGTCGTAACGCCTGAGGTGTGAATTCCACATCTCGTGGGCGTACGGTGAAGTCGTACATCTCTTCTTCGTTATCGAGGCCAATGGCCAGGTAACGACGAGAGTTCAAGTCATGGTACACATCCAGCGTAGACCACTGGGTAGGTACTTCATAATAGTTCACACCATACGCTACACCAACACGATAAAGTTCGCCACGATTATCATACATATCAGCAACTTGAATTTGCCAGCTATCTTCATCAATGAAGAATACACGCTTTTGATAAATATGACGGAAACCGTCTTTCAATGTGGCTTCTACTTCCCAAACGCGGTGTTTTTCCCAACGTGTTAGGTCTGGATTAACGTGATTTGGCTTTAAGATGTCATCGTACTTCGCATTATCTGAATGAAGTGCATAGTTGTTGTATGCAACGAACATTTCTTTCTTACCCACTAACTTCCAGTTGTAACGGTTTGGTGAGCCGTTAAACATATCAAAGTCATCGGTAGTACGAAGGCCATCAGCTGCAGTTCCAGGTGTATCATAAGCAATGTTTGGGGCCAAACGTACACGTCGCTGACCCGTGTTGTAGGTCCATGCTTTACGCGGCTCTTTTACTTGGTCAACTGTTTCATGTACAAGCAGTGCTGTACCCGCCAAACGAGCAGGCTTTGTTACTTTTTGTTTAAACATGAAAAGGACGTTTTCGTCAGTAAGCTTTTCTGGTGTAGCACCTTCTTCTGCGTACTTAATTAATAACTGCTCATCGAAACCGATTACGTTGTAATCACCGCCAGTTGTTACTGCAGCTTGACCACCATTACGCTGAACCGCTTCACCGCGATAGCGAAGTATATGGTTCCAAATTGCTTCAAGACCATTTTGTGGAATTGGGAACGGAATACCAAGAACAGCCCCTTTAATTCCGTTACCGCCGTCTAATAGCTCCGCGCTAGTTGCATTTACCTTAGTTGCATCGTAGATAGCCTGGGGATTAGACGCAGAACGACGCGTTGGGTAAACCGGCATACGGAAGGTTTCAGGGTAAGCTTCGAAAAGCTTTTTCTGACCTTCAGATAGAAAGTCCGCATATTCTTTGTAGTTTTGTGCCGTGATTTCAAATAGCACTTTATCTTCAGGGTACGGGTCTGGATGGTGATCACCCACTGTGTAGCCCGCTGGTGCTGAAGTAATACCGCCAGTCCACGCTGGGATACTGCCGTCTGCATTACCTGCTTTCATAGCGCCCAGTGGCGTCAATTCGTTACCTAGTTTATTGGCATCTGCGTCAGACACCTTTGCCATCGCGCTTGCACCTGACAGAGCAAGTGACAAAGCCGCAGCGATAATTCCTACTTTTCTAATCATAAATACCACTCTTAGATTGCATATTTGATGTTAAATGAAACGAAGTCTCTGTCTGATAGCGCATTAGTAGTACCAATACCGCCCCAGAAAGCGCTGTACGACGCTGTTGCTGACCACTTGCTTAGGTAGTCGAACGTCAATGAAATTGCAGCAGACTTAACATCTTCTGTGAAAAGGAATAGAGGGTCTGGTGTTGTACCCTCTACATCGTGAGAGAATGTTGCACGAGCACGTAAGTTAATTCCGGCCATGACGTCGTTGTAATCAGCGACAGCAAGTAAGCGGTAACCCCACGCATCGTCAGTAGCAAACGGGTTAGTCTCTGGTCCGTCTGATAGCGCTTGGTGTAAACCTTCACGACTATTGCCATTGATAGGCTCTAGTGACGGCGTACGTGCTGTACCAGGCGCATTTAAGCGAATTACGTTCGGATCTGGCATATCTACAACGTTCACATAACCTACTTCGCCTAATAGTACGAAGTTGTCAGAGCCAAATTTAGGGCCAAACACGTGTGAGGCAGTAAACTGCATTTGCCATGTATCAGAGAATAGATAACCTTCCGCTGTTTCGCCTGGGCCTACTGCTCTTCCGATATTGTTTAGCTGTGAAATACCTTCTAAATCTGGACGTAGCCCAGCATTCGCTAGCTGCTCTGGCATACCCATGTAAAGCAATTCAACATCATCGATTTGAAGCGGCTCATCTACACGGTAAGCAAATTCGCCCGCAAGAGCCGTAGTACCGATGTTAGTGTTAAAGCTCATACCATAAAGTTTGATATCTTCTGGGTAGAAGAACTCTGACTGTGTAAATGCACCCAGTTCAGTGATGTTGTCGCGAGTAACGGTATTAGACGCTAGGAACGCGAGATCCGCGCCAATTCCTTCAGCAGTAAAATCGGATGTCTTACCTGAAATAAGCGGGCGTTGGCTGTGGTAATTGATGTGATAGAAACTAAACTCTGTTTCATTCAAATTCTCAGCAAACCACGTCAAGCGTAAACCGTATTGACCCTGATCGTCCGCGTCATTGTGCGCTTCGTCAGAAAAACCGCGGATAGCCACTTTGGTTGGATAAGCAAGGTAGGCTTGCGAAATGTCAGCTGGATTAGCGCCAGAGCGAAGCAAATCGCCATATCCGTTTAACGCAGTGAGGAGGTGATCTAAGTCGATGTCTGGGTTACCACTGAAACCAAGCTGGATATTTTGGCGTTGACCGCCCTCACCTGCAAAGTCGTTGCCCGCGAAGTAGCTGCCAGAAACTGGAAGCCAGCTGCGCTGCCATTCGTACTGGTAGTAACCAGAAATACTCACTGTGTCAGTCAAACCTAAAGACGCGTACACCATCCCTACTGGAAGGAATACTTCTTTAAGTTCTGCACCTGGAGCACGAGCTCGTGTTACATCAACAGGGTTCGTTGTGTTAATACCGTGCTGGATGAATGTACTTTCACCCCAACTGATGACCTGACGGCCTACACGAAGCGTAAGTGGTTTGTCGCCAATCCACCAGTCGCCATAAAAGAATGCGTCGTAAAGACGTACATCGGTACACAGTAGGTCTTCTGCTTCAGGGTCTTGACACAAGTCGTATTGGTTACCCGTTATTGGGTTAGAGTATGGACGGTCGCCGTCCATTTGCTCAAAGTCGTAGAACCAGAAACCACGGGCGAAGAAACCATAGTCGCCAAAATTGATATCTAATTCATGAGTACCTGAAATTTGCGTTGCAAACGCGTCACCTGGATCGTGTGCAAGGTTACCAAGGTCACCATTGGTGGAATAACCACCATCTGCTAAACCCCACACGTCGCCACTTGGGTATAAAGGGTTGAAAGCTGCGTGATAACCGCTCCAGTCGAATTGAGGATGGTTACTGTTACCTATAAGGTCGTAATCTCTTGCCTCTGTTCGAATACTTGTAGCTAATGTAAATGTTGAATCTAAAGAAATACTTACATCACCCACTTGCCAATTCGCAGCGTGTGCTGGTACTGCAGCAGCACCTAGCAGTGAGAGAACTCCCGCTGCTACCGGTGATATCTTAAAAGCGCTAGGCCCGTTTTTCATATTTTTATACTCCCAAGTCGATGTGACTTAATACGTGACATCATGACCAACCATAACGATTAACAAAATCATTACATCATTTTGCCATAACCGCAAGAACTAATCCTACCAGTTAACAAAATTTACAACATTAGTCGTATCAAATAGTTATTGCTTTATTGTGAGTATAAAAGGCATTTATAAACTTGCAGGAAAAATGTACAGAAATATTGCGAAACTGTTGCGTTGAGTATTTTGGAACGCTCAATGACAAAAGAAAACGCATAAGTGTTACGTATGGGAGTGGTGAAAGCTCATATACAAGAGAGTAATTCGTCGCGTACAAAAAAGGCTCTATGCGAGCCTTTCAAAGGATTTTATTTTTTTGTTGGCATCAATAATCATCCTAAAACGACCTTTAATACCATCAGACGTAACAAATTGCCTGAGCCGGTTGGTCGGTACTTGGACGCTTAGGCCTGATTCACTGACCATGACCACATCTGGCATAGATGGAATATAAAGCACCTCACATTGCTTGTAAGGTGCATTTATTGAAAAGTAAAAAACCGAGTCAGTTTGGCTAATGCTTGTCATAAGCAAGGCTTTTACTTACTTTCTCAAACAAATCTTTACTTAAACCTTTGTGATTAAGCAAACGGCCAAGCTGTTGCTTCATATGAACCTGATGCTCGCTTGCAAAGCCCTGCCATTGCGTCAGTGGCGTTACAATACGGGCGGCAACCTGTGGGTTGACCGCATCGAGCTTAAGTAAGTAGTCGGTTACAAATTTATATCCACTGCCATCGAGTGCATGAAACCTTTCGCTGTTATAGAAAGCGAAGCTACCAATAACACAACGAACACGGTTCGGGTTACTCATTGCGAACTGAGGGTGCTCACATAACATTGTGATAGTCGCAAAGATATCGTCTCGATTTTGTGTAGCGTGGAGTGCGAACCATTTGTCCAAAACAAGCGGGTCATGATTCCACGATTCCTCAAACTGAGCCATCAAACTGTCGAAAGTGGTGGCGCTACAGTGTTGTGCGCTTCTCAACGCGCCTAGCGTATCTGTCATATTATCAGCGGTTTCAAACTGAGAAACCACAATATGCTCGTGTTGGGGTAAACGCGCTAAGTGTGCAAGCACGACATTTTTGCAGCGACGTTGATTCACCGCTTCTTGCGTGTAGCAATACGCGCTTTTCTCGATATTTTCGAAGACTTGTTTTAGCTCTTTTTCGAGTGCGCGAGCAAACTGGTCGCAGAACGCTTTTCTCGCTTTCGAAAGTGCGGAAACGTTTATGTTACTTCGGCTTTGGCACAGTGTCTCAAACGAAGGTATGACTAAACATTCACTCAGCAATTCAAGGTTGTTCTGCTCTTGGGCAATCGCTTGCTTGATACCGTTCCAGATTTCATTACTGATACCAGACCCCGGCGATTCCTCTAATTGCTTCACACAGCGGTCATACAATGTTTGCATTGCATCCCAACGATTAAATGGATCCTTCGCATGCTTAAATATAGTAAGTAAAGACTCTGTCCCCAATGGGTTTTCTACTTTCGCTGGCGCTGAGAAGTTACCCAATACTACAGGTGTTAAATTAGTAGTTTTGGCTTCTACAGTAAAACGCATAGCATCATCTTTTAAAATGACCATGCCGTTTTGAATTAACGACTCGTTGTCTGTATAGCTTTTCCCCTCATCATCAATAATCTCGATATTTACAGGAATATATAGAGGAAGCTTTTCTTTCTGATCGGAGGTTGCAGGTGTGTGCTGTGACAATGTAAAGCTATGCTTAACAATGCCATCATCATCGACCTCAGTGCTGTGTGCGACAGAAATCACTGGCGTACCAGATTGACTATACCAGCGGGTAAACTGGGTTAAATCTAAATCAGTAGCAGACTGCATTGCTGAAATGAAGTCATCACAGGTGACAGCCTGACCGTCGTGTCTTCTAAAGTACTCGTCCATACCACGTCTAAAGCCGTCAGGCCCCAGTAATGTGTGGAACATGCGAATAACTTCAGCGCCTTTGTCATAAACCGTCACCGTGTAGAAGTTGTTCATTTCAATGACTTCTTCTGGACGAATTGGATGACTCATTGCACTCGCATCTTCTGCAAACTGGTGTTCTCGCATAACACGAACGTGCTTTATACGATTACTTAACGCCGAAGTCATATCAGCGCTGAACTGTTGGTCTCTAAATACAGTAAGCCCCTCTTTAAGGCTAAGCTGGAACCAATCGCGACAAGTAACACGGTTGCCGGTCCAGTTGTGGAAGTACTCGTGCGCGATAACCGACTCAACATTGAAAAAGTCATCATCGGTGGCACTTTTTTGATCGGCTAAAACAAACTTACTGTTAAATACATTTAAGCCCTTGTTTTCCATCGCTCCCATATTGAAGAAATCGACGGCAACAATCATGTAGATATCTAAGTCGTACTCTAACCCGAACACATCTTCGTCCCACTTCATCGCCCGTTTGAGAGATTCTAATGCGAAAATGCCTTGAGACTTTTTGCCTTTATCAACATAAAGTTCTAGCGCAACCTCTTTACCGCTAGTGGTGGTGTAGCTATCGGTAAGTAAATCGAAGTCACCGGCAACTAGAGCAAAAAGGTAGCAAGGTTTTGGATGTGGATCGTGCCATTTAACAAAATGCGTATTTTCGTCAACCTCGCCCTTGTCCACTGGGTTGCCATTGGCCAAAAGCATCGGTACTGATTTGTCGGCAACTACCGTCACTGTGTAGACCGACAAAACATCCGGGCGGTCCATGAAGTACGTAATGCGACGAAACCCTTCCGCTTCACACTGCGTACAATAGGCACCACCTGATAAATACAAGCCTTCCAGCGCTTTGTTGTGCTCAGGGGCAATGGTATTGGTAATTTCTAAGACGAACTCATCAAGTTCAGTAACCACGCTTAAAGCGCTATCTGTTACCGTGTATTCATTATCAGATAGGTGCGTACCGTTAATAGAAATAGAATCTAGCGATAAATTATCGCCATCAAGTACTAATGGACTATCGTGCGCGCCATTACGAGTGACGGACAACGTGCTGATAACTTTGGTTTGCGTTGGGTGTAGCGTTATATGTAGGTCAACTGTCGCTATTGAAAAAGCGGGCGGCTGGTAATCCGCCCGGCGTTTAGCTTGAACTGACATAGATCCTCCTGGAAGAAAGCCTACGTGGGTTTAATTGGAACTCTGTGTTAAACCGTATCTTTGCTGTTTACTTCAACATGCGGTGGCGTAATACGTAAAATCTTAATACCTAAATACGCATAAATAACAGCAAGGATCGGGTTGATTACGTTGAAGAATGCATAGAATACGTAATCAAATGGATTGACTAATAAAACACTGTGCATGTAAGCACCACAGGTGTTCCAAGGAATAAGTGGAGACGTAAGTGTGCCGCCGTCTTCAAGGCTGCGAGAAAGATTCAATTGGTCTAAACCACGTTTTTTGAATTCTTCTTTGTACATACGGCCTGGCATCACGATTGAAATATACTGATCTGCAGTAACAAGGTTGGTACCAAAACAAGTAAGAATGGTTCTGCTCACCATATCCCCTGCAGACTTTGCACCAATTAATATGGCAGAAACTGCACGCTTTAATAGGCCAACACGCTCTAATACGGCACCAAACGACATTGCACAGATGATCAACCAAATGGTATTTAACATAGAAGACATGCCACCACGAGAAAGCAAGCTATTTAAGTTCTCGTCAGGTGTTGAGAAGCTTACGCCATCGAATAGCGCAGTCCAAACTACCTTCAACGCACCTACATTCACCGAGTCGTCAGCACTTGCCATAGAAGTAACCACATCCCACTGGAATACAACTGCCCAGACGCCACCTAACAAAGCGCCGATAAAAACAGCTGGAAACGCAGGCATCTTTTTAATCGCTAAAGTGAGCAAAACGACAAGGGGAATTAACAAATGCCAACCTAAGTCAAAAGACTCGTTTAACAAAAGTTGCATTTGCTCAATGCGTTCTGCTTTGGCCTCACCCACTTCACTAAAGCCCAGTACCGTAAATAGAATAAGCGCAATAACAAAGCTCGGAATCGTCGTCCAAAGCATGTAACGGATGTGCTCAAATAAATCCGTGCCCGCAACAGCAGGCGCTAAGTTTGTTGTTTCAGATAAAGGCGAAATTTTATCGCCAAAGTATGCACCTGAAACTACTGCGCCGGCGGTTATGGCTGCCGACATTTCCATGCCTGCAGAAACGCCCATTAGCGCAACACCCACAGTCGCCGCGGTAGTCCAAGAACTACCTATACTCATTGCAACAACCGCACAAATCAGACAAGCGGCAGCATAGAAAAACGAGGGGTTAAGCAACTCTAAACCGAAATAGATAAGCGTAGGCACGGTTCCGGCTAGCATCCATGTGCCAATAAGAGAACCTACCGCTAACAGAATTAAGCAGGCACCTAAAGACATTGAGATACCGTCTACAATGCCCTTTTCGATAGTTTTCCAGCTGTAGCCATTTTTCATTCCAATGATAGCAGCTAAGCCCATCGCTAGAAGAAGTGCAATTTGGTTTGGACCGTAAGAAGAGTTATCGGCAAACAAATAAACTGCGCTTCCCATCATTATGACTAACGCAAGAATAGGAAGCATTGCATCGAGAAGTGACGGCGTTTTTATTTCTTTATTCGTCATTGTCGTTTTTTAAAACCTTATTATCGTATTTGTAACGCGTTAAGCGTGCTGTCCGCTTTTTACCAGAATGCTTTAGAAGACTGAGCGGTAGAACATAAGCGCAATGATAACGGGACACACAAAGCGTACGTACCAAGGCCAAATCTTCCAGAAAATGCTGTGTTCAGCAAACTGATCACCTTGTTTAAGTTCATCGAGTATTGCATCTCTGCGCCACACCCAACCTGCGAAAATACACAAGGCGAGTCCTAGTAACGGTTGGCTATACTCGGTAGTTAATGCGATAACAAAGCCGAACAAGGTTTCAAAATTTAAAATGATGATGCAGCTTAATACAAAGATGACCGATGCCATTAATAACACGGCCTTTTTACGTTGAAGACCTTTACTTTCTACCATAAACGCAACGGGAACTTCTAACATTGAAATTGAAGACGTGACGGCAGCAATCGCCATTAGCGCGAAAAAGGTAAAAGCAACGAAAAGACCTACGCTACCAATGGTATCAAACAGTGCTGGTAGTACTTTGAAAATCAGCGTGTCACCTTGGATTAACGCGCCTTCCGGTGTGAAGATTTCAACGCCGTTGTTTAATGCAACGTACATGGCCGGGATAATAAGCATACCCGCAATAACCGCAACACCGATATCGACAAGCGCTACCGACGCACCAATGCTAGGTAGATTTTCATTTTTACTTAGGTATGAACCATAAACCAGCATGGTACCCACACCTAAAGACATTGAGAAAAAGGCTTGTCCCATGGCGTTAATTAATAAGTCTGGGTCTAGAACGCGAGAGAAGTCAGGTACTAAATATGCTGACCAACCTTCTACGGCACCAGGCTGTAGGCTCACATAAACAATCAATGCGAGAATGAGAATAACCAATGTAGGCATCAAACGCACTGACCACTTCTCAATGCCTGACTTTACACCACCGACAACGATAAATGCAGTTAAACCCATAAATAAGAAGCAGAAAATAATGTTACGCGTAACTGATGAAGTGAGTAGCCAGTCGCTAGCGCTCGTAAATCCCACCATGCTAACGGCAGCATCGGCGAAATAAACCAACATCCATCCGCCTACAATAGCGTAGAATGCAAGGATAAGTGACACGGTAACACAGCCCCAAATGCCCGTTAGCCTTCCGACGAAATTGCCCGATATTTTACCTAAAGCGTCAACCATATTTGAACGTGAACTACGTCCGATTATAAGTTCTGCCATAAGTACGGGATAAGCGAGTACAAAAGCCAGCAGTAAGTATACGAGAACAAATGCTGCGCCACCGTTACTTGCTACCTTTGTAGGAAAGCCCCAAATATTACCTAGTCCTACTGCCGAGCCTGCCGCTGCTAGCACGAACCCTATTCGAGAGGAAAATTCGCCTCTGATAGCCATGTTATTTCCCTTTATTATTGTTTTAATAATTTATAGACACAAAAAAAGGGCTGGCCCTAGACCAGCCCTTTTTTCTAATCACTTAATTTCTTGTGATAGCGTAACGGCCTGTTTCGATCATATCGAAAGTAATATTGGCTGCCTCGTCCAAGAATGGATCTAATTCTTCCATATCTTCAGGTAGGTCGTCCAATGTTGTGACAGTTTCCATTCCCAATCGCTGTAAACGTTCGTTAGCACGAGCAAGCGACTTCTCTTCCGCCTCTTTCTTCTCGCCTTCACGTACAGATTTAACTAATGAGATGAAGTTCTTGTCTTTATTTTCCTTATATTCCTTTATGTCGTCTTGAATATAAGAAAACTCAGGATCTTGTAAAATACGTTTGTTGTGCTTCGCTGTTAAAACATCAAGCGCAGCAGTACCGTCTGCAAACGTCGTATAGTTAGCGCGATTGATACTGTCCCATGGCAACGCATTTTCCGCTTGGCTTTCTCCCCATTCAGCTGGTTCAACTGCCGATGGATAAAGAATGTCAGGAATAACGCCTTTATGCTGGGTGCTGCCGCCGTCAATGCGATAGAACTTGGCGATAGTAAACTGAACACTACCTAATGGGTTGTCGTAAAGGTCATAAATTTTACCTAAACCGCGATGCTGCTGCACTGTCCCTTTCCCGAAGGTTTGTTCACCTACGATGAGAGCACGGTTGTAGTCTTGCATCGCTGCCGCAAAAATCTCTGAAGCAGACGCGCTATATCTGTCAACTAATACGGTTAACGGGCCATCGTAAGCCACTTCGCCATCTGTATCACGGTTAACGCTAACTTTGCTTTGACCGTATCGAATTTGAACCACCGGGCCTTTTTCGATAAATAGGCCAGTAAGTAACGTTGCTTCGGTTAGAGAACCACCGCCATTACCGCGCAAGTCTACGATAACGCCTTTAACGTTTTGCGCTTTCAAGCTTTCTATTTCTTTAGCAACATCCATACTAAGGTTGTTGTAAAAACTAGGAATGGTGATTACACCTAGAGGTTCACCCGCGTGAGGGCCAGTCTCTGGCACATATACTTCCGATTTGGCTGCGCGATCTTCTAACTTAATTTTATCGCGAGTAAGGCTAACTACCGACGTGGTTTTCGCATCCGTAGCTCCTTTTTCAACCTGTAGACGAACAGTACTTCCTTTCGGGCCTTTAATTAACTCAACCACTTCGTCCAATCGCCAACCAATCACATCAACAAACTCTTCGTCGTCTTGTGCTACGCCAACAATTTTATCTTCTGGTTTTATTGCGCCAGACTCATCTGCAGGTCCGCCAGGTACAACGCTTTTGATTACCGTGTAATCATCTTCGCTTTGTAATACTGCACCAATACCTTCAAACGACAAGTTCATGTCCATTTGAAAACGTTCAGCGTTACGCGGAGATAAGTAACTGGTGTGAGCTTCAATTGTACGTGCGAATGCATTCATTGCAGTTTGAAAAACGTCTTCGCTCTTTGCTTGCTTAGTGCGCTTAATCGCTCGTGTATAGCGTTTGGTAAGAAGCTCCTTAGCCTCTTCCCACGTTTTGTCTGCAAGTATTAGATTCAACGCGTCGTATTTAACGCGTTGACGCCAAATTTCATCCAGCTCAGCTTTATTGGCTGGCCATTCAGCATCTTCTCTGTCGTAAAAGAACTTATCGCCTTCTTTTTCAAAGTCGAACGGGCCTTTCTCTAACAGTGCAAGTGCAAATTCATAACGCTCAATGCGTCGTTTCGCGCTTACGTTATACATATCATAGGCAACAGAGAGGTTGCCTTTACTCAGCGCATCATCAAACAATGTGCGGTATTTCTCAAAACCCACAACATCAGACAGCAATAACACTTGTTTATTGTGATCTAATGAATCGATGAAGCGCTGGTAAACTCTAGCTGAGAGTGCATCATCCAACGATATTTCCTTGTAGTGCGCCCTGGTAAAGAGTGCGCTTACTCGCTTAGCTGCAACACTGTGTTGAGATTCCTGTTGTAAAATGGGAAGCTCGTCTACCTCTGGTGTTGACGTAACTGCGCCTGCTCCTACCCCAACGGTAAGAAAAGCACTGGCGATGGAAATTCGAAGGATGTCTCTCATATTTTACGACCTCTTGGAGCGTGCCAAACGTAAAGCGTCTGCGTTTACTTTAACTACCATGCCTGAGTCTAATTGAACGTGAATGCCATCTTTAGCTACTTCGGTAATTACTGCAGGCATAGGTGCTTTACCTAATTTAACGGTAACTTGCGTACCTTGCTGTAAATCGCTATCTGTCAATTTCGCAGGTGGTGTATTGTTTGGTCTGTTATTTTTCGGTTTAGTTCCGCGCTTAGTATCAGCATGGTCCGAATTTGCAGATTTTTCACCTTTTGGACGATTAAATTGACGTTTATCTTTTCGCTTAGGCTGCTGAGCTAGCTTAGCTTTGCGCTTTTCAGCTGCTTTTGCTTTGCTTTCTTCTAACTGCTGCTGCGCATGATCAGCGTGTTCTTTTTCAATTGCATCGCCTTCAACGCCGTCTAAATCTACACGGTTTGCACCTTCTTTGATGCTATGAAGATAGCGCCAGCTGTTGGTGTAATGTCGTAGTGTAGAACGAAGTAAGGTTTTGCTAACGCGTTCCTCTTCTTCTAAACGTGTGGCAAGATCTTGAAAAATACCGATCTTAAGTGGGCGGGCCTCGCCTTCAATGCTAAAACATTTCGGAAAGGTCTCTGCAAGGAAAGCTATCACTTCCTTACTGTTGGTAAACTTCTCTGGTGATTCCATTAACTTTCTAAATTATTCAGGAGATTTCATCGTTACTTGCATCATCCCAAGTTGCCAGCGTGTGGTCAACCCAATCAAGCAATTCGTCGTCATCTATTTCTAATAAATGCTTATCTTGTTGCCAAGATTCCCATGCGTAGTGCAAAATTTGCTCTAAACGCTGTGTTTCAATATCTTCTTCTGCATTGTCGTACACCGCATGTAAGATGAAATTTAAACGTTCAGATGCCTCATCTGGGTCATCATGAAAGTCTTCCATATCCTCATACGTGGATAAAACAACGTGAATATCAACACTGGATTTCATAATTATTTCTGCGAATCCATAAGAATTTGAGCAATTTCAACGAGCCCTTTTTCGTCTTCTTCGGTAAAGCGTTCAAAAACAGGGCTGTCGATATCAAGTACGCCAACCAGCACATCGTTTAGCACTAGTGGAACAACAATCTCAGAGTTTGACGCTGCATCGCAGGCAATGTGTCCTTCGAACTGATGAACGTCTGCTATACGCTGAACAGTTCTGGTACTTGCACTCGTTCCGCAAACGCCTTTTCCAAGTGGAATGCGAATACATGCTGGTTGCCCCTGAAATGGACCGAGTACCAACTGCTCTTCTTTATAAAGGTAAAAACCTGCCCAATTCACCTCTTCGAGGCTATTGAAAAGCAGCGCACTTATATTTGCCATGTTAGCGATAAGATCGTGCTCGCCAGAAACCAAGCTCTTTGCTTGGTTTATTAACTGACCGTACTGTTGTTCTTTCAAACGAATTTCCTGCTATTGAACAATGTTAAAAGACACATTAACACGCGCTTCTATGCGCTCTTGGCCAGGTAAAGACATAGACATGTCTTTGGCAAAAGCTTCTGCGCGCATTACTGGAATCGGCATATTGCCACCAGATTCTGAGATTGCAACAACTTCACCTACTTCAATCTCTAATTCTTTTGCTAATAAGTGTGCACGTTGCTTTGCGTCTTTTACCGCAGAGATAAGTGCTTTTTGATAGGCATCGCCTTCACCAACTGAAATAAAGTTGAATTGTTGTATGCGATCAACACCTCGTTTGAGCACGCCATCTAATACTTTGTCATAAGTTTCAAGGTCAGTAGATGTGACGGTGATATCTCGTGACAACGTGAAACCTTCTTGCTGACGGCCTTGAGGCGTATTGATATAGCGAGGTTGTAAGCGTACTTGCATACTCTGAATGTGCTTTTCATCTATACCTTGATTAAGCAAGAACTTAACAATAGAACGCAGATCCGAATCAAGCTGAGTGTTCAGTTTACCTACTGTATTACCTTCTTCTTCAACAACGAGTGTGACTGAATAAGCATTTGGTGTCACTTCTACCGCTCCTACGCCTTGCACATTTATAACCGCTTCTTGTGCGGCCTGTGCAGAAACCATAGGTGCAGATAAGGCAATAAATGATGAAGCTAACAATGCTTTTTTAACTACACTTTTAGCTGTCGAATAAGTATTAGTACGCGTGATCATTTTCATAGAGATTCCTTTTTTATGGTGCCTTTTAATTACGTTACCTAAAGGATAAATGTTTAAAACTGAATAGTTTATGAATATACGCAATAAACGAAATCTTAGCACTGAACTAAGACGAGAAGAGATATAACTTCGCCGAGATGCGCTTTTTATGAGGCAAGACCCAAAAATGGATAAGTAATACCAGTCAACTTGATGTAGTGCCACTATACCTGCGGTAACACGACGTGATTACGAAGATTTTAAATCTCACTGAGTGGGTAATGATCTATGCGGACTGATATCAACGCGCTATGTTAAATGGGTTTTATATGCTAAACGGCTAAAAGCCAACCGTTCAGCTAAGCATCTCGCTGAACGTGTTGACCGAAAAGATTAAAAGGCGCTAGGCGTTTTACTTAAGCACAGTGCGCAACGCAGCAAGGCAGTGATCGATATTACGGGGTTTACATGCGTATCCCATAAGACCAATTCGCCATACTTTACCGGCATGATCGCCTAAACCGGCGCCGATTTCTAAATTAAAATCTTCAAGCAATTGCTTGCGAACGGCAGCATCGTCTACGCCGTCTGGAATTTTAACTACATTTAATTGAGGCAAACGATAAGCACTGTCTACCGTTAGCTCTAACCCAAGTTCACTTAAACCCTGCGCAAGTTTTTCATGACCCAATGCATGACGCTGCCACGCATTTTCTAAGCCTTCTTCTTTTAAAATCAGAAGTGCTTCGTACATAGCGTACATACTGTTGACAGGTGCGGTATGGTGGTAGGCACGCTTGGCGCCCTGCCCCCAATAACCAACAATCAAGTTCATGTCTAGAAACCAGCTTTGCACTTTCGTTTTTCGGTTTTGAATAACGTTAACTGCTCTTTCACTAAATGAAACAGGAGAGATACCCGGCACGCAACTCAAACACTTCTGCGAACCTGAATAAATAGCGTCAATGCTCCAACCGTCAACATCTAACTCGACACCTCCAAGAGAGGTAACTGCATCAACAATGCTAAGACAATCATACTTTTTAGCCAGCTCACAAAGCGCTTTGGCTTCATTGCGTACGCCCGTAGATGTTTCTGCGTGAACAAAGGCAAGGATCTTAATATCCGGATTGGCTTTAAGGGTGTCTTCTACCACATTAAGGTCAGTTTGCTCGCCCCATGTATTGTTGACGGTAATAGCCTCACCACCACAACGCTCTACGTTTTCGACCATTCGATTGCCAAATACGCCGTTAATACACACGAGTACCTTATCGCCTGGTTCTACAAGATTAACAAAACATGCCTCCATTCCTGCTGAGCCCGGAGCAGAAATAGGCATAGTAAGTGCATTCTCAGTTTTAAACGCATACTGTAAAAGCTGCTTGGTTTGGTCCATTAACTCAATGAATAATGGATCGAGATGGCCCAGGGTGGGTCTCGCCATGGCGTTTAAAATTCTGGGGTTAACATCGGATGGTCCAGGACCCATCAAAGTCCGTTCAGGGGGAATAAAAGTAGAAAATGATTGCATAATCCATCCTCGTATTAATGTAAGAGCCTGTTTTTAGAGTCAGTATCACGCATATTTAGCATGAACGTTGACGTCATACTACAAGGATAATGGCATGGTACAACCGTCTGTTTTCAACATAACTTACATGAATGAAAGTAAGTCTATATATTTAAAAAGGGTATATATTAACAACGCTTCATCACGTGGATAAAATGTGTGCAACATGTGGATATAAACTGTACATCTTTTTCTCAAAAAACATCACATCCGACCAGTTTTTAGTCCATTGATTACTAACGTATAAGTTCTACAATTTAACTGACGTTGAGAGTGTAAGATAAAATTCACACAAAAATTGTTTATAATTTAAACAAATGTATTCTATACTCATTGTCCGTTTAAAAGATTTTATTTAAACTCTCCTGTGTAAAAGTTAGCGCACGGCTCAGCAATGAGCCATTCCCCTAGGCCCGGAACGTTTGTTCTGGGCATTTTTTATTGGGATTCAAAATATCGCGAACAGCCTAGTCTTAAATTTCAGCTATCAATTGGCTGTAATGATGACTTATATGTTTTGGCGTTATCTACGTAATGTTCAGCGGACGCTTTTAGTTTGGGTTCGATCTTCTCATCAAATGTTCTAATGACTTTACCAGGCGCTCCAACTACTAAACTGTAATCTGGAATTTCCATGTTTTCCGTTATCAAAGCGTTAGCGCCAATGATGCAGTACTTTCCAATTTTTGCACCGTTTAATACGACGGCGTTAATTCCTATCAAGGAATAGTCACCAATCTCGCAGCCGTGAAGCATGACTTTATGTCCTACTGTTACCCCTTCACCTAGCACTAAAGGAATACCTGCATCGGTGTGTAATACGCTGCCATCTTGGATATTCGTATTTTCACCAACGGTTATCTTGTCCATATCGCCGCGTATAACCGCATTGAACCAAACGCTTGAACCCACTTTGAGTTCAACATTACCAATAACATGTGCGCCTGGCGCTATAAACGTACTTTCATCAACCAGCGGTGATGTAGAACCTAATTTGTAGCGCATTACCCTCTCCCTATTCGTCTACTTTTCTCATTAATCCTTCTTGCATGGTTGACGCAACAAGTTCACCATTTTGGTTAAATATTTGTCCGCGTACCAAACCTCTAGAGCCTCCGCTAAAGGGACTCTCCATTGCATACAATAACCATTCGTTCATATTGATTGGGCGGTGGAACCACATAGCATGGTCTATCGTTGCGATTCGAAGTGATTTATCGGTTACCGCAACACCGTGTGGTTGAAGCGACGTACTGAGAAAATGATAATCTGATGCGTAAGCAAGCGCAGCTTGATGAACAGTCAATGATGCATTCATTGTGTCTCTTGCTTTTAACCAAATATAACGCGTCGGTTCGCGTTTCGCTGACTGGTAAGAGTTAGCTGCATCTACCGTGCGAATATCTACAGGTTTATGATAGCTCAACGCTTCTTGCATAGGCCGTGCAATTTTATTGAAGTTAGCTTCATAGAATTCAATGTCAGACTGCACATCTTCCGGCGCAGGCACATCTGGCATTGTTGGGTTTTGATGCTCCATGCCATCTTGAGGAACCTGAAAAGACGCTGTCATGTAGAAAATATTTCTACCATCCTGAATGGCTTTAACCCGTCGAGCAGAGAAACTTCTGCCGTCTCGCACTACTTCAACATCGTAAACTACAGGCTTTTTAGCATCGCCTGGTAGTAAAAAATAAGTGTGGAATGAGTGTGCGACTCTACCAGCCTCCACTGTTTCGTATGCAGCTGCTAACGCTTGCCCCAAAACTTGTCCACCAAACAAGGCGCGGAAGCCTAAATCCCAGCTTTGACCTCGATAGATGCCAGCTTCCACTGTTTCGAGTTCAAAAAGTGACGATAGTTTAATCTCAGACATGTTGTACTTTCTCTTCAATTACTGCTTTTGGGTTTCGCGGGTAGTACTTTTCAGGCAATTTTGCTTTATGCTCGAAAAAGCGCGTATCTTTATAGGGTAACTTCATAAACCCTGAAATGCCTAGCCCTTTTATTTTGGGAATTTGCTGAACGAGTTGCGCTAATAATGCGTAGAAGCGCTCTTCTTGGCTGTGATCAAGCAACGTGTAATAGTTGTGAATTTTCAAATGCCGCGGTAATGCTTCAAATATAATACAACCAGTGTGATGTATTGTATTAAGTTGAACGATGGTATCGATAATCTCCTGAGGCAGCTTTAATAGTTCATCTGGATCATCGCCATCTTCGAAATATGAGTGAGTACGGCTTTCATCCTTTTGTGCAGAAACCCGTGATAGTTCGTAGGGAATAAACATACCGCCTGCTGGTTTAAAGTCTTCATCTTCACTTTCGCGTTCAATGTGCAGCGTGTTTTTGGCGTTGAACATACAACATTTGAACACCGCGGGCTTGTGAATAGCCCTTGCTAAATTAATGACATTATTCACTGCTAAATCAAACGCTGCTTTCATTGATTCATCATATAAGTTCAAGCTCGAATCGACATATATACCTTCTGGCTCCCAGCGCACAGCCATACCGCCAACTACAGGGTAACGGCCTAGTCTGCTTATTGCAGAAACAAATGCTTTTTCGGTATCCCCCATGCCCTGTAAATAGTTTTTGTAGTAGCGGTCAAATTGCGCATCGTCTATATAACGAAGTTCCTCTACGTCTTTTTCATCTAACGAGTCAGACAGTCTTGCCTGTTGGCGTAGGTAAGATTTTCGAGAGCTGTAAACAACGGTTTCAATATCAGCACGGTTCTGAGTGTGGGCCAGCCATGTAGGGATTAACGGAGTATATTGTGTTGGCTTGTCTTGAGTGAAAACCATATTCTTCAAAACGTGGAGATGATTAAACAGGTAATCTCCGCCCTGCCTTCTCTTTTCTGGATCTTCACTGAGCATGTGCTCAAGGATATTAGCAAGCATTTTAGGAAGACCAAGGGATGAAGGTGTAATAACCTTGCTTCCGTAACGACACGATTGCCCTGATGCCAATGCATATAATGTACTGGCCAAGCCTTGTTCATCGAAGCGGGGGCTGGAGAGTGCGCCATTAAGCTGCTCCTCGCCAATAAAATAAACATCGCCAAGTCGAGCATTAGTTTGATGCAGTTCACCCGACATTAAATCCATTACATTGTTACCTACATATTGCCCAGTGATGTCAGTCTGTGCGAACACTGAAGAGCCCCAATCAATCAATCCAACCGATTCATTTTCGGCATCCCAAACCAGATTCGAGGGCTTTATGTCTCCGTGCACAATGGGTTTAATTTCTCCATTTTCACTGTATTGGCGAAAACTGGATAAAAGTTCGCCGACCTGCACTGCAATTTTGACGATAATACGGGGCGAAAGTGGGCCTGTTTTCAAGCTGACTTTTTCTAGGTCTTCGCCAGGTGCGCGCCCCATAACCAAGATGGATTGTTTGCGTATTTGTTGATATTCAATAAACCGCGGCACAAACTCATGATTAACGTGAGAAAGCATAAAAGCTTCCTCTTCTAGTCTATCTTGCACATGCTGCGGCAACGTTATTCGCGAAAACTTAAATACCCGTGATTCACCGCTTGGTGCATTCCCTGCAAACGCAAAACCAAAGGCCCCTTTCCCTAAAAGTTCGATGTCACTGTAACCCAACCCTTCTAACTGTGAAATGCAAAGGTTTACCCAGTCTTTTAGTTTTTTCGCATCCGCATGGGATAGCAAATATATCGACTGCTCATCGGGTATATAGAAATGTTTTAGGCCTTTGAGTTGCGACATGTTTTTTACTTCACGCTTTTAGTGACTTTTTGAAACAGATTAATCAGCAACAATACGCTTACCATTGTTAAACTGCACAGCAATCAATTATCTTCGTTTATCCAGGTAACATGCGCTGTAGCGTGATAACCCGTTTCATCAGCACCTAACATACCAACAACGCTTTCTAGCGCGCTCTCTAAATTAGCATCTAATTGCCAAGGCGGGTTTAACACGAATACGCCAGAACCATACATTCCAGCATCTGGGGTATTTTCTGCTACATGTATTTCTGCTTTAAAACAGGGTTTACCTAATGCTGCAAGCTTCTCGCACATAGCTTCACTTGCACCACTTTTGGCACCAGCCCTCTCTGACAATAGTGGATACCACACTACGATTTGTGCCTGCTGCCAGCGTTTAAATACCTGTTCCACACCCTTAACAAGGTCGCTATATTCATTCACGCGCTCATAAGGAGGGTCGATTAAAATAGCACCGCGATTGGGTTTAGGTGGCGTGAGTGCGCGAAGCCCTTCATAACCGTCTCGTTTATGTACGTGGCTATTACGGGTTCGTAAACGGGATACGTTTTTGTCTAGTTTATCGAATTCCGCAGGATGAAGTTCCATTAGGTGTAAATTATCACCATCCCTTTTCGCTTTTGCGCTTATTGCCGGTGAGCCCGGATATTGTTGTTGTGCTAAAAAAGGTTCACACAACGATAGATAGTCTGCCAACAAATTTGGCAAGTCCTGAACGCCTTTATCATCTATAAGCAAACGAGAAATACCCGTCTCGTACTCTTTATTTTTTGATGACATGGCATCGGTTAGATCGTAAGCGCCCGCGCCTGCGTGGGTGTCGAAAAGCGTAAAAGGTTTATCTTTTTTCTTTAATGCGTTGATAACGCCAATCCAACAAAGATGTTTGATGACATCAGCGTGGTTGCCCGCATGAAAGGCATGTTGATAACTAAGCACAAAACCTCAGTAAAATTTTCGTTTGTTTATAGTGCTCTATAATAACGTCAACGCGCTTTGAGGTATACAAAACAAAAAGGGCCAGTAGTTTTGCTACTGGCCCTTTTAAAATATTGCTACTGCAAATCAAATTGCTTTGAATGATATCACTTAAGGTGCATCAACATTTTTTCTGGCTGAGTTAGGTAACTCATCCATAGATTATTGAATCGCACCATAGTCGCACCATCAATAATACGGTGATCGCCGGACCAGTTTACCGCCATGATATTTTGCGCGCTAACATTCCCTTCATCATCAAAACGCGGAAGTTTCTGCGTTTTGCCGAGAGCAACAATAGCAGCTTCTGGCTTATTAATTACTGGCGTTGCGGTAATACCGCCTATTGCACCGATATTAGAGATACTAATCGTACCGCCTTTTAGGTGCTCGCCAGCCACGCGGCCCGCTCTGGCTTGTTCGATAATAACCTGCATTTGAACAGCAATATCTAAAAGCGAGAGGTCTTGTACGCGTTTAATATTCGGTACAAGCAAACCAATTTTAGAGTCTACTGCAAAACCAATATTGTGATCTGTGAAGTAGCTTATCTCAGTGGCGTCTTCGTTAAGCTGACTGTTAATGACAGGGAACTCATTAAGTGCCAACGACATTGCTTTAACGAAAAACGGCATAAAGCTGAGTTTTACGTTCTTCGCTTCAAATTCAGGTTTAAGCAGCTTGCGTAGCGCCATCAGGTTGTCCATTACCAACTCGTCACTTACTGTGAAGTGCGGGATAGTATAGACCGAAGCCGACATTTGCTTCGCCATAGCTGCCTGAATACCGCGTACTTTTTCTGTTCTAACGCTGCCTTTAAGCACAGTGCTTGTGCTATTCAAATCACCTTTTTCTGCGGTAGATGAGCTTGGCGCAGAAGATCTCGAATTTTGAGACGACGTGTCAACATTCGAATGTTGTAGATTCAACACGTCAGACTTAAGGATCCGCCCCTTTTTACCCGAGCCTTCCACAGTAGAAAGGTCGATATTCTTTTCTCTTGCAACACGTCTTACCGCGGGGCTAGCCAACACTTTACCTTCTATAGCGATAGGTGGCTCGTATTCGCCGTCGCTGAATTTTGAAGGAGAAATTTGCGCTGATTGCTGACTTGAACCGTTTGTTTGCGTGTTCACTGAACTTTGAGATACAACGCTTGAAGCGTTGTTTTTTGCCGATGGTGATTCGTCATCAGTACCGCTAGTAGTTGTGACTTCACCGGCAACTTCTAACGCAAACAATGCACTATGCACTTTCGCTATATCGCCTTGCGCGTAATAAAGACGATGCACGGTACCTGCGTTTTTAGCGGGGATCTCTACCACTGCCTTGTCGGTCATCACTTCTACAACGGCTTGATCTTCTTCAATTTCATCGCCTTCAGCCACGTTCCATTTCACAATTTCGCACTCGACAATACCTTCACCAATATCTGGCAAAATAAAGTCTTCGATGTGCTTGCCGTTTGAAGCGCCTGAAGAAGCACTATCATTCGCTGTCGCTGTTTCAGACGCATTGTCTTTTACTTCCGCTTGCGCGTCTTCATGTGTATCTGAGTTAGCGTCGGCATCATCTGGCGTCATAGAGAATAATGGTGCGTGCACTTTAGCAATATCGCCTACCGCGTAATGCAGTTTATTAACCACACCCGCATGCATTGCAGGAATTTGCACGGTAGCCTTGTCGGTCATTACTTCCGCGACAGGTTGATCTTCTTCTATATGCTCACCTTCAGAAACTAACCATTCCAGAAGTTCACATTCAACTATACCTTCACCAATGTCCGGTAAGATAAATTCAATTGTCATTTCATCGTCCCCCGGCTTAGTAGTGAAGCGTACGTTTTATGGCTTCGTACGTCTTCGTTTCATCTGGCATATATTCTTTTTCGTGCGCCAAAGGATACGGCGTGTCTAAACCACACACTCTTGCAATAGGCGCTTCAAGGTATAAGAAACAACGTTCCTGAATGCTCGCTGCGATTTCACTCGCAAAGCCACCTGTTAGCGGTGCTTCGTGGTTTATCAATAAGCGACCTGTTTTCATTACAGATTGCATAACCGTTTCAACGTCCCACGGTAATATGCTGCGTAAATCGATAATTTCACACGACACACCATCTTCAAGAGCCATTTCTGCAGCTTTTTGCAGAATTTCTATTTGCGCGCCCCACCCTAATAAGGTGATATCGCTACCTTCTTGAACAATATCTGCCTTACCTAATGGCAGTTCGTAATCTTCTTCAGGCACTTCCGATACAGATGCACGGTAAAGACGTTTAGGCTCCATAAACAATACGGGGTTTTTATCGCGAATTGATGCAAGTAACAAACCTTTCGCCTGATAAGGGTCACGAGGGATAACAATCTTTAACCCTGGGCAGTGAGCGAAGAATGCCTCTGGTGATTGACTGTGGTAGTGGCCGCCTGCGATACCGCCACCATAAGGTGTACGAATTGTTAGCGTACCAACATCGAACTGACCGCCTGAACGGTAGCGCCATTTAGCCGTCTCATTCACAATTTGATCGAATGCAGGGAAAATGTAATCACCAAATTGAATTTCAGCAATAGGTACAGAGCCTTGTGAGGCCAAGCCGTTCGCGAAGCCAATAATGCCTTGTTCAGTAAGCGGCGTGTTAAAGCAACGCGCCTTACCAAATTTTTCTTGAAGGTGACTGGTTGCACGGAACACGCCACCAAAATGGCCCACGTCTTCACCAAAGACCATTACTTTCTCATCTTCGGTCATGGCTGTGATGAGTGCATTATTAATTGCTTGAAGTAGATTCATCTTAGCCATTATTTTACTCTCCCTGCTGTTTTAGGGTACATCTTCGGGTACTTCTTAATATGCGCTTTCAATTCACTGAGTTGTTCTTTTAAGTGCCAAGGTGCTGTGTCGTATACATCTTCGACAATGTCTTCAATGGCACATACGTCAGTCTTTTCACAACTCTTCATTGCTGCTAAAACGTCTTGTCTTGCTTTATCGACGCGCTTTTGGTTCTCAGCCTCGTCAAACCAGCCTTTGCTTTCTAACCATTTCGCCATACGAGCGATAGGGTCTTTTGCACGCCACTTATCTTCTTCTTCACGAGAGCGATAGCCTGTTGGGTCGTCTGACGTGGAGTGCGCCGCTAAGCGATAAGTCATGGCTTCAATAAGTACAGGACACTTTTCTTCAATGGCGATACGACGGGCTTCTTTAGTAGCTGCATGAATGGCTAACACATCGTTACCATCAACACGGATAGTTTTAATACCGTAACCTAAGCCACGAGAAGCAATGCCGTCACCCGCGAATTGCTCTTCTGCTGGTGTTGAAATGGCGTAGCCATTATTTCGGCAAAAGAAGATTACTGGGCAGTTTAGTACAGCGGCCATATTTAGCCCTGCGTGGAAGTCTCCTTCCGACGCTGCACCTTCACCGAAGTAACAGATAGTAACCACATCTTTACCTGACATTTTTTGGCCATAGGCATATCCAGATGCTTGAGGGATCTGTGTGCCTAGTGGTGAAGATATAGTCATGAAGTTAAGTGGCTTGTCACCATAATGGATAGGCATTTGACGTCCTTTGTTAGGATCGTCTTTATTGCTAAACATTTGGTTCATGAATTGTTCTGTGGTGTACCCGCGGTAGGCTAAAGCGCCTTGCTCACGGTACTGAGACATGATCATGTCGTCATCTGATAGTGCTGCTGCACTTGCTACTGACGCCGCTTCTTCACCTGTACTGGCCAAGTAAAAACTAATACGACCTTGGCGCTGTGCACCCACCATACGTTCATCCAATACTCGAATGTAATGCATGGTATTAAATATTTTTAATGCTTCTTCTTTGCTGAGGTCAGGTTCAACTGCTTTTTCAATGAGTTCACCTTCGGCAGAAAGGATTTGCAGCATTGGGATATCAACAACCCCTTTAGTAATAATTTCGACCTTATTTGTTGTTTTTACTTCGGCCAAATGATTTCTGTCTTTCACGTTTGTTCCCCTTAAATATGAGGGTTAATAGCGACTTATAGTGATAACAATATGCTAGTTGAGAAAATGCAGGAGCGTCCTACTTATTCATTGGCATTTTTTCAAATGGGTGAAATAGACATACTCAATTAGTCTAAATGAAAAGGATATTCGTCCTAAAAACGTAAACCCCATGTAAAAAATATGAAAATCGAGTAGGACAGTCATTTCTCATTCACATCCAGTAATAGAGGTTCTAACGTTTCAAACGCTTATATATCCAATAATCTACTGCTTAGAACTTCAATGAAAAAAGGAAGTTATCTATGCAACGACTAATCGTCGTTAAATGTAACAAAATGTGTAAATTGTGTATTGCAGAAACACACGTTACAAAAAGAAAAAAAGTGTGCTAGTAATAGATAGTCACAGCGATAAGTTGCGTTTTAAAAAAGGCGAATGACCTTTTAAGCAAACAAAAAAATCGTTGGGCTCCAGGGAACTATTCACACGAGAATAATTATGAAAAAACAATCCTTAGTACGGTTATTGCTACCGCATTAGCAGGCTCAGCCTTTGGTGCACTAGCAATATCAAATCAATTATCTGGCCACAGCGTTGAACAACGTAACGCCATCGAAGCATCCTTCGACAAAAAGAATATTCTTGCAAATGCAATCCAAGCGGATAGTGATAGCGTACGTGTTATCGTACAACTTACTGACGTGCCTATGGCGCAATTCAGCGCAGTAAATCCAAGTGTAAGCAGCATGGCTGCCCACAAAGGTCAAAAGGTAAATTTCAAGTCAAATGCAGCGAAGGAATATCAATCTTTCCTTGAAGCTCAACAGCAATCGGTTATCCAGTCTATCAAGTCATTCGATAAGTCATTCAAAGCTGACATGTCTTACACAGCAGCATTTAATGGTTTTGCGGGTATCGTTTCAAAAAGTGCACTTGATAAGCTTTCCAGCCTTTCAACGGTAAAAGCGGTATACCCAGACTTAGTACACCATGCCCAAATGGACGCGAGTTTGGATCTGATCGGTGCAGTTCAAACGTGGGAACAGTTCGGCGGGAAGGAAAGCGCCGGTGCAGGCGTGAAAGTGGCGATCATCGATAGTGGTATTCGTCCAGAAAACCCTTTATTCAGTGGTGAAAATTTTACAGCACCTGATGCTGCGACACTTCCTACTGACGACTACTGTTCAGAAGTTCCTGATTTTTGTAACAATAAACTAATTGTTGCTCGCGCAGCAGACATCGTAGAAGGCTTCTCTGTTGTTGAAGAAGAATACGAGAGCCCGCTAGGATTCAATGGACACGGTACGCACGTTGCAGGTACAGCTGTAGGTAATTACGGGGTAATGGCAGAGCGCGATGGCGCAGAAGCTGAAATCTCTGGTGTTGCGCCAGCTGCTTATCTAATGGTTTACAAAGGTTTGTATGCCACACCAGCTAACCCTGCTTCTTCTAGCGGTGCTTCTTCAATGCTGCTTTCTATGCTTGAAGCTGCGCTTACAGATGGTGCTGACATTGTAAATAACTCGTGGGGTGGCGGTGCAGGTGGAAACCCTAACGGCTCAGTATATGAAGACGTACTTGAAGCCATGCACGATGCGGGCGTTGTTACCGTTTTTGCAGCGGGTAACGATGGTCCGGGTGCTGGCACTATTGGCTGTCCTGGTTGTTCAGAAGACGTAATAACGGTCGCAAATACAACAACGGGTCGTTTGTTCGCAAACGAGGTGACCGTTGAAGGCGATACCACTTTAGGTTCTATTCCGGCCCTTTACTCAGTGGGCAACCCTGCCATTGTATTTGATAGCCCAATTACTGCACCTGTTGTTTATGCAGGCGAAGTAGATGCGGCAAACGTAGAAGGTTGTGATGCATTTGCTGCGGGCGCGTTCGATGGTGCAATTGCGCTTATCAGCCGTGGTACGTGTGGTTTCGTGACTAAAATTGAAAACGCAGAGGCAGCGGGAGCAACTGCTGTTCTTATTCATAACGTTGATGGACGCGGTGAAGCGCCAATATTAATGGGCGGCTTAAGTGAAGCTCAAACAATTCCATCACTTATGCTTCCTGCTACACCAGGTTTAGCGCTTGCTAACCTAGCTGAAACTACTGAAGAGTCGCTAAATGTAACTATCGGTAGCGATATTGTTCGCGTTGTTTCAGACAGCCTTGCTGACATCATGAATGAAAGCAGCTCTCGCGGTCCTAACGGCGACCCGACGTTCCTTAAGCCTAATATTGCTGCTCCTGGTACTCGCATCTTCTCTGGCGAATCACCGGATGCACCAGGACACGAAGACCAGAACTTCTCGTTCAAGAACGGTACTTCAATGGCATCGCCACACGTAGCTGGTGCAGCTGCACTCCTTAAGCAAATGCATCCTGATTGGACTGCACAGCAAATAAAGAGTGCGCTTGTAACTTCTTCAATTCGCGATATTTTGAAAGAAGATGCGTCTACCGCAGCAGACAACTTTGACATGGGTGCAGGTCGTTTAGATCTTCCTCGTGCAACAACGGTAGAGCTAACTTATAGCGATTTAAGCTTAGTAGACGGTAACTGCTACCTGAACTGCGAAATGTCTATCACTGTAACAAACACCAGCGATGAAGAAGTTACAGTCGATGCTACAGCAATGTTTAATGACTCAGCTATTTCTGCAACCGTTACACCTCAAATGGCAACCCTTGCAGCAGGTGCTTCAGCTGAAATTATGGTAGCAGTAGATGTAACAACAGCGTCTACAGGGTCATGGTCTTTCGGTGGTATTAATTGGGCAGACACTGACGACACAACAACCGATTATTTCATACCAGTAGCTATCTATCCTATTAGCAGTGATGAACCATCATTGTTTGACAGCGATGTAAGCACGCAAGTAGCAGCTGAAGGTGAATTGGTGGTAACCGAAGCGTTTGCTACTAACACTGACGTAACTGGTATGATCAGCATCACGGGTGAAATTGACCACAAATATGCGATTAACCCTTCTACAATTTCTGCTGTTAAAAACGGAAACCAAGAGCCAGTGAGCTATGACGCTGACTCAGGTACCGTATATTGGGAAGGCGCACTTAACACTGCATCTTTCTCGATGAACGCAGATACTACTATTGGTGACATACTTGAAGGTTTTGGTCTTGACCGTTACGTACCAATGGCATCTATTGGTGTTGCGCCGCTAGAGTGCTCTGGTTCGTGTGATGACGCTTCAATTGAAGTAAGCCTACCTCGCACTATCACTTACTTAGGTAGCGAATACACAACCATGCAGATTTCATCTAATGGTTTTGTATCTTTAGGTACAAGCTCTGGCAACATTACTACACCGTTTGCAGAAGTATTGCCAAGCCTAAGTGAGCCAAACAATATTGTCGCACCTTATTGGACTGATTTTGACCTTGCGGGTGGCGGTGCAGGCGCTGGTAATATCTACGCAGTAAGCCTTACAACAGGTCACTTTGTTGTTGAGTGGGAAAACGCTCAAATTTGGAATGAAGATGGCACAAGCTTTAACTTCCAGTTGTGGTTTGAGTACGAAACAGGCAACGTAAACTTTGTATATGGTCCAATGGACTCACCTGTTTACGCAACGGTAGTTGGAGCTGAAAACATTTCAGGTAGCGTTGGTACAACGTACGCTGCACTAACATCTGCGGGCCTTCAAGGTACCCTTCCAGTTGAAGGTGACGAATTTGTACTAACTGCTAATGCGGGTGACGAAGTTACTATCAGCTACGCAGGTACTGTTGTTCCATCTAGTGAGTATATGGACGACATGTTGTCAGTTAACGAAGATGCGTCGGTAACGGCTAACATTCTTGCTAACGAAATGGACAGCACAATCATCAATAAATTCACCATGGACTCTCTGTCTGGTGAGTTCCGTACGTTTACGCCTATCACTATTGATAAAGCGCCTCTTGATCCATCAACAGTTGTAATTTCTGGTGAGCCAGCAAATGGCACAGTAACTGTAAATGATGATGGAACAGTAACGTATGCACCAAATACTGACTTCTTCGGTGAAGATTCATTTACATACACCGTTCGTGTTGAAGGTACAATTGATGAAAACGAAGAGCCAGTTGAAGGTGAAATTGTTGGTGAAGGCACAGTAACTGTAGCGGTTGCAGGTGTGCAAGATGCTCCAGTTATTTCAATATCTGCTCCAACTAGCGTTGATGAAGGTCAGTCTTACACTGTAACTGCTTCTGCAACTGACGCAGACGGAGACGACGTGACTATCACCATTAACGGTGTAGAGCGCACTTCGTTCACTGATACAGCGCCTAGTAACGAACAGTCTAACCGTGTAACGGTTCAAGTAACGGCTTCAGATGGTATTGAAACTACTACAGAAAGCGTGACTATTCGCGTTAACGATAAGTCTGGTGGTTCAATGGGCTGGATTGCATTGCTTCTTGCTCCAGCAGTTTACCTACGTAGACGCATGAAACGTTCATAACGTTTTTTGATAAGAGAAAAAAGGCCGCAATTGCGGCCTTTTTTAATCGTCTTGAGAAAGTTGCTGTAAGTGCTGAGACATTCGCTTACTGGGTTGTACGCCAAGTTCTCTAAACTTTTCTATTTGCCTTACCAAGTTCCCTCTTCCACTGGTTAACTTATTCATTGCTTGTTCGTAGTTTGCGTGAGCGGTATCCATCGACTTACCTACTTTTTCCATATCCGTCACAAACCCAACGAACTTGTCATAAAGCTTTGCTGCTTGTTCCGCAATAAGCTGTGCGTTTTGATTTTGGTACTCATACTGCCAAATGTTATTAATAGTACGCAGTGCAACCAGTAAATTAGTTGGGCTAACCAACATGATATTGTGATTAAGTGCCATTGTGACTAAATCTGGTTCTTCTTCGACAGCAATCAGAAATGCAGGCTCAATGGGAATGAAAAGTAACACATAATCCAGTGTCTTTATGCCTTTCAGCGTTTGGTAGTCCTTCGCGCCTAAGCCTTTGATGTGCCCTTTTATAGAAGCCACATGTTGACTTAAAAATTGCGCTTTCTCAGCTTCATCATCACAGTTGTAATACCTTTCATAGGCCGCCAAACTTACTTTTGAATCTATGATCACATCTTTATCATTTGGCAAATGCACCACGACATCTGGTTGAAATCGCTTGCCGTGCTCTGATGTTGCTGACATTTGTGTTTCAAATTCATGACCCTCGCGTAAACCAGATTCTTTGAGTATCCGCTCAAGCACTACTTCGCCCCAGTTTCCTTGCTTTTTATTGTCACCTTTTAGTGCATTGGTCAGCGCTGCAGCTTCTTCCGTAATTTTCTGGTTGAGAGCCTTTAAACTTAGAATCTCTGTTTTAAGTGAGGCTCGCTCCTGCCCCTCACGTATGTGTTGTTCTGAGATTTGACGTTTAAAACCATCTAACTCGTTTTTGAATGGCGCCAGAACAGCTTCTATATTGTGTTTTGTTTGTTGCGTGTAACGCTGTTGCTTTTCTTCGAATATACGATTTGCTAGATTTTCGAATTGCGTATGCAGACGTTGTTCAGATGCATTCATAGATGCAAGCTTATCTTCATGTGCAGCATGAAGCGCCTGAATTCTTGCTTGGTGCGCTTCGTTTTGTGCTTGAAGCTTGGCAATTGCAATACGCTCGCTATTCAAATCATTTTGTAGCTGCTCATTGATTTGCGAAAGCTGCGCTAACTTGGTGGCATTCGCCTGGCCTCGAATAAATGAATAAAGTGAAAAAGCACACACACTTACGAAGGCTGTAAGAAAGGAAATGGGTTCGCTAGAAATAAGGTTAATTAACATAGTGCACGTTCATACTGTTATTTTGTACAGCACTATAAACAAAATCAGATAAATATACCAACTGGTATAAATTTAAAATGAAATTGGGGCAAAACGTCTAGCACGTAAACCTTTGAAAAAATGAAACTACACAAATCAAAACGGGTGCTATTGCACCCGTTTTTTATATTGTTACGAAAAACCTAATTAGCTTTCTTAAGCAGAACGGCTCATCTTAAGTTTTGCCTTCCTCTCTATTTAGATAGCGAGGCATCAAGCTCTTCAATTTTTGCTTTCCAAATGGCCGGACCATTTTTGTGAGCATTGGCACCCGTGCTGTCTACTGCAACGGTTACTGGCATGTCTTCTACGTCGAACTCGTAAATTGCTTCCATACCTAAGTCCTCGAATGCTACGACACGAGATTTCTTAATGGCTTTAGATACAAGGTACGCTGCACCTCCAACTGCCATTAGATAAACCGCTTTGTGTTTAGCAATTGAATCAACGGTTGCTGGACCACGCTCTGCTTTTCCAATCATGCCAATAAGGCCTGTTTTCTCTAGCATCATGTCAGTGAACTTATCCATACGGGTAGCCGTTGTCGGGCCAGCCGGACCAACCACTTCGTCACCTACAGCGTCAACAGGACCAACGTAATAGATAAAGCGGTTAGTTAGATCAACGCCCTCTGGTAAACCTTCACCATTTTCCATCATGGTTTGAATGCGCTTGTGAGCAGCATCACGACCGGTAAGCATCTTACCTGACAGCAGTACCGTTTCGCCTACTTTCCACTCTTGGATATCTTCTTTTGTTACTTCATCAAGGTTAACGCGGCGAGTGTTTTCGCTCACTTCCCAAGTTACTTCTGGCCAATCTTCTAATTTAGGTGGCGTAAGCTCCGCTGGACCCGAACCATCTAGATAAAAATGTGCGTGACGAGTCGCCGCACAGTTAGGGATCATTGCTACAGGTTTTGACGCAGCGTGAGTAGGTAGCGACTTAATCTTAACGTCAACAACGGTCGTTAAACCACCTAGGCCTTGTGCACCGATACCCAGCTTATTTACGCGGTCAAAAATTTCTAAGCGAAGTTTTTCATCGGTAGTTTGCGGGCCGCGCTCTATAAGCTCTTGGATGTCTACTGGGTCCATAAGGCTTTCTTTTGCAAGTACCGCTGCTTTTTCAGCCGTACCGCCAATACCTATTCCCAGCATTCCTGGAGGGCACCAGCCTGCCCCCATCGTCGGCAAAGTTTTTACTACCCAGTCAGCAATATCATCGCTTGGGTTAAGCATTACCATTTTAGACTTGTTTTCAGAACCGCCGCCTTTAGCCGCGATCATCACTTCGATCTTTTCACCCGCTACCATGTCGATATGCACAACAGATGGCGTATTGTCTTTGGTGTTTTTGCGCGCACCGGCAGGGTCAGCAACGATAGAGGCGCGAAGTGGATTGTCTGGATTAAGGTATGCACGACGTGTACCTTCATCAACCATTTCTTGAACGGTCATGTCAGTTTTATCCCATGTCACACCCATACCAACTTTAACAAAACAGGTTACGATCCCCGTGTCTTGACACAAAGGGCGTTTACCCTCTGCAGACATGCGTGAGTTGATAAGAATTTGCGCCATCGCGTCTTTCGCGGCTTGGCTCTTTTCCTTTTTATAGGCTTCTTCTACGGCTTTAACGTAATCGAGCGGGTGATAATAAGAAATAAATTGCAGGGCATCTTCAATGCTGTCAATGAAGTCTTGTTGACGGATAACGGTCATGACATCCTCTTTTTATTTGGCTTTCGTGGTCTTAGCTAGCTAAAAAAGCGTATACTAGCGCATCTAAAGACAACGCACCATGTAAAACCATGTGCTTGTGGCTAATTCCAGTCATTTTTAAAAACTATGCTGAAGGGATATTTGAAAAAGCAGCCTAATGTGATCGGTTATTAGCCCTTATTTGTTAACGCCAGTTAAAAATAGAAGGAAGTTTGTGCTTAATTCAAGCACCAAACGCCCACGATAAAAAGAAGTACAGAAAACACCTATGTCACACGCAGATACTATTCACGTTCATGTTTCCCGTTTCACTGCAGAGGAATTAGCCGATAAATTAGCGCTAAATTGTGACGAGAACACAGCCGTTTTCAATGAACTTTTTAAGCGAGTCTCTACACACCCATATTCCCTTTTACTAGATACTTCTGGTTCGTCGAAAAGTGAAGGACGCTTCAATATTATGGCATTTTCACCTTCCGCAGTTATCGAAGCAAAAGGTGATAAGGTTCAACTCATCGAACTAAACACTTCAAAGCGTCAGCAATTGACATTGACCCCCTTTGAAGCGGTGCAAGCACACTTACATGCGCGCGTTTCAAATGTGGAGATACATGCCAGTGTAAATACAGCGCACCTCCCTTTTATTATCGGTGTGGCTGGTATGGCAGGCTATGACACCGGGCGCTTTTATGAAACGATGCCAAGCATCGCCAAAGATGACTACGAAACCCCTGATTTCGCGGTTGGCCTTTATCTTCGTTCACTTATTGAAGATACAAAAACAGGTTATATCTATTATTGCTCCGTTGACAGTCAACCGCTGACTCAGTTTTTTTCTTCGTTCAACGACGAAACACCTGAGCCAAATTTCAAGTTAACGTCGCGGTTCGAATCAAATTTGTCTAAAACGGAATATGAAGCTTGTTTGGATAAAATACACGCCTATTTGCGTGCCGGTGATTGCTACCAAGTAAATATGGCGCAACGTTTTAGCGCGGCGTTTGAAGGGAATATATGGCAAGCATATTGTGAGCTACGCAATCAAAATCAAGCGCCATTTTCAGCTTTTTATAACCTGCCCCAAGGCTGTATTGCTTCCATTTCACCAGAACGCTTTCTACGCGTTAAAGATGGGGTTGTAGAAACAAAACCGATAAAGGGTACACGCCCGCGATTTGAAGACAAAGCAGAAGATGCCGCCAGTGCTCAGAGCTTGCTCTCAGCAGAAAAAGACCGTGCAGAAAATCTCATGATTGTAGATCTGCTGCGCAACGATATTTCAAAGCACTGCAAACCTCACTCGGTGAACGTACCCGCACTCTTTGCTCTTGAAAGTTATCAGGCTGTGCACCATTTAGTAAGTACGGTAACTGGTGAATTGAATGAATCTTCTTCGCCTTTATCGCTTCTGGCATCAGCATTTCCTGGGGGGTCAATAACTGGAGCACCGAAAATCCGTGCGATGGAAGTTATCGATGAGCTAGAGCCTCACCGCCGGAATATTTACTGTGGCAGCGTGTTCTATATGGGTTTTCGTGAAGACATGGATTCAAGTATTTGCATTAGAACCGTATTGGCAGAGAACCGTCGATTACATTGCTGGGCCGGTGGTGGTATTGTGCTAGATTCGGTTTCTAGCGAAGAATATCAAGAAACCCTAGATAAAGTGTCTAGAATACTGCCAGTACTTGAATCAATTAACCAATAGCACAGTATCTGTATGTAATGTGCTAGCACAAAGGTAAGCATATAGGTTGTAAGTAAATATCTATGACAAAGAACGAATTTCTATCACAGTTTCACCACTTAAGGCAGCCTCACACCGAGCCAGATTTTCCGTTGCGAAAAACAGGGCGCCCTGCGGCTGTACTTATCCCCCTGATAGATTATGGCAATTCGCTTCAATTACTGCTTACCGAACGAGCGCACCACCTCAAGCATCATCCAGGTCAAATCAGTTTTCCAGGCGGAGCGGTTGACGAAGCTGATAACTCTTTTTTTGACGCGGCACTTAGAGAAGCAGAAGAAGAAGTTGGTTTACCCGCTACTCACGTAGACGTAGTAGGAATGTTGCCTAGGTACCGAACAATCAGCGGATATGAAATTGCGCCAGTTGTTGGCTTTGTAAATCCTGACTTTACACCGATTATTGACAAAAATGAGGTAGAAAGCGCTTTTGAAGTGCCTCTCGCACATGTTTTAGACAGAAGAAATCATTTAGTTCACACGACGCATCGCGATAAAAAGGCATTTCCAATTTACTTTATCCCATGGAAAAACCGCATGATATGGGGCGCAACGGCGGCAATGTTACGCAATTTATCTCATCATATTCATCCTTAGCCTTTGTATTTGCTTAACCGCTCTTGCGTGTACTATAAATTAAACTTTACAGCGTATTAGCAAAACTAATCCCTTTATTAGCTTTTCTGTATTGTGGTTTTTCCGTGGTGGATGCATGATCTTACTATTACTTTGTTTTAATTTTGAAAGTTTATGATCAGTGTATTTGATATGTTCAGCGTGGGCATTGGCCCATCGAGTTCGCACACCGTAGGACCAATGAAAGCAGGCGCCGAGTTTGTCACCGAACTCGCTCAGGAAGCTGCGCTTTTTGATTCAGTGGATAGCGTGAAAGTTGAACTGTTTGGGTCATTAGGCCAAACCGGTATCGGCCACGGAACAGGAAAAGCTGTTATCCTCGGTTTACTAGGAGAACTTCCAGACGTTGTCGATGTGGACAGCATCGAGACTAAACTTGAAGAAATACGCAACACGGAAAAGCTTTGCCTTAATGGCCAGAAATTAGTGCGCTTTCCTAACAAAAACGCCATTGTTTTTCACCGCCGTAAAACGCTCCCCAAACACGCTAATGCCTTAACGTTTTATGCGTACGCGAAAGATGAGCTTGTAAAACAGCAAACTTATTACAGTATTGGCGGTGGCTTCATCATAAAAGACGAAGACTTCGATGCGACCAAAGCGCATGCGGCCAGCCTGCAAGCATCAGTACCCTTCCCTTTTAAAACGGCCGGTGACCTTCTTGCTCTGTGTAAAACTAACGGCTTAAGCATTAGTTCACTGATGCTACGTAACGAATCAACTTTCAGGCCCAAGCACGAAGTGAAGCAACAGCTACACAACATTTGGTTAGTAATGAAAGCTTGTATTCAACGAGGTATCGAAAGCGAAGGTATTTTACCTGGCGGGCTTAAAGTAGTTCGCCGCGCACCTGGACTATACCGTCGACTTCAAACTGAACACACAAACGACCCTATGCAGACTATGGATTGGGTTAACTTGTTTGCTTTAGCTGTAAACGAAGAAAATGCAGCTGGCGGCCGTGTTGTAACTGCACCTACAAATGGTGCAGCGGGTATCATTCCGGCTGTTCTACAGTACGTAGATAAGTTTATTCGACCTGTTGATGAAGAAGTAGCAAGTCGATTCCTGCTTACCGCAGGCGCTATTGGTATTCTCTATAAAGAGAATGCGTCAATCTCAGGTGCTGAAGTAGGTTGCCAAGGAGAAGTAGGCGTCGCTTGTTCAATGGCTGCAGGCGCGTTAGCTGAAATTATGGGGGGCACAGCTGCCTCGGTAGAGAACGCTGCGGAAATCGGTATGGAGCACAACCTCGGCCTTACTTGTGATCCTGTTGGTGGTCTGGTTCAGGTTCCGTGCATTGAGCGAAATGCCATGGGTGCAATCAAAGCCATTAATGCTTCTCGTCTTGCACTGCGCGGAACCGGTGAGCAAAAAGTATCGCTAGATAAGGTTATTAAAACCATGCGCGATACCGGTAATGATATGAAGACTAAATATAAAGAAACGGCGAGAGGTGGACTCGCGGTAAATATTATCGAATGTTAGCGCCTCGTTCTAACTAGACAATGTATGGAATGAAAAAAGGGGCAATTAGCCCCTTTTTAATGAACGTTTTCAACAAGCGCTACGTTTACTTTACTGGAAGCGTCACGCCTTTAAACATTTTTTCCACTTCTTCGTTATTTTTCAGCATCATAGCCTTCTCAACCTTGTCCTTGGTCAGATGAGGCGCAAAACGCTCAATGAAGTCGTACATATAACTTCTTAAGAACGACCCTTTTCTGAATCCAATTTTCGTCGTGCTGTAATCGAACAGGTGACTAGCATCTATTTTCACAAGATCATCATCTAATTCTTCGCTTACCGCCATCGACGCAATAACACCAATACCGACACCTAAGCGAACATAGGTTTTAATAACGTCGGCATCTGTTGCGGTAAACACGATTTTAGGTGTTAGCCCTGCTCTTTCAAACGCTTGGTCTAATTCAGAGCGCCCGGTGAAACCGAAAACATAAGTAACCAACGGATATTTGGCAATGTCTGAAATATCGATAGTGCCCTTTTTCGACAACGGATGGTCTTTGTTTACTATTACACTGCGATTCCAGTGATAACAAGGAAGCATCACTAAATCGTTGTACAAGTGGAGAGCCTCGGTAGCGATAGCAAAATCGGCTTCGCCTTTGGCAGCCAGGTCGCTAATTTGAGACGGCGTGCCCTGATGCATGTGTAATGACACTTTTGGATACTTGCTCATGAAACCCTGAATAACATCAGGTAATGCATAACGGGCTTGCGTATGCGTTGTCGCAATATTGAGTTTACCTTGATCTGGAAGCGTGTGTTCCCTTGCTACCGCTTTAATACTCTCTACTTTGGCTAGTATTTCACGAGCTATATTGATTACATCATTACCGGCGTCTGTTACGTGTGTTAAATGCTTACCGCTACGGCCAAAAATCTGAACACCTAGTTCATCTTCCAACATGCGAACTTGTTTGCTGATACCCGGCTGTGAGGTATATAAACTTTCTGCTGTTGCTGACACGTTCAAATTGTTATTGAGGACTTCTACGATATACCGTAGTTGCTGTAGCTTCATATTTTACACCGTTTAATGCGATAGACTGACACTGTACTCCCTCCGTTATAACCAAAACCACCTTTTTTTACTAGTTGCTATTACGAAATTGGCATTATAAAGTTGAAAATAATTGAATTTTTACATTTTCGAGTGGGATTTATTCGCCTTTGTCCGATTTCTTCTACATTATGGGTAGGTGATTAAAAAGCACGGTGTTAGATAGATAATGAGTAGCAGTAAACAAGTTACATCCACAATTGATTTTTCATCGGTGTTGGCAGCTGCTGTGCACGATATGAAAAATTCACTTTTTCTCCTTATTCAATCTATTGAAACACTCAGCGACGCCCTTTCTCCTCAAGACGAGAAAGCTAGAGAGCAGGTTGCGAGTGTTCATTATGAAGCATCCAGGCTCAACACCAATCTTGTTCAAGTACTCTCTTTGTACAGGGCTGAATTAGAGAGTTTACCCATTACCGTTGACGAAAGCTTCATCAAAGATTTGGTTGAGGATGTTGTTGGCTCTAATGCGTTATATGTGTCGCAGAAAAATATTGATATAAGTATCGCTATCGAAGATGACCTTAGCTGGTACTTAGACAGTGAGTTAATTTATTTGTTATTAAACGATGTAATCATCAACGCTATGCGCTATGGAACATCCAAAATAATAGTAAGTGCCAAGGCAGACGAGAACGACTTCATGACCATAAAGATAGAGGATGATGGTCGTGGCTATCCTGAAGCGATGTTAACTAAAAGCCACGAAGAGCTCTGTGACTTTGAGTTAAGCCAAGGAAGAACGGGGTTGGGGTTATTTTTTGCGAAGTTAATTGCAAACGCACATTCTCAAGGAGATAAAGTGGGCTCAATTGCCCTTTCCAACGGCGGGAGTCTCGGTGGAAGTGTATTTGAAGTAAAAATACCGTAAGATTGACCGATAACATTAAGTAATACAAAAAGTAACGCTCGTACGTAGTAATACGTTAACGTTATAAAAAATAAAAAACAGACGGAAACACACGCATGTACGTGATTATTATTATATTAATTGTTGTTTTGCTAATCGCAGCTATCTTTATCAATGCAATGCAACAACATCGTCAAAAGCAAGAGGCTGAGCGCAGAACTGAACTTGCCAAACAGCGTACTATTGTCGACGAAACTGAGAACGTTATTGCCGCCTGTGTAAACATGCCTGTTTCTTCGCGCATTATGGGCATACTTCACAATCGTATTCTAAATGCCTTGAAAGCAATGAACGATTTATCGAGTACATCTGAACTAAAACAGCGTATCTCAAGCAGTGAGCAAGCAACCGCCGCTGCTCTTTCGGACAATAGCGGTATCACTAACGATTTCGCGTTACCCGACAACGACAAAATGATCATTCAATACATTCAGGCCGTTAAGAAACTGCGCATTATTCTTCGTTCAGAACATAGCAAAGGGCAAATTGATTCTAAAGTATTCATGGATGAAGATAAGCAGCTTGAACGCTTGCAGGTAAAAGTAAATGTAGAAACATTGATTAAGCGCGGCCGCGCTGCACTTCAAACCAATATGCTTGGGTCAGCCAGACAGTATTTTGAAAAGGCGAAAAACGCACTAGAAAATCAAAATCCCCAAGACGAATACTCAATGTCTAAACTTGCTACACTTAACGAGTGGTTACACGAAATCCAAAGTAACCTTAAGAGCGTGAACGAAAAAGATCGCGCCAAGAAGCAAGAAGAAGAAAGAGACGAATTAGACGAGTTGTTCGCACCTAAGAAGAAGTGGTAGGTCGAACCTTTTCTTAGAAACCATAAAGCGCATTATTTCACTCATAATGCGCTACGGCCATGTCCCACATAGATTGAGCCGGCAGCGATAACCCTTTTCGCGCATTTCGAATTATTCCAATATTTTTCACCAGAGGCATGTCACTAATTTCTTTTGTTACTAGCCCCAATCCCTCCATTTGCGCTTTACAAATCGCCGGCATAATAGATATACCTAAACCATTTAGAATAAGCTTTCCTAGTGTAGATAGCTGCCCCGTTTCCGCGATTATATTTAGCTCACCATATTGTGCTAGCTTAGATTGAGTCCAATGACGTACCGCAGATCCCCTATTCATCATTACCAATGGAAGTTTTAGACAGTCCTGCCAATGCAACTTGTCCCCTAAATGGGCTGATTGTGCTTTGTTGGTCACAACAACAAACTCATCAGCAAAAAGGCTTTTAAACACTAAACCATCTTTGCGCTCTGGCTCAAACGAGAACCCAATCTCGCTGCGGCCAGTAGTAACTTCATGAATTACCTGTTCCATTACTACATCGACAATTCGTAAGTTTACGTTTGGAATTCGTTGATGAAATACTGACAAGATATTCGGTAAATGAGACTCGGCAAATGACGGCATAGCGCAAATAGTAAGCTGCCCTTTCGCCATAGCAAACAAATTTTGAATATCAGAAAAAGTATTGTCCCAGTCGTGCAGTAGCCTCAAAGCATTTGGAAACAACACCTCTCCTTCTGGTGTTAGGCTTACATTGCGTGTATTGCGTTGGAATAGCTTACCGCCTAACTGCTCTTCCATTTTTTTAATTGCCGATGACAAAGCTGGCTGTGTTAAATGTAGATTTACCGCGGCTTCAGCAAAGGTTGATGACTTGGCCACTTCTACAAACGCTTTTATTTGACGGTATGAAACATCCATAAACTTTTCAAGTGATCTCAGCGATTAATAAATAGTTTTTATTAATCGCAAGATTAATTCGATTTTACAAATGAAGCAACAATGTCGATACTTATTTTTAACAAATGCATTGGAGATAGAGAATGGCGGGATTTAACAAAGTTGTATCCTCATACGAAGAAGCAATGGCTGGCCTTGAAAATGGTATGACAGTTATTGCGGGCGGTTTCGGATTGTGTGGTATACCCGAAGGACTGATAGGCCAAATTAAGAAAATGGGCGTATCTGGACTTACTGTAGTTTCTAATAACTGCGGTGTAGATGGATTTGGATTGGGCCTTTTATTGGAAGATAAGCAAATAGCCAAAATGGTGTCTTCTTATGTAGGTGAAAATGCCCTGTTTGAAAAACAACTGCTTAACGGTGAGTTGGAAGTTGAGCTTACACCTCAAGGAACGCTGGCGGAAAAAATGCGCGCTGGTGGTGCTGGCATTCCTGCCTTTTACACTGCCACAGGTTATGGTACGCCTGTTGGTGAAGGAAAAGAAGTCAAAGAATTCAACGGTCGCCCTTATATTCTTGAACATGCTATTACTGGCGACTTTGCCATTGTAAAAGCATGGAAAGCAGATACTTACGGAAACTGTATTTATCGCCATACAGCACAAAACTTTAATCCTATGGCCGCTACTGCAGGTAAAATCACTGTGGTTGAAGCAGAGGAAATTGTAGAGCCTGGTGAATTGAACCCTAGCGAGATCCACACTCCCGGGATTTATGTTAACCGTGTCATTCAAGGTTCATTTGAAAAACGTATTGAACGCCGTGTAGTTAGCAAGGAGTCAGTGTAATGCTTAGTAGAGAACAAATCGCAATGCGCGTCGCTCAAGAGTTTAAAGATGGCGATTACGTCAATTTAGGCATAGGTATCCCTACCCTTGCAGCTAACTATGTGCCAGATGACATCAGCGTGATGCTGCAGTCAGAAAACGGCCTTTTGGGTATGGGACGTTACCCGACTGAAAGTGAAATTGACGCTGATATGATAAACGCTGGTAAAGAAACGGTAACGGCTATCACAGGCGCATCTATTTTTAGTAGCGCCGAGAGCTTTGCTATGATCCGCGGTGGTCACGTTGACTTTACTGTACTTGGCGCATTTGAGGTTGATGTATCGGGTAATATTGCCTCTTGGATGATACCAGGCAAACTCGTTAAAGGCATGGGCGGCGCTATGGACTTAGTTGCTGGAGCAAAGAACATAATCGTTACTATGACCCATACCGACAAACACGGTAACCCAAAACTACTTGGCGAATGCACCTTACCGTTAACCGGTGTTAACTGTATTACGCGCATTATTACCGACTTAGCGGTGCTGAGTGTTGAAGACGGCGCATTTGTGCTTCAAGAACGTGCACCGGGCGTCAGCGTTGACGAAATTAAAGAGAAAACGGGCGGAAAGCTTGTTGTTCCTGAAAATGTACCTGAAATGCAGTTTTAAATTCTGCGTTTAATTGTGCATCGTAAGGTCGCGCTTATCACTTAGCATTTATGCTTTTGTGGTAAGCGCGCACCATTGAGTTAACTCACATTTTTGCTTTAACTTTATATTCTTCGTTGAGTAACGATTGTTACAAGTACCTGCCTTCAGTGTGCAAACTTATAAGCCTTTCCAATAAACCTTTAAATGCACCGTGCATTAAGGGATAATGCGCCCGAATGTCATTTTAAAAAGGCTATACCTTCTTGCTAGTTACTGATTTACCTGTTCACCACAAAATTATTTCAAAGCTCGAAACGAAAAACATTTCGACGCTAACCGAAATTCAAGAACGCACTATGCTGCCAGCTATTCAGGGCAAAGATATTATTGCGTCATCAAAAACGGGGTCAGGTAAAACCTTCGCCTTTTTAGTGCCAGCTATAAACAGGCTAATGTCGCAAAAAGCCCTTAGTCGTCAAGACCCACGCGCACTTATTCTTGCGCCAACTCGTGAGCTAGCCAAACAAGTTTTCATCGAAGCTAAATCAATGTGTACCGGGCTAAATCTTACTTGTTCACTTATTGTGGGTGGTGAAAATTATAACGACCAAGTTAAAGCGCTTCGCCGTAACCCTCACATTATCGTTGGTACCGCTGGTCGTGTAGCCGACCATCTATTAGATAAAAGTGTGTATTTAAACGGTTTAGAGTTGCTTATCTTTGATGAAGCAGACCGAATGTTAGACTTAGGCTTCTCTGCTCAGCTTAAAATGATTAACGACTATGCTGATCACAGAAAGCGTCAAACTATGTTGTTTTCTGCCACGCTCGATAATATTGAGCTAAAGCATATGACAACGCAGTTAACCAAAGGCGCTGTTCGTGTAGCTGTAGGAGACTCAACAGCAGAGCATGGCGATATCGAACAGAAGTGCTTCTTTGCAGACAATGTTGATAACAAAGATCAAATTTTACAGTTTGAGCTAGCCAATCGTACCTACAACCAAGCTATCGTATTTACAGCTACCCGTGAAGATACCGATAGAATTGCAGCACTGCTTAACGAACAAAACTTAGAAGCTATTGCGCTTCGTGGTGATATGCTACAAAGCCAACGCGCAGCAGTAATGAGTGCGTTTGCTCGTGGACAGCACAGTATTCTGGTTACTACCGACCTCGCCTCTCGTGGACTAGATCTATCAAAAGTAGGATTGGTGGTTAACTTTGACCTTCCTAAGAACGCGGATGAATACATTCACCGTATCGGCCGTACAGGCCGTGCTGGGCAAAAAGGCGAAGCATTCTCGCTAATTGGCCCTCGTGACTGGAACAGTTTCGAAGGGCTTAAGAATCACCTTCAATATGCATTAGAGTGTTCACCACACGACGAATTTTCGGCGTCTTTTAAAGGTTTTACCCCGAAGAAAAAAGTGTCGAAACAATCAAATGCGAAAAATGGTAAAAAGCGCGTAGCGAAACCAGCAAAACCTGGCACTAAAAAACGTGTCGATACCATGTCTGGAGAAGATATTGGTATGGTTCCTGTGAAACGCAAGCCAAGAAACACTCTGTCTGACGACGACGAGTAAAACTCTATATCGTAGTTTGAACCATCACCGCCGCTAGTCACAATTCACTATTGAATAGCGGTGTGTAACCTTTCACTTTGTTTTTAATCACATTTTCTTACAGCACTTTGATAGTACACCTCGCCATCATATGCTTTACTACGCATATAGCAACAAGTCGATTGTGCTGACTACACGCTTTAACTGTTTGTAACAATGCGTGTAAGCGGCACACACTCCCCCCTTTAAAATGGATTTTAACCACATGAAATTTATAAAGTTCGTATCGTTAGCCTTGTTTATAGTAATAGTCGTTGTGGCACTCTCCTATGAAAAAATAATAGTACGCGTATTGTTGCCGCAGTACATAGAGTGGGCACATGAAACAGATATGAAAGGCTTAAAAATAGGTCAACCGTTGAATGAACAAGAATTGGCGCTAGCAGTGGAGATAGGAATTAAACAGCCTAAGAAAGTAAGAATTGTTTATGTAGATGAAGTGCCATATCCCTACGAAAACTTCGCGCTTAAAGTGTTTGGCGAAGCCGTTGGACTTGTTGGAGAAGGAATAATAATTAACGCACAAGTTTTCGGCTATTCGATTTATGCTCGTAAAGATTTCGAGCTTAATAGACCCAAGTTAGCCCACGAATTAGTGCATGTGTTACAGATTGAACGAGCCAGTTTAGATGAAGTTGTCACCCAACACTTTTTCGACATGGCTGAATACGGTTACGATAAAGCCCCACTAGAAGTAGAAGCGTCCGCAGCCAATAAAATATACAGTGCTAATTGGTAATTTGTATTCACCAAGGATTGCATTTTAGGACGCCGGTACTTATTGCTTAGAGTAGCGTTTGTGTTAGAGGTCCGTTTTAGACAAATAGCGGACGTTTAACGCCGCGCTCTGCGGAAAATTTGTCCGGCAGCAGCGTCTTGTTAGGCTATTTTTTCTCATTCTGCATAGATCAAACTTTGAGTTGTAAATCTATTGCCACATTCCCCAATCCAAATTGATTTCTCATCAACATCTGGTGGCATAATTAATGTTTCAGGACGAATATTGCATTTTAAAAGTTCGAAGAGGCTTTGACCATCTATTAGTTGAAGTTCAAGCCTGCTGTTAATACTTTTGAGCTTTTCTGGGATTTTATTTGCAGGCTTAGTAAATTTATCTGCGGTTGTTACAAAAATACCTTTTTTAATGTCTTCTATTTCCATAGCACCGACAAAATTTCTTACTTCTGAAACTGATTCAGTGTTTTGAGAAATCCGCCTTTTTACTTGAACAGCACTAATTATGTTGCCGTTTTTAGAACACACATGCAGATCAATACCACCATCTGGGTCGTTAACATTAGCGGTTGAAGTAAGAACGTCACACGATAAATGTTCTTTTAATATAGACTGTACTAGAGACTCTGCGGCCCCTGCACTAATAAGTTTTCTATCCTCCCAACTTTTCAGCAAGTTGAGTTTAAGGTCATCGATTACTATTGAATTACTAGAAATATCGATTTCTTCTAGTACTGGGTAATGAATATATGGCTATAGGTATTTCAGCCAATTCCATTTAGCTGACCTTCTTTAGTTGAGTTCCACCAATTGCAAAAATCGCATAAATACAATATAGGAGACATTATTACCCAATCCCAAGGAGGTCGGTACTCGTCTTCAGCGAACGTCGGTGTATGATGGTATTTACTTACAGAACTTTTACAAATTGGGCAAAGTTTAGTTTTAAACGATTTTTCAATTAAATTCCAAGTATCTTTTCTACCTAAATCATCGATACCATGACCAAGTTCGATCAAACTTCTGTAGAATTGTCTTTTTATCATAAAGCTATCATTATTGTTTCAAACGAACACATCTGCAGCCTAACGCCAGCTTCCGGAGTCAGATTGCACGCCCTTGTTATGTTTCGTTAACGCCTAGTGTGCCTTTTTAGGGCTACAATTGTTTGCCATATCAAACTAGCGAAAATGACATAGAACACAAGGCTAGTAAACTCCATACCTTCTCGAAGTAATTTTTTGAGAGGTATTATATTTGCTGCTATTCCATTTAAGACACTTGATACTGAACTTATAGCTTCGTTGGCGGACGGCACTAAGTTATATAGCAGATTGCTTTCATGGCCAAGAATTAGCAAATAATAAATTATTGAGAAAAGCACTATCCATAAAACAGGCAATAAATAGCTCTGGCCAAAGTTAGAGCTCTTTTCATTTAGCCAGAAAATTAATTTCTCTTGATTGAAAGGCTTATCAGATAGCCCTTGTTTATATTTAGCCATTTCAAGAACAAAAACTTGTTTGCTTCGATATGATTTCCAATTTTATCGAAAGAGTCTTTTATTATTCTCAGAGTCTCCCTATTTGTGTTGTTTGATAACACTTCTATATTCAGAAAGTTCGGGGCTTCTTTTAAATTTGTGTTTTCTAGGTCAATACCCTGAAAGAACGTGGAATTTCTAAAGTTGGTAAAGCTCAAAAATGTAACATATCTAAATATTGATAATTGATTTAATTCATTATCTCCTTGCAGAGCTGCGAATTTAGATTTTTCGAAGCCTACGAAATCACTGAATATGCACTTAAAACAATAAAAACGACCATACTCTGTAGAATAAGAGTCGAAGAGTCCGTTGAAATTGGTGTTGATTAATTCAATTTCATCAATCAAACCTTCTTTTAATTCAAACTTGGCTTTAAATTCAGAGTTTTCAATCAACATATATTCAGCGTTTAGCTTGTTAAGTACAAACTTTCCATCTATCTCACAATTTTCAATCCGTAGCTTGTGGATTTTTATAAGGTCGTCATCCGTGTTATTAAATACAGGTTTTTTAAGGATGACACTTTCAAACGATAGGCTTTTATCAAAGGAGCAATTGTTAAATAATGGTACATCTAGCGTTGAACTGTGCTCATCACCCAAGTGTGAGCTGACATCTTCTCTAAACGTACAGTTTTGATATAATACATTATTTACATTTCCAAGCAGTTTGGACTGAGTGATAGTCCACCATTGAAAGAACTCACAATCTTGAAAAAATGCTTCGACTTTAGGAATCTCGATTGAGTGCGCAGTAAACTTGCAGTAGTTAAAATGTGCACCTTTAATTTTTCTTAAAAGTTTAAGGTAGTCAAAGTGATCTCTGCTTTCTCTACATGGAAAGAAGATAAAGTTAAATACTGTTACTTCGTTATTGCAGAAATTGACAACCTCATCACTGCCAACACCTTCCTGAAGGTAATTTTTAAATGACTCGGCATTTACTATTTCTGGGTTGTCAGGTTTTTTCCACTCAAAAGCCGATTCAGTTATATACTCGATTAATGCATCATAAAACGTTCTCAAAATGCCGTTATTTTGGAAATCGTGAGAGTAGTCATTTTTCTTGCAATGAAGGACACACTCAGTTGTGCTTTGAAAAACTTCTCGTGTGCAGTCATCGATACTACAGATTTGGCTCAATGTGATCACTCCATGATGATAGAAATTGGTCTTACCCACTAAAAGTGGACATCCATGTTATAGGAGATGTCCACTAAGTTTGGGTAAGTCCTAAATATAACGCCCGCACAAGGGGCAGCAGCAAAACGTAGCGGCGATTGGGACAAACTTGCGAAGCACCAAAACTAAATCGCCCCGTAGTTTTGATGTCCCAGCGAGCCTGCGAGCGACTTGATACGATTGTTAGCCCTACTTTACAAGCAGCTACCGTATGAGCCAAATAATCAGGCTCTAATGCTTATCCAATTAGATTCTTTGCCTGATAGCATATTTTCATATATCTCAGCATGTCTATCAGAGTATTCATCCCAAATTTTCCAGTACTTGTATTTCTTGTTCATTAGTCCCATAACAAGCTCAAGCACTACATCACCAAACAAACCTCTTTCATGTATCTGGCTAATTAACAATCTATATTCTCGCTCTGGCATAGACTTAACATTAAGCTCACCATTCTTGATGTATTTGACTCTGATGTGTTTCTCATTTTGCCCATTGAGGTAACCGTGAACCAATTGATTTCTATAATCTTGTATGAATATTTGTTCTTCTTCGGTAAAAGCACTCCATAGCTCGATAATTGAGTCAACGAGTTCGTAAGATTGTTTGCAATAGCGAACTAAATGGAGCTGATTTTTTGATACAGCCTCATTTTTAAAGCCATCTATTTTCTTGCTGTGTGAGCTCACCACATCAAGTAAGCTTGTAAATAGCAAAACCATAGCCTTTGTGATCAAAGGCCTATCACCTTGGTATTTGTCCGATAGCAAATATACCGCCCAATTATTCGTACAAATGTATGGGGTATGAAACAAAGAGTAAATTTTATTAATTATTTTAATATGTTGAATTTTTGCTTCCATTCTTTATCTCATTCCTCGTTGACCGAACCACCACATGTGGGGGTAACAGCTTATTACTGGGACTTCATAGTAACACCCGTTTCCCCTGAAAAACTATACTCTGTGTTTTCATGGGAAAGGACAATTCTCTGCTATACGTACACTAGAGACTGTCAGATTTGTTCTCGCTCTGTTATAAAAAACGTCAGATCAAGTGTTGAGCACTCCAACTCTGAATGTGAACACAAGGAACAACGCCAATAGTGAAGGCTATCGTATGGACGCTACATTTCGCCCTCAACACAAATCACCAAACTCAACACATAAAAAAACGAGTGCTTAAAAGCACTCGTTTTCAATTGGCTCTTTTACGTGGCCTAGCCCTCGTTTCCACGCTTAGCCTAGCGTATCGAAAAGCCTCAGTCGACGATAAGTGTTACTAAATTTAAACTTAGTATTCCCACCATCCTTCTTGCCACCACTCCAAAAACTCTTCAAAGTCGATGTAACCGTCGTCGTTACTATCGATAAGCTTAAAGCCTTCTTGTACGTGGCTAGCTTTCGTTTTTGGTGAAATAACGGTTAGAAGCTCGATGAACTCCGGCAAATCGATTTGGCCGTTGCCATCACGATCGAAAAAGCTGAAGTCCTTTCTAATTTCTTCAATTTTAGATTCTGAAAGTTGAGTGCTCACTCGCATTCCTTATTTCAACTGCAATAAGCACGAGTGTAACGCCCTTCTTTCTAGCTGTCTACGCCTGATTTTCTTTTGCTTTAAGTGCGCGTAAACGTTGAGCTTCTGCTTTTTCCTGACGCTTTTGTTCCATGGTCAAACGCGCTTCCGTTCCTACGTGCTCTTGTTGACGCTCTTTTGCCAGCTGAACCTGTTTTTCACGTTCTCTAAAGCGAGCAATTTGATCGTCGGTATGGGTACCAAAGCAGTGTGGGCAGCTTACACCCGGCTCATACTTATCACTCTGCTTGTCTTCTTCAGTAATTGGAAGTCTGCACGCGTAGCACTGCTCATAATGGCTTTTCTCTAAGTCGTGGTTAACTGCAACGCGATTATCAAATACAAAGCAATCGCCTTCCCACAATGACTCTTCTTTCGGCACATCTTCAAGGTACTGTAGAATACCGCCTTCTAAGTGATAAACCTCGTCAAACCCCTGCTCTTTCAAGTAAGCCGTCGATTTTTCACAGCGAATACCACCGGTGCAGAACATAGCCACTTTTTTATTTTTTGACGGGTCGAGCTCTTTCGCTACGTATTCAGGAAACTCACGAAACGTTTCGGTTTTAGGGTCGATAGCGTGTTTGAACGTACCAATTTCAATTTCATAACCGTTTCGCGTGTCAATAACCGTAACATCTGGGTCGCTAATAAGTGCGTTCCAGTCTTTAGGTTTTACGTAAGTACCAACGGTTTTGCGAGGGTCAATACCCTCAACGCCCATGGTCACAATTTCTTTTTTCAGTTTTACCTTGGTGCGATAGAACGGCTGTTCATCGTGAAGAGATTCTTTGCAAGAAATAGGATTAATACGCTCGTCGCTGTTTAAATAAGCAAGTAATGCGTCGATACCTTCGCGGGTACCAGAAACCGTACCGTTTATCCCTTCGTGGGCAAGAAGAAGTGTACCTTTAATGCCATTAGCTTCCATTGTTTCGAGAAGCGGTTGGCGGATTTCTTTGAAGTTTTCAAGCGCAACAAATTTATACATTGCGCATACAATATATTTAGACATATTTTAACCTTTGCTGATTGGAGCGTAAGACCAGTGCAAAAATGCGGCGCGCAATATAACAAAAAGGAATGATAAAAACTAGGGCGGATACGAATTAGCGCTCCTACGTCAACCCAAACTTAGCACGCAACAACGAATTGAAATGACTGCTATGCAATATTCTCAAAAGATGTGAAGTGTGACGAATTTTCTTGTTGTGAATGGTATTCTTTATCTTGTGATGAAAGGATATCGTATAGCAGCGTATTATCTTCCTTCACGGTGTTAGCGTATTCCTTTTTCAACCGCTTTTGTGTTGCCAAACTACAATTATCTACTACATCGTCGGGTAGACGTTTAGCATCATCAGTTTGTGAAAGTGGAGAGGGATTCATACTTAAATATAACCTTGCTGCCGCATAGTCTTGAGATACTAACTCAGACAAAACGCGCATTCTGCCCCATTCGCTTTCATTAGCGGCTAGCGATGGCCTTCTATAATAATTTAACGATGCAAGCTTGGATTCGATGCTGCTTTTATCATCAGATTCTGACGCTACCGCTTCAATTTCAAATGGCTCGGCAACACTATGTTGCTGCATAGCAAGATATAAAGAGAACAACGCTCCCTGCGCAGATGCTTTAGCAAGCACACCACTGCGCTCCCAGTATATACTGGGGTCAATAGGTATTTGCTCACGAGCTTCGACAGTTTCTTGCGACATTCTTATTTACAACTTCATTTGTATACTTATGTTTTCGGCAAGATAATGTTTTTCTTAAGCTTATTATCTAGAATTAGATATACTCCTATAAAGTAATCGCGCGCTCATTCATGGATTTGAAATGCAATTTAGCAACAAACAAGTACTGATTGTTGAAGACCAACGCCCTTTCCTTCTTTTATTGAAGGGGCTGATGCATTCGATGGGCGCATCTGATGTAGTTACGAAGTCATCTGCTGAACAAGCGGTATCACTATGTAAAAAGCATAAGTTTGATATTGTCATTTGTGATCTACACTTGGGAGCTGACAACAAAAATGGCTATGAGCTCATTGAAGAGTTGCGCACTCGAAGGCTTATCAGTCCCACATCGGTGTTCATTCTGATAAGCGCAGATAGCGCTCGACCGATAGTATTAGGCAGTATTGAACGTAGACCCGATGATTTTTTAATTAAGCCCTTTTCTCAAGTTCAGCTGAAGTCTCGTATTGTTCGTGCGTGGCAAAAAAGACAGTTTCTCCAGCAAGCGTTTAGTCTCGTTGAACAGGGTGAAATAAACAGTGCGATCGACCATATCGAAGCGTTACTTGACGCCCCTTCCCACTATAAAGGTCACTGTGAACAGCTATTAGTCGAGCTATATTGGCGTATAAAGCAACCCGATAAAGCGCTAGATGTGTTACGTGACTACATTGACGGAAAACCCGTGCTGTGGGCGCAAATAGCTATTGGAAAAACTTACTTGCTTTTAAAGGAGTATGAGAAAGCGATTTTAATTGCCAAGAGAACGCTAAAGCGAAACCGGTTCAATGCAGACGCTCACGATATTCTTGCGCAAGCACACCAAGCCACGACATCTGGCGACAGAGCACTAGATGCAATAAAAGAGGCAATAAAACTGTCGCCCTACTCCCTACCCAGGCATTTCAAAGCCTGTGAGATAGGTCGGCAAAATGACGATTTAGTGCTGGCAGCGAGTTCAAGCCAAGCGATCTGGGATTTATCAAAACGAACCGTTCACAAAACAAGTTTACACTGGTGCGGTATTATCCGAAGCCTTTTAGATGTCGCAGAGTTTGCAGACGACAAGCGCCAGCGCAATAAGTATCAGCAAGAAGCATTACTTACTCTGCAACGAGGAAAGTTCGATGAACATCTTCAAAAAATGGACAGAGATTTTGACGTAGATATATTTGGTACAATCGTCAACGCTAGAATTAGTGCTATTGACGGCAAGCTGATTGATGCCAAACGCCACTTAACAACGTCACAAACGCTTCTTGATGATAAGTACACGGAAGTTCCTACTGCGTTTATTCCTGACAGTATTAACGTTATGTATAAACTGGGTGAGTTTGATGATGCGCTACAGTTGAATGCACTTTTAACTTCAAGACAGGATGAGCTCGACCAAAACAGTCTAAACATGCTTGATGCGCAAGCCCTCAATGCTCAGAAAAACTTAGCCAGTTATCAACAGTTCAACCGCGAAGGCATTCAACACTATCAGCAGCAAGATTACGAACGTGCTAAAGCTTCGTTCGCCCTTGCTCAAGGCTTTGCTCCTGTAAATACAGGGGTTGCGCTTAATCTATTACAATGTCTTCTACAAATTGCAATCAAAGAAGATAAAGCCGAAATGAAACTCATTAATGAGTGTAAGCGGTTGTTTAAATTGATTGACGATATGTCACTTAAGGCGCCTTACAAAGAAAAATACACCAACCTTAGAGATGAACTCTCTAAATATATTGGCTTTTGAATTAGAAAACTGGTGAGCTATGAGATTGTTAGTTTTTTTACTGATGGCAATTTTAATCAACGCGGTTAGCGCCAATGAACAGGCGCTAGGTCAGAACGAGTCTTTTGTACTAGCCGATGCTGGTATTCACAGAATGACATTTGAAGAGCTAAACAGTGGTGAAATATTTGTTATTCGCGGATTAAAAGTACCTAGCACACAGCAATTCGAGGGTAGTCAAGCTAACGAGAAACACCTCCCAAAACTCGTCAAAGTTAAAACTGGCAAATACTATTTAAAATCGATAACTCCAGCATTTTCGAACATTGGGGTAAGACGTTTTAAAAAACCCGAATGCGATGGCTGCTTTTTCTCGCTTCAACCAAGCGCGGTTTCTTATCTGGGTAGGTGGAATATTGATTTAGAATACAAATCAAGGAATAAGGTAGAGTGGCATGTACAGAGGCAGTATTCCTACGAGAACCTTAAAACATTAAAACAAAAAAACACTAAATTGACCGAACTTCCCCTTTTCGTTGCTAACGAAGAAGGTAAAGTTCTTAAAATCGACTGGAAAGAATTATAACTTAATACCTTATTTAGTACTGAGTGCTACCACCATAAGTCGCAGCTTTCTTCTTGTATTACGAGAAGGCCAGTACTGTATCGACCGAGCTGAATGAGTACTGAGCCAAAGTATTACTAACTAATCCATAAAATTATCAACCGTTTCGATTAGCTCATCCACGTTTTCAATCAGTGTTTGACGCTGTTTCTCTGAAAGAGTTGAAAATATCTCGGCCAGTAGCGTTGCTGTCACAGTCATATTATGAGCACTACTTTGCTTGTACACATCGCTTTTATAATTATCCGGATTTTGCATTAGCGACACCAATTCTTGCTCAAACCTTTCGTTTTGCTTGCGCGAAACGAATAGCTTTCTTGCCGCATTTTGAATGTTTCTGCGATACGTTATCCAAGCGTCACCTGTAGAAATAAATTGTTGTGCGTAGGTGCTAACAATTTGTTTTTGCTCTTTACTTAGATCTCCAATACGCTCACTTATTGTTTCTTGTATTCGCTCAATTCTATCTTTAAGTCTCTCTGCTTCAGACTTTTCCAGCGCCTCTTGTCGCTCTTCCTCTTCTTCTTTATTGTCTTTTTCTAATGCCGCAAATAGGGTGACAACTTGTTCATCATCGAGTGTTTTAGCCATAGCCGCTAGTTCAGGACTGACCTCGTCTCGTACGCGCTCCCAATGCGATCTAGCTAGCTCAAGGTTGTTATAAACAATACTCGAATTAAGGGTGTCATTCTGAATCTGCTTTTTTATATCCTCTAATTGCGCTTTATAACGAATAAGTTCACTCTTCTTGTGCCAGCTCAACCAGTTTTGTAAATGCGCATCAAACTTCTCCTCTTGCTCATCTTTAAGCTCGATGTAGTCGTCCATGTACCAATACACCCACCAATCCAGGTTGTTATAGGCCAGCTTAGAACTGCATGAAGTAAGAAAAATAACAAAGACAACAACCAACAATGAACGCATAGTATTTCCTTTTTTACGTTAGTTACGTCGTGACAAGTAAAAACGCTTATTGCTGTGTACCGAAAAATTGAATTTTACTTTGATATTACGCAATAAATATCCGCAATAGAGAACTTTACGTTGCACAGCCTTTACTCTACTTTAATGGCATTGCCTGTAAAAAGAAGGACTTTAATGTGTCAAAACGTGTCGCAATTTTAACCTCTGGTGGCGACGCCCCAGGTATGAATGCATGTATACGTGCCGCAATTATTGCGTGTCAGAAAGCTAATTTTACCTTGCTTGGCTACAAGCACGGCTACAACGGATTACTACAGCAAGAGTTTATTCCTCTATCTCTTGATTCAACGCACAATCTTATCCAGCAAGGCGGCACCATACTACACAGCGCAAGGTGTAAAGAATTTAAAAATCGTGAAGGGCTTATAAAAGCGGCTGATAACTTGAGACAGGCCGAGATCGACACACTTATTGTAATCGGTGGTGACGGATCTTTTCGCGGCGCAGCAAAGTTGAGCGAACTATGGGATGGCCAGATTCTTGGTATTCCGGGAACAATTGATAACGATATAGCGGGCACTGATGCCACTATAGGCTACTTTACCGCAATAGATACCGCCATGAGTTCTATCGATAAAGTTCGTGATACAGCTGATGCGTTCGAACGTATTTTCCTTGTAGAAGTAATGGGTCGCAATGCTGGCTTTTTAGCATTAAATGGTGCCCTTTCCGCTGCGGCTGACTATGTGGTTGTTCCTGAGTTTTTTGAATCCGCTGAGACTGAAATCAAAAAGATCGTAAACCAGATAAAAGCGCAGCGTGCTTTGAAAGGGCCCGTCAGTTTTATTGTTGTAGTAGCTGAAAACGTTTGGCCTAATGGCTTAACAGGATTAACCGAAGCTTTGCAGTATCACAATATCAACGACGTTAGGCCAGTAACCTTGGGACATGTCCAACGTGGCGGCTCGCCGGTAGCACAGGATCGACTACTCGCCACTACTCTTGGCGAATTCGCCATAAGCTTAGTAGGAAGCGACGTCACCAACATAATGGTTGGTGAAGTTAATCAGCGCCCTATTACCGTACCCCTACCCAAAACTTGGGAAGAAACAAAGCCCCTCAATCAAGCCCGGGTTGACGCTATGCGCACCCTAATGAACGAAAGATACAGCTGCGACTAAGTAAGATGGTTCAGACGCTGTTTAATTTGAAACATTTATAGATTGTAAAAGCAAAAAAGGCGGTGCTTTATAATAAAACACCGCCTTATACTACTTAATGCTCAAGCCTCTTTACATTTTCATTGCCGCTTTCACTTTATCACGATGACTGCGACTCACTTTAAGCTCTGTATCATTTTGAAGTATTAAATGATACTCGCCACTAATATGGCTCACTAACTTTTTAACAAAACGGATATTAGCAATAGCTGAACGGTGCACTCGAACAAAGAACTGTGGGTTGAGTTCCTGCTCAAGTTCTTTCATGGTTTTCCGCATTATATGCATGCCATCCAGTGCGTGAACGCACATATAATCACCTGCAGCATCAATCCATTGAATGTCTTGAACGTTTACGCGCGTTACTTCTGAGCCATCTTTAATAGCCAATACATCTGGGTATGGATTGGTTTCAACCGGCTCACCATTAGCTAACTTGCGTAAAATCTCTTCGCAATCATCGCCAGTAAGCTCAGCAACAAGGCTTACCAATTTTTGTGACTGCTCATCTTGATGTTGAGTTGAGTAATATTCACGTACTTTGTTTAACGCCGCACCTAAGCGCTCGTCGTCTGCTGGCTTTAACAGATAATCTAAAGCATGCACGTCAAACGCTTTTATTGCGTAGCTGTCATATGCAGTTACGAAAACGATCATGGGAATGGGCTGTTTCAGTTCGCGCAACTTGTGAATAACCTGAAAGCCGTTTAAGCCAGGCATTTGAATATCTAAAAACACCAAATCTGGACGATGTTGAGAAATGCTACTTACAGCCTCTAGGCCGTTCTGACACTCTGCAAGCACCTGTACATCATCATGACGCTCTAACCTGGCACGAAGGCCCTTGCGTGCTAAAGGTTCGTCGTCCACTACAATGGTTTTAATCACTTGCTTTGTCATGTTATACGTCCTTAACTTCATAGGGAATGCGTATTCTAACTCGCACGCCTGAAGGCTGATTGTGTTCTATAGAGAATGCAAAATTACGATGATAGAGGGATTGCAAACGCTCTTTTATATTGGCTAGGCCTACGCCGTTTTCTCGACTAAGTGTTCCGTCTTTGATATCTGCACCAGGGCCGTTATCGGCAACATCCATTAACAAATCATTGCCAAATGTACGTGCCGTAATCGCTATACGACCACCATTTTCCATCTTAGATATGGCGTGCTTTATTGAGTTTTCAATAATGGGCTGCAAGATCATGCTCGGCACAAGTGCACTTTCACACCCTTCATCGATGTCCCATAGCACTTCTAGACGATCGTCAAAACGTACCTTCTCTATCTCTAGATAGAGTCGTAATGCCTTTATTTCCTGACCTAGCGGTACTCGCTTTATCGGGTCGTTGTCTAATGAATAACGTAGAAAGTCACTCAAACGCGACACCATCGCTTCTGCTGTGTCGTTCTCTTTTAAAAGAATAAGGGTTGAGATAGCGTTAAGCGTATTAAAGAGAAAATGCGGGTTGAGTTGATAGCGCAACATCTTTATGTGAGCTTGATGCGCCATGGTACTCGCCTTTAACGCGTTCTGCTTCTCTTTTTGAAGCATTTGGAAGTTCTTGATGCCAAAGTACACACCACTCCAACACCCCACCATTATTAGCGAGTTAATAGTGTTGGTAAAATACATATACCATTCGTCTGGGCGATATCCGTGCTTGTAGATTTCCCAGTAGTTAATGTTTTTTACCACGGCCCATAGCAAAGCAATTAAGTAGCACGACACAATCACTATGATGATCATGTTGAGCGGAGATTGCTTTCTTGCCCATCGATAGATGTAGCGAAGCGGAATGGTTAGCAACCATCCTGCATAGGCATTAAGCATGATGATGAAAACCCAAATGGGTCGAACATCATGGAGAAAAGATCCGATGTAATAAATTATTGCGAACCCTGCCCAGCCTGCACTGTGCAATGTCCAAAATAAACGTTCATTACTTTCTATTACACGCTGAAAGCGACTCACAATATTACCAATTTAAAAACTTATAAGAAGATTATACGCAAGCCTTGCCACGACCCAAGCGCCTTGGTCGTGCCCCTTATGCTTCTTGTCGCAGGGCAAAATCTTGAAATTAGACATGTTTTGGCTATATCAATTCGCTGAATAAGCTCAGTAACTGATATTCATTCTTTTCAGCCAGTGCACCCACCACCAGGCTGGGCCAACCAGCAAAAAGCGCAAATCGTCAAAAAACGAAGGCTTTTTGCCCTCGATATGATGGCCAATAAACTGCAAAATCCACATAACGACAAACAGTACAAGAGAAAATAACCATACTGAGATACTGAAGTGGTCTAGGGTATTAACTGCACCGAAACACAGTATAGTTAAGAGGGTCATTGCAGCCCCAATCGGACCAGACAACATAAAATAATAATACAATACGGGAACCGCTATGATATGCGCCCACGTTATATCGAACTGCGCTATCATTTCAGGTACCGGCAAACTCCACAGCAAACCTATCGTTACAAAATAGATGCTGGGTACGGCAATAGCATGGATGATAACGTTGGTCTTGTTTTGGTGGCTTTCACCGTACTGCATTAAAAGTCGCTCAATACTTCTCATGTAGATCCCCTTAGCCCGTTATTTTGATTATTATCTAAAGAGCACCCAACTATTGTTTTCCTACGTTAACAATGTGTGTCGGGACAACAGCGTTTTTATCAATTTTTCTTCACAGGTAAAGGCGAGCCCATAATAAACCACATCACTATCAAGCTTATGATTTTTAACTTTTGCAGTAAGCGCTACTTCTTTACCGTCCAACGAATAGTTTAGCTTAACCTCAGCTTCATCGAGCATTACCGGCCAATTTGGCTTGACCTGTAACGCTACTTTGCACCCTTTTTCACTTAAATCTATGATGATCCCCGTTACGTTTTCGTCACTGGGATAAACGTCAGCTTCTAACGTTACTGAAACGCCAAGTTGAGCACGCTTTACAGCGCGAAGCCCTATACTTTCAATACGTTTTGGAAAGGTTGTAATAAGTAAGCCTGATGGCTTTGAAAGCAATTTGAGTACTTTCACTTTAAACGCAATAACCTGGCCAGTATCGCCCTCAAGCACAGAACGCACCACGATATCGTTGCCAACAGTCAGAGCATCCCTAACGGTAATCCACTTCGCCGATGTTGGAATATGAAAAAGCAAACATTCATCAATAAGCATGCCTATGTAGTCAGTCTTCACACGCTTTGGCGCTGCAGGCATAGCAATTTGTAAATCTACTGTATCGCCGGGTACCAGCGTACGCAACGATTCCAAATTATCTTCGCTTAGTAAATTGCTTTGTATTTTTTCAGCCATTTGTATTTGTTATTGCTGGATTTAATGTCAATTAACTCAATGTACGCATCAAACAAAAACTTATCAATACTACGATTGAAAACCATGATCAATAAACGTAAATATTGCCCCTTTGTAGCAGGCAATCTATTGGGATTAACTCAATAGGTTGATATAGTTGAGGGATAGTTTTGCTTATCTTTTCGGACGTTTATGACCTCTGCTCTTCGCTATACGTTAACTATTTCCAATTGGCGTGCCCATCAATTTACTGTCGCGCTGCAAATACCTGAGCATTCTGGCTCATCAATTGAGCTTAGCCTTCCAAGCTGGATCCCGGGAAGCTACATGGTGCGCGATTTTGCCAAAAGCATTATCGAGCTAACTGCAAACACTTCTGAAGGTCATAGTACTGAAAATGTTGGCCATAGAAGCGTTTATAGCCTTTCGGTAACTAAGCTCGATAAACAAACTTGGCGTGTAGACACAGATGGAAAACCATGTACGGTCGTTTACTCGGTTTATGCCAACGACTTATCTATTCGCTCTGCTTTTATGAACGACCAATATGCGTTTATAAATGGAACCAGTGCGTTTCTAAACGTTTCCAGCTTCGAGAACGTGCCGTGTGAGGTGGACATTGAGCTTAACGACAGCGATTCGACAATCGCAGATTGGAAGGCTTATACGTCAATGCCTTCTCGTTGTGAAAGCACAAGCCCGTCTCGGTGGCACTTCGTTGAAAAAAATTACGATGAGCTCATTGATCATCCCATTTATGTGGGCATTGCAGACACTCACAGCTTTGAGGTTGACGGCATTACGTTTACGTTACTTTTCTCAGGTAACAACAATATTGATTATGAGCGCATAGCAAATGACTTAACGCCAATTTGCAAGCACCACCTAGATTTGTTTGGTGCTCCACAACCTATTAATAACTACCTGTTTATGACGCTACTTGCCGACAATGGGTTTGGCGGTTTAGAGCATAAGTATTCTACTGCCCTTCTTTACCCTCGCTTCGACCTTCCTCAAGTTGGTGAAAGTGAGAAAAAAACCGACAGCTACATCACATTCTTAAGTCTGTGCAGCCATGAGTTTTTCCACACATGGCATGTTAAGCGCATTAAACCTAGCGTAATGGTGAAACCAGACTTATCTCAGGAAACGTACACGAATCAGCTGTGGATTTATGAAGGCTTTACCAGTTTCTATGATGACGTCACCCTTGCTAGAGCCGGCGTTATTGAACCACAGAAATACCTCGATATTGTTGCGCAAAATGTCAGTCGACTTTTGCAAAACGCAGGTCGCTTTAAACAAAGTGCAGCAGAAAGTAGCTTCGACGCATGGACAAAGTTCTATAAGCAAGATGCGAGCGCTACTAACAATATCGTGAGTTATTACACCAAGGGAGGCATTATCGCCCTTGGGTTAGATTTACTCCTTCGTAAACAGTCAAACGAACAAGTGAATTTAGATACCTTGATGCAGTTATTGTGGAAACACTATGGCGTGGATGAAAAAGGTACGCCTGATGACGTGATCCAAAATCTATGTACAACGCATTTTGGCATTGATGTTTCAGAATACTTAAATCGCGTGGTGTATGGCACAGACGATGTAGAATTGGCTTCGTTAGTATCTGAAATGGGCGTTAACTATGCGGTTCGTGCTCGCGTGTCAGTTGAAGATAAAGGCGGTGCCTCCTCGCTGCCTGCTATTAAAAATCAGCTTGGCGCCACGTTAAAGCCAGCTACCTTCGGACTTACGGTGATGCAGGTATTTGAAGGCCTTGCCGCTATGAAGGCAGGTATTCTTTTAAACGATGTCATTATTGGGTTAGACGGTCATATCGTCAATGCCCAGAAGCTTCAGCGCCTATTAGATAATGCCCAAACGCCAAAGGTAGAATTAACGCTTATTCGAGACGGGCGGCTTCTAACTCTGCCTCTTGAGGTAACTCAAGCAAGAAAAGAAATGGCTTATTTTGAAATCACTGATGAAGAAAAGCTCAATCAGTGGCTGGGGAAATAACACCGCCCAGTAGCGTAAAAACTAAAAAGGCGCTTTGAGAGTTTACCTGAAAGCGCCTTTTTCTTTATGACTGTTAAAGCTAAATCAAATTAATGGTTACTGTTCAGGCGACCCCGAAATAATAGTCTGTGGGTCTAAACGAGTGTTGCCCAAATTAATACGCCAATCCAGATGCGGGCCTGTAGAGCGCCCTGTTGAACCTATTGTTCCAATCTGCTCGCCTTGCTTAACGGTTTCACCCACTTCTACCGTTATAGTGTCCATATGAAGAAACGTTGAAAACACGCGCATGCCGTGGTCGAGAATCAAGGTGTTACCCGAATAATAGAGATCATCAGCCATTGTTACCACACCATCAACAGGTGCATACACAGGCGTGCCCGTTTCATTGGCGATGTCCAAACCATAATGCGGCCATTTCGGCACGCCATTTAGAATACGCTGACTACCGTACACACCAGAAATCACGCCTTTAGCAGGCCATTCAAACCGGGTGAATAATGCATCTAAATCAGTATTACCGCTTCGCGCGTTAGCTACGTTGATATTGTCTTGCTTAATACGCGCCGTCACTTCTGCTGGCGGAGAAACCATTTTTTGCTCTAGCCCGTCAATTCGCTGAATGTTGTATTCGCGTTTTTCAAGGGTAATGTCTCGCTGCCACTTTTGGCCGTTGTCTAATTTTACAACCAACGTTTGCTGCAGTGGCGCTTCCCGTTCAAAGCCAACAACAAATTTTCCGTCTTTGTTGGTTTGAACAGTTTCGCCATTAAGCGTTACTTTGGCCCCAGCGGGAGCTTGCCCGCGCAGTAAGGCGCCTTGCGTAAACTTACCGTTCAACACAACGTTTACTTGCTCTTGACTAGATAACGCTTCGTTTTGGCCGTTTAACTCTACATCTGCGTAAGCAAATGGCATAGAGGCAACTGTGCTAATTGCCACTACACAACTCATTACACGAGATAGTGCGCTATGCAATGCGTTTCTTGAAAGCGTGAATGCCATAGTTGTTTCCTTTCCCTATAACGAGCTGTGGTCAAATGTTAACCCTTTACTGTGGCGCCTTTACCTACGCCCTCATAAGCGATAACTTGGCAAACGCCGTCAGGCGTGCGTTTCTTCTGCTCTTCAAGCAGATACTGCGCCAAACACTCAACTGTTGAGTCGGTTTCGATGACTTCACAATCTGACTTAGGAATTAATAGTTCAAAATAGCCCTGTGACGACTCGTAAGCAAAACAGTAGTAATCCGCTTCATTTGAAACTTGACCTTTAAGCTTTCTGTCGCTGTACGCTATTTCGTCTTCACGGGTGGCTATATAGATGTCGGCCCAACGGTCAGCCCAATACTGCTGACTTTCAACACACACTTTGCCGTCAAGGATAATATCAATACGCGAACGGTGACCGTGCGCTATGCGCTGACAATTACCGTCGTGCTTTTTAAGCCCGTGGGTATAGTGATAATACGGAGAATTAATGACTTCTTCACGTAAATGCAGCGTAATGTTTTCTACGTTTTCTGGAAGATGAGTCGCCAATACTTCTTTTAAGTAAACGCCAACAGATTCCATGTTTATCTCATCAGAATAAACAAATGCATAAGCTTCAGCGGGGCAATGTAGCATGATGCTACGCCCATCAATGCAGGTAAAGCGCGCTTCTACCTGTTCAGAATCGTCGTCGTGAATAACCTCTGAACCGCTGTATTCAGCAGGTACAAGCAACTTGTGATCAACATATTCGTCGATTAGTCGCTTTAAGTTCTTTTTCACGTGACCAAAGTCTTGAACCATGCTCTCTTCGTTGAGCTCACCGTCCAAAATCACATCGACAATCCAGCTTTCCCCTACCATGCCGCGTTTTGGGCAAAGGTAAGAGAAGTCCATCACTGTCAAATCATTTACAAATAATTGCATAACACCCTTGAATCGAGTTTATATTCTACTAACTAGTATACGTTTTTTATCTTTGCTTCGCAGCGACTAGTCCATTGAAGATTGGCGATTAAGCTGATCTTTTAAATTAGGTGGAATTCCACGGATTGTTAGCGTATCCGTAGCTGGGTCGTAAAATACCCGATCGCCCATTAATTTGCGTTCGAAGCTAAGCGATATACCACCGCCCTGACCGGTAAATTTAGCAAGTTGTTTCAGCGCTGCAGGGTCTGGCTGAATTTCTTTTTCAAGCGGTACTTCCATAGACTGTGTGAACGCAGAAAAGTTACTGCTAGTTTCTTCATTTTGTGGGAGTCGGTTAGCCAGTTCATCTACCGATAAACTCTCGCCCGCATCAATCTTTTCTTTAAAGTATGATTTAACTTCTTCCCTATGCTGGTGCTGCTCTTGCGGGTCTAGTGACTCACTGGCTAGGTAGGCATCAACTGTAGAAATCAATTGTTTATTTTGCTGTTTAACATCAACCAGCTCTTCGCAGCCTACAAACTGCATAAAGAAGTCTGATACCTTACGTCCCATTCTACCTTTAATAAAACTAACGTAACGCTGCTGTTCTGGCTGAATATCCCACTGGGTTAAATCGAACCGCACAGCGAGCTGCATTTTTGCTAAATCCAAGTGTTCACGCGCGGAAAGGTCTAAAGAGTTTGTCACTTCAACGTGCGAGCGGGTATTTAACAATGCAATCATCAAATACTGTGTGGCTAAATACTCATACTGGCAGAAAATAAGAAAACCGGTCTCAACCGTACCCGTTTCTGCCAAAGTGCGAACTAAGCGATTGGTCGCTGATACCGAAAACGCATGGAATGCATCTTCAACGTTATCACCCGCCGCTTTTTGAATATCCATGTATTGCTTAAGGCCTTCCGCGAACTCTGCTACGTTCTCGGTGCTTTTTTGCGTAGTCGCTTCGCCATCTTCGTTCTCCACTTTTGCTTCACGGGTAACTTCCTTCACGAAGTGGCCAACCCCTTTTCCAGGTTTAGCATTGAAACTGTGGTTTATTTGATGGGCAAGAAGCTCGATTTCCGGAGTAACAGCTAAGCAGTTGTCACGTGGAATTGCTTCAATTTTCTCTTCTTTGTTTACAATCAAACGATGTACAACAAAGTGATGAATCAGTGCACTCATAGAGTATCGGGTGTCCTGTTGCTTAAAAAGTGTCAGAAATATCCAAAGAATTGCGGGATTTTAGAATGAATGATTGTACTCACTCAAACAACGATTATAATCATTTTACGTGTAAAACCATTCTTTTTATCAAAGAAATCATAAAAAAGAGGCGTAGCAATGCCCCAACAGAGCCGCTATAGCAACGACGAATTCGAAACGCTAATGAATAACGTTATTCTAACCCTTGAAGAAGGCGGTGCAAACCGCGATCTTTCACTTATGGTATTAGGAAATGTCATTACGCACATTTTAAATACTCAGGTAGCCCCTGAAAATCGCGAAGCCATGGCAACGCAATTTGCCGACGTACTCAAGAAAAGCGTTAAAAATAGCTAAGGGATTGCATGATACTTGCCGAATCACCTCGTCGCCAGCGTGTTACTAAACTGGTAAATTGGGGGCATTGGTTTGCCTTGGCGAACATTATCATCGCCATAGTTATTGCCTCGATTTTTGTTTTCTCATCACCTATGCCTGGCACAGGTGTCGGCACCTTGTATCTTCTAGCCAACTGGTTCGGTCATATTGGTTTTATGACCTTTTTTGGCTTTGTCATTTTTATTCTCCCTCTTTGCTATTTGGTTAACAACCCCAGAGTCATAAAGGTCAGCGCGTCTATTATTGCAGCTGTGGGGCTAGCGCTCTTGGCTTTCGATGCGTTGCTATTTAATCGCACAGGCTTCCATATTAGTTTTCACGCCGCGGATTTACTGCGCAGTGAAGCTCAGTCAACAATGGCGATAGAAAGCTGGCAACAGTGGGCATTTTTATTTCTTCTGTTTATCGTTTGGCTTGGCTTCCAGCTGGTCTTAGCCAATGCAATCTGGAAACGTGTTGAACGCTTCACTCGCCATAAAGTGGGCATCCCTGTTACTACATTTTTTGTCAGCTGTTTTGTTACCAGTCACGCTATACACGTGTGGGCTGATGCCAAGTTGTATCAACCTATCATCAAGCAGGACAACATGTTTCCGCTTTCTTATCCTGCGACTGCTAAAACGACTATGTCGCGTTATGGCTTGCTTGACTTAGCGGCTTATGAAGAAAGAAAACAACTTCAGTTCAACCCTGATATTCACAATATCACTTACCCAGCCGAGCCGGTTTATTGTTCTATTGAAACTAATAGAAACTTAACCGTGGTTGTCCAGACTGATAACGTACAGGTGGTGGACTTAAGTAACATCAAGCGCAACACCTTAAACAAAGTAGCCAATTACTATTCGACGGCCAGCAGCATAGAAGGCTTAATGACTACTACGCTATTTGGTGTTCCCGAAATATACCAAGACGCTTTATCTCAAAAGCGTCCGGTGTTATTAGCGCTTCCATTGGGGTCTGGCATGCCGGTCTCTATTCACAGCGATGAAGCGTTGCCGTTGCCTCAATTAGCGGGATATTTGCAACCACTGAGCAACAATCATGATGGTTTGCATATTGCGTTTTTGAAGAGTGCTGATATCGAAAGCTATGTGAAAAACACGTTAGCGCGCAAACACGATGTGATTGTTGCAACTGGCTTTGGTAGCGAAAGTGGCAAAGGCACGCTGTACAGTACCCTTAAACTGAATGCTAGCTTAGCCAGCACGGAAGATTTAGCGCCTACTATTTTAGGAGCATTGGGATGCAACGCCCCTGCTACGTTTTATTCTACTGGCCAAAGCTTACTTTCTCCTTCAAGACCATGGCTAGTTAGCACCTCTGGTGAACGCATTGTTGTGTTCCATGACAATAAGCGTACTGACGTACTTAGTAACGGCAGCTATGAAATAAGCGACATGGCGACCGGCAAGCGCAGCAAAGAAGCGCTAAATGTCGATTTATTAAGTCAGGCTATTAAACACCTATCACGATTCTCAACACAGAATTAAAATTCTGGCGGCAGACTAAGGAAAGTCTGCCGTTAAGCGCTTCGGTGTTATGTACAACCACCCAAGATAGGTTACGCATAACCACTCATCTAATTGTTTTGCATAAATAACCTAGAAAACCAGCACTTAACGAAACACCGGCCCAAACGGGTTCTCGCAACACACTGTATTAAGGTCGCAAACTAATAAAGACTATAGTTTTAGGCCATCTAGCTAGAGGTGTGGATGTCTACCCACCATTGAATCCGATGGGTAATCCACTATATACCAATCCGCAAAGATAATTGCCCACTCAGAAGGCCTCAAATTGGGGTCAGAGTACTTTATTGCTTTAAACATCAGGACATAATTATTCCCTTATCCCCCAATGCCGTTAAATCAGAGTACTTTTAAGAACAAACGAATTTAACTATACGTGATTTCAAAACTGTGGGGGAGAAACTCTGAAATTCGTCAGCATGCCTTATTAGAGAAATGTACTCTGACCCCATTATTAAAATGTGTTTTTCTGCGACTGCTCTTTTTACCTACTTCTAGTCACTGTGAAAGTTTCATTTATCGAATAATTTAAGGCGCACAAACTCAGATACAGACCTTTAGTCTTTCACTCAGGAGTAAAGGGGTCAGAGTACTTTTTTAACATTCACACTTATTAAAACGAAGAAATGTACTCTGACCCCATTATTGTGGGCTAACTAAATAATCCGGGCTCTTTAACTCTCTAGGATATGTAACAGGCAGTTTGAAAATACGGTAGATAGGTACAGACTGTAGGTGCAAGCGTTGGAAATACGAATGTAGGGTCAGTGTACTTTAAAGCGTTATCTTTTAAAAAGTACTCTGACCCCAATCTTCGAAATGTACTCTGACCCCACTATTTGCTGGGATTATGCTTCGGTTTGTAGGGCTTGCTTCTTCAGTGTTTCTATCATGTATTCGCGCATTTTAAACTTCTGAAGCTTCCCTGTTACCGTCATGGGGTACTCTTTCACTACGCTGATGTATTTGGGTACTTTAAAGTAGGCTAGTTTGGATTTAAGGTAGTCGCGTATCTGATCTTCGTCTATATGTCGATTTTCCTTTTCCTTAATCCATAGGCATACTTGCTCGCCATATTTGTTGTCAGGAATACCAAAGACAGCGGCGTCTGACACATCCGCATGTTGATATAAGACTTCTTCAATTTCTCGTGGATAAATATTCTCGCCGCCGCGAATAATCATGTCCTTTATTCTACCAACAATAGTGACATAGCCTTCTTCGTCCATTTCTCCAAGATCTCCAGAATGGAGCCAACCTTCATCGTCTATGGTGGCTTTGGTCTTAACCTCATCACCCCAATAACCTTTCATTACACAGTAGCCTCTCGCGCAAATCTCACCCGGTTCTCCAATAGGCACCGTATTGCCTTGGGGATCTATGATCTTCACTTCTGTATGGGGCATAGCGCGCCCTACAGTTTTGACCTGCTTTTCAAATGGCGAGTCAATGTCAGTAATATGATTGATAGGGCTACACTCTGTCTGACCATAACCTATGACGACTTCTGTCATATGAAATTCACTATGGACCTTTCGCATGAGCTCTTCTGGACAGGTACTACCTGCCATGACACCTGTCCTTAGTGTTGATAGATCAAAGCTCTTGAAGTTGGATAGTTCGAGCTCGGCAATAAACATGGTTGGTACGCCATGTAATCCCGTGCACTTTTCTTCTTCTACTGTACGGAGTGTTGTCTCAGGGTCGAATGACTCCCCGGGGAATACTGCACATGCACCTGATGCTAAGCAAACTAAGTTGCCCAATACCATTCCAAAGCAGTGATAAAGCGGTACGGGAATACAAAGTTTGTCTTTGTGTGTGAACCTCATTGCTTGTGATACTAATAACCCATTATTTAGAATGTTTCGGTGCGTTAACGTTGCGCCTTTCGGATTTCCCGTGGTGCCGGAGGTAAACTGAATATTGATGTTATCATTCGCGCTAAGGTTCGATTCAACGGCCTCCAACTGAGATTTAAGCGCTTCCGTTGGTTCTATTTGCAATGCAGAAAAAGCCTGTAACCCTTCTACAGGCTTATCGCCAATAGTGTATACATATTTAAGTGAAGGCAACTTAGAAAGCGTTAGAGGACGCCTTGGTGTGTTCTTATCTTGGCTGTCTATTTCTGGCGCAAGCTCTTTCAACATGGCGACGTAATTTGACTGCTTGAATGACTGAGCCATGACTAAGTATTTTACGGAAACGTTATTAATAGCAAACGCTAATTCATCAGGGCGATAAGCAGGGTTCAGGCATACCATGATCGCCCCGATTCGCGCAGTGGCCATCTGTACGATCGACCATTCGATATTGTTCGGAGACCATATACCCACACGGTCGCCAGGTTCTACACCGTTTGCAAGTAAGCCGCAAGCAACACGTTCTACTTCATACCAATACTGCTGATAGGTCCAGCTAACGTCTTGATGTTTTACAATAATCGCTGGGTTATCGCCATAATTGTCGACAACATTTTTGAAATACTGACCGATAGTGAGCGACGTCAGCTCAGCGTCATCAGAGCCAGTAAACTCACTTTTCTGAAGAGGGAGTAGTGAGTTCGGTGTAAATTTTGATTCCATCATATCTTGCCTCCATGCGCGTACGCATCTGATTTATATATAAATAATTGAGTTGGCTGTTTCGGCTTTTGGTTCCAAATAACCAATGGCAACAATTGCAGTAAATGCTGAATATGCAACGAATAAAACAAATAATTCAATCTTTATTAACAATATTGTTGCAAACGAGTTTTGTCGACAAGATGTTAGTCGTATATGGGGTTATTCAACGATGAATTTGTGTGACTCGTCGTACACGCTGAAAGGAGAGTAATAACCAAAAGTGACAATGTATCTGATGTCTAAAGAAAATTTTCTCGACTCTAATGAAACAAAAAAGCCTCCGACGAAGGAGGCTTCCTAAAAATTTTTACTTTACGAGAGGTGAGCGTCTATTCAGACTCAATACCTTCGAAGTAGGCACGATATTCCATACGGGTAACGTAAGAATCGCCATTTTCGTCCATCATCTCAAAGTCACCTTCGACATGTGCAACCTTTAACTCCTCGGCTGTAAGCTTACCGTCGCTGTCTACATCGATTTCAGTAAACTTATTGTCGGCTGTGGCTGACATTTCAGTACGAAGCTCCTTATTCTTCTCTGATATCATTTCACCGTCTGCTTTAGAGAATAATTCAGGGTTGCCCTTTTCCGAGAGTAGAGCGTCATTGGTGCCTTCAGTTTTCACCTGAGTAATGATGTCGTCGCTAAACATTGATGGTTTTTCATCAACAAACTTGTTGAATTCAACACGGCTAATCATGCTGTCACCATCGGTATCCATTTTTGCAAGAAGCTTACTGTCAATAACGCCTGAAGACTCTGAACCGACGATATAGCCGTTTCCATCCTTATCCATTGCGTTAAATCCCATCGAGATCTTCTCTTCGTGGTGGCCTGCTACTGCTGAAGCAGATAGTGTTGCAGCAATAACAGCACTGGTAATCATACTTAGTTTTGTGATCTTCATAATCAAATTCCTTCTGGCTTTTACAGTGAACTCGGGCGTTCAATTGCCCTAACCACTAGGTCCACAGACCTCAACATAGGTGCAGATTGGAAGTAAGTTTCAATCTGACACCGCTAATGACTTACGTAATTCATTATTCATTGAATGTGCCAAATGCATAACTAACTGATTTAGTGAGGTAATAAAAGTTTAAGGCAAGGATTTCAATGTTATTGCTATGTTAAATTGTCGCAGTGTTTGCAAGATCTTCATACGTCAAACTTAAGCTGATCTCAGATATAGATAGAACCCCATTAATGAGATTAAAACAGCGAGAGTTGATCGTTCGCTATTGTCTCAAAATTCAGGCCGATAAGAGGCAAGATACTATCGGCAATGGGTTGGATTTGCTTTTCAATATAGTGGTCATATTGAAGGGGGGCCGTGGCAGTTTCTGCGGTTTGAGGGCCCTGTACCGTAATAACATAAGCAATGGTAGTATTAAACTGATAGCGAAGTGGCAACCCCTGTTCTTTATAGTACTCGTCCGCTAATCGCGCTGCCTTTACGTGGGGAGGCAGCGACTTGGTATACGACGACAAAGGCTTACGCAGCCGCTTTTTATAGACCAAAGCGTGATCCATTTCACCGGACTTTATCGCTGCTATCGTGCTATTTATGTAGTCTTCAACAGGCTGTCCAGTAAACACTTTTTTGTACAGCTCGTACTGGAAGGTTTTAGCTAGTACCGTCCAATCAGAGCGGACATTTTCTAAGCCTTTAAAGACAAGTTCACCGCCCTTCATTCCTGCGTAACGTTTTTTGCTGCCTTCGGAAGAGCCTCGGATCGTCGGCATAAAAAACGTAGAAAAGTGAGATTCAAACTCAATTTCTAAGTGGCAATCAATGTCGAACTCACTTTTTAGTAACTCTGTCCACTTTCGATTAATAATGCTAGCGAGCTCAAGTCCAGTTTCTGACGGCGAGCCTAGTGCATCATTCCCTTCTACATGAACAAACGTTGAGTCGGTATCGCCGTAAATAACCGTATAGCCCAGTTCTTCAATCCAACCCGCAGTGGTTTGCATGATCTCATGACCCCGCAGTGTAATAGAGCTAGCAAGGCGAGGATCGTAGAAAGGGCAACCGCCACTACCAAGCACACCATAGAAGGAGTTCATTAATATTTTGATGGCCTGAGAGCGCGGTGCGTCATTCTGTTTTTTGGCTTCGTCGCGCTGAAGCCATAGGTTTTCAATGATGGAAGGTAGAAAATGAGATTCGCGGCTAAATACTGCGCCTTTAAAACCTTCTATCGCCGTGTGGGGGGACTTAAGCCCTTCTGCAAGTCCCAACGGATCGATTTTAAATGTACGAATGATGGAAGGATACAGGCTCTTAAAATCTAGGACTAAAACGTCTTTATATAAACCTGGCTGGGAACGCATGACATAACCACCCGGACTAGCCAAGCCTCCATTTTCAGGTCTTACCCCCGCGACATAAGACTTGCGGTGAAGCTTAGGCAAGTACACATTTAAAAACGCGGCCACTGACCCTCCGGGGCGGCTCATATCTAGGCCGGTGAGAATACTGCGCAGTGCCAGAAAATCGATAAATTGGGTTTTATCCTGAATGCGATTGACCAGTTCCGTATCTTTAAAGTTATAGTTAGCGAGTGCAACAGGGTCGCTATGATAAAGACGCTTTATCGCTTCAAGCTTGTCTGCAGCCTGAATAAGCTTATTTTCGCCAAGCAGTTCTTCAGATACGTGATCGAGCGAGAACGACTCGAATTGATAAGTCATTGTTTTTAGTGCTTCGATACCATCAATAACGCATCGTCCTGGCACATCAACGAGGGTTTGATCTTCCCACTGTCTTACAGAAGCCTCTCTGCCATGGCGGCCGATAGCATACTTTAGCGAGTTAGCCCTAGCGCGGCGTTCAAGTACCGCCATATCGAACTGTTTAACGTTCCAGCCTAAAATGATATCTGGGTCGTAGGATGTAAGATAAGAAAAAAATGCTTCAAGCAGTACTTTTTCTGATTCAACGGTAATGAGCTCGTACGCGCTGTCTTCTTGTCCTTGCAATGTTTGCCCAACAAAACGTGGCGGGCATAGAAGCAGCACAACGTTGAGTCCCTCACCGGCTAACGCAATGCTAAAGAGTTCTTCATGCTCATTGCATTCGATGTCTATGCTAAGTGATGTAAATGTGGTTCTGAATTGACAGGGTCTGATTTGCGCATTTTCTATAACGATCTGAGGCGTATCGTCGAAATCTTGCGGAGCCAGAAATTCCACCGCACCATACACAAAGCGCTCCATTAAGTAGCGATCGGCAACGCGAATATCCGCTTCGTACAATATAATACTGCTTTCCTGCGCATGCTGGCGAAGCTGATGCATGTGTGATTCGGTTGCGGTTTTTACCGTCGCAACAGGAACTTGTTCCAGCGTGTGAAACCCGTCATCTGAAATACTGATCTTTGCAGAAATACGCTCGGCGATATTGCGTAAATCATTGGCGTGATCAACAGATACAAAGCAAGTGGGGTATTGGGGTGAAGAAATTAACCTAGCGGTGCTACTGGGCGTTTTTACCCATAGCTCAACATGCACCTTGCCTCGCCGGGTAAACGTACTTTTATTGAGTATGAACCCTTGTTGTATTGTTGAGGCTGACATGGATCTGATTTACTAACCGGCTTTGTTGACGTTAATTTCTTTAAATAGCCTCATGGGCGTGTACGTTTTATAAACTCGCATTACCATTATCTGTTCAATAACTGGCGCAAAGGTGCAATAAAAATGCGCTACCACTGTGCACGAGAAACGGCAGTAGGCTTAGTATAACGTTTGTTATCACCTACTCCTATAGATCTCTATTCGACAGATATGTTTGTTTTTGTAAGCAGCGCGAGTTAAAACGAAAACGTACAGTCTTTGTGCACGTTAGACCATGCACGATAGAAAAGGTGAGGGCGATATGGAATATCTATTCGATAAACAGGTAGAGCCGGGCGAGCTAATAGAAGTGGCCGATGGTGTTCTTTGGCTAACAATGCCGCTTCCATTTGAACTTGACCACATAAATTTGTACCTGATCCGCGGTGAAGGCGGTTGGGTGGTCATTGATACTGGCATAGGAACGTCCACCACCAAAGCTCTGTGGGAGCGTATATTCAAGCAATTAGACGGGCCAATAGTTGGTGTCATCGTTACGCACTTACATCCTGATCATGTAGGGTTAGCGGGCTGGATAGCCGACACGTATAATGTTCCCTTTTATATGTCTCAAACTGAGTACTTTACTGCCAGAGCGTTTGCGGCAGGAAGAAATGGCGCAACGAATGACCGGGATGTGCAATACTACCAGCGAGCAGGTTTAGACGAATCCATGATCGCAAAGCTTACTTCTGGTGAAGGCAACGGCTACAGCAGCGTCGTTTCACCACTACCTATTAGCTACACACGTCTAAAGCATGGTATGACGCTGTCGCTTGGCGGTAACGAATGGCAGATCATCATTGGCCGCGGCCACTCTCCTGAGCATGCGTGCCTTTACAATAAGCAAAAAAATATTCTCATATCAGGCGATCATATTTTGCCGATTATCACGCCAAACATTGGGGCCTACTCAACAGAGCCTGATGCCAACACCTTAGACGACTACCTTTCTACGCTGCCGCAATTCAAGAATTTGCCCAAAGGTGCGACAGTATTACCTGCTCACAAGCTACCCTTTATCGGCCTGCATGAGCGAGTAGATTCGCTTATTGCTCATCATCACGAGCACCTAAAAGCACTGTTAAATGCTTGCGAGCAACCTCAAACGGTCGTAGAGCTATTACCGGTTATGTTTAAGCGCAAGCTCTCTAGTCGCAACATGGTGTTTGCAGTAGCAGAGTGTTTGTCTCACCTTAATTACTTGCTTAATGAAGGAGCCATTTCGCGGACGTTAAACAGCAAGGGTGTGTATACATTTAAAGCCTGTGAAGTAAAAAAGCTTGCTTGTTAGTTCAGTCAGAGGACATACAAACAGAGTGAGGATTAACAACGTCTGACTCTGTACTGGGCTATCTGTTTTCTAGGCCGTTTGAGAGTTTTCCGTTTCGTTTTCTTTATTCTCTTCATTATCTTCACTGGACGGGGGCTGTGCTGCAGGCTGTTTCGGAATGGTGATCTCTACCACGGTTCCTTTTGCCTCTTTGCTGCTAATAGATATTTTACCTTGATGTTGTTCGATGGCGGTGTAAGCCACAGAAAGGCCCAGCCCTTGGCCTTGCCCTTCAGGCTTTGTAGTAAAGAAGGGTTCAAAGACTCGCTTTAGATGTCCTGTAGGAATACCGCAACCTGAATCCAGTATTTTGATGGTCACCAACGTAGGTGAATCGAGCACAGTAAGTTTAATGAAGCCCCTATCTTCTATGGCCTGCGCTGCATTTATCATGACGTTCATTAGCGCCTGTTTCAGCGGCCCAGGGTTTCCCATTACCTCCACTTTCTCTAATTCACATTCAAATTTATATTGGGGCGTGCTGTACTGGGCGGAAATAAGCGTGATCAGCTGGTGACACACGGCGCAGATATCTACTATCTGCACGCCTTCAGTAGTCTCCAGCGAAAAGTTCTTAAGGTTTTCGACGATGTCTTTTACGCGGGTAAGGCCATCTGTAGACTCGGCAATTAGCTCAGTAATATCGTCCTTTAACAAGTCGTAGTGATTAGACTCAAACAGTGCGTCAATCTGCTCTTTAAGTTCGTCGGTGAAGTGTTCGAGTTGCCCCTTAACGCCATCACAAATCGCAATAAGGTGAGTTGCGTATTGCTCAAGTGTATTGAGGTTAGCGCTCACAAAACCAATAGGGTTATTAATTTCGTGGGCTATCCCCGCCGCGAGCTGACCAGTAGAAGCCATTTTCTCTGCTTGAATAAGCTGGCTCTGTGCGGTATCGAGTTTGCGAATTAACTTTTTTTGCGCTTCGTGTTCTTTTTTCAGCGCTTCTGAAAGCTTTTGCTGGGCTCTAAAATAGCTAGCTTGGGCGGTCACATCTTGCAGAAAAATACACGCCAATTTTTGCCCTGTATTTTTGTCTTTAATGGGCAAGATTTCCATGTTTTGATACATCTGTGTTTCTTCACCCGTTATAGGACGAGAGCTCTTAAACGGAAAGATGTGGGGGCGTTGTTCCCAATAGCTAAAGCTAGGATGCTGCAGTACAAAAACTGACTTTAGTCTGCGTTTTAGAAACTTACCTTGTCCTTGAAATAACTCAACAACTGGCGTTTCTTTATAGCAGTCGCGCATATTGTGAGGAAGTCGATCTAAAAAGAAGTCGTTTAGATAAACAACCTTAAAGCTCTCATCGACTATACCAATTCCGACAGGTAATTTACCTACCAGTTGTTCAAACATTATGCGAGTAACTCATCCAATGTGTCTTTCATGCGTGCAAGAGATTCATCGTCTAAGCAGAAAACAACGCGCATGCTAAACGACGAGATCGCGATAATAAACTGCACTTCCATCACTAAGCTGTGCTGCCATTGCAACTCATCGAAGTTCGCTTTATCGGGCAAGAATAACGTGGGCATGTTCAAGTTAGTTGTAAGCTCCAACTGGTCGGAAAGACCAGCCAAACACGCACCTGCCAAAATGTTACAAAGCTCCAAGATAATCTCTTGAATGTCTTCTTTGCTTAACGGTTCATCGTAATCCATTAACGTTGCGACCTCACTCAATCCAGCTTGAGATAGCACAGACATCACTTCGCCGTGTACGTCGCCTAAAAAAGACTGACGGGTATAGAAAGCGTCTTCGGTTTCAAATAAGAGACTGTAAAGCTGGGTGGGAGTAACCGCTGAGATTTTTGGGATAGAAATATCAATTTTGGTTTCAATTAACTGCGCAAGAGAGTTAGCCGCTTGCCCCATGGAAATATTTAGGAGTTCTTGAAGGGCATCTCTTTGCTCTTCGTCTAGTGGTAGTACAATGCTCATAGATACCCCAACTCAAACAACGACATTGCTAATTCTTCTTTATCAAGCGGTTTGCGTAAAAAGCGCTTTGCCCCCAGAGACATGACAATTTTCTGTTTTTCTGGCTGAAAGTCAGCGCTAATCACAATTACATTTGGGGCGTCGGGCCTTTGGTGCAAGAATTCCAACACACCAACGCCGTCAACTTCTGGCATGGTTAGGTCTAAAAGTACCAATGCAAATTCACTTTCTGACAGCGCATTTATGGCTTCTTGCCCGTTTGTTGCTTCGGTGATGTCATACTCTAAATCTTGCGGAAGTGAGCGAATCACACTACGCCTCGACAACTTAGAATCATCAGCTACTAATACAGAAATTGACATTTACAGCCTCCTAGAGCGGCATTTAATGCGATGCCTTTTTAGTAAAGTATGTGCAACTTTAGCGTTACTGCAACAATACCGTAAAAATTTTCCAATCAGCGTATTCTTTGAGCAGTGGCGCTTTAAAATGAGTATATGACAGAAGTGACTTTTATGCGTATTAGACTTTTAGTTGAAAATGACTAGGAGAGTAAACGAGGAAGTAGCAGAAAATTTAAGTCTATAAATAGCGAGGTGTGCATCGGCCGACAATGCACACCCTTGCAGCTAAGTATTTTGCATAGTGTACATTTTTTCAAGTGCACTGGGCATGGCATCAACATAGCGTTTTACATCGCCAATTTTTCCCATACTTACGCGAGACCAGTTGTCGTACGTACGGTAGATTCCTCTAATCAGCACGTCCTGTTCAGCCATGGCTTGGCGGAAGTACTCTGCGTTGCCGTCACCTAAATTAACAAAAATAAAGTTAGTACTAGAAGGTAGCGCTGTCAATCCATTTGCTTTTACTGCGTCCATAACCATAGATTTACCTTCATAAATTTTCTCTTTAGAGAAAGTTAAAAAGGCATCGTCATTGTAGCTGGCGATAGCCGCGGCAAGGCCTGCTTGATTCAATGTATAGCCGCCCATGCCATAGCGATTGATCCACTCAGTGTTTTCCTCTGATGCGATTAAATAGCCCACGCGCATACCTGCTAAGCCATAAATCTTTGAGAAGGTTCTCGCTACAATGACATTATGACCAGCTTTAACGAGCGGAATCATTGAATGCTTAGGAGGCTCATCGATAAGCTCGTTATATGCCTCGTCGACCAACACCAGTGTTTTTTTAGATGCTTTTATGCAGAATTCGCGAAGCTTATTCGGATCGAGCACTTTTCCCGTTGGATTGTTCGGGTTACAAATGTGCACCATACCAATAGAGTCGTCTATTGCGGCGTACATTGCATCAAGATCAATATCAAGCTCTGCCGTATTAGCAACTCTCACTATTTCTGGCGCACCTTGTTTTTCAGGTGCTTTAGACGTGGTGTCCCAAAAAAGGTCCGGGCCCAGAATTTTTCCATTCTTGCTGGCCGCAAGGGCGGCGTAGGAAAGAATAGGGCTTGAACCTGCGCTCAAAGAAATGTGCTTTCGAGTAATGCCATAGCGCTCGGCAATCATATCCAATAGTGTCATAGCGGCAGGATAAGCATAGTAGGCTCCACCTTCCGCCGATGCTTTTGCGATAGCGTCTAGCGCTTTCGGGCTCGGCCCAAACGGGTTTTCATTGGCATTGAGCTTTGCAACCCCAGGCTTTGGTCCATACATAACAGACGATGGGGAAGCGCTTGCGCTAACAGATTGGGCGCTCACAAGGTGACTTATGCCACTCGCACCTATTGCTGACGCTGCAACTGTGCCACCAATAAACAAGCGTCTTGAACGGTTATAACTCACGGGTTGTCTCCTTCTTCTTTTAAATGGCTTTATAGAACATTGCGCTAGAAACGATGACGAGATAGATGCCAAATAAGCGCTTTAGCTTCTTTTCACTGAAGTTGTGCGCCATTTTGGCTCCGATTGGAGCGGTAAAGATTGCCCCAATACTGATAGCAATAAGCGCAGGTATATTGATGTAGCCAATAGTGCCTACCGGCAACGAGGCGGTTTCAGGGTGCTTCATAAACAAAAAGCCAATGGCACCTGGAAGCCCGATAAGAAAGCCGACGCCTGCGGCGGTCGCGACAGCCTGTTGAATGGTGCGCTGGCACATCACCATCGTGATTACTGTTGGCGTACCGCCGCCTATGCCAAGCAGAGCAGAGAAACCACCCAGAACAAACGCCAAAACCGCTTTGCCTATGCCTTTAGGCATATCGAAAACAAGCCCGGGTCTTACAACGAACTCAGGGAAAAGGAAGTATACGGAGTAAAGTAGAACACCAGCGGCGAACACGACCGTTAAACCATTGGCGCTGGAGTTGTTTGCGATGAGCAGCCCGCCACCAACGCCAAGAATAAGCCAAATACTCCACGAGCGAAGAATGTCAAAATCCACCGCACCTTTAGCGCGATGCGCCATCACTGACCGAGCGCTTGATACCACAATGGATGCCAATGATGTTCCGATGGCTACCTTAACGAGGGCTTCTGATGGAGGAGTAAAAAACGGAAAAACAGCGAGAAGAGCAGGTACCACAACAAACCCCCCGCCATTACCAAACAGACCTGCCGTGATACCTGCAATGGCACCAGTTATACACAAAGTAACTACAAACCACAGTAGCTCTATTTCCATTTGCTTTTTACTCCGCATGAAACAGCTTTAAACATGAATGACCTTTTAAGTTTTTCTTATATACAGTTAACTACATACACAAACACCGACTTATGTCGGTGTTTGCAAGGAGCCAGTTAAAAACGGGCTGCAAGTCGGGTGTAGTAATATCCTCCCTGCCAATCAACCACCGAGGCAGAGTCATAGACTTCACCGCAACAGGCGTCGCCGTTAGTACTTACATCTGGGTAATTGTCGAAGAGATTTCTTACCCCCACTGACAGGGTGAGGTTTTCGTTAATAAGATAGGAGCCCTCTATATCGAACATATATTCGTCACCAAAGGTTTGAATATTCGTGGCGTTTACCCCGTCATCGCTTCCCGCATTTTCGTATTCGCCAAAATAGCTAAGACGTGCAACGGCAGACCACACGTCGTAACTGTGGGTAACTGAGAAGACACCACGCATTTCGGGACGGCCATTTTCAAAGTCGAACTGATCCTCAGCGTTCAAGTATTCACTCGGATCAGAATCGAACTCTGTTTTGTTGTAATTCACAGAGCCGGTTAGCACGGTTGCGCCATACCTCGATTCCATCTTGTAAGTAGCAACAACGTCCACGCCTTCGGTTACGGTATCGAAAGCGTTTTGGAAGAAGAACACACCACCAATGGACTCGGCGCCAGAAACATTGGCACCTGCTAGGGCTAGATAGTTTTGGTATGCGTCATAACCGTCTGCTTGAGGGTCGGTAACGACAGTGGTGGAAACATCTCGGGTAGACACAGAGTAAAGGCGGTCTTCAAGCTTGATGTTGTAGTAATCAACAGTGAGCGTTAAATCGCCATAGTTCGCAGTCATGCCCAGCGTAAAGTTGGTCGATTTTTCGGGTGAAAGCTCGTTGGCACCAAGCGCCTGCGCTACTTCGCCGCCGGCTGGGAACAGACCTGTTGCTACTGGGAAGCCATCGGGCAGACGTGTAGATACGTTGGTCGTGCCTTGCTGACCTGGAGTAGGGGCTCTAAAGCCAGTGCCAAAAGACGACCTAAAGCCTACTTCGTCACTAAACTGATAGAACCCTGCAACTTTGTACACAACCTCTGAGCCAAAATCAGAATAGTCTTCATAACGCAGCGCAGCCTGAGCAAACAGCTCGTCTGTAATGTCACCAGAGATATCCGTGTATACCGCATATGAGTCACGCTCGTATGAGCCCGAATAGTCTGGTGAATAGCCAGGGAAGCCGTTGGAGCCAACGCCTACAACAGTATAAACGGCGTCTACTCCAGCGAATCCATCATCTTCAACCCCATCGTCGTTACTGTCAGCACTGGTGTAGTTGGCACAATTCAGAGTTGAACCGTTAGCAATGACAGCAGCGCCCAGTGCCGTAGTAGTGTAGTCGTCGTTACAAAACTCCCATGGATCAGATGTGGCGTAAGAGCCTGCAAAATAGGAACTTAGCTCGCCTTCAGAGATTTCGTATGACTCATCTAAGTAACTTGCACCGAAGGCAAGAACATACTGGTTCAAGTCATAGGTGAAGTCAGCTTGAATCTGTGTTTCTTCGTTGGTTAAGTCACCCGGCTTAAATGAAGTAGGTGACTCGTTACCCAGTGACGGGTTAATGGTATTGGCTAGTGTGTAAGAGATTTCATTATTGCCGTAACGACCACTGATATCATAAGTAAGGTCGCCCGACATGCCCTTAACACCACCAACAAATGAGTAGTCAGTCACATCACCGAAGAAACGAGGCGTGAAGCCACCGGTGAAGAACTCTAGCGGGTTCCAGATTGAACCGTCCTCAAGTCGAATGTCTTCAATGGTGCCATTGCCTGGATAGCGATAATAGAATGAACCGTCACCTTCACTTTCTGAATAGTTACCGAATGCGTAGAGTTCAAGTTCACTGGATAGTGCGTAACCGGCGTTAAAGAAAACACGCGTCCCGCTTGTATTTGGTTGCCCCCATGGTTGGACTACGTCTGAACCATGAACGCTGTTGGCCATGGCCGTAGCATCAGCGATGTATTGATCTGACTGGTCATCCACACAGAACCATGGCTCACAATATTGCTCACCGCGAAAGGTGGCTTCGCTGTCAGAATATTCGGCTGAAATACTGAAAAAGCCATCGTCGCCTAACGCGAAACCTTTATTCCCAGTAACGGTAATTTGATCGCCATCTCCTTCGTAGTAGCTGCCGTAGTCGGCAGTGAACGAGCCGCCTTCGGTGTTATTTTTTAATTGAAAGTTGATAACACCTGCAATGGCATCTGAGCCATATTGCGCAGCTGCACCGTCGCGCAACACTTCAACACTTTGAATTGCTGCGGTTGGAATTGTTGCGATGTCTGGCCCCTGTGTGCCAGAACCGCCAATTGAAACAAGCGCGGCCCTGTGACGACGTTTAGAGTTAACCAAAACAAGCGTTTTGTCGGTGGGCATACCTCGAAGCGTTGCTGGACGGATAAACGTTCCGCCGTCGGAAATGGGTTGACGGCCTACGGAATAAGAGGGAACGAGTGTCATAAGGACATTGTTCATATCGGTAAACGCAACGGCTTCAACGTCTTCGGCGGTGAGTACATCAACCGGTACAGGAGAGCTGGTTACTGAACGCGGTGCACCGCGGGCACCAACAACGGCAATGCGTTCTAGGTCTTTGGCTTCTGTGGTTTCTTCAGTCACTTCTTGCGCCTGTACAAGCAATGAAGTAGTGAAAAGTGTTAATCCGGTAAGTGCGTAACGTACTGCAGTGTGGAGCTTTTTCTGTTTCATTTGTGTTCCCAATCGTGCTTATTGCTACTTAGTTTTGTGGGTGTGGATTATTAAAATCTGCACTCTTTTTAGGCACGCACGAGCACTACTTTGATGCGAGAAGCATCTTGTTATTGTTGTCTAGCCACTCGTGTACAAGAACAAGGCTAAAAACTCTTTGGCTTTGCAGGAAGAAAGAAGATTATTCAGGGGTATAAGAAAAATATTGAGCCGTCTCACAGGGCGCTAATTTAATGCTATTAGACTTAAGTATGGGGGAAGACAAGATTTTCATGCCCCACTGCTTTTAGCCCATTTTTACAATTTTGCTTCATATAACTTAATGGAATGGCATATTCGTTGCTGCCGTCTTCATTAAACCGTTCCCGTTCTAGAACTCACCACCTTTGTAAGGAGGGCAAGTGCATTCAAAACAGCTGCATTATTTTGTTATGACTGTGCGTAAGGGTAGTATTGCTGCGGCGGCGAGAGCATTGGATATCGCTCAACCCGCCATTAGTCAGCAGTTGGCAAGTTTAGAAAGAGAGATGAAAGCGACGCTGCTTGAAAGAAGTTTTTCGGGAGTAAACCTAACATCGGCGGGCGAAGTTTTTTATAAACATGCATTAAAGCTGCTAACCGAAATAGACAACGTTAAGGCCGCATTGGAAACCTTTCAAACCGGACAAAAGAAGGTAGTAAAAATAGGAATGCTACCGTCAATCGGCAATGTGCTTTCTTTACCGCTGCTCACGGAGATAACGGCGAACCATAAAGGGCTCAAAGTCGAAATCAGCACTGGACCGTCTTACACCATTAATGATTGGCTTGAGTCAAAGCAGGTGGATATTGCGCTTACTTATCAGCAAGCTGTCGACCCTAAATTCATGCGAGTCACACCGCTAATTCAAGAAGATCTTCATTTGGTTTTTTCTGCTTCCTCATCGTGTGAACAATACGCCAAGCTTCGAGATAGAACGACGATCCGTTTCTGGGAAATCAGTGAATTACCTTTGCTGTCACCGGGTAACAAAGATGCATTGGGTCAACTAATTGCTGACTATGAAAAAGCAACGGGCGTTAGTTTGCAGCACGATTTGGCTTATTCTGGACAACTCATGACTGGCCTTAGGCAAGTTATGCAGGGAGAAGGCGTGATGATCCTTCCTACATCAGCTATTTTTCATTTAAAGGAGTCTGGCTTAGTTTCATCACTGAAAATAACACAGCCAGAAATGCAGCGTACTGTACTCGCTGCGACAAACAAAAGTGCCAAGACGCTACTAGATAGCAGTCCGATCATTGATATTCTCAGAAAAGTAGTGGCTCAAGAAAACGCACTGAAACACTGGTGCGGTACGTTAGAATTTGCCGCTTCATCGTTTATAGCGCAACCTGCATAGCACTATGCCAACACAAAATGATGCTAAATCTCGCGTACGACGAGAATAACGCAACCCGTTAAGTGCAAAAGATCACTGGGTTAGTCGTTCTGGGGCAGTTCAATATCAACAAGCACAGGTAAATGATCTGACAAGATTCGAGTTTTCGCATTTTTTAATTTTCTGCACGCTTTTACCTTGATGTCGTCAGACACCCATACTCTATCAAGTGCAAATACAGGAAAGTGGCTTGGAAATGTTGCCCCTACTTTTTGCTGTAATAGCAATTCATTAAGTGCTTTAAACGCTTTTGAGAAAAACTGCCACTCGTTGAAATCACCGGCTAGAACTAGAGGGATTTGCTTCTCTTTCATCTTCAAAGAAAGGTGCTCATGAAGCAAAGAAAACTGTGAGCGACGTTCTAGCTTCTTAAGTCCCTTATGGGTATTCACCACCGTAAGGGGGGTCTTCTCTGTCTTGAGCTCTACAATCTGAACATTTCTAGGCTGTCGCCCGTTTTGGCTGACATCCAGTGTATCGTGAGCTAATACGTCAAAGCGAGTGAGGATGGCGTTGCCATACCAGCCATCAGATTCCCTAATGGCTGGTGATGGAATGAGTTTAAACGTGTTTTCAGCGCAGATATCTTTAACGTCCTGTGCTGTACTTCGCTCAGAGGGACGAGTATCCATTTCTTGCAGCAGCACCACGTCGGCGCCACTGTTTGCCAAGAATTGACCTATGCGTTTGTAATCGTGCTTTTTGTCTCTGCCTATTCCGCTGTGAATGTTGTAGGTCACTATGCGGCACATTTCTCTACCTCATCTTTGTCACTATTATCACTGGCAGTATCTTGATTCCCCGACTCCTTCCGAGCTTGGTAGTAGCGGGCAAATTTTTGCGAGCCCCAAATCATAAGGCCCCATAAAACGATACCGCCAACTAAATAGCTAATGGTTTCCACAGAAGGGTTTTGCCAAATTTGTGCTATCGAATCACCCACAAGCCCTTTCGCAATCATGGGCGGGAACATGCCTAAAAATGTCCCTACTAAAAACTGGAAAATGCCAATAGATGAGATGCCCGCTACCAAATTCACCAAACTAAAGGGCGCTACAGGCAGCATTCGAATGGCCGCGACGCCAACGATACCGCTACGCTTTAGTTTTTCATCAACGGCAGCTACCTTTGGACCACCAATTTTTCTAAGCCCCGCGTTGCCTGATAGCTTGCCTATTCCAAACATGATTGCAGAGCTCATTAGTGCTCCCATGATGCCGTAGATGGGCCCCCATATAGGGCCAAAAATAGCAGCCACCGCAAGCGACAGTATAGTGACCGGGAAGAATAAAACGCCGCCGACCACATAAACCAGCAACACGGTAGGCAGAGCAAAGTAGGTTCCACGACTTTTCTCTAAAAAGGCGTTAATGCTGTCGGAACTTAACCATGGTATGGACTGGCTAGCCCAAAACATAAGCCCGCCAAGAACAGCAATGATGGCAAGACCGATCAAAATCATAATACTGCGACGTCTTGGGTTACGTGCAGGCATAGCAGCTCCATCAAAGGTTGGCACCGAAATAAGGGGTTCTTCAGGGTCAGATAACGCTCTGAACACATTCTTAACGGATTGTTCGGTAAACACCTCATCACGAACTTCGGTAAGTACGTAGCCGTGTGCTATCTGATCCTGCATTAATGCTTCAACCGGATATTCATTGTTGAATAACGCTGGCATTGCATCAATATCGCGTCCCGTGTGCTCTGCGAGTAAGTCGTTTCTCACTTGCTCAATACACGCCTGATTGTCTTTGGTGTTACCAAACAACACCGTGTCGATTTCGGTGTCTAGCGTCATTGAGCGATTACTCAAGTTTGATGACCCGATAACAAGGTATTTGTTATCAATGGTCATCACTTTGGAGTGGATGCGCTTGTATGCCTTGCGGCCTTGCATGTCTTCAATTGAAGAATAAGTCAGTTTTACTCGCTTAGGGTCAATCCCTTTTTCTAAAATTTCCTTGAATTCTATGCGGCTTGCCCAAAATGCTTCGCACTCAAACTTACCTTTTGGCTCGTAGGAACTTACGATAATGACCGAAAGATTAGGTTTCAGTTTGAGCTGCTTATTCAGCGCTTCAGCGATCTCCTGACGCGTTGTAAATTGATTCTCAATGTAGATTACAGACTCTGCTTCACCGATAAGATCAAGCAGCATATGACGTACCTCTTGAGCAGGCTCGACCTCATCCATAAATGGAATTGTTCTGGCAAGTGCACACTCTACGTCTTCAAAAAGGGGAGGATAATCTTGTGGCCAAGCATCAGGCAACGGGGCATTTTCATCAATGCGCGCGTCCTCGCGGATATCAATAGGTGAAGAGTCAGCAACACGCTGCCACCTCCATCGAACTAATTTTGAAAAGTCGGCTACTACAGGTCCACTTGATACCATTTGCACATCATGAAGAGGACCATACTCTCCATCAGGTCCATCACGCTCTTCTGAAACTACGGGATGGTCACGGGTATCCCAGCGGTTAGTAGATACATCCATTCCACCTGAGAATACGAGTTCATCATCGATAACCACAATTTTTTGGTGCTGACTTCCGCCCATCGGAATCGTGTCATCGAGCTCGGTTTGCACATTGTCTGGAGTTTTTTCTTCCCACACTTCCTTTGCCCACATTTCGCGCTGCGCGAAGAAGGCTAGCGATGAGTCCCAACGTAACAGGTAAATTTTAATGTCAGGGTTTTGCTCAGCTTTCCACTTAAGTAAATCACTTATTACGCTCGGCGCTTCACTGTTCGCTTCGTCGTCGCCTCGCAGCAAGCGAATGCGGCTATCTATATCCCATCCAACAATGAAGATACTGTGCTTAGCTTTAACGATAGAGCTGTGCAAGGCTTTATAATAGTTTCCGCAATCTATCAAAGGTGTAGAAAAGCGAGCCTTGCTCTCTACCCAACAGTTTTGACCGGGTTGAAATACACTCTTTCCTGATTGCATGTGACGTTTCCTATTTATTCATTTTTCACTATTTGTATTCTGTTGCAGAATTTGTACCTCTATAAAACGTAAGAGCGAAAAATGTAAGTAAATGATTTTTATTGATAATTAGAGTTTTTGAGCTCGTGTGTAAGATGTATCAGTTCGCAATGTGTAATATTTTCACTGTGAAACGAGTTTAATATTCACAGTTGGAAAAACAGGGAAAGATCTTCTATATAACTTAAAAAATTTAACGAGAAGGTCTAGATAAATGAAGTTTTTTTCAAAGGAAAATGCGGCGAAACAGGCGCTTGCTCAATCAATCTTGGCTGTAGTTACCATAGATGAAAAAAACAATATTACGTTTTACAACGATGCCGCTCAAAAGTTATGGGGCTATACGCCAAACGAGGTACTAGGCAAAAATATCAAACTATTGGTTCCCCACGAACACAAAGCAAATCACGACAATTATGTTAATTCTCATCGACAAACAAATGTTAATAAAATCGTTGGCAGCTCGCGAGAAGTCGAATTAGAAACAAAAAGTGGGGAGCGAATTTGGGTTCAGCTTGCTTTATCTCAGGTTATTGTTGCAGGAAAGAAGCACTACACCGCTTTCGTTCGAGACGTTACAGAAGAGCGAGAGTCTCGCGAAATAGTGGAGCAAACGTTAGAGCAAGCGTTAGATGCTGTAGTGTGTATTGATGAAAACAATAACGTAACCTTGTTCAACGCATCCGCTGAGAAGCTATGGGGATACACAAGAGATGAAGTAATTGGCCAAAATGTGAAGATGTTAGTGCCTCAGGCGATTCAAGCGAACCACGATAACTATGTCAACGCAAATAGAGAAACAGGACAAGACAAAATTGTCGGAACCAGCCGCGAAGTTAAAGTGGAGCGGAAAGACGGTAAAAGCCTGTGGGGCAGGCTGTCTTTGTCTAAAGTAAGGCTGGCTGACCGAACCCTCTACACAGCATTTATTAAAGATGTAACAGAAGAAGTAGAGCAGCGAGAGTTACAACGTATGCTTTCGCTGGTTGCCAACGAAACAGACAATGCCGTTATTATATCTGATGCAGATGGTCTCATAGAGTACGTTAATAACGGATTTTACCGGTTGACGGGGTGGGAGCTGGACGAAGTAAAAGGCAAGAAACCTGGATCATTTTTACAAGGTGAGGAAACCGATAAACGTACTGTGGATGTGATACGACAAAAAATTAAAAACCGCGAAGCATTTTATGATGAAATTCTTAACTATAGAAAGGACGGTACACCTTACTGGACTTCACTATCAATAAACCCCGTTTTCAAAGAAGAAAAACTCGTTAACTTTATCGCGGTTCAGGCTGATATTACTCGTGTTAAGCAAATGGCTTTAGATTTTACTAACAAATTAAAAGCTATAGGCAGTGCACTTGTTCTTCTTGAAATGAAGCCTAATGGTGAAGTCGTTGAGGCAAACAAACTACTACGCGACACATTGAACGGGGTAATGAGCTCTGAATCATTTGCAAATGAGGTAATGAATAGTCTTTCTGCAGAGGACAAGTCTACTCTAGAGAGCGCTGGTTTTGTTTCAAAAATTACTGAGTTTCAAATGGCTGGGCGTTATCTTGCCTTTGACGCGAGAATCAGCGCACTTAAGAACTTCAACGGGCAAGTAACACGTTATGTCTTTTTTGCCGTTAATATCACCTCTAGAAAACAAGCGGTGAACGATACTCAAGATTCTATGAAAGAGTTACTGGTTACCAGCCAGACTATAAGTAATATAGTGGGCACAATTAATTCTATTTCTGAGCAAACTAATTTGCTAGCGCTAAATGCAGCGATAGAAGCGGCACGAGCAGGTGAAATGGGAAGAGGGTTTGCGGTTGTGGCTGATGAAGTACGAACGTTAGCAGGTAACTCCCAGTCCTCATCCAATGAAATTGACAACTTAGTTAAAACGACAGTGTCAAAAATTGAGGAACTGGCGCAGCTCATCCAGAAAATAGACGGGTAGCAAAAAGTAAAAAGCCTTGGCTGTGTTGCCAAGGCTTTAGCATTCTCATTAAGTCACGTTGTTAAACGTGAGGCAACAAATGTCTTAGAAACGATACTCAACACCAATACTGGCTTGCTTAAGATCGGTTTCAAAATCGGTGTCGTCGATGTCATCAAACGCTTCGTCTGCATCAAGCTCTGTATCATAAACAGTGTACTCGGCGTTTACTAAAAAGTTACTAGTAATCGCGTAGCTTAGACCTGCGCCTACAAACAAGCTTTCGTCATCGTTATCACGTGAAACGCCAGCAAAGTTGTACTCGGTTTCTGACCAAAGTTGACCTGCTTTCGCGTAGAGAGAAAAACGCTCTGTTAATGGAAGAATACCCTTGATCGCCGCTGTGTAGCCGTCTGTTTCAGCACCTGCAAGGTCGTTACCGTAATCACCAAAATCGATGTAACCACCTTCAATTGCAATCCACTCATTGAATTTATATCCAACAAGGCCTTGCCAAACATCTTTGTCATCGTCAAAGTCATCTTCACCTTCAACGCGTAGGTAACCGTAATTACCACCTACATAAAAACCACTGTCTTTTGCTTCAATTTGATTTGATTGAGCATGCGCACCGAATGAAGCCATAGCACTGATAGAGGCAACAGCTGCAAGTCCGGTAAGTGTCTTAAGTGTGTTTTTCATAAGTTCATCCTCATTACTTCTTTAACATTCCATCGACTTCTTATCTGAAGTTAATGCGTCTTTAATTGCATCATCTCTGTATCAATTGCTGTGCCATGGTAGAAATTGCAGAATGTATTTCAATTAGATGAAAACTTTACATAAACCGACACTTTTTAGTTGGTTATTTAGCCGCTTATAGAAAGTATGGAAAAGTTTCACTCTTCAAGAAGCGAAAAAATTTCCCAATCTCTGAAAGAGATTCACAGATCTAGCTCATTTTCGGCATTACATAGTTCTACTGAGCGACAGTCGTTTACGTCATAAAGTGAACTGGGTTTTTAAAGTATTGAAATTAATCAATTTTTCATTGATTGGATTTTCTAATCAGTTGAATTCATTTTATCAACTGTAAATATTCTCTAAGCCTGTCTATCTTTTAACTGCTTATGAGGTAAACAAAATGTTAACAAATTAGTGGTGTGATTCGCACTCACGCTTTGGTAACTACAACAAACTCAGACGGGAAAAGACCATGACTATAAACAGGTTTAAAAAAACCACATTATCAGTACTTGTTGCCCTATCGCTTGGTGCAACAGGGGCTATTGCCAACGATCAAATTAGTAAGCCTGCTGGTGCTAAAGGCACGGGCACTGCTAAAGCTTTTCAAGCGAAAAATAATCAATTTTGGTGGCCTGATCAGCTCGATCTCTCTCCGTTAAGAGATCACGATAATCGCTCAAACCCACTAGGTGATGATTTCAGTTATGCAAAGGCATTCGCTAAGCTAGATCTCGACCAAGTAAAAAAAGATGTTAATGAGCTACTCACTACTTCTCAAGATTGGTGGCCGGCCGACTTCGGAAATTATGGTCCTTTCTTCATTCGACTTTCATGGCACAGTGCAGGTACCTATCGTACGCTAGATGGTCGTGGCGGTGGTGACGGTGGTCAAATGCGTTTTGATCCGCTGAACAGCTGGCCAGACAACGGAAATCTTGATAAAGCGCGTCGCTTGCTTTGGCCTATTAAGCAAAAGTACGGTGAAAGTTTATCTTGGGGCGACTTAATGATCCTTGCGGGTACCGTAGGCATGGAAAACATGGGCTTTGACACCTATGGATTTGCGGGTGGTCGTACCGACGACTGGGAACCTGACATGGTTTATTGGGGCCCAGAAGTGGAAATGCTTGCGAGCGATCGTGAAGAGCGCGACGGTAAGCTTCAGCGTCCGTTGGGGGCAACGCACATGGGCTTGATCTATGTTAACCCTGAAGGCCCTAAAGGTGTGCCTGATCCGATGGGATCTGCGAAAAATATTCGCACTGCATTTGGCCGTATGGCGATGAATGATGAAGAGACCGTTGCGCTAATAGCGGGTGGTCATACATTTGGAAAAATGCACGGCGCACACAAGCCTGCTGATTGTTTAGAAGCTGAGCCAGGCGGTGCAGGCTTAGAAGAGCAGGGACTAGGTTGGAAGAACAATTGCGGGAAAGGCAATGCAGAAGACACTGTAACGAGCGGTTTGGAAGGTGCTTGGACACAGCTACCTACTAAATGGACGAGCCTATATCTCCAAAACTTATTGGGCTTTGAGTGGAAACAAACTCGCAGTCCTGCCGGCGCTATCCAGTGGATCCCTACCGATGAATCGCTTCATAAATCAGTACCAGATGCGCACGTAGAAGGTAAGAAAAATCCTCCTGTGATGACTACCGCTGACTTGGCGCTTAAGTATGATCCAGAGTATCGAAAAATTGCCGAGCGCTTCTTAGCGGATCCCAAAGAGTATCAAACGGCATTTGCTAAAGCGTGGTTCAAGCTAACTCACCGTGATATGGGTCCTAAGGCACGTTACTTGGGTAACGATATCCCAGAAGAGAACTTCATCTGGCAAGATCCAGTGCCTAAAGCTGACTATAAAGCGATCTCTGATAAAGACGTTAAGAAACTTAAAGCTGACATCTTAGACAGTGGTTTAACCGTTCAGCAACTTGTGAAAACAGCATGGGCGGCAGCATCTAGCTTCCGAGCATCTGATTTACGCGGTGGAGCGAACGGTGCTCGTATTGCCCTTGAACCGCAAATGAATTGGGAAGCCAACGAGCCTGAAACCGTTCAAGCCGTTGTTTCTAAGCTTAAAGAGATGCAAGAAGACTACAATTCACGCATGTTTTCTAAGAAGAAAGTGTCTCTTGCTGACCTCATTGTGATTGGCGGTGCGGCAGCAATTGAAAAAGCAGCGGCAGATGCTGGCGTCAAGGTTACTGTGCCAGTGGTTCCGGGTCGAACTGATGCTACCCAAGAGCAAACAGACGTTAATTCGTTTTCATTGTTAGAGCCAACAGCCGATGCGTTTAGAAACTATTACAACGCAGAAGCTAGCTATCGTTCGCCAACCGACATGCTGGTAGACAAAGCCGATCAGCTTAATCTAACGGTACCAGAAATGACTGTTTTGCTTGGTGGTTTGCGTTCATTGGGAGCAAACACAGGTGGCACTAGCCACGGTGTATTTACTGACAAAGTAGGCACGCTTAACAACGATTTCTTCGTAACGCTTCTTGATATGGGCGTTAAGTGGAGAAAAACAGATAACCCGTCGGTATATGAAGGTGTAAACAGAACTACTGGTGAAGTTATGTATACAGGTACGCCTGTAGACCTGGTCTTTGGATCAAACAGTGAGCTGCGTGCAGTGGCCGAAGTTTATGCCTACGACAACGCGAAAAGCCGTTTTGTTAAAGACTTCGTCGACGCTTGGACCAAAGTGATGACGCTAGACCGTTTCGATTTACGTCACGATCTAAACGCCAGCTTGGGTAAATAGATGCGGTATAACTGCTATCGCGAATTAGCTTAACAACTAATTCTCAATAGACATAAAAACTAAAAGGGCGCTTCCGCGCCCTTTTTAATTGATTTCTATAAGTTATGTTATGAATTCTTAATGTGACTAAAACGCCCGCGAGACCATCGCAAACCCATCTTTAATTCGATACACTGAACCTTTATTTTTCGCTTCTACAGACAATTACCACAATGGCTAGTCTTCAACGAACGTTGGTCAATTTAGAAATGCTAAGCGACGATATTAATGCACTTCACGTCGACGCACTTAATACGCACGCCCACATTAAGCTTTTACACAATGTGTTGAATGAGCTAAAGAACGCCGAGCAATTTGTTGCCTTAGAAACAGAGGCCAGTTTCCAAAAGTCGTTATCTGGCTCACTGTTTGAGAACATATTTGAGCGAAAGCGTATGGTAGGTGTTTACATAAAGCTGGTGGGCTATGTTATTACAGCGTGGGAAGCGACCAATAAAGCGAATGCAATCATCAGTGAAAACTTCGATTCAAGTGCCGATAAGCGATTGGAGTTACTGCAGGTAAAAGCAATAAAAGCCAAATCTCAATTAAAAACCGTAGCGTCAGCGATGGGCAAAGAAGACTATGCAAAGTTTGTCCAGACGTTAGGTCTGTCTGCCCAAGAGTGGCAATGGGATACGCTTCGCGCTAGGTTTTAGCCAGCGCGAAGGTATGACTGAAAGCGCTCATGTCATGAGCGAGTTTGGCTACGGTGTGGTATTTCGAATACCAATGCCTTGTTCGTTGATAACCCTTACTTCGCGTTGAGGGAACGGTATTTCAATGTTGTGCTCGCGTAATGTTTCAAACACAGTAAGCAGCAAATCGCCACCCACGCGGTTTTTACCATCGTCCACCCCTTCCATCCAAAACTCAACGAACATGTTAACGCCAGAGTCGCCAAAGCTATCTATTTCACAGTCAGGCAGCTCTTCAAATGGAACATCATCGCCACTGATCACCTGCGGATGTTCCGATACTGCCTCTTTAATAATCTCTACCATCGCGCGGATGTCAGTTTTATAGGCGACAGAAAAGTCGATGCGGTAACGTTGTTTTTGGTTTTTGTGTGTCCAGTTTATTAGCAAGGAGCTGATAAACTTTTCGTTAGGCACCAGTACATCTTTACCGTCATATGTCTCTAATACGGCGTAGCGCATTTTAAATTCTCTGACGATACCTTTCTGCCCGTCTTCCAATTCAACGTAATCGCCTACGGTCAACGATTTATCCAATAGAATAATGATGCCCGAAATGAAGTTTGATGCGATGGACTGCAGACCTAAGCCTAAACCCACACCTACTGCACCACCAAACACGGCTAGTGCGGTAAGGTTAATTCCCATGACGTTAAGCAATAAAAGAAACACCACACAGAACAGGGCAACTTCAAACAGCTTTGCGAACACTTCTTTGGTAGAAACGTCGAGCGACTTATGGTTTCGAATAATATCTTGACCAATGGCGTTCGAGCTGCGGCCTAGCCAGAACAGCAAGCCACCAAACAACAGTACTCTTGTTACGCCATACGCTGAAATTTCAACATTGCCGACTGATATTGCCATTGACTCCAATGCGGAAGTTATCAGCGGAAGCACGCCAACTAAGTGTAAAAATAGGATAGGTAAACCCACCCATCGCATAAACGCTGCAATGGTGTTGTTTTCGACAAAACCAGTAATCAAGGAATTAACAAACAGCATTAGTGCTACAACAACGGCTATTTCCAATAGCCATGCATCAAACTGAAATTGCGCCCCCAACACGGTAGTAAGCTTTAGCATACTGATGGTGATAAGCGGGAATAGTGCCTCACCCAGATTGTATAAAAAGCCGTGCATAGTATGTGCGCCTTGCTGTGGCTTTTCTCGGGTAAACTTAAATGGCTTTTTTACTTGTCGTGCAAGCAAAAATGCAACGCAATAAATAACTGCGATTGTTGTAAGCTGGATAACAAAGCTATCAGACATCACCGATGCTTTAACTAAAGCCAACTTTTCCTCAAAGTGCTGGGTTAAACTATCAACATTCATGTTTTCTACTTCACTTGTTTACCACACTGCAGCAGCGTGGATGTAATTTGAGCGTGGAATAACTGCGCGCTTTTTATCTGTTATAACAAATATGGTAAAGCTTTTTTTATCTATCCAACAGAAATTGGCTATCAAGTTGTCTTTAATTTCAAAGGTTTTGAGGTGTTTTTACGTAGAAGAGCCCTGTTTAACTTGTTTTTTAACGCACACTTTTAAAAGCTAAATGTCTTAAGGTGTTGATAAATATAATTAAACTCTGTTACTTGAAAAGTTTACGTTTCTAGGTCGCAAAATTCGTATTAAATAGATATTTATCGTTTTGATAAAAATATAAATATAACAATATCTCTCCTAAAAATGAGGGAAGACAGTACGGTTTAAGACCATTCCCTTAGTGCGAAAAGCCGATGAAACTTCCCTTGCTGTTATGCTATGTAAATTGGAACTTATTAAGTGAAACGTCAGACAGGCTTAACTAGGTTTTGAACAAAAAATGCGCTGGTGGCTTTCGGCTTTTAGTGGTAGACTCCGCGCGCAATTTGTAAGAGTAAACACCTACGTTCTTTTCTTGATGTCAAACACCAATAAGCCAAGTTGGCAATGGCGTATCTCTTTAGGTTTTCCCAGTAATCTATAACCCCCACGGTTAGCAATAAAGCACTAACGCTTATACCTTTGCGGTATGCAATTTTTTATAAATACCTATGACAGGAGTTTATTAATGTCATTTACCCAATTAGGGCTCGCTGAACCCTTGTTAAAAGCTATTGAAAAACGAGGATTTAGTACACCATCACCAATCCAGGAAAAGGCAATACCAGAAGTATTGCAAGGAAAGGATGTGTTGGCAGCTGCGCAAACGGGAACAGGGAAAACTGCAGGATTTGGACTTCCTATTTTACAGAGATTGATGGAAGGACAACCTGTATCTGGCAACAATGTTCGGGCACTTATCTTAACACCCACGCGAGAACTTGCTGCTCAGGTAGAAGAAAGCATCAGAGCGTTCAGCGAGTTTTTGCCGTTAAAAACTGCCGTGGTATTTGGTGGTGTAGGGATTAATCCTCAAATGATGAAGCTGCGTAAAGGTGTGGATGTGTTAATTGCTACGCCTGGACGATTACTTGACCTCTACCAGCAAAACGCTGTTAAGTTTTCTCAGCTTGAAGTGTTGGTATTGGATGAAGCCGACAGAATGCTTGATATGGGCTTTATTCACGACATTAGGAGAGTATTGAAGCTATTGCCACAAGAGCGTCAAAGCTTACTGTTTTCAGCCACGTTTTCTGATGAAATCACTGCACTGGCGAAAACAATAACGCGCAACCCTGTGAGTATTTCAACCGCGCCAGCCAATACCACGGTAGAAGCGGTTCAACAGCACTTAGTGACCATTGATAAATCTAAAAAGACGACCGCGCTTATTTGTCTGATCAAACAGCAAAAGTGGGAGCAGGTGTTAGTGTTTAGCCGCACGAAACACGGTGCTAACCGTATTGCAGAAAAGCTAACTCGGTCAAAAATTCCAAGTGCCGCGATTCACGGTAATAAAAGCCAAGGAGCGAGAACTAAAGCGCTTGCTGACTTTAAAAATGGCGCAATTAAAGTGCTGGTAGCCACCGATATTGCAGCACGCGGCATCGACATTAGTGAATTGCCTATCGTTGTAAACCTAGACTTACCCAATACGGCTGCTGATTATGTTCACCGAATTGGTCGTACAGGGCGCGCAGGCGCTAGTGGACAGGCTTGGTCATTTGTATGTGCTGAAGAACTGCAAAACCTGAAAGATATTGAGACACTGATTCAAAAACTGCTTCCTCGTGAAACGTTGGAAGGTTTCGAGCCTCAGCAAGCCGTGCCTGTTACCACGCTTTCTAAGCCTAAAAAGCCCAAGAAGCCGAAAAAGCCGAAAGCACCACAAGGTGAGAGCGGCAGCGAAGGTAAACGAAGTGGCGAGAATAAAAAGTCGGGTCAACGTCAAGGCAACCGTAGCGGAAATGGTAATCCGCGCGCAGGTAAATCGGATTCGCGCAACAATAGCGGTGGAAAGCCTGCAGGTCGAAGACGCTCAGGAAGTGAAGGAAGTGCCGCTAAACGACCAGCTAAGCGCAGAAGTAATCCGTCAAATAGCACCACTAATAATACGGCGTCAAACAGGGCAAAAGCGTAAACAGTTGAACTGCGCTTCATAAAACCGAGTTTATTAAAAAAGGGCCGTTGGAAAGGCCCTTTTTAATGTCCGTACTCTTTGTTGCGTCACCTTTATGTAGAACCACTATACCTGCGTTAACACGGCGCGATTACGAACATTTTAACTCTCGCTGAGTGGGTAATGATCTATGCGGACTGGTATTAGATATTACTGTGGTGTTTTTTGCCATAGCTGAATATGGAAGTCTGCAGTTACGCTTTTCAACGTTTCAACAATCTCATCGATTTTGCCGTTTGGCAGTTTCCAGTAAAACGGCGTCATTCTGATAAGTGCCAGCGCATGTTCTTCGCTTTCGAAATGGATAGGAAAGGAAAAACATTCATTGTAAACCCGTGTAAGCCCATCTCGTTCTTGGTTGTCGATTTCATGCTGTCTTGGATTGTCGTACACCTGCTGTTTAAGCTCAAACAGGTGTTCAGGCGCAGGATCGACCGTCACTAAAAGGCCATTGTTTTTAAGAGCCCTCACATATTCTTCATTACTCCCAGGTGCGAAAACCTGAATCATCACATCTTGCGAGTTACCGCTTAGGGGTAAATCGAAACTGCTAGCAACAACGAACTGTGCTTGTTTGTACGCTTTAGCTGCCAGCTCTACTGCGATTTTGGCGATATCGCTACCTGCTCCTTCAACCTTTAAACCACTCGCTGAAAGTCCTTGTACCATCGCATCCAAGTAACTCCCCTCACCACAACCCGCGTCATAAACCTTTATGGCATTCTTTGATGCTTCTTCATTGGTTGCCGTTTCATTTAGTACCTTTTCCACCAGCGTCACTAATTTATCTTTCAACGGCTTATAGGCATTTAATTGATGGAATTCCCTTCTGGCTCTCACCATTGCTTTGTCGTCACCCGGAAGTTTCGATTTTTTAAATTGAACAGGCAAAAGGTTAACGTAACCAGATTTCGCTTTATCGAAGGTATGGTTGTTTTCGCAGCGAATAGGCGTTGTATGTAATGATATAGGGAGTTTACAAAGTGGGCAGTGCCACATGACAGGTTCTTTTTACTGAGAATTTGCCGTAAAGGATATCAAACCCGACACCTTTACGGCAATAAGCGTAACAACATCACACGCCGAGTTAACACTAATACTGGGCGCTTTCGTGCTTTTTTGGAGAACTTTTACACTACAGCTTTGCCAATGGATGTTGCTCTTCAGCCCATGGAGAAGTGAAGAAATGTGCTATTGCGCTTTGCGGCACTTCATCTACTGTTTTGTATTTCCACTGTGGTGACATGTCTTTATCAATCAAAAGCGCTCTTACACCCTCTTGGAACTCACCACTTTCTCCACATCGACAGGACATATCAGCTTCCATTCTAAAACAGTCAGCCAACGTCATATTCGCACCTTTCTTACATTGCTCGAACACCAAATGCATAGTGATAGGAGAACCTTTGGCTAGAGTGCTTTGCGCTCTTTGTAACCACTTATTCTCACTCATGTCTGCGTTAAGAATGGCATGAACTACGTCGGTAACATTGTCAGCCGAACACAAGTCATTAATAAGTGCCATATTCGGCTCAACGTTGCCATTGGGAAGTTCTTCAGGCGTTTTCATTGTGTCGATAATGTGCGAAACACTAGAAGCCAAACTTTCGCTGTCGGTCTTTTCCCACGTGTATTCTACAAGGGTATTAAGCAAAGTGTCTTTTTCGGTACTCGCCAGCAAACTGTCTGCAAGCCCTACAAAGCAAGCATCGGAGCCATTCATTTGGCCGCCTGTTAGACCTAGGAAGAGACCTGCTTTACCTGGTAAGCGAGGTAGAAAATAGCTTCCGCCTACGTCCGGGTACAAACCTATCGTAATTTCCGGCATAGCAAGACGAGAGGTTTCGGTTACTATTCGATGGCTTGCACCGCATAGAAGCCCCATGCCACCGCCCATAACAATACCACTGCCCCATACAACAATAGGCTTATTGTAATTGTGAATAGTATAATCTAGCGTGTACTCAGTTTCGAAAAATGTTTCTAAGAAAGCTGGAATTTGCCCATTAGCTTCCACCATCGATTTGTACATAGACACTATGTCACCACCGGCGCAAAATGCCTTCTCGCCAGCAGCATCGATCACAACAGCTACGATATCGTTGCGAGACTGCCATCGCTGAAGCGCGTCAAGCATGATGCCAGCCATTTCCAAATCCAATGCATTTAATGCCTTTGGCTTGTTAAGCGTTAAACGGCCTATTGTGTAGTCGTTGCTAGACGTCTTGATTTCATCAACAATGACTACCGATTCCACATCTGTCATTTTCACTCCTTCCCATAGTCCATTAAATCGTGCCCGAATTAGTTCGATAGCGAAGTGTACTACAGTACACTTCTCTCATCTGACAGCAAACGTCTACCAATGATAACGCGCATAATTTCATTGGTGCCTTCCAATATTTGATGTACGCGAACATCTCTGAAGTGACGCTCCAACGGATATTCTTTGATATAACCGTACCCGCCGTGTAGCTGAAGGGCATCGTTACATACATTGAAGCCAACATCTGTCGCGAACCTTTTCGCCATAGCGCAATAGGTGGTTTTGTCTGGGTCGTTATTATCCAGCTTACAAGCCGCCATACGTACCATTTGTCTCGCTGCAACAAGTTCAGTAGCCATATCAGCTAATTTAAACTGTAATGCCTGGAAACCTGCAATAGGTTTACCAAACTGCTCACGTTCATTCATGTAGTCACGCGCAACGTTTAGCGCCTGCTGTGCAGTTCCTACCGAGCAAGTTGCAATATTAATTCGGCCGCCATCAAGCCCTTGCATGGCCATTTTAAAGCCTTGTCCTTCCTCGCCAAGTAACCAACTAGCATCTAATTTCACGTTATCGAACGTGATCATACGAGTGGGCTGTGCATTCCACCCCATTTTTTCTTCGGCTTTACCGTACTCAATCCCGTCGGTATTAGCCGGAACCGCGAATGCAGATACGCCCTTAGGACCATCTTCCCCTGTACGCGCCATTACAACAAGAACATCCGTACTGCCAGCACCAGAGATAAACACCTTAGACCCGTTAAGGACATACCCACCGTCAGCTTTCGTCGCCTTTGTTTTTAGCGACGCTGCATCAGAACCAGCGCCAGGCTCGGTTAGGCAATATGATGCAAGTTTGTCACCGGTTACCAGTTGGTCACACCACATATCTTTAACTTCACTGGTGCCCCAAGTGGCAATCATCCACGTTGCCATGTTATGTATGGTTAACATAGCTGTAGTCGTGGTACATCCCATTGAAAGCTGCTCGAAGATTATGGAGGAATCGAGCCTAGATAAACCCAGCCCACCTGCGCTTTCAGGCGCATACAATCCACAGAAGCCTAATTCACCCGCTTTCTTTATTGTTTCTACTGGGAAGTGATGTTCTCTATCCCACATAGCGGCGTTAGGTGCTAGCTCTTGCTGAGCGAATTGACGGGCGGTGTCTTCAAAGGCTAACTGGTCATCGGTTAATTCAAAATTCATTAGGCATACCCTCAATTGATTTGCTTTTGGACTACAATAACCAATACTTACCCCTTACGTAAACGTAAAGGTAAATTATTATTTAAAAACATTGAGGGTTAACGTAAATATTTTGTGACGAGAAATGCTATTTCTCTATAGATTCCAGCACGAAGCAAAAAAAAGTTATCCTTTTTAATAATGCACTTTTATCTCGCCGCTGATAAGCTAGGTTGATGTAAGTAAACCTTGTTTGGTCGCCGTGGAATTCAGAATAGCTATAGTAGAAGACAATGCTACTGCTCGGACTGCGCTTCGAGGACATTTAATGTCAATTGCTAACTTATCGGTAAGTAGCTTTGCGTCTGGTGTAGAACTGAAAGCGGCACTTAAAAAGCAAAACTTTGAACTCCTGTTAATGGACTATCACCTAGGTCAAGGCAAAACAGGCGTCGAATGGATCCAGAGTTTAAGAGAGGCAGGCTTCATAAGACCTAGCACAGGCATTATTTTCTTAACGTCTGATCGCTCACCGCAAATTATTGGCCGTATAATGGATTTACAGCCTGACGTTTTGCTTATTAAGCCATACACCATTGCTTCACTAACCCGCCAAATTAACCATTACTTAAGTTATCGAGACTTTGTTAAAAACGTATTGCACGCGCTGGATAACAAACAACTTGACCGAGCAATTAGTGTCGTTAGAGCTAAGATCACCGAAGGCATTCCTCCTCGGCTTGTTGCTGAAATTAGAAAGCTTTATGCACGTCTTCTTTTCGAGAATGGTGATTTACAACGAGCGTTGAGTATTTATGACGACGTGTTAACCCGCTCTGACAAAGTCCTTTGGGCACAATGGGGAAAAGTAAAGTGCCAGTACGCTTCGGGTCAATGGCCACATTGCAAAAGCCATTTGAGCCAAATGGTTAACTCTAGCTTGGCTCGCGACAAGGCATTTGAATGGCTTGCATCCATATCATTTGAACAAGACTCCTACGATCAAGTAGAAAAATACTTAAATGAAATTAAGTTTAGTGAATTAAGCCTACCGGCTGCAAAGTTAAAAACCATTGCGTATCAAAAGCAGGACAAGGTTGTAGAAGCCATCGATCTCTTACAGAAGAAACGGGCTATGCATCGCAGTGCAAAAGATAGGTTCAATGACTTTACGTTTGAGCTCGCTGAGTTCTATTTGTTTCTTGCAGAAGAGTCGCCTGAAACCAATAGAAAAGAAAGCTTGTCTCAGGCTAGAAAATTAGTAGGCATTGCCGGAAGAAGTCAGGGCGACCCGCAGACTTTACAAAAAAGAGACTACCTTCTGGCTTTCTCGGCTGTGCTGGACGGCGACTTAGAAAAAGCGGCACATTTGCTTGAAAGCGACTACGTCGACAACTACCTTCGCACTGAGCCGTCTATCCTCGTTATTGCTGCAAAAGTACATCACGGTCTTGGAGACGAACGCAAAGCTGGTGAGTTACTCTTGATGGCTAAGCGCAAAAACGCGGAGTTACAAGCTATTTCAGAACAGGTTATGAATGACGAACTGATTTTTTCGGGTGGAGAAAGGTTAGGTTTAAATCACGAACAGGCCATTTCTATAAACGAGGCCGGCACACAACTCTTTATCGAAGGCTTATTCAACAAGGCAATGAGGCATTTTTATGATGCTTTCCAACTCTCCCCCGATACCGCAGCGTTTGGCTTAAACCTTCTTCAGTGCATGATTGAGTCAGACACAGGTGTTTACCGAAAATTTAACGTCAGACAGCTACTCGACAAAATAATGTCACTCCCCTTGAATGACGTTAACAAGGCCCGTTTGGAACAGCTTACGCTATCTGCTCAAGAACAGGCGCTGTAATGTTTAATTAGCAAATGACTAAAGCAACATCCATAACCTGCGTTATGGATAACAACGCACCGCTTCCAGAACGCCACTGTTTTTCGCTGTTTAGTACATCTTATTGTAAACCAGCGGGCCTTTTATTCTTGTTAGTCTGTTAGCGTTATTTTAGTCGGGTAAGCAAACTCGATGTATCCCAACGGCCGCCACCAAGCTTTTGAACATCTGCATAATATTGATCAACAAGTGCCGTAAGCGCCAAAGTCGAACCGTTCTTACGCGCTTCATCCAATGCAATGCTTAAGTCTTTACGCATCCAATCAACAGCAAAACCAAAATCAAAGCTGTTATTTAGCATAGTGCTGGCTCTGTTTTCCATCTGCCACGACTGAGCTGCGCCTTTGCTAATAACATCGACAACCGCATTACAATCAAGCCCAGCACGCTGGCCAAAATGTAGTGCTTCAGCCAAGCCTTGTACGATGCCGGCAATACAAATCTGATTCATTATTTTTGCTAGTTGACCGCTGCCACTCTTACCAAGTAGCTGACTATGCCGTGCATAATGTGCCATTACCGGCTCAACCGTGCTGTATACGTCTTCATCGCCGCCCACCATAATGGTCAGCTGCCCGTTCTCAGCCCCAGCCTGGCCACCAGAAACCGGTGCATCCAAGAAGCCAACTTGCTTATCTTGGCAGCTTTTATATAGTTCTCTGGCAATATCTGCTGATGCAGTCGTATGATCGACCAATACACTACCCGTCTTCATCACTGCTAACGCCTGTGTGCCCACATCTCTTACATCATTGTCGTTACCCACACACATAAATACGATGTCTGCGCCTTCACACGCCTGCGCAACGGTATTGCTAGCACTGACTTTAGCGTCGCCAGTGTTATAGGTTGTTAGCCAATCCTGCGCCTTTTGAGAGGTACGATTATAAACAGTGACCGAATAGCCAGCTTTGCTCAAGTGCCCAGCCATAGGATAGCCCATTACACCCAAGCCCAAAAAACTCACTTTCAAATTACTCATACAAAATATACTCTAGATACTTAACAAAGATGGTTGGATTACCTAAGAGTAACAGACTTAACAACAACAAAAATATAGGAAAATAATTTTGGCGCTCTATGAACACGCTATTACGTTGAACAACGGTGAACAAACTACCCTTGAACAATACAAGGGTAAGGTATTACTTATTGTTAATACGGCAAGCAAATGTGGCTTTACTCCTCAATACGAAGGACTAGAGTCGCTCTATAAAAAGTACAACGATAAGGGCTTTGAAATTTTAGGGTTTCCCTGCGATCAGTTCGGACATCAAGAGCCAGGTAGCGACGAAGATATTGCGCAATTTTGTAGCCTTAATTTTGGCGTTTCATTCCCATTATTTAAGAAAACAAATGTAAATGGTCCAGATGCCAATCCGCTCTTTGATGAATTGAAAAACGAAGCCCCCGGTCTTCTTGGCACAAAACGTATAAAATGGAACTTCACTAAGTTCTTAGTTAATGCTCAAGGCAAGGTGCTAAAACGTTATGCGCCTACTGTAAAACCAGAAGCCATTGAAAAAGACATCGCTAAGCTTTTATCAGCGAATTAGTACGCTTTGCAGTTTAGATAGCCGCCGACATGGCGGCAGTGAACGAGCGTTTTGAAATATACCTAATGCGTTAGTGCTCAATACATCCCGCTAGATTTATTGACCTACATCTATGTAGTTTGAATGTGAATGTGGTAATTTTTTGCCGTCAAAGTGACTTAACTGGGTACTAAAATGAATACCTCTGCACGTAAAAAAGCGCACGATAACCTCAGCGACCAACAACACAAAAACATCGCTTTTTTTAGTACTCGCTCTTATGAACACGCTCTGTTTTCTGAATTGCTGGAAACATTAAACGGTGCTAGTGACAAAACCATCAATGCCACATTTTTTGAACACCCACTGAACGCTTCAACCGCTGCGAGTTGCAGTGGATTCAGCGATGTTGTTGTGTTTGTAAATGACGACATTAATAGGAAAACCATTGAAGCTCTAAAACTCTGTGGCGTTAAACATATCGCGCTTCGCTGCGCTGGCTTCAACAATGTTGATGTGGATGCAGCAGCAAAGGCAGGTATCACTGTAAGCCGCGTACCCGCTTATAGCCCTGAAACCGTAGCTGAACATACAATTGCGCTAATCCTTACGTTGAACCGAAAAACACATAAAGCATACAACCGAGTACGCGAAGGCAACTTCAATCTTGGAGGATTGATGGGCTTTACGCTTCACGGTAAAACCGTAGGGGTAATTGGCACAGGAAAGATTGGACAAGCGGTTATACGCATACTATTGGGATTTGGATGCCATGTGCTTTGCTTCGATCCGCATCCAAACAATGATGTAACCACAATGGGAGCCCATTATGTAACGCTCAATGAACTACTTGAAAAAAGCGTTATTGTTACCCTGCACTGCCCGCTCAACGAACAGAGTCATCATATAATCAATGCGAAGAGTATTGATAAAATGCCTCAAGGCGTCATGCTAATTAATACGTCAAGAGGCGGGCTTGTCGATGACAATGCCATCATTAAAGGGCTTAAGTCGAAAAAAATTGGATATTTAGGGCTAGATGTCTACGAAAGAGAATCCGAACTGTTTTTTAACGATCATTCGCAAGACATAATTCAGGATGATATTTTTCAGCGCTTAACTACGTTTCCGAACGTTTTAATAACGGGCCACCAAGGGTTCTTCACGCTCGAAGCCTTAGAGGAAATCGCAAAAATCACGGTCAATAATATTATGACGGGTGAGAACGCGCTCTAAGGCGCCACTACAACTATCTACGTATTAGCGCGCTCATAACCCTATGTAGTCCGTCACGTAAATATCCCAACAAACTCTTTTTTACTGGCTTTTTCTATTTCTCTTTTTCTAGAATCAGCTGAAAATATTTTCCTAACCAAAGGTAAGGCGCTTGCCTATGATACTGCCGCTCTAGCGCAAGTAAGTCATCAAATTTGCTGCTTTGATGGGTTATATCTCGCATGTAATCATGGAAACAACGAATGCCTGCTTTTTCGATAATTTTGAAACCCAATGATTCACAATGTTCAACCACGCGGGTTGCACTTAACGGCTGTTTTGGATTCAGTCTAACTTGCTTTTTAACTTTCATCCCTTTCGCGATGTAATCAAAGTTTCCGTAGATAGCATTGGCAAACAAATTCGCATCTTGGTTGAAAAAGCTTAGGCTTAAACGGGACCCTGGCTTCATGTTCTTATACATAAAATCGATAGCATCAAAGGGCGCATCCAGCCACTCTAAAACCGCATGGCAAATCACTAAATCAAAACTGTCTAAATCCTCAATCTGCTGCAAATATTGATGCCTAATTGTAATATTTGGTGCATCTGCAAGCAGTGCCTCAGCTTGTTTAAGTACATCCTTCGACGCGTCAGTTAACACAACAGAATGCCCTTTAGAAGCAATATGCGCTGTCATTACACCTGTCCCCCCACCTATTTCAATAGCGCGAACAGGCGTGGTTAAATAAGGCTCGAGAACATCACATAATAAGGTGTGCCTGAGCTTTCCCTTAGTAGTGCCATATATATTGCTTGAGAATTTTTCTGCAATACCATCGAAGATACGATCGTTATTCATATACTACAGTCATCGCTAAGCAGGATTGTCAATATCAATAAACTCGACAGGCACGTCGAATTGCTGCCCAATGTGCTCTCCTAAGGATTTCACACCGTAGCGTTCAGTAGCATGATGACCAGCAGCAAAAAAAGTTATCCCCATTTCCCTTGCCGTGTGTACAGTTTGTTCAGACACTTCTCCGGTAATAAATGCATCGACGCCCAGTTCAACCGCTTGTTCGATGAACCCTTGTCCACCTCCCGTGCACCAAGCAAGCTTCGATATAGGTTTTGATACAGGCCCCTCAATCAGCACGTCTCTCCCCAGCAACTTCTGTAATTTAACCTGTAACGCTGACCCTTCAATTTCTTCTTCAAAATTTCCGTGCACAACAACGCCAACAGGCTTCACACCGCTCACCGCACTTATATTTTGAATGCCTAATAGCGATGCAAGTTGTCGGTTGTTGCCAAATTCAGGGTGTACATCCAGTGGAAGGTGATAAGCAAACAAATTGATATCATTTGACAGTAGCGCTTGAAGGCGGCGCTTTTTCATGCCCGCAATCACTTGTGACTCACCTTTCCAAAAATAACCATGGTGAACAATTAGCGCATCTGCCTTAGCTTCTATGGCGGCATCAACGAGTGCTTGTGACGCAGTTACACCGGTAACTATCTTCTCAATTTTACTTGCGCCCTCTACCTGTAATCCATTGGGGCAATAATCACTGATCTCGCTAACCCTTAACATTCCATCAAGATAATTTTGTAGTTCTAGGCGGGTAATAGACACAAGTCCTCCGGTTGAAAGTTAGACAAATTGTTCAAAAAACGTTATAAAAAGACGCGAACGTTTAGCATTATACCTGTAATTAGACAATTATGAGTGGTGAGTAGATCCAATTTTAGTTTTGCGACACTTGCTGGCTTGGTCGTTACGCTGGGCGAGTTTTTCTCAGCGTTATAGCAATTACATACGTCGCATAGCGTTCGTCATCTTAACAAAATAAAGAGCAAAAAAGCATGGCAAACTTAGACAAAGACGAAGTGGTAGCAGCATTTACCGAGGCTTATAAAAAGGCGAACGGCAAAGCACCATCTATTGAAAGCAAAAGTGGTTGGTACAGTGTAGATGGCGGTAAGAACGTCCGTTTAGCACAGCTTCAAGAAATGACAGCGTCGTTAGCTTCTGGCTCTTCTGACGCCACGAGTGAAAGCGAAGAGAAAAAAGCGCCAAAGAACGAGGCAAAAGCCGCAGCGAAACCAGCGAAGAAAAAGGCACCTTCATCCAAAAAGTCAGGATTTTCGGTAAAGGATTTCTGGGCAGAAAAGCTCAATGCAGAGGCGCCTGGCGCAACCCTTCCTCGATAATTTTGCATAACCTGATTTAATATCTAGTTTAGCTACTGGTGTAAAAACGCAATAAATGTCGCATACCGTAAGTGTCGTTGAGGCACTTATGTTATGTGACCCCTTCACTATTTATTATGAAATGATAATAGCTTACCACTCTTTCTCAACTGAGTATTTAACGAGCGCGCTTGGATTATTTGCCTGCTAGCCCTTGAGCTACGAATGGAACTAGGTGCTGGATAACTTCTTTAATATCGACATGCTTGTGAAAGTCAGACTCAGCTATTTCTGTTAGCGCTTGGCTCGACGCCATTGAAAATACAAAACTTCCCATCGCAAAATGCAAGCGCCAGAATAGTTCTTCCTCAGGTAGATCAGGAAGACAGCGCCTTATAGCGTCGACAAGTGCACGGATACAATCACCGTAATCATTCATTAAGAACTTACGCAAATGCCCCTGAGTTTCGTTGTAGCCACGTCCTAGCAACTTAACAAACGTGGAAGTACCCTGCTCTGAAATGGTGTTGAGGTTAAGCATAGGAGGGATCAACGAATACAAGAGTTGCTCAACGCCCTTCGCACCTTCCATAGGTGTCAAAGACGCCAAGCAAGACTCTACCTGCGGCATTAGGTGATCAAAGTACCTTTTAAACACGGCTTGAATTAAATTCTTCTTACTGCCGAAGTGATAGTTCACCGACGCCAAATTCACTTCTGCTCTGGCAGTAATCTCGCGCATGGATGTTTGAGTAAACCCGCTTTGAGAAAATAAGTACTCTGCCGCATCTAATATATCGGTTTTAGTATGCCGTGCCATATTCTTTTTATTATCTTTTTGTAGGTTAAAAATCTAACGTACGTCTGTGTTAACAATCGTTTTATCGGTCCTGAATTATCAACACAGACAAATTGTCGCTATTAAAACCAGTGACGCGCTTTGCTCATTGATTTCATAAACACGCGCTCAACAACATTTGCTGCAGACATCCCCAGTTTCTCTGCTACATTTTTCTTCACAGCATACTTAACACTAAATATTTCGCGTGCGGGATAATGAGAAAGAATATAGTCATCTGAGGTTGTGATGTCGTCAATTAAACCAAGCGACTTAGCTTTAATACCTGGCCAATACTCGCCTGTGGCGACTTTATCAATGTCCATATCTGGACGCTGGCTTTGAACGAAGTCTTTGAACAGTATATGAATCTCTTCAATTTCTTCTTTAAATTTCGCGCGGCCTTCATCGTTGTTCTCACCAAATACGGTTAGAGTACGCTTGAATTCACCAGCGGTGTGTTGTTCAAACTCAATATCATTTTTCTTCAATAGTTTATTGAAGTTAGGCAACTGAGCTAAAACGCCTATGCTGCCAATGTAAGCAAATTGTGACGCCAGTAATTTGTCTGCAACACAAGCCATCATGTAACCACCGCTTGCCGCCACTTTATCTACCGCAATCGTTAGTTTAAGACCCTTTTCCTTGATACGCTGAAGTTGAGACGCTGCAAGTCCATAGCCGTGTACAACCCCCCCACCACTTTCAAGTCGAACCAAGACTTCGTCTTCTTTATTTGCGACACATAAGATAGCGGTAATTTCTTCTCGTAAGTGCTCCACTTCATTGGCGTCCATCGAACCTTTAAAGTCGATGACATAAAGACGGGACTTCTCAAACTCTTCGCCCTGTTCTGTGATTTTGGCTTTGTTTTTTGCTTTATTTTTAGCTTTCGCTTCTTTTTTCTGTTCCTTGGCTAATTTCTTTAACGCATTCTTATCTAACAGAACCTGTTTCGCGTAATTTGTAATGTCTTTCAACTGCTCAGAAATAGACACGATCTCAAGTTGCCCTTTCCCATGCTTTTGCTTACTCGCTAAGCCAACAATGGTAGATACAACCACAATAAAAGCGATAACTAGCGTTACTGCCTTGGCAACAAACAAACCGTACTCGTACAAAAACTCCAAACTTTACTCCTAGTAAAATAAACGGGTAAGCGTCGTTGTTTACCCACAACGTAAATAGCGGCCTTGCTTTGTGAAAAGCAACGCCGCTTTGCTAATTACGTTATAATACCAGTCTCATCTTATTCTGACGATAGGGTAACTTGCTCTATCTTGTTAGCCTCTATCTCCTCGTCAGTAAAGAAGATATCTCTTAGCGTAGGCTGCGTAGAATAAAGCTGAGTTTGGTCTAAGAAATGTTCACTGCCATACTTGCGAGATTGTGAGTAGGTCAGAATACCCCGTCCCTTTGGGCCTTCATCAGTGAAGTTAATAACCATAGCCCAACTGGTGCCATAGTTAATATGGTAGCCCTCAGCTTCTGCACTCATTATGGTGTTACTATTCACAGGCTCGTAGTTATGACGTGGAAGCAACGTACCGTTCCTGTTGCTTATAACGTCAAACACGTTAAAGCCACCTTCAATATTGTGTGCACCAGCCCATGGTAGTTTGATACCAGACGCCGTGCCATCTGGCAGGCTTCGCTCAACAAACTGAACGTCCCCTAGCGGCGCGTCAAATGCGACACCTGCTTGCTCAATAACTTGAGTTGCTCTTGCCAATTGTTCAAGAGTAACGTCATTTTGCATCAAGCCAGAAGGCGTAGTGACTGGTGATTCTAGTGAAAACGGCGTCTCCCACTGTGGCGCTTGGTTAAACTGGAATGCAAATTCTCTAAACACGTGTGCACCAGTACTTGTAAGGTTCATGGTGCCATCCCAATCCTCCAACGCAGCACAGGCTTGTGAAACATCAACGCTAGTTCCGTCTACATCTACAGGTGTTGAACCTTGCGCGGCGCATAGCGAAAGCAATGAAGGCAAAATATTCTCTGCTAAATAACTTCTGTTATTAAACAGTAAGCCTTCCACTTCGTCTGGCGTAAAGGTTCCGTCACTTCCCGCTTCGTTTTCAATAAACTGTTGACCCATTCTTGAGCGTAGTGTTTGTTGATATTCCACGCTACCAAATAGCGGATTGCTTACAACAATTGGTGAGTTTAAATTCGTTAACCAATAGCTGTCGTTCGAGTTTTGAACTGAATCCGTGCCCTCGTACTTAGGCGCTTCTTCGTATGGAACGGGTCCTTCGAAATCAAACTGCGAAATGTTACCCGGTAATACGGTAAAGCCAGCAGCCGCTTTAGTTTGAATAAGTAACGGGTTTGTGGTTAGTTGCTCAATTGCGGTTTCGGTTAGATTCGGCACGGTTGAATCGTCAATGTAGAAGACTTGACCATCATCAGATGCAGCCATAGTATTATTGAAAATAACACCGTCGTAATCTTTAAACGCCTGCTTAAACTCGTCCATGGATGTCGCCATATTCATGGCAAGCCAATGGTCTACAATATCGAAGTTAGGCAGATTTGCGTCTTTTATGGCAAAGGCATTATTACCATTCCAATCAAAGTTACCAGGCACTTCAATCATTGGACCGTAGTTGGTGTAATACGCGGTCTTATTAAGCTTAATGGTTTGCCCTCCACCCACTGCGACATCAATTTGAAGTGGCTTTTCATAGATGGTGCGTCTGTTGCCATCAACCATATGGGTAAGGCCAGATTCATCATTTTCGTCGAGGGTCAGCTGATACACAACAAAATGTTCAGCCGTCGAGAAGGTGTGTGTCCATGCAACGTTTTCGTTAAATCCAATATTTACTGCACCAGGCAATCCCATCAACGAGCCACCTGTTACATTCAAGTGTCCGGGTACTTGAGCATGGAAATTCCAAAAGCGTAGGTTTCCTGTGTGAGGAAAATGCGGATTTCCTAAAACCATACCTTTGCCATTGGTCGTTTTATCGCTGCCTAACCCCCAACCATTAGAGCCCATTTCTTGAGGATTTTTTTCAGGCAGACCTACCGTTGGTGAAATCTTAAAGGTAGAAGCAACGTCACTTGAGGACGCAGCTGGAGTAGGTAGATAACTCTCACCTTCAGGCGCTGCAATAAACATAGGTCCTAAGAAATTAGCGGCCCCAGGTAATAGCGCCACGCCTAATGAGTACGTTAATAGATCCACACTATCAATTTCAGTGACCCATGGTTGGCCAGCACAGCTTTGATCTTGTTCTTCTACAGGAGTTTCAGCTAAGTACCGGTTGTATCCAGCAGTGTAGCCTTGAAACATTGCACGTGAATTAGCAGACAACCGAGGTAAATTCTCTTCTGCTAACTCTCTAATACCTAGAGTAAGAAAACCGAAATCGTTAATAAGGTGCTCTGAATCACCGCTACCAGGTACAGTATCTGGACCAAAATACTTAGCTCTCTCAGAGTTATACTTAACAATCTGGTCGGCCAGTACGCAAAGGTTATCGCGTGCAAACGCATAACCCACACCGTAAGCCATACTTTCTAGGTTATCGGCTTTCACATGCGGAACGCCATAGGTGGTCCAGGTCACATCCGCGGACAGTGTACCGTCAGGAGAAAATGCTGGAATTGGTGCTGGTGTTGGTTCGGGTGTCGTAGGCGTTGTGGGCGCTGGTTGTTCTACGTTAGAAAAGTCGTTATCGTTATCGCCGCACGCACCGAGAAGTGCAGTGAGTGATAACGCAATAAGCGTCCGTTTAGCGTTAAAGGTGTTGTCAATCATCTCAAATGTTCCCTAATGATAAATGAAAAAGGTCAACCACTCTTACCGCACGCGTCTTCAAAGCGGTGTTAATTACAGCATAAGTAAAACTGATCCGACCTGAATTCACACTACATTAACAAATGAAAACATTCAAACAACATTATAATTTTTCTACAAAAAAGCCGGCAATAACGCCGGCTTTCTTTCTATAAAATGTGAGCAGTTGTAACGCTGCCCATTGGAGCAAACTACCCTTGGTTAGTTCGCTACAACACTTTCATCAGAAATTGGCAGTACAAGTGCGTCAGACGCAATATAACCCGCCACTTCTTTTTGCATTTCCGTTGTTACCGCTGCGCTCGCCGCAGGGCTTAAGCTAGAAGCATGAGCACCACTATTGAACTGTACAATTCCGCTAATTGGATCTGTACCAGGACCTTGCGTGGTTGTCACTTGCTCTAAGCCAATGGTCGCTGCCAGAGGAAGCTGACCTGACAATGGTAACGCTGTTGAAATTGGAATAACTTGATCCGGAAGGTTCGCGTCGCTGCCATCACCCACTACGGTCATCATATGAACTGGCGTATTGCTACCCAGTGTCTGAGCGTAGTTAGTAGGGTCTCCTGCATCCATTACCGTTTGCGCAGCAAAAGCAAACTCTGCAAATACTGCATTTACTTGGGCAGCCTGCTCAGCAGTAAGATTTTCTTCGAAAATCGCTACCGCTGCGCGAAGTTGTTCTTCGCTCACATCAGTGGTTTCATACAGTTGATTTAGCAAGGCAACAAACTCTTCAGAAGCCTGAGACAGCAACAGACCTTTGATAAGAGGACCAAACGCGGCTGACTCAATTAGGAACTGAGCAACACCGCCCCCTGGAGACTCAAGAGAAGCTTGCTTGACAGCAAACATGCCATCAAGTGCTGCTAAATCGCCGCCCATCGACGTGTTTGCCACTGAAGCAAAATTACCACCAGTGATAGCGCCTAGAGACACACCCATAATCGATACACGTGACATATCAAACTTAACATTTTGCGCTGCTGTGGTATCGACAACTGCGTTTAGTCCTAAGCGTAGACCAAGTAAATCTGACACGCTTTGGCGTAGATTGTCGCGAGCCGTAGGCAAGCTGGCAAGGTTCATATAGTGAGTTGCGCTAACCGTAGTCGCGTTCAGTTCATCTGTACCGTCGCCATTAAGGTCAAAACCGCGGCTACCGTGTAATGGTTGGTCGATTGCTACTGACGCAATACCTGCTAGAGACAGAGTACCAGTGATGGCAAGCATATCTTCTTTTTGGCTGGTAATGCCGTGCGCTAGAATAACCACTGGCCAACCGGCTTCAGGCATGCTGATAGGAAAACCTAAAGCACCTGCAATTGCTGGGTCAGGAATAGTAACCTGAACGTCTAACGTTTCTGTACCCATGTTTCCGCCAGTAGGCTGTGGATATGGGTTGAATTTAGTAATGTTTCTTGCGCTATCTAACATTTCGCCGTTAATACGAACGTCAGCAAGGCCTAGTGAAGAACACATTGCTGCATTAGGACCTGGCTCTGCGTCTGCAAGTAATTCTTGAGGAGCACCAGCTAAAACAATTCCGCTGTCACAAGCTGCCTTCCAGAAATCATTTACTGGAGCAAGTGGGTTCTCTGCACTTGGAACACCCAAGAAATAAGGCAACGCAATATTACCTTCATAACGTTGAGCTGCACAGAATGGACCGGCTTGCGCTAAAATGCCCGTAGAAACACCAACAGCAAATTCGTTCAGCGCACCCCATTGAGCAGAAAGTTGACCAGACGCCGTACCCGCAAGTCCTGCACAAGTTTCTAACAAGCTGAAATCAGTAGCGTCAATCGCTGCTTGAATGTTATCTGGTAGACCTTGTTTACCCTGCTCTACTGCGCCAGCTACAACAGTAGCGTTTACAAGACCAAGTGCTTCCATGGCATTAGGCGCTGCAGATACATCGCTTACCGTGATTGCAGGTAGTGCAGTTGGAGCGGACGGGTCACCGCCAGCAGCCAGTTGTGCAAAACGGCTAATCATGACCTTCTTGATGGTATCAAGCGAGTTGGCAATAGACTGTGTGGTGAAAGCTGACACGTAAGTAATGTCTTCACGATCGAAACCCGCACCAAGCACTGGATTAACTAACGAATTAACTAAGCCTTGTAATTGAAGCTGTGCTGCACTTGATAGAGGATTAGTGTCGATGTCTTGTCTTACTGAGTCCCACGTAGTTGAACCCTGAACCGATTTGCCAGAAGAGTCTTTCAAATCAGTGGTCATTACTAACATGTAGCCCTGAGCTGCTTTTAGCGGCTTAAGAGGAACAAAAGTGATTGTGTTGCTATCAGCAAGGCTGAGTACGTAATCAACACCAAAGGTAAGTTGATCGCCAAGCTTACAACCCGCAGAAGGTGTTGTAACCTGCGCACAGTCAGGATCACTTTGGTCAAGACCTAACGTTGCTTCAAAAAGCAACACGCCAGAAGATAATGTACTTGCATCAAGCGATGCGCCGGCAGGTGTTTCTACATTGATTACAAACGGGTGTTGAGTTGACCAACCGTCTAACACGTTGAGTGCATTTTGCGGGTCAGCAAAATCTGTAGGGTCATCGACCGGAATATTCAGTGTGTAATCAAAGAAACCATCATCGCCTGGAAGCATCAGAAGGTCGTTTGGAATGTTCAAGTTCCCATTAGCTGGGTCAAAAACGATTCGTGAAAATGGTGTTTGGACTTCTGTTTCGGCCTGAATGTCGGAAAGGGTTTCATCGGAGCCACCACAGCCTGCTAGACCCAGCGCAAGGGCCACACTGGAACTTAATACGAGTTTTCTCATCTCTACTCCCTACAAGCATTGTTGTTATTCTGTGTCTAAAACTTAACTCTATTAAAAGTAGCTTGGTCTACCCTGTCTTTACAGGCGTAGATGATAGTTTTAAACATGTTAGACCAGTTGTATCTTCCTCAATCTTATTGACTTTGTTGCAACTTTGCAAAGTTTTGTTAACTACTTTTGTTAACTTTTTTTACGTTTGAAGAAATTTTCATTCATTGTTTTACTTGTGAGTCAGGCTGAGTATGATCTGGGGTTTGATTCTTAATTGGGTCTACAGGCCCCAATCATTGCGATATAAATGAACCTTTTGAAGGAAAATGATGAACGATTACAACGCACCAGCGGATTTATTGCGCGATAAAGTTATTCTTATCACCGGGGCTGGCGATGGAATTGGTGCACAAGCCGCAAAAACGTATGCTGCACATGGCGCTATTTGTATTTTATTAGGCCGCACCGTGTCTAAACTTGAAGCTGTGTACGACGACATTGTCGCAGCAGGTGGACAAGAACCCGCCATTGTTCCTTTAGATATCAAAGGCGCAACGCCCTCTCATTATCAGCAAATGACGCAAACCATTATTGACCAGTTTGGCCGATTAGATGGTGTTCTTCACAATGCGAGTATTTTAGGCCACCTAAGTGCATTTAAAGATATTGATGCGCAAGAATGGCAAGACGTGATGCAAATTAACCTAAATGGCATGGTCTTCATGACACAAGCGCTTATTCCCGCTTTAGAGAAGGCAGAAAGTGCATCGGTAATTTTCACCACCTCTAGCGTAGGCAGAAAAGGTCGCGCATTTTGGGGAACGTACGCCGTATCAAAATTCGCAACAGAAGGCGTTATGCAAACCCTTGCTGATGAATATCGAAATAAGTCACTGCGCTTTAACTGTATTAATCCAGGTGGTACCCGCACACAAATGCGCGCTCAAGCGTTTCCAGCAGAAAACCCTGATACACTAAAAACACCTGAAGATATTATGCCTACGTATCTTTATCTTATGGGCGAAGACAGTAAGGAAACAACCGGACAGTCACTTGATTGCCAACCAAAGTAATTAACGAAAGCAATGTTCCATTAAACAAAAAAACCGCTTAAGCAGCACTTAAGCGGTTTTTTATTTACAGCGCATAAATGGCTAAAGGCCAGTGCCTACTCGCCCATTTTGGCCCATGTATCTCTTAGACCTACAGTGCGGTTAAAGACCGGCTTGTCGTCTGTGCTGTCTTTATCTACACAGAAGTAGCCAGTGCGTTCAAACTGCCATGCTCCTACTTCAGGAACATTGTCTGCCAATCCGGCTTCTACCCAACCGTGTTTTACTTCCAACGAGTCAGGGTTAATCGCATCGGTAAAGTTCTCTTCCGCAGCTGGGTTAGGCACGTTAAACAAGCGGTCGTAAAGCCTAAACTCCGCTGCCTGTGCTGTTGCTGCATCCACCCAATGAATAACACCTTTAACTTTGCGGCCATCAGCCGGATCTTTACCTAAAGTATCCGCGTCATAAGTACAAAAAACGGTTGTTACATTACCATTCTCATCTTTTTCAACGCGATTAGCTTTAACCACGTAGGCGTTGCGAAGACGAACTTCTTTATCAAGCACTAAGCGCTTAAACTTCTTGTTCGCCGACTCTCGGAAGTCTTCTGCTTCTATATATACTTCGCGACTGAAGCCGATGTTACGCGTACCCATACTTTCATCGTTAGGATGATTGGGCGCAACAAGCGTTTCTGTCTGGCCTTCCTCATAATTTTCGATAACGAGCTTTATTGGATCTAGTACGGCCATTGCGCGAGGAGCATTTGCATTTAGGTCGTCGCGTATGCACGCTTCTAGCATGGACATTTCAACCATGTTGTCCATCTTAGTCACACCAATGCGTTTACAAAACTCAACGATTGAACCCGGTGTGTAGCCACGACGGCGTAAACCCGCAATGGTAGGCATGCGAGGGTCGTCCCAGCCATGTACATGGTTTTCGTCGACTAACTGAATAAGACGACGCTTGCTTAATACCGTATATTCTAGATTAAGACGTGAGAATTCATACTGTCTTGGCGTGCAGTCGATAGAAATGTTTTCGATAACCCAATCATAAAGACGACGGTTATCCTGGAACTCTAGTGTACACAGGGAGTGCGTTATTCCCTCAATGGCGTCTGAGATACAATGTGTAAAATCGTACATTGGATACACGCACCATTTATCACCAGTTTGATGATGGTGAGCATGCTTAACGCGATAAATTACCGGATCACGCATACACATAAATGGCGATGCCATATCAATTTTCGCACGCAGACTACACTCACCTTCTTTATATTCGCCTGCCGTCATTTTGGCAAACTCACTGAGGTTAGTTTCAACGTCTGTATCGCGATAAGGGCTATTTTGACCAGGCTCTTTAAGTGTGCCACGCATTTCGCGCATAACGTCTTGCGCTGAAAAATCTACATAGGCTAAGCCTTTTTCAATAAGTTCAACGGCGTATGCGTGTAGTTGGTCAAAGTAATTCGATGAATAGCGCGCTTCTCCGTCCCACGTAAATCCAAGCCATTGCACATCTTCCTTAATTGAATTAACGAAGGTAATGTCTTCTTTTGCAGGGTTGGTATCGTCAAAGCGTAAATTGCACGTACCTGTGTAGTCTTGAGCAATACCAAAATTCAAGCAGATAGACTTGGCGTGGCCAATATGTAAGAAGCCATTCGGCTCTGGTGGAAACCGTGTTTTAATTGCGTCATGTAGACCACTAGACAGGTCTTTATCAATAATCTGACGGATAAAATTGGTCGGACGATGTTCAGTCTCGGCCATTCGCTTGTTCCCCTTATGCACGTAATATTTCAAAATCTCGCTGAGTATAACACTCTCGCAATTACTTCAACCATGTTTTATTCAAAGAAGCCTGACAAGTGATTGAATTAAGAGCGATCTGCAAATACCTTCTAAAACTAAATGCCGTTATGACTTCCAAAATATAAATAAGCACTAACGAAATCGTAACTTTGCGTGGCATTTGAGCGACTGCGTCTCAAAATGCGCGCGTCATTATAAAAATATGGTAATCTAAATTCGCGACAACAAGGTCGTAGCAGCAAATCATGGTGTTTATGAAAGAAAAAGCAACCTCTTTTGACATTGCCCACTTGGCAGGTGTTTCGCAGTCGACGGTTTCGCGAGCGTTAAATAATAGCCCGCTAGTTAATCAAGAAACTAGAGATCGCGTTCAGCGTATTGCCCGGGAACTCAATTACAAAGTGGATAAAAACGCAAGTAACTTGAGAAAGCAAAAGAGCAGCACAATTGCCCTACTCTTGTTTGAAGATCCTACATCCGATGATTCGATGATTAATCCGTTCTTCCTAGCGATGCTCGGCAGTATTACCCGCGCGTGTGCGCAAGCAAACTATGATCTGCTTGTGTCCTTCCAAAATTTAGATGATGACTGGCACGCAGAATATGAAGATTCAAATAAGGCTGACGGCATTATTCTATTAGGATATGGCGACTATACTGATTATCAAAACAAAGTCGCGCAACTTGAATCACAGGGCACGCACTTTGTTCGTTGGGGTGCGCCAGATGAAGCCCACCCAGGGGTTAGTATCGGTTGTGATAACTATCAAGGTGGCCAAAGCATAACGTCACATTTAATTGGCTTGGGTAAAACTTCCTTTGCGTTTATTGGCGACAACGGCGATCACGCCCCTGAATTCAAAGCGCGTTTTAACGGTTATTTTGAAACACTTCAATCTCATGGGCTTGATCAGTCAAGTGTTCAACGCAATGCTATTTCGACTGAGGATGCGGGGTCAGAAGCGGTGAAATCATTGCTGCAAAGTGGCGAACTTCCCCAAGCAATTGTCTGCGCATCAGACCTTATTGCAATGGGCGTGCTTAGAGCGCTGCGCCAGGCAAAAGTGAATGTGCCTGATGATGTAGCCGTGGTTGGCTATGACAATATTGCGGTTTCAGCCTACACCACGCCTTCGCTCACCACTGTTCAGCAAAATACCAAACTGGCGGGAGAGTTATTGGTAAACACCTTATTAAAAGCCATTAACAACGAAGACGTTCAGGATTATTTAATGCCTGCGGATATTATTATTAGGCAGTCATGTGGCAGTGAGTAAGCGTGTGCAAATTACACGCTAGAAACTAAACAAAAAGCCCCGGGTGTTAAACAACCACGGGGCTTTTTTATTGTGCGCTAAACACGTTTTATTGGCGGGCCAACTGATGCTTAATTTGAGCAAGTAATGCGCTGTTACTTACTTGACCTTCGCGCACCCATACCTGAACGCCATTGGGCTTAACCGTTGCGGTTAACGCATCACCGGGTTCTACCGTTTGCGTTTCTCCAGATAATTGTTCCGTCCAGTCGCCCGATTGCATAAAGTCACTAACCTCAAAAGATTGTGCGGCATTACCCTTATTAAGCAATACAAGTGCAGTCTGCTGTGTTTCTGCAGTATCAACAACGCGATAAAACACCGCTTGATGACCGTCAAGTTCAACGTTGACTTGAACACCGCGCTGCAGTGCTACCGTGTTTTTACGCACATTGGCAATCTTTGTAAGCGCCTGTTGAATAGGATGTGTCTTGGCTTGGTCTAGGCGCTCTTGGCCAACATAGTTACGATTGCCAGCATGTTCCGCCGTACCGCGCATGAAGCCAATTTCAGATCCCATGTATACAACCGGAATGCCTCTTACTGTAAACAACCAATTATGCGCATTAATAAAGCCTTCATCAGTGGCATTAATGCGCGCCATATCGTGGTTATCATAGAACGTAGTTAATTCATATGGATTGTTATATGGCCCGTGCGTAAGATGAAGCACCGATTTTAAGTCAGCAAAATCACTCTCTAGCGGCTTTTCAAATACACTCACCATGGCCTTTTGCATAGGAAAGTCTAATACACTGACGCCCCCATTTTTCGGTAACGTATGTTGGGCAATGTTGTTCGCTTCATAGTCAAATGCTTCGCCAAACATAAAAAAGTCAGGGTTTTGCTCGCGTATACGATCTGACGCTTCACGCCAAAACGCATGAGGCACATGCCTGATTGTATCTATTCTAAATGCATCAGCACCTTGAGAAATCCAATACAAATAGCTGTTGATGAGATAATCGCGTACGGCGGGGTTTTCGTCATCTAGGTTAGAAAGCTTTACTAAATCTGGATAGTTGTGAAAAAAGCTATGAAGCGGGTTGTTTTCAGGGTCAAGCTCTTCAGGTGCCAAGTTTTGATGATCAGCAACCAGATTTCCATCACTGTCATATATTTCCCCGTAGCCAGGTAAGTCCTTCTCCATGGTGAAGCTTGGTGTGCCATGATTTGCCACAATATCAAACACGGACTTAAGGCCATGCTGACGCATTTTCGCCGTATAGTCACTAACGCTTAAATTGGCGCTAACCAGATGCTCGTCAGCTTTATAGAAATTCGTTGCCCAATAGCCGTGATAACCCGTTTTACCACCGTCTTTAAAGGCACCGCCATAAGTAATGGGTTCATCGCCATTAAACGCATAGTCCGGGTTATCGTGGACAGGCGTCATCCATACTGCCGTGAACCCCATTTCTTTAATATAATCGGCGTTGTTTAAGATACCCTGTAAATCACCGCCCATGTAACCCACATAGGCTTTCTTACCTTCAGGACCTTCTAAGGGCAGTTGCCACGTAGGGTGATCGCCTCCCTGCTCTTCATGATTGTTCGAAGGGTCGCCGTCTACAAAACGATCTGTTACAACAAAGTACACCGCTTCGCTAGCAAATGGCGTAGTGGTACCCACGATAGCGTGGCTGTTTTCTTGTATATCGTTAGATGAAGGAACAGATGTACTCGAGCAGGCTGAGCAAAATAAACCAGCTAACGTTAATGCGATTGTTGTACGATTAAATGACATATTAAGCTCCCTGCGCTTCTTCAATTTCTTGCTTATCGGCCTCGTTCACGAAGAAAACTGAAACCGCACCAATTAACATAGAAACTCCGGCAACAACGATAATGTACTTTGCGTCGTTGTCGAAAACAGAACTTAGAATCCAGCCAGCAGTTAGGCCCGATACAATTTGAGGGGCGGCTACGGTAAAGTTAAAGATACCCATATAAACACCCGTTTTATTTGCAGGTAACGCACCAGCTAACATAGCGTAAGGCATAGCAAGAATAGCAGCCCACGCAATACCTACGCCTACCATAGGGATTAACAGCTTCACTGCGCCCAAAGGTACAGTTACTTCAGTAATCAGTAAGTTTACGTTGATCATCGTTAGGTCTTGGAATAACAAGAAGCTTATGTAGCTCAGGCCACCTAGCGCTAAAGACGAAGCGTAAACCGTTTTGCGACCAAACTTGTCAGCAAGTTTTGCCAAGAAAATAGAAAAAATCGCAGCAAATACCGAATACGCAGCAAATAGAATCCCTACCCAATCACCAGCAGCTCCCTTGGCCATGATGATGGTTTCAGGCACCATCGGGGCTGCAGTAATATAAGCTGGGTCAAACCACTGCTTATCTACATTCCATATATGCTGCGTAATAGCAGGTGTGGTATATACCCACATAATAAAGAGCGCAAACCACGAGAAAAACTGCACGACAGCAAGTTGTTTCATCGTCTTTGGCATATCTTTTACTAACGTGAAAAACTCACTTAAGCGTTGTCCTAGCGGTGCTTTAGGCGCTTTTTCAGTTGCAGGCTGCTCTTCGATAAGCCCTTTATAGCGGTTGTATTCATCTGGTGCGTATTCTTTGGTACGAACTACCGTCCAAATGACCGTACCAAGCAGTACTGTAGCGCCAATGTAGAAAGCCCAAACAACAGAAGGTGCAACCTCACCCATTTGTGCCGTATTTTCAAGGCCAATAACATTGGTAAGTACAAATGGCAGTATTGAGCCGATAACTGCGCCTATATTAATCAGTAATGACTGAATCGAATAGCCAACATTGCGTTGCGACGGCGGTACCATGTCTGACACCAATGAGCGAAACGGCTGAAAGCATACGTTAAACGACGCGTCCATAAGTGCAACCATTAACGCGCCCATTACCATAGGTGCCAAGAAGGCAACAAATATCGGCGCATTCGGCAGTAAAATCATACCCAATACTGCGGCGATTGCACCAGCAAGAATGAACGGGCGGCGTCGACCTAATCGATTCCACGTTCTATCAGATGCTGAGCCAACAATTGGTTGAACGATTAACCCCATGATTGGCGCGACGAGCCAAAATAGTGATAGCGAGTGAAGGTCTGCCCCTAAGTCTGAAAGGATCCGACTTACGTTTGCGTTTTGCAGTGCAAAACCGAATTGAACACCTAGAAAGCCAAAGCTGACGTTCCATATTTGCCAGAAAGAAAGGCGTGGTTGAGTTGCTTGCATACTTTGCTCTATTTATTGTTTTACTATAGTTAATACGATTACTGCACAATGAAAACACTAGCAGACATTGCTGGTAAGCTTAAGGTATCCGTCGTCTTAAAAGATATCCCATCGCTAACTCGTGTTAACGTCTGGTGTGTGCTTAGCACCTCTGCATACTTATTTAGAGGCAGGTCCACTGGCTTTTTATTTAAGATGACCAATATTTTATCAGACTGATTAGTATTTGATTTATCTGCACCACTGGCTGAATCGACATTTGCCTCTCGAATATAGGTATATACCCCATTCTCCGGTGCAAAATGCTTCAACAGGCCTTTAAACTGCAAAGGGTGTGATTTACGCAGTTGAAGTAAGCCCTTCACACGCTGCTGTGCCCAACGCTCATCATCCGTTAAACCGTCCCCGGTAAAAGCGTTTTTGTCATTGTCCGAAGGCCACCCGCCTGGAAAGTCAGAACGAATAATACCGTGGTCTTCACTGTCTTCGTTACCCATCAAAATTTCTGTACCGTAAAAAACTTGTGGAATACCGCGCGTAGTGAGCAATAGCGTCATAGCCATATTCCATTTGTCTTTATCATGACCGAGCTGAGTAAAAATGCGGCTCATATCGTGGTTATCAGGAAAGATGACCAAATTATTCGGGTCGCCATACAAAAAGTCAGTAGCTAAGGTTTCGTATACAGAGATGAAGCCAGAATTCCAGCTTTCGTCATTGCTCAACGCTTCAACGACTGCGGCTTGAAGCGGGAAATCCATAACCGATGGTAGAGCGCTATCGTAATCATCATGGCGGTGGCTACCCGCCTGCCAATATGCCGTGATTGCGGGGTTAACTGACCACTCTTCCCCTACTATATTGAAATTCGGGTACTCGTCCATTATGCGGTTTGTCCATTGGCTCAAAAACGCCTTATCAGGATAGGAGTACGTATCCACACGTATTCCACTTAGCCCAGCGCTTTCAACCCACCAAATCGCGTTTTGAATAAGGTAGTTCGCTAAATGCGGATTGCGCTGATTCAAGTCCGGCATGGTTGGCACAAACCAACCATCGCTAAACCCTTTTATATCGCTTGCTATGGCGTGAGGGTCGTGAAGAGCTTCACGCTTGTGGGTTGTCCCTACAAATTTACCGTTGTTATTGATCCAGTCGTGTGACGGCGTATCTTTCATCCATAAATGATTACTGCCTATATGGTTAAGTACCATATCCATTATAATGCCAAGACCCTTTGACTCAGCTTCAGTACTTAACGCAATAAAATCGTCATTGGAACCAAATCGAGGGTCTATTTTGTAGTAATCCGTGGTGGAATAGCCATGATAACTGTATTTATCCATGGCATTTTCGAGCATGGGCATTGTCCATATTTGAGTAAAGCCCATATCCTGAATGTAGTTGAGGTTATCAACAATACCTTGAATGTCACCACCGTGGCGACCACCTTTGAATGAACGGTCTGCGGGATCGCCATAACCCTTAACATTATCATTTTCCATATTACCATTGGCATATCTGTCGGGGGCAATAAGATAAATAGCATCTTGAGGACCAAAGCCTTCGCGCGACGCTGAGCCTTGTGCTCTTTTTTCTAACGTGTAAGTTAAATCACGGGTCGTACCATCGCTGTCAGTAAGCCTGATAACTAATTCCTGGGCACTAGCATTCGACGTGTCTAGCGTTACGAATAGATAGTTTTCACTATCAAGGGCTTGGCTATGCTTAACTCTTACATCGCCTTTCGCTATTGAAACAGTGTCATCGGCAACACCATCACCATAAAGCATCAATTCTACATTACTGTTTTGCATACCAACCCACCAATTCGGCGGGTAAACATCAATGCCACTGTTTGCAGATGATTGAACTGAGAACAAAGGAAATGTAGTGATACAGCTGAGGAGAAGCGGAATTGCGCGCTTTTGGATTTTTTTATGACCACTGTCATTAGTTACACGATTACGTTTTGGCACATCAACCCCATGTTAAAAATACGTTAAGTACAAGATGGTGATGAGATACTACCTTGCCCGTCCGATCTGACCAATGCTCTGCATACGTATTCACGAAACACCATGTAAAAAAACATGGTGTTTCGCGTTAACTCAGCAGCATGTGATAAAACCTAATTAGAAGGCGAATACTTTAGTCTCAAGCCCTTCCAATGAGAACGAAGCGTTGTAGTTAATGCCCGCTTTTTCTAGTGTTATGCCTTCATGAGAAAGCATAGGCGCTAGCGTGATCCGATCGCTATCTTTACCTAAAACATTTGAAGGAACAACAAGCTTCATTACTCCTGTAGGCTTATCGTTAAAATTAGCCACAACCACAAATCCGTGCTCACCTTGCGCGCGCACAAAAGCAAATTGCTGCTCAGTATAGGCTGAATCTTTCACATCAAGATTGAGCGCGTGCAGGCTTTGATATTCACCTGTAACTGCAGGGTTTGTGGCAGCAATAGCCATCACGTCTTGGTAAAATTGGTGAAGTGCTTTTTCATCTTCGGTAGATTTCCCTGCATCAAACTTACCGTCGTTCATAAAACGCTGATGGGCAGGAACACCTACATAATCGAAAATTGACGTACGTGTTGGATCTCCAAAACCAGTCTCTTCGCTACCGTCTTCACCCACATCCTGACCAAAGTACAACAACGTAGGCGAACTGCTAATAAGCGCACTCACTGCGAGCGCGGGTTTACCTTTCTGGGCACTACCGGCAAAGTCGGGGCTGGCTATACGTTGTTCGTCGTGATTTTCTAAAAAATGAAGCATATGCGGGGCGATATCATTGATTTCATCATGAATAGTAACCAGTTTGCTTACTTCTCCACTCCCCTGCATAATCGTTTTTAATGTGTCGTAGAAACCCACCTTGTCGTAAAGGTAGTCCATTTTGCCTTGGTGGATATACTCGCGATACTTATCTGGTTGATAAACTTCCGCAAGCAAGAACGCATTGGGTGCCTTTTGTTTAATACTGCTATTTAGAAACGACCAAAACTCGACAGGCACCATTTCGGCCATATCGTAGCGGAAACCGTCGACACCTTTATCTATCCAATAATGTGCAATATCTCTGAATTTATACCACGAATCTGGTACGTCTTTTCCTTGCCAAAATGCGGCATGTTCTTCAAAAGACTTATCACTGTACTCTTCAGGTAAAACTGGAAAGTCGTAAGTGCCGTCAGGCTTCACGCCATAGTTCACTTTTACGGTCTCATACCAGTCGTTTATATCCGGTTTCGAAGCTCTAGCACCGTTGCCTGTCCATTTTGCTGGAAACTCTTCGAACTTACCGTCAGATAGTGGATGCTTTTCACCACCTAGAGGTTGATAGTTATCAGCTGTGGGCACTTGAAACGCTTCACCTACTACATAGTAAAAGTTGTTATCACGGGCGTATTCAACAGACGTGTCGTCGTGCGCGCCGAAATCACTTACACCTTCAGGTGCAGAAAGTGAATGGTAATCACGGGCGACATGATTAGGCACGATATCGATAATAACCTTCATTCCCGCTGCGTGAGTCCTGGCAATTAGCGCTTCAAATTCTTCTAAACGCTTGGCTGGATCATCGGCTAGGTCTGGATTAACGTTGTAGTAATCTTTAACTGCGTAGGGAGAGCCCGCTCTGCCTTTCACTACATCTGGGTCGTCGTTTGAAATACCAAATTCAGTGTAGTCATTAATCACCGCATGGTGCGGCACACCGGTATACCAGATATGACTGGTTCCCAAAGATTTTATGGCCTTTAGCGCTTCGGGAGTAAAATCACTAAACTTACCTACCCCATTGTGCTCAATTGTGCCCCAAGGCTGGTTATTTGTATTCGTGTTTCCAAACAAGCGAGTAAAAACTTGATAAACAACAGGTTTACCTTGCCTTTCAGCAGAATCGTTTAGCGTCGAACTTTCGCCGTTTTGACCAAATGGTTTCAGACTAGCGTCTTTGATCACCGGATTTTGATTATTCACTGGAGAGGTCGGCCCTATACACGCTGTTAATCCAATTGACAGCATAGCAATTGACAAGGGTTTAAGACAAAAACGAAATTGGAAATTTGGCATGGCAATCATTGTGATAAACGTAAATTATGCCAACAGGATACGCGTTAACTGGATGTTAAAAAACATGCATACGTATTCAAACATAAAAAAACCGCCTGACGAGGCGGCTTAGTATTCCAGATAGCATGGTGTCATGCTGCATGGGCTATGCGAAGAGGCTTTCGAGTATGCTCAATGGTGGGAACGGCCACATCGCCAATAGCTTGTAACGCACTATTTAGTTCTGAATGAATCTTTCTGTGAAAACCTTTTAGTGGTTTTGCTAAATCATCAAGCAGTACATGCGGTGACAATCTATATGGCATACGTTTGCCATTGAATTCAATAGCTTCACCTACTGGATTAAAATGAATACCGAATGCCTTCATTCTTCTTGCTAACTTAGGCTCCATAAGCACATAGGCGTGCTTTACGTTTAAATGAAGGCACACACTCGTTGCCATTAAGTACAGCGCAATTGAAAGATAAGGAAAATGCTCAACGTTAAATGGAACATTTTTCTTTTGTTTAACTTTTTCAATTTTTTCAGAGGGTAGGATTTTAGACCGTAACTGTCGCACTCTAAATTCTCTCGGTATTGCAAGGCGAGAGATTTCACAGACGCTTTGTGGGGACAAGTTTGAAGGTAGCAATGCACCATCGCCAATTACTTCCGCACACTTTTCTTCTAATGGAAGTGCCAAGCCAGCTTCAGTTGGCAAGACCAACCTTATCGTGCCTGCACACTCTCCTGTTGGCAAATGCTTGATGTAGCAATTGATAGCGCGATCATCAAACTTATCTTTTTCTAATGCAGTGGCATTTTTCTGCTCGAAGTTCATTTCTTCACAATACACTTTGTGTCGCGTTTTATAACTCACCTGCTTTTCACTTTCTTCGTTAGCAATCACAAGTTCGTAACGGCTAAAGAAGAAATTAGAAATACTCTCTTCGAGTGAGAAACGACTAGGGAGTACCCTAGAAAATGTTTGTGGTAGTCGACTCAGTTTGTTAGACACGGCGCCATTAAACGCTCGAACTGCGCTCATTGTTCTCATCTTCAACGCAAAGCTCCCCTGATTTAATTTATTATTAGGCTTGTGGGTAACTTCCTGTTCGCAACGACAGCCTTAGTTATTTAATTACTATTTAATCTTAGATTTGTTATTCGTATCTCTACTTTGTCTGATAAGTGCATCCCCACTTACGTAATCAGACTTTGACAGACGGTCATACAGCAACACATTTGCTGTGGCCGCTAAATTCATGCATGAAAAAGTAGGAACGTAGACAACATGATCGCACCAAGACAAAACGTCTTCGCCAATACTGCCATCTTCAGGACCTAGCAAGTAAAACGCATTGCTCGGGTGCTCAAACAAAGGTAGTGGTGTAGCGCCCTCTACCAGTTCAACCGCTACGACTGACGCACCTTCAGGCACTACTTCTTTTAAGTCGTCGACCCCAATGGTCGGAATGACTTTATGAAACGCTTTCGTATCCGCATTAAAATCTTTAGCAAATCGATAGCGCTGACCAGTATAAAAAACGCTAGCCACACCATAACAACCTGCAGCTCGCAGTATAGAAGCAACATTTACGGGATTTTTCGGGTTTATTAACCCAATTGACATTTTCTGATTCGCAATTTGCACGTTTGTATTTATTTTATTTTTTATTCAGCATTTGATATTGCCACGTTCTTTCTCACGCTTCTAGACAGGTTAGCGTAAACTAACCTTAAGTATGATTAAATTTATCTAAAAAGCGGTAGACACAAAACTCGCGATTCAACTATGCCAATAAGCATTTCTGCCAATGAGCATTGGTCTCCTCTTGTTATCGAGAAGCACGTGATATTGCAAAGCGTGGTCGATTATAATTTCTATATTTTAATAACGTGTGACAGTTTGGTCTATTTACTCAATCCCTTTTTTAAGAAGGATTTAATGTTGAGATAAATGAACCATCTGACATCTTCGCATCGTTAAAAAAACAGCGTTTATTGCCACCTGTTCAGCAAGATGCAGACCAGTTTAATGAAAATATTGCACATTGCCTGCAAAGTTTACATAAGAATGCTTCATAAACTCGATAAAATTCATTTTTTTCAAAATGTTACTAAAATAGGAAAAATGGCAACTTATGTTCAAACGGGAAGACAACAGCGCTCGTTATAAGCGATGTAAGGGAAATAGCGTTGCTAAATTCAACAATTCACGATGTGTAAGACTGGTACTAGAAGTAAGAATTAGTAACTTAAGTTTAAACTGTTGCCAAATTGAAACAGGGTAAGATACTGAAAATTAGAGTTTTATTGGAGATAAAAAAAAGCTTGGAAAAAAAACCAAGCTCTATAAGCCTTTTGTTGCGATTTGCATACAGGCTTTGTACAGAAAGAAGAAATCAGTCTGGTAGCTATGCGCTTTTGCGCTGTCTTTCCACTGAATTCTCATAGCAATGTTTAAGATAGCGTCTTGCCATGCGCCGCCCTTGACCGTAGCCTCGCAATAACTTCTTCTTATCCATAGTTAAACGCTTAACGCAAAAAGCTTCATCAGGCGCTATCACACGGATTGTGCAGTCGTCGGGTGGATTATTGAGAAAAGCTAACGTTTCGTTATAAATGGCTGCACGCTGCAACATCTTATCGAGTAGCGCAGGCTGGTTGCCATACATCTTTTGCATTAGCCAAACAGACTTTACTTCTGGTTTTGTAAAACCTAACGGTTGAGAAAGAATAACCGTGATATCCTTCGCACCCATTTTGTATGCTTGGATAGCAGGTATTGCATCTGCCACTCCCCCGTCCAAGTATCGCGTACCGTTTATTGAAATTTCGTCTCGGTATGCAGTTGGCAACGCACAGGAAGCTACCATTAAATCATCAACATTATCTTTGGTGGCTTGTATATATTCACATTCACCTGACTCTGCATTAGTAATCCCAACATACAGTGGCATGCTGCTTTTTTCACCTGGTGCAGGTATATTCATGGACTGTTTAGAGTGATGCCATAGCCAATGAACATCTGTCATGTGCCCACCTTTTATGAAACGAAGCGGGCTAAAAAACTCCCTCTTTGTGGCGTATTGCGTGATGATGGTTTTACTAAGCCCATGCATTTTCGACACGTAGGTTGAAAGATTAGTTGCGCCAGCTGAAACACCAATCGCGAAGTCGAACGAATGGTAGTCATGCTCCATGAATTTGTCTAACACGCCTGCTGCAAAAACTCCGCGCATAGCGCCACCTTCAACAACGAGTGCACGTTTCATTTTCATCTCCTTTTGAATAAATTCAACCACTCTGGTACGACCACTATTTTCTTGGTGATACTACTAGAGAATCAAGAGATATGCCAAAAACAAAAAACCGCGAACTACGTCGCGGTTTTTAAATCTTGGTTTATTAGAAATTTACCAAATTAGCGTTTATTCGGTCTTACTTTTTCGTAACCGTTAACGTAGGTGCATTTCCATCAGGGCCAGATACCTTAAACTCGTATAGACCAGACTCTGCAACTTCAATCATTAGATTATTGTTACTTGCGCCAAGTGTTTTCGGCTCGCTAGGCGTTACTACGTTGATTGCTGCATCGTTCGGGTTGCCAAGGTTTACTGTCGACCAGTCTTCAGAAGCGACTTTGAATTCAATACTACCTGCGCTCAATTCAATGTCTGCGGTATAAACACCTTCTCCTTGATATTCAAACATATCGACAGCTCCCCAGCCATTCATACCACCACGGATATAAACTTGAGTGTCGCCCCAAAACGCTTCTTTAAATACACCAATGGTTGGCGCATTTAAATCAGTGACGTTGAATACGAACACATAGCGGTCGGCGGTTTCAATGTTCAAAATAAGATTGTCGTTAGTAGCGGCGAGCCCCAAAGTCTGACCAGGCGCAAGGTTGCGATCTGAATCATCTGCTGATATCGCACCGAAGTTCACGGTACTCCAATCTTCTGAAGCAACCTTAAACTCGTAAGTTCCTGGTTCAACATCACGAGAGAAAGTGTAAATACGTCCGCCTTGGTACGCAAACTCCTCAGCCGTACCCCAGTCGTTCATTGCACCACGAAGATACACTGGTGTGCCAACATAGGGCTCTTCGTTTTCAACCATAAGGATTGGTGCTTCGCTATCAGTCGCATCAATAGTAAATAGGTAGGTCGCGCTCGTCGCTGGTGTAAATGAAAGGTTGGTATTAGTACGTGCAAGAACCTTTTCTTCGCCCGCTATTACTGTACCTTCTTCACCATCCGCTGCGCCAAAATTCACTGTACTCCAATCTTCAGATGCGAATTTGAATCCATATGTAACGCCACCTTCAAGTGTAGCTGTTACGGTGTACTTACCGTCACCCTGATAGGTAAATGCATCATCCGTTGACCAACCATTCATATCTCCACGCAGGTAAGCGATGGTGTCGCCGTAAGGAACAACATCAGGCGCACCAGACGTGGCATACGGTGATAGACCATAACCTTGAGCTCCAGACTGTGGTTTTACGAAAACAGCAATAGTTAGTGCAGGAACGGTAAAGGTTCCATTACCATCTTCACCTTCTACAAATGTGGCGCCGCGTACCGCTGCATCGACAGAATTCATTTGTGTGGCGTGAAGCGAAAAGCCTGTTGCTGTGTTTACCGTGATAGACTTCTCTTCATACCCTGTATTCACTAGCACCATAACCGCATCATTCATCATGTCTAAATCTAGGCGAGGTACTTCGCTGTTTTCAGATATGCCGTCATCAATGCTCATCGCTATAAGACCACGCTGCTGGCGTGCGCCAATATTGTGGAATCCTATACGGTCGATGATGTCTTCAGCGGTGGTTAATCTAAACAGCGGACTTGTCATTCGAATATTAAGCAATTCTGCAAACACATCAGAGGCAAACATTATATCTGCCATTGAGGCCGCGCGATTTGGATTGTAAATGAATTCACCCATTTCTTCCCAACGGGCTTCGTTGTCTTGTGCCAACGGTAAACCTACGTTCCAGTTGTTCGTTTCGTAGGTGAAATCGACGTAGTTAAACCAGTCGCCCGCATCATAGGTATTTCTATCCATTGATTTTGAGCGAAGCATGTCGCCGCCCATTTGTAAAAATGGAATACCTTGAGACACAAGATTAATACCCATTGCTACATTTTGGGCACGAACCCGCTGTTCTAGAGTAATATCTTGTGGAAGCGTGTAGTTTAACTGATCCCACAGTGTTTCATTATCGTGCTTCGACACGTAGTTAATGATATCCGCAGGATCTTCTGCATAGCCGCCTAAGTTACTGGTAGCGCCTGCACTTCCTGAAGACGTCTCCAAAACATAGTCTTTTAACGTTCCGATCATGCCCATTTTTACACGGTCTTGCGCGCTTAATAGCCCTTCATCTTCCGGTCTAAAGATAGCGCCCTGGCGAATAGCTTCGCGAATACGGTCGTTATAGGTACCAATCTCGGTACCAGCCATATTGAGCTGGCTCGCTTGCTCGTAACCGCGGTCTATTTTAGTCCAGCCTTCACCGTAGAAATAATTGTCAGCATCGATAGCTTGGACTGCATCACGCAAGCGTACCATAGTGTCTTTTGTAGCTTGGCTCATGATGTCGAAACGGAATGAGTCATACTTATAATGCTCAGTCCACATGAGCAGCGAATCTTCCATGAACTTTTCCATCATGACATTGCGAGGCTCTGTGTCATCACAGCACGTTTCACGAACAATCGCACCAGTATCCACTTCATAACGGTGATAGTAGCCCGGTACCGCTTTGTCTAATACTGACTTACTGAAAACACCCGACGCATTGGTATGGTTATAGACTACATCAAGTGCAACACGTAGCCCCATCTCGTGAAGTGCTTGGATCATGGCGCGCATTTCTACAATGCGTTCTACTCCCTCTGCACTCGACGCATAGCTGCCTTCCGGCGCGTTAAAGTGATGAGGATCATAGCCCCAGTTGAATGTATCTAGATTGCGTAAATCATTAGTAAGCTGCTGGGCTTTACCCGCTTGAGATAAAGGATCGTAACTGTTGTAAACGTCAATTAACAATGCATCAGCGCTTTCTTCTTCACATACCGCAGCATTGCTATTTAAGCGACACAGTTTGCCTACCGTATCGTATAAATCTACCGTTTTTGTTGGATCCTCATCGATGGTTGCAATGTCATTTGCTGGAAGTATATGGAAGTAAGTAAGCCCTGCTTCAACAAGCTTTTTAAGGTGCTCAACCGGTGCTGTGCCCTCTTCAGTAAAGGCAAGGTATTTACCTCTATTTTCCTCAGACGTAGACATATCACGTACGCTAAAGTCACGAACGTGCCCTTCGTAAATGACTGCATCTTCATAATTTTCAACCGTCGGAATAGTATGAGTATCCCAGCCTTGTGGTTTTAAATCATCATCAGCTAGATTTACGAAGCGAGAGAAACGGCCGTTTGTGCTTAGTGACACAGAATATGGGTCTGTAACAAGCAGCGTTTCTACATTCCCCGTAATAGGGTGATAGACGGTAACTTCATAACGGTAAAGCTGACGGTCTAGGGACATATCGCCTTCATGACGCCAGACACCAGACGTATCATCGCGAACCATATCAATACGTTGGCTTAATGTCTTGTTGTCGTTATAAATCAGAAGATCAACATTTGAAGCAGTAGGCGCCCACAATGCGGCAGTAATACCTGTATCAGAGTAGATACCACCAAGTTGAGCTTCGTCGGCATCGTCTTCACCGAGCGTATATAGTGCGTCTATTCCGTTAGCCAGCTGGATCCCGGTCGCAACAACAAGCGCACCGTCAGCATCGTAACCCCCTACTACGGCTTGTGTCGTCAACACGGTTTTAGCATCTTCGAACGACCAGTCGCCTTCCCAAGCCTGCATAGCAGATAAGTGCGGCGCACGGGCAGATTGCTCTTCGGTAAGTGTTGTACTCATTAACGTTACTTGAGTACCGTTAATACCCTCTTCCAGCGTGCTCTCTAAGTCAGCCTGTGCTGAATAGTGAAGTTTCACCTCTGAAACAGTTTCAGGTACGTCCCATAAAATAGTGTTGGCATCTAACCAATGCGCGCCAAAACCCTCGATATCAACAGGCTGAGGACCAAGAGACATGATAGGAAACTCGAATATGGTTGCCTCGCCAGAGAGGGTAAAATTCATGCGTACAAATGTTTCATCATCTTGTACTAAAGAACCCTGGAAGTCTCCGCCCCCCATTTCTTTTCCGGCATCGTCAGTGCCTTTGTGGATGATGAAATTGTGGCAGCTTCCATACCCTTCTTTGAGGTCTAGAATCCAATACGCACCATAGTTTGGATCGATACCGCTATGAATGCGACCGTTGGCCCAATCCGTGTCTGCGTCAGCATAAGCATCACACTCGTCATTATTCCAAGTATGTAGCCTCCAGCCTTCATAAGCTGCATCGTTACTTGAGTTATCAGCGTCAACAGCAGCCCGATTATAATAAAGTACAGCTTGATTAGATGAAGGGGTAAATACAGGTGCAGGTAAACTTGGATCAGCACCGGCTTCACATGCATCGTTCGCTTCATTAGGTACGAGCGGCGCATCGCATTGAATAGGTGGTGGCGGTTCACAAGCCGTACCTGTTGAATTAGGTACATTTGGCACCTCACAGGTAAGCAGATCGTTCGTGCCCGACTCTACGCCCGAGCCACCGCAACCTGCAAGTGTATATGCGCCTACTACGAGTAACGCAGCGCGCACTACTCTTTTTTTAGTAAACATAGAATTCTCCTGAATATTTTCGCTACTTTTGGCAACCGAATATTCCTTCGTGTTGCTAAATAAATTACCTAAGATGCTGATTTTCATAGTTGATATGTCATCCCTAGGTAATATTGCGTACCAAAGTATTGGATAGTGCCGGTTTGCTCTTCTGATGAGAAATAGCTCTTCGTTGGCTCGTCTGTTAGGTTGTTAACTTGAAATAGTACGCTCCAATTGTCGTTAATCTCGTACGACGCTTGGTAATCAATAACCAATTCTTCATCAAAATTAACCACCTGATCGTTTACCGCTACTTGCTGCGAAACAAATGCGTCGCGATATCGGCTAGACAAGCGAGTTTCAAAACCTTCGTATTCCCAAAACACGGTTAGCGTAGCAACGTTTTCAGAAAGACCTGGTAAGTTAGCGGCATACACGTCATCACCTAGCGTGCGTTGAATTTCACTTTCGGTGTAAGAGTAACTTGCGCTAACGCCTAAGCCTGACCACATGCCAGGCAGCATGCTATAAATTTGCGTATAGGCGATTTCTAAACCGCGAATATAGCCACCTTCGGCATTGTTTACGGCTGTGCTGTAGCTACCATTTTCAGTAGGGACGGTAATAAAGATGGGGTCGCCATTTTCATCGAGCGCTAGTTCGGCTTCCTGCCCTGCAAACTCTGGCGTCAAGTAAACCGGCACACTTACGTTATCAGGAATTACAATGCCGTTTGCTTCAAAATCATAAGGCTCTATTTCAATGTCTTCTACGAACGATTCAATGTCTTTATAAAAGCCAGCGACAACTAATGCGCCTTCCGTATCTGAGAAATAATACTCCCACGAAACGTCGTATTGAGTTGCATAGAATGGCTCTAAATAAGGGCTGTTACGGGCGCTACCACTAACCCTTGCCGTAGGGTTGGAAAGCGTAATTTCACCCGAGTCTCTGTCTTGGAAAGCGGTAACCGTTTCAATAGTGGTTGACGCATTTGCGGCAAAACGGTTTATTGGCGCTCTGCCCATCACTTTTGCAGCAGCTACACGAAGTTGCGTGTCATCTGTAAGTTTAAAGTTCAGGTTAATTGAAGGCAAAACGTCAGAATATTCGTGACTTATCAACGCTGGGCGATAAAAGTTATTAATTAACCCTACGTCGTCGGTAATGTTTTGTGCACCAGCCGTAGGGTCACTAACTTCAACCGATGTTCCGGTCTCAAGGTCTTCAATTAACTGAGTAGCACGCTGTAGTGTCGTTGAACTTTGTTTACTTTTAACGTAACGAACACCAACATTACCTGTAACAGGAATACTGCCAATTTCTGTATTAATGTTTGCCATCAAGTAAGCAGAATTCACAGTTTCAAATACATCGCCACTTTCTTGTAGCGTCCACGCAGTAGCAGGCCCGGTACCTGGACCATTGATAACGCCGGCAGCTCCTGGTCCCCACGTTTGAACAGGCTGTGGCCTACCGCTTGGAAACCAAGCATTAAGTGCACTGTCTAGATCAACGGAAAGATAACTTGGAAAATAACCAAAATCACCGCTCCAATTAACCTCTTCGACCATATCAGAAGTTAACTGAAGTGGCGGTTCGCTTACTGAGAATGCACTATCGTTGCCGTATTCAAACACAGAGCGGTCATTGTTATATTCCCGGTCTGAGTAACGATAGCCAAATTCAAAGCCAGAAATGATTGGCACATCGACATAATATTGGAAGTCTACGCGATAGGCGTCTAACTCATCTTTGTTTTCATACGGATAAATACCGTATTTACTTACCATTACACGGTCTAAGTCCGTAAAAGCATCACTTTGATTAAAACCGATATCAGGTAAGTTTAAACCGTTGAGTAAATAAGAAATTTGGACGTTTTCGTCGAACACGGGGTTTGCCGCTGTCGCATCTTCGCCAACAAGCGACCACAGTAAGCCGTTTCTGAAGTCGCTTTCAGCACTTGAACGGGAGATGTCAAACTGAACCGCTAAATCTGGCGATATCTCCCAGCTAGCATTCACGCCTAAGTTGGTAACACTGTCGAAATCTTGGTTGTCGTCGTTTACCAACTCAACACGGGTAAAGCTGTTGTCTGTACGAGAAAATGTGCCGCCAATTACGCTATTATTTACTACTACAGGATTAGTTATACCAGCGTTTATTCCACCTAGCTTAACGCGAAATCCACGTGCAAAGGCTTCGGAATCAAATTTCGAGATAAAAGCATCAGCTTTAAGTGTAAAGGTATCGATAGGTGCCCATTCAAACGCGGCAACGTAACCATCGCGAGTCTCTTCCCCGCCCTTGTGCTGCATTTCAAAGCCTTCTGAAATGAGTTCACAATTGGGGCAATCTGCTGGCCCGTCTATATCACCTTCAAGTCCGTCTACATCAACTTGACCGTTATAAGCTAAACCAATGAATTGAGTAGAAACGCTCGGTTGGAATAAACGAGCATAACCTAGTGATACACCTAGCGTATCGTCAAGGAATTTACCTTGATATGAAAAACTCAGTCTATGTCCATACTCTGTAGCATCACTTACCTCTGACGCTCTATCGTTGTACATGCCACGCATGTTGGCGCTGAATTTATGCTGCTCTTCAATGGCAAGTGGAGATGCAGTTTTAAGTTCTACCGTACCCGCTATACCCCCCTCAATAAGCGATGCCTTGGGTGATTTATAAACCGCTGCCTCACTAATAAGCTCTGAAGGATACTGATCAAACTCAATTGCCCGACTTCCGCTGGTCGATACCTGCTCTCTACCGTTTAATGTAGAAAACACAAAGTCACCGGATAGACCACGAATGTTTATCTGCGCGGCTTGCCCCCCGGTTCTTACCGCAGAGATACCCGGCAAGCGGGTCAGTGCATCCGCCATCGACACATCGGGAAGTCCGCCCAAATCGTCTGCAGATATTTGTTCAGAAACCGTATCGGAGAAGCGTTTCTGGTTTAGTGATTGGATCAAGCTGGTACTAAAACCACGTACTTCAATACGCTCTAAGGTATCTTCTTGTGGTCGTTCAACTTCGTCTATTGAGGTGTCTGGTGACTCTTGGGCATAAAGTGGAGCTGCGCTAAACGCGACCCCACTACTTATCAAGGCCGCCATGATAGTGCTGGGTTTGAATGTTTTCATTGGTGTCCCATTCCTTGTTTATTATCGACACTTTTAGGACTACCACACCCAAAAATGCCTCTTATGGTTCAACACCAAATACTACTGTTTTGTATAAAAAGGGAGCAATGCTATGCATACGTATTCATTTACATCGGCGCAACATATTTTTAATTTACCAGTAAAAAACCAGCATAATTGTAACAATTCATCCTTAAAAACGAATAAAGCAGCCTTTTGGCTGCTTTATCCTTTACCTGTTTAGTTAGCTAATGCGTTCGTTCGCAGCACTTCTAACCATATGAAATTATTCAACTCATTGCGCGCTTATACTTTGCAACCATCCCATTTATATACTCGTCATGTGTCGGCAACTTAGCAATGGGCTCTTTTTTGATTTCCAACAACCTTGTTAACATTTGATTTAACTGAACTTCAGGCACACTGTTTACCAAACCGTGATAATCCTTAGGAGTAATCCCCTGACCGTACAAGACCTGTAGCCATGAGCTTTCAAGGAATAGATCATTTTGTTCTCGTAGCAGATTACCGCTTTCTTTAAACAACGCAATTTTATGTGCTAGGGAATCGGGCAAAGTAATATTTCGCATGTCATTGAAAAAGGCACTATCGGTTCGCTCATTTACGGTGTAATGCAAAACAAGAAAATCTCTGATTTGTTCGAACTCTAATTCAGACTGCTTGTTATATTCCGTTTCCAAGCTCGGTGCAAAGCCGTTGTGGGGAAACAACTGAATTAAGCGAACAATTGCAGATTGAATGAGGTGAATACTGGTAGATTCAAGTGGCTCTAAGAATCCACTTGATAGACCTACTGCTACTACGTTTTTGTACCACTGCTTACGTCGTCTGCCCGTCGTAAACTTTATCAGTTTAGGGTCACCCAATGGTTTGGTATCTAAGTTTGACAACAAGGTGTCACAGGCCTGATCATCACTGATATAGCGTGAACTATATACGTGGCCATTACCATTTCTGTGTTGCAGTGGGATCCTCCATTGCCAACCTGCATCGTGGGCAATAGAGCGCGTGTAAGGCGCGGTTTTTTCATGTCGCTCAGACGGTACTGCAATGGCACTATCACAAGGAAGTAAGTGAGACCAATCGTCGTAACCAGCGCCCAGCGCTTCCTCTATCAATAGTCCCTTAAAGCCCGTGCAATCAACAAATAAGTCCCCTTCAACCACGTCACCACTTTCTAAGTGAAGTGCTTGAATAAAACCGCTGTCGGTAAAACGTTGAACACGTGAAATTTTACCTTCTTTGCGTACAACCCCCATATTTTCACTCAGCTTTCGTAAATACTGAGCGTATAAACTGGCGTCAAAATGATAAGCGAAAGGTAGCTCAACGACTGGGTCTTTGGCATTTATCTGCGCAAATCGTCCCGCTTCAGCGGCATGGTAATTTAGGTCAAAATCCCACAGGTCGTCTTTTAGGCCTTGCTGGCGCGCCTTTACCCAGTAGTGATGAAAATGACAAAACGCCATGCTTTTGCCCGGCGCACCAAAGGTGTGATAGTAGCTTTCACCCTTCGTTTTCCAATTTTCGAACCGTATAGCAAGTTTTATCGTTGCTTTAGTATCATGAAGAAACTGTGCTTCGTCGATACCTAACACTTGGTTTACTAGGCGTATTGGGGGGATGGTAGCTTCGCCAACACCGACCGTACCAATCGCTTCAGATTCAACCAGAGTAATATCAACTGCTTTACCCAACACCTTTTTCATTAATGATGCAGCTAACCAACCTGCCGTTCCACCGCCGGCAATCACTACACGCTTTATCGGTTTATTATGAGGATCTTGCATAAACTTCTCGCAATTCGTACCAAAAATTTTGAAGGGTTCCTTTCATACAAAAAGAAAAGCCACCATTTGCTCTCTCTTTTAGCACAAGCTAAAACAAAAAGCAGCAGGTGGCTTTACACACACGAAGAAATTAGAACTTGTAGTTAAATCCTAGCAAGTAGTTCGTTCCATAAGTTTGGAACTGCGTGATTTGACGGCCGTCAGCCGCTGACGCTTGAATATCATCTTCATCGGTCAGGTTCTGTGCTTGTAAAGTAACACGCAGGCCTTCTAGATATTCGATACCAGACTCGCTAAAGTCATAGCCAATTTGCGCATCAACAAGCGTACCGCCTTGCTTCGTTGCATCAACTAACGCCAAACTAACACCACGTTCTTCAGTTAGGTACTGATCGCGTTTTGTTGCCGCAAGACGGAATTCGAAACCAGCATTCTCATAGAAGAAAGTCATACTGTAAGACTCTTCAGATAGTCCAGGAATACGTGTTTCAGTTTGACCCGGAGCCGCGTCAACTTCACCATCCATAAAGGTTGCACTTGCGAACAAGCCGAAGCCTTCAAGTGAATCATGGATCATGTCAAATGGAAGTGAACCTTGTAATTCGTAACCGCGAACAAAGCCTTCGAAACCATCAAGAACACTGCTTACTTGACCTGTGAACAATACAGGAGTTTGACCTTCAGAGCCCTGATGTAGCTCAGGAATATAAAACTCTGTGAAATCAGCCACAATTGACGTGCTGCGGTGCCAATTTTTAATGTCTTTATAGAAGAACGACACAGCTACATAACCTGTATCTGCAAAGTAGTTCTCATAAGCTAAGTCAAACTGGTTAGCTTCAAGCGGACGCAATTCAGGGTTACCAGCACTACCACCCCATGGACCATTTTCAATTTCAGTGCTAGTAATTTGGTTATCGTTGAACGAGAACGTAACCTGAGTATTTGGACGCATGTCATCCATACGCGGACGAGAAATAACTTTGCTCAAGCCCAAGCGAACAAACTGGCCCTCAGCCACTTCTGCTGAAAGGTTAAGTGTTGGAAGAACATCTGTGTAGTCTGCGCCACCTGTTACAGGGCTAGCAATGGTGTAACCTTCGCGGTCAGACGTTGCAGAGAAACCTGTTGATTCTTGATCTGCACTTACTACTTGAAGGCCTACGTTACCGCGCACCCAAATATCGCCAACTTCCATTTCCAAATCTAGTTTGGTGTAAAGGGTAAGTAGTTCTTCATCAACGGTGTAAGTATCACCTAAGCGATCGTTTTGAACGCGGCTTGCATCGCTTTCAATGTAATAACCACTTTCGAAAAGACCTAGCGAGTCGTACGCTAACACGCCGTCAATTCCAATAAAGTTAAGGTTCGTTACGCCTAGCACTTCAGGAATAGCAGCATTTCCAGGATATGAAGGCGCTGTTAGGTAAGCACCGTTATTGTCTTTAGATTTAGAGCGGTCAGAATATACAACACCAGCAGATAGGCCTGTTACCACACCCCAATCTACATAGCCTTTAACGTCGAAACGAAGGGTATCAAGCTCTTCTTCGAAAAGCGGCTGGTTTACGAAACCATCCTGTGCATCAGACTCAAGTAACGGACGTGCGCCCCATGCTTGCGGACCAGCAAGGCTAATAAGTGTTGGGTCGGTAAGGTCAACTGGTGCAATAGTTGGGTGGTCAGAGAACATTACTCCAGAAGATGTCATTTCCCAGCTACGTGCAGTAATTGGACGGCCTTCAGTACCAGCACGACCTACACCTGAGTAGCTTTCTACATCGATAATTTCTTTTTCAACTTTACCGGTAGAGTAATCTAGTTCTAGTGTCCAAGAGTCGTTGATTTGGTATTCAGCATTAATGCCTACTGTGGTTAGGTCTGCTTCTTGACGACGCGCATCGTTACGAACAACGCTATAGAAACCATCAGAGTAACCACTAGTTACCAGACCGTTTTCAACACCAGTGATTGTGTAAGCGCTTGTACCCCACTCTGCACCGCCTTCTTCAAGACCACGGCGTACATCGTCTTCAACAAAATCGATATAAAGCGCATCAAGTTGAATATTGAGCTTATCGGTAGGCGCCCACTGGACTACAGCGGCAATTGAGTCACGTTCTAGCATTGCTGAACGCTGGAATGAATCGTGACCGCCCAATACAACAGTACCATCAGGAACGTCTACAGTGTCTTGACCATCATAACGACGAGGGTTCCAAAGAGGATTTCCGTTATCGTCAAACGTGTTTTCTGGTGTAGTGTTTACTGTGGCGTAACCCCAACCGCGGAAGTGTTGCTCCTGACGTGGAGACTCCATGCTCGCAACAGTTAGCGCTAAACCAATCGTATCGTCGGCAAATTGATCGACAAAGTTTAAAGAAATGCGATGACCGTCGTTGTCAAAATCTGGGTTTGGAGAGTCTTCAGCATTTTTCTCGAACGTGCCATTTACGGTAAACGTGCTTTCTGCCGTTAGAGGCTTAACCGTTTGAAGGTCAATTGAACCACCGATATTTTGGGTAGTCATGCCCGCTTCTGGTGTTTTGTATACCAGAATGTTTGAAATGATTTCCGTTGGATAAAGGTCAAACTCAACCCCACGGTTATCACCCATACCTAGAAGCTCACGACCGTTCAGTGACGTACCAACGTAGTTCTCGTTAAAACCACGAACAGAGATACCACTTGTACGACCGTTACGACGTTCACCAGTTACACCAGGAAGACGTGCGATTGATTCTGCAATACTGGTATCTGGTAACTTACCAATATCTTCTGCTGATAACGCTTCAACAATTGAAGTGTTATCCATTTTGATTGCTTGAGCACGCTGTAAGCTGCCGCGAATACCGCTAACTTGAATTACTTCAAGATTTGCTTCATCAACAGCATCAGTGTTTGCATCTTGTGCAAATGCTGGTGCACTACCAAACGCCATACCGCCTGAAATAAGCGCAGCTTTAATTAGGTTGGGTTTAAATTGTTTCATAAAACGGGTGTCCCATACGGTTATAGTTGTTGTCTTTTTGTTGTTCTTATGACAATTAAATGACAATACATCTCGTCGGCATAATGCTATAGAGGACCTAGGGTTTGCACAATTGCCTGCATACGTATTCAATAAAATTTGTGCAACACGCCGTTAACAAAGGATATGCAGGCCTTTATGTAATTTAACAACACAATATGGATTATACGGAGCTTTTACGGCAGATAGTTGTAATTTTGTTACATGCATTTCTGCAGAGTTGTTAATAAGCGCGCACAAAAAAGCCCGCTTAAAGCGGGCTTTTATCACAAAATTGTTAAGCGTTAGCTTACCAACCTGTAGTCTCGCGAAGCGCCTTGCCGATTTCAGCAAGTGAACGAACAGTTTTAACGCCTGCGTCTTCTAGTGCTTTGAACTTCTCATCAGCAGTACCTTTACCGCCTGCGATGATTGCACCAGCGTGACCCATACGCTTGCCTGGAGGAGCAGTAACACCAGCGATGTAAGAAACAACAGGTTTAGTTACATTCGCTTTGATGAACGCCGCAGCTTCTTCTTCAGCAGTACCGCCGATCTCACCGATCATTACGATAGCTTCAGTTTGCGGATCGTCTTGGAACATCTGAAGGATGTCAATGAAGTTAGAACCAGGAATTGGGTCACCACCGATACCAACACAAGTAGACTGGCCGAAACCTTCGTCAGTAGTTTGTTTAACTGCTTCGTACGTAAGTGTACCAGAGCGAGAAACAATACCTACTTTACCAGGCTTGTGAATGTGACCAGGCATGATACCAATCTTACACTCTCCAGGAGTGATAACACCTGGGCAGTTTGGACCAATCATGCGAACGCCTTTAGCTTCAACGTATTCTTTAACGTAAAGCATGTCTAGCGTTGGGATACCTTCAGTGATACATACGATTAGCTCGATACCCGCATCTGCAGCTTCAACAATTGAATCTTTACAGAAAGGTGCTGGAACATAGATAACTGTTGCAGTTGCGCCAGTTGCTTCTACCGCTTCACGTACAGTATTGAATACTGGAAGACCTAGGTGCTCAGTACCGCCTTTACCTGGTGTTACACCACCAACCATTTGCGTACCGTAAGCAATTGCTTGCTCAGAGTGGAAAGTACCCTGACCGCCAGTGAAACCCTGACAAATTACTTTAGTATCTTTATTAATTAATACAGACATTATTTGCCCTCCGCTGCAGCAACAACTTTCTGCGCTGCATCAGTTAGCGATTCAGCAGCAATGATATCTAGACCAGAGTTCGCTAGAACTTCACGGCCAAGCTCTGCATTGGTACCTTCAAGACGTACAACTACAGGTACTTCTACGCCAACTTCTTTAACCGCACCAATGATACCTTCTGCAATCATGTCACAGCGAACGATACCACCGAAGATGTTAACCAATACCGCTTTAACATTGTCATCAGAAAGGATGATTTTGAATGCTTCAGCTACACGCTCTTTAGTTGCGCCGCCACCAACGTCTAGGAAGTTAGCTGGCTTGCCACCGTGTAGGTTTACGATGTCCATCGTACCCATTGCTAGGCCTGCACCGTTAACCATACAACCTACATTACCGTCTAGCGCAACATAGTTTAGTTCCCACTGAGCAGCATGAGCTTCACGCGCATCTTCTTGTGAAGGATCTTGCATATCTTTCAGCTTAGGCTGACGATATAGCGCGTTACCATCGATACCTACTTTCGCGTCTAGGCAGTGTAGGTTACCGTCAGTTTTGATAACTAGCGGGTTGATTTCGATAAGCGCAACGTCAAGCTCTTCAAACATCTTAGCTAGGCCAAGGAAGATTTGAGTGAATTGCTTGATTTGTACGCCAGAAAGACCTAGAGCAAACGCCATTTCGCGCGCTTGATAAGGCTGAGGACCTACAATTGGGTCGATTTCAGCTTTAAGGATTTTCTCTGGAGTTTCTTCTGCAACAGTTTCAATCTCAACGCCACCTTCAGTAGATGCCATGAATACAACGCGACGGGTTGTACGGTCAACTACTGCACCAAGGTAAAGCTCGTTAGCGATATCTGTGCAAGATTCAACTAGGATTTTGCTCACAGGCTGACCGTTTTCGTCAGTCTGGAAAGTCACCAAATTTTTGCCAAGCCAGTTTTCAGCGAAAGCGCGAATGTCGTCTTTGTTTTTAACTAGCTTTACACCGCCAGCTTTACCGCGACCGCCCGCGTGTACCTGACACTTAACTACCCACTCGTTTCCGCCAATTCGGTCAGCGGCTTCTACAGCACCTTGAGCAGTGTCTGCTGCGTATCCTTCAGAAACAGGCAAACCGTATTCTTTGAATAGCTGCTTACCTTGGTATTCATGCAAATTCATGGTGTTTCTATCCGATTTTTAGTAAGACAAAAGCCGCAAATGCGACTTGATTAGTTTGACTGATATTATAGGGCAAATATCAGCGTTGCGTTAGGCGCAAAGCAAGCATACACAAGCTAAACGCCTAACCACAATTCCGTGAGACGAAAGTCTTATACGTCTAGAAGTAGACGTGTTGGATCTTCTAGCATCTCTTTAACGGTTACCAAGAAACCTACTGATTCTTTACCATCGATAATACGGTGGTCATAAGAAAGCGCTAGGTACATCATTGGTAGAATTTCTACTTTTCCATTAACTGCCATTGGACGATCTTGGATTTTATGCATACCCAAAATAGCGCTCTGTGGCGGGTTAATGATTGGTGTAGACATTAGTGAACCAAACACACCACCGTTGGTGATTGTGAAATTACCACCTTGTAGTTCAGCCAATGACAGCTTACCGTCACGGCCTTTAAGTGCTAGTTCCTTAATTCCTTTTTCAACGCCTGCCATGCCTAGTGTGTCAGTATCTTTAAGTACTGGTGTTACAAGGCCACGTGGTGTAGAAACAGCAATCGATACATCGAAGTAGTTGTGATAAACAATGTCATCACCGTCGATAGACGCGTTAACTTCAGGGAAACGCTTAAGGGCTTCGGTTACCGCTTTCACGTAGAAAGACATGAAACCAAGGCGAATACCGTGACGCTTCTCGAAGCTGTCTTGATACTGCTTACGAAGGTCCATGATTGGCTTCATGTTTACTTCGTTAAACGTTGTTAGCATTGCCGTAGAGTTCTTCGCTTCAAGAAGACGGTTAGCAATTGTCTTGCGAAGACGCGTCATAGGAACACGCTTCTCGGTACGATTACCCGTTGGTAAGTCAGCTGAAACAGATTCAGACGCAGCAGGCGCTGCCTTCGCTGAGCTGTCGCCGCCTTTAAGGTACTTCTCTACGTCTTCTTTAGTGATACGGCCATTTTTACCAGTGCCTTTCACTTTAGCTGCGTCAACACCTTTTTCTGCAAGTAAACGACGAACAGAAGGACTAAGCGCATCGCTGCTCTCGTCACTGTCATCGCTTTCGCTTGACGCTGCTGGAGCAGAAGCGCCGCTTGCTGCACCTTCTACAAATTTAGCAATCACTTCTTCAGCTGTTACGGTGGCGCCCTCTTCTGCGATAATTTCAGCAAGAGAACCGTCTGCAGGAGCAACAACTTCTAGTACTACTTTATCAGTTTCGATATCAACCAAGTTTTGGTCGCGAGAAACTGCTTCACCTACAGCTACGTGCCACGTTGCGATTGTCGCGTCAGCTACAGATTCAGGAAGTACTGGTACTTTAACATCAGATGTTTTTCCAGAAGCCGCTGGAGCCGCATCTGATTTAGAATCGTCTTTCGCTTTGCTTTCTGTTTTAGCTTCAGCTGGTGCAGCAGCACCACCCTTTTCTAGTTTAGCAATAACTTGCTCGCCTAAAACAGTTGCACCCTCTTCGTTTAGGATCTCACCAATTGTACCGTCCGCTGGCGCCACAACTTCTAAAACCACTTTATCAGTTTCAATATCAACCAGGTTCTGGTCTCGTTTAACTGCGTCACCGGCCTTTACGTGCCAGGTTGCAATGGTGGCATCGGCAACTGACTCAGGTAGAACCGGAACTTTTATCTCAATTGTCATTACTGTTCCTTATTTAATTGTGAGTGCGTTTTCAACCAGGGCTTTCTGTTGCTGGTTGTGAACGGATACATAACCTACTGCAGGTGACGAGGATGCATCACGGCCTGCATATGTTAATTTTGCACCATCTGGAATTGCTTGCCAGAAATGGTGTTGGCTACAGTACCAAGCGCCTTGGTTTTGAGGCTCTTCTTGACACCAAACCCAATCTTTTACGTGGCTGTATTGTGCCACAACTTTAGCGCATTCTTCTTGTGGGAATGGATAAAGTTGCTCTAAACGGATGATTGCGACGTCTGTTTGCTCATTTTTACGGCGCTGGTCTAACAAATCGTAGTAAACCTTGCCTGAACACATAACAACACGCTTCACATTCTTCGGATCGATATCATCAATTTCGCCAATTACGTTATGGAATTTGCCTTCTGCAAGTTCCTCTAACGAAGATACAGCCATTGGATGACGTAATAGTGACTTAGGTGACATCACGATAAGTGGTTTACGCATTGGACGAACCACTTGGCGTCTAAGCATGTTGTAAACCTGAGCGGGTGTTGAAGGTACACACACTTGCCAGTTGTGGTCAGCACACATTTGCAAGAATCGTTCAAGACGCGCAGAACTATGCTCTGGGCCTTGGCCTTCATAACCATGTGGAAGTAAAACGGTTAGGCCACACAAACGACCCCACTTCGCTTCACCTGAGCTCAAGAACTGATCAAATACAACCTGAGCGCCGTTAGCGAAGTCACCAAACTGGGCTTCCCAAATAGTCAGACACGTAGGCTCCGCTGTCGCATAACCATACTCAAATGCCATAACCGCTTCTTCTGAAAGCACAGAGTCGTAGATTTCGATCTCGCCCTGTCCTTCACGAATATGCTGTAGTGGCATATATGTCGACGCATCTTTTTGATTGTGCAATACCGCGTGACGGTGGAAGAAAGTACCACGGCCTGAATCCTGACCGGTAATACGAATATCTTCGCCGGCATCAACGATAGTTGCATAGGCCAAGTTTTCAGCCATGCCCCAATCAAGCATTTTCTCGCCAGCAACCATCGCTTTACGGTCTTGGTAAAGCTTGTTTACGCGAGACTGAAGCTTGTGCTCTTCAGGAATAGTAGTGATTGACTCACCTAGCTCTTTGAGCTTCTCAACTGAAAGCGAACCATCGTAAGGCGTATCCCAGTCGTGACCAAGATATGGAGACCAGTCAACGCTGTGCTCTGTCATTGGACGCCACTCTTCAACAACGCACGCGCCGTGGTCGAGCGCTTCACGATATTCTTCAAGATAGCGGTCTGCGTCACGTTGTTCAATCACACCTTCAGCTATTAACTGGTCAGCATAAAGAACACGTGGAACCGGGTGCTTCTTAATTTTTTGGTACATCAACGGCTGCGTGGCGTTTGGCTCATCCGCTTCGTTGTGACCATGACGACGGTAACAAACTAAATCAATTACAACGTCTTTCTTAAACTTATTGCGGTATTCAAGCGCAAGCTGCGTAACAAAGGCAACCGCTTCTGGATCGTCTGAGTTCACATGGAAAATCGGTGCCTGTACCATCTTCGCGATGTCAGTACAATATTGCGTTGAACGGGTATCTTCAGTCTTCGATGTGGTGAAACCAACTTGGTTATTTACCACAATACGAACCGTACCACCTACAGCAAAGCCGCGAGTTTGCGACATGTTGAAGGTTTCTTGTACTACACCCTGACCAGCAATTGCCGAGTCACCGTGAATAGTGATAGGCAGTACTGTATTCGTGTCATCATTGCGACGCGCAAGACGTGCACGTACAGACCCCATAACTACAGGGTTTACAATCTCAAGGTGAGACGGGTTAAACGCTAGTGCTAAGTGAACATTGCCGCCTGGAGTCGCGAAGTCAGACGAGAAACCTGCGTGGTATTTCACGTCACCCGCGCCTAGTGAGTCGTCGTGCTTACCTGAAAATTCATCAAACAGCACCGATGGGTTTTTACCCAATACGTTAACTAGCACGTTCAAACGACCACGGTGAGCCATGCCGATAACCACTTCTTTGGTACCTGCAGTGCCAGCCTTGGTGATTAAACCTTTCAGCATAGGAATAAGTGCATCGCCGCCTTCTAGAGAGAAACGCTTTGCCCCTGGGAATTTAGAACCCAAGTACTTTTCCATTCCGTCAGCCGCAGTAAGACCTTTAAGAATTCCTAGCTTTTCGTCGCGAGAAATTTCAGGCTTTGCTTGAACAGATTCAATTTTTTGTTGCAACCAGCGTTTCTGTTCAGTATCGGTAATATGCATGTACTCTGCACCGATAGAGCCACAGTATGTGCGGTTTAACGATTTAAACAGTTCACCCAATGGCATTGAATCTTTGCCAATGGCATACGAACCTACATTGAATACTGAATCGAAATCTTGCTCAGAAAGGCTGTGGTGAGAAAGTTCTAAGTCGCGTACACGCTCTTGTTTCCATAGACCTAGCGGGTCAAGGTTTGCGTGCTGATGACCGCGGAAGCGGAACGCATTGATTAACTGAAGAACTTTAACTTGCCTGTCGTCTGAAACATTTGCAGAAGGCACAGACGGACTAGACATGCGGGCGGTTGGCCCTAACGCAGCAAGTTGCCTAAATTGATTTTTAATTGTTGTATGATTGGTTTCTAACTCTACGCCATCGACTTTGGGGAGGTTATCGAAGATTTGTCGCCAATTTTCAGAGACACTTTGCGGGTCTTCTAAATAAGTTTCATACAACTCTTCAACATAGGCAGCGTTGGCACCTGCCATGTGCGAGGAATCCCACCACGCTTTCATCACGCTTTCTTGCATTTAATTTGCCTTGCTACGTTTTATAAAATCTAGTTAACAATCAAGATGTATTATAAGGTTATTCTCAGCATAACCAAGTGTTATAACAGCGAATATATAAAAAAATAGCCATCCTTTTGGGATGGCTATTTAGAGCATCACTATCTGTAACTTTAGGAAGTTATCAGAATATAGTACTAAACAGCCCGTTGTAAAAGCATAGACTTAATTTGGCCTATCGCTTTTGTAGGGTTTAAGCCCTTAGGACATACACTTACACAGTTCATGATACCGTGACAGCGGAATACGCTGAACGCATCATCAAGGTCGTTAAGACGCTCTTCAGTTGCCGTATCACGGCTATCGATAAGGAAACGATACGCGTGAAGTAGACCAGCAGGACCGATGAACTTATCAGGATTCCACCAGAAAGATGGGCATGACGTTGAACAACATGCACATAGAATACACTCGTAAAGACCGTCAAGTTTCGCACGCTCTTCAGGTGACTGTAAGTGTTCGCGCGCTGGCGGCTGCTTACTGTCGTTGATTAAGAACGGCTTAATCTTTTCGTACTGTGTGTAGAACTGCGTCATATCAACAACAAGGTCACGTACAACTGGTAGACCTGGAAGTGGACGAACTACTATTTTACCTTTGCCCAGTGCAGATAAAGGAGTGATACACGCAAGGCCATTTTTGCCGTTCATGTTCACACCGTCTGAACCACACACACCTTCACGGCAAGAGCGACGGAAAGAAAGCGTCGGATCCTGCTCTTTAAGTGCAAGTAGCGCGTCTAGCACCATCATGTCCTGACCTTCCTCTACTTCTAGAGTGTAGTCTTGCATGCGAGGCTTCGCATCTACTTCTGGGTTGTAACGATAAATCGAAAAAGTTAATTGCATGATCGTTGCCTCTCTTAATATGAACGCACTTTAGGCGGGAATGCTTCCCTAAGCTTAGGCGCCATATTCACTTCACGTTTAAGCATTTTATCAGTGTTCGGATCGTAGATGCTGTGGCATAACCAGTTATCGTCATCACGGTCCGGGAAGTCGAAGCGGCTGTGAGCACCACGGCTTTCCGTTCTGAAGTTCGCTGCTACTGCTGTGCTGTACGCGGTTTCCATTAGGTTATCAAGCTCTAAACATTCAATACGCTGGGTATTGAAGTCTGCGCTCTTGTCGTCAAGGCGTGCATGCTTAAGACGCTCGCGAATTTCGCTAAGCTCTTTAAGACCTTCCGCCATTGCTTCACCTTCACGGAATACTGAGAAGTTAAGCTGCATGCATTTCTGCAAGTCTTTCTTAATTTGTACTGGGTCTTCGCCCTTACCTTTCTCTGAATTTTCCCAACGGTTGAAACGCGTCATAGAGGCTTCAAGATCAGACTCTGATGCGTCTCGTGTTGGTGCCATTTCAGACAATGTCTTACCAAGGTGTAAACCAGTCGCGCGACCGAAGACAACAAGGTCAAGAAGTGAGTTACCGCCAAGACGGTTCGCACCGTGTACAGATACACAGGCAATCTCACCACAGGCAAATAGACCGTTAACAACCTTGTCGTTACCGTTTTCATCAACCGTTAGACATTGGCCATCAACATTTGTAGGAATACCACCCATCATATAGTGACAAGTAGGAATTACTGGAATTGGCTCTTTCACTGGGTCAACGTGCGCAAACGTACGTGAAAGTTCAAGGATACCAGGTAGACGAGACTCAAGAACGTCTTTACCAAGGTGGTCAAGCTTAAGCTTAATGTGAGTACCCCATGGGCCTTCACAACCGCGACCTTCACGAATTTCAGTCATCATTGAACGGGCAACAACGTCACGACCAGCAAGGTCTTTCGCGTTAGGCGCATAACGTTCCATGAAACGTTCGCCGTCTTTATTGAGAAGGTAACCACCTTCACCACGACAACCTTCTGTTACCAATGTTCCTGCGCCAGCGATACCCGTTGGGTGGAACTGCCACATTTCCATATCTTGAACTGCAACACCTGCACGAAGTGCCATACCAACACCGTCACCGGTATTGATGTGTGCGTTTGTAGTAGATGCGTAAATTCGACCTGCACCGCCTGTTGCTAATACAACAGCGCGAGACTTGAAGTAAACTACTTCACCAGATTCGATATCAATCGCGGTACAACCAACAACGTCTCCGTCTTGGTTCTTAACTAGGTCAAGTGCATACCACTCAGAGAAAACTTTTGTTTTGTTCTTTACGTTTTGCTGGTAAAGAAGGTGTAGAAGCGCGTGACCAGTACGGTCAGCTGCAGCTGCTGTACGAGCGCCCTGCTCGCCACCAAAATTCTTAGACTGACCGCCAAAAGGACGCTGGTAGATTTTACCGTTTTCGAAACGAGAAAATGGTAGACCCATATTTTCCATTTCGATAATTGCTTCTGGACCAGTTTTACACATGTATTCGATAGCGTCTTGGTCACCGATATAATCAGAGCCCTTAACGGTGTCATACATGTGCCATTCCCAATTGTCTTCGTGTGAATTACCAAGTGCTACAGTAATACCACCTTGAGCAGACACAGTATGAGAACGGGTTGGAAATACTTTTGATAACAGTGCACATGATTTACCAGACTGCGAAATCTGTAGTGCTGCGCGCATACCTGCACCGCCAGCACCAATTACTACTGCATCAAACTCGTGAACGGGTAAACTCATTTTACACTCCCCACAATACGAATAGGCCAACAGCTACATAGCCGAACGCGATGATATTTAAGATATATTGTAGTCCTGCGCGCAGACCTGCTGATTTAACATAGTCTGTAAGCACCTGCCAAAGGCCGATGCGCACGTGGATCATCACTGCTACTAGTGCTGCCAATGTGAAAACTTTCATAGCCAGGCCAGAGAACAACCCTCGCCATTCGATAAACGTTAGGTTATCGGTGGTAATAAAGAACCACGCCATGAAAACCGAGTACGCGAAAATAATTGCTGCTGTAGCGCGAAGTGAAACGTAGTCTTGTACGCCGTCACGCTTAATGCTTGCTTGGTTGGTTACCATAATGCAACTCCCAATACTACGGTCAGTACAACCCAAAGTGCGATTACTGCTTTTGCACTTGTGTTACCCGACTCTAATTCTTCCCAGTGACCTAAATCCATAACAACGTGTCTTAGGCCGCCTAGAATGTGATATGTCAGCGCTGAAGCTGTGCCAATTGCGACAAATTTTCCAAAGAAACCGTCCATGATTGCTTGTACGTCCGCGAAACCTTCAGGCGAATGAACAGAAACTGCCCATGCCCAGATAACAAAAAGTAGCGCGAAGAACATTGCAACACCGGTTACACGGTGGAGAATTGACGAAATAGCAGAGGGCGGAAATTTAATAGTATTGAGTTCTAAATTTACTGGTCTTTGCTTTTTCACAATGTATGCCTGTTTAATCCGTAGGGGATAATGAATTTCTTACCTTTATTATGTCCTGAGTAAGTGAATTCGATTTTTAACCTGTTAATTGCCTCATCCATTGAGTTGTTAACAATTTGTGAATTATTCTTTAATGCCTGTAACAGAATAATTATTCCATTTCCAAAGCACCGCTGAGTATATCCAGCGTAGTATATAATTACAATTTTTTGTGCCGTAGTAAGACTTTAGTCGCTATATACACTTTTATGATAATTATTTTGAATAAAAAGAGATCAAAATTGAGCGCAACACGTTTAAACGAGCGCAATTACAGTGTTAAGAAGTTTACCAGCAGCTAAATGGAATAACTATGCATAACAACGAGAAATTAAGCACTTTTAATCTGTATGCGTATTTATTCCTCATCAAAAGGTTACTTTTTAAACTAACCTGTTAATATATTTATCGTTCGGTGGTTTACCTTTATCGAAAAGCCATTGATAATTGCACCGTATCGGGCAAAGTGAAATCCCAACGAGTTAATTAATCGTTATCTGATTGCTAGTATTTTTTTAAGCAATTCGGAATATTTATTGTGCAAATATGCAATTAAATTGACTTGTTGGTGCATAATAAAGTACAAATACGCCCACTTTTCCCAACGAAGCGGATATTTTCGTCCGTTTTCGCTGCAAACAGAACCATTCTGAGGAGAGCATTTTATGGCAGATCAGAAAGCCATTCTTAAAGCCGGCGGTAAGGAAATCGAGCTTCCTATCTTGTCTGGCACCGAAGGACAAGATGTAATCGATGTCCGTACGTTAGGCCAGCACGGTTATTTCACGTACGACCCAGGTTTTATGGCGACAGGATCTTGCGAGTCTTCAATTACCTACATTGATGGCGCTCAAGGTGTATTATTACACCGCGGTTTCCCTATCGAAGAACTAGCGCGTGATGCAGACTACTTAGAAGTTTGTCACATGCTTCTTCACGGTGATGCACCAACAAAGGAACAGTACGAAGAATTTAAAGAGACAATTACTCGTCACACCATGGTACATGAACAAATTAACATGTTCTTCCACGGTTTCCGCAACGACGCCCACCCTATGGCAATGCTATGTGGTACCGTTGGCGCGATGTCTTCGTTCTACCACAGCGATTTAGACGTTTCTAATGAAGAACAGCGCATTCGCAGCGCGCACCGTCTAATTGCTAAAATGCCTACTCTTGTTGCTATGTGCTACAAGTACAATGTAGGTCAGCCGTTTGTTTATCCACGAAACGACTTAAGCTATGCAGCTAACTTCCTGAACATGATGTTCTCTGTACCAGCAGAAGAATATCAAATCAGCCCAGCTGTTGAGCGCGCGATGGACCGTATCTTTACGCTTCACGCAGACCACGAACAGAATGCTTCAACGTCTACCGTTCGTCTTGCCGGTTCTTCTGGTGCGAACCCATATGCATGTATTTCTGCTGGTGTTGCTTCACTTTGGGGTCCTGCTCATGGTGGTGCAAACGAAGCATGTCTGAACATGCTAGAAGAAATTGGTACAGTTGATCGTATTCCTGAGTTTATTGCACGCGCTAAAGACAAGAATGACCCATTCCGTCTTATGGGCTTCGGTCACCGTGTTTATAAGAACCACGATCCACGTGCAACAGTAATGCGTGAAAGTTGTCACGAAGTACTAAGCGAACTTAATGTTAAAGATCCACTACTAGAAGTAGCAATGGAGCTTGAAAAGATTGCATTGAGTGACCCGTACTTTGCAGAGAAGAAACTGTTCCCGAACGTAGACTTCTATTCTGGTATCGTACTTAAAGCGATTGGTATTCCAACTAACATGTTTACGTGTATTTTTGCCCTGTCTCGTACAGTAGGTTGGATTTCACACTGGCATGAAATGATGAGCGACCCTAAACAAAAAATTGGTCGTCCTCGTCAGCTTTACACTGGTCATAACCAGCGTAAGTACACGCCAATTAAGTAGTAAATTAGTAAATACTGAACTAAGTATTACGCTTAATAGTAAAAATAGCGCCTTTAAGGCGCTATTTTTGTTTATACAAGATTACTTCAAGGAACAACAATGCCCTATTCAGCGGTTTTTCTAGGTATTGCCGGTCTCATTCCTTTTGTGGCTATGCCACTGGCTTATCAGCTTAACCTGTTATCGCTTACACAAAGCGCCGTTTACTTTGTCCAATACTCAGCCGTGCTATTGTCTTTCTTTGGTGGTATCCATTGGTGGGACGCAATAAGTAATCAACGTTACGACAAGCAAATGTTAGTCGCTATGTTGCCGACCATAATTGGGTGGTTGTGTTTAGTGTTCTCTCACGACGTGAAGGTGTTTGGCGTTTTATCGCTAAGCTACGTCGCCGTACTTATTTACGACAAGTTTATCCTTAGTCTTCCTAAAGAGCAGATTGTAAGTTACATAAGCTTGCGGATGGGATTAACAAGTGTCGTTGTTATCTGTCACGCCTGGATGATTTACTTGCTCGTATAACGTTACTACTAACAGCTTAGCGTTAAAGGCATGACATTAGTTAATTGCAAAAAAGTAATAGAGGCAAAAGCCTGCGGTGATTAAGCGAGTGTCTAACTCAAACCGTAAAGTTACGCATAACCAGCTTAAGCGATTGATAAATAGAGCTTTAACAAGTTCAAATCTCGAAAACAAAAAAGGCGATAATATCACTATATTATCGCCTTCGTTTTTTACTTATCTAGGGCCTGTTGACCTAGCGTTATTAACGAAAAGTACCGTGGTTATTCAGCGCGAATGAGCGAAAGTAGCTCTTCGGTTTTTTGTTCCATCAACGCTATGTCGCCTTTACTTTCAACGTTTAAACGAATAACTGGCTCAGTATTCGATTTACGTAAATTAAAGCGCCATGTGCCAAACTCCAGACCCAAACCATCAGTAGTATCGATTACGCTGGCTAGTGGCTGATATTTACTTGTAACGCGTTCCAGCGCTGCGTCAGCATCTTTTAGTTTACTGTTAATTTCACCAGAAGATGGAAACGCTTCAATTCGCGCTTTTACCATACTCGCTAGTGTTTGCTTTTTCACACACACCAATTCGGCAATTAACAACCAAGGGATCATGCCTGAATCACAGTAGGCAAAATCTCTAAAGTAATGGTGCGCACTCATTTCACCGCCATAGACCGCATCTTCTTTGCGCATACGCTCCTTAATGAACGCATGGCCGGTTTTCGACTTAATGGGTGTACCACCTGCATTCGCTACGATATCTTCTGTATTCCAGTATACGCGAGGGTCATAAATGATTTTACTGTCGGTGTTTTTCTCGATAAAGGCTTCAGCAAGCAAGCCAACGATATAATATCCTTCAATAAATTCACCATCAGCGTCAAACAAGAAGCAACGGTCGAAATCACCATCCCATGCAATGCCAAAATCAGCTCCCGACGCTTTAACAGCGTCAGCCGTATCAGCACGGTTTTCAGGTAACAATGGATTGGGGATGCCGTTTGGAAATGTACCATCAGCATTGTGATGTACTTTAACAAACTCTATCGGAACACCCTGCACTTTCATTTCTTTTTCAATAGCGTCTAGCGCGGGGCCTGCGGCACCATTACCTGCATTAACCACCACTTTTAACGGCGTAAAATTGCTCAAATTAACGTAAGAAAGCATGTGAGAAACATAGTCAGACATACACGATTTAACCGCATATTTATCGGTCTCAGAAAGCTTGTCTTCTTTTACATGGGCCGTACCGTTAAAAAACGCATCAGCATCAATCAACGCACCCTCAGTGTAGTGTGCTAATCGCTCTGACACGAAGCTATCTTCTAGTGCTTCCGCTTTCTCTTTTATCGCGTTTAGGCCTGTGTCGCCACTAATTGGAACAGAGCCTGACTTCACCAGTTTCATACCGTTGTAATTAATGGGGTTATGACTTGCCGTTACTTCAATACCACCATCAACGCCAAGGTGTTTGGTAGCGAAGTAAATTTCTTCTGTTCCTGCCATGCCAATATCGGTCACTGTTGCACCAGCATCGATTAGACCCGCGCTTAACGCTAATTTTAATGGTATTGACGTAAGACGCACATCACTACCAACAACAACAGTTTTCGCATTTAATTCTTGCGCAAAAGCATAGCCAATTCGATACGCTACATCTTCATTCAGTTGTGAGTTCAATTCGCCACGAATATCATACGCTTTAAAGCAGGTAATTGGGGTTGCCATTTGGATCGAAATTCCCTGTGTTTTAACTATTTATGATTACATTATCGCTTTTTACGACGAAAAAGCGCATACGCCCCTTTCTTATTGTCGTAAAAGAGATTAGACATACCGATATTAAATCATTAGAGGGAGTGAATTACTAATTCAATTTGAACAGCGCAACGTTTTGCTCACGCTGCTTTCAACCGATGAGTTTAAAGCGGGAGTTCGAAGTAGATACTGTTATGGAAAGCGCCTTGATGACGATACTTTCGGCGAAAGCACAGCTTTGGACTAAAACCATTCTTGATAAGGACTTTTTCAGAAGCGGCGTTATTATCCATGACTTCAGCAGTGAGCAATTTTATGCCCATGCTTTTGGCCTCCTCAATTAAAAATGAGACGCAGTGAGAAGCAATGCCTTTTCCACAATCCTTCTCTGCAACTCGATAGCCGATTTCCGCCTTGTCGCCTGCTCTATTTTTGATGTTAGCACGCGCTACAATCTGGTTATTTCGTTGCTCATCAACAAGCACATAACCCCAAGCTCTTTTCTGCTGTTGTAAGTAAAGCAATTCGCTAATGTGGTAGCCGCCATCCAATGAATAGAAAGCTGCCTCTCTTGGTGCTATAGACGATTCAAAATAGGCTTTGTTACTACGCTCAAATTCTAAAAGTGATAGCACGTGTTTTTCGGCGACGCTTTCAAAATGCATTGGCAGTGCTACTCCTTGCTGAACCTAATGAAGAGGTATTGATTAAAAGCCCAGTCTAATACCAGTCCGCATAGATAATTACCCATCGTCGAATCAAAACAGGCAAACCTTGTATCTACTTTGCTAATGAACCGCTTTGGTAATCGTTAAATGCCTGAATAATTTCCTGCTGAGTGTTCATTACAAAAGGCCCATATTGGACCACAGGCTCTTCAATAGGTTTACCTGAGACCACTATAAACTTACAACCCGTATCAGCGGATACAGATAGCTGCTTGCCACTTTGTGACAAAACACCCAGCTCTCCCTGCGACATAATTGTTTCTTTGCTAAGTTCGCCGCTATTAATGACCACGCTTCCCTCGTACACATAAATAAAGGCAGCTTCATCCGAACCCAGTGCAATTTCCGAACTCCCGCTTCGTAGTGCAACGTCTAAAAAAGTAGGAGCAACCGCCGTTGTCTTCACAGGCCCTTTCACACCGTCAATTTCACCTGCTAACACTTTGATTACTGCATCTTGAATGTGTACTGTAGGCACACTATCTGGCTGTATGTCTTGATAGTTAGGCGCTGACATTTTCTCTACGGCCGGAAGATTCACCCACAGCTGAAAGCCTTGTAACAAGCCCTCCTCCTGCTCTGGCATTTCTTCATGTATTATGCCTCGACCCGCATTCATCCATTGAATGCCACCAGCATCAATAACCCCCTCATTGCCTACAGAGTCTTTATGGCGCATTTTTCCTGCAAGCATATAAGTAACTGTCTGAAAACCACGGTGAGGATGTGGTGGAAAACCAGCAATGTATTCACCTGGATTATCTGAACCAAAAAAATCCAACATTAAAAAGGGATCGAGGCGAGGCAGATCAGGTTGTCCGATAATACGTGTAAGCGACACCCCCGCGCCATCACTTGTTGGCATACCTGTAACCACTTTCTCTATCGATTTTTGTTCACTCACTTCCACTGACATAATGTGTATCTACCTTAAATCTTAACCTTCACTATCTTTTACGAGCTTCACGTTTAGCTTTTTGTATTACCGACCTTGGGTGCTTCAACGTCCCATTTTATCGCGACCGTGAGGCGACATAAGATCTTGCTCTGGCCCAACGGGGATTACCTGGGTTGGATTTATCATAGTATGGCTGTAGTAATAGTGCCTTTTGATATGGTCGAAGTTTACCGTTTCAGCAACACCCGGAACTTGATAAAGTTCTTTCATATAGCCGTAAATATTTGGATAGTCTGCAATTTGTTTTTTATTGCATTTAAAGTGCCCGTGATACACAGCGTCGAAGCGTATCAGCGTGGTAAATAAGCGCCAGTCAGCTTCTGTTATTTTGCTGCCAACCAAATAACGTTGTTTACTCAACCTTTCTTCAACCCTATCTAGCGCGCAGAACAATGCAGTTACTGCCTCTTCATAGGCCTCTTGCGTTGTAGCAAATCCAGCTTTATACACGCCATTATTTATGTCGTGATACACCATATTGTTGATGGCATCAATTTCTTCACGTTGGGCGTTAGGATAATAATCGTCTTCATTATTAGTCAGTGAATTAAACCCACTGTTAAAAATACGAATAATTTCTGCTGATTCATTATTAACGATAGTTTCTGTTCGTTTATCCCAAAGGATTGGAACAGTGACACGGGTGGTTATCTCAGGTTTTGCCTTAGTATAAATTTGATGCGCATAATCAAAGTTATAAAGCTTATCCCCCGTTGATCCTGGGTAACCTTTAAATTCCCAGCCTTGATCAAGCATCTCAGGGTGTACCACCGAAACATCAATATGCGCTTCCAATCCCTTTAACTTTCTAAATATGAGCGCTCTGTGGGCCCAAGGACAAGCTAACGAGACATAAAGATGATAGCGACCAGATTCAGCGGGAAACGTGGAACCATCTTCGTTACTGACTTTGTCACGAAATTTAGATGCTTGGCGCTCAAATTTCCCACCATTTTTGCTGGTGTCGTACCACTTGTCTTGCCATTTTCCATCAACGAGTAAGCCCATATGCCTGCCCCTTTTTATTACTTCATTAAACAATGAATTCATTTAAACATGTATTGGGTAGAACGTATGTCGCTTAAAATCGGATTTATTATTCGAAAAAACTGGAGTGTATTGATCTTTAGTGTCCACTTTTGAGATGATGCGCGCCCTGCTAGCGTACTTGCACGTTTTTGTGTGAACACACGCCTTTGAGTTAGTTTATTTTTAAGTGAAGTGAAACATGTCTGATGATCCACGTTTAGGCGGTATTGTGCGTTTATATGGCGCACAGCAAACTAATAATTTAGCCAACAGTCATGTGGCTGTAGTCGGCATTGGCGGTGTGGGAAGTTGGACTGCAGAAGCACTAGCTCGTTCGGGCATAGGTACTATAACCCTTATTGATTTAGACGATGTTTGCGTAACTAATACAAATCGCCAAATTCACGCGCTTTCCAATACCATAGGAGAAGCAAAGGTCGACGCCATTGCATCGAGAATTCACTTGATAAATCCTGCTTGCAAAGTGAATTGTATTGAGGATTTTGTCACTCCAGAAAATACGGCTACGCTTTTAACCAAAGAAATGCACGCTGTAGTCGATGCCACTGACAGTATTCGCGCTAAAGCGGCGATGATAGCTCACTGTAAACGCAACAAAATTCCTATTGTTACGGTTGGCGGTGCGGGCGGTCAAATAGACCCAACTCAAGTCACTAAAGGCGATTTAGCTAAAACAACACAAGACCCCCTAGCAGCTAAGCTACGCAGTGAGCTTAGACGTAACTATAATTTTAGTAAAAACCCAAAACGCCGCTTTGGCGTTGAGTGTATCTATTCAACAGAGCAATTGCGCTACCCACAACCTGACGGCTCGGTTTGTTACAACAAATCTGCAATGGAAGGTGGTACTCGACTAGACTGTGCAGGCGGCTTTGGTGCTGTGGTCACGGTAACCGCCACCTTTGGTATGTTTGCCGCTGCAAGTGTAATAAATAGATTAACTGGACAAAAATAGACTTTGGCCGATAACTTGCGCACAATAGTCAAAAACTTATAACACCTTGTCTTAACGACTTTTTAAGCGTTAGCGTGTTATAACAAAAGTATCGGTGAGAAGGAGAACAACATGTCACCTGATGAACTCAATAAATTAATGGCAGATTGCGCGAAGGACGCTGTGGTAACAGCAGCTGATGAGTTCGATATTGTACTCGACCACTCACCTGCTAGCGTAGCACTGGTGGACGACATTTTACTTAGTTTCGTAGATAAATATCACGATTTAGCGTTAGAAGATGAAGCAGTGTTCACCATCTGTAATATCTTTGGCGCTTACGTTGGAGAAATTTTAAAAGCGCAGCTAGATGGTGAATGGATTTACGATCAGTCAAATCCTAAAGCACCTGCCGTTTTTCTTCAGGTTGGTGAAAATACCTATGCCTTAGCGGGTATTTGCTATGAACGTCTGGTTAACGACAGTCAAATCAGCGTATTTGCCTACTATGAACAGGCGTTGGGGAACCACTTACGCAGCCACTAACGTTCTCACAGATTTTGCACTCAATCTAACGTCTGTTCAATTGAGTGCATTAAATATATTTCCGATAAAGATGTTTTTGGAGAATGAGATTCAGGGGTTAGGTGTTTCCCAATCCTCTACCATCCACTTTAAATGACGACTTTTTGAAATTGCGTACAAGGCTATACTGTAAAAAACGATTTTTACACCCGTAATAGTTTCAAACCCCCAGTGATGATGCATAGAGTAGTAAAGCTGAACACTCAACAATGCCAACACCCCCAATTGAGCCAGTGGAATAACCCATCGGCGCCATGCTAAAAAGCCTTTTTTCCATAAGCGATCTCGTTGGCTAACCAAAGATAACGCAATTAACACAGGTAAACTTGCCGCTAACCCCAACCCTAACGTTTCTTTTTGTGGGTAAAAGAACGTAAGTAGCTCACTAGTTTGAGTGCGGGAAGCCAGAGAAAAGACGAACGCGAGCCAGTCAATGCATAGAAGTATAAACACGCTGTAAAGCCAACGGGGAGGAAGAATTCGCCCTGACTCATCATAAAAAGTTAGCGGTAATTTAAGCATGCATTCACTTCTATTTTATTAATTTGAACCCTAAAGCGCATTCAACTCTGATAATGTTTACTTTCAAGAAGTGTTAAATGTGGGGGTGAGTAAGGTATTTTTAAACCTTGTTCGTGCCGCTTTTACAATGAAACCCGTGGCCGTTTAAACTTGTTTTCACATTTAGTGCCTAACTTACGGCTGTACTGTGAGAATACGTCAATAATTTATATCTTGGTCGCTAATTATATATACTGCGTACAAGCGTGTTTTCCTGTATAATCCGCGGCCATTTTAAGCTCAGTCATTTTCCAGGTGATATTTTAGATGACAGTAGAAACGTTTAATCCAAACAAAGTAGTAAATAAAACCACCACGCTAGAAACGCCAGTGAAGGTATTAAGTGACAACAAACCTTCGCAACAAAGCAATGGCAGCAGAATTGGTTTTGTTAGCTTAGGTTGCCCTAAGAACTTAGTTGATTCAGAGCGTATTCTTACTCAACTTCGCACCGAAGGTTATGACGTAGTCCCTACCTACAACGATGCCGACTTGGTTATCGTTAACACCTGTGGATTCATTGACGCGGCGGTAGAAGAGTCATTAGACACTATAGGCGAAGCACTTAAAGAAAATGGCAAAGTTATCGTTACCGGGTGTTTAGGTGTTAAAGAAGACGAAATTAGAGAGCTTCATCCAAATGTACTGGCTATCACGGGGCCTCATGCCTACGAAACGGTAGTTGAGCAAGTACACGATCATCTTCCAAAACCCCAGCACAATCCGTTTGAAGATCTGATCCCTGACCATGGTGTAAAATTAACGCCTCGTCATTATGCTTATTTAAAAATTTCAGAAGGCTGTAACCACCGTTGCACGTTCTGTATCATTCCTTCTATGCGTGGCGACCTTGTCAGCCGCCCAGTGGGTAACGTACTCGATGAAGCTAAGCGTTTGAAAGACGCTGGTGTTAAAGAGCTATTGGTTATTTCACAAGATACTAGCGCCTATGGTGTTGATGTTAAGCACAGAACGGGCTTTTGGAACGGCATGCCGGTTAAAGCACACATGCAACAGTTGTGTGAAAAACTGGGCGAAATGGGCATTTGGGTCCGTTTACATTACGTGTACCCTTACCCGCATGTGGATGACCTAATTCCACTAATGAACGAAGGTAAAATCCTTCCTTACTTGGATATTCCGTTTCAACACGCCAACAAACGTATTCTTAAGTTAATGAAACGCCCAGGTAGTGCTGAGCGCGTGCTAGAGCGCGTTAAAAAGTGGCGCGAACAGTGCCCATCATTAGTCATTCGTTCGACATTCATCGTCGGCTTTCCGGGCGAAACGGAAGAAGAGTTTGAAGAGTTATTGGACTTCCTTCGCGAAGCGCAGCTTGATCGTGTTGGTGCATTCGCCTATTCCCCTGTTGAAGGTGCAAGAGCAAATGACCTCCCTGACCCAGTGCCAGAAGAAGTGAAACAAGCTCGCCTTGCACGGTTTATGGAAGTACAGGGCGAAATAAGCGCAGCGCGACTTCAAGCGAGAATCGGTAACGAATATCAAGTTGTTATCGACAGCGTTGATGCGGAAGGTGCCGTAGGCCGTACCTATGCAGACGCACCGGAAGTTGATGGTCTGGTTCATTTAAACGGCGTTTATGACGTAAAACCTGGCGATCGTGTATGGGCTGAAGTTATTCACGCTAACGAACACGACGTCTGGGCAGTATTGTCTGAAGACCAAGACGAAGAAGACGAAGGCGCTGATCCCGCGCTGTAACTTTCGATTAACTGCAGTCTAAACTCGAAAGTCATCTATTCGTTATTTTTGTAACCCTATCGGCTAATTGCCAGTCGATAGGGTTTTATGTATAACAGACCCTATACATAATTAAACAAGTAAAACTATCAATGCCATCTTCTGTGGTACGTGAATAAAATATGGCAATGTTACCCTACTCCAAACTGAAACACTCTTCCCGCCACATCTTGTCATTTGGCATAGTGCTCATTTTGACTTTCGTATTCAACCCTCGTGCACTTGCCAGTACAGAGTGCAAGACTTTACACACCGCGGGAGCACAACAGTGGTTTCCCTACGCATTTAACGAGTTTGAAGGAAGGTTGAAAGCTACGGGGATAGCATTTGACGTTTTAACCCTGCTAGCACGGGATTTAGGTGTCACACTAAAGATAGAAACCGGGCTCCCCTGGAAACGAATAGAATCCAAACTCGACGCGGGCGAGCTTGATATTTTGGCGGGAAACTATTGGAACGAAGCTCGTAGTCGAAAATGGCTTATCACCGCACCGTTTGCAGCAGAAGAGGTTTACGTTGTGCTCTCTCCTTCACTTTCTCAAACGCGAGGTACCGATCTTTCGCTTAACGCACTCGCGCAATATATTGGTGTGATGCCTCGAGGAATAAGCTTAGGTGAAAAATTCGATAGCATTAAATCAAACTTGAATATTATCGAAGTTAAAGACCACGACAAAATGTATGAAATGATGCGTCGACATCGTGCTGATTACGCAGTTTCACCACAAAGCGCAGCACTAAGCCACTTGAACGACCCAGAAAATGACGGCATGCGAATAAGCCAGTCACCGATATCTTCAAACAATGTACATTTTGCTATCTCCGCCAAATCTAAGTGCGCATCACTATTTCCAGAGTTTAACCAAGCCCTTAGCGCTCGTTTAAAAGACGGGTCTATTAAGCAAATCATTGATACGTATGATTTAACGCGCTAAAGCTATGGCGCATTGGAATCATGTAGTTAAGAACACGTACAGTTAAAGACAGGTGTAGTTTAAAAGTAAAAGAGCGCTTTTCGTAAGCGCTCTCTTGGTGTTATTGCATTATTGATTGAGTTTGTGGCAAGCCAACATTAAACCTACCAAGGCAATTCATCACCATTTGAATGGATGAAGCGACCTGCGTTAGATACATTTAGCTCATCTATGCGTTGTGACAAACGCTCAGCACAGGTATCAGCATCAATATCTCCCGCTCCATTGACCATTTCTGTTTGAACGAATCCAGGATGGAAAATACCTACTGCAATCCCCTTGGGCTTCAGATCATTCGCCATGGACACTCCCGCCGCGTTTAGTGCGGCTTTGGACATTCGGTAGCCATAGTAGCCGCCTGAACCATTGTCTGCCATTGAACCCATTCGACTGGTAATCATGGCAATTTTACCGTCTTTTGCCATTGCGGGTAATAGTGTTTGAGTAACTAACAATGGACCTAATGCATTAACCCTAAATTGATAATCGATGGTATTTGGATCCCAATCGTCAATACTCTCGCGTCCGAGCACTCCGGCATTATTAATGAGCAAATCGATGTTAACGTCCATTAAAGGTGCAAGCTTTTCAGCCAACATTTCTGGTTGGGATACGTCCACACCTTTGATGATTGTCACACCTGCACTGTTTAGCTCGTCGCAACTGTTTCGACAGGTAGCATAAACTTTCGCACCACGTGCTTTATATTGCTTGGTAAGCGCAAGGCCTATGCCTCTGTTGCCACCGGTAATAACTACGTTCATAACGGTTCCCTTGTTACTATGTGTATGCGTTTAAAAGGTTTCACTCACCTTTTACAAGAACTGGCTGTTTAGATAAGGCTTGTTGCTAATTTACTACAAGGCGTCAGCCCTATTTCAGCACTCATTTCTTATTAACTTATAGTCTTTAAAAGACGTTCTAGATCTTCCGGGGTATCAATTCCAACTGGCGGTGGCGCTATCGCCACCTCACAGTGAATCTTATCGCCATACCATATGGCTCGAAGCTGTTCTAAGGATTCAATTTGCTCCAGAGAGCTAGGCGCATAAGCAACATATTGCTTAACGTATTCAGCACGATAGGCATAAATACCTATATGGCGTTTGTACAGCGACGTATTTGCAGATTGCGGTTTTGCCATCATGTGATCGCGTTCAAAAGGAATAGGAGAACGTGAAAAATAGATAGACTCCCCCTTTTCGTTTACCAACACCTTAACGATATTGGGGTTAAACACATCCTCAACACGTTCAATAGGCGTAGATAACGTAGCCATCTGACACTGAGGCGCATTGGCAAGATTATCTGCAACCTGTTTGATGTTTTCGGCAGGAATAAATGGCTCATCCCCCTGTACGTTAACCACAATAGTAGAGTTCGCAATGCCTTCTTTTTCGATAACTTCGGCAATGCGCTCTGTTCCAGATTGGTGGTTGACAGACGTCATGCATACTTGAGCAAAACCAAGCACAACGTTTTGAATACGTTCATCGTCCGTGGCAACAATGACGTTATCTGCTCCAGCTTCTTTAGCACGTTCAACCACATGTTGAATCATCGGCTTTCCGTCAATAAGCGCTAAGGGTTTGCCAGGAAACCGACTTGAGCCGTATCGAGCAGGGATCACAACTGTAAATGACATAACTTTATTTCGCCCTTATTTACCACTTGGTTTAACGTTTTATTACCGTGTTGCGTCTACATCGTCTAACGACAATGCTGTTGCTTTACTTTCGATAAGTACAGGGATGCCATCTTTAATATCGAAAGCCAATCTATCAAATCGACACACTAACTGGGTGCTATCATCACTCAGAACTAATTTTCCCTTACACACTGGGCAAGCCAAAACTTCTAAAAGCTTTTTATCAAAGGCCATTGTTATTATTCCTGTCCGTCTTGGTTGATCTTCAAACCTGCCTTGGCAAGTTTCACTTTTACTAAATTAAAAAAGTCTGGCGCTAAATGCGCGGTAACAGGTAAAAACCAGCAGTCGTTATGAGCAAAAGGTGCAGCTTTAACGGCGTCTTTTTCTGTCATTAACACTCTACCATTCGGTATGTCTGACCGTGTGATCGCATGGTGATCCGCCAGCGGTGTAGCCGAAGAAAGCTGAATACCCATTTCTTTAAGCTGAGAGAAAAAACGCTGAGGTGAACCTATTCCAGCAATTGCGCTGCACGGCACTTTTTGTATCTCTTCAAGGGGACTGGTACTTACTCTGTTTGAAACAGAGGTGAAGTCCCCTGGTACTAAGGTCATTAAATATTGAGGCGCTACAGCATGGCTAAATGTCGGCATTGAACGGCTATTATGTACTAGCGCATCAACGGTACCAAGGCGCCATTGTCCTTCGCGAAGGGGCCCCATCGGCAGCAAATAACCACTGCCTACTTTTCTGTCGTCCATCACTACAATTTCAACGTCGCGATGAAGCGCGTAATGTTGAAGGCCGTCATCACAGATAATTAAATCACAGTGTAATTCGTCACTTAAGTACGCGGCTCCACGTGCGCGGACTGGATCGATAACAACGTCGCACTGGCTTCTAATGGCCAGTAAACGAGGTTCGTCACCCACCTCAGACGCATCATCTTCGCCTTTCACTAATCGCGGGTATTCTGGTGATTTAGCGCCATAGCCCCGACTTAAAATGCCGACCTTAATGCCCTGCTTCTGGTAATAATCGGCTAAAGCTAATACGACTGGCGTTTTTCCGTTGCCGCCCACTGATATGTTGCCAACGACAATCACGGGAGCATTAGCCTTAAAGGCCTTTTTGAGTCCAATTTTAAAAAGTAATCGTCGAATTGCCGAAATAAAGTAGAACAGCAGCGCAAGTGGTGAGAGCAGCCACACTAAAGGATGGCCGAAATACCATTTATCGTGCTTGGTTTTACTTTGTGATTGACTCACTTAGTCTCACCAAATTGTAACGCGTGCAGTTGCGCGTAGTGACCACCTTTTTCAAGCAATTCGTTGTGTTTACCTTTTTCAATAATGCGCCCCTGCTCCACTACCATAATGCAATCTGCGTTTTCGATGGTAGACAAGCGGTGCGCCACAACAATGCTGGTGCATCGTTTTTGCAGCGTTTCTAATGCGTCTTGGATCAAACGCTCAGACTCTGTATCAAGGGCAGATGTCGCTTCATCCAGAATAAGTATGGGCGCTTCGGCAAGTATTGCCCTTGCAATGGCAATACGCTGACGCTGGCCGCCCGAAAGCATCAAGCCGTTTTCACCAATTACCGTATCTAGTCCTTCAGGTAAGTTCGATAAGAACTCTTCAACATGCGCCATTTTTGCCGCATTCTCGATGTCTTTGCGAGATACATTTTGGCGCGCACCATAAGCAATATTGTTAGCTATGGTATCGTTAAATAGCGTAACGTTTTGCGATACCACGGCGAACTGCGCCCGCAGATCTTTAAGATCAATATCGTTGAGCGCCGTGTCATCCAAGCGAATTTCACCTTCTTGCGGTACATAAAAGCGTGTAAGCAGCGACGAGATGGTCGATTTACCACTTCCCGAGCGCCCTACCAAAGCAATCGACTGCCCAGGGTTTGCGATAAAGCTCACATTAGATAACGCGGGCGTCTGTTTTCCTGGATAAGAGAACGTAACGTCGTCAAATTCAATTTTTCCTGTTGCGCGCTCTACTTTGATTTTTCCTTTATCTTCTTCGTCTGCTTCATCAAGAATTTCAAAAATACTGGCGCAGGCTGCCATACCTTTTTGAAATTGGTTATTAATGGTAGTGAGCTGTTTAAGGGGCTTCAGCAGCATTACCATGCAAAAGACCACATTGATAAATACACCTGCAGTAAGCTTTTCAAGCATACCGGGCGTGCTGGCAATAAACAGAACGACAGCAAGGGCAATTGACGCTATTACCTGTATTGAAGACACACTCAAAATAGAAGTGACATTCAACTTCATTGACTGTTGTCGGTTGTGATTGTTTTTCTGCTGGAAACGCTTTTGCTCTATTTCTTGACCGCCAAACATGATCACAACTTTGTGACCTTTCACCGCTTGCTCTACCGACGATGTTAGGTTGCCCATTGATTGTTGAATGTTTTTACTTACAACGCGAAAACGCTTACTGACGATAGAAACAATTACCGCCACAATGGGGCCAATCAAAAGAAATATGAGCGAAAGCTGCCATGAGTAATAGAACATGACACACAGCAAACCGATAACTAGTGCGCCTTCTCTCACCAATGTTAGCAGCGCCTTACCAGATGCATTAGCCACTTGCTCTGTGTCGTAGGTGACTTTACTGATAAGCCCGCCAACCGCATGATTATCGTGAAATGCCACTGGAAGGTGAATGTATTTTTCAAACAACTGCTGGCGCATGCGCATAACCACCTGTGCACCAATCCAGCTTAGCGTGTAACTACCTAAAAAGTTGAAAACACCCCGTATCAAAAAGAGCGGCACAATCGCATATGCGGCTAGACGTAGATAGTCATGGTCGTTTTTCCCCAGTGACTCGTCAATCATTGGCTGAAGCTGGGAAAATACGAAGGTATCTACCGCGGAATAACCAATCATACCAATGATGGCAAAAACAAAAGGCACTTTATACGCTTTAAGGTACTGTAAAAAGCGTTTAATTTGATAATCCGAGTTGTCGGCTTGTTGCATGTAGTTTTTTTAACCTGTTTGAAACGTTAACAAAAACGCGTTGAAAGTATTGTACTCGTTCTCGCTCTAATTCACTAATATAGCGGCAAAATTGGTTAGTCTGCCAACTAAGTGAATAATGTGTGGCCACTTCATACCTATTTAAAGGTATTCGTGCACATCTTCGTTTCGTTACAAGCTAATATTTTTGGCATTTGACGATATTATTTAGTCTTTGAGGTGTCGCGGTGTAATGCCTGGTAAATACCAGCGATTGTTCAACGTTCCACGTTGGGAATCTATATGAAAAGAATCCTTATCGAAGGTTGCGCTTATATATCCGTGATAGCTTGTTAAATATTGCGTTACGCCCAAACGCTCGTAACGTTTAGCCACAACATAAGCAGGAAACTGCCATCGATTCTCATAACCTTGCGTAAAGATCACAGCTTTTGGTGCAACGTGTTCTATAAAAACATGGGTAGACGACGTTTTGCTTCCGTGATGCGGCGCAATAAGAATGTCGGCACTTAGATTTGTAGAACTCGCTAAAGTATCCATTGAAGCCCCCTCTGAAAAACCATCCATGATTTCACGGGTTATCAACGCGTACTCACTTGTTTTCTCAATGTCACCAGGAATTAACACGCTACCAGAGTCGCTTGTTATTTTAACCACACACGACATGGCATTGTTGTCTTCTTTATTGCCATTTGGCGGCCATAGAAAATTGATTGTTAAGTTCTGCCAGCGTATACGCTTTCCTCGCTCACAACCTAATGTTGGTGTATAGAAAGTGGCTTTTTTAGCTAAGGCGTGTTGCTCAATGGCTAATGCGCCTCCTGCATGATCGTTGTCACTATGCGTATGAACTACAACATCTATATTTGAAATATGACTACTTTCCAAAAAAGGTAACAGGTGTTTCGTTGCAGTATGAGCATTGCCATTAAACTGAGCGCCAGAATCAATAATCATAGCCCGGCCTCCCGCAGTCACTGCAATAGCACTGGCCTGGCCCGCATCAAATACATGCAGCGCCCATGCCGATTCATTGGTAGGTAACCACTTTTGAAAAATGCTTAGCGATGGGAGCAAGAGAAGCGCTACGCAGATAGCTTTGTACCGCCACGTTGGCAAAAGAAAAATAAAAAAAGCGACAATTAGACAAAGTGCCGCACCAATACTTACGTAAAAATTGATAGCGCTCCCAGAAAACTGACTAAGAACGTTCAAAAGCGATAACAAATACCCTAAACACACATCACTGTAATGCATAAGCATGCCCGTAACTTGTTGTGCGAAAGGCAACTCAGCAAAATGAAGGACTAACAACGAAATTAAACAAATAGGTAAAAGTAACGATATGACGGGCAAGGCGATTAAGTTGGTAACAACTGCAACAAAACTGGCGCTACCAAACCATATTAGGGTTAGGGGCATCATTATTACGGTAAGTGCTACTTGTAGTTTAAACAAAGACACATACCATGGTGCTCGCTGTAGCCCCCAAACAACAACTAAAAACCAAATGCACAGTACAGCCCCTATGCTCAAGTAAAAGCTAGCGCTTAATATAGAGAGAGGAAACAGCAACAAGCTCAAAGTAAGCATTGTGAGCGCAACATTTACTGGCCGCCATGCATGTCGAGAAAGAGACAGCACGCTCCCCATAGTTACCAGTATCAGCGCACGCACAACCGGCAATGCGCTTCCACTAAGCAACGCGTAACAAAAACAAGCAGCGATAAGCACACAAAGCACAGAGGCTCTAATGGGCGCGCTGGTTTGAAACATCTTACTTATTTGCGGTTCTCTGTTCTTTCGACCTGTTGCCGGATAGTTGATGGAGGCTGAACGTACTAACCAATATTTCGCTCTGCCTAATAGGCCTGTAACATGCGTGAGTAAAAATATAACGGGGTTAAAAAACAATAAGCAGGCCCCAGCGATAAGTGATAGATGCATGCCTGATATACTAAACATGTGCCCAGTGCCGGTGCGTTGTAACAGCGTCCAATCACCCAACGTAAAGCCCGTTTTATCCCCTAGCAGCAATGCGCGCCACCATCTTTCATGGATAAGGTCTAGCTTCTGCAATGTTGTAGCAAGTCCATAACGCACTGAGTGACTATGCTTTGTTTTATCGTGCTCTATCGACTTAATATAGCCAGTTGCATGAATAAATTGGCTAACCAACTGCTGTTGTCGGCTAGCTCCAACAGGATTAGCCGTACCGTATGCAGGTTTAAGTTTTACAATTGCGGTGAAGGTATCGCCGTTGTGCAAACAATTTAATTTCACTTGGGACGGAGAAACTGATTGAGGCCGCACGCCTATAGTCTCCTGTTGAGCATATGCGATTTTCTTGTTGGCTAAGCCTTCGCTTTTTCGATCATTTGGGAATTCATAACGTTGGTGAGTAAGACGAGCTTTGAAATTAAACGTGCTAGTTAAAACACGCTTAGGCAAGGGGGAAAGTATACCGTTGTCTAGAAATGTCGCTGTGCTTTCACGGTTGACAGACTCAATAGCGACAACATAGTGATAAGTCGCTTCCGGCACCCTAGCTGTGCCGAAGACACATCCCCCCGACACAACTCGACCTGAAATTGTGACATCTTGTTGAATTTTCCCTTGGGGCAGTTGCCAAGCGTAGTAAAAATGCCCTACACTCGCCACCCAAAGTACTCCAGACAGCAGCCCGCTCACTGCCCAACATAGCAGCACCTCTGGAAATGCATGATGTTCAGCGGGTTTTGTCGTCGAAATGAATATAATGATAGTCACAGATATTATTAAAATGGCAATCATCAATGCCATGCTGTGAGTACTTGGAAGTTTTTGCCAGAAAACTGCACTTATTGCGCTAGCGCAAAAACAGCTTAAGCAAATTGTGATACGATTGACCATGTTTTCACGTAGCAATTGACAGTGAGTGAATGTGGGTGGTGCAAATTCATGTTGCGCAATTCCGTTTACTGTTATTTTTTCTGTCTTTTTTGATTTTATTTTCGAGATGCATTGATATTTATGCCTAAGAAATTTATCCGACGTTTTTTGCCAGATCACCAAAGCATTAAGCAAAACAAAGCTTTAAAAATTTTTGGTAGCGTATTGCACGAGCCCAATCTTTGGCACTTAAACCGTCGTTCTGCATCTGGTGCATTTGGCATAGGTTTATTTTTCGCGTTTTGGCCGGTACCGTTTCAAATGTGGCTTTCTGCCGGTTTAGCTATTCCATTTCGAGCAAACCTGCCCTTATCTGTTGCAACTGTTTGGGTGACTAACCCATTTACTATTCCGCCTATATTCTATGGGGCTTACAAGGTTGGTACTACTGTACTTGGGACCAAGCCTGAGCATTTTGAATTTCAGTTTAGTTGGCAGTGGGTTGTAGAAAGCATTAATACCATCGGCCCTGCATTTCTAGTCGGGTGTGGAATTTGCTCGGTTGTGTTTGGACTAGCGGGTTATTTCTCTTTGAACTGGGTTTGGCGCTTTCAAGTGAAAAAAGCCTGGGAAAGACGCAGACAAATGCGGAATCAAGAAGCCCACTAGCGTGAGAGCCCTACACTTAAGGGTTTGTAGAAATATTTACCTTTTCTCAAGCCCCTTACAACGTTCAGTACAAAGTACGCCGTAAAAGACAGAGCAAGAATTACAAAAAACGCCACTTCATAGAAGTGGCGTTTTTTATTGGTAACAATCAATATGAGTTCGGCGTAAATCTATTCAGGAAAACCATTACGCCTAGCGCTCTTATTGAATTTAAGCCAGACAGACTACTTTTCATGCTCCGATAAAAAAGCGATAAGCGCAGCTTCGTCCCATACCTCAACATCTAGTTCTTGTGCTTTAGTTAATTTGGAACCCGCTTTTTCTCCTGCAACTAGGAAGTCGGTATTCTTACTTACCGAGCCTGCCACTTTTGCACCAAGTAACTGCAAACGTGCTTTCGCGTCAGAACGCCCCATTTCACTGAGTGTACCGGTAATAACGCACGTTTTTCCTTCAAGAGGCAAGTTATCCGAATCAGGCTTTTCAATAGCAGGCCAGTTAATTCCTTCTTTTAACAGCGCATCAATAACATCAGTATTGTGTGACTCGTTAAAGAAATTGAAAATGTGGGTAGCCACCACTTCACCAACGTCTTGGACTTCAACCAGTGCTTCAAGCGACGCCTCGCGAATAGCCTCCAAGGTTTCGAAGTGCGCAGCCAAGTTTGCCGCAGTAGCTTCGCCAACCTCACGGATCCCCAATGCGTATAGGAACTTGGCAAGCGTGGTTTGCTTTGAAGCTTCAAGCGATGCCAGTAGCTTACTGGCAGACTTTTCAGCCATGCGCTCTAGCCCAACAACGTCGCCTAACGAAAGCGTGAAAAAGTCGGCGGGACTGTGCACAAGATCAGCGTCAACTAACTGATCGACTAACTTGTCGCCCAGACCATCAATATCGAATGCTTTACGCGAAGCAAAATGCTTAAGCGCCTGTTTGCGTTGTGCGGCACAAATTAACCCACCGGTGCAACGGGCAACCGCTTCGTCTTCTAGTTTCTCAACCTGCGAGTCACACACTGGGCATTGGCTTGGGAAGGTAATGTCAGTTTCGCTACCTGTGCGATTAGCTTCTACCACAGACACCACCTGAGGAATAACGTCACCCGCACGGCGGATTACCACGGTGTCGCCAACTTTAACGCCTAATCTGGAAATTTCGTCCTGATTGTGAAGTGTAGCATTCGACACAGTTACTCCACCTACAAACACGGGCTCTAAACGAGCAACCGGCGTGATCGCACCAGTCCTTCCTACCTGAAACTCAACGTCCAGTAACTTAGTCACTTCTTCTTGTGCAGGAAACTTCTGCGCAATCGCCCAGCGTGGCGCTCGAGCCACAAATCCAAGGGCATCTTGCAGGTCAATACGGTTAACCTTAAACACAACGCCGTCAATGTCATACGGCAAACTATCGCGCTTTTCCAAAATGTGGTTGTAGTATGCCAAGCAGCCTTTACCGCCCTCGGCGGTGTCGATATCAGGGCACAGCGGCAGCCCCCAATTACCTAATTGCTTAAGGCGCTCGCTGTGTGTTGTGGGTAATTCAAAACTTTCAGGTTGCACTACGCCTAGCGAGTAGGCATAAAACATCAGCGGGCGCTTGGCCGTAATTTTAGAGTCTAACTGTCGTAAACTGCCAGCCGCAGCATTACGAGGGTTCGCAAAAACCTTACCACCCGTTTCTTTTTGATGTTCGTTGAGTTTTGCAAAGCCCTCACGAGGCATAAACACTTCACCGCGCACTTCTACGCGCTCAGGATAATGCTCACCACGAAGCGTTAACGGCACATTAGAAATGGTACGCACGTTAGCCGTGATATTTTCGCCTACCTGGCCGTCACCACGGGTTGCAGCACGCACTAATTCGCCATTTTCATACAGAATACTTACCGCTAAACCATCTAGCTTGGGTTCGCAGCTAAAATCTAACGTTGCCGAATCTTTTAGTCTGTCTTTTAAACGTTTTTCGAAGGCAAGCAATGATTCTTCGTCAAAGGCGTTATCCAGCGACAGCATAGGAACATCATGGGTAACTTGTTCAAAAGCCGATAACGCTGCACCTCCCACTTTTTGGCTAGGAGAATTCGGACTTTGAAGCGTAGGATATTGTTTTTCTAGCGCAATAAGCGCCTGCATATCTCTATCATATACTGCATCAGGAACCGAAGGGTCATCCATCACATAGTACTGATAGTTGTACTCATTAAGTGTGTTGCGAAGTGTTTCTATTTGTTGCTTTGCTTGTTCTAAAGAATCTGACATGGAGTTGTTGTCACGCCGTTTAAATAGTTAAAAGTATTACAATTCGTTGCCAAGGCCTATTCGCCCAAGCCGCTGTATGTTTCAAATGGGCTGCAAAAACCTGATCTATTTCAGTCAGGTTGTGAAACGTACAGCCACGCTACAATGCTATGGCTTGCTAGCCCTTGTTATACATCAAAGATCAATAGACCCTAATCAACAGAAAAGGACCTGGGTATGAGCCAAGTCCTTTTTTGTTGTTGCACCTGCATGAATAATCCACAAGATTGAGGCGCAAGTGATAAATTAACGCTAGCTGCGCGCAATCATACGCTTGCGCTCGAACTCACGAATTTTCTCGACGTATTGCTGTAAGCCCTGCTTCGTTAATACGCTTCGGCGCCCATCAAGTACTTGTGCGCCGAACTCATCTGCCAATTTGCGGGCGGCATTGTGCATCATGTTAAACACTTGATGAGGGTCACCCTCAATAGGCAATATCATAAACAGTGAAATACCTTGGGTTTCAAAGTTCTCTAGGTTATCAATGTCGAAAACCCCAGGCTTAAACATGTTAGCAAGGCTAAACAATACTGGCCCTTTGCCATTTGAGTTTACGTGGCGGTGGAAGATGTCTTGATCGCCAAATTTAAACCCTAATGTTAATAGCATAGGTAATAGTGCAGCACCTGAAATGGGCTCGCCTTCTGGCGTTCTTACATTTAATACTAAAACCTCGGGTTCAATCGACGACTTAGTGGTCTTTGATGTAGTTCCAGCACCATCATTACCTGACTCATTAGCACTAAAGCTTTCATCGCCAAAATCAGCGCTAGCTGCTTCACTGGTGTCAAAATCAATACGCATTTGATCGTCACCAAAATTCGGCTCTTCACGTCTTCTCACTGGCGTTTTGCTTCGTTTGTTACGTGCAAAACGTCGCGGCTGTTCATTTTCTTCATGAACATCGCTGGATGAAACAGACTCTTCGGGTGCATCTAAACTAAAATCAGCAACTTCTCTTTCGTTTTTAGCTGGCGGCTGCACTGTTTCAGGCTCTTCCTCCTGCGTTGGGTCGATATAAAACTTCTGTGCAGGACGAACAGGCTCTGCACGCCCTCTTTCTTGATGACCGCCCGCTTGACTCTGAATTGGGTCATGCGATTGCGCGTTATCCGCTCTCTCTTGATTACTTGGAGTATTTGGCTGTTCGCTTTCTTCACGCTGACCATGCGACGCTAAAGAAGTTTCCTCTTGCTCTTCGCCTTCACGAAGTAAGAAGCCTGGAGGTTCAGGGAACGCGGCAAGGTTTTCGTCGCCTCTGTTGGCACCTTTTATTGATGCGCAATCGGGACGAGTTTGCCCTTTCATGTGTGGCTTCGGATTCGTAACCACAGAGCCATAGAGCTTTGGTGCTTTCTCAGCTTCTTCTTTCCCGTCAGACGGCATAGCTGAATTACCAACGCTGCTTGAGCGTTTACCCGCATGCTCACCGTGTGCGCCCTCTTTTCCATCACCGTGCTCTTTTGACGTGGCATGTTGAGACAAGCTATCCTCGTCATCAGCTTCTTCGCTGCCGTAAGCATGTTTTTCATTGATGTCGTGATGTGCAGGGCCATTTGCCGTATTCGTCGATACGTTGCTTGCAGCCTCATGCTCTTGGTTTTGTGATTTGCTAACCACGCGCACCGCGCCAATGCCAAGCTCGTCAAAGCCTTCTTGCTCGTCGGACTCGAAATCGTTGTCATCATCTTGCCACTGACGGGGCTCTAAGCGCTCTTTTTCCGAAGGCTTACTGTTTTTACGAATTTTCCAAATACCATGGGCAAGCACTGCGATAATAAAAACCGTGCCTCCAAGGAGTAAAAATAGACGTAATTGATCTTCCATTTAATTTCTTTCGCCCTTTGTTATGCTTCTGCGAAGGCTACAGCCTCGTCCACATCTACCGCCACCATGCGCGAAACTCCCGGTTCCGCCATGGTAACACCGGTGAGGTGACTGGCCATTTCCATCGCTATTTTATTGTGGGTGATATAAATAAACTGCACTGTTTGTGACATTTCTGACACTAAGTTACAAAAGCGCCCTACATTTGCATCATCCAATGGTGCATCTACTTCATCCAGCAAACAAAATGGAGCCGGATTTAATCTGAAAATAGCAAACACCAATGATAAAGCGGTTAGTGCTTTTTCTCCACCGCTTAAGAGGTGAATCGTACTATTTTTCTTACCAGGGGGGCGAGCCATTATCGTCACCCCAGTTTCTAACAAATCGTCATCGGTAAGCGCAAGATACGCCGAACCGCCCCCAAACACTTTTGGGAATAACGTTTTAAGGTCTTCGTTAACCTGTTCAAAGGTGGTAGAAAAGCGCGTGCGGGTTTCTTTATCAATTTTCCGAATGGCCGACTGTAGCGTTTCCAAGGCTTCAGTAAGGTCGTTGTGCTGTGTATCTAAATGTGACTTTCTTTCCGACTGGGTTTCATATTCTTCAACCGCAGCTAAGTTCACAGCACCTAAGCGCTGCAAATTAGCCTGCGTTTTTTCAAGGTCTTCTTGCCAGCGCTTCTCTTCGGCATCTTCAGGTAAGGTTTCTAGAATGCTCTTCAGCGACTGTTGCGTTTCATCAAGCTGTTCTAAAATCGTATTCGCACGTACCCGATATCCTTCAATATCAATGTTGAGTTTATCGATGTTTGTCTGTCGCGTTTGAATATCTTTACCCAGAGCTTGATGCCCTTTTTCGGCTTCTCGCAACCACTGCTCTATATCTTCAAGACTACTTTGCTTAGTACTTTTCAGCTGTTCTAATTCCGATTTGTTTTCCAACAGCGACTGAAGCTCTGCTTCTTGAATTTCTTCAGGGGACGTAAGCTGTGTAAGTTCTTTTTGTAATCTTTCTTTGTTTTTTATGTACTCTTCACGCTGCTGAAGGTTACGTGTAACCTGTTGGCTATATAAATTCTGGTGGTTCTCTAGTTGCTGCTTCTTAAGTGCAAGCTCATGATTTTGCGATGTTAATGTATCAACTAACGCGCGCAACTCTGACGTAGTTCGCTCATTTGCATCACGCTTAGCGTTCACATCGTCAATGTGTACTTCGTGTTCAAGAATTTGTGCCTCTTGAAGCTCTAACTTTTCCGAAAGCTGAGCTAACTGCTCTTCTTCTTTCGCTAACATTAACTCTTGCTTTGCTAACTCGTCATTAAGTTTGGCAGTGCGTGTAGACTGTTGCTCTTGCTGCATTTCAAGCAAAGAAAGTTTATTTTTAAGCTGTGCGCGCTGGTTTTCTTTTTCACTTAAGGCGCTCTGAATAGCCTGCTTTTGTGCTTCGTTCTGTTCAAGTGCTTGTTTGGCGCACTCTAATGAACGCTCAATCTCATCTATAAGGCTTTCAGATTCTTGAATGCTGTCTACCAGCCCCTTAATTTTGTTCGCTCGCTGCAAAGCGCCGTCGTTTGCTTCGCCAGGTTTCACTACCCACTGCGAGCTTGCCCACAACCCTGAAGGTGAGATTGCGCTAGTAAACCCCTTGGCTAGGCCTTCAGGTTCATCGTCATTGTTAAAAGCACTTTCAATCGTTTCCGCAAGTTCGTCATCATTGCTACAAAGGTAAATGTCATTAAAAAATGCGGGAACACGCTGTGTTGACGATTCATAAGTGCTAGATTCAGTTAATAGAGCGTGTGCTAGTGAACCCGATTTGGCAGTGCTTACAAACGCCTTATCGGTAAACACTTTAATGCCGCTTGGCAAATAAGCGTGATTTTGAAGCAGTGCCTGTATGTCATGGCTTTTGGCAACAACGGGGTCTTTTGCATGTTGTAAAATCGATTCTACACAAGGTGCAAGAGTTTGGTTAGAGCTAAACTGCTGCCACAGCTTTTCTATCCCGTCTAACGTTACGTCTTCATTATTTGAGGCATCTTGCTGAAGCGCTTCTAGCGCAGCTTTTGTGGACAGTGCAGTTTGTAACTGGCCCTGGGTATCACGGCGCTTCGCTTCTATAGCGTTGACTTCGCCTTGTTGCTGCGACACCCTTTGATTGGACTCTTGAAGTAATTGCTTAGCTTCATCAATGTCAAAATCGAGTTCGCTACATTGCTCTTCTAAAAGTGTTATCTGACTGGCAAAATCTTCTTCACCTAGCTGTTTTAGCTCGTCTTGTAGTTCGCTGATACGCTGAGAAGTGCGTAACTGCATGCTCATCGTTGACTGAATTTGGCTATGGCATTGCTGAACATTCTGACGAAGTTGATTGTAGGTTTGTTCTTGCGCTCGCGCTTGTGCGTTAAATTCTCTTAGCGCTTGTTCAGCGTCTTCAAAACGCTCTTTGGCATGCTCTAACTCTGCTTCCTTAAGGGCAAATTCAGGCTCAATGTTTTCAAGCGCCTCGTTTGATACCGCAAGCGCTTCCTGTGCCTCGTCAATAGAGTGGTTAAGCAATTCGTGTTGCTCGCTAATTCGTGCTAACTCTTGCTCTACCTGCCCTTTGCGTTGTTTTGCGTGCAGCGCATTTTGCTCTAGTCGTGTTATTGCGTTACTGGTAGTAAACAGCTGCTGCTGAAGATCATCTATCGTTTGTTTTGTTTCCAGCTGCTTGGTTTTGTACGACTCAAGCCCCGCTTCATCGCCCTGTAGTCGAGCCACTAAGTCGTCAACTTCTAACTGGAGTGCTTGCTGCTGTTTTTGCAGCGCTTCAATATGTTCACTATTTTTCAGAAAACGAAGGGCTGCTAACTGGCCTTTTAGCTCTCTGGCTTGTGCACGTAGCGTTTTGTATCGAGTAGCCGCAGCAGCCTGACGCTGTAATTTTTCGAGCTGCTTGCCCAATTCATCGCGCACATCATTCAAGCGTTCAAGGTTATCTTGCGTGTGCCTTATACGGTTTTCTGTCTCTCTACGGCGCTCTTTGTATTTTGAGATACCCGCGGCTTCTTCTATGAATACACGCAAGTCCTGTGGTTTTGACTCGATAAGCCGCGAGATCATACCTTGCTCAATGATGGCGTAAGAACGGGGGCCCAGCCCTGTTCCTAAAAATAGATCGGTGACATCACGCCGGCGACATTTAGTGCCGTTTAGAAAATAGGTAGAGGTGGCGTCCCGTGTAACTAAGCGTTTAACAGACAGCTCATTGTAGTTGGCAAATTCACCCGCTATCCGCCCTGCACTGTTGTCGAAAACAAGTTCAACGCTACATTGCCCCACTGGCTTACGAGACGAAGAGCCATTAAAAATCACGTCGGTCATTGCATCGCCGCGTAAGTTTTTGGCAGAACTTTCACCTAAAACCCAACGTACAGCATCAATGACATTCGACTTGCCGCAGCCGTTAGGACCTACGATGGCGGTCATTTCGCCGAGGAATGGAATAGTAGTTGGCTCAACAAAGGACTTGAAACCCGCGAGCTTAATCTTTTTAAGCCTCACACATCATCCCTCTTAAACACAAAGCTGCACGCGGTATCGCCTTGATATTAGCCAGAAACCAGCTAACCATCGGCTGAAATAGCAGTTGATGTAGAAATGATGCAATCACACGGAAGATTCTTTTGTTATTATGCTTCGACTCTACCAAATCTAACAGCTTGTAACAATTACCATTTCACTGAGTTAGGCAGAGAATACGCCAAGCGCGTATGATAGAACAGATAGTTAACAAACACAGCGTTTCAAACGCGAAGGAGTACGAATGAGTTCAGGCGGTGTACATTATTTCTTTGAAGGCTTTTCGCTTATAAAAACCAAAGGATTAAAGCGTTTTGTTTTTGTACCCCTAACAATAAACTTAGTGCTTTTTTCTGTGGCTTTTTACTTCTTATTTGGCCAAATAGAAATGGGCATCGCTTATGTGATTGACCTTGTACCTGAATGGTTAGGCTGGATCAAAACAGCGATCAGCTTTTTCTTGTGGCCCCTAGCAGTCATCAGCGTATTGCTCATTTTCGCACTCATCTTTGGTACACTGGCCAACTGGATTGCAGCGCCGTTTAACGGTGTATTATCAGAAAAAGTTGAGCGTCACCTAACGGGTCAAGATTTGGGTGACGAGGGCGTGATGTCTTTAGTTAAAGACATTCCTAGAACTGTAGGGCGCGAACTCACCAAGCTCGTTTGGTATTTACCTCGCGCTATTGGTTTTTTGTTATTGTTCTTTTTCCTACCTATTATCGGGCAAGTCTTGTGGTTCTTATTTAACGCCTGGATGATAGCAATCCAATATTGCGACTACCCATACGATAATCACAAAGTAGATTTCACACGCATGCGCCTGCACCTTGGCGAACACAAAGGGAAAGCAATGACGTTTGGAATGATGGTGAATATATTCTCACTTATTCCCGTGGTTAACTTTATCGTTATGCCCGTAGCAATTTGTGGTGCAACGTCTATGTGGGTAAGAGAGCTTAAAGATACACTCGCCAAATAGTGGCGAGTGCATTGTTTTAGTAATGACAACTGCGGTTATTTGCCACCAGTAAACGCTTCGTATTCGGCTAACCAGTGTGCGGCTTCTTTTTGGTTGCCGCTATTGTGGAACGCCTGGAAGAAATTCATTGAAATAGGTCGCTGGGCATTTTGTTTTTCCAGCTGCTGCTGCCACAGTACCAAATATAAAGGCGGGATCACGCCGCTATCGTGATGTTCCATAAAGGTAATTCTGCGGCTGGGCTTATAGCTGTTTTCCCCCAATACGGTGCACGTTTTGGCGCGTGCAATAATGGTTGCAGGATCTATCTCTAGCCAATTTTCGACCGTTTTGTGAGGTGCATACCAGTACTCAGAATCTACGATTAGGTTTGGTGGTGCAAAATCGCTTATTCCATCTTCATCGCACAGCCTATTCGCCATGCCCTTGCCAATAGGATATTCGTCAGCGAAGCCTGCGAAGTGCGCTAGCTCATGAACAAACACTGAATAAGCGTCACTGATGTCTAAGTACATTACGCCGTTTTGAACATTTGCCTTACCCTGCTCTGCCACTACTACTGCATGACTAAATTTCTGCTTTTTCGCAATGCTTGCCAAAGGAGTAATACTACAGCCTAAGATCCCCGCATTTTTATAATCCGGATCGCAGCTTAGCACATCGGGTTTAAGCCAAATAGGCGGGGCCAGGCAAATAGAAAGGTTCTGCAGGCGCTTGTCGTCATTGAATGAGTTATAAAGACTGTGAGCACGCATGATAGTAGCTAAACTGGTAGCAAAAGGCTGAATACGCTGAAGGCATTTCCCTTCATTCTCCCAGTTAAATGAAGGAGACTGCTTTAATGCTTGCTGTATAGAATACGGCGTGTAGAGATTGATGGCCTCTAAGGCTTTTTCCGCTTGAAGATGCCCTTTCTTCGCGGCAAAGCTAAAATGCTCCTTAGCCTCAGAAAATTCCCCTTCGTCCCACAGAAGGCGAGCATACTTAAATGCACTTTGCATGTCTAAGGTTGCTGTTGCTGCGAGCAGTGGTTTCGCTAATTGTTGCTGCCCGTGTAGAAGATACCAATCGGCCAATGCGGCCTGTGCGGGTACGTAGTTTTGTGAAGCCGCGCGTACCAGCCACTTCTCACGTTTTTCTGGCGAATCGGTAGACATTGCAAACGCAAGCTGTGCTTCTGCGACCTCGCCGAGCGCCGCTAAGCGCATAAAGCGCTGTGACGCACCTTCTTCACCTAATATTTGGTACAGCAGCCATGCAGCGTCTGCGTTTTCAAGATTCACTAGCTTCTCTAGAAAATAGGTTGCAGTGGCTTCATCGATATAGTCAGTAGCAATGAAGCCTGCGTTATACGCACGCTCAAATTCACCGAGCAAGCGTGCCTGTGCATTTTCACTGCCCTGCTTTGCAGCTAACCAAAGTAGCGCTAGTGCGTCATGCTTAAGGTGATAGTCAGAATAATTGAAACGTTCGGTAATATCCGAAGTTTGAGCGTCGGGAGAAGATTCTGTGCTGTCCTGTGCCATGCCGTCGGTAGTATTTACTGAAGTAGAGCTCGCCTTTTCAGTTAGTTCGCTATCTGACACTAGGCTTGCCGGCGTAAGCACCTTGCTTGCATTAGCAATTAGCTGCGGGACATAGCGTCCGCTATCGCCCGCAACTATGAGCAGTGCGAACACTGCTAAAAATAAGCCTCGCATAACGCTTGCTGCTTACTCTTCGCTAACCAGATCGCTGCTAGCTAGTTCACGCAAACGGTTAAGTTCCATTCGTGCGTAGCGGTGTTCAACGTAATCAAATACATTGGTGCTTAATGCAAGCTTGAAGTAATTTGATGCAATACCGCTGTTGCCGCGCTGGGTATGAAATTTACCTAAGTAAAAATATGCTTCACACAACCTGTCTGTTAACGCTTTTTGGCTTTTCACACCGTCTAACAATGAGTTAAGTACATCGTTCTCATCAACAGTACCTAAAAACAAATCCACCAGCGTAGTAGCCCAGTGCTGGTTGTCCAGCGTTGGTCGAATAGAAGCTAAGTATTTTTGTCCTTCAAGCTCTGACACGTCGTGATGCGCAAAGTACGCCCACAGAGCGCGAAATGGATCGCTGTCATCTTTTTCAAAAAAGCGGTTAAGATCGTTGGTCGCGAGTTCGGCGCGGCCACCGTAATAAAGCGCAATACCGCGGTTTAGGAACGCGAAATCATACTCTGGGTTGATTTCCAGCGTGGAGTCGAATGCGTCGTAAGCCTGAATAAAGTCGTTCTGCTGAATATAGTGAATACCCATAGAATTATAGGCTTCAGCCAAATCTGGCTTTAAATTAATGGCTTGGGTGTAATCAAACTGCGCTAAGCCCGATAGGCCCACGCTGTCGTACAACATGCCTCGCTGAAAGTGCAGTTCAGCTTTGTCTTCATCTGATAACGCAGGGCTGGTAAGCACCTGATTGTAACGAGCAATAGCCATTTCGGAACGAGGATTAATGGGCGCAGGTTCGGCTAAAAGCAGGTTTCCCATTTGTGGTCTTTCTGAAACAGGTGGTGTTTGCGCACAACCGGTTAAAATAGCAGCGAATAGAGAAAAAAAGATGAGACTAACGTTTCTGCACATGGTAAAAAAGCATTCTATAAAAAAAGAAAAAACCGCCTGAGTATTAAGTATACGCTTGTTGCGGCGCTAATGCCGCCAACCTTCTCGCATTTGATGATAAAAGTAAAGCGTATTGGGTGGTTAACACAGGTAGCTATGAAGAAAAATAATTTAGAACAACTATCACAACTTGCTTTTGACGCACAGAAAAACTCACACTCACCTTATTCCAACTTTAAAGTTGGTGCTGCGTTGCTTACTCCAAGTGGCGAAACCTTCTCTGGTTGTAATGTAGAAAGTGCTGCTTTTCCATTAGGACAATGTGCTGAAGCCACAGCTATTGGCAATATGGTCACACAGGGACAAAAACGTATTTCGCATATCGTTATTGCGAGCCCGAACGACGAGTTTTGCTTTCCGTGCGGTGGATGCAGACAGAAAATTGCTGAATTTGCCCCAGATGAAACTCCCGTTACCATGGTAAGTCAAAACGGCGAGACATTCGAAACCACCATTGGTGAGTTACTTCCAAATGCCTTTAGAGCACACGATTTAGACAAATAAGTCATTCCTAAAATACTGTTCGTAATCGAGGCTCGAGCGAGTTTCACCGCCTTTACCTCGTTTACGAACGCATCCAGCTAAACACCCTATTAATCAGCACATCAACGGCTTACTCGACTGTTTAATTGAAAGTATTCTTCCTTGCGCATCAAAGGCGAGCGCTACATGCGTGCCAATATTGATATCCCCCTCTATGCGACCGTTAATATTTAATGATGCAATAAGGTTTTCAGAAACCACAACTTGCTGATTTTTGCAGCTCACCAAGAGCCAATACCCATTTTGCGCCGTAAGCGTGGCTGGCTCTAACGTAACCGCTCTAGCGACTAAATTGCTTTCAAGATATTGTTGAGTATAGGCATTAAATCGCGCTTTATAATCAGTACCGGCTTTACCAGCTAGCAGCTTATCTTCCCCTTCGAATCCGTGATATTGAACAATGTCTACACGGTGTGCTGCCGTCTGTAATGGCGACGAATGGTTACGTTGGAATGTACCGATATTGTATACGCCCAACATGGCAACGATTGCGAATGCCACAGCCGTAAAACGTAAAGTTGAAGAAGCGAAGTACGCTCGAATATTAGCAGCCGTAGCAGTAAATACGCGTTTTATTCCACTATCACTTTCTATTGCCTTGTTGTACGCGAGAACCCTTTCACGAATTCGAGCATTAGCCTTTTCACTCATTCCATCATTTTGCTTTTGTACCTGCTGGCTGCGTTTGAACGCATCTTGTAGCTCTTTATCTGATGTAGACATGATTACAGTTTCTCCAGCATGGTTTTAAGGCTGTCTTTGGCATAACGTATCCGAGTTTTAATCGTTTCTTTTTCAGCGCCGCAAATAGCGGCGATTTCCGCTAACGAAAAACCTTCAAACTGTAGCGAAAGCGCCTCTTTCTGCTTGTAGGGTAACTGCTGAATACATGCCTTAAACACGTCTTTTTCTATCCCTTTTGCTACATCGTCCTCTACCGAAGACTGTGCATTTTTAAGTAACTCGCTTAACGAAAACGACTCAACTGCCTCGTTGTTAAATTCAAGCTTGGCGTTTTTTCTGAATTCATCAATAAGCGTTCGCCTACCAATAGTGAAAAGCCAAGCCTGAAAATTATCGCCGCTTTTAAATAAGTGACGATTTTCGATAACCTTAATCCAAGTGCGCTGACACATATCTTCTGCAACAGTGCTATCATTTAACACCTTCAAAAAATAAAATAGCTTATGGCTGTGTAAGTCATACAGCGCGGCTAACGATGCTTCATCACCTTTTGCGCTGTACCGCAGCATTAGCCTTTCGCTGACTCCCAGCACTTTTTCGCGCTTGCCTTGAAACAGGCTTTGCAAGCTTGCGCCTATACTCATAGGCAGTCCTTATTGTTCTAATTTGAAATCTAATACTACAACCATACCTGATTGACTAACAGGTTTACCGCCATTCAGCTTGGGTTTGTACTTCCATTTTTTAAGCGCTCTGCGCGCAGCTCTATCGAACACGCGCTTGGGCTCTGAATCTAGTACTGTAATATCAGACACTGAGCCACTAGCACTTATCGTAAACCCTAGCTTTACCCAGCCTTCAATACCGTCGCGACTGGCCTCAGGTGGATAAGTGGGGTCTACCCTAAATTGGGGTGTGGCTTGCATATCACCTTGCGCACTATTTAGGTTAATCGACAAATCTAACGCAGTATTAGGTATGTGCGTTTTTATCTCAAAGCCTCCTGGGCCTTCATTGGGCTCAGGGTCAATCTCAATAACTTTTTGAGGTGGCGTTTTAATTACCTGCTCAATTGGCACCATTGGTTTTTTAGTGATGGTCCGTTCGTCTTCAGGTTGGTAAATGATCGGCTCAAAGAACACCGGTGGGGCTTCGCTTATGTTTACTTTGTCTTGCTTAATGAGCTCTGCCATTAATACGAAAAGCCCTGCCGTAACGGTACATCCAGCAATAGCAATTGTGGCCGCGTTTAAAGCACGTTTAGCGAAAGGCGCTTTTTCAAACGGTAGTACACTTTGGTGTGTTAAGTGCTTTGGGTTGGCGTTTGGTAAAATTGTTGTTTGCATAATGTTCCCCCTTTTTTCACTAAACGGGGGAACTGATATAAAGGGGTGAATAAATGTGAACGTTTTTATTTAACGTTGACGTTTTACAATGAACGAAAGGTTAATTTTTATTTTGGTTACTCGGCTTTTCGCCTTCACGAGTAGGCTCTGCAGACGTCTGATTGGCGCGGTTTTCTTCTTGGCGTTTATTCAGCTTAGCAGCGGCCATAAATCCAATAAAAAATATGGCAAAAATAACAACGCCTACCCAAATCAAAACATTAAAAAGAAAGTCCATATCATTCCCTAATCACAATTTCGTGAAATAACTTTAACATTTATTTGTTTGGGTAGGTTAATTAGATCACCACTGTAACTACACCACCATCTTAGTTATTCAGAAACTTCAACACCAATAGCCATAACAGACTGTCCGTCTTTGATGGCTGGCATTTGATTAACCATCATAACCGTGCCATCAACGGGCGATTTAATGGTTTCAACGAGATTTCCAAAATAGTCCGTGACCGCACCTACATCCTGTCCTGTCTTTACTTTATCGCCTATCACCACAGAAGCTTTGAAGAACCCGTTTTTTGAGCTCTTTGGATATTTGATTGTTTCATAGATAACTGGCTCGGGGTGCTGCTTTGGCGTCTCTGGCAGCATTTTCAAAAAATACATGGCGTTTTTAGCCACATCTAGCGCTTCTGCTACCGATTCTTCATCTGTCTGTGCCAAATGCCCAATTTCAGTCGTCAGTCCCGGCTTTCCTCTCGTCATCGCTGTGTTAGGGTATGAAATTGAATTGTTGGGATCTCTTGGGCGGTCGCCATACATAACGATATGCTGCATGCCCGTGGCTTTGGCAAATTCAAATGTTAACGCATCAAGTTCTTTGTTGCCCACAAAAGGAGAATACACGTGATTCAGCAACGTTTGGTTTGCGCTACCAGAATGCATGTCGATCAAGAAATCTGTTTTGCCAATAAACTCTCTGGTTAGCAGCTCCGCAATCTGTTCTGTTGGTGTGCCATCAACGCTCCCTGGGAATTCCCGATTTAGGTTTTTCTCATCTTTAGGGTTCAACGCGATTCTATTTGCGTGAAACCCATCTAAGTTTGCCAAGTGCAACACAACCAACACACCGCTCATCTCTTTAGGATCAATGCTTTGCTGTAGCTGCTGCAACGCGTACATAGATGGAAACTCGTCGCCATGAATACCAGCGGTAAGCAACAATACAGGACCGTCACTTTTTCCGTTAATAACCGTCACTGGCAAGGTTATGTTGTTTTCTTTAGCAAGATATGACGTTTTCTCCCCCGTTTTTGTTGTCACCCCCATTAATTCATACGGCGCATTTGCACTAACATTGAGGCTAAACGCACAGCATAGGGAAACAACAATGGAGGCAAGAGGATTCTTCTTAAATAGCATAGCTGACAACTCATGAGAAAATAGCGCACTAGTAAGCCAGAACGTTTCAACTTAATCAATAAAGAGTATTTTAAAACACCTTTGCAAAAAAATACCCGCTATAAAGCGGGTATTCTCGATGGGTAAATTAGCTTGCTCGCGCGGGCTCCAGTTCGGGGTGCGTGTTCTCTACGTGATGCTTCTCTCGCACAGGTTTTACAAGTAAGTTAGCAATAAATGCCAATACCAATAACCCAGCCATTGCATACATAGTGGTATTGTAGAGCGTAGAGGTTGGGTCTACCGTTCCGGCTGGCGCAATTTCCAGCAAACGTGCAACCGTTACCGTTTTAGCTTCTACCAATTTTTGCAAGTCAGCCATTGGCGCACCAAACTTACTTGCAAACGCGGCAGGGTCGACTTTTGCCGCTAAATCGGCAATTGCATTTTCTACTGACATATTGCGCAAATAAGTAATAGCGAATGGCCCTAATACGCCGGCAGTAGACCATGCTGTTAGCAATCGGCCGTGAATGCCGCCTACATGTAAGGTACCAAACAAATCTGCCAAGTATGCAGGAATAGTTGCAAAGCCACCGCCATACATTGTGAAAATTATCATTGTTGCAATGTAGAACCCAATTAACGCGGTGGTGTTCCCCATTCCAGCCCAGAATGGGATAGACAAGTAAAGCAGCGTACCTATTACGAAAAAGCAGTGGTAGGTATTCTTTCTGCCAATGTAGTCAGACGTAGAAGCCCAGAAGAAACGCCCTACCATGTTAAACACCGAGATCATCAATACATAGGTACCCGCAAAACCTGCGGTAACAATGGCTAAGTTTCCAAAGATCTCATTGATCATGGTCTTGGCTACACCAATAACGCCAATACCCGCGGTGACATTGAAACATAATACTATCCAAAGCAACCAAAATTGAGGTGTTTTAAGGGCTTGATCAATATGGACGTGATTTTTCGATACCATTCCTTTCGATGATGCTTCAGGTTTAGGCTGCCAACCTTCTGGTTTCCACCCCTCTTTCGGTACGCGATACTGGAAAGACGCAAACATCATTACAATAAAATAAGCGATACCAAGGGTAAGGAAAGTCGATGCCGCACCAGTTTCGCCCGTACCAACGACATAAACACCGGCTTCGCCACCGAACGAGGCCGCTTGATTTGCAGAGGCAATAACCACTTCTACTTTTCCTGCTGCCGTCTCTGCAAAACGACGCCCTTCTTCGGTAACCAGCGCAACCATGTTTTCTGCACCTAAGTATTCTGGCGCTCTTTGAAAGGTTTCAAGCAGTGCACTAATAAGCGGAGCGCCTATCATTGCACCTCCACCAAAACCCATAATTGCGAGGCCTGTCGCCATACCTCGTCGATCGGGAAACCACCGTATAAGTGTTGAGACTGGTGATACGTAACCGAGCCCAAGCCCGAAGCCGCCGAGTACACCGTAGCCCAAGTACAGCAGCCACAGTTGATGGGTAGAGATACCTATCGAACCAACAATAAAACCACCGCCCCACAAAAAAGCCGCAACCACACCTACAAAACGAGGCCCTACTTTCTCTAGCCATTTACCTGCAAATGCGGCGGCTAAACCAAGGTAAACAATAGCCACTGAGAAGATCCAAACAACCGAAGATAAACTCCAATCGTTAGCAGAAGACGCAACAACGCCCAAGTCTCGAGTTAGCGGAGTGTTGAAAACTGACCACGCATAAACAGACCCGATACAAAGGTGGATTGCGATAGATGCTGGCGGAACCCGCCAGCGGTTATAGCCATCTGGTGCGACAATGTTTTCTTTGCGTAAGAAAGCGAGCGCCCCCGTTCCTGAAGTTGACATACATTTTTCCCCTACATGTATTGTGCGCGTTTCTATGCCGCTTTATTACTGGGGGTGTATGGCTCCCATTATTGTATTAAATCAAAGGTATAGAAACGAAGATGTGTACGTAAGCCAGCGTTATCCTGACCTTTTGTTATACTTAAGTATAACGATACTGTCGCGCAACTTAATTTTTACTTAATGTTTACATGTGGAGTAAGACTTTAGTCTTATAAAGACAGTTGCTCTACCTTTGTGGCAGAGCAACAAGCGAAATGGATACTACTATTTTGCGGGTTGTAAATCTGAATCTTCTGCAGTTTCTGCTTTTTCCACGTCACCTTCAATCTGTGCTTTTTGCATGTTAGAGATGTTGTTAATCAATAACCAAGTAACTATGGCTAGTGGAATGGATAGGACCTCAGAAACCTGCGAAACCAGATTAACATTCATTATTTCGGAGATTTCTTGTGCCCTTCTGGACATACGAAAAACGACCTGTCCAACCACACTGTTGGCGATCCAGAAAAACCACCATATGCCTAAAATAGGGCCTGCTTTTTCTAACTGCCAATTGTTAGGGTTTTGGCTGGCTTGCCAAATCTCTTTCATCGCTTGATAAGGTTTCCATAACGACACAATAGGAATGAAATAGAAACCTATCGACCAAGCAGGTGTAAACGTCATATCTTTAGCGCCTAAATAACGCGCATTTTGGTTTGACTGATAAATCCATTTAAGAATTAAGATGCCGGAAATGATAAACACCGCCAAATACGAAAAAGCAATTATCTGCTGCCTTTTGTCATTGGACTCAGCGTCTGCAACGGCCATTTCTTGATTGAAATAAACGCCATTTTGAAAATCTGTTAGAAGTTGATACTCCATTAAGTTGGAACCAATGGCTATAAGCGCTAAAGCCACCTGTACGTACAATAAATACTTTATCCACGTAGTGAGGCGACCAGGCTCCTTAAATTCTACGTTATTTTCCGACATCTCCATTTACCTCTTTCCCCTTACTACTGCGTAAGCGTTATCTTTTGTTAATTGTTATCTGTATTGAGTTAGTTACTGGTTTATTTACTGCCTAGGTGAACTAAGCTTTATTAGCTAATAGTTCCTGTAGCGCTTTCGGCAGTATCGCTTGCGCACTCTTTGTTATGCGAGCCTCATTCTTTTGCCACCAAATTCCCGAATATACAACGCCTAAACCGATCGCTGATAGCGCTACAGGGAAAAGCCAACTATCTTCAAAAACGGTAGAAGCAAGATGACCTAAATATAAACAGCATCCCAAAGCACCAAATATGACAAATACACGTCGAACCAACAGAGCGCCAGCGCCAATCATGGCAAGGTTTATACAGAAATAGATAAACTTAGACAGTTCGCTGTCTGAATCTTGGCTGGTAAGGCCGCCCCAAAACGCTAAAACGCCGAAAAGATAAAGCCAAAACGCGTAATCTGCTGTGTTTCGTGCTCTGATGTCCACCCAGAACGCCAATAGCGTCATCAACGCGCCAAAGTACATCGACACAAGTGCTCGGAATTGCCACGAGTAGCTGTTCCATAAGTCCTCATGGTCAATAATGAGCATCACAGCGTCCATACTGATATACCAGAGCGTTACCGCAATCGGCATTATTAAGAACGGGTATTTATATCGCCATGCTACGACAAGTCCAGTTACTAGCGTTCCAAGTTCCATATATAACCATAGCCATTTAATGCGGTGGTGAAACTGGCGAACAACCGTATTGTCGTCGGGCCATAGCCCTAACCATTGCTGAGCTCCGTAGATAGCAATTGGCGTCAAACAAACTACGAACGTGGCACAGATCCCTGCTGGTATTATTAAATGCTTACGAGCAAAGGAATTGGCAAGCTTTAAGCCCACGCCAGCATAAAGCATAGAGATAAATACGATGCCGGCACCACCAAATTGCTCCCAGCCTAAATTCATAAATAGAGTCATGGCGCCAATTGCAATAAGGCCACCTAAGTAGTACAGAATATGGGTGAAGGTAAAAGAGGGAGTATTCTGATTTTCTTCTTGAAAGAAATTGTACAGAGCAATGCCCTGTTGCTCGGAGATGATATTGTTAGCTACTGCTTTTTGAATACTGGCTTTAGATACTTCCATGTACTTCTCTAAATAAGCTTGAAGAGCTGAAGATTATTACTTTACTTTGTTATGGGTAAAAAGCCAGCCTAATAGAAGTTACTCGCTTCCTTTCTCGATATCTAATTCCGCTCTATCGATTAGCGTAAAATAGTCTTCATCAGCGTAAAGCTTTAAAAAGATAGACATTGTGATGCTTGTCATTTCATTTGCCGCCTCTTTGAACCCAGTATTGACGTGAAGATCAAAGCCCGTTGGCGATGCAGAACCCATGAACTCTTGAAGTTCAGTGAATTCTTTTATTGCTTCGGTACTTAATCCTAAAATGTACTCAGTTCGCGCTGGCGTTTTACTCAGCCATCCTGACTCAGCTGGCAGTGTATTTTCTGAAATGACCTCAAGATTATACTTAAAACTTCTTTCTTGCTTTGAGGAGCTAACACCCAAGGTAAGCCAGGTGCTTTCTGGTTTTATTTCGGCAGGCTTGTCTAAGTGAATCTTCGTAAGTAAATGATTGGGGTCGAGTTCAACAAATTTCTCCTCATCAAATGAGCGAAACTCAAGCATTGTTGCAATGGGTATATTGGCACAACTAACTACAAGCAAAGTTAATGAAACAACAAATAATTTTTTGATACTTAACAACAGCGGCTTCCCTTCATTGGTTATTACAAGACATGTTCTAGCAATTCTATACAGTTTTCGTCGTTTCTTTTGCAAAAGCTTTTTCAGATTTGTTCCACGTTAAGTGGCCAAAAGCGATACCCGCAATGGGAAAGATGATCATCGCAATGGCGAGTTTCCCCCAGACATTTTCGGAAGGCTCGATAAACGCCATAAGTAATGACCATAATAAACCTGTCGAGACTCCCCAGCCTAAAACGCCGTAAATTAGAACGAAGCGCTGTTTTCCTTTTTCTCTTATTCTCGCCCACTTTTCTAATTTCATCGCAGATATCCTTTTTCAAAACTAAGCAATCATTGCAAGACAGACAAAAACCACCACAAAGCTTATAAAACCAACAGCAACGGTCCTTCCCTCATCACGGCCAGCTCTTGGGTACTTGCCGAAGGTTAGCAATTTAAGCACCACATGGCCCGTGCCCTTCAATACGAATTCTATAATTGCGTCTATGATAATCCACTTTATTACTCTGAGTATAAAGCGGCCCAGCGGTTCAAATACTTCTTCCATAACCTTTACGCTCTTTAAACTAAAACCTGTTCTATAAAAAGCAACAACCACATTGCAAGAACGGCAACGAAGTTGATAGTAAACACCAAACCACGCAATCTAATATTGTCTGTAAATATTTGTACAAGACTATGCAGCACCCTGCCAATAACAAATACCCACGCAAGGGAGACTTGTGAATTGCTAATTGGCTCACCTAAGGCAATTAGCAAGGCGCAAACAGCGTGAAAAAATAACGGCCACTCAAACTGATTGCTCAGATTCGCACTTACTTTAGGCTGTATATCAGCAAACGGGTTTGAACCATCTTTGTTTTTCCCTACTCCCCATACCGAAGGCGCGCGAGCTAGCGTGAGAAATACGTAGAGCAATGCACAAAGAAAAATGTGCATAAACATAGGGGTTATTAAATTAGACATCTTGGCTTAATTATCTCGTTGTTATCAAATTTCGTCAGCTATCAACGCAACTATCATATCTTTGAACACCTTTCGGCAGACCAAGTGCTACACCGGTGAAAGAGAAAATAAAGATAATCGATATTACAGTTAATGCGGCAAAACTAGACTCGTTTATGTTAGGGCTGACAACTACCGAAAAGGTGTTGATACAAAGCAAAAGCAAGCTTATTTTTGAATACCCTTTAAAGCCTAAAACTCCAGCGAGGATAAGCATTAAAAACGAGCCCACAACTGCCGGAGTAAATGGCGCAGCGGCCAGTAGCAAACACAAAACCGATATAATCACAGATAACATTAAGAAGAGTTTTTTCACGTTTTGTCCCTTTTTTGCCGAGCAGCTGAAGATATAAAATAACCACTAAAAGCATAGAGTAAAAACGGCGAATTAATAAACTAAGCACATAATAAAAACCGTTCTGTTGCCACCCATTATTTTCTAACTTGTAATGATTGGCCTACACTGAAAAGGCGTTGAACCAAGTCTACCACCTACTCGTTTTCTACTTTTCTTAGTATTTTAAAAATTCGGCTTATTGTGATTTCAGACAAGTTCCACTCATAACCGTCGAAGTCAGTGGTATTGATAAATTGAACAACCACGGTATCGAGGTCTTTGTCATATTCTGCAAGGCTTTGATAGCCGATAACCAAGCCTCCATGCTCGAACACATAAGGGTAAAGTTCCGCTTCGCCTTCATTGAAAATAGAGCCGTTGTTTAGCGCTCGTAAGAACTTACCCACATCTTCTGCTGTCGCTAGCATACCGTAGTCGCGCGCCTTAACATCTTCCTTGTAACCAACGTAATAGCCGCTCATCACGTCGTCCATATTGACTTCGCTCAATGAAAAATAGGTGTTGCTCAATTCAAGCGGAAGCAAAACGTTTTGCTTAATGTACTTGTGGTGACTGTACCCCAAAACCTTATCCATAATATTGCGAAGCAACAGATAGTTCGTGTTGGAATACTCATATCCATCACCGGGCTCAAAACTCGCCGGAAGATCTAGCGCAAAGTCGAGCGCTCGCTTGCTGTTTTCCGGTTCGTTTTCCCAGTAGGCAGCATTATCAGTAAAGTTAGGGATTCCTGACTTATGCTGCACCATCATTTTAAGCGTTATTTTTTCTGAATGCTCAATTCTGTCTTTGAGTTCGGGTAAATGATCAACGAGTAAATCGTCTAGGGATAGTCGCTGTTCTCGCGCCATTTTCGTGATAGCCACAGCGGTGTACAGCTTACTGATACTGGCAATTTTAAACAAAGAGTCGGGGGCAGCGGGTATTTTGTTATCTCTATCTTTCCAGCCTGCTGTGTAAAAAGCTGGAGGTTTTCCCGCCTGCTCCACGTAAACAATTATACCGTCAAAGCCATGGCTAATTGCCTCATCAACTTGTTCTTGTACTGTGTGTGGCAAAGGTAGGATCAAGGCTTTAACCAATATCCACGGAACGAAAAACAAGGAAACAATAGTACTGATTAGCAGAAGAAGCCTGATGATTGTTGTTCTTCGGTTCTTCGTCATTTTACCTTGCCTTTAAAGCTCATCTTGTAACACTATCACTAGGTGTACGCCAACTTATTGCAACCGAAAATACAATTGTTACCTAAACGGCTATCGAAAATGAAACTTACTCATGGTACTTTCGAATTACAGTAATCTTACCGTTCTCTATTTCTAGTACTTCCATCATTACTTGACTGTATTCAATAGGTTGATTGTTTTGCGGGTGCACGCCCTTGGCATAATTCTTATATCTGATAGCAATAGCAGAATTGTTAAATGTAAAAACATCCAACAGCTCTGCACTGTATTCTGTGTGCGCGCCTAGATAGAACGTCATGCCCTCTCTCATTTGCTCCTTACCGTCAGGTAATCGCGTATCGTCTATCACCCATGGCAAATGTGAATGACCAACATCATCCGCGAACAAATTCAGGTGATTTTCAAGCTCAACTTGAGTAGCGCCAGGGGCCTGAGTTGCAACCATTGTGTCGAAGTATTGTTGGGCAAGCTGCTTAAGATCTATTTTAATGTCTTCAGCCGATACCGTAGCTGACACTAGAAGAGATAATGCAAAAAGTAGATTTATTTTCACTAGAAACTCCGTTTCACTTATTTCATACATTTTATTTTTAATTTATGAGCTTTAGATGCGAAATTTTTAAACGCGCTATTCCATAGCTTGGAAAGTGCTTCAACCAATGAAAAACTTCACTTTTCACTAATGGGCTCCTTACTCAAAAACTACTGATTTTATTTTTGGCTCAGCTTCTAATTTTGACTTTAAGAGATACACAAATTCATCAGTTTCCGATATGTGCGCTTTTCTAAGCAAAATTTCAATGAAAGACCTATGTTTATCAATTTGAATTAGCCATTTTTTCAGTTCTGATTCAGGATTATCATCCTCTTCGATAAAAACAGATGAGCCGACCAAGTATTTCTGGCCTTGAAACAAAACGTTACAGTACCAACCCCAATCTTCCATAAAAGGCGCTGTTACACTGAACTCGCCATCGAATTGCTCTTTTAACCAAATGAGAAAAGATTCACCGTATATTGGATTTATCATATTTTCATGTTCTTTGGATAAGTCGAACATGGCTGTTTTAAAACTAATTGCTACGTGCATTTGTGTCGTCTTTCCTGGCATGTATCAACCCATTACGGGAGCATTAGCTTATCCGCGTGGCTTAACTTCAAAGTAGAACCCGTTGAAAGCAGTAGATGCGATAAAAAGTAAAACGATAATTTTTAGAACAAAACGGATATCATTTCGTTTTTTTACTAGCAGGTCACTACCCGCTTCTTCACAAGCTTTGCCAAAAATTACAGGCCAAAGCTCTCCAAACATACCACGATATAAATCCACAAACTCTGGCTCTCCCCAATGCTGCCAATGAAGTGGCGCCTCACTTTTCCATACATTAACGAAATCGGTAGCGCTTTTTAACAATGCCCAAATAGACAGGATAAAAAGACAAATGACCAGCGTTTGCAGCATGAGGATTCCTTTTAGCAACTCCAAAAAAATAAGGGGTAATTACACGTAAACTATACGTGGGAGCGTAGCGACCTGAGTCTATTTATTATTTCTCAGAGTGCGAAAACGAGTAACTATAGTGACTTATTATCTTTTAAGTTCCAAACTTTGCCTAACATTGCTCAGTTGGGACATTTTGCGTAATCATCTTTTTATGACCGTGATAGCCATCATAAAACTGCTTATGTGCCGCATAAGAAAATGTATCGTTTCTTTCTGAATATTGCCCAATCCAATCAATAAGCATTGCTAAGTTGTCATCTTGGGCTTGCTTTGTTTTGTATTTATGGGGCTCCCAAGGTCTCGCCTTTGCGTTTGAAATGCAGGATTCAGTGGATAAGTTCATAAATATAATTTCAGTAGACTGCTGTTCTACAGTTTTTAGTAAATCTGTATAGCAGCCTTCAATTACCCATTTGTCGTTGGAAGAAATAAAAGTCTTTATCTCTTCTTCAGAGTCATCAATAGGCTTTCTCTCAGGAGGACTAGTATGTTTCCACGCTAATGTATCTAGATCTAAATGAGCTAAACCTTGTGTTTTGCATAAGTGTTGTGCCAGCGTAGATTTTCCAGAACCAGAGTTTCCAAATATTAGAATTTTTGCCAATGTTCTATTCCTTAGACCACATAACAGTAACTTCACCCAACGTTGACTGTTTTATCGCATTTAACCTATTAACTGTTAAACGTAGATGATGACAAATCATAAGTAGCGTATCTTTGTTAGTCGCATCTACAGAGATACCGCATCAGCTAGTCGTTCCTATTACTTTTGAAATTCAACCCATTTATTTTTTTCTCGCACAAATCCAATATCTGTCACAGCATGAGACCACTGACTTTCAGGGTTATGCACAATACCTCTCACTGTTTCAAGGCTCTCAGTATCTTCTGAACCCGTAACAATCAACACATCTCTGGATGGCACGTAGACTACTATGTCTCCTTTCACCGGAAAGTTTTCTTTCGTCCATAGATCGTCATAAAGCAAAAAAGATGCTTCATAAATACCATCGGCTACAACCATCGAGACCGTCGATCGGTCCCCCTGAATTTGTAATGACACATTAGCATTCATCAAGTTAGACATTGAAAGATTTCTAAGTTCTCCCTCTTCTACTCCGAGAGCATTGATATCTTCCTTTGGCATAAATTTAATAGAAGAAGGCGTATCTATGGCATACAAAACATACAGGATGTCGTTTAATTTTTCATAGTAGAAAGGTAGTTCCCCCTTGCTGCTATGATTCATTAATTTCGTTATTTGCTCCATATAGACCCTGTCTTTGATAACGGGAAAGATATGCTCTTTTTCTATGTTGGATTTAACATCGCTACTGCTTTTGGTTAATGCATTGATGTAAGCGTTTATAATTGCGTCTAGTTCGCCTGGGCTTGAGCGGTAATTCATGTAGGCGTTATCGAGGTACGCGGTAGATGTTTCTCCGTTGCTGTAAGTCATTTCCACTTCCAAACGACCCTTTATATCTGCCCTTACGCCATCTTCTCTGATGTTAATTGCTTTAGCATAGCGCTGAGTAAACGCACTTTCATCTAAAACGATTTCAGCGAACGAACTACTAACAAAAAGCCATACAAAAGCTATGATTATTATTTTGATAGTTACTCACTTATTTCCCTATTTATCGTAAAACTTGCGACTTATTGATTTGGCCTACGCATGCATTGATTAAAGTTTTTAGTATAGCGAGAAAACAGCCTGAACAATCTTCTTGCGTTACGAAGTAAATGTATTCGCGCCCTACGAGCACACGAATAAATTAGCTTACTTTTTAATTACCAATAATATTCAGAATCCAATGGTAGTAATTTGATAATCTAGTCTGATAAGCAGTAGTACCATACAGTCCGCCTTTAAATTCAGAAATATCTCCAGTCGCAAATTGCCAACTCGATAACCCCACTAGATATGGTTCGCCATCTTGATAAATAATAGAAGCGCCTCCGCTATCTCCTGAGCCATGCATTCCTTCTAGGGGAAGCGCATTTTTAGGAGAATCAAATTTGAACGTTAGCCATTTACCATTTGCACTTTCTACGACATTTTGAAATTTATTTGCCTGATTGAGCGACTTAGTTTCTACGTTCTCACCTGTTAACCCATTTCCAGTTGCGCCTTTACCAAAAACTGTTATGACACGCCCTTTCTCCGCAGCTTCTGAATAGACTGAAATGGGTATAATGTCTGAAACTGGACTGGATAGTTTTATTAACGCAATATCGCTGCTGGATTTCAAAACTTGCATTAGCGGAGCTAAATCACCGCTTAATTCATTGCCCCTTGGCTTTATGTAACCTGGATGAATATAAACCTTTTCTATTTCATAGTATTTAGAACCAACTTTTAAGTTGGTATTCGTATAATCGTAAAAGATACTATGTGCGACAGTAACAACCCACTGCTCTGCGATGAGAACTCCGTGACCCTCACCCGGCATATCTACAACATATTCTGGCATTTTTTCAACACGATATTTTTCTGCAGAAACATCGTGTCTCATAACTACTGCATTACTTTCAAAACAACAGAGCGCCAAAAACACCCATATTAGTCTGCATTGGTGCAATAGGGATAAATTCAAAATTTGTTTTTCGTTAGTCAATGTTAAATATTACTGATCATTTTTACTGACCAGTCTCCCCACGCCTTTTGGGGGGCGATTTTTGATGTGTTTGTTAGGTGATTTAGTCATTTTATTGACTACCCTTGCCAAAGAACTTACCAATAGTACCCGCCAATATGCCTTTGTGTTTCTCTGGCGGTGTGCCACCCGTAGTTTCATGGGATATGCCGATAGCTACATAGCTGCACTTTTTAAAGTCCAATGTTTCGTCAGTTAAAACTGATTCGTCTAAGACGTAGGATATTCCAACGGGCAAGTTTTTGACATGAGGTTCGATTCTTGTGCCTTGCCATCTAGCCGCAACAACTACATAAGTAATATCTTTATTGCCTTCGATCCATTGAATAGGAGTTTTACACCTTCCTATCCAATAGTCAGGACGGTCACTGCCTGGAATTTCCCTTAATAACTCAAACACCAAAGGTACTTGATCATGTAGTTCCTCTGGAGCGTAATCTACGCTTGTGACGTGAAGTTCCATTTTAACCCTAACGCCGCATTCAGCGGCTCGTCCGCTGCAGTGATTTGTTAGCTATAGTATCTGCAGCAAAATCTGATCGATTAAAAACTTCTCCATGTAGGATAATGTGGTGGATGTTGCTCCAAGCGTCCACGGTATTTAAAGGGTTTTGTTCTAGCAAAAGTAAATTTGCAACCTTACCAACTTCAACCGTTCCGTAATCTTCATCAATATTAAATTGTCGCGCATTGTTAATGGTCGCAGCTGAGAGTATTGCAGCTAAAGATACGCCAGCGTCTGCCATTACTTTCATTTCAAGGAAAGTGGTTAAACCAGGTTGGTTGGAAAAACTGGGACTTCCCGGAAAATCAGAACCTAATAACAGCGGATAGTCTGCCTCGGTGAGGATTTTTAAAATTTTGTTACCTTTCCCCACCCTATCTTTCAAAAAGATTCGAGCAATAACCTCGTCGGGTAGTCCGTCAAATCCTGCGCGTAATTCTTCTTTAAACCATTGTGCTGAGGGTTGCTTATACCATTCAATTAATTCTTCGGGCGTTACCTTACTATATTCAGAAACACCATGTGAGTTATGCAACATGAGTTCACCTAGTCCAGCAATTACCCTTTGGGTTGTCATGTACCCAGTGCTTTTGCTCATTAACTGGTTAAGCACGCCATGCATTGATTTGGACACTTCAGTTTCACGCGAAAACTCCCCCCAATTCCAGAGCCCGTGCGCAATTACATCCACCTCTGCATCAATGGCTCTTTGATACATATCCAATGCATTGGCATGCGCTACCAGAGGTAGTTTATGTTGTGATGCAGATTTTCGAATACGTTTCAGGGTATCGTCAGACAATAACGGCCAATGACTTTCATCGCCATAGCCATCTTCAAAGTATATTTTTATGCAAGATGCGCCGGATTCAGCAATACGTTTCCCAATTTGTTCAGGAGAGTTCTGTGCTGTCTCAGCAACGTCCTGTTCAACGATATAGGAAAACATGGATTTCGACAGCTCATCATTTTTCTCTACCAAAGGAAACGTTGAGCGTGAGGTAATGACTTCGCAACGATAGTAATCAGGATGTATTTCAGAAGCAGTAAATTTCTTCCATTCAAGCCCGGGGTTTGGGTCGACAACCTGTGTTATACCGTAGTACAAGAAGCTATAGGGTTGCTGTTTATAGTATTCTTCAGCAAGTGCTTCATTCTTTTGCGCCACAGGCTCCACGCCAAATCCCATGCCAGGAATAGATGAAACATGAACATGGCTATCCATTATTCCAGGAGCTAGGTATAAAGCAGTCCCGTCTATTACCTGTACATCAAATGTTTTTTCAATCTTAGATGACGATACTGCCTTTATCCGTCCATCAGAAATAAGAACATGCGCCTTTAGTAATGGCTCCTGAAGGTGCGATGATACGACGGTCACATTTTCAATCAGCACACTCTCTTTTGCAAAAGTAGGATAATGTAGAAACAGAATCGCAGTGAGCATATGTTTAAGCATAACTTTCCTTGTTGTTGTGATCTCGCTAGACACTATGACTCCCCGTATAAGTGCTAGCCTCCGCATTTTCGTGGGTTAACTTGTCAGCCACCGGAGCGCCGGCCGGAGTCCATTATTAGTTTGTTCAATACTAAATCAATTTGGAGGCTAGCATGAACAAACATAGCATGATTTTTATAGGGTTGGATACGCATAAAGAGTCTCACGAAGTTGCGTATTGTGAAGAGAAACGTGGAGCGACGCCCGTTCATTATGGCCGTATTCCCTCGTCTAAGGTCAGTGTAAAATACACAAATACGCCTGTCTTATTTAGTCTTTAGAAGCTTCCTTTATGCGTACAACTTTTCCAAAAAGTACATTAAACCTAACGATACTAAAATAAACGACGCATTAATTAACGCACGAACAGGCCAACTTACATGGCCATATGAGATCCCTGCCCCTTTAGAAACTACAACAATCAAACCCATTAATCCAAACCAAGGTGTGAAGAAGAGAACGGTTTTCAGCTCGACGATTGAAACCGCTAAATCATGAAGCGCGCCGCTAACGAGAAACGTAACAAAAGTGGCTAACGAAGTTGGAAGAAAACTCGCAAGTGGACGCATGACATTGCGTGATAAATAGTAACCCCAGATTGGGTTCCAATAGTGCCAAAACACCGGAAAAGAAGTCGCGCCAAAAGAGCGCGAAAGCATGTTTGTCATGGAGCCACTTGCCCCTAATGGAACCCCATTTCGCTTCTTAACATATTGTGCAAGTGAGAGTTTGCTTTTCATGGTGATTCCGTATAGCCACGAATATGCCTGTCTTGTTTAGTATTTTATTTTGGAATGTATGGTGGAAGAACTTCTCCACTTGTTAATACAACAACCCTATAAATTTTATCACTTTCAACTCCTCGCTCTGTTATATCGCTAGTCTTTGCAAGGCTAATTAAATAATACCAAACACTAGAATCAAATGAATAACCTAACCGTAATTCAAGTCCGATTAGTTGAAGTGCGCCTTCAGATTTATAAAATTCCTTGGCTTTTAAAACAGCATTTTCGATTGTAAGTTTAGGATTATCTTTACCATCCCAAGCTTTATCAAAATCAAACTGATTTCGCCACAAGGTGAAGTTGGCGGGCTTTCCTCTTGATTGAGTACCTATCAAGTAGAAATAATCCTCTCTTTGTTTACCATCACTACTCTCTTTTTGGATAACTATCAATTCATCCTTATCATAAGCCATTGTAGGAAGTGCAATTAAAAACATAAAAGAGATTAGTGGTAGTATTTTATTCATTTAATTATCCTTAATTAGAGAGTTCATAAACATGCCATAGTTAGTTAAAATAAGCGACGAAGGAGCAAAAACCAACTGTTATTTGTCCTGCTTGAGTGACTTGTTATGTGCTTTATAATCGCGGTATTCACGCAACAAGAATGCACATACTAATAAAATAAGACCGCAGATATTAAATACGTCAGCTAAAAGAGAAGTTTTAAAAGTATTGCTTCTTGTTTCTTCCCATAAAGTCATCACCTTCTTAGTAGAGGGCTCCACTTTTTCATCATGTCTAGAAGTTATTTCATTAAGTAATGAAACAAGCTTACTGTATTTTTTAGCTTTTAATAAACTCTCGGCAATATCAAACCTTTTGTTTTTTTCGTCTACAAACGTCTGAGATTCATCGTTACCTTGATGCTCGCCCGATACCATAAGTAAAGTTAATAACTTGTCTGTTTCTGTATAAAGTTTGAAGGCGCTGAATCCGAGCATATCTTTATTCTGGGGCTTTGATGATACAGCATTGTTATATTGAAATAAGTAGGTTTCTCTTAGCCCGGACGAAATTTGAATTTGATCTATAACTCTTTCAAAATAGGCTTGGTCACTTTTTAATGAATTCACCTCATTTATTAAAAAGAATTGTGAATAGAATACGATAATTGTCCCTAAAGAAAACAATATACGTTCATATATATATTTATTTTTTCTACTTTATAATTCATAAATTTATTTATCGAAAGAATTCCAAGTTTGCTTTAGCACATAACGCTCGCGTAATAGGCGCGAGCTTGCGAGCGTCCTTATTGACGCGCTTGTTAACTTTTTACTGCACCGATACATAGGTATTATTTGTTCTTGATATTGATATATAACCAGCCTTTCCTTCCCGTAGATAGGCGTACTGTGGAGTTAAAAGTAGTAGAGAACCAGATTTAATAATTTCGTTGTTTTCAACTTTATGAACTGCAGCTTTCACACCACCACCAACTTTAAAATTCTCCAAGCCAGTTTTTACGATGTCTGAAGTGACTTCTAGATTGAGTATGGGTAATGTGGCGCTCGCCACTATCCCTATAACAGGAGCGATCCAATTTGAAACTAGGTTTTTGAGTGGATTAGCCATATATGAAGATACGGCTACGGCAAAGATAAAACCGAGACTAGAAAGCCACAATATTCTTTCTGGCTTTCCAGATGCTAGGCCGCTATAAAAAACAAATAGATGGAATAACAGGGAGACCAATACAAAAATGCCTCCTAAGGCCCACATTGCCTTTGACTTGTTCAAAACAGCACTTCTGAAGAATAGAACAAACCCCCACATGTAAACGGCACTAATTGAAATCAATATAAATACAAGAAAAAGAAATGATTTAATTCCAAACAAGCCGCCGACGAACACATCATAAGAGAAGAATTTTTCTACTTTCATATGAATAAGAAGGAGATACGCTGGATAAAATGCTATCCAAGATGCGGTAACAAAATACAATACCCCTCTAATAATCAAGGCATAGCCATTTGTATCCACGCCTTCAGAAAGTTGGATTTTTTTGTTTAAAAACTCGTTTATTTGAGACAGCACTTCTCTTCCTTAAAAGTTAACAGCTTACTCGTCCCCAAACCGTCATGCTAATCCACATCACTTTAGGGCACTTCTCCTTTTTACTTCTCACTACTCTAAACCATAACCACCAGAGAAATAAAGAAAAAACCGTAATGTCGTTTTTCGCTCATTTATTAAAAACACTAATTCAACTAATTTAGCATGCAGGTGCTTTTAGTGTATTTCTCGTCAGCCAAAAACAAAAAAGCCAGCTTCCGCTGGCTTCTAAAACAAATAATTCAAGGTCACTCGAACTAAAAACTACTTCCCCTGCCTAGCAGCCAATTTCTCTAACTGCTCATCAGTGGCAGGAAGCTGGTGCTTCTCTTTCCACTCTGAATGCGGCATTTTATATACCACTTCACGTGCAGCTTCGTAGTCGATATCAGCGCCCTGCTCGCTTGCAGCCGCAAAAATAAACATGCCTGTCTTTTTTAGTCTTTTTAGTCTCATAACGCTCGCCCAACCGGCGTAAAATGCTTGGTTAAAATTAGCGACGAAGGAGCTCAAGCTAAGCGTTTTGCGTCCATTAGTTTATGCACTTGTTATGTATCAATTTTAAGGGAATATGTTTTAGTTGAGTCCTTTAAACTTACATTAAGAAACTCTATAGACTCTTCTATAATAAGGTCACTTACAATAACTAAATTGAAATTATTGCCAACAATCCTTGTTGAAGGATATTTTATAGCATCGAAACCAGCTAATTTTGCACAGTCGGCAATGAACCTAGAGAAAACATAACATGGTTTGTGATAACCCTCAGTATCTAGCTCTCGACTCATCAATGATGAAAAAACTAAGGCAGATAATTCGGATTCAAAATCAGAATGTGATTCATCTGGAAAACTTAAATCCAAAATTTTAATTTCTTTTTTTAGTTTGAACTCAGCTATGTAGCAAAGAACTTCTCGAACTTCTCTGAAGCATGTTTCTAGATCGCTTGCTGTGTATAACACTTGTTGGCCTGCATGGTTATACCTACCTTCTTGTATGAATTTTTTAGGTGGAAAAGCAAACTGCCCGAAATTCAACGCTTCGATTTGATTTGCCACTCTCGCTCGAAACAATGAATATTCAATTAAAAGTGAATCCGTTGAGAGAGCTACTTTTTTTAATAATTCAAAAGTATCATTAGCAAACTGGTTCGAGAGAAGTAAAAAGGGAGTTGTTTCTGACAACTCAACAATTTCGTTTATCGACTTTTCAAAATCTAACTGGTTTAAATCATATTTGAAAGGTAACTCATATGGCCAGAAGTTTCCGGATAAAACTTCATCGCAACGAGGGCAATTAATCAGTTTGATTAGAACATTAAACTCATCTTCCGTATAACACTGACTTATTCGCTTTGAACCACTATAAAACGATTTCAAATCGATTGTTTGACATTGAAACTCACCATCGTTCGCATTTAACGCTAGTGGCCAAGCCTTTACAAAGTCGTCATAACAATTATCACAACAAGCTATATCCGCGGAGAACCAAGACTCCATGTCAGCATCGAAGAGCTCTTCAAATACATCTCCATGTTCTTCAATTAATTCATCTTCATTAATTATTACTGACATACTCGATAGTTTCTTTTAATACTTAACGCCGCGCTCTACGGCAAATTTGGAGGCGAAGCCGGAAAAGTTGCCCAGCAGCAGCGCCTTGTTAGCATTTATCGTGTTCTTTGCCCGATAAAAAACAAGTTTTTAGTTCTCTTTGGAAACTCACTATTTTTGTAGAGTTTCATGATGTCCTTTGCTACTGCCTTATCGAGAGCTGAAAAATGACGATACAAAGTGGCGCCATATGTTAGAACCTCGACTTTCTTGGAATACTTAAACCCTTCAACTGTCCTTATATTGGGGTTGGTGGGCAACTTACACCTTAAGATAGAGTCGCTTCCATGAGGTATTATATCTGCATATACACGATTATCTGCTGGCGTGTAATGTACAAAGCAATCTCTATAATCCTTAAATCGGTTTACCCATCTTTCTTTAGCTTTCCGTAAAGTATCAACTGGACCTTGAAGTTGTTTCTTGCCACAAAGCTTATTGAACGATACAGGAGTTTGATCAACGAACGAAACTCCGACCACTCGAGCCATTAAATCAAGGGCTGCACTAAGCGCCATTAAGTATGCCTCAAAATCCCAATAAACTTGATGTGTTATTGGATTTGAAATACTCATCCCTAAGCTCGGATACTCATTTATACTGGCATTTTTCGAAACCTCGTCCCGAATAATAGAATATCTTTGATAAATGCTCTTCAATCTAAATTCGGCATGATCAAGGTGGTACCTGTAGAAGCGAGGATACTCTCTTGCAAAACAGTAAAACTCAGATAACTCACCTTCGCCATCATTCTCATCAACTTCATAGCGTATTTTGTCTAACGTTTTAACCAGTGCCGCTGAAAACTTTGAGAACTCAGGTAATTTTGGTATTGTGATTTCTATGACATATTCCCTTATGCTGACACCCAACTAAGGGGCGATAACACATGTAGTGTAAAATTGACTGTCTTGTTTAGTCACCAAATCGGCGAGCAGGTTCTTTTGGTGTATTTCACGCAAAACCAGAAAAGATATATGCCTGTCTTGTTCAGTATTCGGGCAATTAACTCACCCCTTAAGTCTCCAGGGATTTCCCTAAGCTCGCGAGGTAAATCACGCCATGCATATTCAATTTCTTCTTGGCTAGCCAGAACCTCTCTGGGGATGCCAAATGCAGCTGTCAATTCTGCAATCGCAGGCAGTACCGTATTGGGTAATGCTGGAAGGTTCACGTCTTCCTTTACAACGATATCGTTCATTTTCTCTCCATTGTTTCAAGTTCTGAGAAGCTAATGCCTCTGACTGACTTGTTAGTTTCCGTCTATAAGTAAATAGCCCCATACATGTTCATCGTATGATGCACCATCCTTTTGTGGGTATAAATGAATGTAGAGGTAACGTTCATTCGAATTAAACCCTGACACAATTCTGTCCACTGAGTAGTAAAACTCTTCTTGTACTTCGGTTAATACGCTTGAATCCTGTGACGGCATTTCAAAGACAGGTTTACCTACATATATTGGTGGAGTTAGGGTTTCTTTATCATTTTTAGGGAATTTCTTCCTTAAATCGAATTCTTGTTTTTTCAACAAAAAATCTATCAATATGTCTAAACAGAAATTGAAGTTTTCACTATTAAGTTCATTCGCAGCATAATTAGGTGTATAATCAATATGCCAAGCTTCATTTTCAGTTCTTACCGTTTCAGGTGTCAGCCGCCTAAAGTTTTCGATATCGACGGTACTAACTCCCCACTCCATACAATCAGTTTTTAGTTGCTCATGATTAATTTGAATATAGTCGATAGGTTTTTTTACATGCTTTTGGATCCACTGCTTATTTCTAGTCCAATAATGGGCTTTCATACCACTTAATAAGCCTAAGCCAAAAAAACCAAGTAAACCCTTTTGCTTTTCATCATGTTCTCGAAATGGGTAAATGTTATATTCATATTCATAAGCTGTAAAAAAAGCTTTTCTCAGGCCAGTTAAAGAATCTAAGTGTTTTTCTTCCTCTGATAATTTTAAAGCTTCTTTAATAATTTCTTTCACTGGACCATCGTTCAAAAGATCAGTTAAGAAAATGTCTTGAAGTTTAGCACCAACAACATTTTCTAGGAGCGCATCTACAAATCTTAAAGCTACATTGTAATAGTTGACTACAGATGCTGGTTCAGAAAGTTGTCCATAGTGTTTGCAGATAACCCTTTGCTTATTTAATGCTTTGATAGTTCCAGACTTAACAACGGGTACTTTTCTTTTTTTTAATTCGCCTAGTAATTCGTCAAAAGATTTAGACTCAAGGCTCCTTTGCTCATCGACATCTAACTCATCTAATACTGCAAGTACCACTAGCTCTACAAAATCCTGCAATAGAATGATCCCAGCGGTACAAGAGTACTTATCTCCTGAGTTCACTAAATATTTTGTTTCACCAAGAATCGATTTAGCGACTAACAAGGTATTTAACGTTGAGGATTTCATCTGACTCCAATTAAAAAGCTGACGCCTAATTAACAGGCTTAAAATTGTTTGCTAAGATGTTTGAGGGACGAAAAGAGCAAACTGTTTTAAGTCCTTGTTTAATTTCTTGTTATGTTTTGATGCTCACATTGTAAGTTTTATCATTTACTGAAACTTCATAGCTAGCTAGTTCAACTTCTGTTTTTAGTACGATTAACGCTGAAAAATAAACACTTAGAAGAGCTAATAAAATCAAGATGCTCTTTTTATAAGAGTCTTCTATAGAGACCTGTTTGTTATACCCTGCCAAAACTTTTTTATAATTACCTAAAGTTATATATGAGATATTACCTAGTGCTCTAACTAATAAAAAAGGGTCAGTTTTTTGCGTTACAAATAATGCTTCATCTGTATAAAGTTCCAAGAAAAGTTCCATTTGCTTTACCGTTAACTCAACTTTTTTATCGGAACTCATATTTTCTTCATATTTAAATGACGAAACCAGTTCAGGTAAAAATGTTTCAAGTCTCTTTTCTCGCTCATCGAACTCTTGCAGCAATGTGTCAAATTCATAAACATCGCTAGAAACTTTTGACATCTCTGGTACATGCTGTAGACCCTTTTCATTTAGCTGAACCATGTCACCTAATAAGTTAATTGAAACCTTGCTTTTAAATTTAAGCACCCTCATAAGTTCTTTGATTAAAAAGTGGTATTCATGGATGTCGTGAAAAAATCTTGAGTCGACAACCCTTTCACCCTCATAAGAAAGTAATCGATTAACAACTTCACTTGAACGAAGATTATCAAATTTTTTATGAACCTCTTCATTCCAGTAATTTAATTGGAAGTCGTACTCGTATGCTTTATCCTGCTTAGACTTTCCGGCATCTGGCCATGCAAAAGTTTGTACGAATGTAATCAACAACCCCGTAAAAATAATGAGTAATGTTAAAAGCGACTTTTTTCCTATAGTCAAAACTTTTCCTCTCAGATAAAAACATAACAGCTTACTCATCCCCAAACCGTCATGCTAATCCACACCACTTTAGGGCACTTCTCCTTTTACTTCTCACTACTCTAAACCATAACCACCAGAGAAATAAAGAAAAAACCGTAATGTCGTTTTTAGCTCATTTATTAAAAACACCAAATCGATATACCCATGATTTTGGTGTCTTTCACGCAAGCCAAGCACAAAAAAGCCAGCTTCTGCTGGCTCCTGAAACAAATAATTCAACGTCACTTGAACTAAAAACTACTTCCCCTGCCTAGCAGCCAACTTCTCCAACTGCTCGTCAGTAGCTGGAAGCTGGTGTTTCTCTTTCCACTCTGAATACGGCATTTTGTATACCACTTCGCGTGCGGCTTCGTAGTCGATATCAGCGCCCTGCTCGCTTGCAGCGGCCGAATACCATTTTGCTAAGCAGTTACGGCAGAAATCGGCCAAAATCATCAGGTCAATGTTTTGAACGTCTTTATTCGCGTCTAGGTGTTCTACTAAGCGGCGAAATACTGCTGCTTCTACTTCGGTTTGCGTTTGCTTATCCATTATCTAATACCTCTAAAAAAGCGTTTTTCGTTATGGTTTGAATGTGTGGGTTAACGGATGAAACCCAACCCGCTATCTCTTTTATAACCTAAAACGAAAAAAGGGAGCCAAGCTCCCTTTTTACTTATATACAGCTAACTAGGTTTAAAACCTAATTGGCATTACTCTGCGTCGTCAGACTTAGGCGCAGGCTTTTCTAGAAGCTCTTTAATGCTTAGACGAACACGGTTTTGGCGATCGATTTCCATAACCTTAACGTCAACCATTTGGCCTTCTTCTAGGTAGTCAGTTACTTTGTTCACACGCTCGTGAGCGATTTGTGAAATGTGAACAAGACCTTCTTTACCTGGAAGCACTTCTACAAACGCACCGAAATCTACAATACGTGTAATCTTACCGTTGTAAGTCTTACCAACTTCAATTTCAGCCGTTACTTGCTCAATCTTGCTAATAGCGATGTCTGCTTTCGCACGCTCTGTCGCGAAGATTTTGATAGTACCGTCGTCTTCAATCTCGATGTTAGTGTCAGACTCTTCAGTAATTTGACGGATCATTGCGCCGCCTTTACCGATAACGTCACGAATCTTGTCTTGGTCAATCTTCATTGTGTAAATGCGCGGAGCAAATTCGCTTAGCTCTTCACGGTGACCGCCAATTGCTTCGTCCATTACGTTAAGAATGTGCAAACGTGCTTCTTTTGCTTGTTTAAGCGCAATTTGCATGATTTCTTTAGTAATACCTTCAATCTTAATGTCCATTTGAAGTGCAGTAATACCCTCGGTAGTACCCGCTACTTTAAAGTCCATGTCGCCAAGGTGATCTTCGTCACCAAGAATGTCTGAAAGTACAACAAAGTTGTCGTCACTCTTAACTAGGCCCATTGCGATACCCGCAACAGACGCTTTAATTGGAACACCTGCATCCATAAGCGCTAGTGAAGTACCACATACCGACGCCATTGATGATGAACCGTTTGATTCTGTGATTTCAGAAACCACACGTACTACGTACGGGAATTCTTCTTCACTTGGCATTACTGCTTGAATACCACGCTTCGCTAGACGACCGTGACCAATTTCACGACGCTTAGGCGAACCAATCATACCTGTTTCACCAACACAGTATGGAGGGAAGTTGTAGTGAAGCATGAAACGGCTGTCGCGCTTACCTTGAAGCTCGTCAATCATCTGTGCGTCACGCTCTGTACCAAGCGTAGCAGCTACAAGTGCCTGCGTTTCACCACGAGTAAAAAGTGCAGAACCGTGAGTACGAGGAAGAATACCTGTCGCTACGTCAAGTGCACGGATCATTGCTGGGTCACGACCATCGATACGTGGCGCGCCAGATAGAATGCGTGAACGTACAACGTCAGACTCAAGGTCGTGAAGAAGGTCTAGTACTTCTTTCTTGTCTTGTTCTTCGTCTTCAGCAAGGATAGCTTCTAGTGCTTTTTCAGTTGCTGCAGTTACTGCGTCTTTACGCTCTAACTTGTCAGAAATCTGGTAAGCCGCAGTCATTTCTGCTTCAGCTAGTGCTTTAACTTTGTCTTTAAGTGCAGTGTTTTCTGCTTCTGGTGCCCAGTCCCACTTCTCAGTGCCAACTTCAGCAGCAAATTCGTTAACTGCGTTAACTACAGTTTGCATTTGCTCGTGACCGAACATAACCGCACCTAGCATAGTGTCTTCAGAAAGCACGCTTGCTTCTGATTCAACCATAAGTACTGCGCCTTCAGTACCCGCAACAACAAGGTCAAGCTCGCTTTCAGCTTGCTCTTCTGCGCGTGTATTTAGAATGTATTCACCGTTGCTAAAACCAACACGAGCCGCACCGATTGGGCCGTTGAAAGGAATACCAGAGATAGCAAGGGCTGCTGAAGTACCAATCATAGAGATGATGTCTGTAGGGATATCTGGGTTAGCAGACATTACAGTAACAACAACTTGTACTTCGTTTTTGAAACCTTCTGGGAATAATGGGCGGATTGGACGGTCGATAAGACGTGCAATCAGTGTTTCACCTTCAGATGGACGACCTTCACGCTTGAAGAAACCACCTGGGATTTTACCCGCAGCGTACGCTTTTTCTTGGTAGTTAACAGTAAGTGGGAAGAAGTCTTGATCTGCTTTGGCTTCTTTTTTACCAACTACTGTTACCAGTACAGACGTATCGTCCATGCTCGCAAGAACCGCAGCTGTTGCCTGACGAGCAATTACACCCGTCTCTAGAGTTACAGTATGCTGTCCATACTGAAATGATTTAGTAATAGGAGTCACTATTTGTCCTTTAATTTCAATCTTTATTTTATCGCTTTTAAACGCGGCGCATAGTATAGCCATGAAGTAGCGTTAATACCATGGTCAAATGCAGCCCCGCGCGGAATTTGTCGTGTTATTTGGTCATTAACCGCTACCACCTATAGCACCATGACTATATGAAATATCTGTGAAATTTCAATTATTGACTATATTTTCATCATACTGACACAAAACAGCGTATGCTAGAACAAAAAGCGAACAAAGTAAGAACTTAAATAAACATCACGTGCGACCAATGCGCAGAAGTGATTAACCACAACAAGAACGTCTAATATTAGTGTGCTAAAGGAGATAACCATGTTGGTACTTCGACTTAATAAAGCAGGCATGCCACAAGAGTGGATAGATGTTGAACAAGCCGCAAAGCTTTACAGTCAAGATAAGGTGCTATTTGAGCTAGGTAGTGATGCTATTACGTTAAAGGGAGGCTGGAATCACGAAGGACTCCAAAGTCAGCTTACCCTGTCTAGTATTATCGCGTGCGACGGCAAGGTAACAGATTTATCTGGCAAAGTTGCCCTTACTAATCGCTATTTGTTTAGGCGCGATAGCTACCTGTGTATGTACTGCGGCAATAAGTTTACGCCAAAGCAGCTTACCCGAGACCACATTATCCCCCGCTCTCGCGGCGGAAAAGACAGTTGGACGAACGTTGCCACGGCTTGCCAGCGGTGTAATCACGCGAAAGGTGCTAAAACACCAGAAGAAGCCAACATGCCCCTACTCGCGGTTCCGTTTAGGCCAAATGTGTACGAGCGTTTTTATTTAATGAACAGGCGGATTTTGGCTGACCAAATGGCCTTTTTACAAGGCCACTTCACCAGCCACAGAGAATGGACGTGCTTAGAATAGACGCTATAGCGTACCGCTAGTAGTTGTCTGTGCGTCGGGCATTGCTTTAGCTTGGTTTTGCACCGAAGAGGAATCGCTGTGCTGTGCATGAAGCTGGCGCTGCTCTTCTTTTTGCGCTTTGAACCACAGACTTAACCAATCTGAGCACATTTTGTGCTCTAACTCGTGAGCTTCGGCTGTAGGGCAAAACAAGCTTACCTTTACCACCACTTTGGCAAGTTCATTGGTTTTAATCTCAACCTCTGGGTCGATGCGAATAAATTCTTGCTCTAAATGACGTTCAATTAGGCCTTTGTAGCGCTCTGCTACATCGCGGAAATATTCACAATGTGCCTGTGCCCTGGCATGAAACGCTGGAAGCAAACTATAGGCGTTAACAGAAGGCTCGTTCACTATTTCAAATGAATGCAAACGGTAGCGACGCATGAAGTTAAGGTTACGCACAGTTTGAGTTACAAGCTGACTATTAGGCACGTACACGTGTTTACCCGTGTAGTTAAAGCTTTCAGGGTCTACTTCTAAAAGCGCTGTCTTTGCCCAGTCCATTTCTACCACTTCACCAATGATGTTGTTCATTTGGATCCAGTCGCCTACCCTGAATGGCCGAGCGCCCAAGTAGTAAATGAACCCCATAAAGCACTGAATAAACTCGCGGGTTGCCAACACAATGGCCACCATAAAGGCAGCAATGGAGATTGCCAGTGTTTGGATTTCAGAGCTCCACACCATCATTAACACAATAATGATAAAGGCATTACCCAGCTGCTCTAGGATATTGATTTGGTTTCGGCGGTCTTCGCCACGATGAGAACTAATGCGCCTGATAAGGCGCAACACACCCTTTTTGATAAAGTGCAGTACAATTAAAAGTACTAGAGATGTCAGCAGTTTATAATCATTGGCAAAACTTATAAATTGATGCCATAACTGCGCGGGGTCTATCACAATCTCCATGTAAGCTCCGTCTGTACTCCGAGGGTAAATATTTGAATAGGCGAAAAAAAGCGCCGACGAATGTCAGCGCTTTTAATTATGAAGCATGTAAACTCGTGGCACAATGCCGACCAGTTAAAACATCTTTCTATTAATCGCGAATTTGGCCTTCGCCATTCACTAAATATTTCTCTGAAGTCAACGACTCCAAGCCCATTGGGCCATAAGCATGTAGCTTAGTGGTTGCGATACCAATTTCTGCACCTAAGCCAAGCTGGCTACCATCAGAAAAACGTGAAGAGGCATTAACCATTACTACACTTGCATCAACTGCGCGTTGGAATAACTTGCCTTTTTCAGCATCTTCCGTGCAAATTACTTCAGTGTGGTTACTACCAAATTGCGCAATGTGGTCAACCGCTGCTTCGAAATCGTCAACTACACGGATAGCGATTTCAAGGCCAAGATACTCTTCACCGTACGCGTCTTCAGAAATAACGTCAGCACCATCAAAGTACTGGCTACCTTTGTCGTTTACGTGAACCTTAACACCCTTTTCTTTGAATGCATCGGCCACTTTAGGCAGAAAATCACCCGCAACGGCTTGGTGTACAACTAAGCCTTCTAAGGCATTACATACGCCAGTACGCTGTGTTTTACCATTTAGAAGTAGCGCCATGGCTTTATCTAGATCAGCATCTTTGTCTACGTAAAGGTGACACACACCTTTAAAGTGCTGAATTACCGGCACTTTAGCGTTGTCAGTCACGTAGTTGATTAGACCTTCACCACCACGTGGAATAATTACGTCAATGTAATCACGCTGCTCCATTAGCTCTTGCATTAATGCACGATCTGGGTTCGGAACTACCGTTACCAGCGCTTTTGGTAAATTGTGCTTCTCCAGCACGTCTTGCATAAGCTCAGCAATGGCTAAACTCGTATCTAGTGCTTCTTTACCACCACGTAATATCACTGCGTTACCCGATTTAAAGCACAGCGCGCCTGCGTCGGCAGTAACATTAGGTCGTGCTTCATATATCATGCACACAACACCAAGCGGTATACGCATTTTCTTAATCTCAATACCGTTTGGACGTGTACCGATAACGCGCTCTTTACCCACAGGATCGTCAAGTTCAACAATAACTTCGATGCCTTCAGCCATGGCTTCAATACGCTCATCGTTTAGGATTAAGCGGTCAACCATCGCTGCGTCTAAGTTATTCTCTTTGGCGCGCGCGACTTCCTTTTCGTTTACTTCAATAATTTTACTTTTGTTTGCACGAATTGCCGCGGCCATATCAGTTAACACCGCGTTTTTCTGGCTTTCACTTAAAATAGCCAGTGTACGTGCAGCTTTTTTTGCCTGTTGTGCTAACTCTGTAATAATGCTCATTCTTTCTCCAGATTTGCTATGTGCTGATCAGAAATAATTGGCCCAGTCTTTTCCTCAAACTCATGGGCGAATTCTTCGTTTTCCTGATTCGCAATGAAATTCAATAAACAGCTACTGTAATTCGACTTGGCTTTTACCAGTTTAGTACCGTCTTCTTTACGTACTAGAATGGTGTCGCCTACCGAGAACTCACCTTTCACGTCAATAATTTCGCTACTTGTCAGTTGCTCTGCGTCGCCAGCTAAAGAGGCGTCAAAGTCCCCTTCTACTATCACCTCACCCTGCGCGTTTGACGTATGGCGCATCCAATGCACATTCTCTTGCATTGGCTTGGCGTGAGGTTTGAAATGCGTGCCTGGGTTTTCACCTGCTAGCAGCATATTAAACGACAGTTCAGTAAAGCCGTTAATAATATATGTATCTATACCATGCGAAACGGCTTTTTCGGCCGCTTCAATTTTAGTGCGCATACCACCGGTGCCTACACCGCCTTTTACCGCACCGCCAGCCATGTCATAAATGCTTTGATCAATGGTATTAACTGATTTAAGCAATTGTGCGTCGTCGTGTTCATGCGGGTTTTTATCGTACAACCCATCAATGTCTGAACAGATGATAAGTGCATCTGCTTCAGCTGCCGACGCCACCATGGCCGATAAATTATCGTTATCACCCACTTTCAATTTGTCGGTGGTAACGGTGTCGTTTTCGTTAACGATAGGCAGGATATTGTTATCCAATAAACTGAATATCGTTTCACGGATACTTACGTAACGCTCTCTGTCTCGCAAATCAGCATGCGTTAAAAGCATCTGAGCAGACGGAAAATCAAACAGTCTGTCCCACGTGGCAATCATTTCGGTTTGACCCGCTGCTGCCATTGCTTTTTTAACTGCAATATCTGACTTTTCTTGCTCTGGAAACAGGTGCGCGCCTGCTGCGACAGAACCAGAAGACACGAGTACAACTTGTGTACCGTTGGCTCTGCATCGCACGATAAATTGCGCAATGCTCAAAAGGTAATGACTGCTACAACCTTGTTGGTTGGGCGATATCAATGCACTACCCACTTTGATGACTACGCGTTTCCAATTTGGATGACTCATAATAAACTTTTTAACCTTAAGATTGTTGATTTGCTAATTCTTCACTGGCTTGCGCGAATGTTGCTTGTACGTTTGACGATGGGTTTTCGCTAAAGCGACTTACCACATAAAGCGTTAACGTACTTACCGCAAACCCTGGAATAATTTCATAAATAACGCTGCTTAACGTTTTACCGTCAGCTAAAACGGGCGCGTAAATCCAGAACAGTACGGTTACCGCACCGCTAATCATGCCCGCCATTGCCGCTTTCGCTGTTAGGTCCTTTTTATACAGACAAAACAGTACTAACGGACCAAATGCTGCACCAAAACCTGCCCAAGCATTACTTACTAAAGATAAAATTGTGTTCGACGCATCCATGGCTAATAACAATGCAACCACGGCTACACCTGCTACACCATATCGGCCAATTGTTACCGTTTGCTTTTCAGTCAGCGCCTTGGTTGAAGACTTTTTATTTACCATTACGCGGTAAATGTCTTCGGTTAACGAACTTGCGCTAACCAGCAGTTGCGACGAAATTGTACTCATAATAGCGGCTAAAATAGCAGCCATTAGAAATCCACTGATAAGTGGGTGGAACAGCAATTGTGAGAAAATAATAAATATCGTCTCAGGGTCGTCGACAGCAAGACCAAACTGATTGGCATAAGCAATGCCTACGAATCCTGTTGCCAGTGCACCAATGATGGTCACTAACATCCACGACATACCAATATTTCGCGCTGTGCCAATGGCATTAACAGAACGAATTGCCATAAAGCGAACAATAATGTGCGGCTGTCCAAAGTAACCTAAGCCCCAACCTAAACTCGATAACAACCCAACAATCGTTAGCGTTTCTAACGATTCAGAAAAACTGGGTACAGATTGATAAGCGGCGCTTGTCATTTGCGACACGCTATCGAACTCGGTAAACGCGACGATTGGAACCAGTACAAGCGCCACGAACATAATGCACCCTTGCACAAAGTCCGTAAGACTTACTGCCAAGAAACCACCAAGTAGTGTATAAGACACCACTACACCCAGCGTAATAAATAGGCCTAACTGATAATCGACCGAAAACGCGCTTTCAAACAACTTACCACCTGCAACTAACCCGGCAGAGGTGTATAGCGTGAAAAACAGTACGATAATCACCGCTGAAACAATGCGTAAGCTTGAGTTAGGCGTATCAAAACGCTTGGCAAAAAACTCAGGCACAGTCAGCGAGTCGTTGGCAACTTCGGTATAAACGCGAAGTTTTGGTGCTACTAGTAAATAATTGGCCAACGCACCTGCAACCAACCCTATTGCAATATAAACCGCATCGAAACCGGTTAAGTACATTGCACCTGGTAAGCCCATTAGCATCCAACCAGACATGTCAGACGCACCCGCAGACAGTGCGGTTACTTGAGGGCTAACTTGTCGCCCTCCCAAAATATAACCAGAAATATCACTGGTAGATTGTCGGTAAGCAAACAACCCTATCCCTAACATCGCTATAAAATACACCGTTAGTGATAGGTAACTTTCCATTGGCATAACGTTCGTTATTTCCTCTATTGCTCTTCGAAAACTCGTAAATGAAAACGCCATTTAACCTTTGCTAATTCAAATTCAAAAGCAAATAATTAAATCGAACAATAATCATTAGAGCTCTAACAATATAAGGATCTGACAGAAAATTTCAAGTGCAATTTTTAAACAACATCGTTTAACTGGCACTTATGTTTAAATTAGCACCAACCATGTTTCACAGCATATTACGCTAACAAAATTTATAATTACCAATTATATTCAATAACTTAAAAACACTAAGTCATTTATGAAACAATTTAACTTTAGCTGAAAAGTCGCAAAAAACAGCAACTTTACTATCAGCTAAAACATTTTCATTAAAAATACTTTGTTACGCGCACTCAGACGAAATAACATCCAAAAGAAGCTTTTCTACAGGCAGTAAATGGGTAAGTTGCGTACAATCTTCACTATGTAGCGAGCGAACCCGATTAATTAGCTTCTCACACGCCTTTTCGTCATTTTTCACAGTAAATAGTTTCGGATGAATATAATATTTCCTGCAAACGGTGGGAGTATTGCCAAGTTCTGCTGCAACACACTTACTTAACGTACTCTCCCATTTCTTGGTTCTGGAGTTTGCTATCTGTTCATAAACACTGGGCAGGTTTGTTAGTGCAAATCGACTTGATGCCCACGTTCGAAAGTCTTTGCAACTGAACTGTTCACTTAGTTCGTTGTGGATGAACGCATTAACGTCTTCGCTCGTTACGTCGTGCCATTGTTTATTCTTATCTTGATAACGAAATAAACAGTAACCTTGTTGTTGCGCACAGTCACAAACTAATGAAGCAAGCTCAGGGTCGTTTACTTTTAGTGTTCTTGGTTTGCCGTGCTTACCAATGTAAGCAAGTTCAACACTATCGTCACACTGCGCTTGCACATGCTTGCGCCGCAATGTAGTTAACCCATATGTGTTATTTTCCTTGCTATATTGAGCGTTGCCAACTCTAGCACCTGTGTAATCGAGCAACAGGCACACCAGCGCGCAAGCTCTTTCTTGCGTCCATGTTGGCTGTGAAATTAATGAAAGACAGTGCTCACGGAACCCAGGAAGTGCATTACCAAAGGCAACCAAACGCTCAAATTTTTCTACTTGCTGCTGCTCGTGCCATTTGTTGTGATAGATATATTGTTTACGTCCTTTTTCGTCATAGCCGACAGCTTGAACGCTGGCTTTACTATCACGGCTTATAAAGGTGTCGCGCCAATTTGGAGGAATGACAAGCTTTTTGATACGCTTTAGCACGCGCTCTCCTGTGACTTTCTTTCCACTTGCATAGCGATAGTAAAACCGTTTATCACCGCAAGCGATGCGCCTTATTGATAGATGGCTATCATCAGAGTAGACGTTGCAATAGCCTTTAATCCGTTTCATTTATAGATACTCCTTTCCTTACCAGCTAAGAAGACCGACTGTTAAGGTGCTGCTACGGCCGCAGATGCTCGCTGTGCTTTCTTAGTCAGATTGCAAACAACGGTACCAAATCTCAATTTATAAATAGAATCTACAGAAGAACGTACAGAAATGATCACTACACGCAAGTAACCTTGCCGCAAGCCGACGCTTCCACGGCAAGACAGTGATTTTAAAGGCCATAACGAATTTTCACGCTATGTGTAAAATTATCACAGTACCGGCTGTTTGGTCCGGTAGCGGCGCTTGCTAAAACTCAGCATATCGCTTCGAAATCCTTCTTTATTTGGCCTTAAAGCTTACTAAATCATATTTAACATTCCGAAAATAACCATTAATAACAATAGCATAAAAACAAACCCTCTCTTTTTTCTACTAAAGTATAAACCGCTACTTTTCTTCGTCGGAATGCAACTTGAATAAGTATGAACAATAGTTGTCGAGTTACCTATGCACTTAGGTGAAGCCGAACAGCAATACCCTTTGAAGTGCAAGTGAAGTGGATTGATTTAGAGAGTCCAAGTAAGAAGTCGAGGATTTAAAGATGAATGTTCAAAGTTCGAAAAACGTAGAGTCAAAAAGCGAAAACAGTAATGAACATGAGAATTTGAGAGCCCATGTTGTATCAACCGGTGACTTGCAAGTCGCGGCTGTATTTCCGTCAAAACGTAAAGTGCAGGAAGTACTTGAGATAGTTCAAGACCAAACATCTGTTGAGGTATCTCAAGTAGAAATTATCGAAGCTGGCGACCCTAAAATGAGTGAAAAACTTGAACGTAACAGCGCATCCATTGGCAAAAGCATGTGGTCGTCCCACCTGTTGCTTGGTTCAATCGGTCTGATTGTAGGTTTAGTGGCGGCATTTTTGTTAACGCAGTTTGGCCCAGCGCTTACTCAACAAAATCCTTTGTTTACCTACATAGCACTAATTAGCCCAGGCATATTCATTGGGTTATTCATAGCGGGTTTAATCGGTTTACGTCCGGACAGAAATGAGGTTATACAAACCGTAAGACACGCGGTTAGATATGGTAAAGTTGCGCTGGTAATTAACCTTAAAAAGTCACAGTCTGCTTCTAAAGTCTCGCAATTACTGAAGCAGCACACCGACAAAGTGGTCGAATCTATTCGGTAGCAAGACTAGCGACATAATATGGAACGCTGCTTCAAAGCAGAATGTGATACAGTAATCATAGCGGAGTTATCAATCTAGCTGTTCCAATATTTTCGAAGGGCAATATAACGAACTCCACGTTTATTGCCCTTCGTCGTTTGGTCGGCGTTATTCTGAAAGAGAGATTAGGCACCAATTGTATGGATTTAATATTTTTTGATTTAGATGGCACTTTATTAAATAAGTCTTCTGAAATCTCCTCGTTTACTAAAGAGACGTTGGGCTTGCTTGGTGAGAGAGACATTGCATTCACCGTAGCGACGGGTCGTACCATGCATTCAGCGCAATTTGTGCTACAAGGTCAGTCTTTTGTACTCCCTCACATTTATAATAATGGGGTGGCAATTTGGGATCCTGCCGGAAACGCGCTAACACTAGAAAATTTGCTCGCGCCCAGTGAAGTAAATCTTATTATCGAGCACGCCGTAAATAATAATATTACGCCTTTCATTAACACAGTGAATATGGATAGCCCAGATCACGAGCACGTGATTTACCATTCGTCGCCTAAGCATCAGGTGGAACACGATTTAATTGAAAAGTATTTTTCGCGCACTAAAGCGCGATTAGCGTCTATTGAGTCGCTACCTGCTAATGCACATATAACAAACATCAGTATGATCGGAGATGCACCGCTAGTCTATGACATGTATAAGCAGCTCAACATGCACGAAGGACTGATAGCGTACTCTGGGCCAGCTATCGAAGGGGATGAGTACCGTTGGATGGATGTACACCACAATCTTGCGAATAAAGGTAGTGCGGTAGAGCTTTTGCGCCAACAGTTGAATGCAAGCAACGTTATTGTGTTTGGCGACAGTGATAATGATTTAAGTATGTTTAAGCTAGCAGACGAGGCTTATGCACCTTCTAACGCTAAACCTTATATCAAAGACGCCGCCACTTCCGTCATTGGGCATCACGATGAAGATGGAATCGCCCGCTTTCTACGAGAGCGATTCTCACTTTAGAAGATGCTGATTAAAAAGCATCGTGAAAATGGTAGCCTTCAAACTATATGAATTAGGCTAGTTAATTAAGGCTACCACTCTATAGGCTCTCTATCTTTTAAGAATTGGCCATGGGGGCCACCCTCTTCCATGGTTGCTAACCAAATAGCCGTATCTGCTCCCTCCTCGGGCGTTTTGGGCGCATCACTTCCACCCATTCTGGTATGCACCCAACCCGGGGTCATGCTATTAACGGTTACATCAAGAGACTTACCGTCAGCAGCTTCATCAACTACCGCTGCCATCTTAACCGTAAGCGCATTAATAGCAGCCTTTGTTATCGCATAGCACATTGGTCCTTTCAGTCCCTCGGCGAAGCTACCGTAACTAGAGCTTACATTGATAATACGTCCAAAACCTCGCTCAATCATTTGCGGTAACGTTTGCTGGATAAGTGTAAGCGGGGCGTTCACATTAATTTGCATCGATTTAGCCAACGTCTCAGAATTTACATCTTTCCATGGCGTGTCGTCTAAGATTCCTGCATTGTTTATGAGGATATCAATAGGGCCATACACGGCCTCAGCTCGAACAAACGCATCGACGATGGCGGTTTCGTTATCAAGAGGCATCTCAATAATATGCAAATCCCCTCCCACAATATCTTTATTGGCTTCAAGGCCGGCCTCTTCGTCTCGACACCCCATCAGCACTTTATAGCCTTTAGACAGCATTCCTTTTACTATTTCTAGACCTATACCTCTGTTTCCACCTGTAACTAATACGTTTTTCGTCATTGCCAATACACTCCTTGCATTTACGCTTGGGCTTGTTTTGCCTCAAAACGATTGGATAAATAAAAACACAGCGGGAAGATTACACTCCACACTAGAGCGATAAAAATATAAGAAAGCACTACGCTTGCGCCCAATTCAACCGCGCCGAATTTGGCGCCGGCGATATAACTGAGCGGCGCGAAGATAGCTCCAGCAACCGCCGCAACGGCCATTCGACCATTAAAGGCGGTTAAACTGTGATAAACCGTACCTGCAAAGGCTGCCCATAGAATACTTAGCCAAATTGGAATTGGCCAGAAGCTGACCAGCGTTTCTGTCTCGTTAAAAATGAACAGCCCGCTCAGGGTTAAAAGTGCATCAACCACCGTGCCCAGTAAAAATACCGTGCCCATTAGCTTTATATCTTCCACTCGCTTGGGCGAAATGGCTATCCACAAAAGGATTAACCCTAACACTGGAATTACTGCTTTATTCTGGAACAAGATGACCAGCCACCAAATTCCTTGGAACCATACAAAGTTCGCAACCTTTAGTACCGCACTATTCTTCATTTGAAACGCTCATATTTTCAATACCAAAGCATACGTTTACCGGTACGTGATAGTTCAACCCTATTGCGACAAAAGTAAACGAAAACGCTCCAGTGTAAGTATAGATGCATAGACTGTTTGCTCTTTCCAATTACAAAGGATGTGTTAATCGTGAAAATGGTGAAGTATTACGTACTTGGTGCATTAGTGGCGTTAGCACTAACGCTGACCGTGCCAGTGATATTATTAAAAGTGGTATTTGGTTGGATTGCATTTTCCCTTATTGCCGTAAGCAGCGCCTATTTGCTCAACTATCCAAGCCTGTTTCGCAAACGTGAGGATGGCTCAATACCATTCTACATACGCTGGATTTTTGTACCTTTTTTACTGGGCTCTTGGCTTTACAATGAATACGCACGCAGAACGGATAAAGTCCCTCCCCTACAAAAAATTGAGCCGCACTTATTCCTTGCATGCCGCATGTCGGGAAAACACGTTAGCCTTTTAAACGAAAACAACATTGATGCCATTCTTGACGTAACCGCTGAATTTGATGGACTGGATTGGACGGCATATCAAGAAGATTACCGCTATTTAAACGTACCGGTACTCGACCATACCAGCCCCACTCCTGAACAACTTGTTTTAGCAATAAATTGGTTGAATCAGCAAATTTCTGAAAAGAAAAATGTTGTTGTGCATTGTGCGCTTGGACGAGGTCGCTCTGTTCTGGTGGTTGCAGCCTATTTACTGGCCAAAAACCCTACGTTGAGTGTAGATGATGCATTACGTGAAATAAACCAGATACGCCAAACGGCAAGGCTCAACAAACGTCAATTAGCATCGCTGCAGCAGATTAGAGATGGTGGCCTACTTTCACTACAAAAGAATCTAACCCTTATCGTTAATCCAGTTGCTGGTGGCGGTAAATGGGAGCAATACCGAGATGACGTTCTTTCTCGATTAAATGAAAAATTCAAAGTGACCGTGAAAGAAACCACACCTGAAGTAGACGGTAAGGCACTAGCAGAGAAAGCAAAACAAGACGGCGCCCACATTATTGTCGCATGCGGAGGCGATGGAACGTTAACTGAAGTCGCTTCGGCTTTGGTCAACACCGACGTTACCATGGGGATTATCCCCTTTGGTACAGCAAACGCACTAAGCCAAGTGTTGCATGGCTACATTAGTAAAGTCATGCCTATTAGTACAGCATGCGACATCATTATAGAGGGCAACACCTTAGCCATAGATACCGCGACCTGTAACGACCACGTTATGCTTTTGGTGGCAGCAGTTGGCTTCGAGGAAAAAATGATTTCGGCCGCTGATCGCGAAGAAAAGAATGTAGGCGGCCAGTTTGCCTACCTAAAAGGGCTATGGAACGCGATTTCAAATAATGAAAACATGACGTTTAAAGTAGCAAAAGACAACCAGCCAGCTGAAACTTTAGAAACGCCGAGCTTTGTTATTGCAAACGCAGCCCCAATGACCACAGCACTTGCTCAGGGCGCAGAGCCGCCCGATATCACCGATGGAAAGCTTGATTTGACCTGGCTAATACCTCAGCCCAGCTCTGATAAGCAATTCGCATCGTTAGCAGAGCTAGTGCTAAGTCCAGCTGAAGCAAAGAAGCAATCTGAATCAATACGGCACGAACGCGCATCAAGCATAACGTTAACATTTGATAAGCCCACGGCGTATGCTGTCGACGGCGAGATCTACGAAGGCGAAAAGCTTGAGATAAAAACATGCCCTCGAAGCCTTAACGTTCTCACCAATTTTGAAGAAAAGGATTAAGCAGTACATGACTCAGAAAAGTAACTTTGAAGAAATCTATACCTTTCTTAATGAGAAGTTTGCTAACGAAACGGAATATCTACAAGCGGTACACGAAGTATTAGAAGATATTGTTCCTATTTACAATGCAAACAAAGACTACAAAGCGTTCGATATTATAAGACGCATTTGCATGCCTGAACGCATTATTTATTTTACCGTGTCGTGGATGAACAGTGATGGCGATATTGAAGTCAATCAAGGTTGGCGTGTACAGCACAATTCAGCCATGGGTCCTTACAAAGGTGGCTTGCGCTTTCATCCTACCGTCAACTTATCGGTGCTTAAGTTTCTTGCTTTCGAACAGTGTTTCAAGAATGCCCTGACCGGCTTACCCATGGGCGGAGGTAAAGGCGGGTCAGACTTTAACCCCAAAGGGCGTACTGATCGCGACATTATGTTGTTTTGCCAAGCCTTCATGCGTGAATTACAGCGACATATTGGCGCAAATACCGATGTACCTGCAGGTGACATAAACGTCGGCGCGAGAGAAATAGGATACCTTTATGGCGAATATCGCAGGCTAAACAATAAGTTCGAAGGCGTGTTAACCGGTAAAGGCTTAGAATTTGGTGGTAGCTATGTGCGTACTGAAGCTACAGGCTTTGGCTTAATTTACTTTTTAGAAGCGGTATGTCGACATCAAGGTACTCCAATTGAAGGCAAAACCATTGCAGTGTCTGGAGCCGGAAACGTAGCGTTGCATGCTGCACTCAAAGCGGTAGAGAAAGGCGGAAAAGTTATTTCGCTGTCTAATAGCCGAGGGCTTTTACATAATGAGAATGGGTTAACTGATACCGCGCTTAAATGGGCAATCGACAACCATGCAAACCGCAACAATATCCTTGCTGACATGGCAGATGAAAACATGGGCAAGTGGATAGCTGATAAAAAGCCTTGGCATTTAAAATGCGACATAGCACTGCCTTGCGCTACGCAAAACGAACTACTTGAAGAAGATGCAAAATCACTGCTAGATAACGGCTGTCAAATGGTACTAGAAGGTGCGAATATGCCGTGCACAAATGAAGCGCAGGCTTTGTTTTTAGACGCCCAAATTGCATACGTACCAGGCAAAGCATCTAACGCTGGCGGCGTTGCGCTATCAGGCTTAGAAATGAGCCAGAACGCCATGTTCAATCAACGTAACGCAAGCGCACTCGATGAACAGCTCTATTCAATTATGGAAAGCATTCATCAGCGTTGTGTTGATGAGGGTAAATCTGAAGGCGATGCTGGAAGCAGCTACGTTGATTATATGAAAGGCGCCAATGTAGCAGCATTTCGTAGACTCGCTGACGCCATGGTCGCACAAGGCGTGTAGCGCATATCCCATCTCCCTCTTTCGGTAAATTCACGGACTTACTGCCGTGAATTTATCGGAAACTGACTTGTAAAATTTGCGTTGTCCCCTTCCCCAACTCAATGACTCTGTGTCACTTCATTTGAAATTTCTTTTAAAAATCAGCGCGTAACAAATATCTCATTCATGGAATAAAAATAGCATTACCACAGGTGTGATTCATTTTTTAGGTATTTATAAGGAACTACCCATGAAAATTTTTGAAGCTTTGCGTCAAGACCATGAAAAGCAACGTTTACTGCTTAAAATTCTAGCTGAAACAAGCGGAAACACTGCTGCGCGCCGTGAATATTATCAAGAGCTTAAGACACAGCTTGAAAGTCATGCCATCGCTGAAGAGCGCCATTTCTATTCTCATCTTTTGGAGAAAGATGCCACTGTAGATTTAACACGTCACGGCATTGCAGAGCATCACGAAATTGATGAGCTACTCGCAAAGCTCGATGATACGGATATGAGTTCACCAGCTTGGTTACGTCATTTGAAAACACTTCAGGAAAAGGTAGAGCATCACCTTGCCGACGAAGAACAGGAATTCTTCCAAGTTGCAGGCAATGTGCTTAATGACCGCCAAAAAACAAAACTTGCAGATGAATATCAAAAAGAGATGAAGCAAGAGTTAGACGACGAAAAGCTCACCGCCTAACATGGGATATGTCACGTTGCCGAAATCGTCCTATTCGACAAACGTCATCACGTAAAAAGCCAGCTATAAAAGCTGGCTTTTGTTTATTTTTTATTGGTTGCCGTACTCGCGACGACTATGCGATTTATTGCATAGCCGCCAATACAGCGTTTTTCACCACCTACTTTTTGGCGATGATGTAAACAGCGTGAATAACACCTGGGAAATAGCCAAGAATAGTTAAGAGGATATTAATCCAAAAGTGAGCACCGATACCCACTTGTAAAAATACGCCCAGCGGTGGAAGTAAAATCGATAAAAGTATACGAATGATGTCCATAATAAATTCCTTGTTTTTGAAGTAATTTCACAACTCAGTAGGCAAGATACTCACACTTTGGCGAAAAAATCAGGCCCGCAGAGCGTTTTACACGCTTCATTATTAGTTTTGCATTTACGATGCCATGTCGCCAAATACTGCGGCAAAGGCATAGTGATTACTGTGAAACAATAAATTTAATTTGAAAAAATAGCTATTCACCGAAAGGCGTATTTTGAAGCCAGTCTTCAAGGTCTGAACGGCTAAGTGGGCGACTAATGTAATAACCTTGAACGATATCACAGCCCCAGTCCTTTAAGATTTCAAGCGACGCTACGTCTTCAACACCCTCAGCCACAACCTTTAAATTAAACACATTCGCCAAACTCAGCACGGTATGAACAATTTGCTGGTCGTTTTCATCACTCGCCAGCGACAAAATAAAACTCTTATCAATTTTAATCGTTTTTACGGGCAAGTTCTTTAAATAGGCTAACGACGAATAGCCTGTACCAAAGTCGTCGATGGCGAAATGAAAGCCCCGCGCCGTTAGTTCATTAAGGTTCTCTATAGCAAGCGAGGCGTCAGCAACTAAATCGCTTTCTGTTATTTCAAGTTCCAGAGCTTCAGGTGACAGACCTTCCTGAGTTAAAAGCGACACTAGCTTCCCTAGAAGTACCTTATTTTGAATATCCTGAGTAGATAAGTTCATCGCAACGGTGAACCCATACCCCATGCCTCTAAAATAAGCTAAGTCTGAAATGGTTTGCTTCATTACCCAAGTCGTAACTTGCTCAATTAACCCTGCTTGCTCAGCAATGGTAATAAACTCATCAGGTGGAACAAAGCCCAGAACACTATTATTCCAGCGAATAAGCGCTTCCATGCTGCATACTTTCATTGTCTGCAGATCTATTTTTGGCTGGTAAACCATAGACAGTTCGTTTTGCTGGCTAGCCAGTGCACGTTTTAGTTCAGTGGTAATTGATAGTCTGCGATTGTATTTATCTTCTAATTCCGTTCTGTAGCGAACGCACCAGCTGTCGCTGTGTATCGCTTCATCAGTAACAATATTCATTTTTCTGAATAATTCTTCTGATGTTGTTGCATCTTGCGGGCACTGGATAACCGCCATTGCGACTTTTACTGGAATTGCAATCAGGTTACTTTCCACTGGTTGCTCTAATATGTGCTTGAGCGTTTCGAGCTGGTCATCATTAAGTGAATCTTGCGTAATATATAAAATCTCACCGCCAGCTAATCTTGCGGATGTACCAGGCCAACGCTGAAGCCTCTCGGCCAATGCTTTCAGTGTATTATCGCCGTTAGAGTAACCGTAGAGGTCGTTAATGGTTCGAAATCCGATTACGGTAATGGCAACAACCTGTAACTCTCTTTCTTCTTGCAGTTGTGACTCGAAGAAGCCTTCAACATAGTTCCGATTGAAAAGCCCGGTAAGCACGTCGTGTTCTGCTTGATAACGAATATGATTTTCACGACTTTTAATACTTGCTTGCATGCTATCGACTGCGTTGGCAAGTTCGGTAATCTCTTTGAGGTTCGACGGTGCGTCAAGGGTTGCGCCATAGCTTCCTGACGCGACCTTATTCACTGCTTTTACCAAGGTAGACACTGGTCGACTCACGTTTCTGGCAAGCAGCAGAGAAAGACCCAGAGCAATGAATATTGCGACTAAGCAAAATGCCAGAATCGTCAATTGAATACGTGTGAAAGCACTAAATGAAGACGTTGTATCTACAGCTAGAGTTATCTTAACCGGCAAATTGCCATCAGAGGCGATATTCACCTCACGGGCAAAGTAAGTAAGCTCGTCTTTAAACGTTACATCTATCCACGAGGGGTCGTGTTCTGACGCGAGGATCCGTTGCGCATCATTTTCTTTTAAGGTAGTCGTAAGAACGTCATTGGTATCAGTTCTTGAGATAATAATTTCAGCGTCTACGAGCGCTTTTAGTTCTTCTAATAAACTGCTATCAAACTCAACGCCTATTAACATGTAATATCTAAGCGTAGGTATTTCTACGCGAATTAGATTTAACTGTACTAATTTGTTATCGACTACGAAGAAACCGCTGTCTTTCCCTTTAGCAACCAATGCTAGGCTACTTTCCACATTTTGACCGACTTCGAATAGGTCTGTACGCGTTACAACTACTTGATGGTCTAGACTTACCAGAGCGATGATATCGGTGTTTAGTCTCTGCGCGTAACTGGTAAACGCCGCTTCAATAGAGGGTATATTCTCTGTGCCAACCGCACGCCTGAAATCAAATGAGCGAGACAGTACTTTTGAAACGTTGCGTATGACAGCTTGACGATCCGCAACCACTTTATCAAATACTTTCTCTGCTAAAACAATATTGTGGTCAATGTTTTGAACAACGAGAGTATTGGCTGAGCGCCACACTGCTCCAATTATCAGAAGTGATGCTATCACAATCCCTATGAATAGGGTTTGGAACAAACTCTGACTAAGTGTTTTTTGCACTATAGTGCCTCGTAAAAATTGTTTTGTTTATGTCGCAGACAGTATGACTAAGTATTGAAAAGCATAGCTGAATAATAAAAATAGGAACAGACATAACATCCTGTAAATTTTAGATTTTAACGCTTTGTTACAATTAACAAGGCCAGTTAAAAGTGAGCGTACAGGGTCACCTTAACAAGAATTTCACGGTGTAAAAACAGAAAAGGCCAGCATTGCGCTGGCCTTTACATTTATTTGGTGCGGAAAGCGGGACTTGAACCCGCACGAGCAATGCTCACCACCCCCTCAAGATGGCGTGTCTACCAATTCCACCACTTCCGCGAAAACTTTTTAGTTTGAACCTTCAGCGTCGTCAGACTTTGGTACGTCTGTCACATCGCTTTCAACAACAGGAACGTCAGTTTGAGCTGCATCTTCAATAACTGGTACGTCTTGATCAGCTGGTAGCTCTACTGACTCTTCTACTGCCGCTGGAACTTCTAGGTTGTTCCACTCATCTTCTGCGCTTTCACGGTTTGCAGTCATTGCACCCAAAGAAAGGCTAATTAAGAAGAACAAGCCTGCTAATATAGCGGTCGTACGAGTCATGAAGTTACCTGAACCTGATGAACCGAAAACAGTGTTTGAACCGCCTGAGCCAAATGAAGCGCCCATATCTGCACCTTTACCTTGTTGGATCAATACAAATCCAATAAGTAATAGCGCTACAATTAGGTATGCTACTAATAGCACTTCGTAAATCATAAATACCTCGTCAGTTTGCCGCTTGGCAAATTGAAATAAAATCTTCAGCTTTTAAACTGGCTCCGCCAATTAAACCGCCATCAACATCTTTCTGTGCAAATAGGGTTTCAGCATTATCTGGCTTAACACTACCACCGTACAAAATACGAAGGCCTTGAGCCAATTGTGCGTCTACTTTATTAAAGTAGCCGCGAATAAATTCGTGTACTTCTTGTGCTTGCTCAGGGCTGGCTGTTTTACCAGTACCAATTGCCCAAATCGGCTCGTATGCAATAACAGTTTTGCTGAGTTCGTCTACCGACATGGCGCTAACTAGTGCATCTAGTTGCTCACCAACAAACGATTCAACATCATCTGCTTCTCTCACTTCAAGTGGCTCACCTACACAAATGATGGGTACGACACCTGAAGAAACACATTGCTTTGCCTTTAATGCAACAAGTTCGCTTGACTCGCCTTGGTCTTCTCGTCTTTCTGAATGCCCAACAATTGCGTAACCGCAACCTGCTTCTTTAAGCATTTCAACTGACAACTCACCAGTGTGAGCGCCGTTATTAAGATGACTTACGTTTTGAGCACCAATGGCAAACGAATGGGTTTCAAATGCGTGTAAAAGAAGTGAAGGAGCGCAAATTACGATTTCCGAATCAGCTTTTACATTCGCCAGTTTTTGATTAAATTCAGCAACTAATGCCAAATTTCCGTTCATTTTCCAGTTGCCAGCCACGAATGGCTTTCTAAGATTTTTACTCACAACGCAGACCTTAGCCCTGTCTTCAAAGCGGGCGTGATATTAACTATTTAATTGAGAAGATACAAGCACAAAAAGCAAAATTTCCTGCTACGCCAACTAATTGGCGAGATTACGAACAGTTTCAGCAATATGCTCTGCCCATTTGTGAGATTGGCTTTCGTCATTCGACTCAACCATCACACGAATTAACGGCTCAGTACCACTTTTACGTAGAAGTACCCTGCCCGTTTTACCTAACGCAGACTCAGCCTCTTTCTTAGCATTTTGTACATTGCTGTGTGCTAAATAATCCACTTCTTGGTTAGCGTACCTCACGTTAACTAGCGTTTGCGGGTACATTTCAAACCCACTCGCTAAGTCGTGTAAGTCCATGTGCGAACGAAGCATTGCTGCAAGCACTTGAAGCCCGGCTACAATGCCGTCACCCGTAGAGCTCATATTAAGATTGAGAACATGACCCGAGTTTTCACCGCCAATAGACCAGCCTTTTTGTTGTAGCAGCTCCATCACATAACGGTCGCCAACATTACTTCTTGCGAAGGGAACACCAAGCTTTGACAACGCATTTTCAAGGCCTAAATTGCTCATCAAAGTGCCAACGACGCCACCCTGCATTTTGCCGTTCTTAAGCGCGTCGCGGGCAATGATGTAAACAATCTGGTCACCATCAAGCACATTACCAAGGTGGTCTACCATCATAATGCGATCGCCATCGCCGTCTAGGGCAAAGCCAAGATCAGCGCCGGTCTCCTTAACCTTTTCAACAATCGCATCCATTGAGGTTGCGCCTACACCGTCGTTAATATTTAAACCGTTCGGCGCTGTACCAAGTTCGATAACCGTAGCACCTAACTCTCTCAATACATTGGGGGCAATGTGGTACGTTGCGCCATGTGCGCAGTCCACAACAATTTTAAGATCTGTCAGCGATAATTCTGAAGGGAATGTCCCCTTACAAAACTCAATATAACGACCCGCAGCGTCGTTTATACGCGTAGCCTTACCCAGCTTATCAGATGCCACACATGTCATTGGACGCTCAAGCATATCTTCAATCGCTAATTCGATATCATCATCAAGCTTAAAGCCTTGCGCTGAGAAAAATTTAATGCCGTTGTCATAAAAGGGATTATGTGACGCACTAATCACTATCCCTGCTTCTGAGCGAAATGTTTTGGTGAGATAAGCAATGGCTGGCGTTGGCATGGGGCCTAGCAAGCCGATATTGATACCAGCAGCCGATAAACCCGCCTCTAAAGACGACTCTAACATGTAGCCAGAAATACGCGTGTCTTTACCAATAAGTACTTTGTTCGTCCCTCGTCCGGCAAGGACCTTACCTGCTGCCCACCCGAGTTTTGTAACAAACTCTGGGTTGATATTGCTCTCGCCTACCTTTCCGCGGATACCGTCGGTGCCGAAATATTTGCGCTGCGTCATTATTATTCCTTATTTTACTGAATTCAGCATTTTCACGATATTGACAGCATCAGCTGTTTCTTTCACGTCGTGAACGCGAATTATCTGTGCGCCCATTTGGGCGACAATTGTAGCGAGGCTTATGCTTCCCGCCAAGCGCTCATCCACTTTTCTATTTAGCAAATTGCCAATCATCGACTTGCGAGACATGCCTACTAACACTGGGTAACCCAGCTTCATAAGCGATGGCAAGTGTTTCACCAGCGTATAATTGTGTTCCAGTGACTTTCCGAAACCGTAGCCAGGGTCGAACAAAATCTTGTCTTTAGCAATGCCCGCTTCTTCACACACTTTGGTGCGCGCGAGTAGAAACTGACCCACATCATTCACTACATCATCATACTCAGGGCTTTGCTGCATGGTTCTGGGTTGCCCCTGCATATGCATTAAACAAACAGGTACTTGTGCTTCAGCTGCTACTTGCAATGCACCAGGCTCTTGTAACGCGCGTACATCGTTGATTAGCCCCGCGCCGGCTTTCACCGCTTCCCGCATAACGTCAGCCTTGCTGGTATCAATAGAAATAACACATGGGGTATTTTTAGCTACGGCTTCAATAACGGGTATTGTGCGGTCAAGCTCTTCCTGCAGCGATACGTCGGGCGCGCCTGGCCTTGTCGATTCACCACCTATATCAATAAAAGTTGCCCCTTCTTCAATCATGCGAAGCGCATGGTCAAGGGCTTGAGATACATTTGTGTGCTTGCCGCCGTCAGAAAATGAATCAGGAGTAACATTTAAAATGCCCATTACCTGAGGCTGTGACAGACCTATGAAGTACTTACCAAACTGCATGAATTACCTGCATTACCTTTGTTTTAAAATTACCGTATTTCTTAGACAGAAAATATGTTGAGAAATGAAGCTATAAAGCAAACTGATTTTGACCCGCTGTGTTAGCAATGAAACCTACTTAAAAATGCATGCTCTTTGCCTTGTTGCTTGCTGAATTCTTTGATTTGTTCTTCGCTGTGTTTTTTGCATTGTTCTTTGCAAAGAACAGTGTGAAGCGTAACGAAATAAATAACTCAGCTAACACCGTGACATAAACTGTAAGCCAAATTCTCAGATTAAAATCAATCAGCTCTAACAAAAAACGCCAGTTAAACTGGCGTTTTTCAATGGATGTAGAAGGTTAGCTTGGAATATCGCCCGGCTTACCTACCGACGGTTTGTCTACACCGTCATTTTTAATTTCACCTTCACGAACCGGCGCACCACCACTCGGCTTATCGCCACCCGATGGCTTGCTGTCATCCCAGTCAGCAGGAGGACGAACGTCAGTGCGGTTCATCAGATCATCAATTTGCTTAGCATCAATGGTTTCGTACTTCATCAGTGCGTCTTTCATTGAATGTAAAATATCGATGTTGTCTTCAAGGATCTTTTGAGCACGCTCGTAGTTGCGGTCAATCAGTGACTTAATTTCCGCATCAATGGCACGTGCTGTGTCATCAGACATGTTTGTTGCCTTAGACATAGACTTGCCTAGGAACACTTCACCTTCGTCTTCAGCGTAAAGCATTGGGCCCATTTTGCTCGACAAGCCCCATTGGGTGACCATCTTACGTGCAATTTCAGTTGCGCGTTCGATGTCGTTAGATGCACCCGTGGTTACTTTGTCGTCACCATAAATAATGGCTTCAGCAATACGCCCACCAAACAAGCTAGAAATCATACTTTCTAAGTGCTGTTTAGAGTGGCTCACTCGGTCTTGCTCTGGTAAGTACATGGTCACACCCAGCGCGCGACCGCGTGGAATGATTGACACTTTGTATACCGGATCGTGCTCTGGCACTAAGCGACCTACGATAGCGTGACCCGCTTCGTGATACGCTGTCATTTCTTTTTCAGGCTCAGACATCACCATAGACTTACGCTCAGAGCCCATCATGATTTTGTCTTTCGCTTTCTCAAACTCTTCCATAGAAACAAGGCGCTTGTTGCCGCGAGCAGCGAACAATGCAGCTTCGTTTACTAGGTTAGCAAGGTCAGCACCTGAGAAACCTGGTGTACCGCGAGCAATAACTGACGGTTCTACGTTATCAGCCACTGGCACTTTGCGAATATGAACTTTAAGAATTTGTTCACGGCCGCGGATGTCAGGAAGACCAACCACTACTTGACGGTCAAAACGACCTGGACGAAGAAGCGCAGGGTCTAGTACGTCAGGACGGTTAGTTGCCGCAATAACGATAATACCTTCATGACCTTCAAAGCCGTCCATTTCAACAAGCATCTGGTTAAGGGTTTGCTCACGTTCGTCGTGACCACCACCTAGACCAGCACCACGTTGACGGCCTACCGCATCAATTTCATCGATAAAGATGATACAAGGCGCCGCTTTTTTCGCTTGCTCAAACATGTCACGCACACGAGATGCACCTACACCCACGAACATTTCAACGAAATCAGAACCAGAGATAGTAAAGAATGGTACTTTCGCTTCACCGGCAATGGCTTTTGCAAGCAACGTTTTACCTGTACCAGGAGGACCTACCATAAGTACGCCCTTCGGAATTTTACCACCTAGCTTTTGGAACTTAGACGGGTCGCGTAGGAAGTCTACCAATTCAGATACATCTTCTTTCGCTTCGTCACAGCCTGCTACGTCAGCAAATGTTGTCTTGATTTGGTCTTCACCAAGCAAGCGAGCTTTGCTTTTACCGAATGACATAGCGCCACGGCCGCCGCCACCCTGCATTTGACGCATGAAGAAAATCCATACACCAATAAGCAGTAACATGGGGAACCATGAGATGAAAATAGACGTCAGAAGAGACTGCTCTTCTGGTGGTTCACCGTACACTCTTACGTCGTTCTTAACCAAGTCAGATACTAACTTGTCATCGAAGTAAGGTACGAATGTTTGGAAAGTTTCGCCTGAACGCTTAGTACCTCGAATTTCGCCACTATTATTGATGCGAACTTCTCGAATATTTCCCTGTTCTGCTTCTCTCAAAAACGTTGTGTAGTCAGTTTGCGAACGAGACGATTCACTCGGTGAAAAGCTCTGGAAAACCGACATTAAAACAACGGCGATGACTAACCATAAGATTAAATTTTTTGCCATATCGCTCAATGCTACTAACCTCTATAAACCCGAATTGCTTGTATATTCAACAAGTTGTTTATTGAATAAACGACACAACTCGCAACGAAAACCGCTTATCTCAAAGCGTACTACACTTTATACCCACAAGCCACCAAATACACCTCTCGCGAACGTGATCTGGACGAGTCAGGCTTACGCGTCTTTATGGTTGTGAAAGATTGTTTAAGTGCGTTCATGAACTCAACAAACCCCTCACCTTGGAACACCTTTATGACAAACGAACCACCAGGCTTTAACACTTGGTGACACATATCAAGCGCTAGTTCGCAAAGGTACATAGAGCGAGATTGGTCAACCGACGCGTTACCTGCAAGGTTCGGTGCCATATCAGACAACACAATATCTACGGTGTTCCCACCGATTCTGTTCAATAGTGCGTCGAGAACAGCGTCCTCTCTGAAATCACCTTGTAAAAAGTCTACGCCCACGATTGGGTCCATGGGCAAAATATCGCACGCGATAACTTGACCATTGTCGCCAACGAGCTGTGCGGCTAGCTGTGACCAGCCCCCCGGTGCAGCACCAAGGTCTACAAGTGTCATTCCCGGTTTAATAAGCTTATCTTTTTTCTGAATTTCTTCCAGTTTATAGATAGCTCGCGAGCGCCAACCTTCCTTATTTGCTTTTTGCACATAATGGTCGTTAACGTGTTCTTGTAGCCAGCGTTTACTGCTGGCGGAGTGTTTCTTTTTTGTCATTCCAATACAATGTCATTAGGATTGTAGAGAAGATGGCGTTAGAATACGTTATTTCAAGCATAAACTAACAGATTAATTGTAAGAAATATTACTTCATGAAACTTTCAAATAAACAGAAACAATTCCTAAAAGGCCTTGCACACCCTTTAAAACCTGTTGTGCAGCTAGGTGGGAACGGCCTGACAGAAGGTGTGGTTGCCGAAATTGACAACGCCCTTAGCCATCACGAATTAATTAAAGTTAAGGTGCCAACAGACGATCGCGAAGAAAAAGCGCTAATCATGGATGCCATTGTTCGTGAAACAAACTCAGTTAAGCTACAGGTAATTGGCCACACGCTAATTATCTACCGTCAAAGCGAAGACTGTAAAATTCAGTTGCCAAAATAGCTGAATATAAGGTGCCGATCCCCTTCGGCACCGTAGTTTTTCTTCTTACTTCCCGTTAACATCACGTTAATAATAGTGAAAAACTAGGGTTTAAGGGAAATCTATGACGCTAAATAATCTTACTGCCATTGTTACTGGCGGTTGCTCCGGACTTGGTCACGCCACTGCTATCGCACTTCGAGATGCAGGTGCTAACGTCAGCCTTTTCGACTTAAATGAAGAGCTTGGCGCACAGCGCGTAGAAGAATTAGGCAATAACAACACACTTTTCACCAAAGTCGATGTACGCGATGAAACTTCTGTTCAAGCGGCTATAGACGCGACAACCGAAAGGTTTGGCGCCATTTCTTTAGTGGTTAACTGTGCAGGCATCGCCCCAGCTAAGCGACTGCTTGACAAAGAAGGCAATCCGGCGCCGTTGGGTGACTTCCAGAAAACTATCGATATTAACTTAGTAGGAAGCTTTAATGTTTCTCGCTTAGTTGCAGCGACGATGGCAAAGCAATCGCCAATTAACGGGGAAGGCGAACGCGGTCTTATCGTAAACACTGCTTCAGTTGCTGGTTACGAAGGTCAAATAGGGCAAACCGCTTATGCCGCGAGTAAAGGTGGTATTATCGGCTTAACCCTTCCAATGGCTCGAGACTTAGCCCCGTTGGGTATTCGTGTTAACACCATTGCGCCGGGTGTAATGGGCACGCCAATGCTACTTGCTATGCCAGAAAAAGTGCAAGACGCCCTTTCTGCTAACGTTCAGTTTCCTAAGCGCCTTGGGCTACCAGAAGAATTTGCTAAGTTAGTTATCCATATGGCGAACAATAGCTACCTAAATGGTGAGACAATCCGCTTAGACGGCGGGCTGCGCATGCCTCCAAAGTAGTGAATAAGCACATTAATAATTTAATCAAAAAAAACCGCCTTCGGCGGTTTTTTAATGCGTTATCTATCAGCAATAGTTAACTTTTCATTTTGATTAGCGTATCAGCTTCTACCGTGAAACGATTAAAGAAATCGTCTTCTAGTTCGCCGGTAATGCGCACGCGCTCGCCTTTCATTAGCGTTAGGTAACCATCCGCATCCACAGGTGCGTCCTCTAACTCATCAAGCTCTACCGTGAGGGTGGTATCGCCCACGTCAATTTGTAACGCTTCTTTGCCAATTGATTTAACGGTACCTACAAGCACCATTTCTTCATCGTCAAACTCAATGTTACTTGCTGTACTTAAATAAAGATCTGCCGAAGCCTGATTAACCGACTCAGCTAAGTAAACAGTATCCATACCATCAACAATCACACTCTGAGCAACTAACCTTTCGCTTGAAAACATGCCATCATCAAGACGCGCCGTTACCATGACTTCTTCGCCTTTCATTTTTGCATAGGCATTACTGTCAAGGTCGGTGTCTCTTAACTCAACAAAGATATTCCCGTCACCGTAATCTAACGTAAAGAATTTTGAATCTACAGCAGACACCTCACCGGTCAACGTAATCCACGTATCACCAGACTCAGATGTCCTGGACTCAGGTTGCACTGACGCTGAAGCTGCTTGCATTTGCGCAGTTTTCATCTCGTCAACGTTAGCTTGTGCCATTGCAGATGACCCCATCATTGTGACTGAAACCAGTGTTGCTGTAATCGTTTGTTTTGAGTTAAACATCGTAACCTCCTTAAAGGCATCATTGTTATCCATTCGATAAACTCTGATGCAAACCCAATGCCGCGCATATAAATCAATAGCTTAAGTGAAGTACACCTAATCTATCTATTTGCTAAAAAGAAAAATATTCCGACTATTGAAGAGATTACAATGTATCTTGCATGCGTATTTGTGAGGTGCTTACCCTTCAGATAAAAGAGTTAAAATAATACGCCTTACTGTGTAAAGTAGTGTTATGGAATTAGGTTAAGCACAGTGGACGGCAAATGTCTCACCCTCATCAACATATTGATACGCCACCTATTAGTAGTGATGTCGAAAATAATACCGCAGATAAATTAGAAACCGTTGAAACAAAGGATATAGTCACGCCCTATGCGTTTGGCGTGGCTAGCTCGCTGTTGGGCAAGCGTCTGGCTACACCTTTTCAACGAGGGTTGGCTCAGTGTATTGACCTACTATTTGTCGCCATTTTGAGCTCACTGGATGCACTGTTTTTGGCGATTATTGCTACAGTGACGTTTTATAAAGCTAGCCGCAACGTGGCCAATCAAAGCCATAAAAAAACTACGCGTTCATTTCTTCGAATAGGTGGAGCGTTCATGCTCTTTTGGACAGTGTTGCTTACGTTAGATGCTGCCAATGAGGCTAATTACTTTCGTGACGATGCAACTGTCAGCAACGTGATCGACTCGCCTAATCGCCCAGGTGAGAAAAATGGTGCGAATGATGATATTGGAGTAAATGAGCAAGCTCAAAATAAAGGTGTGCATGAAAATGGCCTACAGGAAGCTGAAGATATTGAAAGTGACCTAGCAGATTTCGATGACGCAACTTCAGAGCCCTCAGCAAACACATACAGCATTGTCGCGTGGATCAAAGGGTTAATTACTGAGCTTGGCTTAGGCTTTGGTTGGGCCGCGCTTTATTACAGCGTGTTTACCGCTTGGTTTAACGGAAAAACTCCAGGTAAACGACTGCTAAATATACAAGTACTCAAACTCGATGGTTCTGGACTGTCGCTATGGGAGAGCTTTGGTCGTTATGGAGGTTATGGTGCGGGTTTAGCAACTGGCTTGTTGGGATTTGTGCAAATTTACTGGGATCCTAACCGACAAGCTATCCAAGATAAAATTTCAGAGACTCTGGTCATCAGCACCCGCGATTAGCGCGCTCTGGTACTTGCGTTTAGCATTGAATGGCTGTGTGCACGTTCTACTGAAAAAGCGCATCTTTATTAGCGCATCAACCAAGATTAATGCAAAAATCAAGAAGCGCGTCTCGACACTGCAAGTACGCGCTTCGTTTTTATCTATTCGCCATCGCCCCCATTAACAATAAGCGCAATATTGTATAGACGGTTTACGGCATGGTAATTGATTGAATTTTTGGGGTAACGACCTTTACTACTTAATTTACCCGCTTCCTGTTCCATCAAAATAGATAGCGCGTCATCAACGGTCTCTACAGTGTAAATATGGAACAGCCCTTTTTTCACAGCATCGATAACAGTGGCGTCTAATACCAAATTAATCGCATTTGATTTAGGAATAATCACGCCTTGCGTGCCGGTGAGGCCACGGTGTTGACACAAGTCGAAAAAGCCTTCTATCTTTTCGTTCACACCGCCAACCGCTTGCACTTCACCATACTGGTTTATGGAACCCGTGATAGCCAAGGTTTGTAAGCAAGGGATTTCAGTCAACGCAGAGATAAGCGCAACCAGTTCACCAAGGGATGCACTATCGCCATCAATATGTCCGTATGACTGCTCTAGCGCTATATTTGCCGATAGGGTTAACGGGAAATGTTGGGCATACTTGTTGCCCAAGTAGCCGTTTAACAACATGACGCCTTTTGAGTGAATAGGCTGTCCAAGCTCTACCTCACGCTCAATATCAACTACACCACTTGCGCCGGCAAATACAGTAGACGTAATGCGTGCAGGCGTACCAAATGCAGTGTCACCAATATCCAATACCGTTAACCCGTTTACTTTGCCTACCGCTTTTCCTTCAGTGGCAATTAGCACGTGCCCTTCTTTAATATCGTTTAATAGTGTTTGACTGACGCGGCCGGTGCGACGCTTCTTGGCACTTAATGCTGTTTTTAAATGATCAAGTTCTAGTGTGTCGGCATTAGATTTCTGACAGAAATAATAGGCTTCATTAACTAGCTCGATAACTTCAGCGAAGTGCGCAGATAGCTTTTCTTTATGTTCAGCCATTCTTAACGAGTACTCAACTAGCCTGCACATCGCGTTAGCGGTAATGCCTTTAAGTCCTAACTGAATAAGATGCGCGCGTACTTTGCCCACGAAATCAAAAAGCGCCTGTCTGGTGACGGGAATTTCCAAATCAAAATCCACCAACACTCTAAACAGTTCATCAAACTCGTCATCGTAATCTTGCAGCGTGTAGTATAAATCACGCGAGCCTAACAGAACGATTTTCACATTTAAGTCGATGGGCTGTGGATTGAGCGTAATGTTGTTCACCATACCCACATCTTGCTGGGGTAAGTCCATGCGCAAGCGCTGCGACTTGATGGCAAGCTTAAGAGTATCCCACACAAAAGGTTGTTCGATAAGTTGGTCCACATCCAACAACAAATAACCGCCATTTGCACGATGGAGCGCACCGGGCTGAATCATGCGATAGTTGGTAAACACGCTGCCGTGAATGTTGGTGTACTCTATTTTGCCAAACAAATTTTGATAAGTAGGGTTCGGCTCATAAATAACAGGGGCTGCGTCATCGAGTTTATTCGACACCAAAACGTTAGGAAGAAATTGCTCTTCTAAAAATATCTTCTTGTCGAAGTCATCACTCTTCTCTTCTTTCTGCTCTTCACTGTGAATGACTAAGATAGCGTTGACCAATGCAGTTTTAAGCTGCTTGAGGTACTTCATTACCCCTAGCTCAGACGCGTATTTGTGCTCAAGCACTTTTAGCAGCGGCTTAATTCCCTGCTCTGCGGTCTTTTTGTCAAGCTCACGAAGACGCTCAGAGTTTTCGCGTTTCCACGTAGGCAGGCTTAACAGGCCTTCGCTTAATCTGTTTTCTAGTTCGTCAATAAGAGTATAAAACCCTTCCCGTTGTGCGTCAGTTAATGACGCAAACTCTGTGTCACTTATTGGCTTGCCGTTAACGATAGGTGAAAACGTAATAGAGCCACCCTCTTCGTACAGCGCAACATCATTCGCTTGTGCGTAACGCTCTACCGCATCGATAGCCGCATCGTACTTTTGCTCGAACTCTCTGGAAATTGACGCGCGACGGCGCTGATATCCCGGGTTATCAAAGGCAATGGGCAGTGAGTCTAAGACATCGTCAATAAGCGCAGCCATGTCCTTGTGGAATGCTTTTCCACCACCGGGAGGAAATTTTAGCGCAACAGGTTCGCGCTCTTCGTCAAAATTGTTGATATAACAACAATCATCAGGCGCCGGTAGCTGGGCAACTTGGCGTTCAATGTAATCCTTCACTAGAGTGAAGCGCCCCGTAGCGGGCTCACCCATCACATAAAGATTATAGCCTTTGGTGTTAATACCTAACCCAAACGTAAGTGCTTCACGCGCACGCTCTTGCCCAATGAAGGTCGCATTTAGCGCTTCATCATCTTTTAAGGCACTGTTTATCGCTCGGCGATTTATGGTAGGTGAAAGCGCGTCTACATCTAACGCATATAATTTACTGTCTACAGACATGTCTGTTCTATCTTTGTTTCTTTACTTAAGTGAAACCCTAATTAACATTAGTGTCAAACGCTTATCCTGAATAAGGCAGCTTTGCATCGCTAATTGCACAACAAACAACCACCTTCATGATTTTAGAGAGGAATTGGCAAGCACTACGAGCTTTTTGTGGCCTTCATTAGAACTGATACCTTGCGACACAGGGTGTAGCGTTTAATTAAAGCCGAAAAGGAGTTAAGTACGAAAGAACTTACTTCAATTTAACCGCTGCATTTATTTCTTCCACATAATTTGGAACAGGGCATTAAAATCACAGCGTTAAGAGAAGCGCGCCAAGGTCAGAGCCGTAAGGACAATGTGGTCAAGACAAAGCTCTGAAGAATCCTGTAACGGCAAGGCTTTAAAGTAGGTAGCAACGCAAGCTGCTTTCAATTACCTTAGAAAACACAAAAACCGAAATTCGTTTGGCGACGAGACCAGGTTTCGCGCGCAATAACCAATGAACAAAAACAGGGTAATAACAATGACAAAAAAATTGAAAACTCGCTCACCCCTTCTGCTCACCTCCTCTTTCCTTGCTATCTTTCTGGGTACGGCATTTTCTTCAATGAGTATCGCTAACGTAAACTATGCAGATAACTCAGGGTTTTCTATTACCAATGAGAGTGAAAGCTATGCGCCAGTTGAAGTCGTGTACTCTCATTTTATTCAACATGTGGATATGTGGTGGCCGAAAGACCACACATGGTGGAAAGGTGCTTTGCGCATAGATGAGCAGGCTGGTGGCTGTTTCTGTGAAACGACAGACACGGCGAGTGCAGCGCATATGCAGGTAAGCTATGTTGAACCGAACAAAAAAGTGGTGATGACAGGTGGCTTAGGCCCGCTTCAAGAGATGGGTATGTCAGGTGCACTGACATGGGAATTCAGCACAATAGCATCGAGCACTTCATCGGATGCAAACACACAAGACGGTCGCATACCGAAAACTAAAGTCACTCTTACCTACCACGCCTCAGGCAATATTCACTTTAATGGCCAAAAAGCATCTAACGAAGACGCCGCCAATTTAGTTCGAGTAGTAGACAAAGTGCAGGCGCAACAACTAAATGCGCTAACCGCGTTTAGTGACAATAATTAGATGTGACACCGAGGCCTGTTTATCGACAAGATAAGATGGCGCCAAGAGAAAGTAAGATGAGCAAATGGGGCGAGTTCTGGTGTTCAATCGGCGTAAACTGTGTCATTAATGCTCACTTTTCAAGCAAGCAACAATAAATATTGCCAAGTTCGGTGTTAAGCTATTGAGGCATGGCTTAGCGCTGGGTTATTCTACTGGGCTATATGTATGTTAAGTGGGTGAATCCCACGCGCGGTTAGTTGGCGTTGCTACAAACTCGCCTTATGCCGCCCCATAAACGTTTTAACTTTTAATGCGGAAGCCTAAGTTTCATGGCCGATAATCAGTACAATCCGAAAGACATTGAACAACGCGTTCAGCAATACTGGGAAGAAAACCAATCGTTTAAAGCAAATGACGACGTAGAAAAAGAAAAGTTCTACTGCCTGTCTATGTTCCCATACCCTAGTGGCCGACTTCACATGGGTCACGTGCGCAACTACACCATTGGTGACGTGATCAGCCGTTTCCAGCGCATGCAGGGTAAAAATGTATTGCAGCCTATGGGCTGGGATGCTTTTGGTCTTCCGGCTGAAAACGCAGCAATTAACAACAACACTGCACCTGCGAAATGGACATACTCAAATATTGATTACATGAAAAACCAACTTCGCTCGTTGGGTTTCGGTTACGACTGGGATCGCGAAGTAACCACATGTAAATCAGATTACTATCGCTGGGAACAGTGGTTCTTCACACGCCTTTACGAAAAAGGTCTTGTTTACAAGAAAAACTCTACTGTGAACTGGGACCCTGTAGACCAAACTGTTTTGGCTAACGAGCAGGTAATCGACGGTCGCGGATGGCGCTCTGGTGCGCTGGTTGAGCAAAAAGAGATCCCTCAGTGGTTTATTAAAATTACTGACTACGCCGAAGAACTTTTACAAGACTTAGAACAGCTTGAAGAATGGCCAGACCAAGTACGCGCAATGCAGGCGAACTGGATTGGCCGCTCTGAAGGTGTTGAAATTACCTTCGATTTAGCGTCAGCGGTTAACGACATTGCCGATTTGACGGTATATACCACGCGCCCAGATACCTTCTACGGCGTTACTTACGTTGCAGTGGCTGCGCAGCACCCTCTTGCCGAATTCGCAGCAAAATCGAACCCAGATTTAGCGGCCTTTATCGACGAATGTAAAAACACCAAAGTTGCTGAAGCTGAATTAGCAACCATGGAGAAGAAAGGTTTCGCCACGGGTTTTGAGGTTGTTCACCCACTAACCGGTGAAAAGCTTCCAATTTGGGTCGCTAACTTCGTGTTGATGGACTACGGTTCAGGCGCGGTAATGGCTGTTCCTGGCCACGACCAGCGCGATTGGGAATTTGCGACTAAATACAACCTACCTATTCAACAAGTCATTGCGCCAAACGCAGGTGATGAAGATAAGTGCGACCTTACCGCCTCTGCATTTACTGAAAAAGGTAGCTTGATCAATTCATATAAGTTCGACGGTCTTGAGTTCGATGCCGCATTTAATGGTATTGCTGATGAACTTGAAAGCAAAGGCTGTGGAAAGCGCAAAGTAAATTACCGTCTTCGTGACTGGGGCGTAAGCCGTCAGCGCTACTGGGGCGCACCTATTCCAATGCTAAATTTGGAAAACGGTGAATCTGTTCCGGTTCCTGCTGACCAACTACCGGTTGTTTTGCCTGAAGACGTAGAAATGAATGGCGTTACCTCGCCAATTAAAGCTGACCCTGAGTGGGCAAAAACCACATACAATGGCGAAGCCGCGTTACGTGAAACGGATACTTTCGACACCTTTATGGAGTCATCGTGGTACTACGCGCGCTATGCCTGTGCTACTAACAACGACGCCATGCTTGATCCAACATCAGCTAACTACTGGTTACCAGTAGATCAGTACATTGGTGGTATCGAGCACGCTATCTTGCACTTACTTTACTCGCGTTTCTTCCACAAGTTGTTACGCGATGAAGGCTTGGTAAACTCTGATGAGCCGTTCAAGCGTTTGCTGTGTCAAGGCATGGTATTAGCTGACTCGTACTATCGTGAAGACGCGTCTGGTAAGAAAACCTGGTTCTCGCCTACCGAAGTAAGCACTGAAAAGGACGATAAAGGCCGTATTGTTAAAGCATGGCTAACCGCTGACGGTGAAGAAGTTATTCACGGCGGTATGACGAAAATGTCTAAGTCGAAGAATAACGGTATCGACCCTCAGGAAGTTATTGATCAGTACGGTGCCGATACGGTGCGTTTATTTACCATGTTTGCTGCGCCACCGGAGCAAACCCTTGAGTGGGTAGACTCTGGTGTTGAAGGTGCAAACCGTTTCTTACGTCGTATCTGGAAATTAGTGACCGAACACGTTGAAAAAGGCACGCCAGAAGCGATTGATGTTAAGGCACTGTCGAAAGACCAACAGGCACTTCGCCGTGAAGTACACAAGACCATTGAAAAGGTGTCTGATGACCTAGGCCGTCGTCAAACCTTTAACACTGCGGTTGCAGCGGTGATGGAATTGTTAAACCACCTTCAAAAAGCACCACAAGAAAACGCGCAGGACATCGCAATTATGCGCGAAGCCTGTGAATCTATCTTGTTGCTTCTAAACCCTATTACGCCGCACATCGCTCACGAGCTATGGAAAGTGTTGGGTCACAGTGAAGATATCGATTTAGCGCCATGGCCACAGGCTGATAAAGCCGCATTGGTTGAAGACGAAAAGCTAATCATCGTTCAGGTTAACGGTAAGGTGCGCGCTAAGATGACAATTGCTGCTGATGCAAGCAAAGAGAGCATTGAAGCATCTGCGAAAGAACAGCCTAACGTTCAGCAATTCATCGAAGGTAAAACCATTCGTAAAGTGATTGTTGTGCCTGGCAAGCTTGTAAACATTGTAGCTAACTAGGTCAGATACTGATGAAAAAGCACTTACAATTCGCAGTCGCTGTGTTGGGAACCGTATTGGTTACTGGCTGTGGCTTTCATTTGCGAAGTAGCCCTAGCTTACCTGACGACATAAACACCGTTGCTATTGAAAGTGCCCGAGCACACGCGCCCTTGGCGCGTGCGCTTGACAAACGCTTAAACGTTTACGGTTTATCCAGTGTTAGCGTAGATAAAACATCGCGCTCTAACCAAAACGTAAACATCTATTTGCTTCCAGAGAAATTAGAACGTCAGCTGCTGTCGGTTTATCCTTCGGGTCAAGTTGCTGAATATGAACTGATATATGTTGTGCGTTACCGCGTGCAGTTTCCTGGTAAGGAAGCGGTAATGGTGCAATTTGAAGTAGTACGTGACTATCAAGACGACCCTGACCAAGTGTTGGCAAAGTCTCGCGAACTTGAATTGATGCTAAGTGAAATGCGCGATGAAGCCGCTGATATCATGATCAGACGCCTTTCCAGTCAGGCAGCCGCTGCACCAAATGCATCAACTTCCGTTAGTCTGTAAACATCAGAATTTTTCATGCAGATTTATCCAAACCAATTTAGCCAAGATATCACCAAGGCACTTCGCCCGTGCTATCTGGTGTTTGGAGATGAACCCCAGCAGAAGTTTGATGTCATTGAGCAAATACGCGCTAAAGCAAAAGCCAATGGCTTTGAAGAGCGTACAGTACTAGTTGCTGAAACAGGCTTTAACTGGAATCAGTTGATTGAAGCCACACAAAGCATGTCGCTTTTCTCAAGCCAACAGTTCATTGAATTAGAGCTACCTACGGGAAAACCGGGCACTGAAGGCAGTAAAATGCTGCAAGAAGTCGCGGCGTCATTAAACCCCGATATTTTGTTGCTGGTTCACGGCCCCAAAATTGGCAAAGACGTGCAGCGCGGCAAATGGTTTAAAGTGCTTGATGATTTGGGCGCGTCGGTATTGTGTTACCCGTTGGAAGGCAAGCAGCTCAATGCATGGCTAAACCAGCAGTTAAATGCCCACCAACTCTCCGTATCAGCGTCGGGTGCTAAGATGATAGCTGATTTCTGCGAAGGCAACATGCTTGCTGCTAAGCAAGAAATTGATAAGCTCGCCCTACTCTATCCACACCAGTCTATTTCAGACGAACAAATTGAAAAGGCGATGGTCGATCAGTCGCGTTTCAACGTGTTTCAACTGGTTGACGTTATGCTTAGCGGCGACAGTACCCGCTGCATAAAAATGCTATACCGATTAGAGAGCGAGGGTCTGGAGCCTAACATCATTATTTGGGCGCTGATTCGAGAGTGGGAGCAGTTATGGAAACTAAAACTAGCGCAGCAAAGCGGTGCCCCCATTCAGTGGCAAAAATTCGGTATTTGGCGTAATAGACAAGGTTTTTATCAAAGTGCCTTGAATCGTCTGAGCGTCGCGCAGCTAGAAGACATCCAAAAAGCGTTGACTCAGTCAGATCATGCATTCAAACAAAATGTCATTGCCCGCCCTTACGTCGAAATGTGTCACCTGTGCATGATGTTCATGGGTATGGACCTTCGCGAAATTCCTTTGTTACAGGCATAATGGGCAAGTCTAAGTGAGTCTTTCCGGCGCTTCTCGAGCATATCCAACGGTGAAAGCCATTCTTGGTGGTACGTTTAATCCGCCGCATAAAGGCCATATTGGTGCGGCACTAAAAGCGGCAGATGAAATTGGCGTAAACCAAGTTCATCTCATGCCTTGTAAATTAGCTCCGCATAAGTCAGTAGGTGTGTCAGAAAGCCACCGGGTAAAAATGATTGAACTTTGCGCCCAAAACAATGACAGACTTATTCCAGAGTTAATTGAACTGGCGCTTCCGTCACCCTCTTATACAGTTAAAACACTGCGTGCACTTAAAGAGAAAAGCGATGACACAATCTGTTTTTTCATTGGCGCAGATTCACTGTATAATCTGGACAAATGGTACGAGTGGGAACACCTGCTCGATTATTGTCACTTAGTGGTTATGCGCAGAGACGATGAGAAATTTTCGCCTCCTCCCGCAATACAAGCTTGGTTAGATTGTCATGTGGCTAACGATAAAAGTGTTATTCACGCAAAGCCTGCAGGCCATGTAGTGTTAACCAACACACCGCTTTTTAGTGTTTCATCTACTGAAATTCGTGACGTACTAGCAAGTGCTGCCACGTCCGAGAAATCGGGTACGCCAAACAGTTCAAATGCTGACCTATCTAACTTATGGTTAGAAGAAAGCGTTTTAGATTACATAAACGAACATCAGTTATATAAAAGTTAAGTAAGTGAGGAAAACTCTTGGAGAGTCAACAGCTCAAACAGTTTGTTAAAGACAAAATTGACGATATGAAAGGCCGTGATGTTATTGAACTAGACGTTCGCGGCAAATCAAGTATTACAGATACCATGATCATTTGTTCAGGTAACTCAAAGCGCCACGTTTCATCTATTGCAGAAAATGTCATGGTAGAAGCGAAGAAAGCGGGCCACGCACCTGGAAGTGTGGAAGGTAAGGAAACCGGCGAATGGGTTCTGGTTGATTTTGGTGATGTTATTTTGCACGTTATGCAAGATGAAACCCGTGATTTCTACCAGCTAGAGAAACTGTGGTCGTAGTGGCGTAAATGCTTGCTATAAACATGCAGTAACACGGTCAATAAAGGCCATACTCAAATGCGTATGGCCTTTATTGTATAAGTGAAATACTAATTCCTGCGGTAAGGGTAAAAGAAGTGCGTATACAAATCGTCGCGGTCGGAACAAAAATGCCAAGCTGGGTAAGTACAGGCGTGGATGAGTTTATTCGTCGTTTCCCTAGCGACATGCCAGTGTCCTTTACTGAAATACCCGCCGGAAAGCGAGGCAAAAACGCGGATATTAAGCGCATTTTGGAAAAAGAAGGCGAGCAAATGCTAGCCGCTATTCCCAAAGGAAATCGCATTGTTACGTTAGAAGTAACAGGTAAACCCTGGGACACTCCCACGCTTGCTAAACAACTCGACAATTGGAAAATGGACGGGCGCGATGTAAGTCTGCTTATTGGTGGTCCAGAAGGGCTAGCACCAGAATGTATTGCTGCGTCGGAACAAAAGTGGTCCTTATCAGCCTTAACTCTACCCCATCCACTTGTTAGGATCATTCTTACAGAAAGCTTATACCGCGCGTGGTCGGTGACGCAAAACCACCCATATCACCGTGAGTAATTGGTCGCTTTATTAATGCAAAGGAAGTCAATGCAACGAAAACGTCAAGCAATACGGGACCACTCCGCTGAAGCGAACTTGTTCGCGCGCCGAGCGACCATTGCTTTTATTATTGTTGTGGCCATGTTGGGCATTGTACTTAACAACCTCTATTCTTTGCAGGTCACCCAGTTTGAAGATTATCAAACCCGGTCTAACGGTAACCGAATTAAAGTGCTGCCCGTAGCGCCTAACCGCGGTCTCATTTATGACCGTAACGGCGTGCTTTTAGCTGAGAACCGTCCGGTTTTCAGTTTGGAAGTTATTCCAGAGCAAGTGGATGATATTGAACAAACCCTTGCAGATCTGACCGAATTAATGAGCATCACCAGCGATGAAATTGAACGCTTTCAATCTACGCTTAAAGGAACGCGAAGATTTAAACCCGTTGCGCTTCGCACTCAGCTAAGCGAAGAAGAAGTTGCGCTGTTCTCTGCCAGCAAACACAAGTTTCCAGGTGTTCAAATTGAAGCGCGTTTAGCTCGTCATTACCCTTATAAAGAAACGCTTACCCATGCACTGGGTTATGTTGCGCGCATTAACAAGCGAGACTTACAAAAACTCGTTGAAGCAGGCCAAGAAGATAATTACGCCGCAACCCACGATATCGGTAAGCTAGGTATAGAGAAATACCACGAAGAGCTGCTTCATGGAAAAGTGGGTTATCAGCAGGTCGAAGTAAACAATCAAGGCCGAATTATTCGTGTACTCAGTGTTGAGCCGCCAACACCGGGCAAAGACATCGTACTTAACCTGGATTTAGAGCTTCAGTTAGAAGCCCAGCGAATAATAGAAGGTATGCGCGGCGCTGTAGTGGTTACCGATGTTAAAACAGGTGGCGTACTGGCACTTTACTCTAACCCTAGTTACGACCCCAATTTATTCGTGCACGGTATCAGCAGCAAGAATTACTCTGCGCTACTGAATTCGCCGGACCGCCCGCTAATTAACAGGGCGACACAAGGACAATACCCTCCGGCTTCTACCATTAAACCGCACCTTGGTTTTGTTGGACTAGAAGAAGGCATTATCACCAAAGACTACACCATTAACGATACAGGTCGCTATCAATTGCCAAATGTGTCGCACGTGTGGCGCGATTGGCGTCGATGGGGACATGGAAAAGTTAACGTATCAAAAGCAATAGAAGTGTCGTGCGATACTTATTATTACGAGCTAGCGTATAAATTGGGTATCGATAAAATCAGTGAATCTATGTACGAATTCGGATTCGGAGATTTCACGGGTATCGATCTTTACGAAGAGTCAGATGCAAACATGCCTAGCCGAGGCTGGAAACGCGCTCGCTTTAATCAACCTTGGTATATTGGTGACACCATCCCCGTTGGTATAGGACAGAGCTATTGGACCACCACGCCGGTACAGTTAAATACATCTGTTAACACGCTGATCAATGCTGGGGAACGCTATATTCCACAAATCATTCGCGGTTATATGAACACCGATAGTTCTGTCGACCTTATCCCGCTTAAGTCGCTGCGGCCTATAGAGATTAAGAACCGTAACAATTTGGATGTGGTGTTAAACGCCATGCGCGATGTTGTGAGTGGCGAAGAAGGCGGCGCGCGTCATGCATTTGCAGATACCCCTTACGACTCTGCGGGTAAGACAGGAACAGCGCAGTTGTTTACCGTTGGCCAAAATGAAAAATATGACGCTACTAAAATTGATGAGCGTCTTCGAGACAATGCCATGTATGTTGGCTTTGCCCCTTTCAATGATCCAGAGATATCGGTAACCGTCGTCCTTGAAAACGTAGGCGGTGGTAGTAAGAACGCAGCACCCGTCGCCCGTCAAATCATGGATTTCTATTTCAGAGACCGAGTTTTTGAAACTGCCGAAGCTGACTCGGCAAACACTGATAATGAATTAGGGACAAACTAGTGAAGAGAACCACCATAAACCCTAATAAAGTAAGTTTTCTTCAGCGCATTCATATCGATGGCTGGCTGTTAGTCGGGCTACTCGTGCTAAGTTGTGTTGGGCTATTTACTCTGTACTCGGCGTCAGGTCAGGATATGGAGCAAATGGAGCGCCAGTTTATCAGGCTGGGATTTAGCTTTATCGTTATGTTCGGATTAGCCCAAGCCCCTTTGGGCGTGTTTAGGTTTTTCTCAACCTATGCCTATGGTGCAGGCCTGCTCATGCTAATTGCCGTTTTATTATTTGGTGATATGGGCAAAGGCGCACAGCGCTGGCTAGACCTGGGCTTTATCCGTTTTCAGCCCTCTGAACTGATGAAGCTTGCCGTGCCTATGATGGTTGCATGGTATATCAGTAAATTCACTATGCCGCCGCGCACCACCCACATTATCGTTGGGTTTGGTTTGGTGGTCGTGCCCACCATTCTCATTGCAAAGCAGCCTGATTTAGGGACCTCGTTACTTATCGCCAGTTCAGGTATCTTTGCCATATTCCTGGCAGGTATGAGCTGGCGTCTTATTTCAGTAGTGGGCGGCCTCATTGGCGCGTTTGCGCCTGTGATGTGGTTCTTTTTAATGAAGGATTACCAAAAGCAGCGGGTTCTTACTTTTTTGAACCCAGAAAGCGACCCGCTAGGTTCTGGCTACCACATAATCCAATCTAAAATTGCCATTGGTTCCGGTGGTGTAGACGGCAAAGGCTGGCTGCAAGGCACGCAATCACAACTCGAGTTTTTACCCGAACGTCACACCGACTTTATCTTTTCAGTATTCAGTGAAGAGTTTGGTCTTACCGGTGTAATGTGTTTAATGGCAATATACATTTTTATAATTATGCGCGGCCTTATAATTTCTAGCCGGGCACAAGACGCCTATGCAAAATTGCTTGGCGGCAGTATTACCCTTACCTTTTTTGTTTATGTATTTGTAAACATGGGCATGGTGTCCGGATTACTTCCCGTGGTGGGTGTTCCCCTTCCTCTAGTGAGCTTTGGAGGAACATCTATGGTGACTTTAATGGCAGGTTTTGGCATTCTTATGGCCATTGCCACTCAGAAACGTTTAATGTCTAGATAACTTGTATGTTGCAACGCCTTTTTTCGGTACTTGATTTTGTAAAAGCGGGTTTAGTTAATGCGGGTCTTGTTGCCCAAAATCTGGCAAACGGACAGTTCTTTCGCTATGGCTCAGCTGTTTTTATAGTTTTGGCATTAGTGGGATGCCAAAGTGCACCTACACAATCTGGTCGCTATACTCAAAAGCAAGACTCAGCGCCTAAGCACGTTGCCAAGAAACCAGAAACACTTGATGCTGTACCAAAATACGAAGCCTACCGCATGTTTAACAGCAGGCCTTACAAGGTACTGGGCAAGCACTACACGCCAATGGATAGTGGTAAAGGCTATGAAGAGGTCGGCTATGCCAGTTGGTATGGTCAGAAGTTTCACGGTCACTTAACCTCAAATGGCGAAACTTACAATATGTTTGCCATGAGCGCGGCTCACAAAACATTGCCACTGCCCTCTTACGTGCGTGTTACTAACTTAGAAAATAACAAACAAGCGATCGTCCGCGTTAACGACCGAGGCCCTTTTCACGATGATAGAATTATCGATTTGTCGTATGCAGCCGCAGTAAAACTAGGCTACCACAGCAAAGGCACAGCGCGAGTCAAACTTGAAGTTATCCACTTTGACGAACAAAACAATGTGACGGTGGGAAACAGTCCAACCGTTACTTACGATGAATACTTGGGTATTGCGGTAGTACCCCCACCGGCCTTGGCAGCAACTTCACCCACCCCGCCATTAGCCCCCTCTTCGAACACCGCTGATACCAACACAAGCAGCAGTGAGAAAAGTACCAACGCGGTCAGTGATGCGATCTATATTCAAGTTGCTGCGCTTTCAAACGCCGAGAAGGCAAAATCTATCTCTAACGTGCTATCGGCGTTATATCAAATTCCCGCTCACCTGCCAGTAGCAGATAACATTTATAAACTACAGTTAGGCCCTATCCACGATGAAGCAGTTGTCGCGGAGGTTCTTGAGCAATTAAAGCAAAATGGCTATCCCAACGCTTACGCGATTACGCAGACCATGTAGTTAGTTGTGTTGTCGCACGCTCATAAAAACAACGACATTGTGGCAGCATTGTGTCATTCAGCAGGCAATATCACGGTTTCTTCGCCTAATACCTACAATCGCGTAAACTTTTTTGATAAAACCTAGTCTTATAAGCAGCCTTTCGTTAAGATCTCTCGTCACCTCAGCTAATAAGTAGGTGAAACAACAGAATTCGGTTACGAACTGGACAAAAGCTAAAATTGGGTAGCCATGTTTTGCGGTCATCGTTTCGCGGTCATCGCAACAATAGGGTAAGCTTTAACTCACACGGATAAAACGGTCAAAGAAATTAGAACCATGCTCAGAATAATTCAACGCGCTAAACCGTCATTACTTTCATTTGCCTTTTTGGTGATAGGCACTTTACTACACACAGCAAATGCTGCCGTAGTCACTCCGCCTGCTCCTTCAGTTGCCGCAGAAGGTTTTCTTCTAACCGACTTTGAAACGGGTCATGTGATTGCATCTAAAAATGCGGACATGCAGCTTGCTCCTGCGAGCTTAACGAAAATAATGACTATTTATGTTATTGGCAAAGAATTACAGGCCGGTAACATCAGCTTAGACGACGAAGTGACTATCTCGGAAAACGCATGGGCGAAGAAATTCCCTGACTCGTCAAAAATGTTTATTGAAGTAGGTACACAAGTTTCAGTACGTGACTTACTACGTGGCATTGTTGTGCAGTCAGGTAACGACGCCTGTGTTGCTATGGCAGAACACGTAGCAGGTTCAGAATCTGCTTTTGCCAGCATGATGAATGCACACACGGCATCACTTGGCATGAGTGGTTCTCACTGGGTTAATGCTCACGGTCTTCACGACCCTGACCACTACACTACCCCTCGTGACATGGCGATTCTGTCTCGCGCGCTTATCGCAGAAACGCCAGAAATGTACAAGATTTACAGCGAGAAGGAATTCACCTACAACGGCATTAAGCAATACAACCGCAATAGCCTGTTGTGGGACAAAAGCTTAAACGTTGATGGCATTAAAACTGGCCACACGTCTGATGCGGGCTACAGCCTAATCACTTCTGCAGAGCAAGGCGGTATGCGTCTAATCTCTGTAGTTATGGGTACTGATAGCGAACGTGCACGTAAAGTTGAAAACAAAAAGCTACTTAAATATGGCTTCCGTTTTTACGAGACACTTACGCCATACCAAGCTGGTCATAGTTTCGTTGCTCACCGCATCTATATGGGTGATAGAGAGACAGTAGACCTTGGAATTAATCAATCTACCCCCATTACTATTCCACGCGGTCAGGCGGCTAATTTAGAAGCTAACTTCGAACTTGATGACAAGCTTGAAGCACCACTTGCAAAAGGTCAGGTTGTTGGAAAACTTTATCTACAACTAGACGGTGAAGATGTGGCTAGTTATCCCCTAGTTACCCTTCAAGAAGTAAAAGAAGGCAGCTTCTTTAATCGCATGAAAGACTACATTATGCTTCAGCTAGGATTTGACGACGAGTAAACACCTTTACTGAATACGTTAAAAAGCTAGTTGTGAAGCGGCCAGATTTGTTACAATCTGGCCGTTTTTTTATATGATATTTTAAGTACCAAGGATATCGCATGGATACCCGTTTCGACGAATTACTAGATTTTCCAACAAACCAAACGTTTAAAGTCATGGGCGTTGCTCATGAAGACCTACCTCAACAGGTAGTGAGCTGCCTTCAGCAACACGCGCCAGGTGATTACTCGCCTAACGTAAAACCAAGTAGTAAAGGTACTTACCACTCGGTTTCTATCAGTGTGCGTGTAACCAGTAAAGAGCACATGGAAACCATTTACACTGAACTTGCCAAATTAGAGCTGGTTAGGGTTGTACTTTAAGTGAATGAGCAGTCGATAGCGTCTGACGCAAACGGCGTTATAGTGCGTCAGTTAGGGCGTCAGCCGTATGAGCCTATCTTCGAGGCAATGAAACGCTTCACCGATGAGCGAGACCAAAACACCCAAGATGAAATTTGGCTTGTTGAACACGATGCCGTCTTTACGCAAGGACAAGCAGGCAAAGCTGAACATATACTTATGCCTGGTGATATTCCTGTTGTTCAGGTTGACCGAGGTGGCCAAGTGACCTATCACGGTCCAGGCCAACAAGTAATTTATCTGATGCTAAACATAAAGCGCAGAAAGCTAGGTGTTCGCCATTTAGTCACTGCTATGGAAGAAGCGGTGGTCGGACTACTTGGAAAATACGGCGTAACCGCGTATCCAAAGCCCGATGCGCCTGGCGTTTACGTCGATGAGAAGAAAGTTTGTTCATTAGGTTTAAGAATACGTAATGGCTGCTCGTTTCATGGCTTAGCTTTAAATGTTAATATGGACTTATCACCGTTTCAGCGTATTAATCCTTGCGGTTATGCCGGTATGGAAATGATCGATACCGCGCGCCTCAATGGTCCAACTACGCTTGAGACCGCTGGTAATGAATTAACGCATTTGTTGCTAGAAGCGCTTTCCATTGCACAGCCAACATACAAAGAAGGTTTTGATGAGTAATGCACGACCTCAAGCGGGGATAAAACTCCGTGATGATGAAAAAGTAAAACACATTCCCGTCACTATTATTCCTACTGAAAAGGAAGAAATGCTGCGCAAGCCGGAGTGGATTAAAATCAAGCTTCCTCGTACTACCGAGAAAATTGATCACATCAAACAGACACTTCGCAAAAACAACCTTCACTCTGTGTGTGAAGAAGCGAGTTGTCCTAACCTTGCCGAGTGTTTCAACCACGGTACAGCCACCTTTATGATTCTTGGTGATATTTGTACCCGTCGTTGTCCTTTCTGTGACGTAGCCCACGGTAAACCACTGCCTCCGAGCGCAGAAGAGCCTGAGAAGCTGGCTAAAACCATTGCAGAAATGAATTTGCGCTATGTGGTTATTACTTCTGTTGACCGCGATGACCTTCGCGACGGTGGCGCTCAGCATTTCGTAGATTGTATTAACGCCATTCGCGAACACAGTCCAACAACGACAATCGAAGTATTAGTACCCGATTTTCGTGGACGTATGGATCGTGCACTTGAGATTTTCAAAAACGGCGTGCCTGATGTGTTCAACCACAACTTAGAGACGATCCCGCGTTTATACCGTGAATGTCGCCCTGGCGCGAATTACCAATGGTCGTTGGATTTGCTTAAGAAGTTTAAAGCGCAACACCCTGACGTGATGACCAAATCTGGTCTGATGATGGGTATGGGCGAAGAGAACGAAGAAATTCAAGGCGTACTTGATGATCTGCGCGCTCACAATGTGGACATGCTTACGCTGGGTCAATACCTTCAGCCAAGCCGTCACCACTACCCAGTTAAGCGCTACGTACACCCTAAGGAATTCGACGCCCTTGGTGATTACGCAAAAGAAATTGGCTTCACGCATGCAGCATGTGGCCCTATGGTCCGCTCGAGCTACCATGCAGACCAACAAGCAGCGGGTAAAGAAGTTAAGTAGTACCGAACTTCAGCATAGGGCTCAGCCTAACGTTGCTAAAAAGTTGATACAGAATAAAAGCGGTGATCTTCACCGCTTTTTTGTGCCTTCGTATTTCAGGGTGACAAACCCGTGGGTATTGTTAGAATGCCCGTCAAATTACGCTATCCCCTTTTAAAAAGTATTCCCAAATTAAGGGTAAGGTCATTTCATGCGCAAACATATATATATTGCCTATACAGGTGGAACTATTGGTATGAAGCCGTCTAAGCAAGGCTACGTACCCGCTGCAGGCTTCTTGTCAGACACACTGAAAAAGATGCCGGAGTTTCACCGTTCTGAAATGCCCCTTTTTACACTACATGAATACGATAACCTTATCGATTCATCAGACATGGATCCGTCTGACTGGCAGCGTATTGCCGATGATATCGCCGACAACTACGACAAGTATGATGGCTTCATTATTTTGCACGGTACAGACACCATGGCATACACCGCCTCGGCGTTGAGTTTCATGCTTGAGGATTTGTCAAAACCTGTCATTGTTACCGGTTCTCAAATTCCACTGGCAGAGCTTCGCTCAGATGGTCAAGTCAACCTTCTAAACGCGTTATATGTTGCCGCGAACTTCCCCATTGCCGAAGTCGGACTGTTCTTCAACAACAGACTACTTCGTGGCAACCGCAGCCGCAAAGTAGATGCAGATGGATTCAGTGCCTTTGACTCCCCTAACTTTCCTCCACTGTTAGAAGCTGGCATTAATATTCGTCTGAAAGCCGGTGAATTAGCGGAGTCACCAAATAACACCTTAACGGTATCGAACGTCAAAGCCCAACCGATCGGCATGGTTAGTTTGTATCCCGGTATTGCGCCAGAGGTCATTAAAAACACGCTGCAGCAGCCGGTGAATGCACTGATTTTACTGAGCTATGGTGTGGGCAATGCACCTCAGAACCCTGAGCTTATTGCACAGTTAAAATACGCAAAAGCCAGAGAAATTCCTGTTTTGAATTGTACCCAGTGTATGCGCGGTCGCGTAAACATGGGTGGCTATGCCACTGGCCATGGCCTACAAGAAGTAGGAGTTTTATCGGGTAGCGATATGACGCCCGAGGCTGCCCTCGCGAAACTGCACTACTTATTAAGTAAAGGGCTTCCTTTTGAGGAAATAAGCCATCTATTAACGCAAAACCTGCGTGGCGAATTAAGCGACTAGCAGCGTTACAAATAAAGTTTTTAAGAAAAAGGTTTCAACAAGTGATAACAACATATTCGGGTATGCTTAAAAAAATGCGTACCTCCGCCGATGAAAGCAATACCGTGCACTACTCGCTTCCAATTGGTGATGAGCTGGTAGATATCAATTCTCTTATCGGCAAGGAAGTAACGGTAACCTACTCTGGTGAAATCAACTGTGTTCACTGCAACCGCAAAACCAAAAAAAGCTTCAACCAAGGATACTGCTACCCGTGTTTGATATCGCTGGCACAATGCGATAGCTGCATTATTAAGCCAGAAAAGTGCCATTACCACGAAGGGACGTGCAGAGAACCTCAGTGGGGTGAAGAACATTGCCTTAGCGAGCATTTTGTTTATTTGGCTAACACAGGTACGGTAAAAGTGGGCATCACTCGTCAAGTCACCGAAGGCGTGTCTACGCGGTGGATGGATCAAGGAGCTACGCAAGCTACCGTAATGCTGCGAGTTCCTGACAGGCTTACCAGTGGTTTGGTTGAAACGTTATGCAAAGATCACATTGCAGATAAAACCAATTGGCGAACAATGTTAAAGGGCAAACCTGACGAGGTTGATTTAGAACAGGTCAAAACCGAATTAATGGGTAAAATTGAAAGTGAGCTAGAAGCGCTGAAGCAAGAAAAAGGGCTTCAAGCAGTATCAGAAGTGACTACGCCTATCCATGATATTCATTACCCTGTTGAGGATTATCCGGTAAAGATAAAATCTTTAAACTTAGATAAGACACCGTCATTTACTGGTGTATTGCAAGGTATCAAAGGGCAATACTGGATGCTAGATGGCGATCGCGTTATTAATATCAGGAAGTTCGCTGGTTATAATGTAGACCTATCTTTCTAGGTTAAATGTTAGGGTCTTATTTTAGCTTACTTATAAAAATAAGACCCTTATTACCCGCCGCTAGCTATCTAATGCGGCAGTTTATTCGAATAGGTATCAACTACTGCCAGAATTCAAAGTAGTCGTTACTATTTCTTTGCGGTTTAGGTGCAGGCTCAAACGCTGGTGTTCCTAAATATAAGAAACCTACCAGCTCGTCTTCTTCACTTAAACCTAATCCGTTTCTTACCGTCTCACAGTGTGCGTAGCCACCGGTGCGCCACATGCCGTTAAATCCTTGTGCTACTGCTGCCATTTGCATCGCCATAACGCCACAGCTTGCCGACGCTATCTGCTCAACACGCGGTACCTTTTCATGTTCCACATGCTTTGCGATGGCTACGATAACCATAGGTGCGCGGTGAGGAAGCTGCACGGCACGTTCAATTTCTTTCTGCGACTTTTCATTTTCAATAGCGGATTGCTCATAGAGTGCACCTAGCTTATCCAGCCCTTTTCCTGTGCACACGATAAAACGCCACGGAGTAAGACAAGCATGGTCTGGGGCACGTAGTGCAGCCTGCATAATATTCTCTAAGGCATCTCCACTAGGTGCTGGCGCTTCCAATCGAGGCTGAGAACTTCTGTTGAGTAACAATGTTAATGCGTCCATTTACGTCCCTACTTTATTTTTTCGCGTTGCTATTATCACGCTTCGATTTTCACAATCGAGACAAGCGTGCCAACAACAATAATTTACCTAACCTGAATGCTAGATCCTACGGTTCATAAACGAAAAAGACCAGAAAATTCCGGCCTTTTGTACAGCAAATGGAGCGTCCCTAATTACTTTTAGAACGCATGGCTTTATTCACATAGTAATCGACACTAAAGAAGCGTCCACCACCATAGATAAACAAAACTAAAAGCATAATAAAATAGGTAGCAGCGAATTCGATGCCGTTGTTAAGTACCACAAAGTTACCGCTGGAAGTAAGCCAGTCATAATGGCCATGCTCTTGTAACAATGATTTAGCTGCCGCAAGCTTTTCTGGCGCAGCCATAATGTTTTCATTCAGTAAGATTGTACCGTCGGCTAGCCATGAAGACGCATCAGCAATAGCGAGCCATCCATTCTTAGCGTGAACACTCACCATAGCGACTATCATGGTTACCATTAATGGAATACTCACCAAGCGCGTCAATGCTCCCAATAACAATAGAACACCGCCCACGAGTTCTGCGGCTGTAGCTAAGAACGCCATTACCAAAGGCATTGGTAAACCAAGCCCATAATCATCGTTACCAAACCAATCTACAATACTGTCGAAACTGGATGCTTTATTCCAGCCAGCCTGTATCATCACTGGTGCTAAATACAAGCGTAATAAAAGTAAAGGAATGCCATCTGCCACTTGCAGTCGGGCTACGATTTGTTGGTAAATGTGTGTCATTGTTTTGCCTACTTTGTGTGATTAAGAAATAAGAACGGCACTTTATGAAAAAAATTTCATCGCGCGAAAATAAGCCCTCACCGTTTTTACGACTAATGAAAAAGGGCCATGGAAAAACCGGCTATAAAGCAAAGAATGGAAAATTTCTTATGACGATGAGCGAGGATAGTCACAAACGTATTGCCTCCCTCATTCGAAAGTGGCTGGAACAAGACGAAAAAAAGAACGCAGAATAAAAGTCATCGTAAGTCGCCGAAAACAAAGACACTCACAAAAAATTACAATTAAGTTCGCGATCTTACTCGATTTAGGTAACATAATAGAATGCAGTACGTGAGTAAGGTATGCCTGATCTATCTTGCTCTGGTTAGTTAATTCAAAAAAAGGTAGTGATTAAAATGGCAGCCAAAGGAAATTGGACTAAATCCTTGTTTATTGGCTTGTGGACGGTGCTTAACTTCACCCGCAAACTTTTCTTTAATTTGATATTCATTGTTATTTTTGTTGGATTGATAATCGCAATAACTGGTCAGGACGATGAACAGTTTACCGTAAACAAAGACAGTGCTTTGTTTCTTACGCTTAACGGCAAGCTAGTTATAGAAAAAGAAAGCATTGATCCTTTCGAACAGTTCTTACAAGAATCGCTAGGCAGTGAACCTGAAAACCCAGAAGTACTGGTACGCGATGTAGTGAAAGTGCTTGAAAATGCGCAAAAGGATCGCCGTATTAAAGCTTTGGTTCTTGACCTTCAAGGTCTTACCGGCGGTGGTTTAGACAAGTTGCGCACCGTAGCTAATGCTATTGACGCATTTAAAGAGTCTGAAAAGCCCGTTTATGCCATTGGCGATTACTTTTCCCAAGACCAATATTACTTGGCAGCACACGCTGATAGCATCTATCTGAACCCAATGGGCGGGTTAATGTTTGAAGGCTACGGCCGTTATGGCATGTACTTCAAAGACATGCTAGAAAAGTTAAAAGTAACCACGCATATCTTCCGGGTTGGTACTTATAAATCTGCTGTTGAGCCTATCATGCGAAATGATATGTCTGAAGAAGCAAAAGAAGCGGAGAAACAGTGGTTAGATGGTTACTGGGCACAATACAAAGCGGATGTAGCAGCAGCTCGCGGTATCGATGAAGCAAACTTTGACGAGACCCTTGAAGGTTTATTAGCAAAGTTTGAAGCGGCAGGCGGCGATTTCGCACAGTATGCGCTTGAGAATAATTGGGTAGACGCATTGAAGACCCGCGAAGAAGTAAGATTGGAGCTTACTGAGTTAGTCGGTGAAGATGAAAACAATCACGGCGTTAACCTCACTTCGTTCAATACCTATCTTAAAGTTGTTAACCCGCCTATGCCGGTTATCGAGTCAGATATGGATAAAGTGGCGATTGTAGTTGCCAAGGGCACCATCTTAGACGGTAATCAAAAAGCCGGTACTATAGGTGGCGACAGCACTGCGCGTCTTCTGCGTAAGGCTCGTCTTGATGACAACGTAAAAGCAGTGGTTCTTCAGATTGATTCTCCTGGTGGCAGCGCATTTGCCTCTGAAATTATCCGTCAGGAAGTGTTGCAGCTACAACAAGCAGGTAAGCCCGTTATTGCTTCTATGAGCACCTATGCAGCTTCAGGCGGTTATTGGATTGCAGCAAGTACCGATAGAATAATTGCAAGCCCTAGCACAATTACAGGCTCGATTGGCGTGTTTGGTATGTTTATGACCTACGAGAATTCACTGGATTATTTAGGTATTCACAGTGACGGTGTGGGCTCTACAGAGCTTGCAGGCTTCTCTACTGTGCGTCCACTAGCACCAGAATTCGGTCAGATTCTTCAGCGCAACGTTGAAAACACTTACGGAAACTTCTTGTCGTTGGTTTCAAATGCTCGTGGTATGTCGGTAGAAGAAGTGGATAGTGTTGCCCAAGGACGCGTGTGGATTGGCGAAGATGCAATTGAACTTGGCTTGGTAGACCAGCTTGGTACGGTTGACGATGCTGTAGTTGCTGCGGCCGAGCTCGCCGAGCTAGAAAATTATGATACGTTCTACGTACAACGTACGCTGAGTGCCCAGGAAATTTTCTGGAAGGAATTCTTTGGCCAGGCAATGACGTTTGTGGGCAAATGGCAATTTGCCCATGCCGACTCTGCACTGGTAAATGAATTTAAGCGCGTACTTAAAGAGTTCAGTTTAGTAAACCAACTAAACGACCCTAAGGGTACCTACGTGCTATGTTTACCTTGTGACGTTAAATAATACGCGCAGCAAATAAGTAGAAACAGTAAAAAGACAGAGGCAGCAACATCGCTTCAAATGACTTAACTCAAGAACAGCGTCGCGTTATTACCGACGCTGTTTTTTATTGCTATGAGCAAGCAGAGCAATACTTCAAGCAAACGTTCAAGCGCCCTACCATCACTTTTAGACGGTCGGGGAAAAATGCGGGCACAGCGTTTTTACAGCAAAACCGCGTGAATTTTCACCCACTTCTGTTTAAAGATAATATCGATGCCTTTTTAAGTGACGTGGTACCACACGAAGTCAGCCATTTGTTGGCATGGGTTTTGTTTGGCAGAGTTCAGCCCCACGGCAAAGAATGGCAGTCGATAATGCGCAGCGTATTTAACTGCACGCCTAATGCTACCCATCAATTTGACGTGAAACGGGTAGCCCGCACTTTTGATTATGTGTGTGACTGTGACACTTATGCGCTAAGTACACGCAGACACAATAATATTTTAAAAGGGGCACAATACAAATGTAGAAAATGTCAGGCCCTGCTTAGAACGTCCTAAGCGTTTCGCCAAAAACAGTGGTAAGCAAAGGGCTGACTTAGGATGCGTCGCTATCTTTTAGTTAAACCAGTGCTTCGTAAACGCATTGTCTAGGTCGTTGAAGGCTGTTTTAAGCAGTTGGGCTAGCTCTTTGTACTTGGGCTTTGACTTAGCATTGGTTATAGCCACTCCTTGCGAACGCATTTTAGAGTGGATTTCTTGATACCAGCTTTTCAGCTGGGGCGGTAAGTATTGATCAGAACGATGGCCTAACCAAAGTAAACCTTGCATAGGTAAGCTTAAGAAAAAAGCACCTATTGTGATGGTTTGAGGCAAATAATCAGCACCTAGGTTCTGATAAAGTAACGCGCATGACACCATCGCGACTGGTGGCATAGTTTTAATCGCAAACTTAGTCGCAGCGACAACGCGGCACTCTGGAAAAAAGGCATAGAGTTCTTTTCTCACAGGCCATGTCTTCATGTACTGCTGACCGTTTTTCAACATTGTCATTATTGATTGAGACATGCCTCACCTCTTTGATAAACCTTACTATCAGCATTAATACTGATATCACTCACGTCATTATTCGATAGTTATAACTAAATTGTAATCCGCTTTTTGGCTAATACAAACTGGTTCTTCTAAATCAGTACGTAATTACAGCGATAAACTATCAACATCGATCTTATCAAATACGATTGCACTGTAGTTAATTAAGTTTCGTTGATGTGGCGGCTGCCTTATGGTCTGCTGTGAAGATCGGCGTTGTGTAACTAACACCCCCTACGTTAATAATTAAAAGGTATAAGTTCAATCTATCTTTAAGTGACATTTTTCTCGCTTAAAGGCATCATATAGAGCTTAAGCCTAAACATTGTGCTGCATGGCTTTGTTGTTACTTTTGTTAAAGCAAGTGAATAACGACCTGCAGATGTTGCGCTGGCAAATTACTATAATAAAAGTAACTAGGTGTTGAGCTTGATTTACAGATTTTCGCCCCTACCTAGCTTTCTAAGAGAAATTTTATAAGTAACCCTATTGGGTGAATTATTTGGAGAGGAAAATGGCAGAAAGCAGACACGTCCGTCTACTTATCTTGGGTTCAGGCCCTGCAGGTTATTCAGCAGCGGTTTATGCTGCACGTGCAAACCTTAAACCTGTACTGTTAACTGGTATTCAACAAGGCGGACAGCTTACTACCACGACAGAAGTAGAAAACTGGCCGGGCGATCCTGAAGGCCTTACTGGTCCTGATCTAATGGTTCGTATGCAAAAGCATGCTGAAAAGTTCGATACTGAAATTATTTTCGATCACATCAATAAGACCGACTTTTCGAAGCGCCCTTTCACGCTTTACGGAGATAGCGGTACTTATACGTGTGACGCACTAATCATTGCTACAGGTGCTTCGGCTAAATACCTTGGTCTTGAATCAGAGCAAGCGTTTATGGGTAAAGGTGTATCTGCTTGTGCAACCTGTGACGGTTTCTTCTACCGCAATCAAAAAGTAGCGGTAATTGGTGGTGGTAACACCGCTGTTGAAGAGGCGCTTTACCTTTCAAACATTGCATCAGAAGTACATGTTATTCACAGAAGAGATAGCTTTAGAAGTGAAAAAATTCTTGAGCAACGCCTTCGTGATAAAGCAGAAAACGGTAACGTGGTATTACACTTAAACCGTACGCTAGATGAAGTGCTCGGTGACGAAATGGGTGTAACCAAAGTCCGTATTAAAGATACGAACAGTGATGCCACTGAAGAGCTTGATGTTATGGGTCTATTCGTTGCTATCGGTCACAAACCGAATACTGATATCTTTGATGGGCAGCTTGAAATGAAAGATGGCTATATCGTTGTAAACAGCGGTACAAACGGCAATGCGACGCAAACAAGCGTTGAAGGTGTGTTTGCTGCAGGTGACGTGAGCGATCATATTTATCGTCAGGCCATTACATCAGCAGGTACAGGATGTATGGCGGCGCTAGATGCTGAAAAATACTTAGACGGTACGATGCCTGAACAAGGTTAATACTGTTTCCCAAGCCCTGCTGTTCAGTGGGGCTTTTTTCTGGCCCGATTATGATAGCGTTACATTACATCGAAGAAGGCGCGCCCTTCCCTCCAGTCGACACTGCATTAGACGAACCTAACGGCCTGCTAGCATTTGGTGGCGACCTCAGCCCTGCACGTTTATTTTCTGCCTACTCGCAGGGCATTTTCCCTTGGTTCAGTGATGACGAACCGCTGTTGTGGTGGTCACCCGACCCCAGAGCCATTATTGAACTCGACAATTTTGTCGCATCGAAAAGCCTTAAGAAGCTTGCTCGAAAACAAACATACACGGTAACGTTAAATTACGCGTTCGACCGAGTAATTGAAGCCTGTTCATCAACCCCTCGTAAAAATCCAAACACAGGTGAACTCAATAGCGAAACATGGATTACCGATGACATGATTGGGGCTTACCGGCAGCTCAATGGTTTGGGTTTAGCACACTCTGTGGAAGTTTGGGACGGCGAAACATTGGTGGGTGGACTATATGGCGTTGGAATTGGCAAGGTATATTGCGGTGAATCGATGTTTCACCGGGAAAGTAATACGTCAAAACTTGCTATGATGGCGTTGGTTGAGCACATGAAGTCTCACGATATGGCCTTTATTGATTGCCAGCTTCCTACCGATCATTTGGCATCCCTTGGTGCGAATGTGTTATCCCGTGAAAACTTTATTGAAAAACTGGAAAACAACAACCACACTTTAACTGAAGACGGTAGGCTGTCAGAAGACTACCTTAATCGTTGGAAGCCAAGAGTGATTACTCCGTGAAGTTTGGTATAACCCAATCATTTTCATGTAGCTATTTGCCCGATGAGCAAGAGCAATTATTAGTATACGCCGAAAACAATGATTTTCAGGCGTGGCGATACTCGCAACTTATTCAAGTGGGATTTCGACGAAGCGGTGAACAAATTTACCGTCCACACTGCCCAGCCTGCAAGGCGTGTAAGTCGGTGCGAATTCCGGTGAATGCTTATACCCCCTCTCGCAGTCAAAAAAGGCTGTTAAAGGCCAACCAAGGGTTTCGCGTTCAGCTAGTTAGTGAAACTAAAAGCACATACTACCCGTTGTATGAACGCTACATTACAGAGCGACATGCCGACGGTAGTATGTATCCGCCGTCACGAACCCAGTTCGACAATTTCGTTTTGTGTGATTGGATGACAACCCATTACCTAGAGGCCTATGATGGCGACAAGCTCATTGCAGTGGCTGTCACTGACGTCGTCGATGCTAACGAACATATGGGTGCCCTCTCTGCGCTCTACACGTTTTTCGACCCTGACTATAGCTCTGCGTCTTTAGGTACATGGATGATACTCATGCAAATTGAGGAAGCAAGGCGTTTAGGCCACCACTATGTTTATTTGGGCTATTACGTAGAGGGTTGTCAAAAAATGTCTTATAAGCACAAATTTTTGCCATTTGAGCAGTTTAGTGACAATGAATGGCATCTATTTAGCAAAAATAGTAAAATACCCACTTAATTGCTTTACACCGAACCCAAGATTGGGTAAGGTCTGCGCGGCAAAAATTTTGAATTACTGAGGTAACTGCTTTACATGGCAAAAGAAGATTGTATTGAAATGGAAGGTACTGTGTTAGACACGCTACCTAACACTATGTTCCGCGTTGAACTAGAAAACGGTCACGTAGTGACTGCACACATCTCTGGTAAAATGCGTAAGAACTATATCCGTATTCTTACTGGCGATAAGGTCACCGTTGAGATGACTCCTTACGATTTGACCAAAGGTCGTATCGTTTATCGCGCAAGATAATGAGCCATTTAAGCGGTAACGCATAAAAAAAGCCCGATTAGGATCGGGCTTTTTCGTATCTGGGTTTTACCTATTTCATCCTCGAAGCGCTATCGCTTAGATCCAAAATTACTAAAGAAGATATAGCGCTTGATAGACGACATTAGTCTTTCTACCTAGCGCTACCTGCTTTATTACATTAGGTTGGCTCTGCTTCTTCAGACGTTGCACCTACACCTGTGTACTCAAAGGTAAGTTTGTCATCAACGCAGTCTACTTTAACGTTTCCGCCTTTAGATAACTCGCCAAACAATAGCTCGTTCGCTAACTCTTTCTTCAGGTCATCTTTAATGACGCGCGCCATAGGACGTGCTCCCATTGCCTTATCATAGCCTTTCTCAGCCATGTAAGCGCGGGCTGCACTGGTGACCTCTAGCGACACGCCTTTAACGTCAAGCTGTGCCTGAAGCTCAATAATGAACTTGTCTACCACCTGCAAGATGATTTCTGGATCAAGATGATTAAACCAAATAATACCGTCCAGGCGGTTTCTGAATTCAGGTGTAAACACCTTATTGATTTCAGACATCGCATCGTGACTATGATCTTGCTGCTTAAAGCCAATAGATTTACGTACCGTTTCTTGAACACCTGCGTTAGTGGTCATCACTAACACTACGTTTCTAAAGTCAACCTTACGTCCATTGTTATCAGTCAGCGTACCGTGGTCCATAACCTGAAGAAGAATATTGTAGATATCGCTATGCGCTTTCTCAATTTCATCTAACAGCACTACTGAGTACGGGTTTTTGATTACCGCATCTGTTAACAGACCGCCTTGGTCAAAACCAACGTAACCAGGAGGCGCACCAATGAGGCGGCTAACAGCATGACGTTCCATGTACTCAGACATATCAAAACGTACAAGCTCAACACCCATGATTTTAGCCAGCTGTTGGGTTACTTCTGTTTTACCAACACCAGTTGGACCGGCAAATAAGAAGCTACCAATTGGTTTTGCTTCAGCTCCAAGTCCAGAACGTGATAGCAATATAGCGTCATTAAGCGTCTCTATAGCCTTATCCTGACCAAACACAACCATTTTAAGGTTGCGGCCAAGGTTCTTAAGCACCTCTTTGTCAGAAGCTGATACAGACTTCTCAGGGATACGCGCCATTTTTGCAATGATTTGCTCAATGTCGCCCACACCTATCGTTTTTTTGCGCTTAGAAGGCGGCAACAAGCGCTGGCTTGCGCCTGCCTCATCCATTACATCAATGGCTTTATCTGGAAGATGACGCTCGTTGATGTATTTAGCCGACAATTCCGCCGCAGCTTGAATCGCCTTTTGAGTGAAACGCACATTGTGGTGCTCTTCGTAGCGACTCTTAAGGCCAAGCAATATCTTTGTGGTATCGCTGACGCTAGGCTCAGTAACGTCAACTTTCTGGAAACGACGTGCAAGGGCGCGGTCTTTCTCAAAAATACCTTGATATTCTTGATATGTAGTTGAGCCGATACAGCGTAGTTCACCGCTTGATAGCTTAGGCTTAAGTAAATTTGACGCATCCATTACACCGCCCGACGCAGCGCCAGCACCAATAATGGTATGGATTTCATCAATAAACAAAATGGCGTTCTTGTCTTTGCCAAGCTCTTTCAGAATTGCTTTCAAACGCTTCTCAAAGTCACCACGGTATTTGGTACCAGCAAGAAGGCCACCTAAATCCAGTGAATAAACGGTACTTTCAGCAATAACATCAGGCACGTCTTCGTTAACGATTCTGTATGCAAGACCTTCTGCGATCGCCGTTTTACCTACGCCCGCTTCACCTACTAGCAGAGGGTTGTTTTTGCGACGACGACACAGGATTTGAATAGTGCGCTCTACTTCCGAATCGCGGCCAATCAACGGGTCTATTTTGCCGTCTTTCGCATGACGATTTAGATCAGTTGCGTATTTGCTTAATGCTGAGCCACCTTCTTCGCCTGCTTCAGCCTCTTCCGACGCTTCAGGGTTTACAGGCTCATCATCATCCGCTTTGCTTACGCCATGGCTAATGAAGTTCACCACATCCAAGCGCGTTACATCCGCCTTCTTGAGAATATAAACGGCCTGAGACTCTTGCTCGCTGAATATAGCAACAAGTACGTTGGCGCCAGTGACTTCGTCCTTACCAGACGACTGAACGTGGAATACCGCACGCTGCAGCACGCGCTGGAAACCGAGCGTGGGCTGAGTTTCGCGTTCGTTTAACTGGTCATCTAAAATGAGAGGCGTAGTATCTTTAACAAAAGCTAACAGTTCGCTTTTAATTGCCTCAATATCGGCACCACATGCTTTGAGCGCATCGCGAGCAGCTGAGTTATCAAGCAATGCCAACAACAAGTGCTCAACCGTCATAAACTCATGACGATGCTCTCTGGCAAATACAAACGCGTTATTTAACGTTTGTTCTAATTCTTTATTTAACATATTGCTCGCCCTCTACAAAAAACCTTATGCCTGCTCCATCGTGCACATCAACGGGTGCTGATGTTTGCGTGCGTACTGATTAACCTGCATCACTTTTGTCTCTGCTATCTCAGCAGTAAAAATGCCACACACGGCTTTTCCTTGATAATGAACGGTCAGCATAAGTTGGTTGGCTTTCTCAGCGTCCATATTGAAAAACTGCATGAGTACCTCAATGACAAAATCCATCGGTGTATAGTCGTCATTGTTCAACAACACTTTATACATGGGAGGCGGCTGCGGCTTCTGTCGCTGCGCGTCTTTCTGTTTTTCCTTTTCGATACTAATAGCGTTGTCTTTACTCATAACTTAATAATAGTGGTTTAATGGCACATATGTGTACAAACTTTTGGATAAATTTATTCACATTTGCCCTTGACATAATATGGTTAAAAAATCTACATTTTGTATAGTGGTTTTGAGTATTGCACGTTAGCTACGACATAACTTACTGCGTAGCAGCTACAATCAATACTCTTTCCACCGTGTCTCCGGATCTATAATGGGGGCATATACTCGTGAGTTCAAGGATTAAGAGGAAGTCGAAGTATGGCGGTTGGCAAAGTTAAATGGTTTAACAACGCAAAGGGTTTTGGATTTATCGTTCCTGAGGACGGCGGCGAAGATATTTTCGCGCATTACTCTACGATTCAAATGGAAGGCTACCGTTCGCTAAAAGCGGGTCAAGAAGTAACGTTCGAAGTTCAGCAAGGGCCTAAAGGTCTTCACGCTGAGAACATTGGCTTCAAAGAAGAACCAGAGCGTTAAGAAAAGAATTTTTAAAGCCTGACCTTTTACGTCGGGCTTTTGCTTTTCTTGCCATTCAAAATGTGTAGGTGCAGTAAAGCGCCTGTGCGGATAAGTGCGTTTTAATTTTCCCCACAAAAATAAGCATTACGTTATCTTAACGTCGTGTATTAAAGTTGCGTAATAGTTCAAATTAGACAATCAACGAGCTTGTTTCCTGTTCCTTTTATCTCCCGCTTATACATTCGTTTCCAAAACATAAGGTATATCGCCCTACCCCTTATTACCCCTTATACCAGTCCGCGTAGACCATTGCCTACTCAGCTAGGCTTAATACCAGTCCGCATAAATAATTACCCACTCAGCGAGAGTTAAAACGCCTTCTGAGAGGGCAATTATCTATGCGGATTGGTATAAAATGTTCGTAATCGCTGCGTGTTAGCGCAGGTATAGTGGTTCTACATAAAAAAAGCCCTCTCGTTTGAAGAGAGGGCTTTTAAACGTTGTTTTGAAATAGCTTCTCAGATTTGAGAATACTATTCTATGCGCTAGACCTATAAGCCTAACGCATATACACAAAATACTATGCGCCTAAGATAGCTTTTAATGTCTTACTTGGAGACATGGTTGCGAAAAGCTTATCTTCGTCAGGGTAGTAGTAACCACCAATTTCTTGCGCGCTACCTTGCGTTGCATCAATCTCAGCCAAGATGTCGTCAATTTTCGCAGACAACTCTTCATACACTGGCTTAAATTGCGCAGCTAGTTCTGCGTCTTCCGTTTGGTTCGCTACTTCTTCAGCCCAGTATAGACCTAGGTAAACATGGCTACCACGGTTGTCCAACTGACCTGCTTTACGAAGCGGAGACTTACCGTTGTTTAGTAGTTTTTCCGTTGCTTTATCAAGTGCAGTAGCAATAACTTTTGCTTTGGTGTTGCTGTGCTTAATAGCAACATCTTCTAGCGATACAGCAAGTGCCAGGAATTCACCGAGTGAGTCCCAACGCAAGTGACCTTCTTCAACGAACTGTTGCACGTGCTTAGGTGCACTACCGCCCGCGCCCGTTTCATAAAGGCCACCACCAGCCATCAACGGAACAATTGATAGCATTTTAGCACTGGTACCAAGCTCTAGTATTGGGAACAAATCAGTAAGGTAATCACGAAGTACGTTACCCGTTACTGAAATGGTATCCAGACCGCGAATTGCACGTTCCATGCTGTAGCGAATAGCGCGTACAGGAGACATAATTTGAATGTCTAGACCGTTGGTATCATGGTCTTGTAGGTACTTTTCAACTTTCTTGATAAGTTGCGCATCGTGAGCACGTTCGTCATCTAGCCAGAATACCGCAGGCATACCAGATTGACGTGAACGCGTTACTGCTAGCTTAACCCAATCTTGAATAGGTGCGTCTTTCACCTGACACATACGCCAGATATCACCTTCTTCAACATCGTGAGAGATAAGAACATTGCCGTCTTGGTCAATAATCGACACAGTACCGTCTGCTTCAAGTTCAAACGTTTTGTCGTGTGAACCGTACTCTTCTGCTTTTTGCGCCATTAGACCAACGTTAGGCACTGTACCCATCGTTGTCGGGTCGAATGCACCATGCGTTTTACAGAAGTTGATAACTTCTTGGTAAATCGTTGCATAAGTACTTTCAGGGATTACTGCTTTAGTGTCGTGCGCCTTTCCATCTGGTCCCCACATTTGACCAGAGTTACGGATCATTGCAGGCATAGAGGCATCAACAATTACGTCACTAGGTACGTGAAGGTTCGAGATACCTTTGTCAGAGTTAACCATCGCAATTGGCGGGCGGTCGGCATAACATGCGTTGATATCTTTTTGAATTTCAGAGCGTTGGCTCTCAGGTAGGCTTGCAATTTTGTCGTAAACGCTACCAAGACCGTTGTTAGGGTTAACACCTAGCTCTTCAAACAGGTCACCCCATTTGTTGAATAGATCTTTGTAAAATACTTTTACACAGTGACCGAATACGATTGGGTGAGACACCTTCATCATGGTCGCTTTTACGTGTAGTGAGAAAAGAATGCCTGTGTTTTTCGCATCTTCAATTTGCTCTTCGAAGAATTCACACAGCGCTTTTTTGCTCATAAACATGCCGTCGATAACTTCGCCAGCTAGCAAATCTACACGCGGTTTAAGGGTTTTCTTGCTGCCATCTTTACCCGTAAATTCGATGCTAACGTGACCGTCTTTCTCAACTGTCACTGATTTCTCACCAGAGTAGAAATCGCCACCGCGCATGTGCGCTACGTGCGAACGAGAAGCTTGAGACCACTCACCCATTGAATGCGGGTGCTTACGGGCATAGTTCTTCACCGCTGTCGGTGCACGACGGTCCGAGTTACCTTCACGTAGCACAGGGTTTACCGCACTACCTAATACTTTACCGTAACGCTCGCGAATTTCTTCGTCTTCAGCTGTTTTAGGTGAATCAGGGAACGCTGGTACATTAAAGCCTTTTGCGTTTAATTCTTTGATAGTTGCACGAAGCTGTGGAATTGAGGCACTGATGTTTGGAAGCTTGATGATGTTAGCGTTCGGGTCTTGGGTCATCTCACCCAGTTCAGCTAGCGCGTCTGGCACTCTTTGTTCTTCAGAAAGATACTCAGGGAAATTTGCCAAAACACGTGCAGCAAGTGAAATATCGCTTAGCTCAACGTCGATATCTGCAGCCGCAGCAAACTTCTGGATGATTGGAAGAAGTGAGTAAGTCGCCAGCATTGGCGCTTCATCAGTCTTCGTGTAGATGATCTTAGACTTGGTCATTATATACCTCAATTTTCTCGACAGGGTACTGTCGTCTTTAGTCCATTAGGTCGCAACAACCCGCAACATGTTCATGTCACGCCCACAGTCATTGCGAAACGTATTTGATGTTTTCCACCTTTTGCTTTTATTAAGCACTAGGTCACTTGCTGTTTTCTTCCCTACATATTATTCAATTCCCTATGTTAGCAATATGCATCTCATGGCTTTGCACTCGACTACCTAGTCGTACGCAATTTCGAGATACGATGTATAAGCAAGCCCGCTTATCACTGCTAAAACTGTCTAATAATTATGCAGATGCACTCTCTTATAAAAATGGGAGCGACCATTAGTATAGGGTCGAAAGTTTGAGTTACAAGTCATACCATTGTCTTAACTCATAAGATCACCGAATTTATCGACAAACTTCATTGAGCAAACCACTATTTGCGGTTGATTTTCCCATGCGAAGCATCGTCATTTGTCGTAAAATCCCCCCCGAAATTTTGAATTTAAACAAGCGGAAGTAATATGTCTTCAAACGCTAAAGTGGTGCTTTTTAATAAGCCCTTTCAAGTTCTTTCTCAATTTACTGATGCAGACGGTAGAGAAACCCTAAAGGACTATATTGATGTTCCCGGTGTGTATGCCGCAGGACGACTCGACAGAGATTCGGAAGGTCTTCTCGTACTCACCAATGACGGAAAGCTTCAGCATAAACTTGCTAACCCAAAAGCTAAAACCAGCAAAACCTATTGGGTGCAAGTTGAAGGTATTATGGACGAAAAAGCAATGCAGGCGCTGCGTGACGGCGTAGAATTAAAAGACGGAATGACTCGCCCCGCTAAAGTAAAGGCCATGGAAGCACCTAGCGTGTGGCCGCGGAATCCGCCCGTACGCTTTAGACAGTCGATCCCTACTAGCTGGGTAGAAATTACCATTACAGAAGGCAGAAACAGACAAGTGCGACGTATGACAGCGAACGTCGGCTACCCCACCCTTCGGCTCATCAGATATCGCGTGGGTAATTGGACCATTGATGGTATTGATAATGGCAGCTACGTTCACTTTTAAAGGCAATTCAATTTCTAATACTTGAAATCACCTTCCTTGACCACACTAAAAGAGGCACCGAAACGTTACGGATTTTTAGCGCTGTTAAAGGTTGCTGTTCATCTTTGCATATAGACAATTTTTTACAGCAAAGGACAACGGCCGCTTGGCACATATTTAATTACTTAATCAGATAAGGATTAAATGTGAATTAGCTATCGGAATCTGATAAAATCCGCGACCTCGAAAACGGGCCGATTTGTAAGTGGCTGATTAGTGGTATAGCCCACTGAGTGGGTGAGCGCCTTAGCATATTTATCAACATGTTAATTGGTGACTGATTTAGCAAATACGGTTTCTTTTTTATTAATCAAATGAGTGTGCAATCCATAGTGAGTGATATTGAATCTAACGCCAGCAAAAAAGTGATCGTCGGAATGTCCGGCGGTGTCGATTCGTCTGTTTCAGCCTACCTACTCCAACAACAAGGTTATCAGGTTGAAGGTCTTTTCATGAAAAACTGGGAAGAAGACGACAACGATGAATACTGTGCCGCAGCGGAAGATTTAAAAGATGCACAAGCGGTTGCTGACAAACTTGGCATTGAACTGCACACCATTAACTTTGCAGCAGAATACTGGGATAACGTGTTTGAGTATTTCTTAGAGGAATACAAAGCGGGCCGTACGCCAAACCCAGATATTATGTGCAACAAAGAAATTAAGTTTAAAGCGTTTCTTGAATTTGCAGCAGAAGACCTTGGCGCTGACTACATTGCTACTGGTCACTATGTTCGTCGCCGAGAAGTTGACGGTAAATGGCAAATGCTACGCGGTCTTGATAACAACAAAGACCAGAGCTACTTTCTTTACACATTAGGCGAAGAGCACGTTGCTAAAACGCTCTTCCCTGTGGGTGACATCGAAAAGCCATTAGTTCGCAAAATTGCCGAGGAGCAAGGTCTTATCACTCATGATAAGAAAGACTCTACTGGGATTTGCTTTATTGGTGAACGCAAATTTAAAGACTTCCTGGCTCGTTACCTTCCCGCTCAGCCTGGCGTTATTGAAACAGCAGAAGGCGAAGAAATTGGCCAACACGAAGGCTTGATGTACCACACGCTAGGTCAACGTAAAGGCTTACACATTGGTGGATTAGCCAAATACGGTGACGACCCTTGGTATGTGGTAGATAAAGATGTTGCTCGCAACGTGCTTATTGTGGGCCAAGGTGCCGACCACCCTCGCCTATACTCGAAAGGCTTGGTAGCAAAGCAGCTACACTGGGTGGATAGAAAAACGATTACAGAGCCTGTGCGCGCGGTAGTTAAAACCCGTTATCGTCAGGCCGATATCCCATGTACAATAACGCCAACTCAAGACGACACCATTGAAGTGATATTTGATGAGCCGCAGAAGGCGGTAACGCCGGGGCAGTCAGCGGTGTTCTATAGTGACGAAGTTTGCCTTGGCGGCGGTATTATTGAGAGTTATATTCGCTGATGTTAGATACCGACATAGAAAATAACCTAGCTCTTGCTGGTGTATGTCAAGCTGCTGCGCTGGTTCAGCAGCTTGCCAGACGAGGTTCTGCCGATAACGAGGCTATAGAGGCCAGCTTATCGAGCATACTGGTTACTGACCCAGAAACACCTCAACAGGTCTTCGGCCAGCTCGCCAACTTAAAAACCGGTTACACCACACTCGCAGCACAGCTATCTGACAAACAAGCAACAAAAGATACGGAATTAACCCGCTATATAGCTAGTATTCTAGGCCTTGAAAGAAAGCTAGCGAGAAAGCCTAAAGCAATGCAGGAACTGGGCGAACGTATTTCCCATGTTCAGCGCCAGCTTGCTCACATCGATTTCCAAAACCCACAAATAGTCTCCTCTTTAGCGAGCATTTACAGCGATATCATCAGTCCGCTAGCACCGCGTATTCAGGTAGCTGGTAACCCAGATTATTTAAGCCAACCTGCTACTCAGCATAAAGTGCGTGCGCTTTTGCTTGCAGGTGTTAGGGCTGCAGTAATGTGGCGTCAGATGGGTGGAAAACGAAGAAACATTTTATTTAAACGCAAACACATTCTTAACAGTGCTGTTAAAGCACTACGATTAATAAACTAGTGAGGAGCTTAAGGTGGAACTGAGTCAGTTAACTGCAATTTCCCCTGTCGATGGTCGATATGCTGGCAAAAGCGTAGAATTACGCAGTATTTTCAGTGAGTACGGCTTATTAAAATACCGTGTAGAAGTAGAAGTACGTTGGTTACAAATGCTGTCTACTAACCCACAAATTGAAGAAGTTCCTGCTTTTACAGACACGTCAAATGCACTACTAGACAAAATAGTAGCTGAATTTAGTGTTGAAGATGCCATGCGCATCAAAGAAATCGAGCGCACAACAAACCACGATGTGAAAGCAGTTGAATACTTTCTTAAAGAGAAGGTTGCCGACAATAGTGAGCTTTCAGCAGTAAATGAGTTTATCCACTTTGCGTGTACGTCTGAAGACATCAACAACCTTTCACATGGCTTAATGCTTCGCGAAGCCCGCGAGGCCGTTATTCTTCCTTACTGTGACAAATTAATTGAAGCGCTAGTAGAGCTTGCTAAGCGCTACCAGAACGTACCTATGATGGCACGTACTCACGGTCAGCCTGCTTCACCTACCACCATGGGTAAAGAAATGGCAAACGTGGCTATTCGCCTGAAGCGTCAGCGTAGCCAAATCGCAGGTGTTGAGTTACTTGGTAAGATTAACGGTGCAGTGGGCAACTACAACGCACACTTGTCAGCGTATAAAGATGTAGATTGGCACGACGTTTCAGAGAAGTTTGTTACCTCACTAGGTCTAACCTGGAACCCGTTCACTACGCAAATAGAGCCGCATGACTATATTGCAGAAATGTTTGATGCCATTGCGCGCTTTAACACCATCCTTATCGATTTCGATCGTGACGTTTGGGGTTATATTGCACTGGGTCACTTTAAGCAAAAAACGGTAGCTGGCGAAATCGGCTCTTCTACCATGCCACACAAAGTTAACCCTATCGACTTTGAAAACTCGGAAGGTAACTTAGGTCTGGCGAACGCTATTTTTGACCATTTAGCAGCTAAGCTTCCTATCTCTCGCTGGCAACGTGACCTTACCGACTCAACCGTACTACGTAACCTTGGCGTAGGTGTAGGTTATGCGGTTATTGCGTATCAGGCTACTTTGAAAGGTATCAGCAAGTTAGAAGTTAATGAGCAAAGCTTACTTAACGAGCTAAACAACAATTGGGAACTGCTTGCAGAGCCTATTCAAACTGTTATGCGTCGTTACGGTATTGAAAAGCCATACGAGAAGCTAAAAGAGCTGACCCGTGGTAAGAAAGTAAACGCTGAGGTCATTGCTGAGTTTATTGATAACCTAGATATGCCAGAAGCGGCCAAAGCAGAGCTTAAGGCATTAACGCCTGCTACATACATTGGTGATGCAATCAGGCTTGTAGATCAGTTATAAGCCCTTACGCTTTCCACTACACTGAAAAACGCGGTCATTAGTACCGCGTTTTTTTATTCCTAAACTTCTCTACATTGAATTTTCACATACCCGTGGGAGCAAGCAAATGGATTTACGCAACACGAACCACACTCCTTTCTCATTGCAGGAAAAACACTGTGTTGTACTTTCCCCCACGGTTTCGAAGGTGTTAAGTCCAACGCTAGAAACCAAAAGTAGTGCCGCGAATTTAAAAAGCTGTATAAAAAATGCCGTCGTCATTTTTTGTGACCTATCAGGCTTCCAACAACTCTCAGTTAAATATGGCGACATTACATGCGCCAGACTTGTAGATAGCCTGTTTTCTGAATTCGATGTGCTTGCCGCTGATTTACACCTTTCGCCATTAAAAACCAACGGCGATCAATATATTGCGGTTGGTTTTAGCGGCGAACTTAGCAGTACAACACACTCGCTTTTGAACGCTCTGGTGAACGCCATCGAATTCGCATTTCGCGCTCGCGAGCTTGTAAATAGCAACGACCTTTTAGCATCATCTTCAAGTCAACTGCGAGTTGGCATTGCGACAGGATCTTTACTTGCCGGCCAATCTGCTCGCCCGCTTGCAGGCTTTGATATTTGGGGGACTACGGTAAATAGGGCTGCAATGTTAGAGCAATACACAGCACCTAATACAATTGCTATTTGTGAGAAGTCTTACAGCCTGGTTAAACGACAGATTATGCATCGCTCTAGCGCGAGTGCGAATAACCCTTGCTCCTTTAATACGTACTTCACTTGTGGTTCAAATAGAAACGCTAACACTGAGCTCTCAACGCGTGAACACGACAAGCGGAAACTCAGTGAGTCAAAAATGTGTGGCGAAAATTGCAAAGAAACCACATTCCTACCAAAACAGCTGCATACGAAAACAATGCTAATGAGCGCATACGTTTGCTAACTCCTGTCTAGCGCATCTGATAACTACCCATGCCATGTAAACATTGAGCTAAAAAGCACGTGATTTCTAAGTTAGATGAATTACACCTGCAGTAACTCGCCGCGAGTACGAACATGTTAAGTTTCGCTGAGTGGGTAATTATCTATGCGAACCGTTATGAATTCGGCTTTCCCTGTTGAATCAGGTGAAGCAAATGCAAGGTAGCAATAAATGTTTCAATAATCGATAATGCCCCCCATAAACTTCGACCTCGCTTTTGACAAAGTGCTAACGCTTACCGCATATTTGTAACGCCACGCACAATACTTAAATCAACAGATTAAGCCCATTTAATTGGCTTACTATAAGAGACACTATGCCCACTAACGACAATTCGTACATTATTGATGCACAATCTGGAAACGGCTTTAATGCAGAAACCTTTCTAAAAAACTACTGGCAGCAAAAGCCGGTAGTCATCAAACACTTCTTTGACAACTTTGTAGATCCTATCGATGAGAACGATCTTGCCGGTCTAGCACAAGAGTCGGAAGTGGATGCACGTATTATTAGCAACGTGAAAGGCAGCTGGCATGTTGAACAAGGGCCAATTACCGATTTTGACAATGCATGTCAGGGCAAATGGACATTACTAGTTCAAGGCGTAGATAAATATGTGCCCGACGTAACCCCTCTACTACATCCCTTTTCTTTTATCCCTAATTGGCGATTGGACGACCTGATGGTGAGCTTCGCCACCAATGGTGCAGGCGTTGGTGCTCACATCGACCAATATGATGTATTTTTAGTTCAAGGTAAGGGCCGAAGACGCTGGCGTGTGGGCAAGCCGGCGGACTATAAAGAAGTTTTTCCACATCCAAAATTAAGACAAATTGAAGGCTTCGACCCTGTTATAGATGTTGTGGTTGAGCCTGGCGATGTGGTGTACGTACCACCGGGCTGGCCTCATGATGGAGCGACAATTGAAGATAGCCTCACCTACTCTGTGGGTTATCGTGCTCCGGACAATCTGCAACTAGCGGAAAGCCTGGCGATGATGTTGGATAAAGGCGCACATAATTATCGCTTTACCGATGCAAGCCGCTCTATGCAAGGCAATCGTGCTTGGGTAAATCCAAGCGATGTTGCCATTCTTAAGCAGCAGCTCATAGATGCGATAAACGGTGAAGACTTTACTTTGGCACTTCTAGAAGCCATGAGTGAACAAGGCATTCCTGAATATCCGCTAGAAGACGAAGTATCGCTAGAGCAAATTTCAAATGAGTTTGCCGCAGGCATTAGCTTTGTTCCTGCACCGGGTGTGCGTGCATTACTATGTGACGGTAAGCGTGGTCTTCCTCGCGCGCTCTTTGTAAATGGCAGTCAGTTCGAATTTGGTAAAAGTGACCAAGAATGGTTTGAAGTGCTGGCATCAGGAGGCGTTTTGAACGCAACGTGTTGCCAAGACGCGCCTTCTTTTACATTTTTAGAAACCTTAACTACACTTATCAATAATGGTTACTGGGAATGGTTCGAAGGTTAACAGGTAGGTATGGCGTTTACGATACAAAACGTCGATTGGGAAAAGGATAAACATCGACTGAAAGCACTAAGGGAACATGTATTTGTTTTAGAGTGGCGCGTCCCCGAGGCAAGCGAGTTCGACGAACACGACAGCTCAGCGTGCCATGTGCTTATCGTCAATGATGAAAACGAACCCATTGCCACTGGGCGCTTAACCAAACGAGGCGAACTAGGCCGAATTGCTGTTAAGCGCTGCCACAGAACATTGCCTGTTTATCGCGCTTTGTTTGAAGCGCTGATTAACACGGCAAAGCAAAACAACGTCCCCATTATCAAAGTAGTCTGCAATTTAGAAAGCGTGTCCTATCACCAATCCATTGGTTTTATTCCCGACGGGCAAGTATTTATGGACGCAGGCGTTCCAAGACAGCGCCTAAAATGTCCGGCAGAGCGATTTCCTCTTCCGGACGTGACTCAACTTCATTAAGCTATGTATTTACAAAACGTCTCACTAATACAGGCTATTGCCTGGAATTAGTTCCAAAGATCTGGCGCGTTCTGCATGGCAAACAAGCTTTCAGCACGATTAATTAGTAAAGCACCAAACGCCTTTTGAGTATCGTCTGCGCCCTCTGCATTAATGAGGTTTTCTGCTTTCAACTGCCAATGCATAGCAAAGTGACGAAGTACGTCCTTGGCGTCTTTGGCGTTATCGACTGATGTGTAATCAGAAGGTAAATCACCACTAATAACCCAATAGCGTTTACTGTCCATTGCTCTAATTTTCCAAACTGCAAGGTACGGCATTAAATAACGACTTTCTTCGGTAATAACAGAATCAAACAACACGCCATTTTCCGCTAAAAATTTGTTTGCCTTTTGAAACTGTTCTCGTACCCACGTTGCGCGTTCTTCATCACTGATTGGTTGGTTTTCTGGTTGTTCTGCCATTTTTACTCTCATTATTATCGTTATCTGTTCTTACTAGTACTGCTACTTGATACCCATGTCTCAGTTACCTTATAGGCAGTTTTGCCACTAGTTCGTAGCGTACGCCTTTTTTATCTTTGTACTTTATTTCATCCCTGCTTTCCACCGCAATTAGGGCATTGTGCCCACCGAAGGTGTTAACCGCTTACTTATTCGACAATCTTTAAGAATACCCAACACCCAGTTATTCAAAGGTCGGGCACAAACATTTACATTTTTCATATTGGCAAATGTGCATCTTTGGGCGAAACTGTGAGATGAAAACTTCACCAAGCCGAGTGTTTATACATGCGAATAGTAAGACTTACCCTTGGAGCAATCTTGTTTATCGGCGGTATTGTTCTAACATTGCTTCCGGGCTCTATCTTGTTAGTGATAGGCGGTTTAGTGCTCTTAAGTTACGACTGGCCAAAAGCGCGAAGCTGGCTCAAATACAGCCAAAAAACAATGACGAATGGTGCCCGTAGAATTGATCGTTTTCTTCTTATGCGAAAGCTGCGTTAATTGTTTTTGTTCTAACAGGTGTGCTTTTAGAAAGTTGAGCACGCCATAACGCACAGTGCGTTTCGCCTCCCTCTTCATCTCTCACCACTTTGTCGCAAAGTGTTAGCAATTAAACTTATGTAAATGCGTAATGATGCAATGCGTGTTAACGTAATCTAAAGTATAAATTGCGAAGCCTTTAACAATAATAATAGTGGCAATTATCTGAGCATGCTCAGCATCTTAGATAGTTCGTATCATCAGGCAATGTAACCGTATCGATATGATTTTGTGTAATGCGTTGACCCCGCATTGCGCTGCTTGGGTAGGCCAGGTTTAAACAATCTGGTCCAAGTCATATCTTTCGCTTACCTATGGAGACAAGACCATGATCACGTTTACCGTTAATGGTAACAAACACGAATTTTCTGGTGACCCATCAACACCAGTGTTGTGGTACCTTCGTGACGAATTAAATCTTACAGGACCTAAGTTTGGCTGTGGTATGGCGCAATGTGGCGCTTGTACTGTTCACATTGATGGCATGGCACAACGCTCTTGCGTATTGCCTGTGTCAGCCGTTCAAGGCAGAAAAATTACCACTATTGAAGGGCTAAGCGAAAATGGCGATCACCCTGTCCAAAAAGCGTGGGTAGAACACAAAGTACCACAATGTGGTTTCTGTCAATGTGGGCAAATCATGCAAGCTGCCAGTCTATTATCAACCAACCCAACGCCAAGTGACGAAGAAATTGTTCAGAATATGTCGGGCAACATCTGTCGTTGCGGCACGTACCCTCGCATTCACAAGGCCATTAAGTCTGCGTCGAAATCAATAAGCGGCAACGCTGGCGTGAGCTACTTTGACCCAACCCAAGCGGGAGAAGAAGCATGAGTGAGAATACCTATTTTGATATGAATCGCCGCAGTTTCTTAAAATCGACAGCAGCGGCGGGTGCACTGGTTCTTGGTACCTATTTTATGGGTGGTGCACCTCGCGCCATGGCTGGCGTATTAGCAAAGCCGGCGGAAAACGCAAAGCGCGCAAACTTGTTCATTGCACTTCGCCCTGACGGCATGGTTGAAGTAACGTGTCACCGCAGCGAAATGGGTCAACAGATCCGAACCGCCATTGCGCAAATTGTAGCTGACGAGATGGAAGCTGCGTGGGACAAAGTCATTGTTATTCAAGGCAAAGGCGACCCCAAATACGGTGACCAAAACACCGATGGCTCGCGTAGTATCCGCTTCAATATGCAGCGTCTTCGAGAAATGGGCGCAAGCGTGCGTCATATGATGCAACATGCAGCAGCTAAGCGTTGGGGTGTTGAGCCAAGTACCTGTGTTGCCGAGCAGCATGTGGTAACACACACTTCAGGTAAAACGCTTGCTTATAAAGACTTAATAGACGATGCATTAACCATTACGCCGCCAGAAGCAGATAAGCTTAAGCTTAAAGAAAGGAAAGAATGGCGTTACATCAATACCGGTATGGCGCATATCGACCTTCAAGATATCGTTACCGGTAAAGCAATCTTCGCCGCCGACGTGCGCGAGCCAAAAGCACTTGTTGCTATAATCGAACGCCCACCTGTAGTGGGCGGTAAGGTGAAAAGCTTCAATGCAGATAAAGCAAAAGCGGTTAATGGCGTTGTTGATGTAATTGAAATTCCAGCGCCAAAAGGTGCGCCTCAGTTCCAACCAAAAGGTGGGCTAGCCATTATAGCTAACAACACATGGGCAGCATGGCAAGGCCGCAAAGCATTAGACGTCACCTGGGACGATGGCGCAAATGGCGACTATAACTCAGCGAACTTTAAAGAGCAGTTGCTTAACACAGTAAATGCACCTCAAGCGCTTGTTAGAGAAAAAGGCGATGCGTTGAGCGTTTTAGAAAAAGCCAGCGACAAACTGGTTGCTGACTATTACGTGCCGCATTTAGCACAAGCCCCAATGGAGCCACCATGTGCTACTGCCATGTACTATAAAGATCGCGTTGACGTATGGGCAGCAACACAAAATCCGCAGGCTGATATGGAAACCGTGGGCGCTATGGTTGGCATGGACAAAGAAAAAATCAATGTTCACGTTACCATGCTAGGTGGTGCTTTCGGGCGTAAATCTAAGCCTGACTTTTCAGCGGAAGCAGCATTCCTATCAATGAAAACGGGCAAGCCAATTCGCGTTCAATGGACACGTGAAGATGATATTCAGCACGGTTTCTATCACGCGGTTTCTGCTCAACATGTTGAAGCTGCACTTGATGAAAACGGTAAAATTGACGCTTATCTTCACAGAACCGCGTTTTCACCTATTGCCTCTACGTTCCAAGAGGGCGCGAACGCACCCTTTAGCTTTGAGTTAGATTTGGGCTTTACGGATAACCCTATTCTTACGCCCAACATGAAGTTAGAGCGCGGTGAAGCACCAGCCAAAGCCCGTATTGGATGGATGCGTTCAGTATCGAACATCTTCCACGCGTTTGCTGTACAGTCGTTTATTAATGAAGCAGCCCACAAAGCAGGCAAAGACTCTAAAGATTACCTATTGGAAGTAATTGGTCCTGATAGAATTATTGATGTGACGGATCAAAAAGCTGAATATCAAAACTATTGGGGTGACAAGTCGGTTTATCCTTTGGATACAGGTCGTCTTCGCAATGTAATTGAGAAAGTATCTGACATGGCAGGCTGGGGCCGCAAAATGCCTAAAGGCCGCGGACTGGGTATTGCTGCGCACCGTAGCTTTTTAACTTACGTTGCTACTGTGGTTGAAGTTGAGGTGTCTGACGCTGGCGATCTTAGCGTGATTAAATCATGGGTAGCTATTGATGCAGGTACTGTAGTTAACACCGATACGGTTAAAAACCAAACCCAAGGCGGCTCGGTTTACGGTATCACAACAGCAATCAGTGACGGTATAACGTTTGATAAAGGGCGTGTACAGCAGAGTAACTTCCACAACTACCGTGTACCGCGCATGAGCGATTCACCACTAGAGGTAGAAGTTGAAGTAATTGAAAGCGATGCGCCGCCAGCAGGTGTAGGTGAACCTGCAACCCCCGTGTATGCGCCAGCGCTGTGCAATGCCATTTTTGCTGCATGCGGTAAGCGTATTCGCCAGCTACCTATTGGTAACCAGCTTAAAGCGTAAGCATTCTATAGATTCGGCTTAATCGCTGGTTTGATGAATAAATACTAACGCTATTTAAGACAGGCAATCATATCAAAAAGGGTTAACACACAGTGTTAACCCTTTTTTTATGGATGTATGCTGTTTTCGGGTGTGTCTCAATAGTAGCGAAAAAGCGAATTGCTTTATGAATAATAGAAAAGACTATATAAGTTATAGATACTTAGGCAAAAACACGCTATCGAGATAACAACGCAAGCAACAAAAAGGTGAATAAATACACCATAACTTGCATAGGCGAAAACTGCACATATCAGACCAATAGTGAATTCAACCAGCGCAGCTTCACAGAACGTTCTGATGTTACTGATTACAGGTTGTGCAAAAAACTTAAATTTATAAGCCATCTTAGTTTCCCTCCCTGCCTCATGCATACTGTTAGCCAAACGTTATTTACAATAGCACACTAATCCAACCGGACATAATTTAACCAAGTAATATAAGAAGGTCTTGAGTTTTGTTGCACATCGAAAAGGCGAAAAAACCTAGTCATTAGCATATTCGCCATTTCCAACTAACTAAGCCATTGCTTAAGAGCAGCAAACAACCATTAGAGACAAAAAAGGAGGCCAACATGACCTCCTTTCATTCAAACTGTAAATCAACCTGTAACCTTACAATTAGAAGGAAAACACTTTCAGTGTTTGACGGTTAATTCCCGCCTTATTCCAATAGGTTATTCTTACTCGTAGTTGCGTTCCATCCACATTAACTGCATTTTAAGCTCGTTAATTTCTTTTTGCGCTTCCGCCAACTGCTCTACCACAGAGCGTGATTGCATAACGTTTTCTTCGGAAGTATTTACTGAAACTGCGCTGTCATTATGTGCCATGAGAATTCAACCAAGTTAATTATTAATCAAAGATTCAAAGTGAAAGTCACTTTGTAATATTACATTTTTAATTACACAAAGTCATGTTTTCAACACGCAAAAATGCATAGTTTTGCTAAATAACCACAGTTTTTTTAAGGAATGAAACACGAGCAAAGATTTGCTTCTAGATGAGTGGCCATCACTTTAAGTTGCCTAACAAAAAAAAGAGACCTTATGGTCTCTTTTCAATAATATCAAAGCGATAACGTCGTGAAATAACACGACGTTAGATGGAAAACTAGATAATTCTGACCCTATCTCGCCTTCACATCCGAGCTACGTAATTAGCCGTGCTTTTCAGCCAGGTAAAGCCAGGTTTCAACCACGGTATCAGGGTTAAGTGATACCGAATCAATCCCTTCTTGTACCAGCCACGCGGCGAAGTCTTCGTGATCTGATGGACCTTGGCCACAAATGCCTACGTATTTTCCACGCTTCTTCGCTGCCTGAATTGCCATTGACAACAATGCCTTCACCGCTTCATCACGTTCATCAAACAAGTGCGCGATAAGACCGCTGTCGCGATCTAGACCTAGGGTTAACTGCGTTAAGTCGTTAGACCCAATAGAGAAACCGTCGAAAATGTCTAGGAACTTATCAGCAAGCAAAGCGTTTGATGGCAGTTCACACATCATGATAACGCGAAGGCCATTTTCACCTTTCTTAAGTCCCTGCTCTTCAAGAAGCTCGATAACTTGACGACCTTCTTCTAATGTACGAACAAACGGGATCATGATCTCAACATTGGTCAAGCCCATTTTATTGCGAACGCGCTTAATGGCTTCACATTCAAGGGCAAAACAATCGCGGAAATCTTCAGAGATGTAGCGGCTTGCACCACGGAAACCCAACATTGGGTTTTCTTCGTCTGGCTCGTATTGATAACCGCCCACTAAGTTGAAGTATTCGTTCGATTTGAAATCTGACATACGAACAATAACTTTCTCTGGCGAGAATGCAGCGCCAATGGTTGAAATACCTTCCACCAATTTCTCGATGTAGTATTCCGTAGGCGACTCGTAGCCTGCAATCATATCGCTAATTTCTTCTTTCAACTCTTCAGGCTGGCTGTCGAAATTAAGTAGTGCTTTAGGGTGCACACCAATCATGCGGTTGATAATAAACTCAAGACGCGCAAGACCAACACCTGCGTTTGGCAAGCGAGCAAAATCAAATGCGCGGTCAGGGTTACCCACGTTCATCATGACTTTCAGCGGTAGGTCAGGCATTGCGTCAATGCGTGAGGTCACTACGTCGAACTCTAGTTCGTCACCGTAGATAAAACCAGTGTCACCTTCAGCACAAGATACAGTAATTTTGTCGCCGTTCTTGATACTGTCAGTCGCGTTACCACAACCCACAACCGCTGGAATACCTAACTCACGCGCGATGATTGCCGCGTGACAAGTACGGCCACCACGGTTGGTAACAATAGCAGAAGCCTTCTTCATGATAGGTTCCCAGTCAGGGTCTGTCATGTCAGTTACCAGAACATCACCAGCCTGGATTTTGTCCATCTCTTCAATTGAATCAAGCACTTTCGCTACACCAGCACCGATTTTGTGACCAATTGCACGGCCTTCACAAACAATGTTGCTTTGACCTTTCAACTGGAATCGTTCGATGCTCTGTGAGTCTTCACGGCTGCGTACTGTTTCAGGGCGAGCCTGAACAATGTAAAGTTTGCCGTCTGCGCCATCTTTTGCCCACTCGATGTCCATAGGACGCTTGTAGTGGTTTTCAATGATCTGCGCCTGTTTAGCAAGCTCCATTACTTCGTCATCAGTCAACGAGAAGGTTTTGCTGTCAGCTGCATCAATATCGACAATAGACACTTGCTTACCGTGTGCTTCATCATCTGAGTACACCATTTTAGTAAGCTTACTACCAAGGTTACGACGAACGATAGCAGGCAGGCCTTTATCAAGTGTTGGTTTGTGAACATAGAACTCATCAGGGTTAACCGCACCCTGCACCACCATTTCACCTAAACCAAATGAGCTGGTAATAAATACAACGTCTTCAAAGCCAGACTCTGTATCGATAGTAAACATAACGCCTGATGATGCAATATCACTGCGCACCATGCGTTGAATGCCTGCGGATAGCGCCACGCCTTTGTGGTCGTACCCTTGGTGAACGCGATATGAAATAGCGCGGTCGTTAAATAGCGATGCGAACACGTGCTTAATTGCCACAAGCACGGCTTCATAGCCTTTAACGTTTAGGAAAGTCTCTTGTTGACCTGCGAAAGACGCATCAGGCATATCTTCAGCCGTGGCTGATGAACGCACTGCAAATGACGCTTCTTCACCTGCATCACCCTGTAATGTGACAAACGCAGTTTTGATTTCTTCTTCTAGCTTCCCTTGGAAAGGAGTGTCGATGATCCACTGGCGGATATTCTTACCCGCTTCGGTCAGTGCGTTTACGTCATCTACGTCTAACGAGTCTAAGACTTCGTGGATACGCGCTTCTAGGCCACTTTGCTCTAGAAACTCATTAAATGCCTCGGCGGTGGTAGCAAAACCTCCCGGCACCTGCACACCGGCGTTCGCCAGGTTTGAAATCATCTCGCCTAATGATGCATTTTTGCCGCCTACGCGACCCACATCATGCATGCCCAGTTCTTGATACCAAAGTACGTATTCTTGCACAGCCCAAGCCTCCAGCTTTTTTATGTGTAGGGTATGAGGTTAATTTCAGGTTTGTGCTTTTTGTCACCTGAAACTCATCAAATTGTAGTCGATATGTGGTGAAAACCACTGTTAACGCTGTCCATTACGTTTGACAGCAAACCTATTGATATTTGCCATCATTCACAAGAACCGTGTAGCTTTTCGACGAAATCATCTTAGAATGGGGAAATTCAGAATGTAAACCCTTTATTACTTTTGTAATAAAATTACACCAATGTTAAGGATATGTTGTGCGCACAGCTTTTTATATTTCAGATGGTACAGCCATCACTGCAGAGGTCTTCGGCCACGCCCTGCTTTCCCTGTTTCCCGTTTCTTTCAATCACAACACCATTCCTTTCGTTGAAACTGAGGAACAAGCTCACAAAGTTTTACAGCAAATTTCTGAAAGTTTTCAAGACACCGGAGAAAGGCCGCTCGTTTTTTATACAATTGTGAATGTAGATATTCGCAAAATAATCTCGAAATCTGTGGGCATTAACTATAATTTTCTCGATCAATTCGTAGCGCCACTGGAAAAAGTATTGGGTGTTCCTTCAAAACCAGAAAAACATCGCACACACAGTATCCACGAAACCACCTACGATATTAGAATTGAGGCCGTAAACTACGCATTGGCTAATGACGATGGCTCTAATCTAAAAGATTATGATGAAGCAGACATCATTCTTACTGGTGTTTCACGCTCGGGTAAAACACCAACAAGTCTTTACTTAGCCCTTCAATACGGAATAAAAGCAGCGAACTACCCTTTTACAGAAGAAGACATGGGAGACATGCTGAAACTGCCTCCTGCCCTAAGACGATTTAAAAACAAACTCTTCGGACTAACAATTGAAGCCGATAGACTACATCAGATACGTTCAGAGCGACGCGCAAACAGTAAATACGCATCGCTACCACAATGTAGGATGGAGCTTCGTGAAGTTGAGAACCTGTATAGAAAGGAAAAAATTCCGTTTTTGAACAGCACTAAATATTCTATTGAAGAAATTTCGGCAAAGATTTTAGCCGAGACTGGACTGAAGCGCCGTAAGTATTAGTGAATCTAACAATTGGAAAACAAAAAAGCGTGCCGCAATGTGCATTTTGCCTGTAGCTAATCGAAATGAACCTAACGATTAATGCGGTGCGTTATCTTTTACCAATTTTCGGTAGCGCGATAGCTGTAAAGATGGAAGTCCCTCAACAGATATTTGCTTGAGCCAACGTCTCGCTTTTTCAGGGTCGTTGCCAAGCGTAGCGTTTTCCGCTATCCGTAACTTAATACTGTTAATTTGAGCGATATCCTTCGCTTGCTCCGCACATGTTAAACCATTCAGGAAAGCCTGCTCTGCCTCCTGATAATTCCTATTGTTGCGAAGCGCTACAGCATAATTGCTGTAGGCGATAGCTTGCTGTTGATAATCGGGTAGCTTCAACGCCCAATTCAACGATTTAATTCGATATTCAATATGTTTTGCGTTATCGCCTTCTTTTAGCGCGGCGTGCCCAAGCTCAGCAAAGATCTCATGGTAAAAGACAGGCGCATTATAGTTTTCACCTTCCAGTTGCTCAGCAAAGTCCTGCGCTTCTTTCGTTTTACCAAGCACAGTCAAAAGATTTAAAATTCTTATACCTAATTGAGGGGACGGCATCTTTTCATATTGTGCTCTCAAGCCCGTCAAAGATTTAGTTAACGCTATTCTTGCTTCCTGCTCTCGGCCACAGGCACGTAACCACTTACCGAAAAACAGAGAAACTAGTGGCTTGTACTCTGGCATTCCTTTCAAATTTGTAGCTTCAAGCCAAGGCCTTAGAAGGGCATAAAGCTCATCATAACGTTGAAAGTTAAATAAGATATCAAACCTTCTTACTTGAAGGTCCCACCATGGTGGTGTGTTCTTATCTAATAGAGATTGCTGTGCTCTGATTTTCGATAAACATTCGTCGACACTATCCTGGCAAAGAGGCTGAATATCTTTAATCGCGGCATTTGCATGAAATACAAAAAGCGCTAGGAATAATAAAACGGTGGCTAATAGAGATCTCATTATTATTATGGCAATGCGTCTATTTTGTATGAAGTATAGGTTAAAAGCAGTTCTTATAATAGTTAGCGAAAGCTCCTAATTTCTTTAGTGGCTAGCATCATCGCATGCTCCGTGACCTTTCGCTGATAGCAATTATCTATCACGGATAATCAGTTACATTTCATTGATTTAGCGATATTGTTAAAACATAATTGATACAGTATAACATTACCATTAATTAAAGGAGTTAGCGTCATGTTTACAGAAGAGATGGTACATACAGCCCTTCAGACTTGGTGCGACAATGTTGTTGCGGTGGGAAAAGTACACGCTGAAGGTGGCGATGTGAAAGCGTTCGCATCAAAGGTTTTATCTGAAAACTACGATTACGATAATGGCAAGGTGCTATTTAAGCCTACCTTAACGTTTGGTGCTCAAACATTTCGCCCAACAAAAGAAGGGGCGCTTTCCTACTTCGTAGGTGGCAATAGCGACTACCCCAACGACAATGGGTTCAAGCTTAAGCCTTGGGTAAAGGTTTGGTATAGCAAGGAAGATTTCATATTGAACGGCGAGTTAGCCATTGTTCAATGCAACGTACATTTTATTGGTGCAGACGACAGCCATATTTTTGTGAACAAGAGCTTTGTCTTCAAGCAATGCGACGACGGTAAAATTAGAATTATCCTTCACCAATCTTCGCTACCTTATCAGCCATAAGCGTTAGCAATGGCTCTAATGGCACAGGCTTGACGCCTTTAAGTGTCAAAAAACACGAGGCACGGTAAAAATCGTGCCTCGTTTTATTCTAAAGGTGCTGTAACGCTGTAAATAAGTAACCGTCTAGTTTCAAAAGCTTGGCTTAGGATAAAGCCAAGTTCAGTCGAGTCACGCTAGGTACGGCTATTTAACGCAAGGCGCTTCTACTGCGTCTTAAGCGCGTCCTTCAGCGCTTCCAAGTTAGATTCAAATGGCTTCCACTGCCCCATCCCCGTTTTGTAAATAGGCTGACGAACCTGCTCTGAACTTGGAGTTTTGATTATCCGCTTGGTTTTATGAAACGCTAAGCATGCCTCTTCAAACTCTAAACCGCAGAACGCCAGAATACGCTTAACCTGCCCTTCTAAATCGTCGAGCACATCTTCGTGCTGCACCGTTAAAATGTCGCCGGGCATCACCGTATGCCAATGTGACATCAACTTTTCATACGCATTGTAATATCGGCCAATATCACTTAGCGAGTAGCTAAACTCCTGCCCTTCCCCAAATAGTTGTTTGTACCCACTAAAACAGCAATCCATTGGATCCCTTCGCGCGTCAATAATTTTAGCGTTAGGCAGTATCTTTTTAATAAGCCCAATATGAATGAAATTGTTGGGCATTTTGTCAATAAATAACGGTGCGCCTTGGCGATATGCACGGGTCTGCTGAATATATTGCTCACCAAGTTTCGCCAGCGTTTCTTCACTCAATGCTGAAACATTAAACGGATATGGCGTAGATTGGTGACTGAGCGAAGATGCTATACCCAGAATGTCATGCAGCTCCATGGTTCCGTCGACATTAGAGTGCGACGCTAGGATTTGCTCAAGCAGTGTAGAGCCAGCACGTGGAAGGCCGACAATAAAAATAGGATCTGGCGCTTGGCAACCCTGTGTTTTTTTGAAATCGTCTTGACTAAAAGCCTGTTGCTGAGCATCTAATGCTTGCTCGGTTTTCCCAATATCGAATTGAAGCGTACTGCGTTTAAGCGCATTACCTTGCTGGTAATACGCAAAGGCCTTGTCATACTGAGCGTTATCTTCAAACCCTTTTCCGAGCGCAAAACAAATATGAATTTTATCGTCTAAGTTAATTGCATCATTGCTGGCTTGCTCAGTCATTTGCTTAAGCATCTTGTCACTAAACTTATACGTCTTCGTATTCGCCAAGCTCCAATAGGCATCGCCATAGTCGCGGGCAAAACCTACCGCTTTTTCGTAAGCGTTAACCGCATCGGCAGTATCGCCTTTGGCTTTTAGTGCATGACCCAACGACACCCAAACTTTAGGTCTATCTGGCATTTGTTCTAGTACGCCATGGTAAATATCTATCGCTTCATCTAATTGCCCTACACCAACAAGCGCATGGGCAAGACTGGTTTTAATAACAAAACTGTCTGGGCTTTTTGAGAGTCTTTGTCGCGCAACGTTTACGGCCTCTGGAAACTTACCCAACTTTGAAAGCACGTTTTGATAAGCTAGCGCCGCTCGCTCGTTGTCCGGGTATAATTCCACACAACTTTCCAACAAAAATTCTGCATCACTGTACACCTTCAACTGCATACCAATCTCAGCCAACAACATCATAGCTTCAGGGTGATGCTTCTGTTTAGCCAAAAATTGGCGGCACACTTGCTCTGCCGCAGCGAACTGCTTTTCGTACATAAGGTCGTAGGCACCCAGAATTGGCGGAGGAAGAGACTGCAAATGCGCAATCTGATTTGATGCCATTTGTTCAGCGGTAGCGTCGCGATGATTTTGATAGATTAAGAGCAGTTTTTTCCAACTGCTTATAAGAGCGGGGTTAAAATGCGTTGCTTTAAAGAACGCACTTGCTGCGTTTTGCTGGTCTCCCACAGCTTCATGACAGTAAGCAAGCTCTTGGTATCCCCTGCCGTAATCTGGGCGAAGAGATAGAAGAGTGTCGATAGCCTTAAAAGCATCGCTATGTTGGTTTGAGAGCCTGTAAGTGACAGCGGCCAAATAAAGTACTTCTGCTTCTTGCTGATCATTTAGCGACAAGGGCAATAAATCTTGAATATACGATTTCGCAGTTGATAACTGACCGCGTTGAAGCGCTTGCTTAATAGCGCGAACTTGATGTTGAAAATCTTCTGTTGTCATAGCCTTCGTTATAATTCTTGGTAGCGCAGGTGATAATTGGCGAAAGCCAAAAGGGTATGTATTTAATACTACCGAATTTTTTTAAGATAAGTAATGAAAACGGCAGGCCTAGGCCTGCCGTTTAATGCACTGTGTACAATCTACTTCTTCGTTTACGACAAACGACTATTAATAGTAATCGTAAGAGAAGCGAAGACCTATAGTACGAGGGCGATTAGTCACAACCTTAGGCGTATACTGCTGTGTATCAATGTTCAAGATTGCAGATTTGTCGAAAACGTTGTCAACGAATGCTTCAACTTTCCAGTTTTGATACGTCATCCCCACAGATACATTACCAATCACGTAACTTTCCTGAATGTAGCGGCCACCGCGAATTGTTTCACCATCTGCACCTGGGTACGTTGCACCTTTAAACTCGTCACCCTCATCTTTAATTTTCAGACCCGAGCCCGTGCCATAAATCAATCGAGTTGCATCTTCCATGGCATAAGCGTTCATCACCATGCCAGCAAGACGGTCGCCGGTGTAGGTAAGTGATGCATTAACATACCCTTCTTTACCGCCGTCTAACTCAAAGAAATAACGTGCGCTAATGTTGCCTGAGAAATCAGCAGAGTACGGAAGCTCACTGCCTACGCCAGCCGCAATACCTTCTAGTTCAGGGTTAATACTAACCAGTTCAGTATCCAGTACGCTAAATGAAGCGTTAATGACTAGGTTATCTGTCGCTAACCAAGTAATGTCTGCATCAATCCCTTTAACTTCTGCATCACCAACATTATCGGTAAAGACTAAGAAACTAATATTCGCAGGATCGAAACGCGACGTTTGCAAGTCACTGATTTCTGAATAGTAACCAGTAGCATTAACACGCAAAATTCCGTCTAAGAAGTCACCTTTCAGGCCAATTTCGTAGTTATCCAGCGTATCTGTTGTTGAGTAAACCGGAACACGGAAATCCGCAAACGCCCCAGTGTCATTTGCCGCTGCGTCACCGCCTAGTCTGTTTGTTACTGGTGGACGGAAGCCTTCTGAATAGTTCGCGAAAAGCAATACGTTTTCATTTACTTTCCAGTCGAGGCCGAATTTGAAAATGGTATCGTCAACCGTGAGTACTCCGTCACCGTCTAGTAAGCCAATTTCCAATGAACCATCTTGGATAGCATCGACAACACCTTGGCCGTCAAGACCCAAACCATCATACACGGCGGGATCTAGCACGCCTTGACCATAGGCTTCTAAACGGCTTGTTACGTCGCGTGTTGATGTAGCGCCGCGATAAATATCGTCAATTTGATACCAGCGCGCACCAATGGTAGCGGTAAGCGTATCAGTAATTTCATAGCCTAGCTGACCAAATACTGCGATCTGCTCGATAGTGTGCGTAACGTCGTTTACAAAGCTAATTTCAGGAGAGAAAGGGCCACCATCGCTGTTAATTCCACGGTCACCCGCCAGCGCATTCCATGAACTTGCAAGGTTCTCAAAGATTTCAGGGCTTGCGATTTTAAACTGGCCTACTGAGCCTACTTCCTGTTCGTCATAAAACACACCCGCCGTCAGCTGCCATGGTGTATCCATCGTTGTGCTGAAACGTAGTTCGTGGGTTAAGCGAGTGCTAGTAGTGTCTTCTTTGTAGTATTTACTTGGATCGAGGCAGCGGGCGTCATCTGGATTATCTGGCGTTTCATAGTGCGTACACACATAGTACGCGGAAAATAAGCCGCCGTTGGTGTAGCCGGTGTAATCGGTAAGCGTGTCTATTTCACGATCAAGGTAACCACCGGTATACACCACATCTAGTTTTTCCAAACGACCATTTAGGGTCCATGTGGTTAAGCCAAATTCGTCAGAGTTTTCATCGCTTTGAAAGCGAATTGCCGAGCTTTCGCCTTCCACCGTTGGGTCGTAGGCAAACACACCTTCAGTATCAAGTGTTTGTTGAGTGTGTTGAACCAGAACATCCCAATCTTCGTTGATAATGTAAGACAACCCGAATCGCGCCCCTGAGTAGACCGCGTCATTAAAGTTATCTTCAACATGTTCGCTGTTTCTTGGCGACACAACGGCGGCTTCACTGCGGGTAAAACCATTAATTTCACGACGTGCATCCATAGCAGCCGGATCGATGCCCTGTTTTTGCAATGCATTTCCAGAAATACGATCAATAACTACAGCACTTCCAATGTAACCACCATTTCCTGGCTCATTTTCAATGTTGTCAATCCAACCGCCCTGACTTTCATTGTAGGCAGCCACACGCAGCGCAAGATTGTCAGTTGGAGTAACGTTGAAATATGCCTCCACCGTGTTACTCATATCTCCGCCTTTTGTGGTAGAAATACTGGTATCGAAGCCTGCAGCAAATCCAGAATGATCTGGCTTGTTTGTGATTAGGCGAACTGTACCTGCCTGAGAACTCGCACCAAATAACGTACCTTGCGGCCCAGGTAGAACCTCTACACGCTCAACGTCGGTAGCAAAAATATCTAAGTTTCGGCCAGCCATAGAAACAGGCATTTCATCAAGATAGAAAGCCACTGAGGGCTGAAGTGCTTGAACAGATGACAGGGTAATGCTTGATTGCGTGGTCGCCGCACCACGAATGTATATTTCGTTCTGCCCTGGACCTGTACCTTGGAATACGACATTCGGTAAAAACTCTACGTAGTCTTGGAAGTTATCAATACCCAGGTTTTCTAATGCTTTTCCATCTAACGCAGAGACTGCGACAGGGACATCTTGGATTGATTCACTTCTTTTCGTGGCGGTAACTTCTATGGTTTCAAGTTTAGCGGGCGCTTTAGTTTCTTGCGCAGCCAGAGAGGTGGATGCCAGTGCAGCGATGATTGCACAGCTAAGCTGAGTTTTTCGCATTTGTGTGTGTTTCCTTCAATTGTTTTTTTATTCTTCGGACAGTGTTTACTTAAAACACATATCAAAAAGATCATATATTACGATACACAATCTATTAATTATTTCTACTCTAACGATTAATAATTAACCAAAAACACCTAAAACCTAGCAGAAAGTCTAATTTTTATCGTAAAAACAACTGTAAAAAAAAGACTTCACTTTTACTCACTGACCAAATACATACAAATCAAATAATTTCATCTGATGTTTATAAAAAATGCTCCATGCGGTATATTTCTGCGTATAAACCGAAATTTATAAAAGGTGAAAGGAATTTACTGCGTGATTGAGAACGAAAATAAATCTCCACTCAACAAGCCGGTGTTTATTACATCGTCAGCTTTAATCCTATGTTTACTTATCTTCGCTGCTGGTACTCCTGAAACAGCAGACGCGCTTTTCCAAAAGCTTCAGAGCGCAATTGTGACCAACGGTAGTTGGTTTTATGTATTTACTGTCGCAGTAATTGTGGTGTTTGTTGTTTTCCTCGGCATGTCACGCTACGGCGAAATTAAGTTAGGCCCAGATCACGCAAGCCCCGAATTTAGCTTTGGGACTTGGCTTAGTATGTTGTTTGCAGCAGGAATGGGAATTGGGCTTATGTTCTTTGGCGTTGCCGAGCCCTTAATGCACTTTTTAGCGCCCCCCACTGCACAGGCTGAAAGTATTGATGCTGTTCGCGAAGCAATGAAAACCACATTTTTCCATTGGGGTGTTCATGCTTGGGCAATTTATGCGGTAGTGGCGCTGATTTTGGGCTATTTTGCGTACCGTCAAAACTTACCTCTTACACTGCGTTCTGCTTTATATCCTTTAATTGGTGACCGGATTTACGGCTGGCCTGGGCACGTGGTTGATATATTCGCGGTTACATCAACGGTGTTTGGTGTATCGACGTCGCTAGGCTTTGGCGCTTCGCAAGTAAATGCGGGGTTTAACTATTTATTTGGTCTACCGTCAAATACTGGTGTTCAAATAGCTATAATGGCAGGCGTTGTTGGCTTAGCCGTAATTTCTGTAACTACTGGCCTGGAAAAAGGCATACGCCGTCTGTCAGAAACCAATATGGTTTTAGCCTTACTGCTACTTTTAATTGTTCTTGTTTTAGGCCCAACCGTATTTTTACTACAAGCGTTCATGCAAAACACTGGGGCTTATCTGTCTGATTTAGTGCGAAACACATTTAACCTGTTCGCCTATGAAAAAACGGACTGGATTGGTGGCTGGACTATCTTCTACTGGGGTTGGTGGTTAGCTTGGGCACCGTTTGTTGGCCTGTTTATCGCGCGTATCTCATACGGTAGAACCATCCGTGAATTTGTAATGGGCGTACTGCTTATTCCATCAGCATTTACACTATTTTGGATGACCGTATTCGGCAACGCCGCTATTGATCAGGTGTTAGTACAAGGCAAAGACGTACTTGCACAAATGGTAAATGAAGATACCTCAGTGGCACTGTTTGTATTTTTAGAGCAGTTCCCTTTCGCTTCAGTACTAAGCCTTATAGCAGTATTGATGGTCATTGTGTTCTTTGTAACCTCATGTGATTCGGGTGCCATGGTTGTCGATATGCTGTGTTCACACGGTGAAAACAATACGCCGTTGTGGCAACGAGTATACTGGGCTGTTGGCGTTGGTGTGGTGAGTTCAGTGCTGCTTTACGCTGGTGGGCTTGGCGCGCTGCAAACTATGACGATTGCCGCCGCACTGCCATTTGCTATTGTGTTGCTTATCGCTATATCGGGACTATTGAAAGCCCTTCGAATCGAGGCGTACAAACGTGAAAGTTTACAAGTACTAACGGGTACACCGCAGCATAATGACTCTGACAAAAACTGGAAAGAGCGCCTTGAAAATATTGTGACCTTTCCAGATGAAACTGCCGTTCGTCGTTACATCAATAAAGTGGTGAAGCCTGCGCTAACAGAAGTAAGCGAGGAGTTTAAAGCGCAGCAATTCGAAATAAAAATTGAAGATACGGACGAAGCACTCATATTAACCGTTGATATGGGCAATGACCCTGAGTTCATTTATGCTGTGCATCCTGTATCGACAGAACAGCCTGAATTTGGTCCAAGTGACACACCAGCACTGGACGAAAACAAAAAGGCCACGTACTATCGCGCCGAAGTGCACCTTAGTGAAGGTGGTCAGAACTATGATATTATGGGCTGGTCGAAGATTTCGGTCATTAATGACGTCATCGATCACTATCATAAGCACCAACATTTTATTCATTTGCTTAAGTAACCGCTGGGTTACGCATTTGTTGGAAGTAACATGCGAAAAGAAGAAGAACTATTAGTGGCACTACGGCGCGTAATACGCGCTGTAGACCTACGCAGCAAGCAGCTAAGTAAACACGTGGGTTTAACAGGCCCACAGTTATTGGTGATGCAAAATATTGAAGAGCGCCCGGGTATAATGGTGCGCGAAATTGCAGAGAATATTAACTTAAGCCCTGCAACCATCACGAATATTCTAGATAGACTAGAATCACGAGACTTAGCTACGCGCATAAGAAGTACGCAAGATAAACGAAAAGTGGGCGTATTCTTAACCGAACGCGGTAAAGAGGCAGTGGTTGACGCACCTCGCCCTCTTCAAGAACACTTTGTCGAGCGTTTTTCACAGCTTAAAGAGTGGGAGCAAAGCCAAATGGTCGCTACCGTTCAGCGAATTGCTAGCATGATGGATGCTGAAGATATTGATGCCTCCCCTTTCCTGGAGTTAGGCAGTATTTCAGAAAAAAGCTAATAGCCTTTGTCTTCTTTAAAAAAAATGGCCTTCACTTGAAGGCCATTTTTGTATCTATCTTTGGCGCTGGCGTAGAAGCGCTCAGCTGACTGCTATGACTTCGCCTTAAGTGGATTTACCTTTCCACCTGTGATTTTGTCAGCGCGCCCTTCCTCTTTCGCTTTCTCAGCACGGCGCTTGCGGATTTCTTTAGGATCAGCAATAAGCGGGCGGTAAATTTCAATACGGTCGCCATCGGTAAGCGTGTCGCGAAGCTTAACCACGCGGCTCCAAATACCCACTTTCGTTGCTTTCAAATCAATCTCGGGAAACTGCTCAAGCACGTTAGACGCGTTTATCCCTTCTTCCACCGTCGCACTTTCATGAATAGCAACATCAATGATAGTTTGCTTGGTGGGTAACGCGTAGGCAACCTCAATATTGATGAGCTTCTTACTCATGCGTAAACGCTCCGCGCTCGGTCTGTAAACGCTGCAACCATACTGCTGGCTAAACTGTTAAACACTTTACCAAAAGCCATTTCAGCTAGCTTATTACTGAATTCAAACTCTAGGTTTAATTCAATTTTACAGGCTTCTTCTGATAACGCTGAAAATGTCCAGCCACCAGTAAGCGAGCGAAACGGACCGTCGACCAGTTGCATTTGAATACTTTTACCTGGCTCTAAAACATTGTGCGTTGTAAACCATTGCTTAATACCTGCTTTTGCAACTAACAATGACGCTTTCATGCTTTGCGCTGACGTGTCGAGGATTTTGCTATCGGTACAGCCTGGCAAAAACTCTGGGTAGGAAGCTACATCGTTGACTAAGTTAAACATGGCTTCTGCGCTATGGGCTACCAGCGCGCTTCTATGAATACTTGGCATTGATTCCACTACAATTAAAACTCTTGGCCGCATTGTATCACAGAAAATTTGGTTCGCTCGTATTCGGTTTTGAACCAAATGCCCCAATATAAGATAACAATGACAACTAAAGACATTCCTTTGAACAATCAGTATAATAGCCAGCATGAAAAAGAATAAAGCCAACAAAAACACCACAGGAAATATCGCGCAGAATAAAAAAGCGCGTCACGACTATTTCCTAGAAGACAAGTTCGAAGCCGGACTTGAGCTTCAAGGGTGGGAAATTAAAAGTATTCGTGCCGGTAAAGTGAACATTACCGATGCGTACATTATTATCCAGAATGCCGAAGCGTATTTGGTAGGGTGTAGAATTAGTCCGCTGAATCAAGCCTCTACCCACGTTATCGCTGCTCCAGAGCGTGCTCGCAAATTGTTGCTGAACAAACGAGAAATTGACCGCTTAATGGGTGCGCGAGACCGCCAAGGTTATTCAATCGTTGCCACGTCTATGTATTGGAAAAAGTGTTGGGTGAAACTAGAAATTCACCTAGCAAAAGGTAAGCACGCCCATGACAAGCGTGACACCATTAAAGACAAAGATTGGCAACGTCAAAAAGAACGAATGATGAAACACAGCGTTTAACGCTGTGTTTTTATTTGGGCTGCCAAAAAAGAAGTGTAGTAGGTTTAACCTACGTCTCGTTTCGTCATTTTCTTGCGATGTAGCATATCAAGAATCAGACTCCACAGCGGTGACGGGTTTCTTAAGGTGGTTAGGTTATTCCCAAGGCGTCTAAGTTGTCTTCGCACCATGGCCATATTCGCAAGGCTTGCAAGCGATTTATCTTTCCAAGAGCAATGTGGAATTATGCCCGAATACGCCCATTCTTGTTGCCACTTTTTAGCTAAGTCGGGCGTAATAGCAAGGGCGCTGGCTAATCCAACAAGGGCACAGCCCTGCTCAATCACTTCCTCTGCTACCTCGGCCCTTTTTATACCGCCAGTTGTCATAAGCGGAATATCAGTTTTACTTACCAGTGCCTGCGCAAATTCCAAAAAGTACGCTTCTCTGGCCAGTGTGGTGTCGTCACGGGTTTGCCCTTGCATGGCAGGCGCTTCATAACTGCCGCCAGACAGTTCTACAACATCAACACCCAAGGCTTCCAAGCGATTTACCACCTCACAGGCATCATCAAAAGAAAAACCATTTTTCTGAAAATCTGCAGAGTTAAGCTTTACCATAACAATAAAGTCTTTAGCGCAAACCGCTCGAACCTGACTGACTATATTTATCAGCAAGCGTGCGCGATTAATGATAGAACCGCCCCACTCGTCTTGGCGCTGGTTAGTAAGCGGAGACAAAAACTGCGTAAGCAAATAGCCGTGAGCGGCGTGAATTTCAACGCCATCAAACCCAGCTTTTTCAGCTTGCTTAGCAGTTTGAACGAAACGTTTGCACACATCGTGAATGTCTTGGCAGGTCATTTCTCGTGGTTGAGCAAACAGCTTGGAGTGTTTGCCCATATCAAGTGGTACAGCAGAAGGCGCAATAGCTTTGCCTTTCATCGCTTTAAATACCTGTCGACCAGGGTGATTAATCTGCATTATGGCTAAAGCGCCATTAGACTTAATGATTTTTGCCCACTTTTGAAACGGTGCGATGTCGGTATCTTTTTCTAGTGCAACGCCACCTGGCCCTGTCATGGCGCCTTTATCAACCATAACGTTGCCTGTGATCACCATGCCTAAATTGCCGTGGGCCCAATATCGATAGAGTGAGTACAAAGACTCTCCGGGAATATTTCCCATACTCGACATATTTTCTTCCATAGCAGCTTTAACAAGACGGTTTCGCGCTGATACGCCACATGGCAAGGTATACGGAGAATACAATATGGAATCTGAAGACATTTACACTACAAGCCTTTTAATTATGCTCACGTACTTTAATGGTTCTTGCTACTAATTGCATCATTACATCAGCACTATTTCCTTAAAAATTCGCTAAAGTAATCAAATAAAAAGCGCTATTTTAGTTTATAAATTGCGTTTCTTGCACAGCCCTTGTGCGCTCGGCACTTGAATTTTACTCAAGCATCCACATATCTATGGTAGTTCAATAATACTCAATGTTTGTGTGTTGCTGTTTAAGCAAAGCTTCAACTGAAAGCCACACAGCTAAGCTTTTGAAAAACTAGATGTTATTTTTGGTTGATTTATAGCCAAACCCTTAAAATTTATAGTAATTTTCAAAAGAATGTATTTCATCATGTAACAATTGTGCTATTATTGAAAATCACACTCGGGGCTGATTAGGATTCGACAGGATCTAGGAAGCCGGAGGTGCATGCAGAGGAGCGGTTTGCCTCTTAAAAAGCCGCATTTAAATAGTCGCAAACGACGAAACATACGCACTAGCCGCTTAATAACCGGCATAGGCCCTTCCACCCTAGTCTTTTCCTGCTAGCGGGGATTCGGAAGGTCATCCAAGTAGGATAGCGAGGGAACCTTGTCTAAGGGTGAACCGCGAAACAGTATTAGGCCAGCTGCAAGGAAATCCTGTTTGTCGGAGTTCCAAGCAGTTAAATAAATGACAAACTAAGCATGTAGTACCAAAGGTAGACATTTTCTGGACGCGGGTTCAAATCCCGCCAGCTCCACCACATTAAAACCGCTACAGCCCCACTACGAAGCGGGCTGTAGCGGAATCCCCCACTAAATACCCACTAGTAATCAACAACAAAGTACACTTGTTCTGCACGCACCGTATTTAAAGGTTTTTAGGCTTTTGGGAAAGTTTTGGCTTTAAGTACAACTTAGTTGCAAATACACCATTTCAACTTGTAGATTTTACGCATTGCGTCGTAATTTAATAATATTCATTTCAAATAAATATTATCAAGTAGTGACTGGCATTAATAGAATCTTTAATCCGCTCGAAAACCTTTTCAGGAGTTTTAATCATTTTGCCATTTTAGTTGTTTTAAAGTTGTTTAGCCCCTCAAGAGCGTTGTTAGGAAGGAGTGGTTTTAAACACTACTAAAACTACACATAATCGAGCGTATAACACTGCCAGTGAAGAAAATAGCCAGAGACATCAAGCGGTTTAAGAATAGCCAACCTGCACGAAGGAGCATTCTTATAGGACACTATGGTTACTTGCATGAATTTGACAAGCCAACATCGGTTATTCATGCCCCCTAAACTTTAGCGCTGACCATACAGTTACTGTTAACTTGAGAAAAGTATGTATGGACACCAGCATTATCTGAAGTAAGAGTTGTGTATAGATGCCTATATAAGGCTACACACTTGCGTTCCTAAGATGCTTTTAGAAAGTAAAAAACATCGTGAGTTGCATAAAAAATAGGGCATACAAATGAGGGGGCCTTCGAAAAAGTATATAGACGGTTGGTAAACAGTTGACAAAGCTATAATTAATCGATTACCTTAGCTTTGCGGTTAAACGGTGAAATATCCCACTGAGTTTTATACTCACAAGTGTTTATTCGCGGAACGAAAGTTCTACCTGAACCGGTATCACCTCGGGGCCTAGAGTCACTGGGAGTGCCCGGTATGCGGCGTGCGGGCACGCCGCTAGGTTGTAGGGGAGTAAAATATCGTCGGTAACTCACCACTCCTTGGTTATTACAAATGTGGGGATGTTGATGTCCGCTCTTGGACATTGGCGTTTTGTAACTAACCCTAAAAAGGAGGTCCTATGAGACTATACCGCAAAATCGATGATAAACCCAAAAACTCTAACTTGACGTCACCTTGGCGGAAGTTGGTTGCTAAAGTGCTTTTACGTTGCTTTATATTCGTGCTCGAATATTCGTTAAAAGCACTTGTGGTCGCATTTTTGACGTACTGTGGAGTGCTAGTGCAGAGTTTTTAGTATGATGGGCACATTAATACTGGGGTTACTCCCCCACTTTAGCCTAAAGGTTAAATATGAATTTATTGATTACAAGAAGACTTCTGAAACTAGACAGAGAAAGTGTTGCTTCTCGCACTGGAATATCGTTGTCTTCTTTGGAAAGAATTGAATCGACTCCTACGCATTCTTTGCTCCCATTCACCGAAGTACGCATACTATGCTGTTTTTATTCAGAGGTTCTTTGCTTAAACCCTGACAAATTGTTGATGATGCTAGCTCAGGGGAATTACACAGGATTTAAAATTAATCTCTGTAAAAGAATCAACAACTTATACTCTTTTATTGGTGGTATATTTTTAGATGGAACTAAAAAAGTATGATATTAATCAATCTCCTTTATATAAGCTAAATAACTATAAAAGACTCCTCAAAATCCTAGACATTAAAGATAAGTCATTAACAAAGCTACTCGTAGCGGGCGATAATAACTTCTATACTTCTGAGATTGGTGGGCGGAAAGTTCAAGTACCAAAGCCTCAGTTATCTAGATTGCATAAGAGACTTCAGAAGCTCTTTTCCAGAATTCAGACTCGTCCCTTTTTATATTCTGGTGTAAAAGGTCGTTCTAACGTAGATAATGCCAGGGTTCATGAAAAGTCTTCACATTTATTAAAAGTGGATATCGCTAAATATTATGAAAGCACCAACTTTAAGAGAGTTTTGAAGTGTTATATTAACATTTTTAAGGTCTCACCCGATTTAGCTGAAATATTAGCGAGGCTATCAACTTACAGTGGTCATGTGCCTACAGGAAGCAGTATTTCGCAGAGTTTAACCTACTTTTGTAATATCAAAGTCTTCGATCAAGTAATGCTCTATTGTAAGAAAAGAGGCGTAACTTTCACTCTGTATGTAGACGATCTAACGTTTTCATCACGTGTTCCTTTAGGTAATGGATTTTTGGGCGGCATCAATCTCATATTCTCTAAAAATACCGACTATAAACTTCATAAGATAAGAGCATATAATCCAACAACCCCGAAGAAAGTAACGGGTGTTATTTTAAAAGGTACTTCTCTCGATGTACCGAACGATATTCGCAAGCGACTTAATGAGTTTAAAATGAAACATCGCAGAGTCGTACTCAATTATGTAAATAACTCAACTCCATCTAGCTATGAAAATGCTATAGCTCACTTTCAAAAATTTATTGGACTAGTTAGTTGTGCAAGCCAAATAAGTCCTTATTACAAACTCTGGACAGATAGTTTGTGCAATGAAAGGAGAGTTAACAATATACCTGCCGTCAACCAGAACAACCCGATGCCATAAGTCTTTAACTTTATGGACACTCCAAATCGTTTCTAATCCCGCCAGCTCCACCAATTCCAAAGGCTTGCCACTCGGCAAGCCTTTTTCGTTTCAGCTTCCGAAATTTGTAAATTGTTCTAATTAAAACAAAACACACACTACCTAAATAAAAGCTATTCCCATTTAGATAGTTATATTATAACATTGCATCACAATTCTAATGTATAGCTTCTCCAAACAATGCAAACAAATTCAGTGATATGCGCGGATGCGCTTACCGTGTGTGTTGACGATCGCACGCTTCTAGACAATCTCAATTTTAATGTAGGAAAAGGCGAAGTATTTGCACTTTTAGGTGGAAATGGCGCAGGTAAATCCACCACCCTTAAAACTTTTTTAGGGCTTATGAAGGCAAGTAGCGGTAGCGCCACTGTATTAGGGCATAATGCCTCTACCCAGCCAAACCAAGTTCAAAAGTCTGTTGCCTACTTACCCGAATCTGTCACCTTATATGGCCATCTTTCTGGCGTAGAAAACATTCGTTATTTCTTGTCAGTGGCTGGAGTCGATAAGTCTGACGACGATATGTTCGCCGCACTTCGTAAGGTCGCACTTCAAGAAGATTCGTGGAATAAGGCGCTATCTAATTATTCAAAAGGCATGCGTCAGAAGACCGCAATTGCCCTGGCGCTACTGCGCAATGCGCCTGTTCTTTTTTTAGATGAACCTACATCTGGGCTAGATCCAGCAGCCATCGACGAATTTAATGTGCTAGTGTCAGAGCTGGCAGCGGGTGGCGCTACTATTTTTATGGTTACCCACGACGTTTATGGTGCCTGCCAAGTTGCCCATCGAATTGTGCTTTTAAGTAATGGCAAACTCACAGGTTCCTTCGAGCGCGCTGGCGATACGCCAATAGATACTGAAGCCGTTCACGCAGCATTTGCAGGGCGTAATGTATGATATTGAATGTTGCTAAAATCATTTGTGCAGAACAGTGGCGCTATTGGATGCGAACAAAAGTAGCAGCGACCGTTTTATTGCTAGGCGCTATGCTTACCATAGCTGCACTGGTAGTTAACGCCTTTCACGTCGAAGAGGCTGCCCACACCAGAGACCACCTTCAAACAGAAGCTGAACAACGCTTTGAGGCACAGCCTGATAAGCACCCTCATCGCATGGTGCATTATGGTCATTATGTATTTCGTGCCCCCACTCCACTGAGCGTAATTGAACCGGGTGTCGATACCTACACGGGGAACGCTATATTTTTAGAAGGGCACCGCCAAAATAGTGCGATGTTCGCCGAGCAGCGCCAATCCGCAGGACTTACACGCTTTAGTAGTTTAACACCCAGCTTTTTAGCTTTGGTTCTTGCACCTTTATTTATTATTCTAATTGGCTACGGCAGCGTGTCACGTGAACGCGAAGCCGGCACGCTAACCTTACTGCTTTCTCAAGGCACCACCCGTTGGCAATTGCTCTTAGGGAAGCTTCTGGCGCTTATAACCGCTAGCAGCCTATTTTTATTCCCGCTACTGCTTGCCTGTCTCTATGTCGCGTTTTCAAACGAAAGTGCACTTGTTGTAATACTCTTTTGCTTTAGTTATGTGGTTTACTTTTTACTGTGGGCCACGGTAGTCACTGCGTGCTCGGCCATATTTGAGAAAAGCAGCGTTAGCTTCACCGTACTTGTTGTCATTTGGATGAGCGCTTGTGTGTTGCTTCCTCGTTTAGGGAGCAGCGTTGCCACAAACATTGCCCCTTCAATGGGAAAACTTGAAGCCGATTTCAAAGTGGAAGAAAAACTTAGAAGTTTAGGTGACGGTCATGACGTCAACGATCCTGCATTCAAAAAGCTAAAAGAAGATTTACTAGCTAAATACAATGTAGATTCAGTTGACGACTTACCCGTTAACTTCAGGGGCATTGTTGCCCAGTACTCCGAAGGTCGACAAGCCAAAGTGCTTAATGAGTTTGCTGAAACCCGCATGACCGAAGAGTTGGAACAAGCCCAAATAGCACGGCAGTTTGGCTGGCTTTCGCCTACGGTTGCGGTGCGCTCTATTTCTACGATCCTTGCGGGAACTAGCCTCGAGACACACCACCGCTTTTTAAGGGAAGCGGAAACGTTAAGACTTGAGTTTGTTCAGGTTTTGAACAAGGTTCACGCTGAAAAACTCGATTACAAGTTAGATATGAACCGCAACGCCAGTGAAGAAGCAGCAGACAAAGCTGTGGTTGGCGCAGATAACTGGGCGATCTTAGCAGAGTTTGATTTTAAACCAGAAGCAGGAAGCACACGCATTAGTAACGCGTTGATTTATTTTATTCAGCTGTTGCTTTGGATGGGACTTACCGCACTACTTCTTCAAGCTGCAGTTAGGAGATTAAATCCATGATGCGTTATAGCGATATTAAACGAGAAGCGGGTTTCGTATTTGGCCATCGTCAGATAAAACTAACGCTTTTGGTCGTGTTTCTTTTAAGCTCGATGTCGTTGTGGTCTGGCTATTCGGAAATGCAAGAACAGCAAGCCACTATTGAGCGCTTGTTAGATAAAGATGAAACAGAGCGCAACGCTGTCCTTACTCACCAATCTAATTATGGCATGGTAGCCTATTACGCCTTTCATTTGACATATGCCCCGCCCTCGCCGTTGGCGTTTGCTGCTGTAGGAGAGCGCGATGTGTTTCCGTGGAAGCACCGTATTAGAATGCTAGCGCTAGAAGGTCAGATTTATGAAAGCGATACAGACAATCCGGAGCTTGCTTTCCTAGGGCGTTTTGACTTTGCTTTCGTTACCAGTGTGCTGTTGCCTCTGTTTATCATTTTGCTCCTTTACGACTTAAAAGCGAAGGAACGCGAAGCCCGCCGTTTTGACTTACTTAATGTAACCGCACGCAATTCGCATGCTATTTGGTCATCACGCGTATTGGTAACCCTGGTGCCCTTGGCACTAGTTACACTTATTCCGTTTATTGCCTTTAGTGTAGTGAATGGCGCGTCTGTGTTTCAAACAGTAACGGTTTGTACCATCGTCATTGGCAGCATAATTGTTTGGAGCGCTATTGTGCTTGCTATAGGTGCTGCTAAGCGTTTTGCCAATTTCAGCGCCACGCACCTAGCTTCAATCATGTTAGGCGTATGGCTTGTCACAACGGTTATTGTGCCAGTTACCGGGCACACCATAATTAATGCGTCGGTCGATACACCTGAGGGCGGCGACATTGTGCTCACGCAGCGAGAAGCCGTTAACAGTGCATGGGACAAACCTGTTGAACAAACATGGGATGCGTTTATTGAAACTCACCCACAGTGGGCGGATAAAACCGACTTTGATCCACAACGAGACAGTTCATTTAATTGGAAGTGGTATTACGCATTTCAACAAGTTGGCGACCAAACGGCAAAGGAACTTTCAGAGGCTTATCAAGCCGCCACCTTACGCAAAGATAAAATTGCAAGCTATGTTGCTCTGCTATCCCCGTCTTTGTTAACGCAACGCTTATTAACGAGTGCGGCTGATACCGATGTTAAAGCCATGGTTAACTACGAAAATAATGTTCGCGAGTTTCATGCGTCGTTGCGCAAATTCTACTATCATCACTTGTTTGAAGCCCCGGAGTTTTCATCGGCCAGTTTTAAACAGCTACCTCAATTTTCACCAAAAATAAGAAAGACACAGGAAAACACTAATGAAGACTAGTTGGGTAAAATCTACCCTCGCCCTTTCTATCGCAACGCTTTTGAATGCGCCTGCAAATGCGCAAAATACTGATATTCAATCGGAAGCGGATGTAGAGAAAATTACGGTGCATGGTATGCACCGTGCGTATCAAGGGGCATTTGAATATAAAGAAGTGCCGGCAGCAGCGCAGGATATCGACCTTGGTCTCATCAATGATGCAGGCGCTATAAACCTTAACGACGCTTTAGACCTGTCCGCTTCGGTAGCAAGGCAAAATAACTTTGGTGGCCTTTGGAACAGCTTTGCTATTCGTGGTTTTTCAGGTGACGAAAACTTACCTAGCGGGTTTCTGGTAAACGGTTTTAACGCAGGACGCGGATTTGGCGGACCTCGTGATCTCTCTGGCATTGATCATGTTGAAGTATTAAAAGGCCCTAAAGCTGCGCTGTTTGGTCGCGGTGAACCAGGTGGAGCGGTAAACCTTGTTACAAAGCGCCCCCAGTTTCGTCAAGGTGGTGAAATTAAAGCAACTTACGGAAGCTGGTCGCAGAAGCGCATTGAGGCTGATGTACAATCGGTTGCAGGCAGTACTGAAAATGTAGGTGTACGCTTAGTAGGCTTTTATGAAGATGCTGAAAGTTTCCGCGATACAGTAGAAACTGAGCGTTTTGGCTTTTATCCATCGGTTACGTGGGAAGCATCAGCAGACACCACGGTTACGTACGAACTCGAATACACCGAGCAAAAAATTCCTTTCGACCGTGGCGTAGTGGCCATCGATGGTAAGTTGGGCCATCAGCCAATTGAAACCTTTACTGGCGATCCTAATGGCGACACCATCGATACGGAAGTGGTTGGTCATCAAATTGAGATTTCTCATAAACTTGCTGACGAATGGAACCTGCTTTTGGGTGCTGGCTTACGCGATACCACTTTCGAGGGTAATGCATTAGAAAACAACTTTGGTGGCCGCCAAACATTGTTTATCGATCCTAATCAAGCTTTGTTGTCTCGTTTTAAGCGCTACCGTAATTTCCAAACCGATTACTTCGTTTTACGCGGCGAAATAGCGGGACAATTCGATACTGGGTCGCTATCACATCGCGTGATTATTGGTGCTGACTACGATAAGTTTGAAAATGACCAGATTATTCTGCGCTATCGCCCGCCATTCTTTTCAAGCGATAATGACATTAACGACTTGGACTTAGAACAGTACTTAGTGGTCGATATTTTTAATCCGGATTACTCACCACTTCCAGATGTGGAATTGTCTGACAACTTGAACCGTTTTGAAGTTCAGGAAGCGTGGGGTATCTATTTCCAAGACCAAATCAACATCACTGATAATTTCCAAGTTAGGCTGGGTGGTCGCTTCGATAAGTTCGAGCAGGAAATTGATAATCGCCTGGCGTCACCTGTAAGTACCACATCACAAGACGACACACGCTTTTCTCCACAAGTGGGTGCTGTTTATCTGTTTGATGACACCACAAGTGTGTACGCAACCTACGGTGAAGGTTTCCGTCAGCTGACGGGGTCGGATTTCGCCGGAAACCCGTTTGAACCTAACGAATCGAAATCAGCGGAAATTGGTGTTAAAGCCGACCTCACATCAATGTTTAATAATATACGGGGTGATATCACCTTCGCCGTGTTTAATATCGAGCAAAGTAACATCCTTGTTTATGATGATAGCCCTGAGGCGTCTGACGGCTTCTTCTTAACCCCTGCTGGCGAAGCGCGTAGCCGTGGTGTTGAGTTAGACATTAACGCTGAATTTGAAAATGATATTTCGCTTTGGGTGTCGTACACCTTCGTAGATGCTGAAAGTACAAACGATGCGGCGGATGCTAACTTTGTTGCAGCCATTGAATCTGGCGATCCTTTAATTAACGTTCCAGAAAACCAATTGAGCATTCAGTTGAGCAAGGGACTTATATTTGCTGATATGCCAGTACGTATCGGTTCAGGACTGTTGTATGTTGATGAGCGTTTAGGTCAAACCGCTACCGACTTCTACTTACCAAGCTACACCACGGTTCGTGCGTTTGCTGAAATAGAGCCTGTAGAAAACTTGTCAGTTAAAGTTGCAGTAGATAACCTGTTTGATGAAGAGTTTTATACTAACTCTTTCGCAGATGTGTGGGTTGAACCTGGCGCGCCTCAGCGCTTTAGACTTACCGCCGCCTATCGCTTTTAAGGTTTAAGGAGAGGCTTTTAAAGCCTCTCCGTTTATGATGTTTAGGTATTGTTTTAACTAAATTAGGCGTTGTCACACGGCGGCCATTCACTCTCTTTTAATATTTGATTTTGAATAAGACGTTGACGCTTATTTTCAATAACCTGTTTTAATTCATCTCTAATTAATCTTACCGCTGGCGTAATAAGATGCCGGCTAGGCAGCATGAGCCACATTTCAGTTAGCGGTACGTGGTAACCAGTCAAAATACGCTGCAGCTTTCCGCTCAGTAAATCCCCCGCAACGTCTATACATGACTTTTTAGCGATCCCCTCTCCATCTACGCACCAGCGCCGAACAATATCACCGTCATTCACAGCGCGATTACTGTTCACTTTCACTTTAACTCTCTCGCCCTCGTTGATAAGTTCCCACGTATTGTGGGTTTGGTCGTAGAGCTTATAAAGAAGTGCGTTGTGCTGCGCTAAATCAGTCAAAGTTGTAGGCTCACCGTTTCTTTCTAAATAATCGGGAGACGCGCAAATCACATGCGGAATATTGCACACTTTAAAACCATACATCTGCGATTCTTTAACCGCGTCTTTTGTCATGGCTCTTAGTGCTACATCTACACCATCGCGGTAGAAGTCCACCCGACTGTCGCTCACATGTAATCGCAATGAAAGTTCTGGATTTTCGCGCTGCACTTTATTTAGCAGTTCACGCATTAAGTTGCGACCCATTTCCGAAGACATCGCCATGCGAAGCTCACCGTGAATGCTCTGCTTCTGCTCTGTTACTAATGCAAGGCCCTGCTGTAAGGTGTCGAGTGCTTGCTTTGCCATAGGCAAATACTGCTCTCCTTCAGGTGACAATCGAATTTTGCGTGTACTTCGCACGAATAGCGCTACGCCAAGCTGCTCTTCTAAACGTTTAACCGCCATACTTGCAGCAGATGAGCTAATATCAAGTTTTATCGCAGCAGTGGTTATCGAGCCCACTTCAGCCACCTTTACAAACACAGACAGGTCTTCGGTTTTCATACTTCCCTCAACGTTTATTTCACTCTTTTGATTTCATGGCAAGAAAGACAAAGCAAAATGGATCACCTCTATTATCCACATTTTCAGGAAAGTCTTTATTGATTTTGGTCGTTTATGAGACTTATTCGAAATAATAGACTGTGCCTGCCTGTTAAATAAAACCTACGACCAACAATTAGGAGGTTTGAATGAAACCAACGAAACGAAACAAACTGACAATAGCATCGCTATTATTGAGCACCTGTTTTCTCCTTGTACCCGGCGCACACGCACAAGACAAAGTTATTGCAGCTAAAGATGTCGAATGGGGTTACTTAAATCCAGCCCGTGGCGACAAAAGCCCCGGGGCAGCAGACTTGTGGGGAGACCGAACAAAAGACACGGCAACGGGGATGTTAGTGCGATTTAACAAAGGCTTTGAATCGCCACCGCACATTCACAACATAACCTATAGAGGTATTGTGATTGAAGGTGAAATGCACAATGACGATCCAAACGCAGCAAAGATGTGGATGCCAACAGGTTCGTTTTGGACTCAACCTGCAGGTGAAGATCACACCACTGCGGCAAACGACAAAACCAACCTGATTTACCTGGAAATTGATGAAGGCCCATACCTTGTAAAGCCATCAAAAGAACATTTTGACAACGGCGAAAGGCCAATAAACGTTCATGCAGACAATATGGTGTGGCTACAAAAAAGCGACCTTGTAAATATAGCGGCCAACGGTGTTTCTGTTGCCTATTTGTGGGGCGAGACAAGTAGTGTATACGGCACCCTTGTCAAGCTTCCAAAAGGATTTAAAGGTTCAATAAAATCTAATGGTGATGAATTCAAGGCAGTGGTTATCAAGGGTAGTCTCAATTATACCCAAAACAACACTTCCAGACAGATTGAATTAAATGCAGGAAGTTATATTGAATCATCAACTGCTGCAAATCATTCTGTTGAGGGCGCTAACGAAAGCGAAACCATTGTGTACGTAAGAACGTCGTCAAAATTTAGCGTTACAGATTAGTACTTTTTTTCACTTCACCTACGCGGGGCATTTCCCCTCTTGCTTCGCGTATTTTCTAGGTATTCAGCAATCATAGAATAACCGTTTTGCCTTGCAAGCTGCTCTGGTGTATTGCCATCATAACCTTTCAAATCTAATCTAGCTCCTGCTTCCACCAACACTTTTGCTGCCTCTAAATGCCCATGCCACACTGCGTCATGAAGCGGTGTATACCCGTTGTTAGGACCTTGCGCGTTAAGCACTTCCTGAAAGCCAGGATATTGACTAAGTAACTTCAGCATGTCTGCACGCCCAAAATATGCGGCTTTGTGTAATGCAATTGCGGCCATGTAGGCGCCGGTAAGCGTTTGATCTGCGCCGTTATCTAGCAACAGCTTTGCTACTTTCAGGTAGCCTTTCATCGCTGCAAGCAGCAGCGCGCTATGAAAATCACTGCCTTGTTTCAATACAGGCGCAACCGCATTAACGTCATACCCTTTTTCTAGCAGCACTTTTATTTCAGCTACCATTTCTTCTTCAGACAGCGCTTGGTTAGCAACGATCATATAAATGGCTGCTTTTTCTTGCGCTTGCTGCAGCGTTTTCTCTTTATGAGCCGCAAATAGCGCGTTAATAGTGGCAACATCTTCATTTAACGCTTTATCGTTTGCTTTTGTACCGCTTCGATTAAACCCAAGAGCTGTAGCGCCTGCCGCTGAAATAACGGTGGTATCGATGTCGGGCAAGCTTAATAAATATTCCACTGCGGGAATATTTCTGTGCCACACGGCCAATAGCAGTGGCGTTCCGCCTAGGCGTACTGACTGCAAGTTTACGAATGCTCCCTCTTTCACAAGCAGTTTAACAAGGTCTAAATTCCTTCCTTGAACGGCCAGATGAAGCGGTGCTACCCCCATTAATCTATCGAGTGCGTTAACATCTGCGCCGCTATCTATAAGTGCCTTAACACGCTGTATATCGTTCTCCCACACTGCTTTGTGCAGCGGTGTTAGGTTCTGATTTATGTTGCTTTCAAACTTACTTGAATAAAGCGCCCCGATTGCTTCGTTTGCCACGGCTTCGCTAAACGAAGCGGTAATGCCCATGCCAGAGAGCACAATTAACGCCAGAGACTGATACGCTTTTCTTGTAATTGGAATAGGTTTATTCATTGTCTCGCCTAACTTTTTAAATGCTTTTTGTATTGGTTTTAAATTCTGGTTTTGAGTTTTTAGCACGTTGTTAATCCCTACAAAGGACTAACAACGTAACTGTCGATGATTACTTTACCTTCGGTATCAATATGCACATGCCAGCGCTCTTTTACCTGTACCTCAACCGATTCCCCATTAAAGTCAGACGACTCAAATGTGTCAGCGCGAAGGTTAATTCGAAGGTCTACTATAAATCCATTGGGCTTCGCTGAATCAGCATCGGGTTTGATATCAATTTGATCTACACGGTGCTCACAGTTAGGTTTAAACGTCTTGCGTGCCCACGCGTACCAGTCGTTGAATCCAGCATGCCCTTGAAATCGTCCCTCTGGCGCTTGCCAGACAACCTCCTCGCTGAGATTCGATAGAAAAGCTTCACTTGACGCCGGTAATTGATCGAACTGCCCAAACCACGTCGTTACAAACTGTTTGATACGCAATTCTGGTGAGTTCATCAAAACATCAATAGCATCGGCTACCCGCTTACCATGTTGATCACCACGGGCCTGAACGTCTGAAAGCGTGTTGTAAACACCTTCAATGTACACCATGCGATGGCTGTAAATTGGCTTGTGGTACTGCATTTTTGCAAGATAAGCGAGCTGTTCTAGCGGGCGTAAAAACTCTTCCACACTGAAATGGTTATAGCCTAGCGGTCCATAAGACTCTTTTGGGCCACCTACCGAAATGGACAGTAAAAAGTGCTTATTCGCCAGCTTGTCTCCTTCAGGGCCAAACGCAAAATTATAAGTAAATACTTGGTCAATCCAGCGCTTAAGTAAAGCTGGTACAGAATACCAGTAGAAAGGAAACTGCAGCACAATTACCTCAGCTTCAAGCAAGGCTTTTTGCTCTGCCTCTACATCAATTGGGTTGTTAGAATAAAGGGTGTCCAAACGTCTAACTTCAATGTCGTCTATGCGCTTAGTCAGGCTTTGCAAAATAGCGCTATTAGCATTGGACTGGTCTAAATTAGGATGGCCGGAGATAACTAATACTTTACTCATTACTTCTACCTTTGCGTGATAATTTTATGGTTGGTTCAAAGTGAACAGATAGAAGTTTATGCTTGAACAACCTTTAGTTTTAGATGATGATTAACTCAAAGATTATTAGTTTAAAACTAACAATTAAAATTTAGACAAAATTTCAGGCTTGAAGCAGTTTGATCAATTTTGTAAGTTAGTCTTTCAAGAGGCGCTATAAGTGAACGGCACCACATTTCAACAACTTATTGTTTTTCATGCTATTGCCGATGAAGGCAGTATTAGTGGCGCTGCTCGCCAGTTAGAAATGGCACCGCCGTCTGTAAGCCACGCGCTTAAATCTCTAGAAGCAAGTGTGGGCGTTCCTTTGTTCAATCGAACCACGCGTAGAGTTGAATTAACCGATGCGGGAAAGTTACTTAAGCAGCAAACTCATCATGCTATCGACACGTTAGATATTGCATTTGAAGAGGTCAACGCCCTTAGCTATACCCCTAGGGGCACGGTTCGTATTACCACTCCTCGCTTCGCCTTCCAACAGCTTTTGGCGCCTTATTACCAAGAGTTTTGCGAGCGCTATCCAGACTTAAAGCTTGAGGTATCGATAAACGATGCAGCCGTAAATTTGATTACCGATGGGATGGATGTGGGTATTCGCTTTGGTGATAGGATAGAAGAAGGCATGGTGGCAAAGCGATTAACTAATGCCACTAAAGAATGTTTGTTCTGCTCACCTCACTACGCTAAAAAGTATGGCCTTCCCTCGTCTATTGATAGCCTTCAGCAACACAAGCTCATTCAATATCGTTTTATTACCTCTAACAAACTTGCGCCACTTCATCTGTGGCAAAACCAGCAAGCTGTGAGTGTTTCAATGCCGATTGCTATGGTAGTCAACGATACAGATTTGATGATTGATGCTGCCAAAAAAGGGTTAGGTATAGGAAGAATTGTTGAACCTATGGTGGATGAATTATTTCAAACTGGCGAGCTTGTTCCCGTACTTAAAGAGAACTGGTTTCCTTATTCAGGGCTATTTATGTATTTTCAGCAACATAGTCAAAAGGCCCAAAGAATTAGGGCCTTAATCGACTTTCTTGAAGAAAAACACGCCGTTTGACACTAGCCTGTTGTTCTTTACTGTGCATCAAATCTCAACAGGTGTTAGTAACTCGTTTGCTTTCAGTGCACTAGCGTATCGTTTTTAAGCTGCTGCAGATCCGCCAAGCGGTCTTTCGCATTTTCTGGCGCAATCGCTAAAATATCGCGACTGCCCGCCTCCTCTCTCTTTTCTAGTGTCACTGAAGTAATCAGCCATTGCCCTTCTATCTTTCTAAAAGTGAAGTGGTAGATGCCCGAAACTTGCCAAAAACCATCATGCCCTAGCCAATGACTGGCAGTAAATGGCACGTTAGCAAACGCTATATCTTCTTTTCGATTAATACTGGGGTTTCCCAAGTTGTGAAATGTTTTGTCAAAACCAGGCAAAAAAGCCGCCCAGTTTTGCATTAAGATCTCACGTTTTTGGGTTACCGCTTCTCCCCCAAACAAACTGGTGTAGTCTGTTGTTACATTTGGGGCAAACAGTAAGGTTAAGTATTCATAAGCATTGTTGTCAGCTAATGCTGAAAAGCTATTCAGGTTGCTGTGAATACTTGCAATGTCTTTATCCCGGCTCGAATGGGATGTGGCAGCATGGCCCATAGTAAAAACTCCAACTAACATGACACAAATTATGGCTTTAAATTTCATTTCTGAGCCTTTAATAGGTAAATACTCGTCTTACAAAGCGCTGTCGAAGTGGGAAACTACGGCGTTAACGGCTTTTTCAACGGCTTCAGGTTGGTCGTAGAAGTCAAATTGATTGATGTTATCTAGCCAAATTGCATTTACCGAATCAGTCGCGTTTTCCAAATACTGATGTGCACCTTGTGGCAGCGCCATCGCCTCTGATGCAACCATTAAAACCGGTATAGTCTGTTTTGATGCACTTAACTGCGCATTATAATTAAGCCAACCGCTCCATGACGTCACGTTGAATTTGTTGTCGTAGGCAGGCAACAAACCTCGTGATTGCTCAGTGTAGTAAGGTGCGTTATACATCAAGGCGTTTTCATTGGTTAAACTTGCCGCTTCAATAACTAATGGCTCGGATTTGTCTTTCTCTGCCGCTGCTAACGCAAGTAATTGATTGCGATTTTCTTCACCGCCATAAATAGCTGTTGCCATTGCTTCATCGTGTAACCAGGGGGCCACTACTGCCACCGCACCTAACCGTGTATTTTGGCTTGATTGAGTATTTTGAACCGCAGCATCAAGCATATAGCCCGCTGAGGCACAAATGGCCAAGCCAGCAATACGGCTGTTGTCCACCTGCGCGACGTTTGACAGCGCTTTGATAACAGCCTGTATATCTTGCGTTTTACGAACAGGATCTTCAAGGTACGCGGTTTGGTTGTCATCGGTATCACTTGACGCTCCCCAACCTCTAAAATCAAATGTAATAGCGGCGTAGCCTCTCTCTGCTAGTGCTGTTGCATAAACGGCTGGCATTTGCTCTTTTACAGATGTCCATGCACCCGTAACAACGACCACTGGTGGATTAGCAATACCTTTTGGAAGGTATAAATTTGCAGCCAAGTTGCCCACTTCTGTGTTTAACGTGATATTTTCCATTTGAAATCCTTGCTGGTTGTATTGACGATGACTATTTTTGATCTCACTGCTTAACTGCGCCTGATTAGCGCTTAGTTGTTCAATGCTTGCTCGGGCTTGGTTTAACGCGTCTGTTTGCGATGGTTGTTGAGCGTGTGATATGCCCGGTTGTAATATGACCAGTGGCGATATCAAAAGTGACTGTGCAATTACTGTTATGGTAGGTTTAAGCATTTGGCTGTGCTCTTTAAGTGGGTAATCAATGAGCACAGGATATGAAATAGTGCGCCTTAGTTATTGCACATTAATGCTAATTATTTGTAGGTTATTGCTAAAGGAAACATAAAGCTTGAAGTCACGTTTAGCCTTTTTTGATCATGCGACACATCAACCTTCATCGTGCAAAGACGTACTAGATATTGCGTTTTCAAACGACGGTCTCGATTGGAAAGGCATCATTTTAGAGAAAGGAAAGTCGCCTCACTTTTACCCTCAAAATGTGTATACCCCTTATTTCTATTTCGCACTCGCCCTTGAAAGCGATCTGAATTGGAACATTGAAGCGAATGGAAGTATGGTTTCTTTAAAAACCAGTCCGGGAAACATTTGGATAAATCCACCTAAAACGCCGTTTACACACGACATATCCGAGCCTTGTTATTTTGTTATTTTAGCGGTTGAAGAGCGTGTATTTTTAGACGCATGTCCGTTTAAGGTAGAACAAGATCAGCTGCAGTTTCTGAACAACTACAATGTGGAAGACGAGACCATAAAGGGGCTAATTGAGCTTCTGTTATTAGAGACACAAGCAAAGGGTCGTAATGGGAAAGCCTATTTAAGTAACTTATTGTCTGCACTTTCTGCTCATTATATCCAAAATTATTCAAATTACCGCGACCTTCAAGATTCCTCAGCAAAGAGTGTCAAAATAGGCAAGTCACAGATAGATAAGATTGAGCAATACATTAAAGAAAATATAGGCAGTACCATTAGCGTAGATGCGCTGGCCGAACTCGTTTTTTGCAGCAAGTTCCACTTTTTAAGAGAGTTTAAAAAGAGTGTTGGGTAAACACCGTACCAATTTATTACCCAATACCGTGTTGAGCAAAGTAAAAAATACTTACTCGCGAATACTCATTCCATGAGCGACATCGCGTTATTACTGGGATTCAATGACCAATCTCACTTCAGTCGTGTTTTCAAAAATCACGAAGGCATTACCCCAGGCCAATTCATTAAACAATACAGCACGTAGAATAAACTATTTTGGACACTACCTACTCAATAAAGCCCTTGCTAAGACTTTATGGGTAATTGCCCTAATGCCGCTGCGCATGCCAAACCAATGGCAAACGTCATCGCCACACTGGTGAAGGTGCCCAAAAGTACATATTCAGTTAGCTTTCTGTCTTGGTGTTTAGTGAGGTCGCCGAAGCGAAATATAGATTTAGCCGCAATAAGAAAACCTATGGCAGAAAACTGATTTAACAATACAAAGGTAAGCATGAGTACGCGCTCTAAATAGCCAATTCGTTGACCTGCCAGTGATAAAGTTTGTTGTGCCTCTGTACTTATTGTGGGCGGGTCATTGGGGTGAGAAGACGGCATTTTATTAGCTAATACTTCATCGCTCCAAGGCGACAGCAGCTGTTTAATAATAACTGAACTGGGCTTGAGTACCGCCAGATAGGCCAAGACCACTAATAGGTGCGTTGTACCTACCTTCTGAAGTAGTCCCACTGCCTCGCGCCACTGATTGGTGGCATACAAAAATACGCCTAAGATCACGACAATGTGCGCTATTTGATCGACAACAAAAGACGTAGTGTTTTGCTTACAATACGATTTAATCACGTCAATTTTGAAGTGAGAAACGGCGACTACAATTGCACCAACACCTATACTTGCGATACTTATCGTTGATGAAAACAAGAACATTGCTGCTGCCGCGAGTATACCGTGTATGATTGCGTGTAGGTATAAAGGCAAAGCCAGTGCGTGACGTTCGTTTCTTTGCTGTACCCAGGTAAACGGTTGAAAATAAAAGTCTGCTAATAGATGCGCTAACACGAGTGCCACCAGCAGTTGAGGTTCAGCAAGCATTTGGTTCTCCAGTCACAAGCATTATGTTTTTTGCATAACCCGTCATCACGTTAGTCTTCCTTGGTCAATTGTTCCGTTTTTAATGAGGTTCCACCTTGAACCCATAAAATGAGCGCTTTCTCCATATAGTCGAGATATTCTGCTATCAGTTTATAGTTACTGGCATTGAGGATTCGACTTACATTACTGCGATTTTTATCTAGTATGGCCGCTACACTTTCATGGCTCTTATCCGTGGCTTCAAGATACGCGAGTAAGGTTTGCGACTGGGTTTGTGTCAGTCCATTGATATGCGCGTCGGCAAAACGTGTTAAGAGCTGCGTTTTGTCGTCGAGTGTTTGTTCACCGCTACAAAAAGTAAGATGGTGCGGCTTTATGTTATCTAACCCTCGTCCTGACAACACAAATGCGTCTCCAGTCCCAGTTTTTACTTCTGAAGGGCGAAATTGCGCTTCTCCCACAGCAACACTCATTCGCACGTCTACGCCTGAAGCGTGCGCCTTGAGTGCTAGCCGCAATCCAACTGCGGCTGCAATGCTATGCTGTGGTTGTGCAACAACTAGCTGGAATGCGTCTCCTCGATAAATATCAAAGTCTCCACCGTAGTACTCGGCGTAGTATGTTAAACGCTCTCTCAGCGTAGCAATTATCTCTCTGAATTCAGCATCAGAATAAGACTGAGAGTTGGAGACGTCACCGGTAATCACACCAGCGCGCTTTTTTGTATTGCTTGTTAAAGCACTCTTTCTTGTCATTTCACTATGCGCCGCGTTGTCTTTTCTACTTTCAATAGACACTTTTTTCCGTTTAGAGGTCCACTATGACACGCTACCATCTCAAATTCAAAAACAATCACACAGCAAAATGTGATTATTATTAATCACAAATTCACATGTGACTAAATTGCGTAACGGAAAGCAAAATATAACAAAGAACGTATAGCGGCTGTTGATTAAGTAGAATATTCATTCTACTTAAAATCTGTTTAATTGGATAACAAGCGATGTGCCAAGCAGACGAAAATAACAAACGCTTTCGAGGAGACCCGGTATGACCGCGCCCAAACAATCTGAGTTAGCTTCGAAACTAGAGCAAGCTTTTGCCCTTTACGGATTCGCAGAGCCTAATGTGGCTAAACTCAAGGACTACACTGGCACCACACTTAAAACCTTGTACAAATACTTCCCTTCAAAAGAAGACATGATTATTGGCGCGCTTGACTATCGTCACAGCCGTTACATCGCGTTTCTGGAAGAAAACTGTCCCTCGACGCGTAACGAAGCAATTAACCACATATTTGAACGCTTGTCGGTGTGGCTAACGACATTCGCTCCCAGAGGTTGCATGTCATTGCAGGCTTTGGCGAGTTACCCCAATAACCTTCAAATTGAAACCGCTGTGAACAACCACAAACACGCGGTGCTAACGTGGCTGAATGAAAAGCTCGAAGACCCAGCCCTTTCAAACAGCGTGTTCCTGCTACATGAGGGCATGTCATCAGCATGGCCAACGATTGGTGATAAAGCGTTAACCGCAGCGAAAGGCGCACTAACAGTGCTACTTGATTAGCCCTTCTTAGCACTTGCATCAACCATTACCTTTCTCGTCTAAAGCAAAAATTCTGGAGGACAATATGAAATCATTGCCAAATGAAATGTACGGCGTGCAGTTAACCAAACATGGCGATCTCGACGCGCTTACATTTAACGAAAACATACCTTTGCCTACACTCAGCGACAACGATGTACTTATTGAAGTACGCGCTGCGGGGGTAAACAACACCGACTTAAATACGCGAAAAGGTTGGTATTCCAAAGGCGACAACAATGCAGAAGATGCTGGATGGGCCGGCAATGCGTTAAACCTACCTCTAATTCAAGGCGCCGACGTATGTGGCTATATTACCGCTGTGGGTAATAACGTGAGCAAAGAACGTATTGGTGAACGCGTCATCATTGAGCCTTGTTTGGTAGAAGTTGACAGTAAACCGCTAAGTACCCCTTGGTATTTCGGCTCGGAATGCAATGGAGGTTTCGCACAGTTTACTAAAGTCGCATCGCGCCACGCCCATGCAGTAAATTCAACGATGACAGATGTGGAACTAGCCTCGTTCCCCTGCTCTTACTCTACAGCCGAAAACATGCTGCACAGAGCAAACGTAAAAACAGGTGAGCGAGTATTTATAACCGGTGCCTCGGGCGGCGTAGGCTCAGCTGCCGTACAACTCGCTAAAGCACGTGGCGCCTATGTTGTTGCAGTAACCAGCGAACAAAAGCAATCAGCCATACAAGCATTAGGCGCCGACAAGACCGTTTTGCGTGATGAAGATTGGCAACACATGGCAGAAAGCGAGCCGTTCGACGTTGTTATCGACCTTATTGCCGGCCCACGATGGCCTGAACTACTTGAGATCCTAAAACCGTTTGGTCGCTACGCGACGTCGGGCGCAATTGCTGGTCACGACGTTTCTTTGGATGTACGTACTCTGTATTTGAAAGATTTAACCCTGTTAGGCTGCACTATTTTAGGACACGATGTATTTGCCAACTTAGTAAAACACATCGAAGCAGGCAATATTAAACCACTAGTATCGAGCACATTCCCACTAAGTGAAATACACCAAGCGCAGCAAGAGTTTGAGCAGAAAAAACACATTGGTAAGATGGTATTGACGTTACAGCCCAAATAACGTCGATATGCCCGAGAGAACATAAACCAAAGTCCTTTGACGACGGGCGTTCCTATGAGCTTCGCCGAGTAAATGCTTGGCGAAGCTCTTAACACTAATTCTTACACAGCTGAGCATAATTTTCTGCCAGCATATCTTGCGCGATAACGTGCTTCGCCGGATTGTTCTACAAGCTAGGGCATTATAAGAAAAGCCACTGCTAATCGCGTTTCAAACATAGGTATTTGTTTTTGTACTCTTTGTAACATTAGGTACTATTTCCTGACATTTTAGACCTGTACTTTGGTACAGCCTGTAAAACGCAGGCGTCTAAAAACAAAAGGAAATATAATGAAAAAGCTCATCGCGTTCACACTAACAATTTGCGCATTTAATGCGTTTGCTGATAACTGTGTTTACAACTGCCCCACTGGTCAATCTGGACAAACCATTACCCGTTCCATTTACACCCTAAACAATAATGCACAAACAAAGTTCGCCAACTGGGTGGCCTATCATGTAACCCCAAGCACTATTGACGGCCCATCAAGAAGTCGTAATTGGAAAGCTGACCCTTCGATTAACTCTGCGAATACTTTAGAGCCGAACGATTACAGCGGAGCATGGGCTACAATTGGCACTGACCGCGGCCATCAAGTTCCTCTTGCTTCGTTCAGCAACACAGCCGATTGGCAAATGCTAAATTATTTATCAAACATTACACCTCAAGATTCAGACCTAAACCAAGGTCCTTGGGTGGATCTAGAAAATGCGGTGCGTGATGTAGTGAGAACTGGGCAAGACGTTTATGTGGTTTCTGGGCCGTTATATGAGTGGTATTTCGCTACTCTGCCAGAGGCAGATGAGTCGCACAGCATTCCTAGTGGATATTTTAAAGTCGTCATTACCGATGTTAACGGATGGGTGGAAGCCTCTGCTTTCATCCTAGAGCAAAACGCAGCTCGCAGTGATAACTTTTGCGCAACTGAGGTAACGGTTAATGAAGTTGAATCCAGAACAGGCCTAAACATTATGCCGTCACTACCAAGCTATAAAGAAAATGCTGTTGAAGGGGGATTAGGAGGCTTAACCGCTGCGCTCGGCTGTTAATAACCCATCTAAAAAGGCAGGGATGCCTACCTCTTTTTAAATGGCTGCTGTAAAAGCGCAATGATACTTGCGTTCTTCTTAGTGGCTGGCACGTCTTTTTGACCAATGGGCAATGTTTCATCGCTAAACGCAGCGCGAGGCGTAAAACTATTAAACAGCCTATCCCACCACGATACGCTAAAGCCATAGTTAGAATTAGATTCATTTTTAGCCTGGCTATGGTGAATGCGATGTAAGCGCTGTGTGATTAGCAAAAGCCCAATTCTATCATCCCACTTTTGTGGCAACCTAATATTGGCATGATTAAAAAGGGCAAAGCCATTTAGCGCCACTTCAAAGATAACAATAGCAATAGCAGGCACGCCTAGTATCACTACCGCCGCGGCTTTAATACCTAAACTCATAGCAATTTCAACTGGATGAAAGCGAAGGCCTGTAGTGGTGTCGACATGACTATCGGCATGATGCATTTTATGAAAGCGCCACAACATAGGTACGGTATGAAAAAGTCGGTGCTGCCAATAGATAAGCATATCAAGTAGTAAAACACTTAACGTTACGATGGCTATATGAACAAGATACGTTGATGAATTATTGAGAGGCTCACCACTGTTTAGCAGTTGATTGGAGCTTGAAGCGTCAGCCGGCACGGCATCCAGTAAAACGTTGAACACACCTATGCCTTTCTGCTGCGCCCATAAAGACACACCAACGAGTGTGGCCGGAAGCAAAATACGCGATACCAGCGCCCCCATTACCACCATGGACAAGTTACCCAACCAGCGTGTTTTCCTACTAAGCACGGCTTCACGCGCTGGCAACAGTGCTTCAAGTACTGCCATAAGCACAAAAACGCCAAGAAATACGCTTAAGCGAATAACCGCGGTATTATCCAAAGCAAATTACCTTTATCACGTTAATTACTTTCAAAATTCAGAATACTTTTACTGCTACGAGAACTTTCACCATCATTCATAACCTGAAGAAGGCACTGTACGTTCTGACTTAGCAGCGTCGCGCTCTACCCTATGAAGCGTAGTAAAGCCCCCTACTATGCGAGTAATGACTGTTACGGCACAGGCTGCAGCGAACACATAGGCAAGCGTTGCAAAATACTGCGGCCAAATACAGAACGCCAAAAACACCAAAATGGTTTCAGTGCCTTCGGTTAACCCCTGCATATAATAAAAGCTTTTGTTAGCAAACTGGGGCCTATCTATTTGAAACTTCTCTGCTGCAATGGCAAAGGCTAAAAAACTGCTGCCAGTGCCAATAAAGGTAGCTAACAGCACCATTGCTGCTATGCCCCACTCTTGAGGGTTAGCAATGCCAAACGCCAAAGGAATAGAAGCGTAGAATAGAAAATCTAAGCAAATATCTAAAAAACCACCCGCACTACTGCTACTTTGCTGATAGCGCGCCAATTCACCGTCAATTCCATCAAAAACACGATTAAATATGATGCAGGCTAGCGCCATATTCCACCAGTTAAGAATAATAAAGGGAAGCGCAAGAACACCGATGACAAACCCGGCAAGCGTAACCTGATTTGGGGTAACGCCCTTGCTGTCTAGCGCTTTTATCAACGGTTTTAAAAGTAGCTTTATAAAAGGGGTAACTTTGGCATCTAACATGACATGTCTCTTTACTCGCTCTGCAGTATTTTTTTACTATTTCAGTACTACCTTCGGCAGCACCTATGTAATACCGCTATAAAATTTCTATGACGTTGCCGCCTGCGGCTAGCGCATCATCTTTATCGTGTGTCACTAATACTGCGGGAATATTACGTGCTTTTAGCTGCGAAAACGTCCAGCTGCGAATTTGACTTCGAAGGGCTACATCTAGTTTGCTGAACGGCTCGTCAAGCAATACCACATCAGGCTCAGAAGCTAACGTTCTGATAAGGCTTACTCTGGCCTGCTGACCACCAGAGAGCGTATTCACAGTCCGGTCAGCGATGCCGTCAAGTTCGACGGCCACTAATAACGCGTTTATGGCGTCGTGTTTCAATTGCTTGTTTTTATATGCCTTATCAGGCATAGCGAACGCAATGTTTTCGCCCACGGTCATGTGTTCAAATAAAAGCGCATCTTGAAACATAATACCCACTTTGCGAAGGTGCGCATCGATTTCGTTTATCACCACGTGGTTAATTTTAATTTGTCCAGTAACGCTAAAGGGGGCCTGAAGCTGTCCGGCGATGGCTTGAAGTAAAGTAGACTTACCTGCGCCGCTAGGTCCCATAACGGTCAGCACTTCTCCCTTTGCTACCTCAGCACTTAACTGAAGCAGCGGCTTGTCATCGCGATAAATAACGATGTTTTCTAAACTAAGCACTATAAATTACGCCCTTGTAGTTTTTGTTCTTGTTTTTGTGTTAGCCATGCGCATTTACTGCACCGGATCTGCAGAACGATTGCTGTGAGTATCTGATACCAGCATTTGCCTACTTCGTCTTCTCGTTGCAACTGCAGGCATGTACCAAGCGATCATAAAGCCAATTAATGGCATTACCGCTTGAATAATGACATACACCGCAGTAAGTCGCGTACTGCTCCCCGATACCGACGCTACAGCCTCGGTAGTAACAGTAGGGAGCGTCCCGCCAGACGCCAGCAAGGTAGGTAAATACTGGCTAAAACTAATTGCCAGCCCCAACGCCGATGCCACCATAATGGCGCTGAACAACGAAGGCAGCTTAACATGATAAAACACCTGCCACGGCGTTTTGCCCAAGCTCTGCGCCACCATGGCGTATCGGTTGTCGAACTTCCTATACGCCACAGCCATCGATAAAAACACGTAAGGCACAACATAAACCATGTGCGCTATATAGGTGTGAAACCATACGGCGTTTTGAAAAACAAGCTGCTGGAACCAGACCAGACCATATAGAAAAGCAACGCCAGGTACCAATAGTGGCAAAAATAGAGAGACAGAAAATGCATTCGAAGCAACAACACGCGCTGGCTTTAACTGCTCGCTTTCCAGGGTAAATAAAACAAGTACCAATGAAGTTGTACTCACCAGCACGCCAAGTAATAAGGTATTAATAAGCGGTGTTGTCAGCGCACTTGTTGCCGTATTCCAATGCAGCAGTGTTAGCCCCTCTGGCAATAACAGCGGGAAATGCCATTGCTTAGCAAAGGAGTACACAACAACCGTGTATACCACCGCGCAGATCAAGATGATGTAAACTGCCATAACGGTAAAACCACATGCGCGTAGCGCAGTATCTGCAAAATATCGATTGCCACCTGAAAGGCTGCGCTTACCGGTGTATGCCACTAATCGCTCTATCCCCAAAAACAATACTACCGCCACCGCTGATACTGCCACCTGAACCACAGCAGCGCTACTTGCAAGCAGTCGCATGGACAAATCAATATGATTAAACCAGTGCATAATGGCAACGGCCAAAGTGCTCGGGTTATTTGGGCCTAGAATAAGTGGAATTTCTACATTTGAAGTGGCGAAAACTAGTACTGCTAAAAGCGGTAACTTTATCTGGGAAAAAATTGTCGGCAGCACCAGTTTAAAAAAGCTCGCAGTAGGCGAATAACCTAACGCTGTCCCCACCTTTACATACCCCGTGAGTTTCTTTTTCACCAGCGGCTGAGACATAACGCTTAGCGTCATTAACAAAATAAACGGCAGCTCTTTCAGGCTAAGCGCGATAAGTATACTTAGTCCTAGACCGTCATAAAGTAGCGTTCCATCATTCGCAGCGGGCAATGCCATTTCGCTGATTTCATTAACAAAGGGGGTTGTGAAAGCATGACTAAAATACGCATTCAAGCGCGTGGTAGTTGCTGCAAATATACCAGAAGGGCTAACTACAAATAAAAGGGAAATGGCCGCAGCCGCGTGGGGAAACACCAGAAACGGGCTTAACACCCCCTGAATTTTTCCTAGCAGGGAAGATTGGTAAAACGTGGCGAGAATACAAAACGCTGCTATTACGGCTAAAAGGGTTGAGCCTATGCCCGTAAAAAGCGACAACCACATCATTTGCCAAATGTCTGGGAGGTCGAATAGCGTCGCAAACACTTGCGTTGAAAAGGCGTTTGCGCCGATAGCTGGGAAGTAACCTAACGCAGGAAATATTACCCCTACCAGCCCTGCCAATACGGGAATACAAAGTAAAAGCAGCAAGCACCAGCGTGCAACAAGTGTAATGTGAGTAAACATTAGTAGCGTGCCCCGTAACGTTTATACCAGGCTTCGCGCAATTTATCAGTCCAGCTTGCATGGGGTTCGGCCAACAGCACCGCTGACTGAGATTTGTCGAGGGCAGATTTGTGCACAGCCTCGTCTTTAAACAGCATAGCTTGTGCTTGTGTCAGCGATGCGATATCAAGAACCGTATCGTCACCCCACACTTCCAGCTTTTGCTTCTCGGCCTGTGCTTCTGGCGAAAGCAAAAAATTTACTACTGTCTTTGCTGCTGTTTTGTTTTTAGAATTGTAGGTCAGCCCCACAAAATGGACATTAGCAAGGCTACCGTCTTGCATGGCATAGGTGCGAACATCATCGGGTAAATCAAAACGATTTACGGCTGATGGAATTTCAGCGGCGGTAAATGAAAACGCGAGTGTTAGCTCACCTGTGCCAACCAAGCGTTGAAGTTGTGAGGCTTGGCGAAGCATATACTTCCCTTGCTGCCACATAGTGGGATGCAATTGGTCCAAATAAGCCCAAAGCGCGGGCAATACAGCCTGAAGAGACGATTCAGTAACGGGTTGGTAAAACAAAGACTGCTTATCGCCGTTAAGAGCAATTGCTGCGTATTTTATAAAGCTAATGCCTAAATAATCGCTCGGCACTGGATAGGTGAAGCGTCCTGGCGCTTTTTGAGAGAACCGAAGCAGTTCATTAATGGTTTGCCCAGGCGTAGTGCCTAGCGCTTTCATATGTGCACTGCGATAATAAAACACCATGGACGCTTTCCCCCACGGTGCTTCCATACCAAGCGTGGGTTCGCCAAAGTCGGTTACCATGGCAGAGTTCTTTTCCGGGCGGGTTAGCGCGAAATAATCAAGTTCTTTAACCCAGTCTTTAGCGAGCAAGCCATGCTTTTTCATTGCCGCAAAGTTTTCGCCATTTATCCATATTAAATCTACGCTGCCGTTATCGTGATTACCGGCCGCTTTTTCTGCTAATACGCGTGACACGGCGTCACTGGTATCAGCAAGCTTAACGTGCTGCAGTTCAATGTTAAAACGCTGGCTAACTTGCGCCGCTACCCATTGCAAATAACCATTCACTTGAGCGCTTCCCCCCCATGCATGAAAACGTACCAGAGGTTTGCTTTGTGTGTCGTCTTTAGGCGATTGCGCTGAGGTGCGCTTGAGCACCGTTGACGCACGTACTGGCGATTGATGCTGGCTCTGTATTTCATTGCCAGAAACATCAACACTGGGAATATCAAACGGTACCGCAAATGAATGCGAAGCCGTGATTAGCTGAGAACTGAAAACAGCTGACGCCAGTGCTAGCCCCTTAATGAGGCGACTAAACTTGCCAAAGCGGCGTAAACAAGCCGCTTTCGTGCTAACTGAAGCGCTATTGCGTGGCATTGAGTGCCCAGTCGTAATCTAAGAATTCTAACTCTGCGTTATCTTGCTCAAGCACTGAAATCTGCTGACTCGATAGGTTTAATGCAGTTTTGTATAACAGCAAAAATTGGCTGAGATTTTCCGTGTTTACGTTTTTAATGCCTTGCCAACTTTCACTTTTCCGATTGGTGTTTTTTTCAAAATCTTCGCTGTACCAGTCGAATATTTTTGAAAGCTTCAAGGTGTTACCGTCCATTCTGTTGCGAGACGTATCGGCTAAAAAACGCTTGGTTTGTGCGTCAAGCTGGCTATCTAGCCTTGCGCCAACATACGCTTCTTCTCGCAGCGCAGGACAACCAATACTGGCACAGTTTACGGCGAAATGAATTCGAGGTTCGTTATATCCTTCCGTGGTTTTATTTTGTCCGCGAATAAGTTCGTGCTCTATTTCATCCAGCGTACGGGTTTTACCAAGTAGCGGCGCAATTTCCTTTTTCCATGGCGACGAGAAAAAGCTGCCTAAATCGCGAATAGACTCAATCTTAGGGTATTCGTTAAGAATAAGGTCAACGGTGTAGGCATTGTAAGCATTTATGAGAAATGCCAGTTGGTCAGCCTTGCTCCAGCCGTCAAAGGTACTTTTTTCTACCTTGACTAAGCTATTTAAATACTGAGTTAAACGTTCCCTGTCTTGTTTAAACCCATAGTAATCAACTTGCGTGCTGGCCCCATTGTCTATGGTTTTCACATGCTCGCTTAGTAACGCACTAAACGGCTCGTGTAGCCTGTTAAATTGCTTTAGCACCGCTTCATCAGAGAGCGCAGAAAAGCTTACGCTTGCAGCAAGCAGCATGATGCTGCTTACTGCCAATCGACCAAATTTTCTAATAGTGATTCGTCTGGACATCGCGATTACTCTTGTCATTACTTGTTCGCTCGCCATCACCAATGCGTTTTTCACCGCTAAGCCTTTTGTCACCGCTAATGCTTTTTTCACATTAACTATCCTCTGCGCCACGTGTGGAATTTCTCTACATAGCTGAGCAATTTTTCAGGCGCGTTTGCGCGCTTCCAATTCCCTGCTGCATACTTTGCGCCTTCAGCCCATGTTGGGTAAGCGTGGATAGTGCCAAGGATCTTGTTTAACCCCAGATCGTGCTTCATCGCAATAACAAACTCAGCCAGTAAATCTCCTGCGTGTTCCGAGACGATAGTGACGCCCAATATCTTGTCTTTACCCGGTGGCGTGAGCACTTTAATAAACCCTTTTCTGGCACTCTCCGCAACAGCACGATCTAACTCTGCAAACTCGTATCGCGTTACTTCAACGTCAATGTCTTGCTCGGCAGCGTCACGCTCGTTAATGCCCACCCGCGCTACTTCCGGCTCGATGAAGGTTGTCCATGGAATAACGCGATAATCAACTTTGAATTTCTTAAACGTGCCGAAAAGAGCGTTGACTGCAGCGTACCATGCCTGGTGGGCGGCCACATGGGTAAATTGATAAGGCCCTACTACATCGCCAGCGGCAAAGATATTAGGCATCAGGGTTTGCAAGTATTCGTCTGCTTCAATTGTTCTATCAAATTGAATACCTAAGTCTTCCAGACCAAAACCATGTAAACGGGCTTTTCGTCCCACAGCCACAATGACTTCGTCGTAGGCGATAGTAGATTCAACACCCTCTTTCGCTACAACAAGTACTTTTTCACCGTCTTGTTGTTCAAAGCGAAGCGCATCATGGGACGTCAATACGTTTACGCCGCTCTCTCTAAGCACAGACTCAGCATACTCCGCCACATCCGCATCTTCTCGGCCCATTAAACGCGGGGCACGCTCAACTTGCGTTACGTCACTGCCAAGGCGTGAAAAGGCTTGGGCGAGCTCACAACCAATAGGCCCACCCCCTAATACGATTAAACGTTTTGGCGCGTCTTCAAGTTCAGCAAACTTGGTCCACAAGGTATCAGAGGTGACATAGCCGCTTTGCTCAATGCCTGGTAATTCGGGAATAAATGGTGCTGCACCTGTAGCAACCACAATATTTTTTGTGGTTAGTGTTTGGGTACCGCCATCGTTCTTTTTTATTTCAACTGTCCAAGGGTCGATAATTTTCGCATAGCCTTTTACAACATCAACACCCAAGCTAGTGTAACGCTCTACACTGTCATTAGGCGCGATTGCCGCAATCACTTCGTGCACACGTGTCATCACCCTTTTAAACGACATAGCGGGTGTTACCGGCTCTAAACCATATCTATCGGCATGGCGCATTTGATTGGCCACTTTTGCCGTTTTTATAATGGCTTTGCTCGGTACGCAGCCGTAGTTAAGACAGTCGCCCCCCATTTCGCCAGCTTCTACCAGCGTGACTTTTGCTTTCACCGCTGCAGCAATATAGCTGGTAACCAAACCACCCGCACCCGCTCCAATAACCACTAAGTTGCGATCAAACTTCTTTGGCTTGCTGTAGCCTTTGTACACGCGACGGCGATTGACTACTGCTACGATAGCTTTAGCTATCCAAGGGAATATGCCTAAAAGTACAAATGAAAAGATAAGCCCAGGCGAGACAATGCCAGACAAACTGTCTATTTGCGCAAGTTGAGTACCCGCATTTACATATACCGCGGTGCCCGCAAGCATGCCCACTTGGCTTACCCAGTAGAATGTCCAGGTTTTAAGCGACGTTAACCCCATCAACAGGTTGATTAGGAAGAACGGGAATACTGGCACTAGGCGCAGGGTAAATAAGTAAAACGCACCTTGCTTTTCCACGCCCTCATCAATCTTTTTAAGCTTTTCTTTAAACTTATTTCGCACGGTGTCGCGCAATATGAAGCGTGAAACTAAGAACGCCAGCGTTGCCCCTACGCTCGAGGCAAACGATACAATAACTAAGCCTTGAACCAGGCCAAACAAAGCCCCTGCTGCCAGGGTCAAAATAGCTGCTCCCGGCAAAGAAAGTGCAGTTACGGCAACATAAATGGCAAAGAACACACCTATACTTAATACCGGGTTTTGAGCAATCTGCGATTGAAACGTATCGAGTGAATCCTTCATACCTTGAAGGGTTAGATAGCTATTTAAATCAAAATAAAAAAAGCTAAATATGGCGGCAACAATAACCCCTAAAAGCGCTATTTTCTTAAACATAAATATCCTTAGCGCTTAAAACGCGTATTGCATGGTAACTTGAGCGTGACGAGGTACGTTTGGCATGACAAGTGTCGCACCGAAATACCCACCTTCAAACAGCGGCTGCCAGTTTTCTTCATCGGTCACATTAATGATATCTAAACGCAATCGAAGGTCATCTGTTACTTGATAGTCTGCATTTACATCAACCGTATATTGGTCGCGAATATGCACCGTTTGCAGAAAGTCTAGTGGGAATGACTTGGTATAGAGCGCACTTGCCCCCACTTGCAGGTCATCCGTAATTTGCCAGCCAGCGTTAATAGAAGCAATTTGTGGCGGGATCCCCTGAACGCGACTGTCTGATGCAGGGAACGCGGCAAAAGAAGGTGATCCTACTCCTGTACCTTCAATAATATCAGGACGACTATTATCAAACGCATCAATAACCTGCGCCGTACCTTGAAACGCCGCTGAATCATCAAAACGCGCGTCTAAGTAGCTATACGCGGCATTGATCCAAACATCGTCTGCTTGATAGAACATTTGTAGTTCGAAACCTTGCGTTTTCACACCACTGTTACTGCCATCACGGTTACGTAGGCTTCGGGTCTGGTCAAACACAGCGGCCTCTGCATACCAGCTGCTGTTTGGCGCATATTTTACACCCACTTCGTATAACGTATTTTCAGTAGCAAAGTTAAGCGGGTTGATCTCGTTATTACCGCCTAACACCGTGCCACCCGCCATGCTGTTCGATGTTGCGTCGTTTTCTGAAAACGCCGCGTAAACATTTACATCACCCGTTAATTTGTACACTACACTTAACTGGTAGCTGGTTAATGTATCGCTGTACGAATCTGAAGCTGCTTCAACACCAATCGGCACTAGTGGGTCACGCGCGTCTACGTCATAGTAATCAACACGTACGCCAGCAATCGTTGAAAATTTATCGGTCCACGTCGAGCGCTGCTGAAGCGCCAGGCCTGTTTGCCATGCGGTAGAGTCGGTGGTGTCTGATAAATTAAAATCGCCGTTACCATCGCCGTCTACGTCGTACTGCGCCCCCGGTGAAACATATACGCCAGGACGCAGCTCAACTAATCGGGCTTTTTGGGCATCGGTAAGCGGAATAACGCGGTTTGAGATAGGCCCGGTTAAATCAATCGGATTATCGGCCTCAGTGGTAAACTGGCTATAGCCCAACACGTCGTTGTAACGTAGCGCTAACCCTACAGTCGTGGTTTGGCTGTCGTTCCACTTATAATCTAGCTCAGTGCGGTTTTCGAACGTGTCAGCCCCGTCAATGATCTCAACAAAGCTATTTTGCGCTATTTCTTCACGTTCAAGATATTGATAATATGTAATGTTGCGAAGCGCCACGTTATCAGTCATTTTGTATTCGACACTGCTTCGAATAACCGTAGTTTCAGCACCGTTAATGTCGTCAGGATTTGTGAATACGCGGTTGCGAGGAATAACCACTTCTCCGGTAGGAGAAATGATAGCACCTGCCCCCGGTACTGTACTGCCATTCGGCTGAGTGCCTTGCCCAGTAATATAAATACCGTTATCGATAAGGTCTTGCGTTGGGCGGTTGATACCTGCGTTGTCTGGATAGTCTGTGTCATAATACTCCGCGCTGATATCCCACGTCAGTACATCGCTTGGCGTATAGCGATAGGCTACAAACAGGTTCGTGCTATCGCGCTCGGCAAAATCGTAGAAACTGCCATGGTCTAAGTACTCTGCACTAAAGCGAATACCACTTTTACCTTCTTCTATAGCTGTGCCGTAATCCACTTGCGCTGAATACTGATCCCAGCGCCCGGCGCGAAGGGTGACTTTCCCCTTGCTTTCGGTGGTAGGCGCAACCTTTGTTTGAAGGTTTACAAAGCCACCGTTGCGCTGCGTGCTACCAAACAACACTGGCGACGGCCCTTTCACCACGTCAATTTGCTCAACGCTATTGAACGACAAAGGCAAACCAAAGCCATTGTTGCCTGCTTGACGTCTTATACCATCTTGAAAAAGCTCACCTAATTGGCCGCGTATACTGGGCAGGCTTGGCGTGCCAAAGCCGCTAGAGGCGTACGCGTTGGGCGCCGCTTTTACGATGTCGTGTAAATCGTTAATGTTAAGTGCCTCTATCGCTTGTGCCGACAGTGACGTCACCGCTCTAGGTGTCTCAGCTGCACTTAAACCGCTACCGAAAATGCCTTTGAGTGTGTTATCACCAGGATTTAGCGTATCTAAACTCTGCTGGTTTCCGGTTACCTCAACCACTTCAATATCTGCCGCTTGTTGGGCATAGAGCGATTGACTGATGGCAAGTGCGAGTGTGCTAACGGCTAGGCCGATTACTTTTTTCATTAACAGATCCGTATTTTTAATTCTTGTTCGACAAGACCGATACGCGTCACAAAAAATTTCAGTACATTTAATTTTCAAAAAAATATTAAAAAACACAAAATTAATTGAAATTTTTATTTTGAACGGTCGTTCTAGTATGCTTGCACTATTATACTTTTGGAGCATGTATGCAAAACAACACCGATATTCAAAACCGACTACAATGGTCGCTACTTTCTCTTCGCGTAACAATATTTATCGTTATGTTCGTATGGACACTCGATAAGTTTGTTAACCCAGCCCACGGCATGGCCATTTTTGAAAAGTTCTATGGTATCGGCGGCGTGCCTGAAATGGCCGTTTACGTTATGGGCGCACTGCAGCTTGCGCTGGTTTTGGCATTCTTAGCGGGACTTGCGAAAAAATACACCTACGGTCTTATTTTTATCCTTCACGGTGGGTCTACCCTGTCTTCATTCCCGCAGTATGTAGATGCCTTTAATCACCTGCTGTTTTTTGCTGCATGGCCAATGTGGGGCGCGTGCTTTGCACTTTTCCTATTGCGCGATGCCGATACTAAATTTGCCATTGGCAAGTAGCGGCTATTTGTTAGCTAAACACGCTAGATACACCGCACGCTAGAAAGTTAGCGCATAGCGATAGCCCTTATATTTATCTTTAGCAAGCTAACAAGATATGACGGCTACGCTTTTTAGCATTTAACTTACTGTTTGGCAGCAGCATACAGTTGCTGCCATTCAGCCTCTTCTACAGGCATGATTGACAGTCTTCCACCTTTTTTGACCAATGGCAGTTCAGTAATACCGTCCATCGTTTTAATCACTGAAAGCGGCAGAACGCTTGAAAATTTCTCTACAAATTTCACGTCAACGCGATACCAGCGGGGGTTATCCTGACTTGATTTAGGGTCGTAATATTTTGATTCAGGGTTAAACTGCGTGGTGTCCGGGTAGCCGTCTCTTACCACTTCAGCAACACCTGCAATGCCCACCAGCTTGCAACTTGAGTGATAGATAAATACTTTGTCACCCCGTTTAACGCCGTCTCGTAAAAAGTTACGCGCCTGGTAATTTCTTACGCCGTCCCACGGTTCCGTTTGTTCTGGGCGGCTTGCCAAGTCATCGATTGAAAATGCATCAGGTTCTGTTTTAAATAGCCAATACGCCATAGTCGTTGTTAATTCTCTTCGTTGTAAATAGACAAGCCTTTCATTCGCTAAATGCGGGCATTTGAAGCGCTTATAAAAAAGTGCGCTCATGGCTAGCTTTGCAGCTTGTTGCTTTAAGTGAGTATACAAAGCTCTTTAATTTAATGACAGTGCTATACCTTAGCTTGGCCAACACTGCTATAATTACGCACTTATTCTGAGCTAAAGCCTTATTTAAGCTCAGCAACTCTCTGATTTATCTAGATGTGATTACTATGCAAGCCACCATTAAGGCCGATCGCGGTCTGTTTTCTTACCCTAAATATTGGCCACACTGCCTGGGTACTGCGCCGTTTCTCCCCATGTCGAAGGAAGAAATGGATGCCCTTGGCTGGGACAGCTGTGACGTTATTTTGGTAACGGGCGATGCGTATGTAGATCACCCTAGTTTTGGTATGGCGGTGATTGGCCGAGTACTTGAAGCGCATGGTTTTCGCGTGGGTATTATTTCTCAGCCAGACTGGACCAGCAAAGACGATTTCATGAAGTTGGGTAAACCCAACCTGTATTTCGGCGTAACAGCCGGCAATATGGACTCTATGATCAACCGTTACACGTCTGACAAAAAGCTTCGTCACGATGACGCTTACACGCCAGGCAATGTAGGTGGCAAGCGCCCTGATCGTGCGGTTACCGTGTATTCACAGCGCTGCCGTGAAGCGTTTAAAGGTGTGCCTGTTATTGTTGGTGGCATAGAAGCCAGCTTACGTCGCATTGCGCACTACGACTATTGGAGTGAAAAAGTACGCCGCTCTGTACTGTTCGATTCTAAAGCGGACATGCTCTTTTTCGGTAACGCCGAACGTCCTCTTGTTGAAGTCACTCATCGCTTAGCGGCAGGTGAAGATATTGCCGATTTGCGAGACATTCGCGGTACTGCGATTATCGTTAAAGAAGCCTTACCAGAGTGGCAAGGTGTTGACTCGACCTCTCTAGACAGGCCGGGCAAGATAGACGCCATTCCAAGCCCCTACCAGATGGAGCCCGAGTGCGATTCGCAGGATAAAGACGCCAAAAGCAGTGAAGCGCCAGAAGCCGCCCCCATTGTGATTCAGCCTGCGCAAAAAGAGAAAGAAAAGCGTAAGCCTTGGGAAAACGTGTACGTTAAGCTACCTGCGTACGAGACGGTGAAAGACAACAAGGTGTTATACGCACATACGTCGCGTATTTTGCACCAAGAAACCAATCCTGGTTGTGCGCGTGCGCTAATGCAGCGCCACGGCGACAGACACATTTGGATTAACCCACCGGCCATGCCGCTTGAAACCGAAGAGATGGACGCGGTATTTGATTTACCCTATCAGCGTGTGCCTCACCCTGTCTATGGCGATGCTAAAATCCCCGCATACGATATGATCCGCTTCAGTATTAATATTATGCGCGGATGCTACGGCGGCTGTACCTTCTGCTCTATTACTGAACACGAAGGGCGTATTATTCAAAGCCGTTCTGAAGACTCTATTATTCGAGAAATTGAGCAAATACGCGATACGGTACCGGGCTTCACTGGTGTTATTTCAGACTTAGGCGGCCCGACGGCGAACATGTATCGCCTGCGCTGTAAGAGCCCTAAAGCAGAAGCTACATGTCGTCGCCCGTCTTGTGTGTACCCTAGCATTTGTGCGCACATGGATACGGACCATAAGCCAACTATCGACTTATACCGCCGTGCTCGTGAGTTACCTGGAATTAAAAAGATATTGATTGCTTCAGGCGTACGTTACGACCTAGCAGTAGAAGACCCGGAATACGTGAAAGAGCTGGCCCTTCACCACGTAGGCGGCTACTTAAAGATCGCTCCAGAACACACCGAAGATGGTCCTCTTTCAAAAATGATGAAACCGGGCATGGGCAGCTACTACCGCTTCAAAGAGCTATTTGATAAGTACTCACAAGAAGCAGGTAAAAAGCAGTACCTTATTCCTTACTTTATTGCATCGCACCCGGGTACCACCGACGAAGATATGCTAAGCCTTGCGATTTGGCTTAAAGAAAACAAATTTAAGCTCGATCAGGTACAAAACTTCTATCCGTCGCCAATGGCAACGGCTACCACCATGTACCATACCGAGGTAAATTCCCTTCGCAAAGTCACTAAAGACAGTGAAGAGGTGCCTTCTGCAAAAGGTGAAATTCACCGTCGATTACACAAGGCGATGCTGCGTTATCACGACCCGAAAAACTTTGCGCAAATTCGTGAAGCACTTAAACGTATGGGGCGCGAAGATTTGATAGGCCGTGGTCCTCAGCACCTTGTTCCGCCAGAAACAGCAGATGAAAAACGCCAAAAAGCGCAAAAAGGCCGTCGTGGTGAACGCGCACTGACCAAACATACTGGGCTTCCTCCTACCTTTCAGGGCAAGAGCAGCAAAGGCGGTAACGGCGTAAATAAGAGCCGACGTAATTCCAACGCTAACAAACAAGGTCATGGAAACACAGCACAGCAGCGTAACGACACCGGCGGGAATAAGAATAGAGGCAACGCTTCGAAAGGAAATAATAGTAGTGGCAACAGCCGCGGCCGTACGCAAAAGCAGCCAAGTATGCACAAACGATAGAAACAAAAACGCCCGGAGCTTGTAAACTCTGGGCGTTTTTTTAAGGCCTATTGTCAACGATGACATTGCGCTTTCGTCGATTTACCTCGACTTATGCCTCGTCCACTATATAACAGGTCACATTTTCAAGCTTGGTAAGTTCCCCACTTTGGTCGTTACGCAACACGCACTGTTCACCATCACTTAGCAAAGTAAAACTATAAACAGGGTTGTCGTGCCTTCCGTCAATAGGTAATCCCCTACTATCAACCTTTGCTTTACGCTCAATCGTAATGCTAGCGGTTTGACTGAATGCATCCTCGGCTATCGTTATGTTTAGACCACCAAACCAGTTGCTGATCCTACTTTCAATAGCTTGCTTTTGACTCACACTGATGGATTTGGTTACTGCCTCGTGTAACTCAGCCTCCTGCGTTGTCGCGCATCCGCTCGCCGAGAGCAAAAGTATGGCGAGAGGTGCAGCTAGCAGTCTTCCTTTTAGCAGTTTTGCTTTTTTATTAGGAAGCGACATTACTTGCGCTCCTGAATAACAGGCTGATTTATTTTGTTGTGTAAAATAAAGTTCTCTTTGCGTTGTTCAGGCTTGTCGATAGGAATGAGCTTTTCGCCCCCTAACGCACTTTGGTTACTGCGCAGTGCTTTGACATCCGCCACGCCGTTTGACGTGACAACTTCGGGACATGAGCCTGTAGCAGCATATTCCAATGCAGCTGACAGCATCCCTTCATTTGGATCACCCAAGCTTGCGGTAAAGTCATCTTCAACTTCACACCCCGGCAACTCAAAATCGAAATTAGGCGTGGTGGTAGGCATGAAACCATCAGCATAATCACCAAACCCTTTGTTATTCACCCCTTGGAACTGGATAGTAAAGTAGGTCTCACCGCAATTGTCTGTTGGGTAGAACCCATACGGCTTACCACAAGTAGTAGAGCCAATTTGCACTACTTCTACATCAATACCACGAAGTGCATTCATTACCGCTTCACTTGCTGAACATGTTGCACCCGTTGCTAAAACGTAAACCTTCGTCAGCGAAAGGCTAGGCAGAAGCGTGTCGGTAAGTTGCCCTGCGTTATAGTCAATAACATTGCGGTAAAACGGTGTTGGACGAATAGTCTCTCCGGTGACAGGGTTGGTGTTTGGGTTTTTATCGTTAAAACGCAATGTTTCAAAGGTTGCGTTATTGGTTTGGTTCGGACCCGCTATCATATAGGAAAGCTGTGAAGCTAGCGCCAAACGTCCTCCGCCGTTGTAGCGAAGGTCAATAACGAGCTCGGTCACATTTTCTTCAACAAACATATCGAACGCATCAATTAATCCTTCTTGCGCGGTAACGATAAAGGTATTGAATTGGAAGTAGCCCGTTTTGCCGTTTTCGGTATCGAGTACCTTTGCGTTTTGAACCGGCGTTACGCTGATATCGCCGGAGGTGATGTCTACTGAGAGAGTTGAACCATCAACCTGCACAAACTCAAAGCTTGTAACCGTACCTGCGTCTTCCGGAAACAGAGCAGCATTAATCGCATTGACGCCCTGCTGCGTGTTGTCATTGACAAAGTCGACGCCGTTTATACGCGAAAGGGTTGCACCGCGAGGCACGCCAGCAGTAGCTGCAGGTGAACCCGGCTCAGTGAATCGCACTGTCAGTACTCTCGGCACGGTTGTTGAACCAAATTCCCAATCAAACCCATAGCCCGATGAAATCCCCGATTGAGACAGTTCGTTATATTCGGCAGTGTCCTGTGAAAAGTGGAAGTTATCTTTTGGCGTACCGCTTGGCGTTAGCTCATTGGTTTTAAGCTGATCAAAATATCCCAACACTGAGAAATTTGCAGGGTCATTGTCATCTACTTCGTCGTACCACAAGTAAGTGTCATTAGTCCAAGTACGTAGCCACAGCTTTTCATCCATGGCGGTACCTTGTGTATCTGGGTATGCCCTATTAGTAAAAGGATCAATACCGCTTCTAGGAGTCTCACATTTCGCTAGATATTGAGATTGCGGTTCATACACCCCCGCTTCCCATTCTGGCTCTGTTGTTACAGGTGTCGTTGGCGTGGTAGGCGTTGTCACCACAGGAGGGGTATTAGACGAGCCAGAGCCGCCTCCACATCCAGCTAGAAGAGAAATCGTGACTGCAAGTGCAACAGAAGAATACGTATACGCTTTCATGATTTAGAAAATATCCTTTTAAAACGGCTAGCCCAAAACTATTAAACTTGTGCTAAAAACAACTTTTATTAGCATAGCCGATAGTGACATATCCTTCTAAGCGTAACTACATAACAAAAGTTTAAAATGTTTCGAAATGTAAGAAAACGTGTTGCAGAGTTGATGAGTAAATGTCATTCGTGACGCGTATCGCTCTATCGCGGTAGAAAAGAAAACTACTTATTCTGCCGTAACAATATGCTTATTATCGTCTCTAGTTTAACTGCAACACACCTACTGCTCGTGCAGTTAAGCTACTCACATATACACCTTCATCGGTCTGTATTGCGCCTGTAACAAAGGGAAATGCACCGCTGGGGTCTTGGTAATTTGTAAAACCTCTCCGCTTTCACTTATTTTAACAAGATGCCCGTATGCTTGACCTTGTGGGCGCATGAACTGTGGCAGACGCTGTACAATTTTACGAATGAAAGGCTTGTCAGATAGAGCGTCAACGGGAGCGGAGCGAGGCGAAGCAAGACCCAGAAAGTACGCGCCGCTAGTTGCCTGGCTGATGTTGTCTGGGAATCCAGGCAAATTATCAATCACGACCTCCACTTGGCCCTGTTTTGGCCCTACTAGCCAATAGCGCAACACGCGATATTTACCGGTTTCGTTGACCAACACTGAATTTTGATCATGGCTTATTGCGACACCATTCGCAAAAACCAAACCATCCATCAGTACATTACTCGTTCTACGTACTGGGTCGTACTCTATAAGCCTGCCATTGCCTCTATGTTCCAAAATTTCTAGCAGGCTCGCTTGCAGCGTTCCCCCATACTCTTTGGCGGAGAACTTGGTGGTTGCGTCAGTGAAGTAAATATTGCCGTTGGCGGCAACATCCACATCGTCCGCATATACAACTTTAGTGTTTTCTACTTGGTTAACCAATACCGTTAGCTCACCTTCAGGGTCTGCAATTAGCAATCCGCGATGTGCATCGGCGATTAATAAGTTGCCGTTGGTATCGAACTCGATACCGAGCGGGCGTCCACCAGTGTTAATCCATGGAGTAAATGCTGCCTCACCTTTTTTCTTGAGTAATACCGCACCAGAATGAGTAGCGGTTGCAATAGTTCCCGCAGCGTTTATCGCAAAATCCTCCGGCCCTTTATCTTCGCCTAATTCAATAAACGAAAGGCCCGCCAAACGGTTGTTTTCCGCAAACTCCCCCGAAAATCCGCTACTGCTCGGTGCTTGCCAGCTTATTGGCGCAATGGGGACTGGCCACACTAGTAAATACCCTAAGACAAGAATGACAACGCCACCGAATACCTTCATTTATGCTCTCCTACAAGCAACGCATGTTGTGTATCTATCAACCATAGCAAGCAACCCTCCGATACTCTGCTTTCGTTTATAAATAGAACACTATCATCCAGAGCTTTCTAAATAGCGCATATTTGAATATGCATTACAAATTCGTTAGGTAGCATCCATTCCCCCCTTCAGATCGTTTGTTTATAAAATGCTACAGAGGTACGTCATGCCATTTTATGCAAAAACACTCGGAGATAATTATGCTAAGCAAGTAGACAAAGAACTACGTGCGAGCCACGCGGGAGAGACGGGAGCCGTTTGGATATACCGTGGTGCTCTATTCGCCGAATGTGTTTTAAAACTGGTTAATCTTTCTGGCACAAAAAGCGAGGCACAACCCTTCATACATGAGCACCTTAAAACGGAAAGACGACACCTCGCCGTCTTTGAAAACGAAATGCCGCTTTTTAGGGGAAGTTTTATTTTACCTGTATGGATAGCTTCTGGGTTTATCACCGGTTTTATTCCAAGACTTTGCGGTATTAATTGCTTTTACTACACCATTTACCGAGTAGAGCAGTTCGTAGATTCGCATTACGAAGAACAATGCAAGCGCATTTCTGCGTTAGCCATCCCCCCTTCAAACGTTATAAATCGGTTTAGACAATGCCAAGCAGATGAACAACATCACAGAGATGAAGCGCTGCTCCTAATGACGAAAAGGCCGTCGTTATTAATGAAATTATGGGGCGCAGCCGTTGAAAAAGGCTCTTCTATTGCCGTTGCAATCGCAAAAGTGATTTAAGTTTTCGAGCTTATGCGCAGTGACCTGTGATAAAAAATAGGCATCAGAGAATTTATTAATTGAAAAAAAAGAGACGCTTTTAGAGTGGGAAAAAAGGACAGAGTTCGGCTACCAAAACCCTGTGACAACTGCGGTATCAATGCCAACACACAGTTTCGTATTCGATGTGGTGATGAAGACACGTGGCGTATAGTATGCAAAGCTTGTCAAGAACGAGCAAAGGCCAGCAATGGCTATATGTATGGCGGTACGTGGAAAAGAAAGAAGCGTAACTAAGGGGCTTCCTGTGAGCCCCTAATAGTTACGATAAGATTTACGCATTCACTCTTTTTTCTTGCGCTGATTGAGGCGCGCTGTTACTCGCGTCGGTTTCAATCTGTGTTTCTGCATTTTTAGCTCGCTTAATCAGCGTATTAGCACGATAAACACTCCACACCACGTACACCACCATAGGTATATTAAGCTGAAGTGACGCAACCGATAGCGTCGCGCTTTGGTGCACAGCCGCATAGGCTATGAGTAACACCATTACGCTTAGGCCTGATATAAGCAACCATATCGGCTTTGTGAGTGATTTAACTCCCACTGTAATACCGGTATTAAGTAGCATAAGGCACCAAAAAACGGCGATGAGCGAGCCTGTAAAAAACATATCTGCTACAGCAGTTAATGCGAGTGCACTCACACTACCCCACACCGTGCTGTACCAAAGCCTGCTTGCTAACGGCGGATGCGCCTTCTTAGACAGCCAAATCTCCATACCCGACACGCAAAGCATGGTCAGCATTACACCAAGAACAAAGTACAGCCATTTGCTGGTAAGGCCGGCGAAGTCACCGAAGTGCAAACGGTACATCGCCCATACCAACTGCTTACCCCATTCACCGAATTCATAGCCGGCCACACCGATAAAGTTACCCGCCGTATCGAATCGATAGCCTTCGGCGTAGATCATTCTATTGGGTGCCTTGGCATATATTTCGATGAACTGCTCTGGTTCACCGACTTCGTGTACCGTTAAAAATATTGGCGACTTTTCTGGCGCTAGCGTTTCCATTTGTGCAAACGCCCTACCAATAGCCGGTTTACCTTCCTGTGGAGCTAATACAGGGTCTGGCGTAAAGATTTTCTGGATAACCGCGTCGCGATCGCCTTCGTAATTTAGTGAGGCAACAACCACCAAAATGATCCCTGCCATACCAAAATATGCGCCTGTTATACCTATAACTAAATGAAAAGGCGCTGCCCATAGTCCAAAACGGTTGTGCAAATCAATTTGTGCTTGCTGACCGTTGCCACCCCGTCGAAGTTTAAAAGCATCTTTTGCTATTCGTTTGTGAGCAATAATTCCAGTGACGACAAGGGTACAGATGATAGCGCCCAAAGCGCTGACCAAAATCATTCCCCAACTTTGTGGCAAATTGAGATACAAGTGCAAGTTCACGAGCATTTCGGTAAAAGACACGCTTTCTTGCTCTAATAAGTTACCTTCACTGTCGGCAAAGTAAGCAGCATGATCGTTTTCTACCACCAACCGAGGGATATCTGACGTAGGGAAAACCACATAAAGATGGTGAGACTCCTGCGTATTCTGAGCCAAAAAGGTGTCCATCGCCTTTTCAACAACATCAGGAGAAACATTCTTCATTTCTTCAATATGCGGCTGTTCCCACCTTTCAAACTCTAAGTGAAAAACCGCAACGGTCCCAGATAAGCACACCAAAAAGAGAAGTACACTTAGAAAAACGCCTACCCAAGTATGTGCATTTAATGCATTTTGTTTTGTTATTTTATCCATCGATATTCACCTACATGGGGAAGAAAATAAGTATTGGTAGGCAAAGCGCAGCCAAAACTGCGTAAGCAACAACAACTTTAATTTTGTGGGCGGTAGCAAGGTAGTGATAAACAATAAGACCCCAAAAAATTGGCAACAGCACGATACCTGTAGCCAACTTCCCTGCTATTGAGAATGGTAGTAGTGCACATAGTCCTAGCGTCAATAACACGCTCACAACCAATAAAACAACCAGCACCACGATGTAGTTTGCGATGTTCCCTAGAACTGTACGTCGCGAGAAATCAAAGCTCCTCGGCTGAGGTACATTTTTTGGCTGAGGTAAATACGTTTGGTTAAACGCAATAAAAGGCCACACTAAAATGGAAGGAATACACAGCGCATATAGCACGCCAAACTCCCACCCCTGAGCATAAGACCAGCACACTGCTGCAACCAGCCATACGACAAGACCCAAATAAAGATACGTTGACGCTTGAGCGCGCCAACTTTTATAAATAACACCTAAGGCTGCAAGTGTTAAACCACCCGCTGCAACTGAAAGCATGATAAATCCTTAAAACGAATAGGTTAGCGACGCGTTCACTGTTCTGCGTACACCAGGGAAACAGTCACCTCTGAATAAGCAAGACGTGAGATATTTTTTATCGGTCACATTTCTTACATTCAGCTGCAAATTCAAATTATCTGAAAGCTCATACGACACCATCAGGTCACCAAGGGTGTAGCTAGGCGTGTCGTATCTGATGACACCATTCTCAGAAACTGATTCTCCCACGTAGCGAATACCAGCTCCTACCGTCAGCGCTTCAAGCTCAAGTGGAGAATAATTTACCCATAGGGATGCATTGCTGTCTGGCTGTGCTGACAACGAAAAACCGTTAGGATCTTCTGCATCCAAGACCGACGCCGCAAACTGCGCTGTTATTTGGCCAAAGTCTACGCGCCCTTCTAGCTCAATCCCTTCAATGGTCGTTACGCCTTGCTGTTGCGCCGCTTCGTCTGGTAATCCGTTAGGATTAGGAAGGTTTGAAACTTCAATATCGTAATACGCTAGCGTGATAAAACCAGGAACTGACGAGAGTTCATACTTAATCCCTGCCTCGTATTGACGGCCTTCTTCAGGCTTAAGCTGGTTGTTATTGTTATCTAGTCCCACTACCGTCTCGAACGACTCAGCGTAACTAAGGTAGGGAGAAATGCCGTTGTCAAAACGATACAAAATTCCAGCTGAGTATGATGTTTGCGTGTCATCCTGCTCAGTTACGCCAGTATCATTATCAACGCGGTCGTGACGTAGGCCTAGCGTTACCCGCCAGTTTTCATAGGAAATTTGATCAGACAGGTATAACCCCGTGTCGGTGACTGTCTGTTCAGGCGCATCGTTGTAGATTGCGTCGAAAATGGCTTGCTCTGGTGCGCCTGTGTACTCAGGGTTAGCCAAGTCCATAATGTACCTAAAATCACCTTGTAATACGCCACCACCAGCATAGTAAGCAGAGTTGGCGTCAGTCTTAACATGTTGATATTGTACACCCGCTAATAATTCATGTTCGAAAGCGCCTGTTACAAATCCCTTGTTTACACGAATATCAAAAGCGTGTTGATTAAACGTATTGTCTGCTTGATAAAACGTTCTCGGCACAAAGGTATCGGTAGGCGCTACCGGTGCCCCTACAAAAGCGTTTAGATAGCGAGTGCCGCCCGTAAAAGTGGGCCACGCTTGGTGGTAGTCTGCCTCACCATCTCGCCATAAGGCAGTAAATGAAAGTGACGTTGTATCGTTAATCAAGTGCTCGCCAAGCAAGGTAACTTGGTTCGACTTAGTATCAAATTTATTAAACCCTGGTTCACCTGCGTAAACATCTTGGTCGGGTAAATAAGTGCCGTCAGCCAAAGGCAATAATGTGCCTTCCACAGGAATAAACTGCGCTGCTGTATCGCTATCAGTATCTTGGAATAACCCGATAAGCGTTAGCGTTGTATCGTCAGAAGGCATGAAGGAAAGTGACGGCATGAATACTTGGGTGTCATCGCTAACGTAATCAACCTGAGAGTCAGCATTACGATATATACCAACAAAACGCCCCATCCACTTATCATCTTCAGACAGGCTGCCGTTTACATCTACCCCAACTTGCGCGCGGTCGAAGTTTCCGTAGGACAACACCACTTCGCTTCCTTTGCCTAACGTGGGCGTTTTTGACACATAGTTCATTATGCCACCGGGAGAGCCCTGACCGTAAAGTACAGAGGCAGGCCCCTTAAGCAACTCAACCTGTTCCATTGTGTAAATTTCAGCTCGCGTAGAATTATAGCTGCCAAACAACTCTTGAATTGAGTCGCGATAGCGCGGAATACTTAATCCTCTGGAAGAGATTGAATCGACCCGGGTGGCGTATCCGTATGACTCCCCCGTCACGCCCGCCATATAGGTGGCAGACTGAGAAAGATTTAACACACCTTTTTGCTTTAAATCTAATGCGGTTTCAATGGAAATTGTACGGGCGAGTTCAACAATCGGTGTATTTGTTTTTGTTGCGCCAAACGGAGAACGCATGCCCACTACTTCAATCTTTTCTACTGCATTCGCTTCTGCTTTTTCCCCTGTTGCTTCTCGCTTATCTATAGCTGAGCCAGCGCCACTTTCATCTTCCTGAGCATGTGCGTGAGACACTAAGATAGCCGCTACCGCCAAGCTGAGTAATTTCTTATTCATGTTGAGTGTTTTCTGTTATTAATTTTTAAGACCCATCAATTCGCCTATTACAAGAATGAAGTGAACTGAAGGCTGCATTAGTACTTTCGTCTAATTTAGCAAAAATTTACACAAATGATAACCAGTATCATTCACATTAACATCAATAAGTAACAGAAAACGCGTTAACCGAGGTTGTTAAGTAACATAAAGATACGCGCATACAAAAAAGCCGAACTAACAGCGTTAGCTCGGCTTTAACTCTCATGAGAAGTGAAAGGCTAATGACTATGCCGCTTCACTTTCCTGTTCAGACTCAACTACTTCATGGCTTAATAAGTATTCAAATGCAGCAAGCGATGCTTTCGCGCCCTCGCCCATCGAAATAACAATTTGCTTATACGGTACTGTTGTTACGTCACCGGCTGCAAATATACCCGGCTCAGATGTATGACACTTAGTATCAACAATAATTTCGCCATACTGCGTCATGTCTACCGTGCCCTTCATAAACTGACTGTTTGGTACAAGTCCAATTTGAACAAATACACCTGCAAGTTCACGGGTGTGCACTTCGTTAGTTGAGCGATCTTGGTATTCAATTGCGTTTACTTTGCCATTTTCAGCAGTAATTTGGCGCGTTGCCGCGTTCTTGATAATGGTAATATTATCGCGCTTTTGAGCTTGATCGATAAGTACCTTATCCGCTTTTAGTTCTGGCATAAATTCAAATACCGTCACCGATTTTACAATGCCTGCAAGGTCAAGTGCTGCTTCAATACCTGAGTTACCACCGCCAATGACCGCTACGTCTTTACCTTTGAAGAAAGGGCCGTCGCAGTGTGGGCAGTATGCAACACCATTACCGATGTTCTCTTTTTCGCCCGGAACACCAAGTTCTCTCCAGCGTGCGCCTGTCGCAACAATAACCGTACGAGTGCGGATCTGTTCGCCAGAAGAAAGCGTAATGGTTTTAATGTTGCCTTTCTCAATGCTATCAACACGTACGTGCTCTTTAAGCGTTATGTCGTAATCGCGTACGTGCTCCATCAAGTTACCAACAAGCTCAGGGCCCGTTGTTTTAGGTACTGAGATAAGATTCTCGATACCCATGGTATCTTTAACTTGGCCGCCAAAAGTTTCAGCAACAATGGCAACTTTAAGGCCTTTACGGGCACTGTAAATCGCCGAAGCAACGCCTGCTGGACCACCACCGATAACCGTTACGTCTTGAAGTGGTAACGCACCGCCTTTGTTTGCTTCTTTAAGGCTAGGGTCGCGTTCAATTAACTTGTTGATAAGCACAGAGGCATCAACTTTACCATTCGCGAATAGCTCGCCATTAAGGTATACGCTAGGAACACCTTGGATGTCGCGCTCTTGAATTAGATTTTGATATAACCCGCCGTCGATCATTTCGGTCTTGATGTTAGGATTAATCAAAGCAAATTGATTAAGTGCCTGTACGACTTCAGGGCAGTTGTGACAGCTTAAGCTAATGAACACTTCAAAATTAAGTGGTTCATTCACCGCTTTCACCATCGACTTAACGCTATCGTCTAGCTTAAGTTCAGTACCCGCTGCATGCAGCATGGCAAGTACAAGCGAGTTAAACTCGTGACCGCCAGGGATACCAGAAAAACGAATTCCCGTATCTTCGCCGTCAGCTTCCAACAAAAAGCTGATTGCACTGCGCAACTCACCATTTGTGTCACGCTCTTCTACGTTTAATTTTTCGCTTACTGAAGCAATGTCGGACAGAAACGTCACAAGCTCTTCACGCTTGCTATGTTCACCGGTCTGTACGACAAAGGTTACGTTTTTTTGCATTGACTCTGCATATGATTTCAATGCTTGTAAAATTTCTTTAGTTAACACGGTTATTCTGCCTTATTTTCGACACGCCGATCCCCGCCAACCTTTTGAAGGGTCAACAACATAAGCGGAAATTGGAAATTAATATCAGGGAGTGGAGACCCACTCCCTACAAATTATTTGCTTAATACTGTGCAATGCACGAAGCGCTAAGCGTGCTGCTTAGATTTTGCCTACTAGGTCAAGTGAAGGTGCTAGAGTTGCTTCGCCTTCTTTCCACTTAGCTGGGCAAACTTCACCTGGGTTGTTTGCAACGTACTGAGCGGCTTTAACTTTGCGTACTAGGTCATCTGCGTCACGGCCGATACCTTCAGAAGTGATTTCCATCGCTTGGATGATGCCTTCTGGGTCAACAACAAATGTAGCGCGGTCAGCAAGACCCATAGTTTCACGCATACAATCGAAGTTACGAGTGATTTCGCCTGTTGGGTCGCCAATCATTGCAAATTTGATCTTGTTGATCGTGTCAGAAGAATCGTGCCATGCTTTGTGAGTGAAGTGAGTGTCAGTAGATACTGAAAATACTTCTACGCCACGTGACTGAAGTTCTTCGTACTTGTCAGCGATGTCGCCAAGCTCAGTTGGACAAACAAATGTGAAGTCAGCTGGGTAAAATACGAAAACTGCCCATTTACCTTTGATGTCTTCGCTGCTTACGTCTACGAATTCGCCGTCTTTAAATGCAGTTGCTTTGAAAGGTTTGATAGCAGTATTAATCAATGCCATGTTTAATTCTCCATTTGGTTTAAATTATTTTCGCACGTTAAACACATACGAATACAAACTTTACGTTTATTGTGTCGACATGGTTTTGCAGTTTTGTGAAGATAATCACGTAACGCAAAATTCATGTCTCTCGAAACTGGTGATAAGAATAGCGCGCACAATCACAAAAAACTAATTGGTAAAAATGAATCGCTTAATCAGGTTATTGAATTGAACGATGAAAATTGAGCCAAAATAGATTGATTGTTTTGCAATACGGTTTCACCGGCTAAACTCTGCTGAATGAGAAAACTATGACCCATTCCCGACTACAGCGCATCTCCCACGAAATAATGCTAATCGATGGACACGCGCCATCTCGCACTTTGGCAAAGCATGCAAAAATGGAGGTCAGCCCCTTTGTTTTCTACAGAGGCAGTGCGCAGCTGTTTTACGCTGATATAAAAGCTGGCCTTATCAATTTTCCTAAAGAATGCGAGACAGTTCCCCTCACCAGCGTGATGGGAGACTGTCATACTTCCAATTTTGGCTTTCTCACAGAAGAAGGGTCTCACGGAGATACAGTGATCTTCTCACCCAACGACTTTGATGATGCGTGTGTCGGCAGAGCACATTGGGATGTGCTTCGTTATCTCACTTCATTGCACCTTGCCCAGATACATTGCCTAGGCACCGTTGATGGAAAGTATGCGTGCGATAACATCGACATCACTAAACCTGTTGTCAGCCACCAGCAGGTTATTAATGCGCAATACGCATTTATTGAGCGTTATGTAGAAACCTGTAGCCAAGTAGTAGAAAACGCCATGGTGATTAACGAAGCCGTAGACTACTGCCCAGATGCCGTGCCAAGCAAGCTGACCAAACTATATAAAAAAGCCAAAGCCCGCAGCGCAGGAGGAGAAGACTTCACGGTTAAAAGTGCGCTGGCTAAAGCCGTTCATTTTGATGGCAAGACCTTGGGGTTTAAGGCCAACAGTGAGAAATTTTCTACCCTAAGCCCACAAGAATACGCCACGCTACTAGAAGCTTTTGCTCCCTACATGGACGATGCGGTAGTCGATATAGTGAAACGCCTGGACGCGGGTACCGGGTCGGTAAATATGGCGCGCTACTACTTTTTAGTAGGACCAGCAAAACCACATAATTCAGCAAGCTTTGCGCATTGTCATATTGTAGAGGTTAAGCAACAACGTGTTGCGGCGCCTATTTATTACTTTCCAGATTTTAACCCGGTTAATCGCCTAAATGCTGCACACCTTACAGCTCGATGCCAACGAAGAATGCAAAGAAAACCCGACTTAGTGCTTGATGAAGTTAAGTTTGAAAATGCGCATTACCTGGTTCGCTCCCGACATCACGCTAAAGTGGGAATCGACCCACAAGATATTGCAATGGGAAATAAAGCGATAAATGGTGGCTTTGAGTATTTTGCCGAATTGTGCGGGTATAGCCTTGCGCTAGCTCACTGCCGAGGCGATAGAAGAAGTACACGATTCGCGTCGTCAGCATCAACATCTTTTTCTCAAGTAAAAAGCCTGCTCGTAAAAATAGCAAATCTTTATACAGAACAAGTAGTTGATGATCATGCGCTGTTCACTCGTGCGCTGAAATAAAGATATCAATAAAAAGCGTATTTTTTACCCGACGAACTGTTGTCATAGTCGTGTCGTTAGCATTACTTAACACCTATATTAGCTTTTGGTTAAGAGTTAAAGGTATGAGTAAACTTACCTGTAGATGATAAGAACTTGATATTTAAGCAATATTTTAAAAACAGCTTGAATAAGGTTAAGTCATTCCTATCCTTTACAAATGCCCTTAGTGTAGTTCAAGCAATAAGAAAATTGCGCTTCACATATCACTCTGTTTTTTCTATTTCGGCAAAAGCAGAAACAGTAATTATGTGAATTAAAAATAATGAAAACTACAAAGGGAAAATGACGTGAAAACATCATTAACTTTACTATCTGCAGGAATCATTTCTGCACTTTCTTCAACCGCCATCCAAGCTAACGATTTAGTCATTAGCGGTGTTATTGATGGACCGTTAAGCGGTGGTGTTCCAAAAGCAGTTGAACTTTTCGTAGTCAATGACATAGCAGATTTGTCTACCTATGCCCTTGGAACTGCAAACAACGGCGGCGGTACTGATGGCGAAGAGTTTACGTTTCCAGCTGGTGCGTCTGCAAGCGCTGGTACTTATATCTACGTAGCATCAGAAATTGATGGATTTACTGCGTTTTTCGGTTCTGCACCAGACTACGATACTTCATCAATGGGTATTAATGGTGACGACGCTATTGAGCTTTTTAAAGATGGCAGCGTTATTGACACGTTTGGCGATATCAACACCGACGGTAGTGGCACCGCGTGGGAGTACCTAGACGGTTGGGCATACCGGACGTCAGGTCAAACAGCAAATGGCGGCAGTTTCGAAGCATCTAACTGGACTTACAGTGGTGTTGACGCGCTTGATGGCTCGACCACTAACACTGACGCTGCAACGCCGTTTCCAGCGGGTACATTTACCACTGAAGGTGGCGGTGACGTTGTAGAAGTTCCAGAAGAGCCTGCTGTTGAGCTAGGTATTTGCGGTGCAGACGCGACACTTATTAGTGCTATACAGGGCAGTGAAAGCAGCTCTGCTGAAGTTGGCAATAACGTTATAATTGAAGCTATTGTAACTGGCACACGTGCTGGCGGCTTCTTTGTCCAAGAAGAAGCGTCTGATTACGACGCTGACGACGCCACGTCTGAAGGCTTATTTGTAGAAGGTTCTGTTGACGTTGAAACAGGTAACCTGGTTCGCCTTTACGGTGAAGTAGAAGAAAACTACGGTATGACCACACTTGCTATGGATAGTGATGTGGCTGCACTTGATTGTGGTACAGCGGATGCTGTAGCAGCGGTAGAACTTTCTATGCCGTACGAACTTGACCTTGAAACCGTTGAAGGTATGGTTGTTAGCGTGACTGATGCAACAGTGACAAGTACAAACAACCTGTGGCGTTTTGGTGAAATCGTTGTTAGCGACACAGTTAAACGCCAACCAAGCGACGTAGCTGCGCCTTTGTCAGAAGCTTATACTGCGGCAGAAGAAGCGAGCGAGACAAGCCTTCTTACAATCGAAGATAACAGCAGCTCGCAGTACCCAGATGCTCTTAATTACTTCCCTACTTTCAGCTACGTTAATGCCATTCGCATTGGTGATTCGGTTTCTGCTGCTGGCCCACTAAACTACAGTTTTGGCACTTACAGAATTAATCCAAGCGACGTTATCGAAGTAACGTCTTCTCGCGAAGCAAACCCAGTGGTTACAGAAGGCAACCTATCTATTGCTACGTTCAACGTGCTTAACTACTTTAATGGTGAAGTAGATGCAAATGGCGACGTAACTTTCGATTATGACGAAAACCGCGGCGCAGACGATGAAGTGGCGTTTGAATTGCAAGAGGGTCGTATCGTTGAAGCTATCGTTAACCTTAACGCAGACGTTGTCGGTTTGATGGAAATCGAAAACGATGGTTTTGGCGAAGATAGTGCTATCCAATCTCTAGTTAATGCTATAAACGCCGAACTTGGTGAAACCGAGCAATACTCATTCATCGCAACCAGTGATGGTAGTGAAATTGGTACGGATGCGATTACTGTAGGCTTATTATACAAAGCTACAGTAGTGACGCCAGAAAATGATGCCATGGTAGTTGCTATGCCAGAGCAAAAAATTGATGAAGATAGCCTGGCACGCATGCGCCCAAGCCTTCTTCAATCGTTTGTACACACTGAAAGCAGCAAATCGTTCCTTGTTGCCGTGAATCACTTTAAATCAAAAGGTTCACAGTGTGCAGAAGATGTGGCAGAAGCGCCGTCTGAAATCACCACGATTCAGGGTAGCTGTAACGCACTTCGTGTATCGGCAGCTATCACATTAGGCAACGCATTAAGTGATGAGAGCCTGCCTGAGCGCAAGGTAATCTTAGGCGACTTAAACGCTTATAGCGCTGAAGATCCAGTAGCTGTACTCACCGATTACACACCTGAGTCTCGTGGATACACTATTACGACTGCGGTCAATACAGGTATGGATGAAGGCTCGTCAGTGGACGTAGAGTCTAGCTTCGGCTATCACAACTTGGCTGAAGAGTTTGATGCAGAAGGCTTCTCATATTGGTTCTACGGAACTGAACAGGTGGGTAGTTTAGATCACGTACTAGCAAGTGAAGCCATGCTTGCAGACGCCATTGACGGTGCTCACTGGAACATCAACTCTGTTGAAGCTTACCAGTTGCAGTACGATCAAGCGCTTCGTTATTACCCAGATGAAGACGGTTACGCCTTTACTGATGTTGGTCCATTTAGAAGCTCAGATCACGACCCATTCATCGCAACCTTTGACCTACAAGCAGACGTAGTTGAAGAGGAAGAAGAAAACAATGATAGCTCAGGTGGAGCAATGGGAGGAATTCTTGCCCTGCTAGCTGCAGCGATTGGCTTTCGTCGTCGTTCGACTACTGCTAAGAAGTAAAAAGTGAAAGAATGAAGTACACGCCTAACGGGTGTGCTTCATTCACATAAAAAAAGCTGCCTCAATGGAGGCAGCTTTTTTATTGGTACTCTTTCCAATGACAGTCTGTGTAGTAACCGTTATGCTTTAACAGCCACCACACCAACTAAGTCAGCAGCTTTACTGTCGTCCACTTCTATGCCTATTCGGCTTATGTACTGATCCCGCTTTTCAGCCTGGGTTGGCGACAAGTCGCTACTTAGAAGAAACTTCGCCGCTTTATAGGCCGCTTCCATCTGCTCGTCTGTTAAATTATCCCCTAAGTGAATTTGAGTAATAACTTTTAACAAGCTAAGCGCAACTTGTTTGTCTTTAGGCGACAGTGTTAGTGCCTGGCGTAAATTGTTGAAGGCTGGTGACAACCGATTCTCTTTGTAGTTAACCGCAGCCATTTGCTTAAGCTCTTTTGTGGTAAATTGAATTTCAGTACGTTCAATCGACTCTTGATTCAGGTATTCATTTACCACTTGAGAAGTAAACGTGTCCCCCTCAATTTGCTTTCTAAGCTTATCTAATATACTCACACAGTGTTCACGCATTCCTAGCTCGTGAAATGCTTTCATTTTATCGAGGCTATCTTCCATCGAGAGGCCGTCGGTAGATGCCGAACGATCCTTCATCAACTTTTCAGCCCCTTTTTTGTCGTCTCGCAAGCACAAGACACGCGCTTTTACGACGTCAATCTGCTCGCCAAGCTGAGACTGCATGCCCTTTTGTTGTTTCAATTCTTCCAGTTCAGATTCTGCGCGTTTCATATAGCGTTCGCCTTCCGTACTGCCAAGACTTGTGGCTAAATCAATGGTTGAACGAATAACATTGAGCGTTAGCTGAGGTGAGTCATGGATAGAATTTTTAGCAAACTTTGCCATATTTTGAACGGCTGAAAGTTGCCCTGCCTTATCGTGGTTCAATCGAGCAAGATCCCATAACCGTTTGTTACGCTCAATATTGCGAGGTGCTAGCCTACTCGCCTCTTTCATTTGTTCGTAGGCAATATCGAACTGCTCTTTCTCTATGAAATACTGGGCAAGCAAGTCGAAGGTTAAGAACCGCGTGTCGTGGCGCTGCAATAAGTCATCAACCAGTAGCTGGGCTTCTTCTAATTCATCTTGTCGAAGCAACGACCGGGTTAAACCAATGTGAACCCACGCATGATCCATGCTCTGCAATAAGCTTCTAAAGTAGTCTTCCGCAGTTTGATAATCGCGAAGCTGCAATAAGCAATCACCAATTAAGCGTTTAATTCTGGTGTGATACTCCGATAGCGAAGGATCTTTTAACTGGCGCTCTGCATAGTACATAGCGGTGGAATAGTCCCCCACCTGCATACAATGAAGCATTTTATGTAGCTTTAACCTTATTTGGATAAGGTATTCCAAACGCAGCTCAATTTTGTTGCGCTGAAGAGGTTTGACCCAAAAGTCATCCGGTTGCAATTCAACAATACAATTAACCAATTCAGGCGATGTCTCTGCACTGAGAAAAATGACCGTGGTGGTGTCGTTGATGTGATTGAGGTGTTTTAATTCTTCAAAAAGGTGAAAGCCATCTTTGTCGTGACTGACGTTAAACGCCAGTAAAACAAAGTCGTATTGTCTTGCAGCACATAACCTTTTCGCGTGAAAGGCATTAAAAGCACTGCTTACGTTTTTTATTCCAATTTCATGCAAAGCTGATGACACTACATCATGTACAAGCCCCTGGTTATCGATAACCAGCACATGTAATTCTTCTCTTGGGGTTGGGGCAGGTATTTTTTCCAGCATTTACCAATCACTTCTAACGTCTTTTCCCTAAGCGTCGTAATAGAATACTTGCTATTGCGACGGCACAATGTTGCGCGAGCTGTGCGCGAGAGGAGCTGGCCCATAATTCAAACCAGTTTTGTAATAATAGCGCGCATACAGCCTAAACTTATTATACATAAGTCTTGGTTTTTAGATACACATGCGTTTCACAACGTGATTAGTGCTTTTATCGAGGCGGATCAATCGCGTCGTTAACGCTTCCGTTAACCCTAAACCAACCTGCAACCGAGTGACGGCTGCGGGCAGCAGGTAATACTTCATGAGGGAATTGTTCGCTCAAAAAGACAACGAAAGTACCTTTCGTTGGCAGCACCCTTGTTCCAATTAGATCACTTTCATCAGCGTAGAGCACGAGTTCTCCCCCATCTTCTGAAGTCCAGTCGTCATTCAAATAGGCGACTAAAGACAACACGCGATTGCCCTGACCTTTAAACGCATCTACATGGCGTTTGTAAAATTTACCCGGCTCATAGCAGGCAAAATGACTTTCAAAAGAAAAAAGCCCCATAAAGAGCGAACGATTTACATACTGCTGCATGGCTTCACACCACGAAAGCCACAAAGCGCCTTCGCTAGATGAACCTGTAATCCAGCAAATCTCGTCCCCTCTAACTTTTTCAGCCTTTTGATAATTCTCTGCGCGACCAATACCTGCCGCTTGATATTCAGCTTCAGAGATTGAACGCTGGCAGGCCAAAAGTGCTTGTGTAATGAAATCAGGTAAACCATGCTCTTGAATAGAAAAGCCTTTCGTGACTAAGTCATCGACGATATTTTCAAATATGGCTTCATCGAAAACGTGGAGAGGCTGATACGACGCAAGTTGTTCTCTATTCATCAGAGCATTTCTACCTTTGAGCGGTTAACTAATCGTGTAGTTAGGAGCGGGTTGTGTACGTTAAAAAACTAGCGAACTTATACGCGGGGTTGAATCCTATAGCAATTGCATCACCACGCATTTTCCGCGCTATTTTTTTATCGATAAAAGAAAAATTATTTGTCGTTAAGAAGTCGCACGCTTCTTGCTTATTTATTATCAATTTTAAAGTGAACAAATGACGGTAAAGGTAAACTAAATCAATAAGTAAACCGAGGTGTATATTTTAAGAGGGTTGATTGAGAGACTTTTCTTCTGCCCTTGTTTCCGTTGCCATTACGTCTGCACATACGGATTGTAATTAACAGTTGAAAAACGCATGGCAAGGCGGTTTAGTAAAGATATACGCAATGTACGTATTAAAATTTTTAGCAAAAAGAGTAACCCATGAGTCAAGATCAAACACAAATAGAAGAAACGGAACATCATCTAGACTTAAGAAACTTGAGACTGGACGACTACAACGATGTTAAAGCGTTAATGGATGAGGTATACGCCAACGTTGGAGGCGCATGGCCTTACTCTAACTATAAAGCCCAAGTTACTACATTTCCCGATGGGCAAATATGTATTGAAGATAAAGGCAAAGTGGTCGCTTTCGCCATTTCAGTGATTGTAGATTATGACCAGTTTGGGGATAAACACAGCTACGATGAAATTACGGGTGATGCTTATTTGACCACACACGATCCTAACGGTGATGTGCTTTATGGTGTTGAGGTAATTGTTTCACCCGAGTATCGAGGTCTACGCCTTGGTCGTCGTCTCTACGAAGCGCGTAAAGAGCTCTGTCGTAACTTGAATCTAAAATCCATTATGGCGGGCGGTCGAATCCCGAACTATAAAAACCATGCGCATGAGCTGTCGCCTTATGAATACATTGAGCAAGTAAAGCTCAAAGACATCTACGACCCCATTTTAACTTTTCAACTTTCAAATGGATTTGAAGTCAAGCAAGTCATGTCGGCTTACCTTCCAGAGGATGAAGCCTCACAGGGTTATGCGACGCTACTTCAGTGGCACAATATTTATTATGAACCGGGCACGCCTTCGCTCATCGCCAGCAGGAAGACCAGCGCACGAATCGGATGTATTCAATGGCAAATGCGTTACTTCAATAATGTAGAAGAGCTTTTACAACAAGTAGAGTACTTCGTCGATGCCTTGTCTGACTATTCTTGCGACGTTGCCCTGTTCCCTGAGTTTTTTAACGCGCCGTTAATGGGCCTGAGCCCGTCAGATTCATCAATTGATGCAATTTGGCATTTAGCGACCTATACCGATGAGATTTTAACTGCCGTGTCTCATTTGGCCGTATCGTACAATATTACGATTATCGCAGGTTCTATGCCTGTGGTAGAAGAGGAAGAGCTCTATAACGTCAGCTACATTTGCAAACGCGACGGCACGATTGAAAGCCAGTATAAGCTTCATCCAACACCTCACGAAAAAGAAGATTGGATAATGAAAGGCGGAAACAGCCTTAAGACATTTGATACCGACTTCGGCAAAATCGGCGTTTTGATCTGCTATGACGTTGAGTTTCCAGAGCTTGCACGTATTCTTGCCGATCAGGAAATGCAAATTTTGTTTGTCCCCTTCTGGACAGATACCAAAAACGGTTATTTGCGCGTGCGACGCTGTGCGCAGGCCCGCGCTATTGAAAACGAATGCTACGTGGCAATTGCAGGTAGCGTAGGTAACTTACCCAAAGTGGACAACGTAGATATTCAATATGGGCAAACCGCGGTTTTCTCGCCAAGTGATTTCGCGTTCCCACATGACGCAATTGTCTCTGAGACCACGCCAAACACAGAAATGACGCTCATTGTTGATTTGGATTTGGATAAACTCACTAAGCTTCAAAATGAAGGTTCTGTGCGGAATTATCTTGATAGAAGACGAGATTTGTATCGCGTTGAATGGATCGGCGATAAGCAGTAGCGCTACGCTTTAAGGAAATTCTCGGATTTTATGGCTTATGTATAATTGACATTGAGCATAAGCCGTAGAATTTCCTTTAATTTAGCGATAACATGCTTTAGCGCGCAAATATAAATGTGCTGTCTTCTTATTGAGTTAAAGCATCTAAATGCGATGAAGTTAGCACTACATAACGAGATTATAAATTTACTATGGCAAATAATTCGAAAAACGATGAGTTTCCAACCATTAGATTGGATGAAGAAGACCGTCGTGATTACCAAACAAAACGTCAGGCGGCGCCAACAAAAGCAACGCCTCCACCTTCATCTGCCCCATCAGCAAACCGCCAACCCTCTGGTGGTGGAAACGGTAATGGAATCTGGGTTGTATTCGTTGCCGTCATCGCCTTGGCCGCCTGTGGTGGTTGCTATTACCTGTACACCATGCTTGAGCAACAGAAAGCGGTTGCTGAGCAAGCGGAGCAGCGCATTTTGCAGTTAGAAAACAAGTTATCTGCTACAGGTGAAGAAATTGGTGAATCTACTGTTGCCCTGCAAGTTAAAGTTACTGAGCTAACCAACAAGACAAACGAGCTTTGGGAACAAATGGATAAGTTGTGGGCGTCAGCTTGGCGTCGTAATCAACAAGAGATTGCTGATCTTGGCGACCGCGTGGGTAACGTTCAAAACGCCTTGAATAAGAACATCAACTCAGTTTCAGAAAATGTAAAATCGCAAGCGGCGGCCATTGGCTCGGTTAAGAATCAACTTGCTTCGTTAGCTGATGAACTGCTCGCTGTTAATGTTCAACTTGAGCAAGCAGCAAGCGATAAACAAAGCGCTCAGCAAAGCGTACGCAATTTAACCGACAAATTGTCTGTGTTAGAGCAACGCAATACGACCTTATCTGGCCGCATTACCAGTTTGGAAAACGAAATTCGCGATATAGCAACCAAAGTAGTATCTAGCGGTGGTTCAACGGGTGGAAGTGGTTCGGCTCCTTCAGCTGCAGGTAACCAGTAAACCAGATTAAATCTGTTGTAATAGTATACAACCGAGAATAAAAACCACGGTTTAACGCATAAAAAAGAAAGGGGCGAATCGCCCCTTTCTTTTTGCCGTGATAATATTGCCCTCTTTTGAAATCTATAGGACCTAATGCGCAATGAGTGAGCAAGCGCCCAAACGTTTAAATAAATATATTAGCGACACTGGCCTGTGTTCTCGCCGTGAAGCGGATAAACTCATTGAGCAAAATCGCGTTACCGTTAATAACCAACCACCTGAACTGGGTACGAAAGTGGGGCCTGGTGACACTGTAAAGGTAGACGGTAAAGTTGTAGGTGCCGTTGCCTCAGACAAGTCAGATCGCGTATATATTGTCTATAACAAACCCATTGGTATCACCTGTACAACTGAGCGTCATGTCAAAGGCAACATTATTGACGCTATCGGTCACAAGGAACGTATTTTCCCCGTAGGAAGGTTAGATAAACCATCGGAAGGCTTAATCATTTTAACCAGCGATGGGGACATCGTGAACAAGATCCTGCGCGCTGAAAATGCTCATGACAAAGAATACGAAGTTACGGTTAACCAACCAATCAGTGAGCGCTTCGTCAACCGTATGTCTCGCGGAGTACCAATTTTAGGGACGGTGACGAAGCCTTGTGTGGTTAAACCCACGGGCAAAAATACATTTACCATTATTCTAACTCAGGGTCTTAATCGACAAATCCGCAGAATGTGTGAGTTTTTAGGGTACGAGGTCACCAAACTAAAACGAACCCGAATCATGCACCTTGAACTCGGCTCACTAAAACCTGGCCAGTGGCGTAACCTAACAAGCCGTGAACTAACTATTATGCAAAATGCAGTTCGCTCTTCTACAAAAACAGCGAGCAAAGTTGAGTTGCGTAAATAAATGAAACTACTACATTTAGTAGTAGTTTATTGATAAGACAATTTAAGACTTTGAAAAACGGACATTATCATTTTTTTTCGGTAAAGGATTTTCCCCCTAGTGCTGAAATATTGGCTAACTACGATGTATTTTTCGTGGTGGCTTCTGTTGTTATTGCAATATCTGCTTCCCTTATCTCTTTCGTTCTTTCTGCGAAGATGTCGCAAACAGAGTTACAAAATGAGCGAGCATTTTGGTCGCTGGCATCAGCGTGCTTTCTTGGTTTTGGCATTTGGGCGATGCATTTTGTTGGGATGCTTGCCTATCAGCTCCCTCTTGAGGTTTCGTACGACCCTTTCATAACCCTACTCTCTGTGTTACCCGCGATTCTTGCGAGTATTGTTGTGATGAGTAAACTGCCACATAAAGCTAACTCGCTTTTGCTTCGCAGTTTATATATGGGACTTGGCATTGGCAGCATGCACTACATCGGCATGATGGCAATGCAGATGAATGCCATCATGGCGTACGATGGCTGGTACTTCTCTTTGTCTATTGTGGTTGCCGTCGGTCTGGCAGGTATTGCTTTAAAAACCCATGAATATGTCACCACTTCGCAACTGCGAATACTTAAACAAATTGTTCCAGCTATTATAATGGGCAGTGCTATATCCGGTATGCATTACACCGGTATGCTGTCTATGCACGTATATGCACTGCCTTCTACGCAAATACTACAAGAGCCAGAAACCAAAAACCTCGCTTATTTGGTCATGCTAATGGTGATGCTTTTCGCGTTTACTATTCTTATTTTTATCGAGCTGCGAGCACGTACGTTACTGCTAGAGCGCTATAACGCGGTGTTAAATACAGTACAAGAAGGCGTATTGACTTTCGACAGTGCCGGCATGGTTGAATTTGCCAACCCTGTCGCGTTAAGCATGTTTGGTCTCGACAGTTTTTCTCCTCAGACCATTCACATACGCGAGCTTGTGAGCCCTTCTGAGCATGCCCATGAGCCACTCCTGATAGGATTAAAAAAAGCGGCAAAGAATAGCGCAGCGCACAACGTGCCTTTAACTTTGGACGGTATTCGGAAAAGCGGAAAGGTTTTTCCTTTGACACTTCGCATTAATTTGCTGCCGGGAAACCATATTTCATATGTGTGTACGGTAAAAGATTTGTCTGACGTAAAGAACCAAGAAGTTTTTGCACAAACGGTGTTTGACGCACTGCCCAATATGTTGATTGTAAAGCGTGCCGACAGCCTTTCGATTACCCATGTAAATGATGCGGGAAGTAGAATATTGGGCACCGACAAAGCGTCACTCGTGGGGCTATCTGACTTTGATATATTCGACGAGGCGGAGGCCAAGAAATTTGTATCTGACGACAAGCAATTACTTTCAAGTTCTGAAAAGCAAATCGTTAACGAATTCAAACTCAATATAGGTGGTGTGACGCGCTTTTTTGAGACCAAAAAGATTGTCATTGATGACAACTACGGCACCCCTCAATATATATTGGCACTATCCGAAGACGTAACAAAATGGCGGGAAGCTCAACAAACGCTTAAAACGTTAAACCGCCGCATGTCTATGGCCGCTGACGCAGCACACATAGGTGTATGGGAGTGGGACATCGCTACTAACGAGCTCATTTGGGATGAGTGGATGCATAAAATCTACAATGTCTCCAAAGCTGGTTTTAGTGGTCAATTTAGTGACTGGGAATACACAGTTCACGATGACGATATTGCCAATGTGAAGCAAAAGATAGAGCAATCAATAAAAGATAGCTCAGGATTTCACGCAATTTTTAGAGTGAAAGCCGCTGGCGACAAATACCGTCATGTTAGCGGTTATGGTCGCATTGAAGGCAACAAGATGTTTGGAATTAATGTTGATATCACCGAGCAAGTCGAAGCAGAACAGAAAATTAGAAAACTGGCAAATAGCGATACGCTAACAGGTTTAGCGAATAGGCTTGCCCTATCTACCTATATGCGAAATGAGCTTCCTCGATTAGAGAGAAACAATAAGGTGTGTACGCTACTTTATCTGGATCTCAATCGATTTAAGCCCATTAATGACGAATACGGCCATACTATCGGTGACGAAGTTCTTGTTGAGCTCGCACAAAGGCTTCAATCCATGTGTCGCGTGTACGATATTGCATCACGGGTTGGTGGTGATGAGTTTATCGTAGTAATCACCGAGCTAAGCACTGAATACAATGTAGAGACACTTAAAGCCCGACTTGCTAAAAAGCTTACACAGCCTATTACTACCACACAAGGCGCGTTCAGCGTTGGCGTCAGCATAGGTCACGCGAGCTATCCAGAAGAAGGCAAGACGCTAGAAGAGTTAATTTACATTGCAGATGAGCGGATGTTTGAAGATAAAAAGCAAAACATACCGTCGAACTAACGCGTAGTACAAACACAAGGTTAATTGGCCGGCTTCATACATGTACTAGGGTGTATTGCACTTCGCTGTACATTTTTGCAAAAAAAAAGCGCCCATTGGGCGCTTTTCTTGAAACCTAGTCTTATCGACGTAGACCTAGACGCTTGATAAGGTCAAGGTAACGCTCTGCGTTCTTGCCTTTAAGGTAGTCTAGAAGCTTACGACGTTGGCTAACCATACGTAGAAGACCACGACGTGAGTGGTGATCTTTCTTGTGATCAGCAAAGTGACCTTGAAGCTTGTTGATGTTGTGAGTAAGCAAAGCAACTTGAACTTCTGGTGAACCAGTGTCGCCTTCTTTAACGCCGTACTCAGCAATGATTTTTGCGGTTTCTGCTTTAGTTAGTGACATATCATTCTCCTAATATTAATGCTTCGCCGATCACTAATTCAGCAAAGCGGAATGAGCGCCGTATTATAATGACGTTTACAGACTTAGCAAGCCATAAACCGTCTTTATTTACCGGCGCAGCTACAATGGATAAACAACTCGACGTTTTGGGTTAACAAACACTTCTTGTTTAGGGATACCTTGGTCTTTCGGGTCAAGAACCCCTTCCCCTACGCCTAAGAAAATACCACTGGTATCGTCGCCATGGTAAACGCGGTAAGACATGCCTTCACTCAGCGTTTCGCTACAAGTCCCTTTTACAGATTGGCCGTTATCAAAACGGTTTCTTTCAGCGTCGTTAATGGTCACAAATGGCAACCGACTTACGGCGGTATCCATAGGAATCAATAAGTCATCCAGCGCTTTAAAGTCACCTTCTTCCAGTGATTCCTGAATTTCAATTAACTTATCCAGCGAGACCATTTTATCCGTAGGATAGTCTGCTACTTCCGTACGGTGTAAGCGAGTCACGTAGGCGCCACAGCCAAGGTTCTGACCTAAATCATCTACGATTGAGCGAATATAAGTGCCCTTGCTGCATTTAATGCGCATTTCTACAAACGGCAGTTCAATACGCAGTACATCTAATTCATACACTTCAATATCACGAGGTTCACGCTCAATCTCTATACCTTGACGTGCATAGTGATAAAGTGGCTTACCTTGATGTTTAAGCGCTGAAAACATGGACGGGATTTGTTTACTCTTACCTAGAAACGCCAAGCACGCATCACGTACTTGTTCTTCGCTTACATCAACAGGCTTTTCTTCAACCACTTCGCCATCGGCATCAGACGTGGTGGTGCGAACACCCAGTTGAGCAGTTACCTCGTAGGTCTTTTCTGCATCCAGAAGAAACTGAGAAAACTTCGTAGCTTCACCCAAGCACAGCGGCAACATGCCACTGGCAAGTGGATCAAGTGCGCCTGTATGCCCAGCCTTCGCAGCTTTGTACAGCCAGCGCACTTTTTGAAGCAGTTGGTTAGATGACCCACCAAGCGGTTTATCAAGCAATACTATGCCGTTAATCTCACGGCCTTTACGACGTCTTGCCATTTACTCCTGCTCTTGTGGATCGTCTTTATCGCGCTTTGACTCATCTTTTGCGATGGTCTGAGACACAAGATTAGAGATACGCATACCTTCAACAATCGACTTATCTTCAAAGAAGTGAAGATCAGGCACTGAGCGCATGCGAATACGTTTAGCTAGAATACTGCGAATAAACTTTTTGTATTCTGCCAGTTGTTTAATTTGCGCTTTACCTTCTTCTTCGGTGCTGTTGTAGATAGTCACAAAGATTTTTGCATGCGCCAGGTCGCGCGACACATCTACGTCAGAAACCGTGATCAAGGGCATGTCGCCAACGCGGTGCTTGTATTCATTTTGCAGAATGCTCGCCACTTCTTTATGGACTTGCTGAGCCACTCTGTCGGTACGTGAAAATTCACGGGCCATTATTCTCTCCTTTCCTTATTTAACGCTGAGCATGCGCGAGGTCTGTTTGTTGTATACAGACAAAAACGGGAGCACTCGGCCCCCGTTTCTCACATGCCGAATTAACTAAGGCAGTTAAATTTCGCGCTTAACCTCAACGATTTCGAAGACCTCGATTTGGTCGCCTACTTTCACGTCGTTGTAGTTCTTAACGCCGATACCACATTCCATACCGTTACGTACTTCTTGTACGTCATCTTTAAAGCGACGCAGTGACTCTAGTTCACCTTCGTAAATTACTACGTTGTCGCGAAGTACACGGATTGGGTTGCTACGCTTAACGTTACCTTCAGTAACCATACAGCCCGCAATTGCGCCCAGTTTCGGTGACTTAAATACGTCACGTACTTCTGCAAGACCAATGATTTCCTGCTTGAATTCTGGTGCAAGCATACCACTCATGGCCGCTTTCACTTCGTCAATTAGGTTATAGATAACGCTGTAGTAACGTAAATCAATTTCTTCAGCTTCTAGTACGCGACGCGCTGTAGCATCGGCACGAACGTTAAAGCCTAGTACAATAGCGCCTGATGCAGCCGCAAGGGTTGCGTCAGTTTCAGTGATACCACCTACACCACTACCTACAATGTTCACTTTTACTTCAGAAGTAGAAAGCTTAACCAATGATTCAGAAATTGCTTCTACAGAACCCTGTACGTCAGCTTTAAGTACGATGTTAAGTTCGCTAACATCACCTGATTCCATGTTCGCAAACATATTTTCAAGTTTCGCTTTCTGCTGACGAGCAAGTTTAAGTTCACGTTTCTTCTGATGACGTTTCGCTGCTACTTCACGCGCTTTACGCTCGTCTTTAACAACGGCTGCGTCTTCACCCGCTACCGGAACACCAGACAGACCAAGTACTTCCACAGGCGTAGAAGGACCAGCAATCTTAATTTCATTACCGTTTTCGTCACGCATTGCACGAACACGGCCGTATTCTTCACCACAAAGTAGAATGTCACCAGCACGTAATTGGCCTTCTTGAACCAATACAGATGCTACTGGACCACGGCCTTTATCAAGGCGAGATTCAATAACAATACCGCGACCTGGGCCTTCAGCTACTGCTTTAAGGTCTAGAACTTCAGCTTGTAGAACGATAGCTTCAAGCAGTTCGTCTACGCCCATACCTGTTTTCGCAGAAACGTTACAGAACTGGTGCTCACCGCCCCACTCTTCTGAGATAACTTCTAGTTGAGATAGCTCAGTTTTAACGCGATCAGGGTCAGCTGTTTCTTTATCCATTTTGTTCACTGCAACGATAAGAGGTACGCCAGCAGCGCGAGCGTGCTGTACCGCTTCTTTCGTTTGAGGCATTACGCCGTCATCTGCAGCAACTACAAGAATAACGATATCCGTCGCCGTAGCACCACGAGCACGCATTGCGGTAAATGCGGCGTGTCCAGGTGTATCTAGGAACGTGATTTCGCCATTTTCTGTTTCTACTTTATATGCACCAATGTGCTGGGTAATACCACCGGCTTCACCGTCTGCAACTTTCGCGCGACGAATGTAGTCAAGCAATGACGTTTTACCGTGGTCAACGTGACCCATGATGGTTACAACAGGTGCACGTGTGGTTTTTTCACCGCCAGTGCCATCTGCCAACAACTCATCTTCAAGTGCGTTGTCGTTAACAAGCTCGTACTTATGACCCATTTCTTCAATTACTAGTACCGCAGTATCTTGGTCTAGTACTTGGTTAATGGTTGCCATTTCGCCCATCTTCATCATCGTTTTGATAACTTCGTTAGACTTAATTGCAAGTTTACTTGCAAGTTCGCCAACTGTGATGGTTGCGCCAAGCTTAACTACACGCTCTACAGGTGCAGCTGGCTTGTTAAAGCCTTGCTTAAGATGCTCACCCGCATTTTTCTTCGACTTACGACGACGGCGTGATGAACGCTCAACCTGCATGTCTTCTTCGTCTTCAGCTTCTTGAGCATAACGGTTAGAGTGCAAGTGAACTTCTTCAGCTTCTTCTTTCTTACGACGCTCTTCTTCTTCCTTCCAGCGACGCTCGTTCTCTTCAGCAAGTTTGCGCGCTTCATCAGCCGCTTTCTTCGCGTCTTCTTCAAGCTTCTTCTGCGCTTCTTCTTCTTGCGCTTTGCGCAGACGCTCTTCTTCCTGACGAGCCGCTTCTGCTTCCGCTTTTTCAGCTTCAGTTAGCTCAGGTTCGTCGGCTTTTCGTGCTTCAGCTTCTTTTTTCGCTTGTTCTGCACGACGGGCACGCTCTTCTTCAGCAGCTTTCTTCGCTTCTTCAGCTTTACGTGCTTTCTCTTCAGCGGCTTTTTTCGCTTCAGCTGCTGCTTTTTCTTCCGCTTCGCGCTTCAGACGAGCTTCTTCTTCAAGACGCTTCGCCTCTTCTTCTGCTTGACGCTGCTGTTCTTCAACATCGCTACGCTTGACGTAAGTGCGCTTTTTACGTACTTCTACTTTCACTTCTTTAGACTTACCAACACTTAGCGTGCTGGTTGTCTTACGCTTAAGTGTCATACGTGTCGGTTCAGCTGCGCTGCCGTGTTGCTTACTTAAATGATCCAATAGTTTTTGTTTCTCGTCTTCGTTTACCTGATCGCCGGCATTCTTAGTGATACCCGCGTCTTTAAACTGGCCAACCAATCGGTCAACGGTCGTACCAATGTCGCTGGCGAGCTTTTCAATAGATACATCTGCCATTACGTAATTTTCCCCCTGTTGACCTTACTCTTCTTCACTGAACCATACGATATTACGAGCCGCCATGATTAACGCACCGGCTTTCTCTTCGTCTAGTTCATCGATATCACTGATATCATCGGTACCTTGTTCTGCTAATTCTTCCAGGTCGGTAACACCGCGGCTGGCCAACACATAGGCCACGTGTTTACTCATACCTTCAAGATTTAATAAGGCTTCTGTAGGCTCTGCACCTTCAAGCGATTCTTCGTTCGCCAGTGCACGCGTGGTTAGGAAAGCGCGCGCTCTGTTGCGCAGCTCTTCAACCATTTCTTCATCTAACCCTTCAACCGCTAGAAGCTCACTTGCAGGCACGTATGCCACTTCTTCTAACGTTGTAAAGCCTTCATCTACCAAGACAGACGCGAACTCTTCGTCAATGTCCAAACCAGCAGTAAATAGATCAAGTACCTTCGCGTTTTCTTCTTCATGCTTCTTGTTGAGATCTTCAACCGTCATCACGTTAAGTTCCCAGCCTGTAAGCTGGCTAGCTAGGCGAACGTTTTGACCACTACGGCCAATTGCCTGTGCTAGGTTGTCTGCTTCAACCGCTACGTCCATGCTGTTGCTGTCTTCATCAACAACGATTGACGCCACTTCGGCGGGAGCCATAGCATTGATAACGAATTGCGCTGGGTTTTCGTCCCATAACACGATATCAACACGTTCACCGCCAAGTTCCCCTGATACGGCTTGTACACGTGAACCACGCATACCAACGCACGCACCAACCGGGTCTAAGCGTTTGTCATTAGTTTTAACCGCAATCTTTGCACGAGAACCTGGGTCACGCGCTGCAGATTTAATTTCTAGTGTCTCTTCCGCAATTTCTGGTACTTCCAGACGGAAAAGCTCAACTAGCATGTCTGGGTGCGTACGGCTAATAAATAGCTGTGCGCCACGTGCTTCTGGACGAATAACGTAAAGAAGGCCACGTACACGGTCGCCCGGACGGAAAGTTTCACGAGGAAGCATGTCATCGCGGTAGATAACACCTTCAGCGTTGTTACCTAAGTCGATGATGATGTTGTCGCGGTTTACTTTCTTAACCGTACCTGTAACCAGCTCACCTACTTTGTCTTCGTACTCAGCAATCATTTGCTGACGCTCAGCTTCACGTACTTTTTGTACAATCACTTGCTTTGCGGTCTGCGTAGTTATGCGGTCGAATTTAATAGATTCAATCTGTTCTTCCACATAATCGCCGAGTTGTATCTCTGGTTCGTCGATTTGTGCAGCAGAAATCGTAATTTCAGCAAATGGGTTTTCCTGTTCTTGATCATCAGGGATAACCAACCAGCGACGGAATGTATCAAAGTCACCAGACGTTCTGTCGATGCTTACACGAACTTCAATTTCGCCTTCGTTTTTCTTTTTTGTTGCACTAGCGATCGCAAACTCTAGCGCTTCAAAAATTTTCTCTCTAGGCACTTGTTTTTCATTTGAAACGGCTTCCGCCACTAACAAAATTTCTTTATTCATTTTCGCCTCTCTTTTGCTTTCGTCGATGAAAGCAGAGCTGTTCCGTTAATCGAACGTGGGAACAACGTTACCTTTTTCGATATTCGCCACAGCTAACTGGAACTGCTGGCCATCCACTTCAATACTTACGATGCCATTTTCGCACGCGAGTACTTTGCCTTTAAAATTACGTCTGTCATCCATTGGCATAGACAAACGAATTTGAACCACTTCACCCACAGACTCGATATAGTGCTTCTCTTTGAAAAGCGGTCTGTCCATACCCGGTGATGACACTTCCAAGTTGTATTCAGTGCTAATTGGATCTTCAACGTCCAAAATTGCGCTAACCTGATGACTTACATCTGCACAATCATCAACGGTAATACCGTTTTCATGATCAATAAAAACGCGAAGAATAGAATGCTTCCCCGCTCGTACAAACTCGATCCCAACCAACTCAAAACCCAGTGCTTCAACACCTGGCTCTAGCATTTCGGTTAGTTTCTCTTCAAGTTTTGCCAATGCAAACCTCCAAAAACGAAAAAAGGGCCTAAAGCCCACCTGTCATCACCCGGCTCAGCGAGGCTGACTCCAGGTTTTAATACAACAAAAAGCCCCGGACTAGCGGGGCTTTTATTAAAATTCTGAACCCATACCTGCCAACAAGGGCAGTTGCAAACCTATGGGTAAAACCACCGTTAGGTGATAGCTTGCCAATGATAAGTGCGTTACTTTCCTGTTCTGAGGGAGCCCGCTCTCATCACTTAATGAGCACATTATACGTATAGCCGTCGCATTAAGCAACAGCCAATAGGCGCAGACACGGGAGGGTGTCGATTTTTTCTGTGCAAAATTCGGCCTGCATGAAAGTATTTTAATTGCGGTTTAGTCCAGCAGACTTAGTCTTCGTCTTTAAATGTCGCTTTAATATCAAGAATTTTAGGCATAATTTCTATCATCAAATCGACAAGTCTGGGTTCGAAATGCTTTCCCTTTTGGCTTTGAAGAAAGTCTACCGTTTTTTCAATACTCCAGGCGTCTTTATAAGGACGCTTGCTGGTTAAGGCATCGAAAACATCAGCAATGGCACAAATACGTCCCTCAATGGGAATATCTTCACCCGCAAGCCCTTTAGGATAGCCTGACCCGTCCCATTTTTCATGGTGGGTTAGCGAAACAGACTTCGCAACTTTCAACAACAAAGAATCGCCGCAATCACCAATGATTTCCGCACCAATCTCAGGGTGGTTTTTCATGGTGGCAAACTCTTCGTCTGTCAGCTTCCCTGGTTTCAACATTATACTATCAGCAATACCAATTTTGCCGATGTCGTGCATCGGGGCAGCATGAAGCAGAATTTCAGCCTGTTTATCTGTAAGTCCATAGGCAAGCGCAAGTTCTTTCGAATAATGGCTCATGCGCATGACATGCATGCCCGTCTCATTGTCTTTATATTCCGCCGCCTTACCTAAACGCTGTACAACTTGTAAACGGCTATCAAGTAGCTCGTCAGCTTGCACCAAACTGAGGTGGGTTTTAACCCGCGCTTTTACGATGGCCGGAGATATAGGCTTAGTAATGTAGTCCACAGCGCCCGCTTCGAAGCCTTCCGTTTCTTCGTGTTCATCATTTAAGGCGGTGACAAATATAACGGGGATGTGCCTTGTATCTGCTTGCTGTTTAAGCTGGCGGCATACTTCAAAACCCGTCAGTCCTGGCATCATAACGTCAAGCAATATCAAATTTGGCTGTCTAGTCTCAGTGAGCTTTAACGCTTCTTCGCCATTTCTCGCAAAAATAAGCTGATAATCATTAGCGAGAAGTTGCTTTAAAACCCTTAGGTTTACTGGCTCATCGTCAACGAGTAATAAAGTAGGTTTTGTGATTTCAATGTTTAACATGCCGCGTCTCTTGGCTACTTTAATTCTTGTATCAATGTAGAGATGCGCTCATGCGCCAACTCGAACTCAAAATCATCGATATCTAAGAGAATTTGAGTTATCTGTTCTTTGTGACTAGAACACCCAACCTCGCGTAAAATGACAATTCATCTTCATCTACCATGTTTTGCTCTACACTATCGAGCATAGCCTCCAAATGACTCAGCAGCAATGCATTATCGATACTTTCATTAATGGCATTTTCGGCATACAGTGGCGATTCGCTAAGCATCAACTCGATTTTATCTAAGGCATCACGAAGACGGTTAACGTCTTCAATATTCACCTCTGATTTTAGAGCCTGAGCTTCAATTTCCCTGGTTGTATGATAGAAGGTGGTTAAGCAAAGATTACCCGATGTACCTTTTAAACCGTGTGAAAGTGTAGCAACCGCTTTATAGTCTTCACGAATTGCCGCCCCCATTAAGTCGTCGACTTTATCCCTGCAGGTAGTAGAGAATTTATCCACCTCTTGTAGGACGACCTCTTCACTCCCCCATAAATCGATGGCCTTCTTCAAATCCAACACGTTTTTATCAACTTTAAGCGCAGATGCTGGAGCATTTACTTCTAATGTGTCTGGTACCGAGTCCAACTGAAGTGTATCTATGTTAAGCACGCGAGCAATCTCGTCCATCAATTGAGGGAAATCGACGGGCTTGTTGGCGAACCCTTCCATTCCCGCCTGCTGCGCGGCATGTTTGTCCTGTACTAACACGCTAGCGGTCAGCGCAATAATGGGCGTAGGTGGTAAGCTATTTTCTTTTTCAAACTCTCGACGCTGTTTGGCTGCCTCTAGGCCATCTAACTTTGGCATCTGTAAATCCATCAGTACCACGTCAAACGACTTAGCGCGCATTTTATCTAATGCAATCTGTCCATCTGTTGCCGTTTCTACAATGTGGCCAGCGCGTTTTAGCAGCAACGAAAGCAGCTCAAGGTTTTGCTGCACATCGTCAACAACCAGTACGGTTAACGAGGTTTCAATACGTGCTGCTTTCGAGGAGAGCTCACTAGATACATAATCATCAATTTCTACAACTTCTAGAGGAAGTCTGAAAGTAAAGGTCGTTCCTTTACCTTTTTCACTAGTTGCACAAATATTACCGCCCATCAGTTCAACTAACTGCTTGGAAATAGTTGTTCCCAGCCCCGTGCCGCCGTACTTTCGACTCATCGATGCATCTGCTTGAGAGAACGGGTCGAATACTCTTTCTACTTGCTCTTGCGTCATACCAATGCCGGTATCTGTCACGTCAAAATACACATACTTTTCATCACTTTTGACATTGATAGTCACTTCACCCTCGTGAGTGAATTTAACGGCGTTGCCTATCAGATTGTTAAGTACCTGTCGCATTCGCTCCGGTACACCTCTGTATCCGTTAGCTACCGAATCATCGACATTAAGTACAAGTCCAACTTTTTTGCGCTTGGCTTCTAACCAAAATGTTGAAATAACCAAATCCAACTCTTCGCGAATAAGGAAATCGCGATAATCTAAATCAAGCTTACCTTTATCCAACTTCGCGCTATCAAGTATGTCGTTAAGAAGATGCAGCAATGAACGTGCGGAACGGTTTATCGTGGTTAAGTGAGATTTTTGCTCTTCGCGTAAGGCTTCTCCTAACATGAGGTCGCTAAAGCCTATTATTGCATTCATAGGCGTACGGATTTCATGACTCATATTAGCAAGAAATGCGGTACGCGCAGCGGCAGCTTGCTCTGCTTTTTCCTTTGCCGCTTTTAATTCATTCTCCATCACTTTTCGATGTGTAATGTCAGATATGAAGCCGTCTACATAGAGCACCATGCCATCATCGTCTTTAACCTGTACTCCATGCTCGATAACCCACTTCACCTCTCCGGATTTTGCGACGATTCTATATTCATATGAAAAGGCGCCTACATCAGGACTAATAGATGATAGACGCTCTACATCATCAGGATGGTAAAGATCGGTGAAAGAGCGCTTCGGATTGGGCAAGGTAAAATCTTCAGGCGGGTATCCGGTTACTTCTGTTACAGCATCACTAATAAATACCATGGGCCACCCTGGCATACTTAAACAGCGATAAGCCATACCAGGAATATTTGAGATAAGACTTCTAAATTTAGCTTCGCTCTCGCGCAATGCATCTTCCATTTCCTTGCGTTTACGTAAATCAGAAGCGAAAGAGACAAAAACGGGCTTACCATCAATTTTTGTGTAGCCGACACCCAAGCGCACTGGTATACGCTCACCGTCTTTGCGAAGTACTTCTACTTCTCTTCCTGTACCAATAATTTGCTCAGTTGGTACTACTCGCTGACTGAAGAAGTCATCACCGTATAAATGACGTCTTTCAGGAGTTACTACCTCAGCTGCGTGCATACCGATTATTTCTTGCTGAGTATAGCCATAGATGCGCTCAACAGCGGGGTTAGCGGTTTTTATAATGCCTTTGTCATCAACGGTCAGGATGGCGTCGACGGCGGTATCGGTAATAGCACTTTGAATTCGCTCACTTTCAATGGCGCGTACCATTACATCGCGATATTTAAAAAGAAGGCTAATGCCCAATACCATCGTAATTAATATTAACGTAACGATAGCAATCGAAATTGCTAGATAAACAGCAATATCTGAAGACTGACCCGACGTTTCCATTCCTGGTGGCAATACGAATCTTGCTGCCGCCATCCCCGTATAGTGCATACCAGAAATAGCCAGTCCCATGACGATACTTGCAAGTAATACATGTTTTCCTAACAGCTTTTTACTTTTCGTAGCAGCTGTAATGCCGAATTTAATCCACAGCGACAGCATGGCTAAACACACAGCTACCACAATAGAAAGGGCAAACATACCAAGGTCGTAACGAAGAAGCGGTGCCATTTCCATAGCGGCCATACCACTATAGTGCATAGTGCCAATACCAGCACCTACCAGTACACCACCTAATATTATTTCAGCGAGGCTAATACGGGACTTAGTTAAAAGGTGAAGCGCCACCCAAGCTGCGGCAATCCCGGGAACGGCAGAGAGCCCGGTAATCAGAGGATCATAGTCAACGGGCAGACATAAATCAAAAGCGGTCATCCCCAAGAAATGCATAGACCAAATACCACCGCCTAATGCAATGCTGCCGGTGCCTAATAAGGCATTTCGTCGAAGTTTGTCTTCGGTGATCGCGGCTTGCCCTGCCACATTAAACGCCATAAATGAGGCAAACACAGCCACCATAAGCGATAGAATGACCAAAGGAAAATGATAAACACCTTCTATTAAGGTGGCGTGTTCTTCAAAAGTAAAAAAACGGGATATCATAACGCGGCCATACTACCTATTAGTTTAATTTTCAATGGTGGCGTGAGGTTAACTTAGCACACTCATTTACACAGTGTAGTAATTAATTCAAAATTATCGTGTAAATCAAGGAACGCTATTATGTTTTGCCGTATAAAAAGAAAAAACCCAGCAAAAGCTGGGTTTTAAATGTGGTTGCGGGAGCAGGATTTGAACCTACGACCTTCGGGTTATGAGCCCGACGAGCTACCAGACTGCTCCATCCCGCGGCTGTACGGTAAAGCTTGCATTTGCAATGCTTTGTAATTCTGGTTTTGTTTGGTTGCGGGAGCAGGATTTGAACCTACGACCTTCGGGTTATGAGCCCGACGAGCTACCAGACTGCTCCATCCCGCGCCAGAAAATTATTGTTGTAAGCGCTTCATTTAATGCCTCGCTTCAACGTGGTGCGTATTATACATAGGGACTTTCGCAACACAAGTACCAGCATGCGAAATATTTCATTTTTCTGACTGTTAGCGGTTTAATTGACCAACATGAACAAAGTTAATACGAATTAACCGATTTTTAGCTCCTATTTACACACGTTGATTAAAGCTATTTAAATTTTTCCATTTTTTCAGCCAACGAAAAATCTAATTCTGTTAGCCCACCAGCGTCGTGCGTAGTCAATGTTACCTCTACTTTATTATAAACATTGAACCACTCCGGATGATGTTTTAGCTTTTCCGCCCAAATCGCAATTTGAGACATCCACCCAAAAGCTCGGATAAAGCTCTTAAACATAAACGTCTTTTTGATAGTGTCTCCACTTTGCTCCCATGGTGTGTCATCGGAAACCAGTTCATTGAGCGCTTTCAATTTTTCGTTAATTTCATTATCAGACAGCTTCGTCGCCATTCTTATCTCCTTCAATCACTGATGATTACGTAAAAGTCTTACCTACTACGAGATACTTTAATCGATTGGTTTAACATTAGAAGAGACTGGAGACAAAATCACAAAGAGGAGTGGAGGCTAAGGTTTACAAAAAAGCCACCCTTCAACTTTTATAGTCAAAGGGTGGCTATACTTCTACCTTATTAACAGATTAGAACTCGATAGCTAAGCGCGCATAGATTTGACGACCTCGTGGATCGTGAACCTTAGAGTCAAACCCGCTGTTAGTGAATAGCTGTGGAGGCTCTTCGTCGAACATGTTAATTGCGCCTAACGTCAACACATAACTTTGTTCTGTATCATATAAGCCGCCTAAGTCGATGTTGTATTGAGCATCTACCGTCAAGTGACTATCCACTTCGTAAAAGCCACCTGAACAACCACCCACATTTGCAGTACCGTCCGCGCAATTTTGATCATCATCATATGATGAGATGTAGCGAAGGAAGATATTGGCTGCATGGATATCGTTTTGCCAAGCCAGTCCCAAGTTCGCGCGCAATTCAGGAGAAGACACACCAATGTTATTGAAGTTACGGCGTCCTGCACCATCAATGTTCCCTGCCTGTGGGTCCATCAAGTCATACTTAGTGATGTAGGTCGCATTCAACGTAGGTGTAAAGTTACCGAAGTCTGTCTCTATTTTATAACTAGTTACAAAATCAAGACCCGATGTTTCCAAAGAACTCGCGTTAACATACGTGTTATTTACTTGAAGAACAGGCCCAGTCAGCGGGTCTCCAGCACGGATGACGCGGTCTGGGTTAGTCGGATCATCATTTAGTACCGCCTGCGCGTTCTCTTGAATGATCAAGTCTTCAAACTCGAAATTCCAATAATCAACTTCAACAGAAAAGTCTCTGAAAGGCTCGTATGAGAAGCCAATATTATAGGCTGTCGACTCTTCAGGTTTTAGCTCTTCATTACCCGATGTTCTAACAGCTACAAATGCCGTAGCACCTTGAACGGGGTCAATAAGCTGTTGCAACGACGTTGCGCCACCTTGTGCTAAGAACACTGTTGGCGCTCTAAACGACGTAGATATCGAGCCGCGAAGTGAAAACTCATCAGTCGCACGCCACGAAATCGCTAACTTTGGATCCACCGTACTTCCAATGGTACCGCCGTAATCTTCATAACGAACCGCTAGCTGAACATCTAATTCGTCATTTATTGGTAATGCAAGTTCACCGAACGCTGCCCATACATCCTGGCTACCATCAATATCAGGGTTGCCGATAACGAATGTGAAACTGTCTTGGTTAGCAAGGTCATCGTAATCTTGGCTAAGCTGGTTTTCACGATATTGAACACCCAATGCTAACGCCGCAAAGCCACCGCCCATTTCGAACACATCAAACGATGTAAACGCTTCGAAAACTTCAAGGTCAGCTTTAGAGTCAATCACTTCGGTTCCCGTAAAGGAGCTAACCACGTAATCAGAGTTAGGCGCCGTTGTGTAAGACGTTGCAAATGGGTTGAAGAATTCGCAATCCCCTACCCCTGGCGTTCCAGCGATAGGGTCACAATTAGAGCCACCTAGACCGTATAGCGCAAGCTGAAACTCGGTATTTAGTACGTCAGGAACCCTAAATACAAAATCGTTAACCGCACGTGTATAGCTTACTTCCCAGAACCCAGTGTCTGTCACACCTTGTAAACTGGTGCTAAAGCGAAAGGTATCTGATTCGGTATTCGCTGGGTCACCAGGGAAGCCGTTACCTTCAGCGCGGCCGAAGAAAGCGACAGGCTGACCAAATGGATTCTGCGGATGATAATCCGGAACAATTGGAGAGGTTAAAATTGGGAAGCTCGGTGCTCCACCACGTTCAGCACGGTTTCTCGCTAAACTGAATTCAGCCGACCATGTAATATCGTTATCGAACTCGTAGTCTGCACGTACATAAGCATTTGTTCGGCTCTCATCAGCAACATATGAATAGAATTTACCGAAATCAAAACCACAAAAACCAATTTCTAAACCTGGCACTGTACCACTTGGCGCAAGTAAACTGGGTGCACCACCAAACTCCTCACATCCGTACGGGTCGATAATGGGCAGTGCCCCTGCACCTGGAATGTTTAAGAAGAAAGAGCCTGGGTTACCCAGAGCACTTGTATCGTCTTGGGGACGACTTAGTCGTCTATCGCTGAGAAAAAGCGGCGAACGGTTGGTATAGCTTATCGCCGCTAGTACGCTTCCGTTATCACCGGTTGCGCCCCATAAACCTTGTAAAATGTATTCTTTGTTGTCGCCATGCGCACCATCTTGATAGTCAAGGCTTACCATTGCTCCGTCATAATTGCGTTTGGTGATAAAGTTAACGACACCTGCAACGGCATCAGAACCATACAGAGCCGACGCACCATCTTTAACCACTTCCATACGATCAATGGCAATCATTGGCACAAGTGAACTGGTATCGACGAAGTTCAGGCCTTCGTTCGTTGGTTGCGCTGTAACGACCTGACGCTTGTTGTTAAGTAAAACCAGAGTAGACGCTACGCCTAAACCACGAAGGTTAATATTCGACGTACCCGCTGTTGCGTTTTGCGTAAAAGCATCTGGGTTGTTTTCAGCACCCGTGTTAATAGTGAGTGTTTGTGTAATATCCGCAATATTCTTTGCGCCAATCGCGTCTATAGCCACGCTATCTACCACGGCTAGTGGAGAAGGAGATTCGAAGTTTTCGCTACGGCGGACAAAACTACCAGTAACCAAAATGAGTTCTACGTCTTTCTTAGCTTCTTGCTCACTTTCAACGTCTGCTTCTTGGGCTGATGCGATATAAGGAGAGCAAAATAAAGCAGTACCGACCATTGCCGCCACTGCTGTCTTACGCGTTTTAAATTTCATAGTGTGATTCCAAATCTGGGCTTATCACTACCGGCATTACTACCCACACTTTCCGCTAGCGACAGGCTGTTCGATTTCGTGTTGTTATTGTCTGAGGCCATGAACAAATATTGACCTACGCAATTGATACTATGCTTGAATTTCACCTTTGTAAATTTATTGTGAATAATATGTTTACATTAATTTTACACATGGTCTGACCAGATATCCTTTAGGATAAATTGAAGCCTCTCCACTGAATTTAGCCATATCCCAATTGAGAATATGTTTCCCAATATGGGAAATTTATTCATTACGCTTGATGGATCGCGCACCTCAAAAACCAGGCATACCCTCCAATTTTCAATGCGTTACAAGATTATTTTGAAAGGAATGATTCTTGAAACATCAGGAACACTTTATATGAAGGTGCACGAGGTCTATGGAGTTTCCAAAAATAGATGAGGTTTATAAATTACTCAGCGAAAAGCTAGAGTCTTGGATAGAAGGTGGCATTACGCTTCTTCCTAACATTGTTGTCGCATTTTTTATTGCGATAGCCTTTGGCATTATCGCCAAAGTGATCGGCAACGTTGCTGGCAAGATTATGCGCAGAACGTTTGAGTCTCGACAAATTGCAAGCCTCCTCACCTCCATAATCAAATCTATCGTTTTAATAGCGGGAATTTTCATTGCGCTAGACTTTGTTGGCCTTAAAGGTACTGTCACCTCTTTACTTGCAGGCGCAGGTATCGTCGGGTTGGCCATTGGTTTTGCGTTTCAGGACATGACGGAAAACTTCATTGCCGGTGTAGCCATGGGAATTCGAAAACCCTTTGAAATTGGTGACGTCATTGAGGCAGAAGGTGTATTTGGTAACGTAAAGGAAATAAACCTTAGAAACACCTTAGTTGAAACCTTTTATGGTCAACTTGAAGTTATACCCAACAAGATTCTTTTCCGAAATATATTGACCAATTATTCATATCTTGGTTATCGAAGAATAGAGATCCCTGTCGGCATTTCTTATGCTGATGATATAGAAGAAGCCGCCAAAGTTATTACGGATGCTATGAATGAAAAAGATTATGTCATCAAAAAAGAAGAGACCGCGGTTTACGCAGAGTCTTTTGGCGATTCAAGTATCAACCTATTACTGTGGTTTTGGATTCGATATCCAGGAGAGCCAGGATTTATGGTCGTACGCCACGACGCGATCAGTACAGTAAAAACGGTATTAGAAGAAAACGATATTCTTATTCCTTTCCCTATCAGAACATTGGATTTCAATGCTAAAGGGGGAGATAAGCTTAATAGCATGCTTAAAAAGCAGGATGAGAGAAGTTCAAGTAAAGGTAATACAAATTCATCAACTGAGCAGTCTGATGTGAAAGCGGGTGATAACCCTGAGCAACCCGCAGAAGAATGAAACTAACGGAGATGCAAATGGAAATGTTAAATTCAAAAACACTTAAACACGCTTTTTTAGTACTTATACTCGCAGCCAGTTTTGGGAGTTTAGGCGGTTGTGCAACAGTTGAAGGGGCCGGTAAAGATATTCAAAGTGCTGGAGAAGCCATTGAAGAAGGTGCCGAGGAAGCGTCTAACTAACTCGTTTCTGTCGACATAGGTCTTGCCGATAAAGTACGACTGTGTAGGTAAAAGCCTGACGATTGCTAAACTAGGCCCTGTTGACCTTTGCTTTATATCAAAGGTCAACAACCGCCAGCATCTCAGGCTTTTTTATTTTGTGGCACCATGTTTTTGTAATACACGGTGCGACATATCAACTAGACAACGACGTAGCACACGCATCGTCATACGCATTTGGCAATATGCCGTACTAGTCTGTACAGCCACTTTTACTGCGTAAAACAGCAATCTATCAAGGCTTAAGCACCGCGAGCATGAGAAAGCCACCTATTAGCGCTGGATTCCCATTCGATTTAAGTAAGCAACTTGCCTCTACTTTATAAAGCTTCCCTTGCGCCTTTTCAGTGATTTCGACAAGTTTGAATCGGTATTTAACGGCATCATTACTTTTTACTGGTTCAAGAAAACGTAACTTATCAATGCCATAATTGATCATAGACGCGATACGTTCGTCTGGCGCGATTACCTCAGCGAATGCTTTAGGCATGAGACTGGCAGTCAAGAAGCCGTGAGCAATTGTTGTTTTAAAGGGACTTTCTTTTTCACAGCGCGCAGCATCTAAATGTATCCACTGGTGATCGCCGGTAGCGTCTGCAAACTGATTGATCATGTCCTGCGTAACCGTCAGCCATTCAGGTTGTTCAAGGGTATCTCCCACTGCTAAGTCTAAAAGTGTTCTCATTTTTCAGTCCAATCTCCATTTATTGACGATAAAACTACTATTATTACCTTGAATGTTTCAATTAACTTTTAATAATAGGTATTTATAAATATTCTTGTTACACTAACGTAAATTATTCGTAGATGCTATGTAGCATTGGATCACAGTTTTCTATTAAACGCACCGTGATACAAACTAGCGCCTCTTCATCTATTGGCTTTTTTCAGGGCACTCGCTCTTAAAGGATTAGTTATGAATCTCAATAGAATCGATTTGAACCTTTTTGCAGTATTCGACGCCATTTACACGGCAGGAAGCTTAACCAAGGCAGCAGATGTCTTATGCATTACTCAACCAGCGGTAAGTAACTCTTTAGCAAGGCTAAGAGAAATGCTTAACGACCCGCTGTTCGTTCGTACCGGCCACAGTATGACGCCTACCCCCGTAGCGCAAAATATTATTGTTCCAGCTCGACAAGCCTTAGCCTTACTACGCAGAAGCGTGCAAGAAAGTCATACATTCGACCCTCTCACAGCCGAGAAGTCCTTTAACTTTGCCAGCCGTGATTTGCTTGAAGTAAGCATTATGCCTCGTCTCATTTCACGTTTGCAGAATTTGGCGCCAAATATTGGGTTAACCAATTACGAGATTCCTAGAAGCCAAGTTGTTTCGGCGATGGCATCGGGCACGTTGGACTTTTACTCAGATGCATCGACATTTACAGACCCTCATTTGTGTAAAGAAAAAATCGCCCAAGACAGACTTGTTGTGTTAGCGCGTAAAAATCACCCCGCGCTCAAAAACGGGCTTAACTTAGATACCTTTCTACGATTAGGCCATATTAATGTGTCACAGCGTAAGTCTGGTGTGGGCCCGATAGATATTGCGTTAGATAAAATGGGCAAAAGACGCAAGGAAGTTATGCGAGGTCAACATTTTTTAACCGTACCAAGTACGATAGTAAAGACAGACCTAATCGCGTGCCTGCCGTATCACCTTGCTAAACACTACGATCTTGCGTTGTACGAGGTTCCTTTTGATTTACCGCCTGTAGAGTATTTCCTTTATTGGCATGTAAGCGCCGACCATGATCACGCTCATATGTGGATGCGTGAACAAATAATGGAAGTAGCGAGCAACTATAAACCTCACTAACATAGACAAAGCAAAAGCCCTGTTTAAACAGGGCTTTTTTTACTTTTGAGTAAATTAAACTTTCAGCACGTTGAAGCTTATCGAACTCTGATGCTCATCATTGTGATAAATCGTGTGGAATGCTCTGGTGAAATCGCTCTCTTTAGCGTTAAAAATGTTTTCAACATAATTCTGCGGGTTTAAATCAAGGAACGGAAACATGCTACTTTGTATTTGAATTTGTAGCTTATGTCCTCGTTTGAATGTATGTAATACATCGTAAAGTTCAAAGCCAATTTCCGTGGGCTGATTAGGAACAAACGCTTTGGGCTTACTCATACTTTCTCTAAAACGACCGCGTAACACGCCCCAACGCACCAACTCATGGCGATTACCTTTCTCCATATCCGCCTTATTGACATTGTCATCTACAGACGGAAAAACATCGACCAGTTTTACGACTACATCGGCAGCAGATTTGTTTGTTGAAAACCACAAATTTAGGTCTATGGCGCCAGCGATAGTGAGGTCGTTTTCTAGTATTTCTGTTTCGAATACCAGCACATCAGGCCTTCTCGCTGCAAACCTCTGATCTTCGACCATATAGGGTCTATCCCACCCGCGGCTAATTTTTGCAGAGTGTGGAACGGGTTTGTTCGGATCGCTCACATATTCGCTGCTTCCGGTGTTATTTGCATTTTCAACCAGCTTTTCCTTTCCTGCTAAGAACAACGTTTTTTGAGATGTATCTTTGGGTGGCCAGACATCAAAGTGACGCCAACGATTACTCCCCGTTTCAAACATAGTTGCAGTGGCAATGTTTGCATCATTGGCCCCTTTCAAGTGTTGCTTGAAGAACGGTAATAACACGTCTTTTTGAAACCAAGCGCTGGTGTCAAATCCGAAATGCGCTTCGCCGAGTTCCGTTCCACCTTTTTCACTCTGCCATTGACCGTGATACCAAGGACCCATCACCAGCTTTACATGATCCTTTTTGTTGTTATGTGACATGGTTTGGTAGGTGTAAAGCGGGCCGTATAAGTCTTCGGTGTCGTACCAACCGCCGACAACCAGCGTCGCAGGCTTTGTCTTAGATAAATGTTGCAATACATCTCGTGACTTCCAATAGTCGTCATAATTAGGGTGTTGAATAACTTCATTCCAAAATGGTCGTTCACCGTGAAAGTACTTGTCGTTGACATTGGAAAGCGGGCCTAAATTTTTAAAAAATTGATAGCCATCTGGTGTTTCTGACTTCATTCCTTCAGGCCAATACGCAAACGTACCATCACGCTGCTTATCAAACGTGTCGAAAAATATAAACGCCATAGGGGTCACAAACGCCCCATTTCGATGGAAGTCATCAAAAAACCAATCTGCAATTGGAGCTTGTGGAGAAATAGCCTTTAGCGCGGGGTGGCTATTTATAGAGGCGACTGACGTGTAATAGCCAGGATACGATGTGCCCCACATCCCCACTTTACCGTTATTGCCTTCAACATTTTTTACGAGCCACTCGATAGTGTCATAGGTATCAGTAGCATCATCCGTCGCATCTTTACCGCGCTTATAAGCGTCTTGAGGACGCATATTGACAAACTCTCCTTCAGACATGAATTTGCCACGCACATCTTGGAACACAAAAATAAAACCTTCCTTTTCGAAAGCTTCGCTCGGTCCCAAGCGCTTTTTGTACTTACTAACACCATAAGGAGCAACGCGATAAGGCGTACGCTGCATCATAAAAGGGTAAGCGTCTGTTCTATCGTTTGGCACATAGACTGACGTAAACAGTTTTACGCCATCACGCATTGGAATTTGGTATTCGTATTTCGTGTAGTTTGCCCTTATATAGGCTTCCCTAGCATCGGTTTCACTTTGTTCACTGAATGCATACGTAGTTGTTAACAAAAGTACCACCAGCATAATGCTGCGCATTACCACCTTCATTTTCTGTCCTTTTTTGTTATTGGATTAATTCATTTACCACCGCGATAGGGTGACGTGGCTTTTTACCTTCAAACCTTGCAACTTGGCTTCGACATGAAAAGCCGCTTACAAGCACTTCATGCTGTGTGCTACATTGCTTGAACACACCTGACCAACTTAATTCGTAAAGCGCTTTTGAATTTTTATAATGTGAAGCTTCGTGACCATAGGTTCCAGCCATACCGCAACATCCTGAGGGCTGCACTGTTAAATTAGCACCAAGTTTCTCAAAAATGCTTTGCCAGCGGGTTGTCAGCGCCGGCATAGCCGTTTTTTCACTACAGTGTGCAAGCAAACTGAATCGCTTTTTAATCATCGCCTTTACTATGTGCTTTTCAGTTAAAACCAAATCCAGCCATTCATCGATAGTATGCACAAAGAAGTTACCTCTTTTATCACGCAAATACTTCTTGTATTCATCTCTGTAACACAACACTAGCGACGCATCAGTGCCTACCATAGTTATGTCTAGTGCATGGAGTTGATTGAGTAAGTTAGCGGTCTTTATCGCTTGTTTTTCGAACTTATCCAGAAAGCCTTTTACGTGAGCAGGTTTTCCATTGGGCGTATACGGCACTACCATGGGTTTAAAGCCAAGCTTATAGATCACACTTATCAGCTTCTCGACGCTAGCCGCATCGTAATAACTGGTAAAGGGATCTTGAACGACAGCGATATAATTTTTTCGCTCTTCTGTATTCATTTGGGAAAGGCGTTGTAAATCAAACGGCACTGTTTGTGCTTTTACTCGGCTAGTTAACGTTGGATAAGAAAGCTGAGGAGCATCTTTATACCCTACTTGCTTCTCCAAGAAGCGCTTCACCCATTTTAGCTCTATTAGGGCATTATGAAGTTTAGGCGCACGCGCGCTCAATGGAGCAATCGTTTCTATATTAGCAACCAGCATATCTTTTAAAGGTCGCAAATACCGTCGATAGTAAATAGACAAAAATATTGACCTGAAGTGCGGCACATCAATATTCACCGGGCATTGATGTGTACATGATTTGCACGCCAAACACCCATCCATGACCTCTTTGACTTCGTGTGAAAAGTCTGGCTTGTTACTTAAAATGGAGTTCTTAAACCGAGATAGAAAGTTACTTTTGAACTGCTTATACGACAACCCTTCACTTTCTAATGTAGTGCCGAATTTGGTACTAAGCGATAGTAGCCGCGTCCACTCTCTTAGCATGCTTGCGCGCCCTTTCGGTGTGTGCCGCCTATCGTGGGTAACCTTGCTAGACGGGCACATAGGTGATGTAGGCTCGTAGTTGAAACACAGTCCATTGCCGTTACATTCAAAAGCAGGAAACACATCTTGTTTTATGCTGACGGGAATAACCCGCTCAATCCCTGCTCTTTTAATATCTTTCACCGAGACTAATTTATCATCACTCTCTATCGGTGTGCAGATTTTGCCGGGGTTCATCTGGTTATGGGGGTCAAATACGGCTTTGATCTTGCGCATTTCATTGAACAGTGTTTCGCCAAAAAATGCGGGGCCGTATTCACTTCGAAATCCCTTGCCATGCTCTCCCCACATCAATCCACCGTACTTAGCAACAAGTGCCACTACCTCATCAGAAAGCGTATGCATCAGTGCTTCTTGCTGTGGATCTGATAAATCTAGTGCCGGCCTCACGTGCAAAACACCAGCATCAACGTGACCGAACATGCCATATTTTAAATTATGGCTGTCTAATAATGCTCGAAACTCACCAATGAAGTCGGCCAAGTTTTCCGGCGGCACAGCGGTATCTTCGGCAAATGCAATGGGCTTTTGATTGCCCTTTACCTTACCAAGCAGCCCAACGGCTTTTTTCCGCATGGCATAGATGCGCTGAATATCGGGCTTGTCATAGGTGACGCTATAGCCTGTTATACTGCTGCCATCTCGTCCTATCCCTTGTGTAATTGCCACTTCTAACTGTTCAATATGAACTTTCGTTTCTTCTGCAGAATCGGCGTTGAACTCTACAAGATTTAAACCCAACAACTCGTTATCTGGAACATCTGCTATTAAATGATGAATGGAATGCCACACAATGTCGGTTTTCGCAAAGTTAAGTACCGTGCTATCGATGGTTTCAACACTGGTTGCTTTGGCTTTTACCAACACTGGCGCATGTCGAAGCGCCGCGTCAAATGAACGGTAGGATATGTTAACAAGCGCTTTCAGTGGCGCTATTTTATCAAGTGTTAACGTCGCTTCCGTAACAAACGCAAGTGAGCCCTCTGCACCTGTGATTAGCCTACCAATGTCAATGTTATCACCGTCAACTACGTGTTCTAAATCGTACCCCGTCAAAAAGCGGTTTAAGCGGGGAAATGTTTTTAAAATGCCCTCTCGATGTTGAATACAGGTACGCATTGCTTGTTGATAAATTGCGGCTTCTGACGCACAGCCACTTGCTTTAAGTAAAGCTTCATCCCGCGAAATTTTTGCGGTTTCAATTATCTCGCCATTCGCAAGCACTGCTTTGAGTCCGATGACGTGGTCGCTGGTTTTACCATACACTAATGACCCCTGCCCCGACGCATCAGTGCTTATCATACCGCCAAGCGTAGCGCGATTGCTGGTTGATAGATCAGGGGAAAAGAACAGGCCGTGCGGGCACAATGCGTCGTTGAGTGAATCTTTGACTATACCCGCTTGAACCCTAACCCACCCTTCTTCCAGGTTCAGTTCAATGATCTCATTTAGATAACGACGGATATCGACAACGATACCATCGGTTAAACTCTGCCCATTAGTACCAGTGCCACCACCACGGGCAGAGAATGCGACATCTGGGAAGTGGCTGGCTAATTTACCTATACACTGACAATCTTCAGTAGATTTTGGGTAAATAATGGCCTGCGGGACTTTGTAATAGACTGAGTTGTCAGTAGCATGCGCGATGCGAGCACTATAGGCCGTTTCGATATCACCGGTGAAGGCACTCATCTTTAGGCGCTCTACAAATGCTTTATATTGTGCGGCTAGATTGGATTCGACCGTCAACGCGGGAAGAGTCACTTGTTGATTTTCCTATGTTAAAAATGAGGGAGATTTTGTTACTGCGAAATTTTCTTACCTTAAGCGTATATCGCGGTGAACACCCCGCTCAAATGTTATAATATAACATATTATTATTAATTCATAGGGATGTACTCCCTGCTATGATAGCCTTGTGTGAGAGTTTTGATATTTTCATATGACTTTCAACGAAGACATTCACAATGATAAAAGCTGTACCTACTAACATCATTACTGGCTTTTTGGGTGTGGGTAAAACATCCTCGCTATTACATTTATTAAAACAAAAACCTGCAAATGAACGCTGGGCAATACTAATCAATGAGTTTGGTGAGATTGGTATCGATGGTTCATTGGTAAACGGCTCGCGAAATAAAGCACCTAACAATGACGCCAGCGGTGAAAAGCGGGTATTTATTAAAGAAGTGCCAGGTGGATGTATGTGCTGTGCCGCGGGGCTGCCAATGCAGATTGCTCTTAATCAGCTGTTGGCCGAATCTAAACCAGACCGTTTGCTTATTGAGCCTACTGGTTTGGGGCATCCTATAGAAGTACTACAAACACTAGCTGCCGAGCATTATCAAGACGTTCTCGACATACAAAAAACGGTAACTTTGGTTGACGCAAGAAAGCTCGCTGATCCTCGCTATACCTCTCATGATACCTTCAATCAGCAAATCGCCATTGCTGACGTTATTGTGGGGAACAAACAAGACCTTTACACTCATTCAGATGCCGAAGCATTGGAGACCTATGTCGTCCAACGTACCAAGCCAAACACGCCCGTCTTACTGTGCGAAAAGGGAGAGTTCCCAATTAGCGTATTAAAGGGAAACTCAAGTGCACTTACTCATATCAAAGCACAAAAATTGCACGACCACAAAACTACCACTACGCCCTCAATAAATGAACAGCCTTTTCCTGACTCAGGTGTATTGAGAGTAGAGAATAAAGGCGAAGGTTTTAAAGCTGTCGGGTGGCGTTTCTCACCTTCCAGGGAGTTTGACCGCATTGCACTACTAAAATGGATGCACAACCTTAACGTTGAAAGGCTTAAAGCAGTTGTCATAACAAGTGACGGTGTCTTCAGCTATAACGTTGTTGACAACGAGGTTACCGAAGCCGAATTAAGTGAGTGTAGTGAAACTAAAATTGAAATTATCGCTATTGAACTTAACCCTATATGGGATGAAGAGCTCACAAAGTGTCTTTCGGTTTACTAGTGCAATAATGTTTAGCATCAAGGCAGTCTTTTTATAACATTTGACGCAGCAACAGCGCGAGGCTATCACGCGGCACCAAAGAGAGAAGCGCCGCCGTAGTATTATTGAAATTAGAGGTGGTGTATTTGTCTAAATATTACCCCGTGAATACACAATGTTGCCTGCAACTATGGTTGTATGCGTTTCTCCATACAGAGTTTTTCCTATAAATGGCGAGTTCTGAGACTTAGAGGCGAAAAAGGATGGCGTTACCGTAAACGCGTTATTTAAGTCGAACAGCACAAGATCAGCCACTTCGCCTTGTTTAATTCTTCCACAGCGTATGCCGAAAATGTCACCTGCATTTTTACTCATTAAATCGATGGCACGACCAAGCGTTAGCTTTTCGGTTTTTACGAAATGGGTGAAGATCAGAGGAAACGCAGTTTCAAGACCAATAATCCCAAACGGTGCCTGTTCAATAGGTTGCTTTTTTTCCTCAGGTGAGTGAGGTGCATGATCCGTTGCTATAGCGTCTATTACACCCTCAACAAGGGCATTTTGACACGCCAGCATATCTTCTCTAGAACGAAGTGGTGGATTCATTTTCCAATTCGCATCTAAAGTCCCATCAGATTTTATGGCGATATCTTCGTCACATAACAACAAGTGATGAGGAGAAACTTCTACAGTAACGTTGGCGCCACGTTCTTTTGCTTGCTTTACCGCTTCAATAGAAGCCGATGTGGAAACATGCAATACGTGATAATGACCACCGGTTTCCAAACTATAGTCACAACCACGTTCGACGTGCACAGATTCAGAGGCTGACTTTATACCCTTCACATTGAATTTTTTTGAAATTTCGCCTTCATGTATTGCTCCCCCATTTGATAAAGTCTCGTCTTCACTGTGATCGAGAACTGGAACCCCTAGGTGCTTAGCACTAACGAGAGCTTGCTTAAATAACGCATTGTTTTGAACGCCTTTACCGTCGTCGGTAATTGCCACTGCACCAGCGCTTGTTAAGGCGCTGAAGTCAGTCATGGACTTTCCTTCTAATCCCTTTGAAAGCGCGCCCGTTGGGTAGACTTTACACAAGCCTTTTTTAGCTGCTGTTTCTACCATGAAACGTACAGTATCTGCATTATCAGCTGTAGGCGTTGTATTAGGCATTGAAACTACTGCTGTAAACCCACCTTTAACCGCGGCTTTACTACCCGATTCTATGTCTTCTTTGTATTCCATCCCCGGTTCCCTGAAATGTACTTGGGGATCAAGAAGGCCAGGCGATAAAAACAAGGCTTTCGCATCTATGGTCTTTACCGACTTTATAGTGATGGGGGTTTCCGAAAGAGCAGCTATTTTTCCGCCATCAATTAATAGTGAAACAGACGTTATTTCATCTTCATTTTTGCCTAATAACCGTGACGAGGTAGAGGCATTATTTATAATTAGTTTCATGACACTAAAGATATGAGTAGATTAAAAAAGTAGCGCTGCATTACTTGCAGTGCTTGCAGATACACGCCACTTCAAGGTGTGGCGTTACAATATCGCACCCTAGATTTTTAGCTTGCTTAACAAGATTTTCAGATATGATTGGGTCTATCGCAACTTCTTCAACAGAGCCACATTGAACACAAATTAAAAACTGTGAGTACCCGTGATGCTCGCAACATTTTGCTTGAGAACACGCGACAAACTTGTTGTTCAAATTCAGTTTGTGTACTAAATCAGTCTCAGTGAGAAACTCTAGTGCGCGATATATCGTCATAGGCTTTACATCTTCAGAATACCTCGTAGTGAACATATCCTTTATCTCGTAAGCGGAAAGCGGAGCTTGGGCATCTATTAATAAGTTCAATACTCTTTTGCGTTTTTCTGTTAAGCGCAAACCGTCCGAGTCGCATTTATCCTTTGCTACCGCAAGTAAATTTACAAACCGTCGATTCATATAACCCTAGCGTCAAAATGACGATTTCCTGTGACATTAAATGGCATGGCGTTCACAACCCAAAGCGATTAATTACGCACCTTAAGTGTTACTTTATAACATATCACTTTCAAGTGATTATTGTCAGCCCTGCACCACAAAAAGGCACTAAAGAATTGTTTTTGTAAAAGAGTGGTTCAAGCCTCGATGCGAACGACAGAGGCTTAATTCAATTACCTTACTATACTTATGAAACCACATACCTAAGTATCGCTTAGAACGTTTTCAAGATTTCATTTTTGTCGTTTAATCCTCCCGAACAAACAAACAATCTATAGAAGTACTTGAGGAATTAACCATGTTGAAAATTGTTAAAACTTCTCTTGTTATCGCAGCGACATTAGGTGTGTCGGGCGTAGCACAGGCTGATGTTAACGAAGCACTAGCGAATATTTGCACTATCGTTCAAGCGGACGATAAAGGCGAACTACGTAAGAAAATGCGTTCAGTCGAATCAGACTACCGTATGAAACTTAAAGACTACTACTCAGCAATTAGCTGTGGCGGTAACAGCCTAATTCGTACAGCACTGCTAAACAATGCTTTAGAAGCTGGCGAGTTACTTGTTAAGAAAATGCCAAAAAGTGATTTAGAAGCACCTGAAGCTGACGGAAAAACACTTCAAGCTTGGGTTGCGGAAAACGGTCTGCAAGATAACCCAATTGCTGCGGTTATCAACGACCGCCTATAAAACAGTTTCACACCATGTGAACCAGTTCAACATGGTTGCAGAGAAATCTGCACTTTAGAAAGCGACCCTCGGGTCGCTTTTTTCTTTTGTATCAGTCTATAAAATTCAATGCATAAAAAAGGAGAGTATTCCCTACTCCCCTTCGTACTAATGCAGATTACCAATACAATCTAACAAGCTCTGGCAAGCTCGAGTTTATTGTTTGCTACCTTTTCGCTAATCAGCAACACCGGCTCTTGTTGATACAAGCGCTCTACAAAGCCCTGGAAACTAGCGGTAAAACGCGCTTCATCAACCAGCTTACCAAATACTTCTTCTAGCATTAAAAAACTAAGGCTGTCTATTTGGTTATTACTAGCCGCGTTGTGTAACTTATCAGCTAACACATCGTTGATTTCAAGTGACTTCCCGTCTTGAGAGGCATGCCTGTCTGAATAGAAGGCCCAGCAAGCAACAACTAAAGCACTTATATCGGTGTCTCTGTTGGCCGCCAAATTATCTCGTACGGTGGGAAATAAAAACACCGGAAGCTTAGCCGAACTTTCAAGGCAAATTCGCGCTAGCGTATCTTTAATGAAAGGGTTGGAGAAACGAGATAGCAGCGTATCTCTGTATTCATACACGTCAATCCCCTCTACTGGGTCGAGTGTTGGCATAACCTCTTGTTCCATAAAGATTGATAGAAGACGCTTTAACTGTTTCGCTTCAACACTTTCATGGATAGTTTCAAGCCCTGCTACAGAACCAACCAACCCAAGTACTGAATGGCCCGCATTAAGCATACGAAGCTTAAGCTTTTCGTACGGTGCCACATCGCTTACAAACTGCGCGCCTACTAAATCTAAACACGGCTTGGTATTGCAAAAGTCATCTTCAATAACCCACTGGTCAAAAGGCTCACACACTACAGGCCAAGCATCTTCTACGCCCTGAGCCCATAACGTTGCGATATCTTCATTTGTGGTTGCAGGCGTTATTCTGTCTACCATTGAATTAGGGAAACTCACGTTTTCGTCAACCCAACTAGCAAACGCTTGGTCAAACAGTTCAATATACGCAAGCAGCATTTTCTTTAACACATGGCCATTGTGTTGAATATTGTCACAGGACATAACGGTAAAAGGCCTTACGTTATTTTCTTTGCGTTTTTTAAGCGCTGCAACTAAATAGCCGAAAACCAGTTTAGGCGTTTTGGGGTTTTCGATATCGTGAATGACATCAGGGTTAGTGGTAATAAATTCCCCTGAGGAAGCATCAAAATTATAGCCACCTTCGGTAATGGTTAACGATACGATGCGTACTTCGGGCTCAGCCATTTTATCAATGACTGCTTGAGGATCGTCCGGCGCCATTAAAAACCCCGTCATTGCACCGATAACTGATGCACTGCGGGAACCGTCATTGTGCTTTTCAACCAAGGTATATAAGTTATCTTGTTCGTCGAACACTTTTTTCATCGCACGGTCGTTCTCGCGAAGACCCACACCACAAATGCCCCACGATAGATCGCCGGTTTTTGCCATTAATCTGTCTACATACATGGCTTCATGTGCCCGATGAAAACCACCCACACCAATGTGAACAATACCCGTTTGAACGTTCTCCACATCATAAGCTGGACGCCTTATGTCATTTGGCAACGACGATAAGTTCGCTCTGTTCAATAAAATAGACGTTTGAGATTGCATAAGAACCTTATTAGCTTTGTAACGCTTTGTGGCGACGCATCGCCCAATACGCAGTAACGAAATAGATAACGGTGCACGCGAACCCAACATTAAAGAATAGGTCTCGGTTCAATTCGTAAGCGGCAACCGTGTCACTAAGAGAAAAAGTTTTGATTGCCAATGCTATGGACACCAACAAACTCGCTAGCGAAGTAAGACGCAGTAATTTAGATACGGCAGTAACGTCTTCAACGTGTTCGTTTTCTAACGCCGCTTCTTGCTGCTGATAAGCTTCAACACGTGCATTGAAAGCATCTACTTGTGCTTCTTGCTCAGGATAAGCTTGTTTTGCGCCATACTTGGCGGCCAGCGCTGTATAGACAACTATGGTGAAGAACCACGTGGGTATGAATAGATAGTAGAAAGACATGACGTCTAAGACGTTTAAACCAAAGCCAAACACAAGCCCCAAACCCCAACTCGCTACCGCTGGCGTGCTGTGAGTAAGGCTTTGATAATGTGCCCAATAACGTGTGAATCCAATACGCGGAAAAATCATGTGCTCTGCGAACACAATTGCTCCTACAGGAACAACAAGTAATCCAGCATACGTTAACAGTGGCAGTAATTTAGTAAACACGAACGGGAAACACGCAATTGCAACGGTGACCATACCGACGACCGCGGTCGTTGTGGTACGTGATTTATCTTTAAAAATGGCTTGCGCGGCAAGTCCAGCGCGATAGAGATTCGCGTTTGCTGTAGTCCAACCTGCAACGATAACAATAACGAGTCCAGAAAGACCTAATGCATGGAAAGCCACATCGCCCGGGTCTAATTTACCAATGGACTTTTGAACAATAACCGCTGTTCCTGCGCCCATAATACCGGCTGAAATCCATGCAATATAATGACCAAATAACATACCCGCCGACGTACATAAACCGTAACGTTTACGCTTGGCAAAACGCAGTAATGCCATATCAATAAGGCCGAAATGCGTTATTGTGTTCGCTGCCCACGAAAAGCCAATCACTTCTAATAAACCAATACCAGGCTCACCACTTTGGGTGAAGCCCGTCCACACCGATGTACTACCGATATGAATAAAGTCATTCCACGATGTAAGAAACGTTTGCCCAATTACAGATTCAGCGAGTGCAGGCATTAGAATAAGTGGACCGCAAATGAACATGGTGAACAACCAAGGCGCACAAATACGAGAAAAATTGGAAACGGCGTTAAAGCCATACATAGCGACAAAGACAACTATCACACCGACTGCAAGCACGACGGCAACAAAAGCTAAATTAGTCGGATACCAATTTAACTGCGCCGGAATGTTCAATGCAAAACGCACGGCGGTTGCCGACACCGTAATCATAGCGGCCGATATCACTGTAAATATGATGACATTCGCCCAGTTATAGAGCTTGGTCATAGAGTCGCCAGCTATTTTCTGAAGATACGAGTACAAGCTCAAACGGGTATCTACAGCGATAGGCGTAGTGATAAGTGTCCAGCTTAGGACAGCAAGTAGATTACCAATTAATAAACCCAACAGAATGTCGGTCATGGTGGCGCCTAGCGCAACAAAGGTTGCACCAAATACAAATTCAGTGGCTGCAACATGTTCACCGGCGTACAAGCCCATGAAATGCTTCCAGCCTTTCAGTTTATGTTTAGCGACGGGGAGTTGCTCGTCACTAACTTGTGAAATATCAATATCACTAGACGTCGACTTCATCTTCAAATCTCGTGTTGTAGGTGTATTTCCCACTGGTTTCAAAATACTTCAAGAGCATTTGCCCAGGCATTGAGATATATCTCAATTTTTGTAAATATTTGCATATACCCTCTACTTTGTAAACAGCCATTAACAAAATAAATGGAGGCTTGTTTATTTAATTAACACAATAAAAATGCACATTTAACCAATCAAAATAAACGCGATATAATTTATCCAATTGATACTATGAAGAAATTTTAGAGACGAAATTTGAGGCCGAAAACCGCGTATGTAGTCGTATGACTCAAGAACTGCTTGTTAAGGTAGAACAAACGCCATCAATTACCTTACACTTAGGCAAATGTTCATATAATTAGGGCCTGTTGACCTTTGGTGTACGAATACGGAATTGGCAAGGGGACGTTGGTTAAATGTTAATACTTAAAGGAAGGTGACTCTTGCAGGCACACAACGTGGAACTGGTGATTTTTGATTGTGATGGCGTACTGATTGACAGTGAAGTGCTGTCGATGCAGGCGTGGCAAGCACTTCTGTCTAGTTTCGATATTGCATTATCGAAACAATATTTTATAGAGCATTTTCTTGGCAAGAGCATGGAGCACGTTCAGGGTAAGTTAAAAGATGACTTTGCGCTCACACTTACCACGTCCATGAAAAACAAATTCCATGGATTACTGTTCGACAGCTTCGAGTGCCATTTACAAAAGACTACCGGTATCACCTCTGTACTTTCTGCACTTAACTCACTAGGTATTCCATTTTGTGTCGCCACAAGCAGTTCACCTGAAAGAACAACAAAGGCGTTAACCAGTACAGGGCTTCTTTCCTATTTTGAAGGCCGCATTTTCACGCGAGCACTCGTAAATAAAGGCAAGCCAGCACCAGATTTATTTTTATATGCGGCAAATGCGCTCAACATTGCCCCTAAAAACTGCCTAGTTATTGAAGACTCTCAGCCGGGGATCGCTGCCGCTAAAGCCGCAGACATGCGCTACTTCCACTATACAGGTGGCGCACATCTACAGAATTGTATTGTGACATCGGACAACACCATTAATTCATGGGACGAGTTTTGCTCTCGAATCCCTGACATTTTTGACATGAGAAAAATTAAATGAGTAAGAAAGCACAAAACGAACTCAATAAACTCGACGAGGCCGCCAGAGCAGGATGGATGTACTATGTTGGTGGTAAGACGCAAGATGAGATAGCTAAAACGCTCAAAACATCACGCCAAAGCGCACAACGCTTAGTGGCGTTATCCATGTCGGAAGGTCTTGTGAAAGTGCGCTTAGAACACCCGATTGCTAGATGTATGGAATTAGCGCAAGGCATAAAGAAAAAATTCGGATTAACTTTCTGTGAAGTTGTGCCCAGTGTTGATGACGATCCCAATTCAACGCTTGGCCTTGGTCAAGCGGGTGCAGCAGCAATAGAAAGAGCTTTAAAATTCGACGCTCCACAAACCATCGCGTTTGGCACTGGCCGTGTACTGCGTGCCTGTGCTGATGAATTGTCAATACTTCACTGCCCTCAGCATAAAATTGTTTCCCTTGTTGGTAATATTGCTGATAACGGAGAGGCGACGCGTTATGACGTTGCTGTTCACGTAGCCGACAGAGTTAAAGCACAGCATTATCCTATGCCTATCCCTGTAATAGCATCAAGTAAACTAGAACGGGAAATTTGGCAACAGCAACAACACATATCTAGAATTCACACGCTTGCCGAACAAGCGGATATTAGCTTCGTAGGCATTGGTAACTTAGGCAGTGTGTCTCCATTGTATAAAGACGGATTTATCGACGATGATCAATTAGCAACCCTCGCTGAATCTGGTGCAAGTGGCGAAATCATAAGCTGGATCTTTAATGAAGAAGGTGCGTTGATTAGTTGCGATATTAACGAGAGAGTAACGAGCTTTAAGTTGAAAGCAACGCCAGAAAAGCCTGTAGTAGGTGTTGCAGCGGGCGACAACAAACTGCACGCTATAAGAGGCGCTCTGCGATCGAAATTGCTCAATGGGCTCATCACGACAGAACGTACTGCCTCAGCACTGCTTACTTCTTAATTTCGTTCTTTTCTTATTAATACAATGCCTATTGCGTACATTTTTAATACGCATTAACTTCAACAAAAAGCAAAATAACAGCATTAACGTTGTTTTTTTGCACTTTACTTGGCTATTTATTGATCTGCAATTGCAATTCAACTTAGTTTGCCTGCGCCCTTTAATACTAAAGGCTACAGCGCATTTCATACCTCTTACATCTTTAGTCTAACGTATTATTCGATATACCTTGTTATTTGAATGAATGTTTTTCATTCGACCTGATTGTTTTTTAATTAATCCCGAACAGACAAACCGATTAATTAAACAAATATAACGAAGGAAATTTAACCATGTTGAAAATCGTTAAAACTTCTCTAGTCATCGCAGCATCAACATTAGCTTTTTCAAACGCAGCACAAGCAAATGACGTAAACGAGGCACTAGCAAACATCTGTACTATTGTTCAGGCTGACGACAAAGGCGAATTGCGTAAGAAGATGCGTCGCGTACAGTCAGACTTCAAATTAAAGTTACGTGATTATTACTCAGGTGTTTCATGCGGTGGTCAAAGCCTTATCCGCACGGCCTTAACGAACAACGCAGTTGAGGTAGGTACACTGCTTGTTAAGAAAATGCCAAGCAAAGACCTTTCTGAGCCCGAATCAGACGGCAAAACACTTCAAGCGTGGATAGCAGAGCAAGGCTTACAGAGCTCGCCAATTTCTGCTGAGCTTAACGATAGAATCTAAGCACTAATTCACATAGCCATGTGAGTCGATTCAACATGGTTGCAGCGTCAGCTGCAATGAAAGGCCCCGCTACGGGGCCTTTTTACTTTCTGTCTCTTTAAATTTTCACGTTCTTCAACCCAGTGACTTGGGTAATCAAGCTACGGTATGCGTGAGCTCGTAACGCAAGCTCACACTTTAGGTATGGATTGACATACCATGTTATTTTACAACATGTTTTTCAAATAGTTAGATTCGGGTTTAATGCATCTCAACGAACGAACACAATCTTAATAACAACAACCGAAGGAATTTAACCATGTTGAAAATCGTTAAAACTTCTCTAGTAATTGCAGCATCAACTTTAGCTTTTTCTAACGCAGCTCAGGCTAATGACATCAACGAAGCACTTGCAAACATTTGCACAATTGTTCAAGCAGATGACAAGGGCGAACTACGTAAGAAAATGCGTAGCGTTCAATCAGACTACAAACTTAAGCTTCGCGATTACTACTCTGGCATTTCTTGTAACGGCCAAAGCCTAATTCGCACTGCTCTTACTAGCAATGCGGTTGAAGTAGGTACTCTACTGGTTAAGAAAATGCCAAGCAAAGACTTAGCAGAGCCTGAGTCAGACGGTAAGACACTTCAAGCGTGGATTGCTGAACAAGGTCTTCAAAGCTCTCCTATTTCAACAGAGCTTAACGGCAGAATCTAATATAACTAATTAATCACACCATGTGATGTAACGATTCAACATGGTAGCGGCAGGACGCCGCACTGGAGGCCCCTTTTAGGGGCCTCACCCCTTTCTAGAGCCCTATAAAATTTATCACTTCTTTTTGTACCCATTCAGGTTTTTCCCTGTGTAACCAGTGCGACGCGTGCGGATTAAACCGCTTAATTATCAATGGAACATAGTGTTCGATTTTATCCAGTACACTTAGATCAAACGCATCATCCTGCTCTCCCCACAATAACAGGGTTGGGCAGTGAATGAATATTTCGGGTACACGAATATCATCCAACACGTGCTCAGGTACATTCTTTTGTGGCACTTGTTGAGGCATTTGCCGATAGTAATTGAGCATCGCGCTGAGGGTTTCAGGTTTACTCCAGTCGTTAAGCAGAGTCCTTGAATAGCTGGTTTCTTTCTCAAAAAAGCCGTTGCCTAACATATTTTTCAATAACGTAAAGCTTGTATTTGTAAGGGTCCGCTCTGCCCCCTTATCAATAAGCGCAGAGATATACAGGCTTTTTGCTCTTTGTGTAGAAGAGGTCTTTATTGCCCGTGTAAAGCAAGAAGGATGAGCAGCATTAACAATAATAAGTTTGCTAATTAATGTTTGGTGAAAGGCTGCTAGGGGCCACGCTATTGCCCCACCCCAATCGTGTCCCAACAAAATAACCTTTCGGCCTTTTTGAACTTTCTCGATGAAGGCGGCCATTCGACTTATCAATGATGGAACTTGGTAGTCCGTTTCACTGGGTAGTGGACTCGATAAATGATAACCGGGCAAATCTGGGGCAATGATGTCAAGTGATGTGGGGAGTGTCGCCATTAACGCTTCCCATGTGTGCGCATTTTCTGGGAAGCCATGAAACATGATAAGCAGAGGGTTCTCTGCGCTCTCTTCTTCTCGGGATAAATAATGAAGGCTGGCTCCCTCAACATTCACGTACTTTGACACAACCACTGTGCTCACTTCCTCTATGTTGTTTTTAAGAAACAAAAAGGCCGAGCAAAATAACGCATCCAAATGATTATTTGGTTAAATCATTTTCTCGGCTACATTATTTTCTCGGCCTTTCGTACGTCTTTTAGTAACGCACGTGTATTACTTTTATGTCGTTACTCGATAGCGAACATACTCTCTGGCATAGACATCAAGTTGTCTGCGCCTGATTGCATTGCCGAAACCAGTGAGCGAGTACGGGTTAACAAACGGTCAAAGTAGAAGCCCGTTGTTAAGATTTTACTCTTATAAAACTCGGTTTCGGTGCTACCTGCATCAAGCTGTTCTTGTGCTTTCACTGCCATTTTTAACCAGAAGTAAGCAACGGTGACATAACCTGAATACATTAAGTAATCGACAGACGCTGCACCAATTTCATCTGGGTTCGATGCTGCTGCCTTACCGATATCCATAGTGATCTGCTGCCACTCGTCAAGGTGAGAGTTTAGCGCGTTAGTCCAAGCACTAAACTGAGCGTTGTCGCGCAATGAATTACAGTAGTCGCGCACTTCTTGAACAAACACATTAAGCAATTCGCCATTAGAGCCCATTACTTTACGACCTAATAGGTCAACGGCTTGAATACCTGTAGTACCTTCATACATGGTGCAGATACGGGTATCGCGAGCTAGCTGCTCCATACCCCATTCTTTGATAAAGCCGTGGCCGCCATAAACCTGCATACCGTAACTCGTGGCTTCTTGCGCGGTTTCAGTTAAAAAGGCTTTTACGATAGGCGTTAAGAATGCAAGTTTTGCATCCGCAAGTTGCTTCTCAGCCTCGTCGCTACCATACAAAGTAACGTCAACTAACTGCATACAGTAAGCGGCAAGCGCTCGGTTGCCTTCCGCGAACGCTTTCTGCGTTAACAGCATACGACGTACATCAGGGTGCACAATAATAGGATCAGCTGGGCCATCAGGATTTTTACGCCCTGTTAATGAACGGAACTGAATGCGGTCTTTTGCATAGCGAAGCGCACCTTGGAATGCTGCTTCAGATGATGCCAAGCCTTCAAGACCAGTGCCAATACGTGCGGTATTCATGAACGTAAACATGCAGTTTAGGCCGCGGTTTGGTGGTCCAATCAAATAACCTTTTGCGCCATCGAAGTTGATCACGCAGGTTGCGCTGGCTTTGATACCCATTTTATGTTCAATGCTTCCGCAGCCTACTGCGTTTCTATCTTGCTTTTCGCCATCTTCAGATACGTTAAATTTAGGTACAACAAATAGTGAAATACCTTTGGTCCCCTCTGGCGCATCTGGCAATCGAGCTAACACAATGTGTACGATATTTTCAGACAAGTCGTGTTCACCTGCCGAAATAAAAATCTTCGTTCCTGTTAAGCTGTAGGTACCATCTTCTTGAGGTTCCGCGCGACATTTCAACATGCCAAGGTCTGAACCGCAGTGTGCTTCGGTCAAACACATAGTGCCTGTCCACTCACCGCTAACCAGTTTTTCAAGGAACATTTTTTGTAGCAATTCAGAGCCATGGGCTTTTATTGTTGCCATACAGCCCTGGCTTAGACCTGGGTACATCGCCCAAGAATGGTTTGCGCCTGAGAACCACTCAGCAATGATAGATGACAATGAATATGGTAATGCCTGACCGCCAAATTCCTCAGGGTGAGACATTCCTGGCCATCCGCCCTCAACATACGTTTGATAAGCTTCTTTAAAACCTTTAGGCGTTGTTACTTCACCATCAACCCACTTACACCCTTCTTCATCGCCTGATGCATTGATGGGTGCCAGTACGTTCTCTGAAAACTTTGCAGCTTCAGCGAAAATCGCCGACACCAGATCTTCAGATGCTTCGTCGAAACCTAGCTTTTGATAGTGATTTTGATAATTTAGTAGCTCATGTGTTACAAACATGGCGTCACGTTGTGGAGCTTTATAACCTTCCATACCCAATACCTATATTACTTCAAATAGACCAGCAGCGCCCATGCCGCCACCGATACACATGGTGCAAACAACATATTTCGCACCGCGTCGTTTACCTTCGATGAGTGCATGACCCACCATGCGAGCACCGCTCATGCCGTATGGGTGACCAATAGAAATGGCACCACCGTTTACGTTTAATAATTCGTCTGGAATGCCTAACTTATCGCGGCAATAAAGTACCTGTACCGCAAACGCTTCATTAAGCTCCCATAGACCGATATCGTCCATGGTCAATCCATGCTGCTTTAATAGCTTAGGAATGGCGAACACTGGGCCAATTCCCATTTCATCTGGCTCACAGCCTGCCACTGCAATACCGCGATAAATACCAAGAGGTTGAGCATTGCCTTTTGCCGCTGAGTGCTCATCCATAATCACTGTCGCGCTGGCTCCATCAGAAAGCTGGCTTGCATTACCTGCGGTAATACAACCACCTTCTATCACTGGGTTAAGCGCTTTAAGCCCCTCTAGCGTTGTTTCTGGGCGATTTCCTTCGTCTTTTGACAAGGTCACTTCACGCTCAGAGGTTTCACCTGTTTCCTTATTAAATAAGGCTTGCGTTGCTGTGATAGGTACAATCTCATCATCAAACTTACCTGCTTCTTGAGCAGCTGCTGTGCGCATTTGGCTTTGGTAACCGTATTCGTCTTGTACGTCACGGCTAATGTTGTAGCGCTTACCCACCACTTCTGCAGTTTGAAGCATTGGCATATAAATATCTTTGTGCTTAGCAACCAGTGCAGGGTCTACTGCACGAAACATATTCATATTTTTGTTTTGCACTAAAGAGATAGAATCTAAGCCGCCCGCAACCATAATGTTGGTATCGCCCGTACGAATTGAATTCGCTGCGGTAGCAATGGCATACATGCCAGAACTGCATTGGCGGTCGAGTGTCATACCCGCTACGGTGACCGGTAAACCACCCGCTAGGCCAGCCAAGCGGCCAATATTCATGCCGCCACTGCCTTGGGTTAACGCTGCGCCCATTACCACGTCATCAACACTGGCAGGGTCGATCCCTGCGCGTGCTACTGCGTTTTGAATAGCATGGCCACCTAATGAAGGGGCTGGTAAATTGTTCAGTGCACCTTTATAAGCGCGCCCGATTGGCGTACGTGCTGTACTTACGATAACTGCATCGCGCATTTTCATATTCCTTTCAGTTGGGCTGAAAGTTCAGCCAAAGTTTAGCTAGGCCTATGTGCTTCTTCTCGAAGTTACCTAGCTTTACCAAATTCGGATGTCGGGTAACGAGAGCTATCGCTAGCTCTCACCGTCGATTAACTCTCGCTAACGAGAGCTTTGTCTACTTCGCTTTATAGCTTTTAAACGTGCCGCCGCTTTGGGCCAATTTCACCAACAAATCACTTGGTTCAAGCCACATCTTTCCGTAATCACCCAATTGATCACGATAGGTAGTCAGCTTATCTAAAATAGTGCCTAGCCCTACTTCGTCGGCATATTGCATAGGGCCGCCGCGATACACAGGGAAGCCATAACCGTAAACATAAATCACGTCGATATCGCTAGATTTAGCTGCAATGCCTTCTTCTAAGATGGCAGCACCTTCGTTTATCAATGAGTACATGACGCGAACTAGAATTTCCTCATCGCTAATGTCTGAACGCTGAACCACGCCTAAACGTTCTGCTTCTTGCTTGGCAATTTCTAGTACTTCTGGATCTGGGACAGGAACTCGACTGCCAGGTTCATAGTTGTAAGCTCCGCGTCCGGTTTTGAGTCCGTTGCGCCCCTTTTCTACCAAGCGATCTGCCACTGCACCGTAAGCGGGGTCGTGTGCAATGTGCTCTTGTCGAGACTGTCGTACATAGTAACCAATATCTAATCCAGCCATATCACCCATAGTGAACGGCCCCATTGGCATGCCAAACTCGGTTAAAACACGATCAACTTGCTCAGGTGTTGCTCCTTCAAGCAGTAAGCGGTTAGCTTCACGGCCGTAAGGCTCAATCATGCGGTTACCTACGAATCCGAAGCAAACGCCTACCAACACCGCTACTTTCTTGATGCGTTTAGCCATCTTCATGCAGGTTTTAATGACTTCAGCAGATGTCTTCTCTGCTTTAACCACTTCTAGCAGTCTCATCACATTCGCTGGCGAGAAGAAGTGAAGACCAATCACATCTTCAGGACGGGATGTGGCTGTCGCTATTTCGTCTATATCCAGTGTTGACGTATTTGAAGCCAAAATGGCGCCTGGCTTACACACTTTATCCAGCGTCGAGAATACGGTTTTCTTTACTTCCATCTTCTCGAAAACGGCTTCGATGACGAGATCAACATCAGCTAAGTCGTCATACGACGTGGTACCTGAAAGCAGTGCCATGCGGCTCTCTACCTGCTCTTGGGTTAACTTGCCTTTTTTCGCTGAGTTTTCGTAGTTCTTTCTAATAAGCGCTAATCCCTTCTCTAGCGCTTCTTCTTTGAGCTCAAGCATTGTGACTGGAATGCCGGCATTGGCGAAGTTCATAGCGATACCACCGCCCATTGTTCCGGCGCCGATAATCGCAACTTTATCAATGTTGCGCTCAGGAGTATTTTTGTCGAAATCGCTCACATGACCTGCTGCGCGTTCAGCAAAAAAGAAATGCTGCTGGGCACGCGCCTGTGGCGTATTCATACACTCCATGAAAAGCTTGCCTTCATTTTTAAGGCCATCTTCAAAAGCGAGCGTGTAAGCGCCGCGTACCGCTTCGATACATTTTAATGGAGCAAAGAAACCACGAGTCGCTTTTTTAGTTTGTGCAGTTACTGCATCAAACACCGCCTGCGTTTCGTCAGACATGGACAGCGTGATATCACTGGTGCGTTTAATCGCTTTATCTGGCGTTAATGCTTGTAAATACGCTTTTGTATCTTCAAGTAAATGCTCAGGCTTATCAGAAATTTTGTCGAAGACACCTGGAAGTTTGACCACCGACGTAGGCTTGCCTGTTACGATCATTTCTAACGATGTTTGTGCGTCGGCTAAACGAGGAAGGCGCTGAGTACCGCCTGCGCCCGGTAATATGCCTAGATTTACCTCTGGAAGACCCACCTTATTGTCGGCAAAGGTGATGCGATGATGGCAAGCTAACGCCACTTCTAAGCCACCGCCGAATGCTGGTCCAGGGAGAACAGCAACAACCGGCTTAGACGCATTTTCAATCTTGTCTAGTACCTCAGGCAGCATGGGAGACAAATCGCCACCAGAGAATTCGCTGATGTCAGCTCCACCCGAAAAAATAGGTAGTGAAGAAGTAATAACAATGGCACGTACGCTGTCGTCATCTAGTGCATTGTTTATGCCTTCTATCAACCCTACTCTGATAGCGCGTGACAGCGCATTAACGGGCGCACTTTGCATTGTCAGCGTGGCAACACCCTGTTGTACTGCATATTCTACGGCTTTATTTTCCATCTCAGTCATAACCATGTCCTGTTTATCACGTTAACTGGATGTTATTGCAGTGTTGTCAATCATCCAAGTTTATTGGTGTTATAGACATTTATCATAATATTTAATATTGACCGCCAGCCCCTTTGTGAATTCATTTCTCTGCGCAGAGCCTGTCCTACCTTGCCTAAGGTTTATTTGACAGAAAATAAAACCGGTGTTTTTGTTAATCGGGCAACACTTGTAATTACATTTTATTTACAAAAGGATGATTGGCTATGCAAGTGCTTAAAACACCGGAAAGCGCCTTCGACACGATCACTGACTTTCCCTACTCCCCCTGTTTCACTGAAGTAACAGACACAGTAAGCAGTGAAATAACAATGGCCCATTATCAATGTGGACCGAAAGATGGACATACCGTGCTATTAATACACGGCGAACCGACGTGGGCTTATTTGTACCGCAAGATGATGCCCATATTGGCTGATGCGGGATTCAATGTCATCGCGCCGGATCTCATTGGTTTTGGACGCTCAGATAAACCAGTAAGAAAGGAGGACTACTCCTATGCTCGTCATGTGATATGGCTAAAAGACTGGTTTTCGCAGGCTACTAAAGGCCCCGTTACACTATTTTGTCAAGACTGGGGAGGTTTACTAGGCCTGCGACTTGTCGCCGATATGCCTGAGCGTTTTTCGGGTGTAATGGTGTCTAATACCGGTTTGCCCACTGGCGACCACCCGCCAAGTGATGCTTTCATCAAATGGCGCCGATTCTCACAGGATGTCGCCGTATTTCCCACATCTACGATCATTCAAAACGCCACAACCACTGTTCTAGATGAGGCGACGCTTGCTGCTTACGACGCCCCTTTTCCAGACGAAAGCTTTAAAGCAGGTGCACGCATGTTCCCTATTCTTGTTCCTACAAGCCCAGACAATGCTGAGGCACAGGCGAATAGACAGGCATGGGAAAAGCTAAAGCAATATAACAAACCTTTTGTTACGGCTTTCGGTGATAGCGACCCTGTTACTAAAGGTGGCGATAAGGTATTTCAAAAGCTCATTCCTGGCAGCAGCGGCATGGCTCATACCCTTGTAGAAAACGGTGGTCACTTTATCCAGGAAGACCAAGGGGAAATGCTAGCCAAATTACTCATTCAATTTATAAACCAAACGCAGCTGAAATAGCCACGTTTCAAAAACATTAAACAGTTACCAATAGGAGATTACCATGGATGCTCTACTCGACTTTTCAGGGCAAGTTGTATTAATTACCGGCGCAGGCAGTGGCTTTGGCCGCTTGTTATCGCTAGGTCTTGCCAACCGAGGAGCAAAACTCGTTCTTTCAGACATTAACGAAACCGCCCTTGAGGAAACGAAAAAGGATGTAAAAGCACTCACTGATGTCGTGGTGCTAGCGGGTAATATTGCTAGCGAGTCGCTAAATAAGGCGCTGGTTGAAACAGCCATTGAAACCTTTGGCAAACTGGATATAGCCGTAAATAATGCAGGCATAGCGCATAACCCTGCACCAATTCATCAAATGACAGAGGAAATCATGGACTCGCAGTTCGCTGTGAATGTAAAAGGCGTTATGTTTGGAATGAAGTACCAAATACCCGTTATGCTTGCACAAAAGCAAGGGCACGTTTTAAATGTAAGCTCACTTGCAGGACTAGGTGGAGCCCCTAAAGGCGGTGCTTATGCTGCAGCAAAACACGCGGTTTCGGGGATAACCCGCACAGCCGCGGTGGAATACGGCCGAAAGAATGTTCGCGTTAATGCAATTTGCCCATTCTATAGTCCTACCAATATTTTGAACGTAGACGGGTACAACACCCCTGAAGCGCGCGAGCAACTAGGCATGGGAAGTCCTATGAAACGTCTAGGCGAACCGCAAGAAATCGTTAACACCATGATGCTGATGCTTTCCCCTGGCAACTCTTACATGAACGGGCAAACCATAGCAGTAGATGGTGGTGTTACAGCGTGGTAATTTTTATCTCGCAGTTTCGAAATACATGCAAAGGTATTTTTTGACATACCTTTGTATGACTCATCATGTTTCTCTTTCGTTCTACTTTAGGTGTAATGAAGAGGAACAAACAAAATCGATGAATGAGGCGAGTGCAACCGCCTCTGCAATCGACCCCCATCAAGTAAAACCCAATAATTTTATTTAGCGATTAAGTTGAACAAAAAGAGAAAAATGTGATGAAAAAGCCAAGTAAAAACATTTTTTTAGCTACTACACTTTGTATAACCTATTCGTTGATTAACGTTAGTATTGCGCAAGAAGCCCAATCTACGCTTGTAAATATGAAGGAAGTGCCTTCTTCCCAACTATTAAAGAAGCAACGTCAAAATAAACCGCTAGCACTAAGCACAGTAAAGCGCGGTACTGATGTTTCGCTTCAAACCACCAAACAATCCAAAAGCCAATACCTTATTCATAGCGCACTGCCAAGTCACCGCTTCAGCGCTAAGTAATTTGTAGGCGAGTACTCGTCTATCAGGTTAATCCTTTATTTAACGCCATTCTTTTCGTTTATTATTCTTTTTTACTCTATCGCACACTTAGAAATAGTATTCTACGAATCAAATATTTATACCAATCCGCATAGATAAGTGCTAACTGACGACATAGCGCTTCTGAAAAAGTAGCGCCCTCGTTACGACATTAGCGACATATGAGTTAATTATACTAATTGTGAATAGCGCGACATCTATTTGAAAACTATCTTCAAGATTACCACAGGTAGAAGAAGTCACAGGAAAGAGGTGAACATGCTTTTAAAACCAAAACACATCGCGTTATTGTTCACGCTGGCAATTGCAGTATCTGCAATGGGATAAGCACGAAGGCGTCTCAACATGGAAACGCCCTTCGAAAGCGATCTTAAGTCGCAGTGTTTCTTGCTAGACGTGACGTAGGATTCTTTAGGTTAACGTTTAAAAAACTCAAAGCTTAGCGGGTACACCCACAACTCCCCTTTGTTCGCTTTGACTGCTGCCACGATAGCAAAGACGATGTTCATTAATCCAAGAGCGATGAAGCCTAGCGCTCCTATGATAATCAGCGTCAAGACAAAACAAATAACAGAGTAAATGAGCAAGCTTATTAACCAATTCGCTGTCACCCTGCCGTGCTGATTGATGTCTTCGTTTTGATCTTTGTGAGCAATCCATAGCACGATAGGCAATATGATACCTAAGCCAGGTATAATGAAACTGGATAACTGAGAAACATGAATGAGTGTACAGTAGCTTCGAGCGTTCAAGCCCCAGTAGAGTGGTTCTTCCGTTGACATAATGGTCCTTTTTATTGCGTTGGTTTGATTTGATAAATATAGGCGTTTTCAGTGTGACCGGCATCAAGCTTAACAGAAACAATGACCCGCTCATATTGGTCACCTTCAAACTCATCCAGCATGGCCCAGTTTTCGGCAAGTTGAGAAGACGTTAGCATCATGCCCTTCACCTCTTCTTTTGCCTTAGTTAGATCAGAAATAACAATTCCTGGAAACCCCATAACTGCTCCCCACCCTTGTTGAACTAAGTGCCCTTCTACCGTACCAGACTGCCACTGGCCATCAATATGAGCGACGATATGGTGATTTGGGCAATTAGGAGCAAGGCTTCCGTAGATAAACAACCTTTCTAAATCAGGTGTAGCAGACGTTACATTGTCATTGTTTTGCATTACTTTGACCCATTATTAAAAAACTTTTCGTCAGGTGTTGAGGCAAATTTAAAAACAGGCCCCAACCGTTCGCATTGCTAGTTATAAATTGCCTAAAAAAGCCAGTGCTTTTGTGAGAGTAATATCGAATTTGTTTTACAAAAGCAACACAGCGTTACACAATGCTAGAGCATGTCTATGTGAACGTCGATTCACGTAAAAACACAATAATTAAAGGACAAAGTATGCTCAATCACAAACGTACTCTGATAGCAGCATTGGTAAGCGTTTCGCTTATGGGGTGTGGCGAAAGTACAACACAGACAGAAACTAAACCACAACTCACTGCACAAGACGCCAAGCAGTTTTTAACACAGGCGCAAAATGATATTGCAAAAATGCAAGTTCCTGCCGCGCACGCCGAGTGGAGCTACGCCACGAATATCAATTTCGATACAGCAGCAGTCAGTGCTTACTTTAATGAAGTGCTTTCTACCAAGGTTGCAAAGTTAGCTAAAGAAGCGGCGAAATTTAACGATGTAGACGTAGATGCCGACACCCGCAGACAGCTTGATCTACTTAAAAACAGTTTAACAATGCCGCCGCCGGCAGATGCCGAAAAAGCAGAGAGGCTTGCAAAAATTGGTTCTGACTTAAGTGCCATGTACGGCTCTGGTGAGTATTGCAGCGAAGATGGTACGTGCAAAAGCTTGGTTGAAATGAGCTCTGAAATGGCCACCCTACGCGATGCTGACAAGCTACTAGAATATTGGACAGGTTGGCGTGAAGTTTCTAAACCTATGGCTGGACTATACGCAGAACAGGTATCGCTAGCGAACGAAGGTGCTGCAGAGCTAGGTTTTGAAAATGTCAGCGCCTTGTGGCGTGGAAAGTACGATATGCCAGCAGATGAATTTCCCAAGGAATTGGATCGCTTATGGACGCAAGTAGAGCCTTTCTACGAGTCACTACATTGCCATGTGCGCGCTAAGCTAGGTGAACACTATGGCGAAGACGTAGTACCTCAAGACAAACCAATCCCAGCCCATTTATTAGGTAACATGTGGGCACAGTCGTGGGGGAATATTTACGATATTGTTAAACCTCAGCAAGAAATGAAAGTTCCTGATGTTACAGGCGCATTAGCTGAACAGGGGTATGACGAAATCGCCATGGTTAAACAAGCAGAGTCATTTTTCTCATCGCTTGGCTTTGAAGAACTTCCAGATACCTTTTGGGAACGCTCTATGTTTCAAAAGCCTGAAGGCCGTGACGTTCAGTGTCATGCCTCTGCGTGGGATTTAGATGACAAAGACGATCTTCGTATAAAGATGTGTATTCAAAAGACTGGCGAAGAATTTAACGTTATTCACCACGAATTAGGTCACAACTACTATCAACGCGCTTATAAAGACCAACCACTTCTTTACCGTGGTTCGGCAAACGACGGCTTCCACGAGGCTATTGGCGACACCATCGCTTTATCAATAACACCTAAGTACCTTAAGCAAATCGAGTTAATTGATGAGATCCCAGACGCATCAAACGATATCGGTATGTTAATGCAAGTTGCGTTAGACAAGATTGCCTTCATTCCCTTTGGTCTGATGGTTGACCAATGGCGCTGGAAAGTGATGTCAGGTGAAGTAACACCTGAACAATATAATCAACTATGGTGGGAATTGAGAGAAAAGTATCAGGGTGTGATGGCTCCTGTTGAGCGCAGCGCCGACGCATTTGATCCGGGTGCAAAGTATCACGTGCCTGCTAACGTACCTTATACACGCTATTTTCTAGCGCATATCCTTCAATTCCAGTTCCATAAAGCACTGTGTGACATTGCAGGTGATGAGGGCCCGCTTAACCGCTGTTCTATCTACGGCAGTGAAGAAGCCGGTAAAGCACTTAACGAAATGCTAGAGATGGGTATGAGCCAACCTTGGCAAAATGCGTTAGAAACACTGACAGGCTCACCGCAAATGGATGCCAGTACTATCGCTGACTACTTTGCGCCACTAAAAACGTGGTTAGATGAGCAAAATGCTACACGCCAGTGTGGCTGGTAACTATATCCGTTATGATTAGCCACTGGCTAACATAATTCATGCAGTCCAAAAAGCCTCGAATTTCGAGGCTTTTTTTGTTGAATTTAAACTTTTGTACCATTGTAAGAGCGGTAGATTAGCGTAACGTTAGTGTATAAATTTTATGTAATTTTTGATTATATTATGCGCACCCTGTTGGTACTTTCGCTTATCATAGTTTTTACTGCAACTTGCAGCCTACCTGCACGCGCGAAACCTATTGCCCCAGCGTTTCACTCCTACAATATGGATAGTGGTATCGCCCACGTATCCATTTCAGATATTGCGGAAGATAAGTATGGTTTTCTGTGGTTGGCATCGCAGTCTGGTGTCGATAAATTTGACGGCTATACATTTCGAAACTTCGGCTTGTGGGGAGAAGACAAGTCAACAGGCCTCCAGACCCTGTTCGCCCTCCAGATAGAGGCAAGCTTAGACGGTCAATACCTTTGGGTGGGGACATATAGCGGGCTGAGCCGTATAGATGTTGATACTGAGTCGTTCAAGCACTACACGTTACCAGCGTCAGAGCCTTTCAATAAACAGGTAATTAATAGGATCAAGACCACCCACAATGGCCAGCTTTGGATTGTCTCTGAACGAAACCTTTACACATACTCTCCAGAATCAGACAGTGTAGAACTGGTCAGCTACCTTCCCAGTACCACGAGTACGCTGACAGACATAGAGCTTATCGGCAACACGCTTTATGTCACTTCCACTTCAGGCCTTTATAAACTTGATCCGTTTAAAAAGTCACTTGAGCTAGTGGCTTTTGAAAACATGAACTTTACTCGACTAGTGGCAGCAGAGAAATCTCAATTCTGGTTGGGTACCGCTACCCACGGCGCATGTTTGTTCAATCCCGACGAGCAAAGCACTACCATCGACAAAAGCTGTACCTCTGAAACTCACGGATTATCTGATAACTACGTTACAGACATCTTATTAAAGGACAACGGTGATATATGGGTTTCTACTCAGCGTGGGCTGAATATTTTAACGTCACATAACCCTAACTCTGTGCTGCGTGCTCCGATTAACGAGAAAGATGCGGCCAAAGAGAGAGTTTCAAGCCTTTATCAAACGAAAGCTGGGCTGGTTGTCGTTGGCACCAGAGACGATGGGTTTGCGATCAGTAATCCTCTGCTTAGCAACTTCTATTCTCAGGAAATAGGCGAAGGACGAATCATCTCCTCTTTATCAAATTACAAAGATAACCAAGTATGGGTAGCGAACGAAAAGGGCCTTTGGCTTTACGACACGATAAGTAAAACTCAAGAAGGCCCATTTACTTCCAATGGTGCATTTGCGAGTAGCGAAGACACTAACGATAAGCTGTTGAGCGTGTTTTATCATACAAAGAGCGATGCACTATGGGTAACCACACGCACAGGCCTCGCCAAACTGAACCCTCAGACCAGAAACCTAGAATTTGTTGCGCTGAATGGTAAGTCGGGTTACAGCATTAATATCGATGATGACGGAGACATTTGGTATGGCGGCTACAGCGATGGGCTGTTTGTATATCGCCCGTCAGAAGATAGGGTAATAAAGCAATGGCCATTGTCGCTGACAACGAGAATTGTTTTGGACGACAATGAGAACGCATGGTTAAGTACGGTATCCGGTTTATTTGTTGCGAATAAACTGACTGGAGACTTAACCAGCATCAGTGAGTTAACGGACAAGATTTCAGATCAAACTGTAGTGACGTGGATTTCTCAGTCGAAACGCGGTGGTTATTGGATTGGAACGCAAGCAGCTGGACTCTTCTTTATGTCTAAAGAAGGCAGTGATTTGTCAACGATTAAAGTGACACAAATTAAGCCTGAAAGTCGATTGAGCAATGTATCCATCGGGGCAATTGTTGAAGATGATGAATATGGGCTTTGGATCTCTACAATTGAAGGGATTGCGTATTTAGCACCTAACTTGTCTACCCTTTCTTATTTCGGTGCAGAAAACGGCGCACTGTCTACGGGTTACTATATTGGCTCTGTCACCGTAACTGAAAATAACACAATAATGTTTGGTGGAGCGGAAGGCTTAACACAATTTACTCCTTCACAAGTGGCAAATGTAAAGTGGTCACCTGGAGTGCACCTCACAAACGTTGAAACGGTGAGTAGGAACGAGCAAAACGGAACAACCTATCAGCAAAGACAGCGCCTAGACGAGGTAATCGAACTTAAACATAACGATATTGCGCTCACGATTGAATTTGCCGCCACTGATTATATGAATGCAAATGAACTTAGGTATGCCTATAAACTCGCAGACTTTGAGAACAGCTGGCGCTTTACTGACTACAAGACAAGAACGGCCACCTACACCAACTTGGACCCAGGACGCTACCGCTTCACTGTTAAAGCTATAAATCAAGAGAATGAATGGAGCACCAATGCAGCGCAACTTGAAATAGTTGTAGTTCCACCATGGTGGGATAAGCCTATATGGCGTGTGGCGATTACCCTGCTAGGCATGCTGTTGATTTCATCGATGGTGTGGCTGAGGATAGCATCGTTGAAAAAGCGCTCTGCTGAACTTGCACTAAAAGTTGAGGAAAAAACCCGAGACTTAGAAGCGGTCGTAGAAAAGTTAACGCAGCTTTCAACTCAGGACGCATTGACGGGTCTCAAAAATCGTCGCTACTTTACACAAAGAGCCAAGGCAGCATGGCAAAATTATAAACGCCATAATCATACTTTCTCCTTGCTAATTGTTGATATTGACTTCTTTAAGCGTATTAACGATGAATACGGTCATCATGTGGGTGACACAGTACTGATCAAAATAGCTAGGATCCTGGAAGATAATTTAAGAGAAAGTGACGTTATTGCGCGATGGGGCGGTGAGGAGTTTCTTATATTGCTGCCTTCATTAAAGGTTCAAGAAGCATTTTGGGTGGCAGAAAAGCTACGTAAAACTGTCGCGGATTACGAAATTGATGCTCCCCCCTACTCGGTATCGGCTACCATAACCTGTGGTGTAGCGGACATACGAGATTACGATAGCGTCGAGGCTTGCATTCACGCTATCGATAAAAAGCTATATGTCGGCAAAGAATCAGGCCGAAATGCGGTGATAAAATAGCCGCTGGCTGATCATCGTACCCATTAGTTTCTCTTCCCCCCATTGCATTGCCGTTTAAATGGCAATGCATGCAGGCAAACGTTTTGTCATGCATTTTATCGCAGTAATTGATCGCTTTCCTTTTTACCCGCCTATGTATTGTGAATTCTTAAGTAGCTTAAGATGAGCGAAATCACCCACAAGGAGGATGAAAACATGGCAAATGTATTAGTAATCGGCGCATCAGGCCAAATTGGTAAGCAAGCAACAGTGAAATTGTTGGATGCTGGTCACAAAGTCGTAGCGCCAGTAAGAAGCCCAGACAAACTGTCAGATATCCAAAATGCCAACCTCACAGTGGTTGAGCAGGATTTAGAAAAAGATTTTTCAGCACATTTTGAAGGTGTGGACGTTGCGGTATTCACAGCGGGTTCAGGCGGTAGCACCGGCGCAGATAAAACACTTATGATTGATCTTTGGGCGGCCCGCAACGCGGTTAACTATGCAAAAGCGGCGGGGACACCCAAATTTGTTATGGTTAGTTCTATTGGTGCAGACGATCCTGACGCCGTGGAGTCAGCAATAAAACCATATTTGGTTGCCAAACACATGGCCGACGAGCATTTAATTAATAGCGGCTTACATCACGTAATTCTTCGACCTGGCACTTTATTAAATGAACCGGGCACGCATTTGGTACGAACCGATATGCCAAGCAATAGGGACGATGCTGTAATACCAAGAGAAGATGTAGCGACAGCTATTGTCGAAAGCGTTGCAAGAGAAAGTAATGCTGACTTGATCACCTATTTATTTAAAGGTGATACACCAATTTCCCATATTTTCTAGGTGAGCGACTTTTCTAGGTGATCGGCGCCCTCTCATTTGCCAATGCGTTATCGCGTCTATTCAAGCTAGAGAGGGCTTACTTTTTGCTTAGGTCGCCGGTTTGTATGCCGCTGACTTAGGTGGTGCCCAGAATAGGCAGTATCACGCACTTAATATGTGCCTACTTAGAGACTAGAGGTGGTTACCTACGGTATCAATGACTGGCTAACCCAGTTGCCATTTCCGTCTTTTTGATGCCACTCTCGACTTTGAGGGTTACCTCTCAAATTCAGGTAATCTACGCTATCAATAGCCAGCATGATCACGCAAAAGTGAGGTGGAACTACACCAAAATCCCCTTCAACCTGTAGTGCCGAACCATCGTTTCTTGGCGTGCCGGGCTCGCCCCACAAAAACTGCTTTTTGCCTGCATCTGACAATTTATTCCAGTGCTGAGTAACTAAGTCAGCATCTTGATGTAACGTTATTATTGTTGCAGTACAAGAGAAGCGATATTGCTCCCTGGTTTTAGAAAAATACCAACAAACCTGCGAGTGAGAATTCTGGCCAAGCTGGTCATATTTATCTGAGCGGGTGTCAGAAATAACCACCAGTTGGTTGTCGTCGGTGATCCCTCTAAAAACCACGGTACGGCAGTACGGTACACCACTACCGTCCACAGTAGCTAACTGAAAGTAACGACTTTCTGGCATACTGCGGGTTTGGTGAAGACTCTTTGTCAACCCTTGTCGCCACTGGGGCATAACCACCTCCGAGAGTAAAATCGCCTATACTTACCGCTACGCGGCTTTCTTCTTCGCAGCTAAAGAAAACAGGGAGTAGAAGTTTTGCGTGGTAATTTCCGCTAGTTCTTTTACCGTCACGCCTTTAAGCTCAGCAATAAATTCTGCCACTTCTACCACGTAACCTGGCTGGTTTTGTTTACCTCGATGAGGAACTGGCGCAAGCCATGGTGAGTCAGTTTCAATAAGTAGTCGCTCTAAAGGGATCGCTTTTACCACTTCACGCAATTCATCTGCTGAATTAAAGGTTACGATGCCTGAAATAGAGATATAGAAGTCCATCTCTATTGCTGCCAGCGCCATGTCTAATGACTCAGTAAAGCAATGCAAAACACCTTTGGTGTGCGCAGCTTTGTGTTGGCGGAGTAAGTTAATGGTGTCTTCCCTTGCATCCCGCGTATGAATAATTAACGGCTTTTTAGTTTCGTTAGCTACTTTGATGTGGTCGACGAAAGACGTTAGCTGGACTTCTTTACTTTCCGGACTATAAAAATAGTCCAGCCCAGTTTCGCCAATGGCTACCACTTCTTCACGCTGCGCCTTCTCTAACAGTTCTTCATAGCTACACGCTTCATCTTGATGTAGTGGGTGCACACCACAAGATACTGATACATCTTCAAACTGACTTACAGCAGCTAACATGCTGTCGTAATCACCAACAGATACGCACACACAAAGGAAGTGTTCAACACCTCGGGTTCTTGCGAAATTTAAGGTTTCAGCCAGCTCTTCTGGCCCTTGCTTAAGTCGGTCTAAGTGACAATGAGAATCTACGAACAAACTACACCTGTTTTAAAAAATTGCTGTTAGACAAAAGGGCTTCGACAAGCCAGCGTTTGCCTATTAACGTTGAAATTGCTTTAGTAACCCAAAAAGTACCATTGATTTGTTAACACCTGCGTGCTGCAGCGTTCTTACCGCATCAACACACGCTTCATAGCGTTCAAAATCAACAGCCTGTTGACGTTTTATGTATTCGTCATGGGCCATCTGTTGACACCACAATGCGATTTGAGGCGCATTGTCCTGCCACTTATTCGCAAGCGTTTGTACTTGCAAATTTGCATCGCCTGCTAAGAGCGCTTGCATACCATCGCTAAAATTGCGATAGCTAATGTCTTCTTCACCACTGAGGGCCTCTTCTACGCGAAGAGGGGCATAGCCATAAGCTGCCAGTAACGCTTCGCTTGCGTCTTCTACGCCTTTGGCGTTCAAGTAGTTCAAACTCTCTGACACTGACGGGAGTGAAAGTATCTGCCGTTCACATCGACTTAATATGGTCGGCATAATTTTATTGATACTGTCAGTGATCAGCAGCAAGAAGGTATTATTTGTGGGCTCTTCCAAGGTTTTCAACAGTGCATTAGCTGCCGCTTCCGTCATGGTATCGGCACGGGGAATCAACAACACTTTATTGCCCCCCATTTGCGCAGTACCTGATAGCTTACCAATGCCCTCGCGAATTTTATCCACACCTAACTGCTTTTCACTTTCTAAAACATGAAAGTCTGGGTGGTTTCCAGCTTGCCTCAAATGGCAACTTTGACACTGTTCACATGGCCCATTTATGCTTGGCTGCTTACACAATAGCGCATTGCTTAACCCTAACGCGAGTTGGTATTTTCCAATTCCCTTTGGCCCTGTCAGCAATAAACCATGGTGTAGTTTCTTTGCCATATATCGCGACAGTAACGTCGAGAACGTTGTAGCAAACCAAGGCATTACTTGCATTAACCTTTCCCCTGCTGGCTTTCGCTACTTGTGTTCGTCACATAGTCATTGATAATCGCAATCACGTCTTGATGAACCTTTTCCATAGGCTGCATTGCACTGACCACGACGATAGATTCATCTTGCTTAGCAAGCGACAAGTATTTAGCACGAGTTCGCTCAAAAAAAGCAAGCCCCGCTTGCTCAATGCGGTCAAGCTCCCCTCGCCCACGGGCGCGCTCTAGTCCAACCGCAGGCTCGACATCCAGATATAAAGTTAAATCTGGCTTAAACCCTTTAAGGGCGATATCGCTGATGGCCGACATTGTTTTTCCACTGACGCCCCGACCACCGCCTTGATAGGCTTGAGATGACAGGTCGTGTCTGTCACCTACCACCCACGCACCAGCATCAAGTGATGGTAAGATTTTATTGGTAAGTAATTGCACACGCGCCGCATACATAAGAAGTAGTTCAGTCTCCTCACTCACGGTCTCATCCCAGTCGTGTTTTACACATTCTCGAATGGCTTCTGCCATCGGTGTGCCGCCTGGCTCACGAGTTTGCTCAACGCGCTTTCCTGCACCTTTTAATGCTTGAACAATCAGCCCAATCACTGAGCTTTTTCCTGCCCCTTCAAGGCCCTCAACTACAATAAACTTTCCGCGCATTACTTTTTAAACTCTGTTTTTATTTAGCTATAACGTATCGGTTGTCTGCATCAATACGGCTATCGTTTTAACTGGTATTTTCGCACAGCTGCATTGTGTTCAGCTAGTGTCGTAGAAAATTGATGGCTGCCATCGCCCTTCGCCACAAAATAGAGTGCATCCGTTGTCAGTGGGTGCAACGCAGCGTGAATGGCGGCCTTGCCTGCCATCGCGATAGGCGTAGGTGGGAGCCCTTTAATAACATAGGTATTGTAAGGCGTTGCTGTTCGCAAGTGCTTACGGGTAATGTTTCCGTCAAACGTAGGACCGATACCATAAATCACGGTGGGATCAGTTTGAAGACGCATATTTCTGTTTAGCCTATTGACGAAAACGCCTGAAATCATGTCACGTTCCGCAGGCACAGCCGTTTCTTTTTCAATGATACTCGCTAAGATAAGAGCCTCGTAAGGTGTGGCTAACGGCAGTTCGGCATCCCGTAATTCCCATTCGCTAGAAACAAAGTCAATTAGCGCGCGGTGTGCTCTTTTCAATACCTCGCTTGCGGTTGTGCCTTTGGTAAAGAAATACGTATCAGCCAAATATACGCCCTCTGTCTGCGAAACGTTTTCGCAACACCAATCTACACCATTATCCTGAGTGAGCTGGTTTAATTTCCCTTCATTTAAATCAAACACCAAATCTGTGTTTTGTTTAAGCGCCTCAAGCCACTGTGCAAGAGTTAGCCCTTCAACTAGACTCACTGCGAAGAGATGCTCATCGCCCTCAGTAAACAAGGTAAACACATCTACTAGTGACTGCCCTGGGCGCAGCATGTAGGTGCCAGACTTAACAGACGTACTGCCTGCAAAGAATTTGAGCCACACCTTAGCAACAAAGGGCGACACATCGGTCATGCCTATTTTACGCAAGTGTTTCACGGTACGATAAGCGTTACTGCCGCTCTCTATCGTAAATAAGGTTTCACTTTTTAATGCTAGTTCATCGGTAACCTTGCTCGAGACATACATTACGCCAGAGGCTGCCCCAACAACGGCAAGCATGAAAAGAGATAATAGAATAACAATTACCCGCTTCATGCTTGAACTTCCCCTTTCTTCATTGCTTTACATTCCATTTTATTTCTTTTTACTACTAATCTGGTGAAGCTCGTAAAACGTTGACGAACCCCGTTGTGAGAAGTGCGTTTTAGTTAATTTTGAAGCGCAGTCTGAAGCCGTGTCTTTAGCGCTACAATCGCATCGCTTCTTACATCAAAATCGACATAAGAGAAATCCGGCATTTGTATTTTCTGTACCGGCATTACGCCCATTAGTGCATTGGTAATTACCACTGCACTCGCTTTTCGCAAATAAGAAAGATCATATTCCCCCACGTGAAGCGAACAATTGTCGTTTAACAGCGAATCAATAAGACACTGCCTGACTACGCCATTGACACCGCTTCCCTTCAAAGACGGGGTATACCATTGTTCATTGAGGTAGAAAAATACATTGCCAGCACTCGCTTCAATAATGTTATCTTGGGTATCGCAAACAATAGCATCGTGTACGCCAGCGTCGTCTACTTCGTGCTTAATTAAGACTTGTTCTAGCCTGTTCATATGCTTTACACCCGCAAGCAATGGTTGAATGGCTAACCGCGTTTGAGCGCATATTACCGTTGCACCTTCATTCGCAAGACTATCGTAATGGACAGGGTAAGGGTGCTGGCTAAATCTGACTAATGCTTCACTGTCTTCGCTTCGCGCATACCCCCTTCCGGCTTGACCTCCCGACACGTGAACTTTTAGCACATATTTTGGAGAAGCGTTATCACCTGAACCGCTCTTTATCGTCTTGACCTGTTCAGCAATTGCGGCTTCAAGCGCGCGGATATCAATATTGAGCTTGATGGCTGCCGCATCGTGCTCTAAACGTGAAATATGATAAGGCAATAATTCTACTTGATGTTCACTTACCAACAATGTGGTAAACACACCGTCGCCATAATTAAACGCCCTGTCACTTGATGAAATAGGCGTAGCGCTAGGAATAATTCTCACTGCCTACTCTTGTTCGCCGTTATTGTGGTTGTTGGAAGTATACCAACTTGCGTTGGTCAGACAACGTCTAGCTGAATTGATTTGGCTGTAGCTGTGCTCAAAGAGACCTGAGTTTTATGATATTTACTGTGAGATTTAACTGTATAAACAACAAAAGGCAGCCGAAGCTGCCTTTTAAATATACGTGAAGTTCACTTAATCAGCGATAAGTACGCTATATTAGTTACGCCGTATTAGATACGCTTGAAAATCAATGAGCCGTTCGTACCGCCAAACCCGAATGAGTTACACAGTGCGTAGTCTTCATTGAATGCTTTCGCTTTGTGTGCAACAAAGTCTAAGTCGCAGCCTTCACCTGGTTCATCCAAGTTAATGGTTGGCGGCGCCATTTTGTCACGCAGTGCCAAAATAGTGAAAATTGCCTCAACTGAACCGGCGGCCCCTAGCAAATGGCCTGTCATTGACTTGGTAGAGCTAACAAGTAGCTTGTGAGCATGGTCATTAAACACGCGTTTTACTGCTGCCACTTCCGCAATGTCACCTGCAGGCGTAGACGTACCATGTGCGTTAACATAGCCGATTTCGCTTGCATCCAACTTCGCATCATTTATCGCGTTTTGCATAGACGCTGCCGCACCTTCTCCATCTTCAGGTGGAGAAGTCATGTGGTATGCGTCGCCGCTCATGCCAAAACCAACCAGTTCTGCATAAATGGTCGCGCCACGCGCTTTTGCAGCTTCGTATTCTTCTAGCATTACCACGCCAGCGCCCTCACCCATGACAAAACCATCGCGGTCTTTATCCCATGGGCGGCTTGCTGCTTGTGGGTTGTCGTTGCGAGATGACAACGCACGTGCCGCGGCAAAACCAGCCATACCTAGCGGAGTAATAGACGCTTCTGCGCCTCCGGCCAGCATGGCATCAGCATCGCCATAAGCAATTGTTCTTGCGGCAATACCAATGTTATGAACGCCTGTTGTACAAGCAGTCACAACGTTTAAATTCGGTCCTTTCAACCCTTCCATGATAGACAAAAAGCCTGAGATCATGTTGGTAATGGTTGAAGGTACAAAAAATGGCGATACGCGCTTAGGACCGCTATTTGTCAGTTTCAAATGGTTTTGTTCAATTTGTTCTAAACCACCAATACCTGAACCAATAGCTACACCTACACGATGCGCATTATCTTGTGAAATAGTTAAACCAGAATCGACCAAGGCTTGCTTGCCTGCTGCTATACCCAACTGGATAAAGCGGTCCATTTTCTTGGTTTCTTTCTTTTCAATGTATTCCTGCGGATCAAAATCATTAATTTGACCTGCGAAACGGGTTGAATAGTTACTACAATCGAAATGGGTGATTTCACCGATGCCGCTTTCGCCCGCGAGCAATTTGCGCCATGTGTCTTCGCTATTAAGACCTAATGGTGAAAGCATTCCAAGACCAGTAACCACTACGCGACGTTTTGTCACAAAAAGCCCTCGCTTTGGAACTAAGGTAGGAGATACAAAAACGGCTCTGTTAGAAGAGCCGTTTTGTCGCTACTTAAGACTTAAGCGTCTTTGTTAGCGTTGATGTAATCAATTGCTGATTGAACAGTAGTAATTTTTTCTGCTTCTTCGTCAGGAATTTCAGTATCGAATTCTTCTTCCAAAGCCATTACTAGCTCAACAGTGTCAAGTGAATCAGCGCCTAAATCGTCAACGAATGAAGCTTCTGCTTTTACTTCTTCTTCTTTCACGCCAAGTTGTTCAACGATGATTTTCTTAACGCGTTCTTCAATGTTACTCATAATTCTAGGTTTCCCTTAAACGTCACTAGATAATAAAAGTGCCGCTAGTTTATTTTGCAAGGTGCATCCTTGCAAGCACCAGTTTAAACAAATTTTCTGGTCAAACCAGCGACATTCGAAATTCGTAAAATACTATTTTTACATCCAAGTTCGGGTAAATACCACCCCAAACTAAGGAAAATTCGCAATTTTTGCGAATTTACCCCATATACATACCACCATTTACATGGATAGTTTCGCCTGTAATATAGGCTGCACCATCGCTTACTAAAAAGGCAACAGTGGCTGCAATTTCATCAGGCTCGCCTAATCGGTTAGCCGGAATATCTTTGAAAATGGCTTCTTTTTGGTCATCGGTCAGCGCTTTTGTCATATCGGTATCGATAAAACCAGGCGCTACAACGTTGATGGTAATACCACGAGAAGCCACTTCACGCGCCATAGATTTAGAAAAACCAATGACCCCTGCTTTCGCTGCAGCGTAGTTTGCCTGTCCGGCATTACCTGCACTGCCCACCACTGAACCAATATTCACGATGCGACCAAAACGCTTCTTCATCATACCGCGAAGTACCGCTTTTGACAGTGTGAAAATTGAGGTTAAGTTGGTGTCGATAATATCCTGCCACTCGTCATCTTTCATGCGCATTAGCAGATTATCACGTGTGATACCGGCATTATTGACCAAGATATCGATACCACCATGTGCTTCATTAATCGTTTTAATCGTGGTATCTACGCTTTCTTTGTCGGTGACATTTAGCGCAAAGCCCTTGCCGCCGAATTCAGAAAGATAATCGCTAATTGCTTGTGCACCATTTTCACTGGTTGCTGTGCCGATAACCGTAGCACCTTGCTGTGCAAGCTGCGTAGCAATCGCTTTGCCTATACCTCGGCTTGCGCCGGTAACAAGCGCAATTTTACCGTCTAATTGACTCATTGCGTTTCCTTATTGTTTTAATGCTTCAACACCATCAGGTGTATTAACTGCAAGAGATTCTAGGCTCTTGTCGATACGTTTGTTCAATCCAGTAAGTACTTTACCAGGACCTACTTCAATAACGCGCTCAACGCCCGCTGCCGCCAAGTATTCAACAGTACGTGTCCATTGAACGGGGCAATATAGTTGTCTCACTAATGCGTTCTTGATTGCATCACCTTGGGTTTCAATAGTGACATCAACATTATTCACGATATTGATTGCAGGCTCATTAACGTTCAATGACGATAACGCGTCTTCTAACTTGTCTGCTGCAGGACGCATTAACTCACAGTGTGAAGGAACGCTTACCGCAAGAGGAAGTGCGCGCTTAGCGCCCGCTTCTTTACACGCATTAGCAGCTTGCTCGGCGGCGTTCTTTTCCCCTGCAATAACCACTTGGCCTGGAGAGTTGAAGTTAACTGGTGCAACCACATCGCCTGTAGCAATAGCAGTTTGCTGACAAATATCCGCAATGGCGGCATCGTCTAATCCGATAATGGCATACATGGCACCCGCACCTGCTGGTACAGCTTCTTGCATGTATTTACCACGGGCTTCCACAAGCTTGATAGCATCAGCAAAATCCATGGCGCCGCCACATACTAATGCTGAATACTCACCAAGGCTGTGACCCGCTAGGTAATCTACATCGATGCCCTGCTCGCGAATAACACGCCAAATTGCTACGCTAGCAGCAAGCAACGCTGGTTGAGTGATATGGGTTTCATTAAGTTTACCGTCTGTATCATTTTGGACTAAATCCCACAGATCGTAGCCGAGCGCGTCAGAGGCTTCTTTAAACGTTGCTTCGATAATCGGAGAAGTCTCAGCAAGTTCCTTTAGCATACCTACGCTTTGAGAACCTTGTCCTGGAAATACACAGGCTGTCTTTGTCATGTCGATTCCTTATTATTTTTAATTTACTAGAAGCGAGAAAACGTCGGAGTTGGAGTGCCCCTTAACGAGGCAAATATCACCAAAGCAAATATCTGCAAGGCTAATAGCGTACAAGCGCCGATGCCCAAGCAAATCCGCCTCCGAATGCTTCTAGTAATAAATGCTGTCCGCGTTGAATGCGCCCGTCTCTGATAGCTGTATCAAGCGCTGTAGGCACAGTAGCAGCAGAGGTATTACCATACTGCTCTAACGTAAGCACTACTTGATCAAGAGACATATTCAGCTTTTTAGCTGTCGCTTTAATAATTCTAAAGTTTGCTTGGTGAGGTACTAACCAGTCAAGATCAGATTTTTGCATACCGTTGGCAGCAAGGGTTTGTTCTACCACTTCTGAAAGCTTGGTTACCGCAACCTTAAAGACTTCATTACCACGCATCACACCCCAGTTCTCGTGAACCGACTGCTCGTCACCTCGGGTTGGATTACCCACGTAAAGCAAATCACCGTGAGAGCCTGATGCATTGATATGTGTCGAAAGAATGCCAGGTTCATCGCTAGCTTCAATAATCGTTGCACCCGCTGCATCGCCAAACAAGATAACCATGGTTCTATCTTCAGGGTTTATCAAACGGCTTAAACAGTCGGTACCGACAACAAGAATACGTTTCGCCATTCCCGACTTAATGTATTGATCGGCAACACTTAACGCGTAGCAGTAACCTGCACATGCAGCAGCTACGTCAAAGGCAGGGATACCGTCAATATCAAGAATGCGTTGAATTTCACATGCTGTGCTTGGAAGCGCATAGCGACCACTCGTGGTGGCACACACAATCATGTCGATAGATTTCGGGTCAATGCCAGCCATCTCAATGGCTTTCTTACTGGCTTCTGCCCCCATGGTAGCAGCGGTTTCATCTGCTCCAATAATACGTCGCTCTTTTATCCCGGTACGGTCAGTGATCCATTCGTCACTGGTGTCCACCATTTGCTCTAAATCTGCGTTTGTACGCACGTCGCTGGGATAATAGCTACCTGTTCCTATAAAGCGTGAATATTTGCTCAAAGCTGCTCCAACAATACCGTTTCTATCTTTGTCTTTATCTTTTCAGGTAAATGCATCTTTGCTTCTTTCATTGCTTGCACGATGGCGTAATAAAAGGCGTCTTTTTGTGCATTTCCGTGACTCTTGATAACAATGCCGCGCAATCCTATCAGACTCGCACCGTTATACTGGTCGGGGTTCACGCTGTTATAGATAGATTTCAGTAATGGGAAGGCAATTTTTGCCAATAATCGGGTATAAAAGTTCTTCTGTGACTGGCGTTTTACTTCGTTTATCACTAACTTAGCCAGCCCTTCGCTCGATTTAAGCGCTACATTTCCGGTAAAACCGTCTGTTACCACTACATCGGCATGATCGGTGAAAATGTCGTCGCCTTCTACATAACCAATATAGTTTATGCCTGGCGCATCTTTAAAAAGCTGGTCGGCAGATTTTACCTGTGCGTTACCTTTAATATCTTCTTCGCCCACGTTCAATAAGGCAACCCGTGGCGATGCTATGCCCGCGACTTCTTGTGCAAGCACTGAACCCATAACACCATACTGGAAAAGAATTTCAGGCGTACAGTTCACGTTAGCGCCTAAATCCAAAAGAAATACGTTATGGTGCCCTGTTGTAGGCATCATATTAATGAGTGCGGGCCTATCAATACCTGATAAGGTTTTAAGCAAATAGAACGATAAGGTAAGCAGTGCACCGGTATTACCTGCGCTTACGCACGCGTTTGCCTCGCCACTTTCGACAAGTTCAATAACGCGACGCATGGAAGAATCTTTCTTGTTTCGTAGCGCTGACGTTGGCGCTTCGCCCATCTCAACGACTTGTGAGCAATGCACAATAGTAACGCGGTTTCGTTCAGCGTTGGTAAGGGGCTGTATACCTGCTTTGATGGTATCTTCATCACCGCATAACGTGAAGTGCACGTCTAGGTGAAGTTGAATAGCCTTTACGGCTGCGGGAAGGATAACAGGGGGACCATGATCGCCCCCCATGATATCTAACGCGATGGTTAGTTTAGACAAAATGTAGTCGCCGTATTACGCGCCGATTACTTTCTTGCCTTTGTAATAACCGTCAGCGGTCACGTGGTGACGACGGTGAGTTTCGCCCGACGTTGAATCGACAGACAAAGTCGCGCCTGTCAATGCATCGTGTGAGCGACGCATACCGCGCTTAGAACGCGTTTTACGATTTTGTTGTACTGCCATAACTTACTCCTGGTCTCGCTTAAGTTCTTTCAAAACCGCGAAAGGGTTTTGTCGCTCTTGTTCCGGTTCAATCTTTCCAAACGACATATCGTCTTGCTTCACTGTACACTCCGACTCTGCATGAAGGGGCACAATTGGCAAAGATAACAGTAGCTCGTCTTCAAAAATTTGAAGCAGATTAACTTCTCCGTGGTCGTTGACCTCTACCGGTTCGTAAGCCTCGGGAATGATGTCATCGCTTTCCTGTTCTTCTCCCTGCACTGGAGTAAAACAGAATTCCGCTTCCACGGGATAATCGAGTTCACCATTACACCTTTGACAGATAAGTGTTACCTGCGTGGCTAGATGGCCGTGAAAGACAGTAAGACCCTGCGCGTCTTTTTCGAACTGTACTTCTGCGTCCACATAGTCATTGCATCGGACAACTGCTTCACTCAATCGTTCCATATCTTTAGACGCAATCACGCCCCGGTAATCGGAACGTTTCATGGCACTTTTAGTCGGTTCAACCGAATGAGGGAGTTTCACTTTCTGCATAGGGCGCGCATGATATAGGGTCAACCCCTTCCTGTCAAAGCAAAATTGCGTTTTAACCTACAATAAAACGCTGTATGTGGTACGCAGTGATAATGTAACATTGTACTACTAACTGAAAGTACGCAACATATTGATTTTATAAAAGGAGTAATTGTGGCCTCCCTTGTTCTTGCCTCATCATCGCAATACCGAAAAATGTTGCTCGCCAACATTGGTATTCAGGTAGACACCCACGCACCAGATATTGACGAAACGCCCTTTGCGAACGAAAGCCCTACGGCATTGAGTTTACGTTTGGCCGAACAAAAGGCGCACAAGGTTGCCGCTGAATTAGAGAAGGTAAATAACGACACCATTATTATAGGTAGTGATCAAGTAGCTTTGGTCCAAACCGATGCGGGCCCGCAGCTACTTGGCAAGCCTGGCACGTTTGAAAATGCAGTAAACCAGCTAATGGCATGCCAAGGTAAGCAAGTGTCATTTTATACTGCACTTTGCCTTCACCAACCTAGCGCCAATAAAACGATAACGCAGGTAGATGAAACACGCGTTTTCTTTCGGCATAACAGTGAAACTGCCATTCGCGCCTATGTAGATAAAGAGCAACCATTCGATTGCGCCGGCAGTTTTAAAAGCGAAGGTTTGGGTGTATTACTGTTCGATAAAATAGAAAGCCGCGACCCTAACAGTTTAATCGGTCTTCCGATAATGCTGCTGAATGAATTACTGGGCGCACACTTCGATGTCGATTTATTAGCAATGGCTGCACAGTAAGCCACTAATTCTGTCAGAGCAGTTGTATCAAAGCAGTGCTACAAACCAGCGCTATTTGAATAGCGCTGTTTCTAGTTCACTTATAGAGTGTACAAGTGCTACAGGTAACAACGCTTCTAAATGAACCTGCGCATGTACACCGTATGACACACCTATCCTATCCATACCAATCGTTTTCGCCATTTGCATGTCGTAGGTTGTGTCACCAATCATAACGGCGTCTTCTATTTTTACACTAAGTTCATCAAGTAACTGTAGCAGCATGTCGGGCGAAGGCTTAGATTCTGCCTCATCGGCGGTACGTGACGCACTAAAGAAAGGTCCCGTCCCTGTTTGTGCCCACGCTCGATCAAGACCGCGGCGCGCTTTACCTGTCGCAACGGCCAATGTGCATCCCGCTTCTTTCAAATTGCTAAGTAACTGTTCAACGCCATCAAACAAAGGACACGGCGTTGTATCGCGAGTGACAAATGCCTCTTTATAGGCGGCGACTAAACGTTCGGCTAACTCATCGTCTTTGATATTAAAAAGCTGTTTAATGGCAGGCTTTAAACTTATACCAATAATGTGGCCTACTTCATCGTAGGTAGGAACAGGCATATCACACTGCTTTGCGGCAAGCTGCATGCAGCTAACAATTTTTGCCGCCGAATCCATGAGCGTGCCATCCCAATCGAAGATAACAAGTTTGTACTTAGGCAGTGTTTTATCTAACGAAGTGAAAGGCTGTGTTTCCACAGCCTGTTTTTTTGAATGCATAACTTACAGCGCTTTAAGTGTATTTGAGAGAGTGTCGTCTAATGGCGCGGTAAATGTGACGCGCTCTTCAGTCGCTGGGTGCAGCAGTGAAATACTGCGAGCGTGAAGGAACAGTCTGTTCAGTCCTTTTTGGCGCATTGCCGCGTCGAAATCCGCATCACCGTATTTTGGGTCACAAGCAATAGGATGACCCGCATGCAAACAGTGAACGCGAATTTGGTGGGTTCTACCTGTAATAGGCGACGCTTCAACCAAGGTTGCACCTGCGTATTCCTCTAATATGCGATAGCGAGTTTCTGACGGTTTGCCATCGTCGCTTACACTTACCATGCGCTCACCCGATTGCAGCACATTTTTACGAAGCGCCGCTTTAACTTTAAATCGGGTTTTAGGCCACTCACCTGCAACTAGCGCATTATATCGCTTGTCCATTTTACCGGTGCGAAGCTGCTCATGCATGTGGCGAAGGGCAGAACGTTTTTTAGCAATTAAAATGCAGCCTGATGTGTCACGGTCTAGTCGGTGTACCAATTCCATAAATTTGGCATCGGGACGCAAGGCTCTTAAGCCTTCGATTAAACCAAAACTCAAGCCACTTCCTCCGTGAACTGCCATTCCCGATGGCTTGTTGATAACAAGTATACGGTCGTCCTCGAAAAGGATATGCGACTCTAATGATGCAATTTTATCGAGCTTTGGCGATGGCGCAGGCGCACCTTCCGACACGCGAACCGGTGGAATTCTGATTAAATCGTCGGCTTGTAACTTATATTCAGGCTTAACACGACCTTTATTCACCCGCACTTCACCTTTGCGCAAAATGCGATAAATCATGCTTTTCGGCACACCTTTTAGCTGGGTGCGCAAAAAATTATCGATACGTTGACCAGCCAAGTCGGCTTCAACCGTTACAAAACGTACTTTTTGGGGAGCTTCTTCTTTCATAGGGGCATTATACCCTATTGCAAAGTGCCCAACATACTGAAAGTTACGTTTTACTAAATAATTATTATATCAGCGCTTAGCTAGGACTTAGAAAACCCACCTTTGCGCATACTTTTTATCCAAAGCGCATGTTTTCTGTATTTAACATCTCAATTTATAGGATTTATTCATTCGCTTTCCTTGCTAAAATTTGACTTTTAGTGCGATAATTATCGATGTTTTTAACACGATTAAATTCACGTAAAAAGAAAGGTGTGGAACAGGCATTTCGTTGCCGCACTTTAACAATGTGAAACACAGCGTTATAAAAACAACAACAAGACCGAAAATCAGCACGCATCTGAGTGTGTTGTTTTAACTTGTAAACGATAAAAGCATGGTTTGAGCGTCGGTGACATCAGCAATGATAAGTGTTCGATGAAATAACACATTCATACCGACCCCGCGAGAGAGGCAACGACTACACTGCCGTAAAAAGCGAGGCCATGCTTGCGAACATAAAATAAGTTTGCCGTTTAGCTAACAGAATTAAATGACAATTGAGTGGCAAAAATGATGCCGCTTGAAAAAATGAAATGAGTAATAAGGGCTAGTCGCTCCCGACATCCTTAAAGCAGTGTGAACATGAATGCATCTGTACGATTATACGTGTCAATTCACGGTCGTATGGGTTTGCGCTTAAGATAAAGGCGCTTGTTTATTCGCGTGAGTGTTTGCCCACCAGGGATAATGCGACGTTACAACAAGGTCCCCGTCCAGCCGTGAGGTTGCGCGGTGAGGGTTTGCACATGTCACTTTAATTTTGTGTCTTAACGGCTGTACGAAAACAGAGTTAGATACAATGAAAAGAATGTTAATTAATGCAACTCAGCAAGAAGAGTTGCGCGTTGCTCTTGTCGATGGGCAACGGTTGTATGATTTAGATATAGAAAGTCCAGGACACGAGCAGAAAAAAGCGAACATCTACAAAGGTAAAATTACCCGCGTTGAACCCAGCTTAGAAGCTGCTTTTGTTGACTACGGTGCAGAGCGCCATGGCTTCCTACCCCTCAAAGAAATTGCCCGCACTTACTTCCCTAAAGGTTACAAATTCGAAGGCCGCCCTAACATCAAAGATGTGATTAAAGAAGGCCAAGAAGTAATTGTTCAAATTGATAAAGAAGAGCGCGGCCAAAAAGGCGCTGCATTAACTACATTCTTATCGCTTGCAGGCAGTTACCTAGTACTTATGCCAAACAACCCTCGCGCTGGCGGTATTTCACGCCGAATAGAGGGCGACGAGCGTACAGAGCTTAAAGAGTCACTAAGCAAATTGGACCTTCCTGAAGGTATGGGTTTGATTGTCCGCACTGCGGGCGTTGGCAAATCTTACGAAGAGCTAGAATGGGATTTAAAAGTCTTGCTTACCCATTGGGAAGCTATCTCTAGCGTTGCTGAAGAACGTGAAGCCCCTTTCTTGATTCACCAGGAAAGTAACGTAATTGTTCGTGCTATCCGCGACTACCTACGTCGCGATATTGGCGAAATCCTTATCGATAAAACCAGTATTTATGAGCAAGCTTTACAGCACATTCAATTAGTGCGCCCTGACTTTGCAAATCGCGTAAAGCTCTATCGCGGTGAAGTGCCGTTATTTAGTCACTACCAAATCGAAAGCCAAATTGAGTCTGCATTCCAACGCGAAGTGCGTTTGCCTTCTGGCGGCTCAATTGTTATCGACCCAACAGAAGCACTAACCTCTATAGATATTAACTCTGCCCGTGCAACAAAAGGTGGTGATATTGAAGAGACAGCGCTTAACACAAACCTAGAAGCGGCAGACGAGATTGCCCGTCAACTGCGTCTTCGTGACCTAGGTGGATTGGTTGTAATTGACTTCATTGATATGACACCAGTACGTCACCAACGTGAAGTTGAAAACCGCATGAAAGACGCGGTGAGAAGCGACAGAGCACGAGTACAATTGGGTCGTATTTCTCGCTTTGGCCTTTTGGAAATGTCTCGCCAGCGTTTACGCCCTTCTTTAGGCGAATCAGCGCATCACGTTTGTCCTCGCTGTTCTGGTCACGGTACCATTCGTGGCACTGAGTCTTTGGCACTGTCTATTCTTCGTATTTTGGAAGAAGAGAGTATTAAAGAAAACACAGGGCAAATTGAAGCACAGTTGCCTGTTCCAGTTGCGACCTATCTACTTAACGAAAAGCGTAAGTCAATTCAGCTTCTCGAAAAGCGTCACGGCGTAGATTTACTGCTTATTCCTAATGCAAACCTAGATACACCGCACTACCAGGTATTACGCAGACGCCCAGATGACGTTATATCTGAAGCGAGTTACGACGTAGAGTTAATGCCTGCGGTAGAAGCTGAGACGGAAACAACGACTTCTGCTCCGATTAAGCGCGAAGAGCCAGCACTGAAAGGCCTTGTTGCACCAACGGCTGCACCTGTAGTTGCGCCAAAAGAAGAAACAGCAAAGAAAGCCGACGATGTGCCTTCACTATTTGCCCGATTTGGCAAATGGATTAGTGATTTATTCGGTAGCGAAAGCGAAGAAGAAACCAATAAAGACAAGAAGCCACAGTCTGGTAATAAAAATAGAAACAACCGCAGCCGCAATAATGACGACCGTCGCCGCAAGCCGCGCAACAAGAACAATCGTCGTGGCAACCAGTCTCAAAACAGAGACCAAGGTAAAGACCAGAACCGCGATGGTGAGCAGCAGGATAATCGCAAACCGCGCGGCGAGCAGCAGCGAGACCAACGTCAAGATCAAGATGATAAGCGCAATAACAAAGGTCGTAAGCCTCGTAAGGCACAACAACCTCGCGATGAGCAACAAAAGCCTAAGCACGAAAAGCAAGATGGCGAGCAGCAAGAAAACCAAGCGCAGAAGAAGCGTGAAGTTGCTGAACGTAGAAAACGTCGTGATAAACGCCGCAGCGTTCGTGTGAAGAAAGATGACAACGCGGTGAATACTGCTGAACAAAGCGAAGCGCAGGCCACACCAGTAGCCAAAGAAGCGACAATGCAGCACAAAGCTAAAGCTGACACCAAGCCTAAAGCGCCGAAAGCAGAGTCACCGGTCGAAAACACTGCTGAACAGAAGAAGGATGAGCAAAAGCCAGCAGTCAAAGCCGCGCAAAAGCCAGCGGATAAACCTGCTGAAGCGAAGCCAGTATCGGATGCTGTTAAGGGTGAAGGTGACTCATCAGCGATAACTAGTGATGCCGTTGATGGCACTGATGCGAATACCGACGCTAACAGTGAAGAGCATGGTCAAAAACGTGAAGGCCGTGGCCGTTCACGCCGCTCTCCACGTCACGTTCGTGCGGCTGGTCAACGTCGTAAGAAAGAGTCGCAGCAATTTGACGATTCAGACACGCAAGCTAAACAGCCTGGTGAGTTGTCACCGCAGCAGCCAGAAGTAGAAGTTGAAGCGACAGCTAAGACAGATGCACCTGTTGTCGAAGAAACACAAGCAAAAGAGCCTGGGCAACTAGCGCCAGCTGAAGAGCAACCTGTTGCTAAGCAAGAGAAAGCAAAACTTGACGTTGAAGCCGTTCAGGACGAACTTCAGTTTGATGCAGAGCCTTTAGCGGGTAAAGAGCCTTCAGCGGGAAATAAGCCTTCAGCGGATGCAGAGCCGTCAGCGAACGATAAACCTTCGGAAGCTGTAGACTCAACTGATGAAGTAACGTCAGCAGACGATAACGCGACAACTGAAGCTAAACCGGCTAAAGAAGCTCAAACTTCAGTGCAAGAAAGCAACGTTGAAGAAACGGCTCCGGCAGCACAAACGGAACCGGCAGTTGAAGCTAAAACAACGCAAGCTGATACGGCGCCAGAAGCTAAAGACGAAGCAACAGCATCGCCAGAGCAAGTTGAAATAAACTTGGCTGACGCACCTGTAGTTGCAGAACCAGAAGCACAGGTACAAGAAGCGAAAGCAGATACGCCAGCGGCTAAAGAAAAAGCTGAAACAACAGCAGCGCCTTCTTCGAGCCTAGCAGCGAGTGGCAAAGGAAAGCGTGGTGCATCGCACCCTATGGCATTGCCTGCAGCAGTAAACGACGCATTTGTTGATGTAGCGCTTACCGCTAAAGCTGACGACACACGACCTGCACTCGCAGTATCGGGTAAAACTGCAGCGATGTCGCACGTAACGTCACGTGCATCAGCAGTAACAACGCTTCCTCAGTCGGTAGATGACGTTGCCGAAGTAGCAGCAGTGGCTGAATAATTTTCAGTCGCTAGTGCGCTACTAGCTAATTGACGTAAAAGCCGCTTTCGAGCGGCTTTTTTGTTTGTTAGTGTACGTTTAACATCGAGTCCGAGTTGAGAATAAAATGTCAGATACGGTAAACCAGCAGTATATAGATTGGTTAAGCCAAGTATGTAACGCGCAAGTATTAGACACACAAATGATTCAACCTCTTTGGAGTGGCTACGGAGCGTGCTTTCGTGCCACTTTGGGCTATCCTAATAATACTTTTTCAAAGAACCAGGACGAGAGAAGCCCTTTCCAAGAAAGCCAGTATCACCAAGCTCAACAAAACCCACTTGGCGCGCAACAAAGTGGAGACGAAGCAGCGCTAAAAGTAGTCGTGAAATGCGCCACTCCGCCACACAGGCTCTCACACCCTAAAGGCTGGAATGGTGAAGCTAGCCACAACCGTAAGTGCCAATCTTTTAAGGTAGAGAACTGTTTTTATAACGACGTTCAAGTCCAAACTGATGCGTCGTGCCGTACAGCTAAATACTTAGGGCACAGCCAACAGGGCGAAGCCTCCCTTCTTGTTATGGAAGACTTAGCACACAGCGGCTATTCTCGCACGGCCTCTTCACTTACCGCTGAGCAATGCATCACTGTTCTAAAATGGCTTGCCAACTTTCATGCACGCTTTGTCAATGTAAGAGATGAATTTGATAGCCAAAGTTTACAATTATGGCCTGAAGGCACTTATTGGCACTTGGCAACCCGTGAAGATGAGTTCAACGCCATGTCGGATGGATTACTAAAGCAACATGCTGTCGATATATCTACCACGTTAGGCAACGCTCACTATCACACTTTGGTGCACGGTGATGCTAAAGTGGCTAACTTTTGTTTTACCGAAGATTTTTCTGACTGTGCAGCTGTCGACTTTCAGTACGTGGGTTATGGCGCAGGCATAAAGGACGTGGCGTATTTTTTGGGCAGTGCACTATCAACCCAAACCCACATGAAGCATCGTGATGCACTGCTCAATACCTACTTTCAAGCGCTCGAAGATGCGCTACACACTCGATTGGCTAACAATGATAGCTCGGCTTGTTTCAAGCGTGCTGATATTGCGCTTATCATTGCTGAATGGAAGTACCTGTACCCCTTCGCCTGCGCTGACTTTTATCGGTTCTTAGCGGGTTGGAGCCCCAAACACTGGAAAATAGATGAAGAGCTCCAATATCAAACAGATATTGCCTTGTCTATTCTTGAGCGCACGGCTTAAACGATTACGTTTTCATAGTGATCACGACTTTTATGAACGTACTTTTTTCTCTCTCTCGCCCTTTTTTACGTTCTATTTTTACACCAATTCAGACGACATGTCGCTGGTAGCCCATCTGCTCAGACTTACTATTTTATTGCCGTGAAACTGCACCATTAAATTACGTTTAGCGTATATAGTGACAAATAATCATAACGCTGCTGCCAATGTACAAACGTAAACTCTACCTTTTTGGGCTACTTTCCACTTTTATTCTGTTGATTGCTTTAGCCAGTGCAGCCGTATCTGCGCATTTAACGCGCACTAACTTAGCGCAAGCTCAACTCGCTCAATCCCTGCTGTCAGAGCACCAGCAGTTATCAAGTATTTCCTACAGGCTTTTCAAACAGCTAACCGATGAGCTTATTTTTGGCAAGAATGCGAACCAAGCGAAAGTGAGAAACAAACAACAACAAATAGAAAACTCGTTGAACCGTATAAAATCTCTGGAACTTGCCCAACGCGAAGCACTAGGGCTTGAGGCAACATTAGGAAGTGTTGAAGATACCGATGAACTTGAAGCGCTGATTCAAGGCATTGTGGAAGAGTTTAGAGCTATTGCACTAAGTAACGACAGTACTCCACTTAATCAACAGCAGCGCCTTCAAACATTACTAGAAGTAACTATCGACAACCAGTTTAGGGAGGCCATCAACTCTGCAGTAAACCGCCAAACAGGCGTTGTATCGCGCATTAACGCTAGCATTGAAACGCTAAACAGCAGCATTGTGTGGTTTACTATCAGTTTAGGCCTTATCACCTGTCCTTTCATTCTGCTGGGTTGTTATTGGCTATTCAATGCCCTGTATCAGCCGCTTACAGTTATTCGCACGGGTACCGATGCCATTGCCTCGGGAAACTACCACTATCGATTGCCTGAAACCCTGGATAGCGAATTTACTGACTTGGTCAAAGCACTAAATTCGATGATAGCGCGACTACAAGAACACGAAGACCAGGCTGATGCCCATCGTAAGCACTTAGAGTTTGAAGTGGAGAGCCGAACCCGGGCTTTAAAAGAAGCCAACAATAAACTCACTCAGCTGGACGCAAAGCGCCGACAATTTATGGCTGATGTAAGTCACGAATTGCGCACGCCGTTAACCATTATTCGTGGCGAAGCGCAGGTAACCCTTAGGCAGGCTGCGGCTAGCAACGAGATTTATAAAGAAACGCTGGAAACCATACTTGAGCAAGCCGTGAACTTAAGTAAGTTGGTTGATGATTTGCTGCTGCTAGCGCGTGCCGAGATGCACGAATTTACTGTAGATCTGGTTAAATCTGACTTACATAACCTGCTTACACAAAATATGGCGTTATGGCAAAAGCTCACAAAGCCAAGAGACTTAGATCTTAAATGGCTTGCCAATAATGAGGTCCAAGTGCTCATCGACAAAGACAGAATTGCGCAGGTACTGACCATCCTTATCGAAAACGCGCACAACTATTCTTATCCCGATACGCCCATTGTGCTGCGCGTTGAGAGCGAAGGCCCGAATATTAATGTATCGGTCATTGATAGCGGTGAAGGCATTTCTTCAAGTGATTTGCAGCACGTTTTTGAACGCTTCGTTAGGCTAAAGCGCAAAGGCAATGGAATGGGGCTAGGTTTGTCTATCGCTAAAGCGATAGCAGAAGCCCACCACGGTACATTGAGTGCGCATTCCACATTAGGTAAAGGCTCGCAGTTCACGTTGACGCTGCCAGTTTTACAAGACCACGCGACGTCCTTAGATTAATAACAACCGTTAAGTAACTTCGAACGACTAGGATCATAACAACAATGAAAATTCTTATTGCTGATGACGAAGCCCCCTTGCTACGCTTTCTATCACGAGGCTTAAGCGCTGAAGGTTTTGAGTGCATCGAAGAGTCGGCATTACACAACTTAGTCACGCGCATTCGCCATGAAGCCCCTGCTATTATTGTACTTGATCGCATGTTTGGTGATGAAGATAGCGTAGAGCTGCTGCCCGCAATCAAGTCGCTTCCCCATGCCCCTATGGTTTTGTTGCTAACCGCGGTGGACGAAGTACGCGAGCGCGTGAATGGTTTAAAACAAGGCGCGGATGACTATTTGTGCAAGCCATTTGACTTTGACGAACTACTTGCGCGCATAACGGCCTTAAGCCGAAGAGTGACGAATACACCGGTTACCCAATTAGGCCTCACCATCGGACCGTTAAACATCGATGACGAGTCACGTATTGCGACATTGTCTGGGGAAGAGATTTCACTCACCAAACTAGAATACGACATGCTCTACTACTTCGCAGAAAATGCTGAAAAAGTGCTGTCTCGAGAACGCATATTAAGTCGAGTATGGCGAAGTCACAGCGATCCGCTAACTAATGTTGTTGATGTGTATATCAGTAGGCTGCGACAAAAGCTTCACAGCAGTGATGCCATATTTATTGAAACTCTGAGAGGCAACGGCTATCGGTTGACCACCAGAAAATAGTCGTTTCGTCTCATTAGCTATTGCATTCATGTGTTATCCCGCCTAATTTGAACACTCGTTCAAATTTTATAAAGGATAATTATGGCTCGCTCACTTTCTTCATTACTCTCAAGGCTATGTTGCGCAACCGCTGTAGGCATTAGTCTATTGTCATCACCAGTCTTCGCTCAGACAGACACCAGGGGTGCCGCGCAGCCTGATAAGAATACAGCAATGTCTGCACGGGAATTGCGAGCACCAAAGGTTATCTTTTTCGATGTTAATGAGACCTTGCTTGACCTCACCGCCATGCGCAGCTCGGTAGGCGAAGCCTTGGGCGGTCGAGATGATTTGTTGCCACTGTGGTTCTCTACTATGCTGCATCATTCACTGGTTGATTCAACGACTGGCCGCTTTCATACCTTTGGAGAAATTGGCGTTGCCTCCTTGCTGATGGTGGCTGAAATTGAAGGTATTGAATTGACCAAAGCGCAAGCGAAAACGGCAATTGTCACGCCTTTGCGAAGCCTACCACCCCATCCTGACGTGCGCGATGGCTTACAGGCACTTAAAAACAAGGGTTATAAACTAGTAAGCCTTACCAACTCGTCTAATCAAGGCGTATATACCCAATTTAAGAATGCTGATCTTTTGTCTTATTTCGACGAGCGACTAAGTGTTGAAGACATTAACTTATATAAGCCCGATACTCGCACGTATGAGTGGGCTATTGAAAAAATGGGTATAGCAGCAGAAGACGCTATGTTAGTGGCGGCACACGGTTGGGATATTGCTGGTGCTAAACAGGCAGGCTGGCAAGCCGCGTTCATTGCACGCCCCGGTAAGGTACTTTACCCGTTAGCAATAGCGCCTGACACGGTGGTAAGCGGACTAGATGAATTAGTTTCCCAATTACCCGATGCCAAATAAGCGTTAGGGTTGATGGTATCTAGGTGCACATAAAAGCACAGCTTAAAGGTTGGCACGGGTAAACATAATTATTAGGTTAAACGCCTGGGCCATAAAAGGTCATGCAAACCAATATTTCGAGCTAGGCACTGAGCTACTCTGTTGCCGTGCCTGCTCTTTTCATATCGATGTGAGGAATATCGTCTTCCAAGTACATAGTCGAGGTGGCTTCAAACCCAAAACCTTCATAAAACCGTTTTAAATACTCTTGCGCGCCAATTTCAATATCACAGCCTGGCCATAACGCCTCACAATGATCAATGGCTTCACGCATAAGTGCTCTGCCCGCCCCTTTACCTCTGAAAGCTTCGCTGGTAGCTACTCGACCGATACTCACCGATGGATAACTAACCCCTTCGCCAAGTAATCGTGCACACGCTACCAATTTGTTATCTTGAAACCCCATTAAATGATGAGTTTTTGGATGGCGGTCTTTTTCGTCAAGCTCCGGATAGGCACAGTTTTGCTCAACGACAAAAACATCGACACGCAGCTTGAGCAAGTCGAAGAGTTGATGATTAGTCAGTTCATTAAATGTAAGTGATTGCCAGGAAACCATGTTGCCTCGATGATTTTTATTATTAACGTTTGAGTAGCGCCTTTAACAGATCCTGTTAAAGTTATAGATGTCAAAATACAAATTTTAAGATGCCAATTTTAAAATGCTAACTTTAAAATCTCTGCGACGATAACGATTGGTTTAGTGTAACGCAACCCATTTTACTCACAACTTATGCTACAGTCTGAGCACCACACGCGTAGGTCAAGATACTCTGGATTATTCAGGCTCTAGGGTTAAGATACTCGTTGTTCGCCAACCCTGCCTTGACATAGTCAATGAACATTTTAACCTTAGTAAGGTTCTTACGCCCTTCAACACTTACCACCTGTATAGGCAACTTTTTGTCTTCCACATCTTCTAACAAACTTACCAAATCACCACTTCTAAGTGCTTCTGCAACCTGATAGGACATCAACCGAACAACCCCAACGCCTGCAATGGCGGCGTTAATAGCCGCTCTGTTTTGGTTGGATTGAAAACGAGGTGTGAGCTTAATGGCAATAGGTCTGCCGTTTTTGTGATACGTCCATACCGCTGGCTCGTTAAAGCGCTTCGGATAAAGCACACTATGCCGTTTTAAATCTTCTGGCTTTTTTATGGCCGGGCTACTCGCCAAGTAGCTAGGCGCCGCACAGGTTACACGCCGTACGTATCCTACCGTAACACCGTAAAGCGAAGAGTCTTTCGGGTTACCTATACGTATTGCTACATCCATATTGCTATCAATTAGATTCACCACATCGTCGTGAAAATGCCCGTTAACCCTAATGTCGGGATAGTCCTTAAGAAATTGGGATATTATTGGCGTTACATAACGTTCGCCGAACAAAATTGGTGCCGTGATGTTAAGCTCACCTCTGGGCACCAAGTCAATGCCAGACACAGCAGCTTCACTTTGCTCAATATCTGCCAGTATACGTGAAACATGAATAAGGTAATGTTCACCAACCTCACTCAACTTCACTTGCCGCGTTGTGCGATGAAAAAGTCGAGTATTTAACTGTGCCTCTAAATGTGCAATACACCGAGTAACCGCAGGCGCTGACATCGACATCGCGTCTGCAGCTCCTACAAAGCTTCCCGACTTAGCAGCCTCTGCAAACACTCTCATGCACAAAAGCTTGTCCATATTATTTCACTCAATGAAATTATAAATTTCAAAAATAGCTAATTATTAAATAAAAGGAAAGTTCTAATATCGCTATCAGCTTTTACACGTTTTCGTTCAGGTTAACGTTTTTACACTACAGCCCAATGCCTACAGGAGTTATTTATGAGACCACCACTTCCCCCCTTTTCACCTGAAACCGCAGCGCAAAAAGTGCGCCTTGCTGAAGACGCATGGAACACCAAAGATGCGGTAAAAGTTGCAGGTGCTTATACCTTTGACTGCCGTTGGCGCAACCGAGCAGAATTTTTTGAAGGACGTGCTCAAATAGTGAGTTTTTTGACGAGAAAGTGGAACAAAGAGCTCAACTATAAATTAGTAAAAGAGCTATGGGCATTCAACGCAAACCGCATAGCAGTGCGCTTTGCATACGAGTACAAGGACGATTCTGGTCAATGGTATAGAGCTTACGGTAATGAAAATTGGCAGTTCAACCTTGATGGCTTAATGGAAAAACGTATTGCCAGTATCAACGAACATCCTATTTCAGAAAGTGACCGAAAGTTCACGTGGGATGGCGAACGACGCCCTGACGATTTTCCCACGCTGTCCGAGCTTGAGCTGTAAACAATGTTGATAATAACACCCAACTAACCATTTCTATTGAGAGGATGAATTTATGACAAATCCAACAAGCAATACATTGCCAAAAAGCCCTATTGTTTTGATTCAAAACCCTAAATCTGGCCACTGTCACAAAGTTTCATTATTTATGACACTGAATGCCATCCCTTTCACAACCGTTGAGCCTGACATGGCCAAAGGCGAGCACAAGAGTGATCGCTTCAGCTCACTTAACGTGTTTAAACAAGTCCCCGTGATAACAGACGGTGATATCACGTTGGCTGACTCCAATGCCATTCTGGTTTATTTGATCCACGCATACGCAGACAGTGACTATTGGCTAGGAAAGGACGCCAAAGAAAAAGCGCTAATTCAACGCTGGCTATCAGTCTCAGCGGGTGAACTTGCTAAAGGGCCGGCCGCAGCGCGATTAGAATACGTATTTGGAGCAACTATTCATGTGCCCACAGTACTAGCCACCAGCGAGACGTTACTTGCAAACATCGAGGCTCATCTAGGAAACACGGTAAGTGCTTTTTTGGTTGGCGAACACGTTACCGCAGCAGACATCGCCATGTATTCGTATATAGCTCATGCCCCTGAAGGAGGAATATCGTTGTCCAAGTTTCCTCTTATCAATGCCTGGATAAATGCGGTTGAGAGTCTGGATAATTTTGTTCCAATGCCAGCGTCTGACATCGCACCAGCGCGCAATACCAGTCCGCATAGTTAATTGAGGTCGTTATGTCTCTACCTAAGCTATCATCCTTGAACCCAGCGTTTCATCAAGGCGAAATTGCACTGCAAAAAAAGCTGGAAATTGACAGGGAAATCGGTGAGCGGACGAATGGTTTTATCCGTAGCTTTATGCCGGAACAACACAGACAGTTCTTTACATCCAGTCCGTTCACTGTTTTCGCCTTGGTAGACGAAAAAGGGCACCCTGTAGCCACCCCTGTTTGGGGAGAAGGAGGTTTCATAGAAAGTCCCTCTGCTACCCAATTGCGCTTTAGCCTACCAGTAGAAGTTTGGAATATGATGCAACACTCGTTAAATCTCGACGTGACTTCAGGCAGCAAAATTGGAATCGTCGGCATTGAATACGCTACAAGGCGAAGAAATCGGTTGAACGGTACGATAAGTCACGCAACTAATGAAAACCTTTTGGTATTGGTAGATCAAAGTTTCGGTAACTGCCCCCAATACATTCACAAACGAACCACAGTCAAAAAACAACGTGCCGTTCAGACTGCCCCAATGAAAAACACAGTAGGTGCCGGTGATTCTACATTTTTTACTTCAACATCGAATGAGCTCACCCCAAGCGCACGCTCGCTAATATCAAGGGCTGAAACGTTTTTTATTGCCTCACGACATAAATCTTTAGGCCATGCCGCGAATGAAGGGCTAGACGTTTCTCACAGGGGGGGCAAAGCAGGCTTTGTTAAAGTGGAAGGGAATTCGTTAATCTTTCCTGATTTTAGCGGTAATAAATTCTTTAATACCTTGGGCAACATCCTACTGGACCCACGCGTCGGTCTGTGTTTTTGGGATAATGAAACAGGTGACCTTCTGTTTATAAAAGCAAAGGCGAGTATCGAATCCCTCGAATCGAATATAACCGCATTTGAAGGTGCAGAGCGCTTTGTGTCTCTTTCGGTACTCTCGGTAACACATATTTCGGGTGTATATCCCTACTCCCATGAGATTACAGACATGTCCCCCTATACACTAAAGACAGGCGACTGGAAATAAGCGGTTAATTGATGAACCCTATCATCTAGTTAGCGTAATCAATTGGAATACCGTAACCAGAATGGTTACGCTGTTTAGACAAAAAGTCTTGGTTAGGTTTTGTAGACAAGGGCAAATGCCCGCGTAGACACAGGGGCAGAACATGAGTGATAAGCGTAACATAAAAACGTACAACAAACCCGCTGGCGGATGGGGAGCACTAAAGAGTGTAACCCAGAGCTGGATCCAAAGCGAAAAGCCACTTAAGAATCTACGAGCCATGCTCAAAACGAACCAAGACAAAGGCTTTGACTGCCCAGGCTGTGCGTGGGGTGAATCACCAGAAAGTGGTTTAGTGAAGTTTTGTGAAAATGGTGCTAAAGCAGTGAACTGGGAGTCTACCGGTCGCTATGTAGACCCAACATTTTTCTCTAAGTATTCGGTCGGCTCACTGAAAAAGCACACCGACTACTGGCTTGAGTCACAAGGGAGACTCACCCACCCTATGCGCTACAATGCTCAAGCAGACCATTACGAACCAGTATCATGGGACGATGCCTTCGCACTTATTGCCAAACACTTGAAGGGTTTACATTCCCCTCATCAGGCGGAGTTTTATACCTCCGGGCGGGCGAGTAATGAAGCCGCCTATTTATATCAGTTATTCGTGCGCGCATTTGGCACAAATAATTTTCCCGATTGTTCAAATATGTGCCACGAAGCGTCGGGGCAAGGTATGAAACCTACGATAGGCGTGGGCAAAGGCACAGTTACGTTCAATGATTTTGCAAAAGCAGACACCATTTTTGTTATCGGCCAAAATCCGGGAACTAACCACCCTCGCATGCTAGAACCTCTTCGTGAAGCAGTACGAAGAGGGGCGCAAGTGGTATGCTTCAACCCGTTAAAAGAGCGTGGCCTTGAACGATTTCAAAACCCGCAGCATCCCGTTGAAATGCTTACCAATGGCTCTGAGCCAACCAATACCGCCTATTTCAGGCCTGCTCTTGGTGGTGACATGGCGGTTATGCGCGGCATCGCTAAATGGCTGTTAACTTGGGAGCAAGAAGCCAAAGCGAACAATGCTCCTCCCGTATTCGACCACGACTTTATTAACGCACATACCAATGGAATGGACGATTATTTGAGTGCCGTTGAAGCGACGAGCTGGGAGCATATTGAAGCGCAGAGCGGTTTATCAAAAGACGAAATACGTCACGCGGCAACCATGTACAGACGTGGAGAACGGGTGATCATGTGCTGGGCAATGGGGATCACCCAACACAAGCACTCAGTAGCTACGGTTCAGGAAATAGTGAACGTACAACTACTACGAGGAAACGTGGGCAAGCCTGGTGCAGGGCTTTCTCCCGTTCGTGGCCACAGCAATGTGCAGGGGGATAGAACTGTGGGTATTAACGAAGTACCCCCCAAAGCATTGCTTGACGCACTAGAGAACAAGTTTAACTTCGCCGTTCCACGAGAAAGAGGTCACAATACGATTCAAGCTATCCAGGCTATGGAAAGTGGTGAATCCAAAGTTTTCATCGGCTTAGGCGGTAATTTCGCCCAGGCGACGCCAGATACGCCGCGTACTCACGCTGCGCTGTCACAATGCGACTTAACCGTTCATATCGCCACCAAATTAAATCGTTCTCACCTAACCACAGGTAAAGACGCGCTTATATTACCCTGCTTGGGACGTACTGAAATTGACATGCAGGCTAGCGGGCAACAAGGCGTGACTGTGGAAGATACATTTTCTATGGTCCATATTTCTTATGGCCAACTTCCGCCAAGCTCGCCCGAACTTCGCTCTGAACCCGCTATTATTGCTGGTATCGCGAAGGCGACGTTAGGCAACACGCCGGTAGACTGGGACTTCTTAATAAGCGATTACGACAATATTCGTGAGCTCATTGCCGACACCATAGACGGTTTTAAAGACTTTAACACCAAACTCGCTCAACCAGGTGGTTTTCATTTAGGTAATGCAGCAGGTGAGAGACGCTGGTTAACACCATCGGGCAAAGCCGAGTTTGCTGCTAACGCCCTGCCTGATTCACTGTTAAATGCCGACCTCGTTGCGAAAGGTGAAGAGCCGGACCTCATTTTACAAACACTGCGCTCTCATGATCAGTACAACACAACTATTTATGGTATGGATGACCGCTACAGAAACGTGTTTGGCGCGCGGGACGTTCTGTTTGTCAATGAACGTGACATTAAGAAGCTGGGTTTTAACGATGGCGATAAAGTCGACATTACGTCAATGTGGAACGACGGCAAAACACGCCAAGTTAAACAGTTTATGTTGGTGGCTTACGACATCCCGCAAGGTCAAGCGGCAGCATATTACCCCGAAACCAATCCGTTAGTACCACTAGAAAGTTACGGTGATGGCACGTTCACACCAACATCGAAATTTATCGCGATCAAGCTTTCTAAATCTGAATCAGATGGCAGAATAGCAGTCTCTGCGGTGTAAGCTTTTCTTTGCTTATCCGGCACTTATCAGTACAGGCCCTTTGTTTCTAACTGGCTCGCTGCGCACTACTTTTCTTGCGGTGCGTAAGCTCTTGGAGGGTCATACTTAGGTACATGGATCAGGGTGAGACCATAACGGCTTGCCCACTTTACTGATAAGGCTGTAGGAGCAGATAGCGTCACTACCAAAGGTAATTTAGCTCTTATCGCTTTTTGAACCAACTCTAAACTGCAGCGGCTTGTGAGCACAACAATACCTTCAGGTTGAAAGAGTTTTTGGTGGTGATAGCACCAATTAATTTATCAAAAGCATTATGCCTTCCTATATCTTCTCGGCATGCCAGCACATTGCGCTTAGCATCAATGTAGAGCGCTCCATGCACCGCACCGCTCTGCTGAGCTAATGCTTGCGCATTAGATATAAGGCTTCGCAATCCTTTAAACCAGCTCACATCAGGCAAAGGCGATACATCAATAGACGTCAATTGAGGCAAAGCGTTGTCTAATGCCTCAACACCGCAGAGCCCACAGCCCGACGCCCCCGCCAATTGCCGTTTATTTTCCTTTAACTTCCAGAACGCCTGATTGGCAATTTCAACTTCCGCATTGATGTGTTCTTTGTGATGCGTCAATTCAATACCGTAAAGCTGGCGGGGATGTTCGATAATGTCGTTACTTAAACTGAAGCCCACAATGAAATCTTCAATGTCGTTTGGGGTTATCAGCATTACGGCATAATTAATACCGTTATAACTAATGCTTAAAGCGACTTCTTCGGCAAGGGCAAACTTTTGCGTATAGGGTGTAGCATCTAAAACTAATGCGTGTTGTTCAGTGTTACTTTTCATGTGGCCAATCACCTGGAGTATTCACATTCAACCACTCTACGCCATCTTCATTGGACATATTTGCGAGACGCTTTTTGTTATCGCTTTCATCTTTACGCGCTATTTTTTTGAGGTCGCCTTCTTTAAGAGAAACTGCATTGAGAATTTCTAAAAATCCTACCACTCGTCTTTTACTTTGCTCAACTAGATAGTTGGCTAAGAGGGCTTTGGTGTCCTGAGTAACGGGTAAATAGAAAGGCAAAAAGCGTTTTTCCACATAACATGCCTTTTCAGCCTCTCGCCCTCGCGAGACTAATATTCTCAAAAGCTCGGGCGTCATCTGCGGCATGTCAACGGGAAGAACAAGTAGTTCACAAGGATTGCCATTGTGATTATCAGGTTGAGATAGTGCGTCTAAAACAGCATGTACTCCGCTAAGCGGACCTGCATCTTCAATTTTGTCATTCAAAAAACCTGGCGCGTTGCGGCTAATTAACACTTTATCGCAACTCGCAGACTGTAAAAGTAACGAAGCATTATCGATGAGAGTACGGCCCTGATAACGCATAAGTGCTTTATCTTGCCCCATTCTGCGCGATTGACCACCCGCAAGCGCTAAACCGATGAGTGTCGTATTCACTTTACTCACAGCATATGCCCCCTTTATTGAAAATCTCCTCATATCCTTTTAAAAACTCAAAGCATTGTTTGGCAATGGGAGAGCTGGGTTCGCCTTTTCGCATGATGAGCCCTAAAGGCGAAATGGTTTTACCATCGTCAACAGTAACATAGGCGAGTCCTAAATCATCATTGGCCTTTGCGACGTTGGTTGGAAGGATCGTACAACACATCCCCTTTTTCACTGCTTGCAGTAAACAATGAACCGAGTCTGATTCAATAACAGGCTCATTGTTCACGCCCACATTAGCCATGTTTAACGTGATTGACTGCCTAAAGTGCATTGAAGGTGTTAATAACCCAAGTGGCAGTGATGAAAGAGACTGCCAGCTTAGGGTATCTTGCTCAAAGCAGTAATGATTAGGGTGATACAGCAACACCATTGGTGTAGCTTTAAACGGCAAAATATGGAAGTGTTGCGCGCTCATGCCTTCAAGGTAACAAAGACCCAGGTCAAGCTCGTTACGGTGTAGCGCGTTAACGATATACTCACTGCTATGTGTTTGTAAGGAAAACTGTAGTGCACTGTGCTGTTTTGAGAGGGTGTCAATAATGTCGATAGGATCGACACTCGCTAGAGGAACGGCACCAATCCGAAGTCGGCCAACTAAGGCACCTTTGCACGATGCAGCTTCCGCTTGTAGTCCGTCACACGCCGCTAAGATATTCCTTGCCCATGCCAAAATTCTTTCACCTTCCGGCGTAAAGCCTTGGAATCTGTGGTTGCGAGCCACCAACTGAATGCCAAGCTCATCTTCTAAATTATGAAGGCGTGAAGAAAGCGTGGGTTGTGTAACATTGCACGACTTAGCCGCTTTACCGAAGTGCTGCGTCTCATCTAACGCGACCAGAAACCGGAGCTGACGAATATCCAAAGACCAATTCCTTAATCATGATAGATAGCTTCTATCATGATTCTACCAATGAAATGCTTGACTTGTAAGTACATTAAACGCATGTTTTTAGAATAAGCCAAAAATCCCAAAAATATGTGCACATACTGATTGATAGAAACTATCACTCAAGATTATTCGCCCAGCATAGATTTAGCATTTTGTTCTGCGCAAGCGCTTCAACGCTGCTAGACCGACATCGCCTGAAAAATTTGTAGACGACGTGTACTAGCGCCTGTTGACCTTTGATGATGCCTTCTTACAACAAGTCCCATTGAAAATAGAAATAGCCATACCGTTGCGGCTTCACTTACTGCATGAGTAACCGTAGTCAAATAGCCAATATCAGCAAACGACGCTACAGTGGTATCACTTAACGAAATTGGATATGGCCCCAAATACCCTGTCATTAAATCTGATGAACCACCAGGCCAAGGTTCGTCCCAGTGACTGTTGGCAGTGCCGGCTCCTCCCCCCAGTTCTACAGGAATAAATGTGGCGTTTTCAACAAACTCGCGGCGATAAATTTCCAAAGCGTACTCTCCGATGTAACGCCCTGAACCGCTGACGTAGTTAGATTGGCTGCCCGCAATAAAAAAGTCGGTCGTCCACAATGTTCCAAATCCAATAACATGGGCCATCTCGTGTACGATGACATCAAAAAGCGTACCGCGACTTTCTAAGCTATCAAGGTCTGCCGTATCAAAACGCATGCGGCCTTTATTTGCATAAACAAAAGTGCTGTCTGGTAGCTGAGTGATACCCGTTGGGCCAGCACTACCCAATACGCCACCCACACCATCAAGTGCAACGCCACTCGCATCTATAACAATATTGTGATTAAACTCGCTTTGAACGCCTATTAGGTAAGACTCCCAATAAGCGATTGCATCATCAAAAACGCTGGATTGTGAAGGTGTTAAACCACCAAGATCGTTAATAGAAATTTTGAATAGTCCTGCATTTGCTGAAAAAGACACACACAACGACACCACAACACTGAAGAACCACTTAATTGAGACACCCATGGCACCCCTCCAAAACTAAGAAAAAACGTTCGATGCAAATAAAATTAGTAACGTAGGCCTGTTTATCTTTGCTGTATTTCAAAGCTCAACAGGGTAAGGACTAAAAAAAACTATAGTAGAGAAAACCGTAAGTAGTTATGAGAAAGATTGCTTGTTAACGGCAAAAGTAAAAATTACTAAAGATCAACGTGTTGAATTTTTTAACAGAGAATGCTTAACGGTAAGTCGTTCGCCATTGGCACAATGGCGTATTGGGAGGGGGCGAATTATTGAAATTTTTTTACGTCTACTTTCCCGCTTACCACGCTCTGTGATACAGAACGCGGCTGCGAGAATCAATTAGAGGGCCTACCAGGTTAAATCATCTGGAATTTCATAATCGGCGTACCAATCATCTTCTTCTTCATCTTTACCATCGGCTCCGCTCTTATCTAAATCAGCACGGTAAATAACTGAAGCCTCGTCGCGCTGTGCAATTTTGTCAGCAACGGGGGCTGGTACTAGTTCATAAGCGTCATCTAGCAATACAACAGCCAAACGACCTTTTGTCACTTGCTTGTGCATCTCTTCACTCACATACAGACGCTTTACTACGTTGTCGTGTGTAAAGTTAAGTAAGGTTTCGCCATTGCGCGGTTGTTTGTTTACCGTAATAAGCTGCCTTACCTGCGCAATAATTGAGCGCTTCTCTCGCTCCTGCTGTTGAAGCTGGTTTAGCTCGCGTGAGCGCGCTTTTTTCTCTTCAGCTGCTTGTTGAGCAGCAATAGTCGCTTCATCAGCGACAGGTTGTTTTTGCTTATTCTTTTGCTTTTGTTTTTTGCGTTTATCTGCACGCGCTTGCTTTGCAGACGCTTTATCGGCCAAACCGGCTTTCAGTAGTTGGTCTTGTAAGGAGGCCATAATTACTCTCTGTTACTCTGTTTCTATTGATACGCTTTGCAGACGTTTACCGTCTTTTAACTACGTAACAAGCCCGAGCAATGTCGGGCTTGTGAATTTCAATTAAAGGTCTATTTTTACCTTTTCCGAATTAAAGGCGTTACTTCTTCTTGGCTTTAGTCGCTGGCTTTTTAGCGGCTTGCTCCTGCCATTTGCCATTGTCGTACCACGCAGACCACCCTGTTGCTTTACCGTTGTCATTCTCAGACATCACGTATTGCTGTTTGGTCTTCCTGCTGTATCGAACTATTGCAGGGTTACCATCAGGGTCTGTTTGTGGCGCATCAGCAAGATAGTAGAATTTCGGCGAAATTCTATCTCTAAAGCGAGCAAGTTCTTCCACTTTCGGCGCACGAGTTTCACGCGACTTTGGAAAGTTATGCGCCGCTAAGAAAATTCCCGAAGCGCCATCACGTAGCATAAAATGCGCGTCAGACTTTTCACACGGAAGCTCAGGTAAATCTACCGGATCTTCTTTTGGCGGCGCAGCTTCACCGTTTCTAAGTAGCTTACGAGTATTCTTACACTCTTCGTTGGTGCAGCCGAAGTATTTACCAAATCGACCGTTTTTAAGCTCCATATCGCTGCCACATTTATCACACTCAATAATGGGGCCGTCATAGCCTTTTATCTTGAATGTGCCTGTTTCAACTAAGGTGCCATCACATGTTGGCGTGTTACCACACACATGAAGTTTACGGGTTTCGTCAACCAAGTAACTGTCCATCGCCGTGCCGCACTTAGGACAACGCTTTTTAGAACGAAGCGCTTCCGTTTCGAGCTCTTCTTCATCGTCCACTTTCACGACTTCATCACCAGGCGTTAAATTCATGGTGTTTGTGCAGCGCTCTTTCGGCGGTAAATTGTAGCCTGAACAGCCCAAGAATACGCCAGTTGACGCGGTTCTCACGTTCATTTCACGGCCGCATTTATCGCACTCAACACCTGCAGGCACTGCCTGATTCAAGCGCATACCGCCCTCTTCAGGGTCTTTCTCAGCGTTTAACAGTTTTCCGTAGAAGCCGCTGTAAAAGTCGTTGAGCACGTCCTTCCAATCTTTCTTGCCTTCAGCAATATCATCAAGATGCTGCTCCATGTTGGCAGTGAAGTCATAGCTCATTAAATCGTCAAAGTTTTCCATCAGACGATCGTTTACGATTTCGCCCATTTTCTCGGCATAAAAACGCTTGTTCTCTAAGCGCACATAGCCGCGATCTTGAATCGTCGAAATAATACTGGCGTAGGTCGATGGACGACCAATACCGCGTTTTTCAAGCTCTTTTACTAACGAAGCTTCATTAAATCGCGCTACAGGCTTGGTGAAGTGTTGTTTAGGATCAAGCGCTTTTAAGTCAAGCACATCGCCTTTTTGTACATCAGGCAACATGAGCTCTTCTTCGCCTTTTTTGCGAAGCTGAGGCTGAACGCAAGTCCAACCATCGAACTTAAGTACGCGGCCTTTCGCCGTCAGCTCGTAATCACCCGCCGCCACTTTGATAGTGGTTGCATCGTACTTAGCTGGGGTCATTTGACAGGCCACAAACTGGCGCCAAATAAGCTCATAAAGACGCTGTGCATCGCGTTCCATATCGCCTAAACTTGCAGCACTTATGCTCACGTTTGAAGGACGGATCGCTTCGTGCGCCTCTTGCGCACCTTCTTTACTGCCGTAGCGATTTGGCGAATCAGGCAGGTACTTGTCACCAAAATTATCTGAAATGTATGCACGAGCACTGTCCAACGCCTCTTGGCTTAAATTGGTTGAATCCGTACGCATATAGGTGATGTAGCCCGCCTCATAAAGGCGCTGTGCCATCATCATGGTTTTCTTAACACCAAAGCCCAATCGAGTACTTGCCGCTTGTTGTAGCGTTGAGGTAATAAATGGTGCAGAAGGACGACTTTGCGTAGGCTTTGACTCGCGGCTTTCTACCGTGTAGTTAGCCCCTTCTAAGTCAGCAAGCGCTTTATCAGTTTCGGCCTTGTTTTTAGGCTTGAACGCATTGCCCTGGTGCTTTGCTACCAGCATGCGCAGTGCCGCTTTTTGCTTGCTAGTTAAATCTGCGTGTACGTCCCAAAACTCTTCAGGTACAAACGCTTTAATTTCTCGCTCACGCTCTACAACAAGTCTAACCGCTACCGATTGAACTCGCCCTGCTGAGAGGCCTCGCGCAATTTTTTTCCACAGAAGTGGCGATACCATGAAGCCTACAACACGGTCCAGGAATCGACGAGCCTGCTGGGCGTTGACGCGAGAGATATTTAGTTCGCCCGGATCTGAGAACGCATCTTGAATCGCGTTTTTAGTAATTTCGTTAAACACCACTCGCTGGTAAGTTTTGTCTTTTTTACCTAGCAGCTCTTGTAAATGCCATGCAATCGCTTCCCCTTCGCGGTCCAAATCGGTCGCGAGATAGATAGTGTCAGCATCTTTAGCAAGCTTTTTAAGTTCGTTAACGACTTTCTCTTTACCCTGCAGCACTTGATAGTGGGCTTTCCAGTCTTTCTCTGGATCCACACCCATTCTGTCTACAAGCTTCAAATATTCGTGACGGCGAAGATATTCTTGACGCTCTTCTTCGCTTAAAGTTTTGAGTTCTTTAGCCGGTTTTTTAGGCTCTACTTTGCCTAAAGCCTTCGTCGGAAGATCTCGCACGTGGCCAACCGAACTTTTTACGATAAAATTTTTACCGAGATATTTATTTATCGTTTTCGCTTTGGCTGGTGACTCGACTATGACCAGTGATTTTGCCATATAATTGAACTAAACCTATTGATTTTTAATGACTATTTACGTCAAATTCTGAAAATTGGAGCAACCTTGCACTATATATAGGGTACTCGCTCTTTTTTAACATATATCTACAAAGTGAATGGAAAACAAGATCTTCTTCATACTTATTCTTTCCTTTGCTTTAAACACGCGCAAAAACTGCACAAAAAACAAACAGCGCGATTGGCATTGGCCTTAAAAGCCGTATAATGCCAGCCATTCCAACCTAGCCTGACAACATGTTCAGGTGTGAAGAAGTGCATCGTTTGCCCCTGTAAAAGAACGAAAGCGTTGCCGCTGCTATTAAATTAATCGCAGTGCGTATGGAAAAGTAACATATAGGGTCAAGCGCCAAAACTCCAAGAATGAGGGAAAGTATGAAGCAGTTTGAAGTTAACTTTGATGGTCTTGTAGGACCTACCCATAACTATGCCGGTTTGTCGTTTGGCAATGTCGCTTCCCTGAACAACGCAAACGCAAAGAGCAGTCCAAAACAAGCTGCAAAGCAAGGCTTAGCCAAAGCAAAGGCGTTGGCCGATATGGGAATGGTTCAAGGTGTGTTGGCCCCACAAGAGCGTCCTGACATCGCCGCACTGCGTCGATTAGGTTTCACAGGCTCTGATGCTCGCGTGCTAGAAAGCGCTGCAAAGCAATCTCGCGAGATTTTCCTTGCTTGTTGTTCTGCCAGTAGCATGTGGACTGCAAATGCCGCCACTGTGTCTCCTAGTGCCGATACTGCCGATGGTCGCGTTCACTTTACCCCTGCAAACTTAACCAACAAGTTCCATCGTTCACTAGAGCCTCAGGTTACAGGCAATATCCTGCGTGGTACATTTGCCAATGAAAAGCACTTTGCTCATCACCAGCACTTGCCAGATAACGAGCATTTTGGTGACGAAGGTGCAGCTAACCACACGCGAATTTGCAGCAACTATGGTCAGGCAGGCGTAGAGTTGTTTGTTTATGGTCGTCATGCATTTGATACCAGCAAACCAGCACCGAAAAAATATCCGGCTCGCCAAACGCTAGAAGCATGCCAAGCAGTAGCTCGCTTACACGGTCTAGACGACGATGGCGTAGTTTACATGCAGCAAAACCCAGACGTTATCGACCAGGGCGTATTCCACAACGATGTGATCGCTGTTGGTAACCAAAATGTGTTGTTTTTCCACGAGCAAGCGTTTTATCAAAAAGACGCTGGATTTAAAGAGCTTCAAGCTAAATTTGGTAGCGAACCGCTGCATTTTATTGAAGTGCCGACTGCTGAAGTCTCTGTACAAGACGCAGTAAAAACCTACTTGTTCAATACGCAAATTATAACGCTTCCAGGTGGTGATATGACCATCATTGCGCCAACTGAGTGTGAGGAAAATGAAGCCGTTAAGCGCTATTTAGACAAGCTGGTAACACTGGGTACGCCCATTAAGTCGGTTAATTATTTTGATGTTAAACAAAGCATGCGTAATGGCGGTGGTCCGGCATGTTTGCGTTTGCGCGTTGCAATGAATGACCAAGAACTCGCCGCGGTTAATCAAAATACGTTAATTAACGATTCACAGTTCGCACGCTTAAATGCATGGGTCGACAAACACTATCGCGATGAATTAAGCGAAGATGACTTGCGCGATCCGCAGCTTCTCATTGAATCTCGTACTGCGCTTGATGAGCTTACACAAATCCTTAAAATTGGTTCGGTTTACCCATTCCAACAGGCGTAAGTTAAGTCTGATTAAAATTAAGCGAAAAAGAAAGCCGGCTATAAGCCGGCTTTTTGTTACTTGTTAAGTATAAACTCTTTATGGTGTGACCAGCGTACACTGATCAGTTACGCCGAATGGATTAGCCGGCGGTGACGCCCCTTCATCCGTCACGTCGTCAGCAGAGATACTTAGGGTGTAACGCATCTTCGCACTTGCTTCGCTGCCTGTAGACTGCCCGAACACTGAAATGACAGCGTCATACCAGATTGCATAGCTGCGAGGATAACGGTATTCCAATTCCGCGTAACCATTCTCATCTGTCACCGCTGCACCGTTGGCAAACGCGATGGTCCCAATTAATCCAGGAGTTAACATACCGTCTTCATTGGTATCTTCATCTCTTGGTGTTGTATCCAAAATACCGTTGTCGTTAACGTCTTCGGTTTCACAGTTTTGATTTACTATTGCAACCCATTGAGAAGCATCATCGTCGAATACCCAAAAGCCGGTTCTATACTCACCGCCATTTACGTATTTTACCGGCGCAACTGACGCAGTCAGGTTGACGCCACTGACTGGCTGACCTGCAGAATCTGATACAAACACACCAAAGCGCTTTAGGTAAGAAGTCGATGTGGCTTCTTCAAGCTCATTACCCGTTCCTAGCGAGATATCAAAAGCACGTGCGCCCACTGTTAACACAACCTCGTCGTCAATGGCTGGGTCGTCAGCAACAAAAGCAGTAACCACTACCGCGTCTTGAGTCGATACCGATCCTGAAGTAAAGACAGTGGTCGCTATCCCCTTGCTGTCGGTGGTTGCCTGAGAAGGTGATACAAATCCGGTCGATACGTCAGATACAGAGAAGTTAACCACACTGTTTTTCACTAAGTTTCCATCAACGTCGCGAACAACTGCACTGATGGTACTGGTTTGACCGTCAGGGCCAATGATGTCAGGTGATGCATCGGCAATCAGTGTGTGAGGTGTGGTAGCAATAAACTCAATCTGAGTGAGTGCTGAAACCAACACATTCCCACTTCCGTCACTCGCTGATGCAGTAATTGAAGAGATACCAGCATTATTCGCACTGATATCAATACTCGCTTGCCCTTCAGCATCGGTCACTACAGTTGCGTTGCCCGCAATAACGCCACGTGACGCGCTAAAAGTAACATTCTGACCTACCACAGGCGTGTTGTCTTGACGCCACTGGACCGTAATAGTTTGAGTCTGCCCTAGCGGCACTTCCTCTGTAGGCAAGTTGACAAAGTTAAATTCGTCTTGCTGAACTTGCACCGTAAAGCTGGTCTCAGCGTTAAGTGCTGCCGCAGTGATAGTATCTTCGCCAGACGTTGATGCAGTGTAAGACACTGTCGCTTGTCCGTTTGCGCCCGTATTAACAGTCGTGCTGCTAAGCGTTCCGTTAACCGCACTTAGCACTACGTCTTGGTTGAGAATTGATGTTCCGTCAGAGTCCTGAACACGAATTGTATAATCTACGCTGTCGTTCAAAATAACTGACGATGCACCGTTGATGGTGACTTCTGTACCAGCAATGGTAATTTCAACTGTTTGCGTAAGGCTGCCTGCACCTGCTGTAATGGTGACGGTGCGGTTTGACGCATCGTTTTGAGACGTTAATATTGCGCGCGCTGTACCATCTGCGGCGGTTTCTGGTTGAGTTAATTGAAGTTCAACCCCATCGCCTGATGCGGCAGAGAAGCTTACTTCTACCCCTTCCATCAGCACACTTTGTTCATTTTTAACCAGTGCTATCAACTCAACTTCATCACTACCGCTTGAGGCGAGCTGAATGCTGTTAGCATAAAGCTCCAGTGACGCGGGCTCTTCACTTACCGTTGTACTGCCCGAAGAGCTGAATGTAGTTGAATCCGCTTCACCCGTTGACAAAGTAGCCGTTACTTCACCATCCCCTGATGCGCTTCCCACCGACATACCGATCGACGCTACGCCTTCTGCATTAGTCAGTGCAGTGGCAGTATCGTTAGAAAACGTCGCTAAATCATCATTGCTCAATGAGAAAGTTAGGAGCAAATCGGCCTGAGGCTCACCCTCAGAATTAGTCACGGTTGCCAGCGCAACCAATGCGTTGCTAGAAGATAAGCTGTTATCTGCTTCCCCACCTGCATTTTGTAGGGCTAGCGATACACTTATTGTTGTTGGGTCGGTGCTTGTCACCGCTGTGGCTGAAAACGTGGTAGTTCCCGTTTCGCCGCTACCGAGCGCAGCGGTAATTTCGCCATCTCCAGAAGCCGTGCTGGCATTAAGGCGTAATCGGGCTACACCATTTGAATTTGTACGCGCCGTTCCCGTGTCGTTGCCAAACTCGGCTAGTTGTTCGTTGCTTAGCGTAAAGGTTAGTAACGCGTCTGCATGCGGATTGCCATCTTGATCTGACACGGTCGCAACAACAAACAGACTATTGTCTTCAGAAAGGCTGTTGTCGCTTGCTCCACTTTCATTTTCCAGTGTTAAAGCGATTGAATAGGTCGGTGATGTGGTACCGCCGTCTCCGCTTCCGTTATCCGTGTTATCTCGAGAGACTGATGAACCGCCCCCACCACATGCTGTTAGCATAAATAATGCGCTAATTAGGCTTAGCGTTTTCGCTAATGTCGACATAATTCGTTCCTGAACCTCTTTTATTGACAATTGCGTCGTTTTTTATGTTTAAAAATCAACTGAATCTGGCACACTACGAAAGATTAAAAATATAAAAATGCACAGGGAACATTAATGTCTTCATCTGCACATAAATATAGTTTAACCGCCCGCATCTTTATCGGCATGGCTGCCGGTATCTTGACTGGTGTCTTTCTCCAATTATTGTTTGATGATAGCGGAGATTTTACTTTTTCGATATTCGGTTTAGAGTTCTCAACGTATAACATTCTTGTAGAAGGTATATTTTCCACTCTCGGCCAAATATTTATTGCCAGCTTAAAAATGCTTGTGGTTCCTCTTGTGTTTGTTTCCTTAATTTGCGGAACCAGCACACTGTCTGACCCTAGTAAATTGGGAAGACTTGGCGCAAAGTCAGTCGGACTCTATGTTGTCACAACCGCCATTGCCATAACACTAGCCATGAGTATAGCTTTAGTGGTGTCTCCGGGTGACGGGCTAAATCTAACAACAGAAACTACCTTCCAAGCGAAAGAGGCCCCTAGCCTGTCTGACGTTATCGTTAACATGTTCCCAAGCAACCCAATTAACTCAATGGCACAGGGCAACATGCTACAGATCATTGTGTTTGCCGTACTGTTTGGTATAGCTATGGCGATGACAGGTGATGCGGGCAAGCGTCTTACCGCTATCTTTGAAGATATTAATACGGTAATCATGCGTCTTGTTACCATCATCATGAACTTAGCGCCATACGGCGTGTACGTGTTGATGGCGAAACTCTTCTCCACTATTGGTGGCGAAACAATTCTGAGCCTGGCGAAATATTTCTTCTTAGTATTTGGCGTGTTAATCCTTCACGGCCTGGTAACCTACTCAGTGCTGCTAAAAGCTTTATCGGGATTAAACCCTGTTATCTTGATGAAGAAAATGCGTGACGCTGCGCTATTCGCATTTAGTACCTCAAGCAGTAGCGCTACCTTGCCCGTCACTATGGAAACGGCGAAAAACAAGCTTGGCGTAGGTAACTCGGTATCGTCGTTCACCCTGCCGCTAGGCGCAACAATTAACATGGACGGCACGGCCATAATGCAGGGTGTTGCCACGGTCTTTATTGCCCAGGTTTACGCTGTCGATTTAAGCCTTGGCGACTATATGATGGTAGTACTTACCGCCACCCTTGCTTCTATCGGAACCGCCGGTGTGCCAGGTGTGGGCCTTATCATGCTAGCTATGGTATTGCAGCAAGTGAACCTACCGGTTGAAGGGATCGCACTTATTATCGGTGTAGACAGACTGCTGGATATGACACGCACTGCGGTAAACATTACAGGCGACTGTATGGTGTCGTGCATTGTAGCTAAAAGCGAAGGAGCATTGGACGAAAGCGTTTATAACGATCCTAAAGCCGGTTTGAAGCAGGAAGATGTGGACTTCGAACATTTTGAAAAGAATAAATAACGACTACAAAAGCTTCTTTAGCTCGATTTACATATGAGTTTACAGAAGCAGTCGCATACTAAAAAAGGCCAGCATCAATTGCTGGCCTTTTTAGTTAGTTGCTTGCTCCGTTATACCAATCCGCATAGATAATTGCCCACTCAGAAGGCGCTGGCAAGCTTCCTAGCAAAGCGTGGGAATGCAGGAATGGCTGTACCCTTTCAAATTTCTCGCTGAGTGGGTAATGATCTATGCTGACTGGTATTACTTACCCTGTTGAGCTTAAAGTTAGTGAAGCGCTGATGAAGGTGATACCTTGGCTGCCTTTTGCGCTGGATAAATAGTAGCGCCCACACTCAAGAACATAGCAACAACCACGGTTACTACAACGTCTTGCCAATGTAGATCAGATGGTAGGAAATCGATGAAATATATATCGCCTGATAGAATTTCTATGCCTATCGCCACCTCAATAAAGCGAACAATCTCAGAGAGGTTAGGTGCTACCAGTAGCGCTAAAACCACACCTACAGTAATGCCTATAACGCCATTGATAACGCCCTGCAACACGAAGGTATTGCGAATTAAACGATCCGTCGCTCCCATGGTTTTTAATATTGCGATGGCAGCCTGTTTGTCTCTAACCGCCATAACCAGTGACGACACAATGTTAAAACAAGCAACGGCAATGACCAGCGTCAAGGCGATATACACCACAGCTCTAACTAGCTGAATATCGTTATATAAGTGGCCTTGGGTACGTGTCCAGTCAGACATGTAAACACCCTGAGGGTAGCTGTAACCTATATCTCGCATCGTGTCGTAAGATGAAAATGGGTCGATAAGTGTAAACTGAATTCCTTGTGACTTAGATGAAATACCAATAGCTTCAGACGCTGTTTCCAAGTGCATTAAACCCAGTTGGTTATCGAGTTCACCGCCAACAGATAGCACTCCAGAAATAGAAAGCGTAATTGAACGTGGGGCTTTGAAGGTTAGATCCTGAGTTGTTTGAGGAATGAGTATTTGAACAATGTCACCAATATTAAGGTCCATGGAAGCGAAAATACCCTTTCCTACAATGAGACCATTTTTCTGCGTCGAAAAACGTTGCCAATCCTCACTTGTGACTCTTTCAGTATATTTGTCGCTAACACTGTTAACCGGAATACCAGTAACGCTAATTGCCTTCAATTCCCCCTTTGACTGCAACATTCCGGTTATCCCTGTGTATGGCGTGACAGAGGCAATACGGCTATCTTGAGACAAACGATAGAGCTGCGCGTCTAAATTTTCTATTCCGCTTTCGCTCTTGCTATATAATTCACCATGAGGAACCACACTCAAAATACGACTTGTAAGCTCTTTTTCAAACCCGTTCATTACGCTCAGCAACACAATTAGTACAAAGCAACCAAGGGCAATCCCAATGGTGGATGACATAGAAATAAAAGAGATGAAACGCTGTTCTGAACGTGTTTTTCTGAAGCGTTGGGCCAATTCAAAGGCGAGCATCTTGGCTCTCCTTGAATAACGTATCGCTCGCTAATCTGCCGTCCTTTATCTTCAGCACCCTGTCCATTTTCCCGGCCAAGGTAATATCATGGGTAACGACAACAAACGCTGTCCCTTTTTTATCACTTAAGCTAGTAAGCAGTTTATAAATTTGCTCACCCGTCGAGTCATCAAGATTTCCTGTAGGTTCGTCGGCCAGTACCACTGATGGCTCGGTAACTAAAGCTCGTGCTATTGCCACACGCTGTCGTTCACCGCCTGACATGGTCGATGGTAAATGGTCGACGCGGTGAGAAAGCCCAACTTCATCTAACATTTCACGAGCCTTGCCGTGGGCCAATTTGGTCGAAAGCCCTCTAATTCTTAGCGGCATTGCTACATTTTCTAACGCTGTGAATTCACCGAGTAAATGATGAAATTGATAGATAAAGCCCATTTCGTCATTGCGAAGCTTTGCTAATGCATTTCCAGATAATTGACCGAGTGATTTTCCATTGAATTCGACTTCACCGCTAGAAGATTTATCTAACCCTCCAAGAATATGTAAAAGGGTGCTTTTACCTGAGCCGGAGCTACCTAAAATAGCAACATGTTCGCCAGCTTTTATTGAAAGAGAGACATCGTGTAAAACGGGGGTAGCATTACTGCCATCTTGATAGGTTTTATTAATATTGCGGCAAATTAGCACGTCCTGCATGCGAGTATTCTTCTTTAATTTCCAGACGGTGAATGGTAGCGTTAAACACTACCAACACCAACTGAAAAATAACAGCGCTAAAACGTAAATATCAATCTGTATTATTGCGTGCCTTGAACGCTTTTGGCCAACGCATCCGCAGACTGTGGCTTGCCAAATAACCACCCTTGACCAAAGCCGATGGTTAATCCTTTCAGTTCATTGCATTGATCAATGTTTTCAACCCCTTCTGCAATCAAATCAACATTAAGTCCTTCGGCAATACTCACAATGTGAGGGATGAGTGATGAACGAATGCTGTTATCTTCCATATCCATAACAAAGCTGCGGTCAATTTTAAGGTAATCACAGTTTAGCGTTTTAAGCTGGCTTAAATTTGAATAACCCACTCCAAAGTCGTCAATTGCAAATAAGAAGCCTTTACTCTTCAGTGACTTAATATGCTTCACCGCACTATGAGTGGCGATTTGCTCATCTTCAGTGATCTCTAAAACTAACTTGAAGTTCTTTACGTTCATATCTAGTACAAAGTCTAGGTCCAAACAACCTTCGCGGGTAAAATCGAAGGGGAATAGATTAAACGATACCTTAAAGCCTTCGGGGATCTCTGGGTTTTCGTTGAGTTCTCTCATGGCGGTGGTAATCATATCAACCGTAAATTCCCAGGTCATATCCTGCTCTTTTACCTGAGGAATAAATTCGTCAGGGTAAATCGGCCCAAATTCATCCTCAAATCGACTCAATACTTCGCACCCAATGACCTTTCCCGATTCCAAGTTTACAAAAGGTTGGTACAAGCAGTAGAACTTATGTTCTTTTAGCCCTTTACTGACGCGAGACTCAAGTGAACGTCGTCGTCTTAAATAGTTAAAGGTAAGCATATGCGTCAACGCTGCTGTCATTAGCATAGCAAACACAAACAACACCAGCTTGCCCATGTGCAAATCTAATACGCGACCGTGATCAGATTTCACTTTTAGGCAGGTATGATTGTAGCGTTCATCACACTGGATAAATTGTAAGGAAAAGTAGCCAGTGCGTGCGTCCATGTCATCTTGGCTGAGGGTAGAACCGACAAGGCTAGGATTACCTGCCATATGATAAAACTGATCGCCATTGTAGAACAGCTGCCAATCTTGCGTGTAGCTGTAACCAATGACACTATCCATATCCAATACTGCGTTGTAACGTCCGCGCTGTACTATAGTACCGGTAGCTTGTTTATCGAAAAGCTGAAGAGGAGTATTTATCCAAAAAGCGTCGCCAAGCTGAGTATAAAAATCAGGCTTAACCTCTTTCATGGGCTCTTCTAGAATGCCCAAATAAGTACTGCACAATAGCTCGTTATTTTGATAAAAACCTATCTCTTTTACAAATCGAGAGCGAAACAAGGTTTTTCGCATTTCCGCTAAGTTATCCATTTCACAGGTTTGATACGGCAGCGCATTTAGGTAATCGAGCGTGATCTCAGCATCTCTAAATACTACGCGCACATTATCTAGTATTTCTGTAGCGCGACTCTCCTCTTGTTCTCGAATAAACATAAACATAACGATAGCGAGTAATAGGGTCACACCCACTACGCTTAGCAATGACACCCCAATTGCTTTTAAATTATCAGCAAGAAAGTACTGTTTTTGGTCGCTTTTATTCATAATTTCCGTGTTTTTTTAGCGTGAACGACCTAACTTTAGTACAAATTAAAAAAAAGACACTACGACTTTAGGGCATGTTACTGTTTGTTGGGTGTTTTTTTACTTTATAGAAGACTATTAATCGAAGAGGAATAATGTTTCTAATGTCACATTGTGCAATTGGGAAACGGAGCAATTTCTTGAATGGCTAACTGACAAGAGGGTAAGAATAAATAAAGTGCGATTGCGAGAACAGCAATTTTAACTGCAGAGTGAGAAAGAACTTTTTGAGTGTCCCCAGAAGGGGGAATTATCTAAGAAGAAAAGCTTATCATTAATGGCGGAGCGGACGGGACTCGAACCCGCGACCCCCGGCGTGACAGGCCGGTATTCTAACCAACTGAACTACCGCTCCGCATAATGGGAAGCGCGCTTTATTCGATTAATGGCGGAGCGGACGGGACTCGAACCCGCGACCCCCGGCGTGACAGGCCGGTATTCTAACCAACTGAACTACCGCTCCACATAATCGAGATTGCGCTGTATAACTAAATGGCGGAGCGGACGGGACTCGAACCCGCGACCCCCGGCGTGACAGGCCGGTATTCTAACCAACTGAACTACCGCTCCGAAGACCTTTTAGTTATACCATTGAAAGAGTGGCGGAGCGGACGGGACTCGAACCCGCGACCCCCGGCGTGACAGGCGGTATTCTAACCAACTGAACTACCGCTCCACATCTTCAATGTTATCAGTGAGTTGACTTGGCTGTTGTTGCCCTGTCCCCTGACTGCGGCGCAGATAATACGTATTCCCCTATGTGGAGTCAACGCTTTTTATTAATAAAATTGTCATCTGCGGTTTGTTTGCCTGTTAAATAGGCATTATGTCGAAATAAAATTCAAACTGAACAAATTAGCGACGCCTTAAACTGAAGCGCTGGTCTCCCTGCTATTCCTTTTCAGCTTTTTCACGCTTTTTGAATAGCCCTAACAGTTTTTTAAACCCCTTAGGTTCAGATTCCATAGTAAGGTCAGCATCGGTGGTTTCTCCGGATGGCTTTGCAGTACTATTTGCTTGCTTAGGCGCAGACGCCTTTTTTCGCATAATAATAATTACAGCAGCAGCGATTACTCCGATGAGCACTATAGACCCATTTACGGCCACCAGAATGAGGGTTAGCGTCCCATCATCCATTTCATCTTCTACCGAATTTGGCTGCATATCGTCTTGTGGCACTTCAGGTTGCGTTATTGAGGGTGCACTGCCATCAACGATAGGATCTTTTCCATTGATTAAAGGGTCTTCAACCTCAGGCTCGGCAGGTCCCTCTGCCACAAAACTATATTCAGGGACATCTAATATAAAATCGCGCCCATCCATTGTCGTGCCGTAAGCAGTGAGTTTTACCCTAAAAATTCCTTCTTCGTAGGCGACAATTAAGTGCTCTCGAGGATCCACACCGCCTTCTGTTAGCGAAAAATTCTGCATATCGGAATTAGGAAACTTCACTTTGCCATCGACTAACAGTGACTCGATGTCGACTAATTCACGGTCTACATCAATGATAATTTTATGATATCCCTCTCCGCCTCCATCCATTTCAACATCAATAGACACGGGATTTTCATGTAAGACGATAAGTTCGCCTATTTGCTCGCGGGTGTACATTGGTGTGCTTACGCGAAAAATAGGCTTCCATTCACCAGCCGGTATTTTCAAGTTGAACTGGCCAGTAAAAACGCCATCTCCTGGTCGCTCATCCATCCCTCGCCCATCGTCTTTAAATGTCGCTATGCGCTGGTCATTTGTACCAAAGTTGCCGTAGTTAGGGTTATTGGTACTCTTAAACTCAATTTCTAAATCAACGACATCTCTGAACTGTTTGTTTTCTATAGGCTTGCCGTTGTTGGTTAAATAGGCTGTGGATTTAAGTATTTCGCCGGCAAACAGCACATTTGGTAACGGCTCAGCATGAAGTTCAACATTAGACAAAACCATTACACGGCTTTCCGGTAATACTTGACCTACAGCTTGCCAAGGCCCAGGCACAGGATCTTTGATGGTGATCATGTCAAAGGTATCAGCGTCGTACCACTGCACCTTTTCTTCGTCGACGCGCCCTTGAAATAGCTTTGAACCATCGGGTCTAACCAGCACTACAGGGGCAGAACCGTACTCCCTAAAGAAAACCATGGTGATTTCTTTAACGTTATAGTCAACGCGAAAGCGGTTTTGTAACAGTTGAATGGAGTTGGTGTATTCATCACCAAGCTCTGTAAGAGGAGATGTATCTATTGTTGCGTTGCTTGATTGAGCATTTTGTACAGCACTATCTGCTAGCTGCCTTGCAGCATCGCGCTCGTCCTCTTGCGACTGAGCGCCAGCGGTTAAGTGTATAAACAATGATAAAAGAATTACCCAATAAAACCACACTCTCACGCTACGCTGCTCCTGCATTGTTTGGCTACTTTATTTCTATTTGATTATGTTTTGCTAAGACACCTCTTCAGGCTGAGGACGCCATAAGCATTTGCCACCCGCTTTTTCCACTATGTCCAAGCGAGCCTCGTGCTGTGTTATTTCATCGGCGGTAGCTTTAATAACCTTTAATTTATTTGCGCTTCGCTTAACTCTTCGTATCGCGGTGGAATCGGCATCACTGCCAGAGCTAGATGCTAGTTTAAGTTTGGTCTGCCCACCGGTCATTAACAGGTAAACATCTGCCAGAATTTCCGCATCCAGCAAAGCGCCGTGAAGAGTTCGATGACTGTTGTCTATACCATAACGCTTACACAAGGCATCGAGGTTGTTCTTTTGGCCTGGGTGCATTTGGCGAGCAAGAGTAAGTGTATCGAGAACATCGCAAATTTGGTTAGTAATAACGCCTTTGGTAGACGCTTCCATGCCAAACTCGTGATCCATAAACCCAACGTCGAAGGGCGCGTTGTGAATGACTAACTGTGCCCCTTTGATAAAGCTCACAAACTCCTGAGCCACTTGAGAAAATGTAGGCTTGTCGGCAAGAAATTCATTGGTTATACCGTGGACTTCAATTGCCTCTTGTTCAATGTGACGGCCTGGGTTGATGTAAACGTGAAAGTGATTCCCCGTCAAACGGCGGTTAACCACTTCAACACACCCTATTTCGATAATGCGGTGGCCTTCTTTGGGGTCAATACCTGTGGTTTCAGTATCGAGAACAATTTGGCGCATGGAACCTCTACTATAATTGCACTTTCATTTTTTGATAGTATATCAATCCCTTCGCAATCCGCTAAGGGAAAAGATACGATAAATTACGCTAGTTAAATCAAAGGAAACGCTGTGGCTCAAAAGACCATTCATATATACACCGACGGCTCGTGCTTGGGTAATCCAGGGCCGGGCGGGTACGGCGCTGTGTTAATTTATAAGCAACACAGAAAAGAGTTGAGCGATGGCTTTGCCCACACCACTAACAATCGCATGGAACTCTTAGCCCCTATCGAAGCACTTAATAGCCTAAACGAACCGTGCAACGTCGAATTAACCACCGACAGTCAGTACGTAAAAAACGGCATTAATCAGTGGATCCATAACTGGCGCAAAAATGGTTGGCGCACGGCTGACAAGAAGCCAGTAAAGAATGCAGATTTGTGGCAACGTTTAGATGAAGCGGTAAAAAAGCACAAGATAAACTGGCATTGGGTGAAAGGCCATTCGGGTCACCCTGAAAACGAGCGCTGTGATGATCTTGCACGCGGTGCTGCAGAGGCAAACCCAACAAAGCCTGATGAAGGCTTTGTTGGAAAGTAGTATACCTCAGCGAAGCGTCTTTACTACGAGCATTACTAAAAGCTCTCACCGATAGCTTTTATCAAAGACGCTTACCACGAAAGCACCAACTTGCCCTGTGTGTCGTTGTTTTCCAATCGCGCATGAGGCTTGTCGATATCATCAATGCTGTAATGGGTATCGATGTTTACATTTAGCTCTTTATTTTCAAAAGCGGGCAAACATACGTTGGAAAAGTCACGTATCAAGTCCGCTTTATACTCGTCACTCCGGTTTCTCAGTGTAGTTCCAATAATCGAGGCTCTTTTACCTAACAGCATTGCCATGTCGAGGTTGTCGGCGTAACGTCCTGCGAGCATAGCTAAATAAACCACTTTTCCATCTTGCTTTAGTATTTTGAGGTTTCGATTTAAGTAGTCGCCACCTACCATATCAAGCACCATATTAACCCCTTCAGGCCACACTTTTTTAAGAACGTCTTCAAACTGCTGCTTTTTGTAGTTAATAAGGTGTTCTGCACCATTGTTTTCACAAAGGGTAAGCTTATCTTGGCTTGACGCTGTTACGGCACTATGTACGCCCCAATATCGACATAGCTGAGTGGCGGCCAACCCCACACCACTTGCACCACCATGAATTAACGCCCGTTCAGCCGGTTTAATATGCGCGATTGTGCGTAAGCACTGAAAAGCCGTAAGAAATACTTCAGCCAAACCCGCAGCTTCAAAAAACGGCATACTTTTAGGGATAGGCATTAAGTGCGCTGGATTAACAATGACTTCAGTGGCATAGCCGCCACCTGCAACCAAACCAAATACTTCATCTCCCTCTTTAAAGGTACTCACATCACGGGCAACTTCCGTTACGACGCCAGCGACCTCTAATCCGAGGATTTCACTTTCCCCTGGCGGAGGTGGATAGTTGCCTTGACGCTGCAACGTATCTGCTCGATTTACACCGAATGCTTTGACCTCTACTTTTACTTTTCCTGATGTTAGCGATAAACCTTCGCATTCCTTAACAACCAACTCGCTTGGGGTACATCCCTTTTCAAAATCCACATAGCGCATACTTTGCACCTAATCCTAGTCTTAAAATTTTAATCGTAATGTGTCTACGTACATCAATAACAATCAGTTTGGGTTTGTTTTGTGTTTATACCAGTCCGGATAGAGCATTTTAACTCTCGCTGAGTGGGTAATTATTTATGCAGATTGGTATTATTAACACAGAACTTATGAAATTGCGTATAATCGCGACCATTCTCATAAGCGAGTAAAATCGCTTAACTCTGTTTCACATTTATTAAATTAGTACGAGAGCCTTCATGTCAGCACAGGTCATATTACAGCCATCCAGAGACAAATCACTTCGCCGCAAACACCCTTGGGTATTCGAAAGCGCTGTGGCTGAACTAAAGGGCCGCGCGCGAGTTGGCGATACGGTAGACGTATTTGACTCTGAAGGCGACTGGTTAGGGCGAGGCGCTTACTCTCCAAATTCAAAAATTCGCGTTCGTATGTGGACATTCAAAAAAGACGAAAGCATTGATAACGGATTTTTCCTACGCCGTTTAGAAACTGCACTAGCCCTTCGCAAACGCTTGTTTGACCCAAACAAAACCAACGCGTTTCGCTGGATAGCGTCTGAAAGTGATGGCCTTCCAGGGATCACTATAGACCTATACGACAACGTTGCAGTACTTCAGCTTTTGAGCGCGGGCGGCGAAAAACACAGAGATAAGATAGTGTGGGCAATTACTAAGCTAATGCCTAATGTACACATATACGAGCGAAGCGACGTGGACGTGCGCAAGAAAGAAGGCTTAGAACCTGTAACTGGTGTACTGCATGGTGAACCACCTATGCAAGTTACAGTAAAAGAAAACGGCATCAACATAGTGGTTGATATCGAGAACGGCCATAAAACCGGTTTTTACCTTGATCAGCGAGACAGTCGCGCGGCGGCTGCACACTACGCGAAAGATGCCGACGTACTCAACTGTTTTAGCTACACAGGTACGTTTTCTTGCTACGCACTTGCTGGCGGTGCTAAGTCAGTGACTAACGTTGATGTATCTCAGCCTGCTCTTGATTTGGCTAAGCACCATGTAGCCATCAATGGTTTAGACGAAAACAAAGCCAATTACGTAAACCAAGACGTGTTTAAGGCACTCAGGGAGTATCACGAGCAGGGCAAACAGTTTGATATGGTGATACTCGACCCGCCAAAGTTTGTCGACAGCAAGGCAACATTAAACCGTGCTGCCCGCGGCTATAAAGACATTAATATGTACGGCATACATGCTGTTAAATCTGGTGGGCTGCTGCTTACATTTAGCTGCTCTGGCCTTATGCCGGCAGATTTATTCCAGAAAGTTGTGGCAGACGCTGCACTTGATGCAGGTCGTACTATCAAAATTATCGCAAGGCTTAATCAAGCCTCAGATCATCCTATCATTGGCAGCTATCCAGAAGGCTATTACTTGAAAGGTCTAGTGTGTGAAGTCACCGACGACTAGCGATTAAAAAAGCGCCCTTGTTGATGTATAGGGCGCTTAACGAAATCTATTGAGCTAACATTACGTTGTGCGAAAAGCTTACGAAGGTAAATCCATTCCCTTAAGATGCAAAGGTTATCTCATTGTTAGAAAAGCTACTTGATAACTGTTGTGAACTGTCATCTGATTGTTCCTTAACAACACCCTCTTTTTCTTCAACTTTCTTCCACACCATCTCGTGAAAATAAAACGCCACGGTATTAATGGCTGGCTCAACCAACGCTACAGCACCGCCTACTACCACACTTCCTGTCAGTAAGTAGGCAACCGTAAAGGCCACTGAAAAGTGCATCACTGCAAAGGTCATCGTCTTTTTCATATTCATCGCTCTCTCAAAATATTAAATCAGTTTGCTTTCGCGTTAATGAGAATTATTGGCAATTAAGACTGAGAGTTAAAATAGAAAAAACTGAACGGCCTATTCGGTTTAGTATATGAAAGCTGAAAGACTGTTTTCAAACCACAACGGGCTGGTCAACATAGGAGTGTAAAGAAAGAAGCAACACCGCGAGTACGTTATTGCTGTAGACCCTGACGCTTTGTGTTTTTTAGTTAGACACGAAAAGGCGAAGCTTTTACCCCGCCCTAACACGTTAGATTAGACTATTTCATCTGAGAAATTTCGACGCCTATAATGCAGCTTGACTCGGATTCAGGTTCACAGCGCACAACAGTCGCTAATGCTGCCAAAGATGGGATTTGCGAACTAGATGACTCTATTGCAACACTCACTTGTGTACCCACCTCAATTGAGGGTTCATCGACTTCCAAAGACATACCTGTAGCACTGATATCTCTACACATTGCCTGCATGGTGCGGCTCGACTCATCATCAGTAATTTGCAACTGACAAGGCGAATTTACCATCATCCTGAAAAAATTTCGCTTATCGTCGTATCCCAACATGTCTACTTCTCCTGATTTTTAGCGTTACGCTGACGACTACATCTGATGTTATAGGGCGATGCCGGTAACTTGTCAATCGAACTGTATAATATTTATTCAACAATTATTAAAAGTGTACTTTGGTCTAATTTCGACTACCTTCCCACTTAAATCAGCGACTCAGCCGTTTCTGCCCGCTGTTTTGTTTGCGATAACAAATATGTGCCCGCATGCCCTAGCCTAGCTCATTGATGCTACCTTACACCTAACGCCCTTTTTTAAAAGTCAGCGAGGTGCAAAGTGATACGCTTAGCCGAAATGGGATAAGCCGTACCAAGCTGCTGCGCAAACAACGAAACCCGTAATTCTTCTATCATCCAGCGCACATCATTAAGAGCTTGAGGTACTTTACCTATGGGGTATTTGCTGCACGCCTTTTCCCATTCTTTAATCGACTTTTCTACCGTGACCTGATGCATTCTGTCTTTGTTGGGATCAATGGGGAGCTTCTCTAGCCGACGCGCTAAACCTTTAATGTAACGATTCCAATCATCTAATCTGCTCTCGCCAATTTCAGAAACAAAACCAGGAAAAACTAACGATGCCAAGTGGGCTTTACAGTCTCCTAAGGCATTTATCATCGTCAGCGGCACGTTACCTTTCATTTGCTTCTGGCACTGGTGCGCGAGGGTAAGCCCCTGCTCCACTTGTTTGGCAATCTCTAACACTCTGTCATTAATGTTTGCACGAGCAATCTCTAAACAGGCTTCAAAATCGGCTTTGCTGCGAATGTCGGTGTTATTGGTTTTGCAGTAATCACTGACGATGGCGTCGATACCCGCAAAAATACAATCATCAATTAGCGCTTTCACTTGTCCAAATGGATTGAAATACAAACCCAGTTTGGCTTTATTCGGTAATTTGCTTTGCAAATAATTAAGCGGCGACGGCATCGCGTTTTTAATCAAGACATTCACGCCCTGCTTATGCAGCACTTGGGCTTTATCCGCCTCCTCAATTAACGCAATATCTACCTTATCACCCTTTTGCACCAGAGCCGGAAACGCCTGAACTTCAAACCCGCCTACTTTCTGCACGAAGGTTTCTGGCAAGCTTTCGAAATCCCATTGTTCTATGTTATTTCGCTCTAACTCCGGTGTTGCGGCTTTCTCAAAGGTTTGTTTCACCTGCCCTGCACACTGTTGTTTAAGCGCGTGCAGGTCGTCACCTTTAGCAATATCATTACCGTTGTCGTTAACTACCGCAAAGTGCATTTTCAAATGCTTATCAAGCTGATCTAAATTCCACTCTTCGCTTTCAATAATTACACCCGTCATTTTGCGTAACTTATCGGTTACAGCTTCAAGCAGCGGCACCGGACGGTTGTTCTTATCTGTTTCACTGATATCAGCAAGGCACGCCTCAGCAAAATTAGGCGCAGGCACAAAGTTACGACGCAAGCGTTTAGGCAAGGTTTTAATTAAACCCACAATTAGATCGTGTCTTAGCCCCGGCACCAGCCAATCAAAACCTATATTGTCGACTTGGTTAAGCACAGGCAGCGGAATCACCACAGTTACGCCATCGTCTTCAGCGTTAGGTTCGAAGTTATAGCGAAGCGGCAGCGTAATATTGCCTTGGCGCCATACATCAGGAAATGCGTTTGCTACCGACTGCCCAGGCTGCTGGCGATATACGTCTTCTTCTTTAAACGTTAAACTGTCGTTGCTTCCGTGTTGCTTAAACCACTTCTTAAACGCCGCGTCGTTATTGGCTTCAACCGGAATGCGCTTGGCGTAAAAGCTTACCAGTTCTTCATCATCGACTATCAAATCGCGACGACGGGTCTTTTGTTCAAATTCATCAGCTTGTTCAAGCAGCGCCTGATTTTCCTGTAAGAAGCTGTAATTGAGCTTAGTATTGCCCTCAACTAACGCTTCGCGGATAAATAGTTCGTGGCAAATTGGCGGGTCGATAAGGCTATAAACCTTCGCACGCTTCATCACTATGGGTAGCCCGAACAAAGTAACCTTTTCAAAGGCAATCACCGCGCCGCGCTTTTTAGACCAATGGGGCTCTGAATAGCTTCGTTGCACAACATGCTCGGCCAAAGGCTCTACCCATGTTGGGTCTATTTTTGCCACCATACGAGCAAATAGCTTAGAGGTTTCTACAAGCTCAGCTGCCATTACCCATTTTGGCTGAGATTTTGATAATCCCGAACCTGGGAAAATAAGAAAGCGCGAATTACGCGAGCCCATATACTCCCGTTCTTTATCTTTAAAGCCCATGTGAGACAGCAAGCCGCTGGCGATGGCTTGGTGAATAGCCTGATAGTCGGCTTCTTGTTTTGAAATGCCAAAGCCCAGCTCAGCAATAGACTTTTTAAGTTGGCTGACAATGTCCTGCCACTCACGCATACGTAAATAGTTGATGAAGTTTTGCTTACACCATTTGCGCAATTGGTTTTGACTGAGTGCGTTTTGCTGCTCTCTAAACGCCACCCACAAGTTGTAAAGACTGATAAAGTCAGAATCTTTATCGTGGTATTCGCTGTGCTTCTCGTCTGCTTGCTGGCGTTTTTCCTGTGGGCGCTCACGCGGATCCTGAATTGAGAGCCCCGCTGCAATCACCATGACTTCGCTTAGCGCATTAGTGCGCTCGGCTTCAATCACCATGCGTGCATAGCGAGGGTCGATAGGCAAACGAGCTACTTGACGACCTAACGGAGTAAGCTGCATTTTGCCGCTTTGCTTGGTTTTCCGGTTATCTTTGCCTTTCGCAATAGCTTGAATTTCTTCAAGTAAACGGAAACCGTCGTTGATATTGCGGTTATCAGGCGGCTGAACAAATGGAAACGCAGCGATATCGCCTAACCCTAAAGCAAGCATTTGCAAAATAACCGACGCTAAGTTGGTTCGTAGGATCTCTGGGTCGGTAAATTCTGGGCGGCCTAAATAGTCATCTTCACTATAAAGACGAATACAAATACCGTCTGACACACGGCCGCATCGCCCTGCTCGCTGATTCGCTGACGCTTGAGAGATGGGCTCAATAGGTAAACGCTGTACTTTACTTCTAGCGCTGTAGCGTGAAATACGGGCAAAGCCCGGGTCAATGACGTATTTAATGCCGGGGACCGTGAGCGAGGTCTCTGCCACGTTGGTGGCAAGTACAATGCGCCTACCGCTGTGAAACTGAAATATGCGGTTTTGCTCTGCCGCCGACAACCTCGCATACAGCGGAACAATTTCAGTGTTGCGATAATGCTGTTTGCTCAAAGCATCTTGGGTGTCGCGTATCTCGCGCTCCCCGCTTAAGAACACTAAGATATCGCCCGGTGCTTCACGCATTAGCTCGTCGACAGCATTTACGATGGCGTCGCTTTGATCAATATCGTCATCATTGTCTTCTGGCGCGTGGTAGCGAATTTCTACCGGATAGGTACGTCCGCTCACTTCGATAATAGGCGCATTATTAAAATGCTTAGAGAATCGCTCTGGGTCGATAGTAGCTGATGTTATGATGAGTTTTAAATCAGGGCGCTTATCTAAAAGCTGACGCAAATAGCCTAACAAAAAGTCGATATTAAGGCTTCGCTCGTGGGCTTCATCGATGATGATAGTATCGTATTGATTTAAAAAGCGGTCTTGCTGCATTTCAGCTAGCAGCATACCGTCGGTCATAAGCTTAACGTAGCTTCGCTCGCTTACCTGATCGCTAAAGCGAATTTTAAAACCCACCTTTTCGCCAAGCGGCGTGTTGAGCTCTTCGGCTATACGGGTGGCTACACTTCGCGCCGCTAATCGTCTTGGCTGGGTGTGGGCTATCATGCCATTTACACCGCGACCTAACTCTAAGCATATCTTAGGTAGCTGCGTAGTTTTACCCGACCCAGTCTCACCCGCAACGATAACCACTTGGTTATTCGCAATCGCTTCTTTGATATCTTCTTTTTTATCGCTAACTGGCAGCGGTGGGTATTCAACTTTGGGTAGGTTGTCTTTACGCCAGTTACGCTTTTCTACCGATGCATCGATGTCGCCTTCAAGTTTTTCAAACTGCGCTTTTAAGCTTTCTTCGCTAACCGCGCTGTTACGTTTTGAAACTTTGGGATTAGCAGCTTTTTTCTCCGCGCCTTTTCCTTCAACACCAGATTTATCATTCACTTTTTGTGCAAGCTGTGTAATGCGGCGCTTCAAGCGAAATTTATCTGCGCTCAAACAATCATCTAGTTTGTTGTAAAGAGGTTTTATTGCAAGTGTTGAAGACAAAGTGACATCCTAAAGCGTGTTTCTAATCATCAATAAAATTCGGGCGGTGATCCTAGAAGATACCGCCCTAAAAAGCCAGCGTGTTAAGCGTTACGAGAATTTAAGCGCTTTGGGTTAATTCATCGTCTTGGGGCGTTTTAAAACGGGGAAAACCGAACCAAATGGCCGCCACACCAAACACGAAAATCAGCATGGGATACCAGCAGTACGGTGTAATAGCTAACGGTGAAATACCTACTACGGCCGCGGCACTTAAAAGCTGCGCACCGTAAGGGACTAAACCTTGGAAACTGCACGAAAAGATATCCAAAAGTGATGCGGTACGACGAGGGTCAACACCGTATTTTTCATTTAAGTCTTTAGCAATTGGACCTGCGGTAACAATCGCAATAGTGTTGTTCGCCGTTGTAATGTCCAAAAAGCTAACCAAACCAGCAATACTGAACTCAGCGCCTTTCTTTGACGTGACCTTACGAGTTAAGCGCTCGATTAACCATGTTATACCGCCGTTAGCGTGCATAAGCGCCACAATACCGCCTATGGTTATAGCGATCATCGCTAAGTCTTGCATCCAGCCCATCCCTTTTTGGATGCTCTGCATCATTGAAAGTGGCGTAAAGCTGCCTTGTAGCAAGCCTACTACGCAGGCACTGGCAATACCCACTGCAAGTACGCTAATGACGTTAAACCCTGTTAGCGCAAAAGCGATAATGCACAAGTAAGGCACTATGCGCCAAAAATCGTAGCTGCCGCCTTCAACGATGCCAGAAGTATCAACATCTACCATAAGCAGCAACGCCATGGTGACGATGCATGCCGGCACAGCAACCATTAAGTTTGCCTTGAACTTGTCTTTTAGCTGAACGCCTTGGGTACGGGTTGCGGCAATGGTGGTGTCTGAAACAAACGAGAGGTTATCACCGAACATTGCGCCCCCCACCACAATACCCAGCGCCATTTCCACCGGCAGCCCTAAACTTGTGGCAAGACCTGCACCTATGGGCGAGAGCGCGGTAATGGTGCCCATGGACGTGCCCATTGAAAATGATATGAAACAGCAGATCAAAAACAGACCTGGCAATATAAGTGCAGAAGGCACAAATTGAAGTGCCATATTCACCGTGGCATCCCGAGCGCCAATATCAATAGTCACCGCATAAAATGCACCAGCTAACAGGAAAATAAGCACCAAGAGAATAATGTTTTTATCGCCACCGCCTTTACAAAACGTTTGTACTTTTTCAGAGAAGCTGACCTTTTTCCCTTTCGGGTTTAAACATAGCCCATAGCCAGCGCTGATAAAAAACGCAACCAAAATAGGCATCGCAGTGATGTCGTTTGTAGTAATGCCGGTTACCACAACAAGGATCACAAAAAGCAAAATAGGCGTTAAACCTAGCGGGTTAGGTGCAATAGAATTTGGTGCAATGTCTTTATTTTCGTGCACAGAAAACTCTCTTTTTGGGTTTTATTGCCTGCTAGCAACAGTTTAAAGGCTACGCGGAAAAGCCACCTGCCGGTTGCGAATGCGCAAGAAAAAGCTTCAACGAAACCATATTTTGACGGTCTTGAACGGTGAAAAGCTAAAGCTGCAAAGGATAAAAGGTTTTTAAAGCATTGAAAAGAAATTTACTTTCCAATAATTAACTCATCTGTACTGTGCCAGACGCTACGATTAGATTTCGAGTTATTACAGGAGTGAAGCTACAACCATTTAGCCGTAGAACGCGACTGCCGCCTAGCTATTTTTCATAGCTGTGTTGCATAAATGTTTGGCATAAGTGTGTGGCATAGCTCTGTTACGTAGAAATATGGACAGGCGCTATCAGTCATTCACGTTAAATTCTAAGCTCGCTAGGGGTTTTACCTGTGAGCCGTTTTACCGTTCGTCGAAAGTTAGGTAAATCGTTAATGCCCATTGCATTGGCCGCCGTCTCGTTACTCACTTTGTGCACCGAAAGAAGTAAAAGTGCATGATTGCGCTGTACTTCCTCGCAGAGCGCGCGATAGCTAGTGCCGTACTCTTTTAGTTTCCGCTTTAGCGTAGCCACGCTGACGTTTAAGGCTTCCGCTAATTCAGGTAATCCGATATTTGCTGCCTGTGTGTTGGAGGATGCATAAACATAACGCCTCACAAAATCAGGCAAAGACAAGCGGTTTTGCAATTCAATAGAAACCCCTTCTTTTGTTTGCGTTGCGCTATTACTAACGACACCTTCCAGAGAAACATGTGATTCAGCAGAACAATCCGACTGAGCTGTTAGCTTCAAAGGTTGGCGTAATACGTCTTTCTCAATGCAAATACTGTTAAAAGCGCGATTAAACGATAACTTAAGCCCAAGGTGGGTTTCGTAATCAGCAATATTTCTTGGTCGACTCTCGGTAAAAGAGAAAGATAAACGAATTCGCTTATTCGCTATACTTTTCATAAGTGCAACAACGCTTGCGAATGCCATTTCAATGGAGAACTGAAGCTGTTTGCTGCTTACCCCTGTAAACTGAGGCACTAACATTATTTGGTCGGCGTTTTCAAAACGCTGAAACTGACAGAGCGGTAGGCTACACCACCGGTATGTTTGGCGTTGAGTCAGCTGTAAAAGTAGCTGCTCTACATTTTCACATGCTTTGAGCGCATTAAGTGGACTAGATAGCCACTGCGAGGCGAAAGCGCCCCCCAGCAAAAAACTAACGTCGCCGCCTCTCGCCTGGCTTTGAACGTTCACTAACAGCGATGAGTATTGCTTTGTGCTTAGTAGTGATTGGTGTTGCAACGCATCTTCAAAAATACCTGTACCGCGCAAGAGCTTATTTTTATTCGCACCACGAGAGAGCGCCACATTAAGTGCTGCCCTCACTAACCAATACCCAACTATTACTTTATCTTGGCTAGACATCACTACATGAGCACTACCAGCACTATCGATGACACCCATGCCAAGCGCTTTAGCATCAACTTTTAGAGCGCCATTTACAGAGACACCCACGCCAAGCCCATCAGCACCGCCATTTACAGAGACACCCACGCCAGATAGACCTGTTAAATAACGACGCTGAGCTCCTGCAGCTTTCTCTTCGTCAGCAGAATCTCGTAGTGCGATTAGTCTTGGTAACATTAAATCCATAAGTTACTCGCTGCAGGCATCTTCATTCATCTTCACCGGTTACCCCTACCAATTACTTTCGCCAAATACACTGATCAAACCGGCCTAATTACGCTGCGCTATCATGGGCACGTTCAAGTTCTAAGAGCATGGTGTTAAGCACTGTCGCAAGGCGTTGGTTAGGTAACAAGGTCACTTGAGTACTGCGAGCGGTGGTGTAAATGGCGTTTGCATTTTGGCTGTGTCTAAACGCAAGGTGCTGAATGCTCACTTTGATATCGTTGAGGATAACGTCAGCCTGCATGGGCGAGACGTCTGGCATCAAAATAGCAAACCTATCACCGGCATAACGGCACGCTAAATCTTGCTGACGCAAATTCATGATAACCAACTGCGCAATATCGTGCAGATACCTATCGCCTTCTGTATACCCATGTTTTTGATTGAACAAAGAGAAGTTATTGATATCGATAATGGCGATGACAGCTGACTTGCCAGATTGCTGTAATTTATTAATTTGTGTTTTCCAATACTCTGCGCGGTAAAGCTGAGTGATGGGATCGATAGCATCGTGATCGCGAAAGTCCCATTCTCTGCGTCGTAATTGCAAATTTAACGCGCGCTGCTCTAGATGCCACTGATACAGTGCCGCGGTCATTACTACCATACCCACAGCCGCAGGATAAGACTCAATCATGCTAAGCCAATAAGCCTCTTCAGGATAATGAAAAAACTCATCCAAAAAATCTAAACTAACTGAAAATAGAAAGAAGCCGAGCCCTATCGTGAGAAGGCTCGTTACTTTACCTGGAGGACGGCTGGCAAGCGCAGCTAGCATCCACGCCAAAGTTAAAAAAGCAATGCTTCCCTCCCCCACAATATCGAGGCCTGATATCACGGTGCTTTCTTTTGCATTGCCAAACATAAAAGCTAAACAAACCGCTAACGCCACTACGCAAAATGTAAATGCTAGCCAAAGCTTGTGATGCCTAAATTGTGTTGAATTTGTAAAGGTAAACATAGTGCTCTCTTTGGAAATCTCTTGAATTGGATACATCACGCGTTAGTCCGGCCACCGCCAGCGTTTATAACAAAACGAGAGTCTTGCCCAAATCTGATGAAACTGTCGAGGGTCAGTTTGGCTCAGCAATGTGACATCTTGATGGCAGCGAACTTTAGGAGCATAAAAAGAGACACACAAACCAAACAAAATCAGTAATTTAAGCAAGGGTCAATTTAGCTCAGCCAATTGCAAATAGGCGACAATTACCGATTGTGTACCGCTTGTTCCATCAAATCGTCATATAACTGTCATGCAGGATTCTTAGGGTACCCATTCACTTACTTAGCACTTATTCAAAACGCCTTTTTACTGCTTAATTAATTGGAAAATAAATGAAAATTAAAACCGCGTACTCTTCTCTAACACTTGCCTGCATAGCGGCAATGGGCCTTAGCGTCGCTACACCTGCTTCAGCTGCTGATGGCGTAATTATCGGTTCAGTAAAAGATGCCGCACAGACGCGCAGCTATACCGGTGCTCAAATTAAGCTTAAAGAATTAGGACTAGTTACTGAAGCAGGCACAGACGGTACATTTCGGTTTCCCTCTATTCCAGAGGGTACTTACACGCTAGAAATTTCTTATCTTGGTGAGGAAACGGTTACGCAAGCGATAAAAGTGACAGACAACGGCATTGCGCGCGCAGCCGTGGAGTTTGGCAGCGGCGATACTATCGATGAGATCTTGGTGCGTGGTCAACGAAGCGGTCAGGCAAGTGCCATAAACCAGCAGCGAACGTCAGATCGTATTTCGTCTATTGTATCCGCAGATGCCATTGGACAATTTCCAGACCAAAATGCTGCTGAGTCGTTACAGCGTTTACCTGGCTTGTCGATTGAGCGAGATCAGGGTGAAGGTCGTTTCGTCGGCATACGCGGTATCGACCCCAACTTGAATAACGTAACCATTAACGGCTTGAATATTCCCTCGCCTGAATCAGGCGTACGTTCAGTAGCCCTTGACGTTATTCCCTCTGAACTCATCCAAACGTTAGAGGTGTCTAAATCGGTAACTCCCGACATGGACGGAGACGCCATTGGTGGTTCAGTCGCGGTGAAAAGCGTGAGTGCGTTTGATAAGGCTCGTGATACCGCGAGCATTACCGTGCAAGCCAGTCAAAATGATTTACGCGATGAAACCAGTCCAAAGCTTTCTGGTACGTTTACCAAGAAGCTTTCCCCTGAATGGGGGGTGGCTGGCGCCATTTCCTACTTTGACCGAGATTTTGGTTCAGACAATGTTGAAAGTAACGGTGACGATGAGCTTGAGCAACGTCACTACACGATCACTCGCGAACGTTTGGGGAGTGCGTTAAATATCGATTTTCGTCCTGACTTCAACAACCAATACTTTCTTCGCACACTTTACAGTGAGTTTTCTGACGACGAATACCGTCAAGGTAATATATTCACGTTCGATGGCGAAGACTCAGAAATAGAAAGAGAAAGTAAAGACCGCTTTGAAAGCCAGAGTATTTTTACTGTGGCGCTTGGTGGTGAACACCAATTGGATACCTGGAAAGCAAACTGGCAGCTCGGTTATGCAAAGTCTGATGAAGACGAGCCAGATGCACTGTATTACGTATTCAAAACCGAAAATGACAGTATCGACGCAGACTTAAATACTATGCGTCCAACCGTGTCACAAAACGCTGATGCCATGGACTTATCAACCTATGAAGTCGATGAGATCAGCTTTGAAGATAACTACACGAAAGATACCGAAACCAGTATTAAATTCGACGCCGCCCGCCCCATCAACCTTGGTGGCTATATCGGTGAGTTAAAAATTGGCTCGAAATATCGAAGCCGAGAAAAAGACCGCAACAGCAGCATCGCTATTTTTGATGGAGAATTCGACGACCTAGACGCTTCGCAATTCGGAGCTGCCAGTCCAGACTACTCTCTTGATAACTTTGGGCCTGGGCTTAATCGAAGTGAAATGCGCAACTACTTTAACGAAAACCGCGAGAGCTTGGAATTAGACAGCCTAAATTCTGAAGTAGAATCTCGTGGCGCGACCTATGTGAATGAAGAGGATATTTTTGCCGCTTATATCATGGGCAGCGTAGATATAAATAAACTTCATTTGGTAGCAGGGGTTCGCTATGAGCGTACTGACTTTTCTACATCGGGTATGCGAGTAGAGCTTGTAGAAAACGAAGAAACCGACGTGGAAGAAGTGCTAAATACGCCGTGGGAAGTGGAGCGCGACTACGATCATTGGTTACCCAGTGTAAATGCCAGATACACCGTTTCAGATAAACTTCAGCTTCGCGCTGCCTACACCCAAACTATTTCAAGACCAAAATTTGAAGATGTAGCGGCATTTCAAATCATCGAGAGTAAAACGGAAGAAGATGATGGCGTATTTGTGACCGAACGAGAGGCGGAAGTTGGCAACCCTGACCTTCAGCCATACGAAGCACAAAACGTTGATTTGTCGATTGAATACTATCCAGGTGACATTGGTGTAGTTTCAGCAGGGCTGTTCTACAAGAATATCGATAACTTCGTTGTGTACGCTGATGTTGCAGGTACAACCGGTTGGGAAGGTTTTGAAGAGGTCATACAGCCAATTAACGGCGACTCTGCCGATTTAACCGGCTTAGAACTTTCTTGGGTGAAAGCTTTCAATAACGGTTTTATTGTTTCCGCCAATGCTACTTTTACTGATTCTGAAGCGACTACCTTCTTAGATGGCGAAAAATTTGAAACCCAGTTACCAAATCAATCAGACAGTATTGGCAACATCACCATTGGGTACGAAGCGAATGACTTCAGTGTACGTCTAGCCACCACCTATAAAAGCGACAATTTCGAAGAGATTGATGGTGACATGCTCAGATTTGAAGACGACCACGTACAGGTTGATTTCATGGCGCGCTACTACATCAACGACAGCATGCAGGTGTATTTCAACGGCATCAACTTAGGTGACGAACCTTTCTACAACTATTTCGATACGCGCAACCAAAACGCGCAGTATGAAGAATACGGCCGCACGTTCGAACTTGGCTTTACTTGGCAGCTTAACTAGGCAGGTATATCGAAAGTTAATTATCGGGTTTGAAGGCCGTAGGTAATTTGGCCTTCAAACCTGCTCTTAATAATCTGTAAGCCATGTTTTAGTCGATGCGCCATGCATGGTTTGATCTCAGTAAGTTTCAGGACAATAACAACAATGACCAATCAGCGTCACACCAAAACAGTTTTTAAAACCAAATTTACCACAGCGGCACTTTCAAGCACACTTTTGACTTTGTTCGGTTGCGCAGCCTCTCACGATACTAATACCAGCGCAGATACCAGTGCAAATATCAAGTTAGCGCACAGCGAAAGCCAGCTAGTAAAAGCAGAAAGCCAAGACATCGCATTACCGCTAACAAAGCTAAAAAAGGGTTTAGGCCTGACTCTGCATTACCAAACGCACGCCAACCATTCCAACACCAAAAGCGCTTACAAAGACGCTTACAAAGACACCCATGCTAACAACACTAGCAAGGACGCCCGCGCCAACAACAAACATAAAGTTTACGATGACACCCACGCTATCAACATTAATGTTAACGAACATAAAGGTATTTCACTAAGTAACTCTGAAGGAAAAAAACACTTCATTGCGGGACATTACACCTTAGCACGTGCCGAAGTTGTGGAATCTAATTCAAGACAATGGGTGTCTTTAGTAGTGTTCAATAACAACACCCAGTACATAGAGGTGTATCGCATTAACGCCGCGTCTCTTGGGGTTTACCAACCGCAAACCCAGTTGACCAAAGGTTCTGAAGCCATTTGTGCTACAACATCAAGCGCTGGCGAACTGCAAATTGTTAATATCGATGCGACAGGCACATTGAATCAGTATGAATTTTACAACGGGCGCTTTTTATCGCTTAGAGACTTTGCGATAGGTCCAGGCATTAAAAGTTGCGCGATAAATGCCAACACCGAAACGCTATACCTTGCTGACGAATTTGCCGGTGTGTGGCAATTAGATACCGATATTGAAAGTGAGCTAGCAAAAACCCTTATTTTTCACGATCAAGATGTTGCCATTGAAGGTGTAGCCACCCTATCTTCAACGACGGTAGATGGCGTGGATATCGCTGCCTGGGCGAGTCCGGATGCCAGCGGGATATGGCTCAAAGCACCATGTCTTACGCAATTTGTCTCGCTAATAAATACGGCGAACGAAAGTAACTCAGCAGATCGCCAATTAAAAGCAACCGACAAGTCTACTTTTATTCAGCCTGAATTCATTCATCTGTCGTTAAGTGAAGAAGGCACGCATATTTCTCTTGTTGTTGACGATGATGATTCAGGCGACGTGTTTTCTGCCGAGCTTCCCTCAAAACTAAGCGCAGCTTTACTTCATCGACAATGCGGCACCGATTTTAAAGCTGCCTCGCCAAAAGAAAATTACATGGAGAAGGCGTATACAAATAACAGCGCTTCCCAACATGCAAACCTAACTATCAAGGTTAAACCCGATGTTGAAACTGACCCAGTGGAAAATCATGGCGACGCCGCTGACGACCCTGCCATTTGGGTCAACTCGCACAGCGCTTCACAAAGCCGCATAATCGGCACCGACAAAAAAGGCGCATTAAATAGCTATGACTTAGCCGGCAAGCTAGTGCAAAGCCTTCTTGTTGGCAGAGTGAATAACGTTGATGTGGGATACAAGGTATCTGTGACACAAACCAAAGCTCAGCAAAGCGATACGCCACTTATCGATATCGCAGTGGCATCAAACCGGTCGAATAACAGTTTGTCTGTATTTGAAATAGATAAACGCGGTCATATGACTCAACTTGGCCACATAAGCACTACACTCAATGATATATACGGCATGTGCCTGTTTGTGTCAGGCGGAATAGCTCATGTATTTGCTAACGACACCAGTGGCCGCTTCGAACGATATAGCGTGTCTATCGCTCCAGACAAAGCTGTTGATGGACATTTAACACAGTCCTTTTCACTGCCCTCACAGCCAGAAGGATGTGTTGTGGATACTAAAACGAGCACGGCATACTTAGGTGAGGAAGGTGCTGGTATCTGGGCCCTGGATATAACAACAAACAGCAATCAGCCTCAGTTCATCGCAGAGATAGAAGCCCCGGTAGAAGCTGATGTAGAAGGTTTGGCACTGTTTAATGTAGATGCACAAACTTACCTAATCGCATCGAGTCAGGGTAATAACAGCTATGCTATCTATCACGTACACAATGAGAACCCTGAAGTCTTGAAACTTATGGGTCTTGTTCAAATTACGGCAGATAAAGCCACGCAAATTGACGGCGTGTCGGAAACAGATGGGCTTGATGTAACCAACGCTAACTTGGGAGGAAGGTTCACCGAAGGGCTTTGGGTAGTACAAGATGGAAGAAACGTTATGCCTAGTGAAACCCAAAACTTTAAGCTAGTTGCTGGTGCTTCACTTAAAGATGCGATCAGAAAATTAGCGAGCGCCAAGCGTGAACACCACTCACACATGTAACAAATAATACGAAAAGTAAATAAGAAGGAGGCGTTAAGCAAGTTAACGCCTCCTTTCTGGTATATGATAAATGCATGGTGCCGCACCAGCTTCTGGCCTTTCTAACCCAGCGCCGCACCTTCATTCATTACGCTACCTGCAGCGCTAGATCCTACCAAGCTAAATTAAAGTGCGTTAGTCTAGCCCGCGCGCTGGTATCCATCATTTAATTGAACATCAATAGCCCGTAGCACTGCCGTTCGATTAATTGAGCCTAACAGTACCCCGTCATCATCAACAATGGGGTAAACTCTCGGCTTTTCCTTTAACAGCAACTGCGCTAACTCTATTACCGACATATAAGGTTTGATAGAAATCACAGGGGTTTTCATGATTTCCCCTACTCTACAAATTTGTTCGCGATAGTAGCTTGACGCAATCATTTGAGCGATACAGTCTTGCTCAGACAAAAAGCCCACCACTCTGCCTTTGCTATCGAGTACCGGACCACCACTCTGCCCACTGGCTAATAACACTTCGACAGCCTGCGCAACGGGCATATCGACATTAAGCTTCACTGGGTGAGTATTCATATAATCACTGACTTGCAACGATTCCATTTTCAATTCTCCAGCCGTGGCGCCTAATGTGACCGATACTGCGACTTAATTGGCGTTACGGCACTTCAATTATTTTTAACCACATGTGAAAGCAATTTTCCCCCACACTTTAAGATTAGACGTTTCGTTGCATACAAGCCAGCACATTTAACATTAAAATAACAAATAGTTTTTCAGTGATCAGTCCTTGTAAATTGCCACTTTAACTTTACCATTTATGTCAACACTAGCGCGGTACATCCCCGCAGAATTGAAAGGCATAGCGACGTTACCTTTAGCGTCAATAGCAATCACACCGCCATCGCCACCGGCTTTTACAAGTACGTCGTTAACTACAGTGTTCGCAGCGTCGTTTAACGTTAAACCCTGGTACTTCATTCGCGCACAAATATCTGCTGCCACGTTGTATCGAATAAAATATTCACCATGTCCTGTGGCCGATACCGCGCAGCTTTCATTGTCGGCATAGGTCCCCGCTCCAATAACAGGCGAGTCTCCAATACGTCCATACCGTTTAGCCGTCATTCCGCCAGTGGATGTTCCCGCGACAATGTTGCCTCCTTGATCCAATACTACGGCTCCAACTGTGCCAAAGCGCTCATTGCCTTGCTGCGAACCGTAACCACTCGAGACCTGCTGCATACGTGCTTTCGCTTTATCTAAAGCTTGCTTGCGAAACTCGGTATCAAAAACGGTGTTGTCTACCTGTTCAAGGCCGTTTTCTTTTGCGTAATCTTCAGCGCCTCTCCCTGAAAGCATAACGTGTGGAGACTCATTCATTACCAATAACGCAGCCTCTATTGGGCTTCTTATTGTTTTCACCCCCGCAACAGCACCTGCATTTTTACTGCCGCCGTGCATTATCGACGCATCAAGCTCGTGCTCACCGTCGAAGGTATATACCGCACCGATGCCAGCATTAAACAACGGCGAGCTTTCAAGAATTTTGATGGTTTCTACTACCGCCACTTCACCTTTTTCGCCTTTCTGCAACAAGGCGTAGCCATGCTGCACCGCTTGGGTTAATACGCTTTTATAGTCCGCTTCTTTTTCTGGCGTCATCGATGATTTTAAAATGGTTCCTGCTCCGCCATGAATAGCGATAGCTACGGGTGTTTTTCCTAATTGTTTGGAATCACCCGCTAATGCGGGAACACTCGTAATGGCAAACGTTGCAGCAAGCGCGCCTATTGCATACAGTGCATGTCGAACTTTATTCGGCTGGCGAAAAATACGAGATGGGTTCAAAAGCTTTACTCCTAATAGCTACGTTTTACGTGCGCGCATAATCTGGGAGATGGTTTGAGTACAGATTTCTAGAATCAATTCAACGCGCTCTGTTGATGCGATTTTTACGCGACCTTAGACGTAAGATGACACAATTAGCTTAGGTAGGCTAGGCTACCTCGAGGATCTCTAAGAAAGTATTAAGATCATCGGTGATGGAAGGGAGTAGCGCTTCAGCGTCTTCCCACTTTTTCGCCTTTGACAATTCCCATAAGCTCTCAAAGTCTCGTTGTAACTGTACGGCACCAATATCTGCAGACATACCTTTGAGCTTCAATGAAAGCACCTGAACCTTTTCGAAGTCTCGACTATCAATAGCCTGCTGCAGTAATTTAAGCTTGTCAGGCGCGCTTCTGGAATACAGGTCGCAGACACGGGAAAATAGCGCTTTATCGCCCATTATCCGAGCAATGGCATCGTCTTTTTCCCAACATCCATCAAGCCCCTCTGAATTGTTTTCATCAGCTTGAGTTTGATTGACGTTATCAATTTCAGCCTCCTTCTCCGAGCCCTCGCGAGCGGCGATATCATTAGCTATTTTCGCGTTTTTTAACGTGGGGGCTATTTCTACTTCAGACTCTTTACTTGACTGAGCCTCTGTTCTTGAATGCGATAGCGTGTCGCAGTCCATTTCTTTTGAGATGGCACTCAACAAACTGTAAACCAGTGGAGGTTCGCTGGCAGTAATTCCGGTACCTGACCTCGTATCAGTATCGTTAAGCTCTGCACTTGCTAATGCCGTTATTTGATGCACTATCCATTGTTTCACTTTAGGAATAAGTACATCGGCCATGACAGGCTTTGTCGCAAAGTCGTCCATACCTGCCTCCAAACATTTCTCTTTTTCGCCGAGCATGGCATTGGCTGTCATGGCAATTATAGGTACATCTTTGTGCATCGCTCCTGCCTTACCTTCTCGTATGGCTCGGGTAGCGTCATAACCATTCATATTAGGCATCTGGCAATCCATCAATATGCTGTGAATTCTGCGGCCTTTGCTTTCACATTTCGTCAAGAACGCCACGACTTCCTCACCATCGCTGCAGGTAAACAATTTAACAGGTAAACTTTCCAGCACTCCCTTCGCCACCTCGCGATTGATCATATTGTCATCAACTATCAATAAGTTGGCATTCTCAATAGACAATTGCTGCTCAGTATCGTCTGCTGCCCCTTCATCGTCTGAGATGTCCTCAGCTTTCCCTTTACCTGATGAGATATCTGACTGGCTTAATGTATATCCCGACAGCGCAGCGTCTAACCCTTGTTGGACAATTGCAAAACTCGACCTGAATAATGGCTTTGGCAAGTAAAGCGGCACAAGGTGATTGAAGTGGAAAGGTGTCCCTTCTAGTTTTTGAAGAATATAAACCACAGGTAACGAACCCGCGTCTTTAGTGGCAGCTTGTGCCTGCCATATATCATCTAGCTCACGAATGAGTGAGCTGGCCTCGTCCACAATAATGGCATTAAATTGCGTCCAAGGTACTGTTCCTAATTCAGAATGCTTACCTAATACTTGCGGCTCTGCACCGACGTGTAAGGCTAAACAACAGATGTTTTCTTCTAAAGGTGGATAACTTGCAGAAACACCAATTGTGATCCCGTTAAGCAGCATACTTTCGTTTTCCACCGCCATTTTATGCTCGAACGCGCTGTCGTACGTTGTTTCAGGAAGAGTAACGAAAAATGAGAAGGTGCTGCCTATGTCCACTTCAGAATTGAACGTAATGTCTCCTCCCATAAGCTGGCTCAATTGCTTGCAGATAGACAAGCCAAGTCCGGTACCTCCGTATTGGGTAGCAACAGATGCATCAGCCTGCGTAAACGCGGTAAACAATTTGGGCTGATTTTCTTGTGCTATCCCTACGCCCGTGTCACATACGCTGAAATGAAGCTGTTGTGTCCCAGCATCTACATCACTTAACGATGCTTGTAGCTTTATATGCCCTTCTTCAGTGAATTTAATAGCATTGTTCAATAAATTACTAAGAATTTGGTTGATTCTGTGTGGATCTGAGTTTATTTCCACCGGGGGAAGACCTGTTGTGTCAACAAGAAGCTGTAACCCTTTAGAAGCTGCCTTAACGGCAAAGACCTTGGCGATAGACTCGATAAGTGCAAGCGGATCAAAATATTGATTATTAATATCAAGCTTGCCCGCTTCAATTTTAGACAAGTCGAGAACGTCGTTAATCAGCACACTGAGATTGTTGCAGCTAATTTCCATCATGGAAACAAGCTGTTCAGCTTTCTCATTAAGGGGCTGACACTTAAGTAGCGACAAGGAGCCAACTACCCCGTTTAACGGTGTTCTCATTTCATGGCTGATATTGGAAATAAAAGAGCTTTTAACACTGCTCGCTTTTCGCGCCTCTTGCGTAGCTTCAACAAGTTCTTTCGTTCTGCTTACCACTTTTTCTTCAAGCTTCAGGTTTACCCTTTCTATCGCGTCTTTTGCCTTTCGTTCGTCGGTCACATCTCGAATTACAACAGCAACACCTGAAAACTGTGATTGTTCACCCCAAATGGTAGATGCGGTTATGAGTAGCGTGTGCTCTTCTTTTTCGTCATCGATGTAGGGGGTTGTAAAGGTACTTTGCTTTCCGCCTTTGGTGAGAACCGATTCAAGCCCTAATAGAGAAAGCTGCTCAAATGACGAATAGTGATGATTTAAAATAAGCTGGCTTGGGATCCCAAAAAGTGACTCCGCTGCCATATTCCAACTTTTCACCACGCCAGCAGAATCTACGCTAAAAATCGCATCTTTAGATATAGCGATAATAGCAACGGACTCACCGCGCACCTTAGCCAGCTCAATGTTTTTACTGTTACTACGGTGCACGAAGAGTAAAACGCTTACAAAAATTAGCGTAACTACCCCAATTACACTGTAAACGCTAATCCTCTTCTCATTGATAAGGGCTAGCACTTCTGACTGAGACAATGCCGTATGAAGAAAAAACGGGGCGGTTTGCTGATTTCCATTTATCGTAAAAGCACGAGTGACCGTATACAAAGGTGAGTTTGTCTGTGCGGCCTGTTTAATTTTAGCCCTACCTATTTTCGAAGGGCTTTCGAATTCGCTCGCCCAATTCACCATAGGATTTAAATCTCTGGAGAAGGACTTATCACTGTCTGGATGACTGACAAAAAAGCCTTCACTGTCGGTAACAAATAACAATTGATTGCCGACAAGCGTTTGTTCCATTTGCGACAGTAGAAACTGGGCGTTTACATTCATGATTATAAAACCATAACGCTCACCAGAGCTGCTGAAGATTGGAAGAGAGAGGCGAATGACGCTTTTATAAGGAAACTCGAGCTTCCCATATTCACGATTCAAATTGATATCTGAAATATAAAACTCGCCCTTATTACGCTTAACACTCTCTGTGAAGTAACTTCTCGCTGCTTTAGGTTGTAAATCGTTGTCCTTAATTACTAAAACACTTCCTCCGTTTCTTTCCACTCGAATAAACTCACTTCCATCCTCATTGGCTCGAATGATCCTTAATTGATCCACTTCTTCGTTATTTTCTATAAAAGCAACGAAAATCGTTTCTAGTCGCTGCTTCCACTGTTCCAACGTCGTACCGTCTTTGGGGTCTAGGTTTTCATTTTCAGTCGCGCGGACGATGCCGCTTATGGGTGGTGTCTGATGTAGAAAGTTAAGCGCATTGATATACTTTCTCACCTGAGAGTTTGCAGCATTTTCAGCACTGGCGGCACTCTCTTCTAATGCCGTGAAAGTTTGAGATTCAGCCGTCGCTTTGATATTACTTTCGAACAAACCAACAACAAGTACAACAAGCACTGTTGCAAGTACTAACGCTAAGCCTAAAGTACTCTTAGCTTCACTGATGGATGAACTGGATTTAAGGAACGACAAACAGGCAATATCCGTATAAATTTTGATAACTTAAAGCTAGTCATCATTTTGTTAATGCGCAAGTTTCGCGCGATACATCAAAACGCAAAATACTCAAAAAAAGACAATGATTAACGCGTTTTTTTTAAGTCTTGCCGATGGCTAACAAATAAATCACTGTTCATATTAACGCCAGCATTTGGTATTCAATTTCTCGCGGTGTACACTGCCATCAATATTTCTCTAACATCGCAATAGTGGTTATGCACGCACCTACATTTTTGTGGCACGATTTTGAAACCTTTGGCACCAGCCCACAAAAAGATCTCCCCTGCCAATTCGCTGCAGTAAGAACTGATATGGATTTAAATGTGATTGGTAAACCCATAAATATCATGAGCGCCATTGCGAATGATTATTTACCACATCCAGAAGCGTGTTTGGTGACCGGCATAACACCGCAGCAAACCATTCGCGACGGTTCTAACGAAGCTGACTTCGCCGCGCGAATTTATCAGGAAATGTCGACGCCAAATACCTGTAGTGTGGGCTTTAATAGTATCCGATTCGACGATGAAGTTTCCCGCTACCTGTTTTATAGAAACTTTTACGACCCATATTCACGTGAATGGCGAAATGGCAATAGCCGTTGGGATATAATCGATTTAGCGCGAGCGTGCTATGCGCTGAGACCCGATGGTATTAATTGGCCACGCCGAGAAGATGGTGCACCAAGCTTTAAACTTGAGGCGTTAACTGCAGCTAATAATATTGGCCACGAAAACGCTCACGATGCTTTGAGTGACGTCTACGCCACAATAGCCCTTGCTAAACTGATAAAAGAAAAGCAGCCTCGCCTTTTCGATTATGCGCTGTCGTTACGCAGTAAACAAACAGTTATGCAGCAAATTGATCTCACTAAACCATCGGTATTACTTCATATCTCGTCTAAACTCCCTGCCTCTCAAGGCTGTTGCACTTGGGTTATGCCTGTGGCTAAGCACCCAACCAACAACAATGCATTTATCGCTATTGATTTATCGCATGACATTGACAGTTTAGTGAATGACACACCAGAAGAGATTAGACAGGCGCTTTATGCCCCGTCAGATACATTTGACGATGCGTTAGAAAGACCAGGGCTTAAGCTCATTCACGTCAACCGCTCGCCATTTATTACCACAGCTAAAGCAATGACAGAAGACAATGCCGCACGACTAGGACTGGATCGCGAGCGCTGCTTAGACAATTACAAAGTACTTGCCAGTATGCCCGAACTGGCCACTAAAATCGTAGATGTCTATGATGACGACATTCAAAGTGGTGAACTGGATATAGATCACGCGCTATATAGTGGTGGGTTTCTTAATGACGAAGACAGAAGGTGGTGTGAGCGTGTAATTGAAGCACAGCCCGATGATTTAGCCACTCTGAGTGAAAAAACACAGCACGAAGGGCTCAGAAAGCAGCTATTTCGATACCGCGCTAGAAATTATCCTAATACACTGACTGCAGATGAAATGACCAGGTGGCAGCATCATCGCCAAGCTCGCTTGACTGATTCAGCTTTTCACGGCTCAATCACATTAGAAAACTATATGATGCGGTTGGAATCACTGGCGCATGAACACAGCGACAATCCTGAGAAGCAGGCCATTTTACGCGCACTTTACCAATATGCCGAAAACCTTTGACGGGCGTTTTAGAACGCCTTAAATTAGTAGATGAAAAAAATAGACAGGCCGAGAACAAGTCAACGTCAAGTAATCGATAGATGCCGCCGATAAAAAGAATACACGTGCGCAAGGGAATAAAGAAGTTATGAATGGCGTAACAATAAGCTTCGACAAATCAAGAACCTACATTAACTTACAGTTAAATCCTTCTGATTTCACGTCAGAAGTTGATAGTAGGGAAATAAGAAAGCAACTAGAGAGCGGTGAAACTAAGCGGCTGTATGTTTCTGAAAAAGCGTTAAAGTCGGCCTGTGATACAGCTAATCATTATTTTAAGACGGGTGATAGCACTGTCGTTCAGGAACGCATTGGCGAACGCAAAAATGCTGAAATTGAATTTCGCATTCCCGAGGATGGGATGCAGGCGAACCTTGTGCTGACCACACCCTATGGCGGTAAACTTCCCTCATTAAGTACCGTTAAATCTCTAGCAGTAAAAAACAGAATCATTCGTGGCTTAAGCACCAAAACCATTGAATCTATGCTTACCCAAGCAAGGCAGTCTCCTCCAGGCATAGTGCTAGAACAAATTGTCGCGAAAGGCCTACCAGCTAGAAATGGCAAAAACTCAAAGTTTATTCCTCTAGTGCCAAACGCACTTGAAAGGGTGTTAAAACCCCAGACGGGTGATGGCGAGCGCGTGGACATGCGTAATTTAGGCGAAGTTATTTGCGTTAAAGTGAACACGCCTGTTCTGAGAAGAACCGAGCCAACTCAGGGCCGTTCTGGCTTCGATATCAAAGGAAATAAAATTCCAGCCGTTGCGGGCGAATGGGTCAACTTTAAAATGGGCAGCGGCACCGTGGTGTCCGACAACGACGCCAATTTATTAATGTCTGCAATTTCTGGTATGCCGAAATACCGAGACCAGATAATGAACATCGACGACACCTTCATTTGTAGCGGCGTGAACGTTGGCTCTGGGCACGTGAATTACGAAGGTGCAGTATTGGTAAACGGCGATGTTACAGAGAAAATGCAAATCAAGGCCGCTGGTGATGTAACCATTAACGGCTTTGTGGAGTCGGCGTATATCGAGTCTGGCGGCGACATCATCATTACCGAAGGCGCGATGGGTAAAGTTAACGATACCCAAGGTGAATTCCAATGCCAACTAGTCGCAGCCGGCAGTATCCACGTTCAACACGGTCAAGGCATTGATATTCAATGTAGCGGTAATATTACCGTTGGTCGTCAGTTGGCGTATAGCCGCCTGCGTTGCGGCGGCGCAGTCATAGTTGGACAAATTGATAAGCCCATGGGAAACCTATTTGCTTGTGACATTATCAGCCAAGATCGCGTTGAAGCTGGCACCTTAGGCGCTGTATCTGGCAGTACATTGAAAGTTGATTTTAGCCCGGGCTTTAACCAACTGTTAGAGCGCAAAGACTCTTTAGATGAATTGTTGAAGCAAATTCGCGAAAACAATCTTAAACACAAAGAAAAGATTAACCTTATTCAAGGTAAGAAAGTGCCTAAAGAGCTTCAACGTAAAGTAGCTGAAGCGTTAGAGCTTTTTAACAATGAGAGCGCATTGCTGGAGTGGCTTGAAAACAAAGCCAACGACGTCAAAGCAGCAAAAGAAAACTACCAGTCAGATATAAAACTTATCGCAAACAAACGTCTTTATCCCGGAGTATCGGCGAAGCTTAATAACCGTAACTGGCGTTCTGAGCGAGAATACGACAGGGCGCAAATTCGTTACGATTCGCACCAATGGCACTACGACCCTTTAATTTGACCTAACTAGTTCACTGAAGTTACTGTGCCACAGTTACGTTGCCATACCCTTGGCGCTTTGACTGGTACAGTGCCTTCATGGTGCGTTCAAACCACTCTGTGAATTCCTCAGACTCCCTGAGCTCAGATAAACCCATGGCCGTTTTAAAGCTCTCGACAAGCGAGTGATGTGTAGAAATGCAGTCTAACAATCTGTCTGCAAGGTTTTTAGCTGCGTTTAACTCGGTTTGAGGGCACAAGATAATGAACTGTTCACCGCTAAAACGCGAAACAACATCGACTTCTCGAACGGTATTTAGACAATTCGTTGCCACGGCTTTTAGCGCCTCTTCTTTAGCCGAGGGCTCAATTGAATCTCTGTCATCGCTTACAGGGGTTAGTTCGATAACAATTAACGAAGCCGTAGTGTGAAATCGATGGAAACGTGAGATTTCTTCTTCCGCACGCTGGATCATATGATTGCGGTTATATAGCCCCGTTACCGTGTCGTGAGCAGACAAGAAAGCAAGGGTCTTGTTCTTTTCTAACAAGGTTGCTTGTAACGCACCTATTTCCTCGTTTTTCTGGTTAATAATACGCTTGTAGCCGCTAACGTTTCTATTTCTAAAAGTAAAAAGCAAGAAAACTAAAATGACAATTGCGGTGCTCAAAACCATAACGACATAGTTACGACTATAGCGAACTTGGACATTATTCCACTGCTTATAAATTTCTACCTTTCGCGTTTCTGGAATACGCTCAATGGCAAAGTTAAGCTTGTCCACCAGGTGGCCATAGGTTTTGTTCACACCAAAAGCTAATGAGTCGAAGGGCTCGGCGTAACCAACAATATTGAGGTCTTTAAGCTTCAAATTATTAATGTGCATATTTACGCTCATTAATGAGCCCACCATTACATCAAACTCATCATTCGCCAGCTGCTTTAGCCCTTCTTCTTCAGACGGAATAAGCTTTAAACGTAACCCCGGATAGTGACGTGAAATATATTCAACTTGGCGATAACCCTGAACAATCCCTACTACTCGATTTCCCACTCCAGCATAGCCTTGTATCATTGGCATTCCAGACTTAGCCACCAGCACATTGGGCGCTTCAAAATACGGCACGCTAAAGTCGAGGAACTGCTTTCGATAGTCGGAAGTATTTAGCATGGGGATAACTTGGCACTTCCCCTGCTGAACGTACTCTAGGCTCTGTTGCCAGCTCTCAGTGGGCACTAGGGTAAACGTTAACTCAGATATTTCAGCAATAAGCTGCATATATTGGGCAGAAATCCCCACATGGATGCCGTTTCTGATTGCTTCGTAAGGCGCCCAGTTAGGATCTATACAGTACGTTACATTATTAGATTGTTCAGATGCCGCCTTTTGACCAGCTTCTGCTTGTAGGAACGCGCTAGAACAACTCGCTCCTACAAACAACATGGTACAAAGCAGATATTTTCTTATTTTTTTCAACTGCACACCCAAAACATGTGAAGATATCGATGACAACCGCGAAGTATTAAGCGTAAATTCAAAAATTGCAATTATTTAGCTGATAATCTCGCTTTTCAGCTAGGTAACGCTCTGTCTTTGCTGAAACTCATCGTTTTCATAGCGCTTTTCATTCATAATTTTGGTCAGGCTTGCCACCGCTTTTTCAATATCGACGAAACTTAAATACAATGGCGCAAAACCTATTCGCAGAATATTTGGTGCACGGAAATCTGCAATCACCCCCTCAGCGATCCAAGCTTGGCAAATGGCGTAAGCGTGGTCGTGAGCGAAAGCTAGCTGACTACCTCGATTATCAATATTGGGGCTTACAATGGAAAACTTTTCCAGAAGGCCTGCGCGCTTGGCTTCAGCGATGAAAAATGCCTGTAGCTTTTTGGATTTTTCATCAATAGCTTTAAGTGATACATCTTCAAATACGTCTAATGCCGCATCTAAAATGCTCATTCCAATAATTCCTGGCGTACCGCACAAGTTTTGCTTCACGGAATTGTCGCCAGCGTAATCAGGAGAAAATGAGAAAGGCGAGCTGTGCCCCATCCAACCAGACAAAGGTTGTTGATACTGTGCTTGATGTCGTTTAGCGACATAGATAAACGCTGGCGCGCCAGGGCCGCCATTTAGATATTTGTAGGTACAGCCGACTGCAAAATCCACATTACATGCGTCTAGGCTGACAGGAAATGCTCCAGCACTGTGCGCTAAATCCCACAAAGTTAAAATGCCTTTTTGATGGGCTTGCTCGGTAATGCTTTGCATATCGAGTTTGTTGCCACTTCTGAAATTTACCTGTGTCAGCATCAGTACGGCAATATCATCAGTTAGCTGCGACCCAATGCATGCTTCGTCAACATAGCGAATACTGTAATCGCTGCCGAGTAAGTCAAGCAGGCCTTGCACCATGTATATGTCGGTAGGAAAATTATCGCGGGTAGTCGCTATTACCTTGCGACTTGGGTGCATTTTTAACGCCGCGCTTAATACTTTAAACAGATTGATAGAAATGGAGTCACAACAAATAACTTGGCCACTTTTAGCGCCAATCAGACCGCCTATCTTATCACCCACTATTTGAGGTAGATGGATCCACTGATGCTTGTTCCAGCTTGTAATGAGCCCCTTTCCCCACTGTTCATTGACAACGTCGTCAGCTTGCTGTTTCGCTGCCTTAGGCAGAGGCCCTAGCGAATTGCCGTCTAAATAGACCGTATTAGCGGGAAGCGAAAACGCCTGCGCCTTGTCACGGAGTGGATCTTTAATATCAAGTTGTTCAGCTGAAAAAACCTTATTCATCATGTTCACTAATAACCTCAAGTAAAGCATCAAAGGATGTTGATTCAGGGTGAAGCCAATCGAAATGGCCACCATTTTTAATTATTTTTTGGTTGGTTCCAGATAATACAGCGTGGCGCGCTGGCACAATACTATCAGCATCGCCTTGGAGTAGTGTAATTGGCAAACTGCCATGGGTTGGCCGTGGTGTAGCCCTTTGATATGCGGTTGGAACATCTTCAGGCGTACCGTTCATGAATTTCGCTGTAGCCAACTGGCAGCTATTATGGCCCATGGCATAGGACTGGATGTCCGTAATTGCTGCTAATCCGATAATCCGTTTTATGTTTGCGCGCGATAAGTTCAAGGATGACGAAGATAGGCGTTGCGCAGCAAGCAAAGCTAAGTGCCCACCAGCAGAATGCCCCGCAATGTAAATGTTGGTGTAGCGCCCTTCGTTCTCTATTCGTTTTAAGGCTGTACTTATTGCTTGTGTCACGTCGTCTAAACTACCGGGCCAGCCACCGCCTTCATCACCTACGCGCCGATACTCTGTTACGTAGACACCCATCCCAAGCTCTGCTAAAGCATGGTACATCCCTTTCGCGTGTTCGTAACCGTAGGCATTAAGCCAACACCCACCGTGAATAAATATTAACGCTTTATCAGCGTACATTTCGTTCGTAGACGAACGTCCATGCCAAGTATAAATAGTTTGTAGTAGGTCATCGCCGTAGCTGAATTGTTCATCAGCTTCGCTTGTTGGCAAGACACCCAACGCTGAATAAGGTACCTGGCTTATTTTCTTGGGGTAGATAGCTGACGATTCACTGTTGGCATGGGCACTGTTGGCATGGGTGTTATCCGAAGTCTTTTTTTCTTCGTTAGTGTGGGTGTCTTCCGAAACAGCGTCGTCAGAACCATCAACGGTTGATTGAGTTTCGTGAAGCGCAGACAGAGTTAAGTCATCGTGGGTGTCTTCATTACTCGATAAAGAACGTGATTCCTCGTAGTGAGTGCCATTGTTATCGTGGGTGTCTGCGTAAGTCGAGTTTACTGAAAACGATGAGCCAGCTTGGACTTTCGCAACAAGCGTTAAAGTGGATAGCGCAACCGCAAGGGTTATAGAGTTGATAACGTAAGTCACTGTCTTCATGCTTTTGTATTTTTCTTTATATTGAACCACAGAGCGAAATCAATGTGATTAGGCTCCGTGATTAAATATTTTACATATTTGCCATCTATAGCTATAGCGGCTTAGAGCATTTCAACGGCAAGCGCTACACCCTCACCACCACCAATACATAAAGATGCGATACCTTTGCGACCACCGCGTTGCTTAAGCGCGTGAAGTAGTGTTACCAAAATGCGTGCACCAGAGGCTCCGATTGGGTGACCCAATGCACAAGCGCCGCCTTTTACGTTTACTTTACTTTCATCTAGTCCAAGCTTCTTGACAGCCAACATGGTTACCATGGCGAAGGCTTCGTTAATTTCGAAAAGATCGACTTCTTCTTTCGTCCAACCTGCCTTATCCAGCACTTTTTCCATAGCGCCAACAGGCGCAACGGTGAAGTTTTCAGGTTCAATAGAATTTGTAGCGTGAGCAACCACGCGCGCAAGCGGTGCTAGACCAAGTTCATTTGCTTTGCTTTCGCTCATTACAACCAGTGCCGCTGCACCGTCAGAGATTGAGCTTGAGTTAGCAGCCGTGACCGTACCGTCTTTTTTGAAAGCCGGTCTTAGTGTTGGAATTTTTTCTGGGCGAGCGGAACCTGGGCCTTCATCGGTATCAACAACGGTATCGCCCTTACGAGAAGAAACTGTAACGGGTACTATTTCATCGACGAAAGTTCCGCTGTTTATTGCTTCATGTGCCTTGGAAAGCGAGCTTAGAGCAAACTCATCCATTTCACCGCGAGAAATATTTTCTTCATCAGCAGTATCCTGTGCGAAGCAGCCCATTGCTTTGCCGTCATAGGCATTTTCCAGACCGTCTAACATCATATGGTCAAGCACTTGACCATGACCCATACGATATCCAGTTCTAGCTTTAGGCAACATATATGGCGCATTACTCATGCTTTCCATTCCGCCTGCCACGACTGCTGTCGCACTGCCTGCTTTAATTAAGTCGTGGGCCATCATTACCGCTTTTAAGCCCGACCCGCATACTTTGTTGATAGTTGTCACACCTGCACTTAGCGGAAGCCCCGCACCCAGCGACGCCTGACGCGCTGGAGATTGACCAAGACCAGCAGGTAATACACACCCCATGATGACTTCATCAATTACAGAGACATCCATCTCTTCACAGGCTGCTTTAATCGCAACTTCTCCAAGTTTGGTCGCAGCAAGCGAAGACAAATTACCGTTGAAACCACCCATTGGTGTGCGCTTAGCTGCGACAATAACTACTGATTCGTTACTCATAACCGTGCCCTTAAAATTCATTAAAATTATAGAGTTAAGTGAAGAAAGCTACGTAGATGTATACAAAAGTAAACACCCCTAACAGCTACAACGTCTTGCCTTCACCATGAAAAATTGACGTTAGCAAAATGTTACTTTACCTTAACGTAAAATGTAATTAACGTTAACGTAAACCTGTACTAAGTATGTGTCAACCAAACACTACGTTTTAATATAGCGGTATATAAAACCATCTACCTTAAAACGATAGTGCTATTGCAATGACACCCAACCTACTACAGAGAATTTAATTACAATGACACCCACGTCAAAACAAGGGTGTTAATCAGCGCTGAAATACAAGGTACGTGTAATGAGCAAGTACGACGACGAAACAACATATGCAATAGGCGAACTCGCTCGAGAGTTTGACATTACTCCTCGTTCAATTCGTTTTTACGAAGAACAAGGCCTAATGTCACCGTCAAGAACGGGACAAAATCGCGTCTATCTGAACAAAGATAGAGTGCGCTTAAAGCTGATCTTGCGAGGAAAACGACTAGGATTTTCCCTTGCTGAAGTCAAAACACTGTTCGACATGTACGACACCAACCCCAATTCGGCTATTCAGTTAGAAGCCATGCTCGAAATGACTGAACAGAAAAGAGCGGTGCTTAAACAGCAGCTAGAAGACATCCAGATGTTAATGACTGAACTGGATGATGTTGAAGCACGTTGCCGTGAAGAACTCGCAGAACTCAAACGAGGAAATATCGCATGAACACCTCCTACCCTACTTTAAATTTTGGACTTGGCGAAGACATCGAGATGTTACGTGATCAGGTCTATCAATTTGCACAAAATGAGATTGCTCCTCTTGCTGAACAAGCAGACGCAGACAACCAATTCCCAAACCAATTGTGGACAAAACTTGGCGATATGGGCCTATTGGGCGTTACAGTTTCAGAGCAATATGGTGGCTCTGATATGGGCTACCTTGCGCATACTATCGCAATGGAAGAAGTTAGCCGCGCGTCAGGTGGTATCGGTTTGAGCTATGGCGCACATTCGAATCTTTGTGTTAATCAGATCTTCAAAAACGGTAACGATGCCCAGCGTGAAAAGTACCTGCCTAAGTTAGTAAGCGGTGAACACATTGGTGCACTGGCAATGAGCGAGCCCAATGCAGGTTCGGACGTTGTTAGTATGAAGTTGAAAGCTGAAAAACGCGGCGACAAATACATCCTAAACGGCAATAAGATGTGGATCACAAACGGTCCTGATGCACATACCTTTGTTATCTACGCGAAGACCGACCCTAACGCGGGTCCACGAGGGATCACAGCGTTTATCGTAGAACGTGACTTCCCCGGCTTTAGCCGCGCGCAGAAACTCGACAAACTTGGTATGCGCTCATCTAATACCTGTGAATTAGTATTCGAAGATTGCGAAGTACCAGCTGAGAACATTCTTGGCAAAGAAGGCGAAGGCGTTCGCGTACTTATGAGCGGCCTAGATTACGAGCGCCTTGTTTTATCAGGTGGCCCGCTAGGCATTATGCAATCGTGCATGGATATCGTAGTACCTTACATTCACGACCGTCAGCAGTTTGGCCAATCAATTGGTCAATTCCAGCTAGTACAAGGCAAAGTAGCTGACATGTACACGCAAATGAATGCCGCACGCGCGTATGTCTACACCGTTGCACAGTCATGCGATCGCGGTGAAACAACGCGAAAAGATGCTGCTGGCGCTATCCTTTATTCAGCGGAACTAGCAACCAAAATGGCATTAGATGCTATTCAACTACTTGGTGGTAATGGCTACATCAACGAATATCCGACAGGTCGCCTATTACGTGATGCCAAGCTTTATGAAATTGGCGCAGGAACGTCTGAAATTCGCCGAATGCTTATAGGCCGCGAGCTATTTAACGAATCGAAGTAATACGGAGTTCTGGGTGGAAACAAACTTCGTTTGAAACAGGGAAAACTCAGGCATTCCCTGTGTCATAGAAATTAGGAAGACACCCACCCTACTCTATTTAAAGTAGATTTAGAAACGCTGAACTTTATTAATAGGCTAATGAATTGCAAAGACACCCAGCGCAGCGAAAGCGCTTAGCATGGGTGTCTTGCTAATCATCTTGCTAACTAGTGGCTAACGCGACAGCCGGTCGCATAGGCCCAACACAAGGAGGGGTTATGCCCGTTCTTCGCTCAAGTATAAATACGAAATCTGAAACATTTATCGCAAATGCCGAGCACATGCAGGCTCAGGTAAATGATCTCCTCGAAAAAATCGAACAAATTTGCCAAGGTGGCGGTGAAAAAGCGGCGGAGCGCCACGTGTCTCGAGGAAAACTTCTACCTCGCGACCGAATCAACGCACTGATTGACCCAGACACGCCTTTCCTAGAAATAGGCCAGCTGGCTGCATGGGAAGTCTACGAAGACTATGTACCTTGTGCCGGAGTCGTTGCCGGTATCGGTATCGTTGCAGGTATCGAGTGTATGATTGTAGCTAACGATGCTACTGTAAAAGGCGGGACGTACTACCCCCTTACCGTGAAAAAGCACCTTCGTGCTCAGACTATCGCAGAGCAAAATAACCTACCTTGTATTTACTTAGTAGATTCAGGTGGCGCTAACTTACCTCGCCAAGATGATGTATTCCCAGATAGAGAGCACTTTGGTCGCATCTTTTTTAATCAAGCGAATATGTCTGCTAAGAATATTCCTCAAATTGCGGTAGTAATGGGTTCCTGTACAGCTGGTGGTGCTTATGTTCCCGCCATGGCTGATGAAAGCATTATCGTTAAAGAACAAGCGACTATTTTTCTGGGCGGCCCACCGCTTGTTAAAGCTGCAACAGGTGAAGTTGTTACCGCAGAAGAGCTTGGCGGTGGTGACGTTCATACTCGAATTTCGGGCGTTGCCGACCATCTCGCCAACAACGACCACCACGCACTCTCATTAGCGCGTAATGCTGTCTCCAGACTAAACCGAAAGAAGCCAGAATGCCTAGATGTGGCCGAGGTAAAACCTCCACGCTACGACACCAAAGAAATCTACGGCATTGTGCCTGCTGATAGTCGTCATACATACGATGTAAGAGAAATCATTGCGCGTGTTGTGGATGACTCAGACTTTGATGAGTTCAAACCGCTTTACGGCACAACCTTGGTTTGTGGTTTTGCGCGCATTTTCGGTTTCCCCGTAGGCATTGTGGCTAACAACGGCATACTTTTCGGTGAAAGCGCGCTTAAAGGTGCTCATTTTGTCGAACTATGCGCCATGCGAAAAATCCCTCTCGTGTTTTTGCAAAACATCACAGGCTTTATGGTCGGTAAGCAATACGAGCATGGCGGTATCGCAAAACACGGCGCAAAAATGGTAACCGCCGTTGCATGTGCGAATGTGCCAAAGCTCACAGTGCTTATCGGCGGAAGTTTCGGTGCAGGTAACTACGGCATGTGCGGCAGAGCCTATGACCCACGCTTCCTTTTCATGTGGCCAAACGCTCGAATTTCTGTAATGGGTGGTGAACAAGCTGCTGGCGTTCTCGCTCAAGTTAAGCGCGACCAAAAAGAGCGCTCAGGCGAATCATGGTCTGCAGAAGAAGAAAAGGCATTTAAACAACCTGTTATCGATACGTACGAAAAACAAGGACATCCATACTATGCGTCTGCAAGGCTTTGGGATGATGGCGTTATTGACCCAGCGGATACTCGATTAGTGCTTGGACTATCGCTTTCAGCGGCGCTTAACAAGCCTATCGAAGACACCCAATTTGGCATATTTAGAATGTAGGAGTGCAGGTAATGGAACAATCAGTAATTTACAGCGTAGATGAAAGAAACATTGCCACTGTTACTTTAAACAGAGCTGAAAAACATAATGCCTTTGACGACGAAATGATAAACGAGCTTACTCGCGTTTTTAAAAAAGCGGGGGAAGATAAAAGCGTTAGGGCACTAATCCTGAGAGCTGAAGGCAAAAGTTTCAGTGCAGGAGCCGATCTTAACTGGATGAAAAAAATGGCCAGTTATACCGAAGCGCAAAATGAAAGTGATGCACTTGCATTAGCAACCATGCTGCAGACGCTTTATAAAATGCCGAAGCCCACGATAGCAAGAGTACAAGGTGCAGCTTTTGGCGGTGCTGTTGGTTTAATTGCATGTTGCGATATTGCTATTGGAAGCAAGCTCAGTAAATTTTGCTTAAGTGAAGTTAAAATTGGCCTTATTCCAGCAACCATCAGCCCTTACGTGGTTGAAGCTATGGGCGCACGAGTATGCCGACGCTACTTCCAGACCGCTGAAGTATTTTCTGCGCGCAGAGCAAGACGACTTGGACTTTTGAGCGAATCAGTAACAGAAGACGAACTCGATAGCACTATCGACAATATTTTATCAAACATACTGAAAAACGGCCCCCAAGCAGTGGCGAAAGCAAAAGACTTAGTGCAATGGGTGTCTACGCAAGAGATTAACGATGCGCTTCTCACAAAGACGAGCAAACTTATCGCACAAGTTAGGACATCTGAAGAAGGTCAAGAAGGTCTGTCAGCCTTTTTAGAAAAGCGCAGTGCTTCATGGGTGGAGGTTAAGAATGATAAATAAATTACTAATTGCAAACCGTGGTGAAATTGCATGCCGCGTTATAAAGACAGCCAACGCTCAAGGTATAAAGACGATAGCCGTTTACTCTGACGCCGACAAAAATGCCCTTCATGTACAAATGGCTGATGAAGCTGTTTATCTAGGGCCATCTCCGTCGAAGGAAAGTTATTTACGAGGCGAGTTGATAATTGAAAAAGCAAAGGAGCTTGGTGTAGACGCTATCCACCCAGGCTACGGCTTTCTCTCAGAAAATGCTGAGTTTGCGAATCTATGCGCCAAAAACAATATTATCTTTGTAGGCCCACCAGCATCTGCAATTGAAGCGATGGGGTCTAAGTCTGCCGCCAAACACATTATGGAAAAAGCAGGTGTTCCTTTGGTTCCAGGCTATCACGGCGACGATCAAAGTGAAGCGGTATTGAAAGGCGCTGCCGATGATATGGGCTACCCAGTCCTATTAAAAGCCGCTGCTGGCGGTGGCGGTAAAGGCATGCGCCAAGTTTGGAGTGATAAAGAGTTCTCTCAAGCATTAAACGCAGCCAAACGTGAATCTATGGCGAGCTTTGGTGACGACCACATGCTGGTTGAAAAGTACCTGACGCGCCCTCGTCATGTTGAAATTCAAGTTTTCTGTGACACCCATGGCAACGGCGTATACCTTTTTGAACGTGATTGTTCAGTTCAACGCCGACACCAAAAGATTATTGAAGAAGCCCCTGCCCCCAATATGTCTCAGTCAGTGAGAGAAAAAATGGGTGAAGCGGCGATACTCGCGGCGAAAGCCATTAACTACGTAGGTGCGGGAACGGTTGAGTTTTTACTTGATGAAGACGATTCATTTTACTTCATGGAAATGAATACACGCTTGCAAGTAGAGCATCCTGTGACAGAAATGATCACCCGTGAGGACTTGGTTCACTGGCAATTAACTATTGCCGAAGGAAAGCCCCTTCCCAAACAACAAAATGAACTCACCTTAACAGGACACGCATTCGAAGCGCGCATTTATGCTGAAGATCCAAACAACGAGTTTTTGCCTTCTACCGGCACGCTGTGCCTTTTACGTACGCCAAAAGAAAACGACGTAGTTCGCGTTGATACAGGTGTTGTTGAAGGTGATGAGGTAAGCGTTTTTTACGACCCTATGATTGCCAAGCTTGTGGTTTGGGGAGAGAACCGTGAAATAGCGCTCAAGCGCTTAATTAGTGCACTGGGTGACTACTACATCGACGGTGTAAGCACAAACATCGACTTCTTAAAGCGTGTCGCTACACACCCTGCGTTCGTTGCCGCTGAGCTTACAACTACGTTTGTGGAGAAACACCATGATTCGTTGTTTAGCGCGACAAGTGATGATGCAGCTAGCGATGACACCCAAGTAAACATTCCTGTGATGGCATTGCTTTCACTTTTAAATAGAAAAGTTTTTAGAAGCGATAAAACCCCATCTGTGTGGTCAACCGCCGGTGCGTGGCGCGCTAACGCAAATCATACAGAAACTCTCACCTTGCTTTGCAACCAAGAAGAAGTGCATGTTGGAGTCAAACACCAGCGTCACGGAACTGAAGATGCTTGGGAGCTATCTGTTGGAGACAATTCCTATAACGTTAAAGGCAAGCTGGTAGATAGTGCTTTGCAAGCAACGATTAATGGGTACAAATCAACATTTACGTTTTCAGATAATGATGGCGTGTTTACACTCCTCAACAAAGACACCCATGCTAAGTTCACCCTAATCTCAGCATCTCTTGGTGATGATAACTATGATAATGGCGACGCTAATTTCAGTGCCCCGATGAACGGAACCATAGTGGCGCATTTGGTCGAAAAGGGTGTGTTGGTCAAAAAAGGCGAGCCTATACTAGTTATGGAAGCGATGAAAATGGAGCACAGCATCATTGCCCCGCACGATGGTGCAGTGGAAGAGTTCTTTTTCAATCCCGGTGAACTAGTTGACGGTGGCGCAACACTGTTGGCGTTCTCCACTAAAGAAGCTGCCGAGGTTTGATGTGATGTTTCCTAAAGAAGTGAGTATTGTTGAAGTAGGTCCTCGAGATGGCCTTCAGAATGAAAAGCAGGCCTTAAGCGCCGAACAAAAGATTGAACTTATTCAACTTCTTTCTAAAACTGGCCTTAACCGTATCGAAGCAGGAAGCTTTGTATCGCCCAAATGGGTGCCCCAAATGGCGAACTCGGATGCGGTTTTTAAGGCGCTTAGCCCCGAAGACAAGATTCATTATTCTGCATTGACACCCAACCTTAAAGGCTTGGAAGCAGCCATTGAAGCGGGTGCGAAAGAGGTTGCAGTATTCGGTGCTGCCTCTGAGTCCTTTTCACTAAAGAACATTAACTGCTCTATAAGCGAGAGCTTAAAGCGTTTCGAGGCTGTGTTTGACCTGGCAAGCGAAAACAAAATCAAAGTGAGGGGCTACGTTTCGTGCGTAATGGGGTGTCCTTATGAAGGTAAAATTTCACCTAGTGCCGTTACACAGGTGAGTAAGGAACTTATTGACATGGGGTGTTACGAAGTATCCCTTGGCGATACTATCGGCGTAGGTACACCAATGTCTACAAAACTGCTATTAGATGACGTCTTAAATGAGGTTGATGTCAGCAAAGTTGCCGCCCATTTCCATGATACTTATGGACAAGCGCTAGTGAATTTATACACTGCCCTTGGATATGGCATCTCTTCCATTGATTCAGCTGTTGCAGGACTTGGAGGCTGCCCGTATGCCAAAGGCGCAAGTGGGAATGTTGCAACTGAAGACGTCCTATATATGTTGAACGGTATGGGTATATCAACAGGTATAGACATGGCGAAATTGTTAAAAGCGTCTTCTTACATTTCAGAACTTTTAGGCCGCTCTCCCGTGTCGAAAGCAGCTAATGCGCTTCTAGCAAAATAAAAAACTGATGGGGGATGCGGCAATGCGCCCCCTCTAAGAAAGACACCCACCCTAATTGTGAAGTCTCACTTTAAATCACCGTTTATGTAATGGGCGTCTTTATAAGTTTATAGGCACAAACTCAAAAATACATTCTTTCACGCTCAGCCAGTTAACTTTGCAATGGATGTCTCTCCAAATATTCATTACTTTTCATCGAAAAGTCTTACGTTGGGTGTCTCTTCTAAAACAAAACAAGTCCATCGGTCAGGTCACAACTGAATATTCACAATGCTAAGGTCACACAATGACTAATTACCTTGCATTTATCTAACATGGCGCAAAGCAGAAAATCCCTCATTAGTTTAAAAGATACACCCTACTATCATTGTATATCTCGCTGCGTGCGCCGTAGCTACTTATGCGGGTACGACCGAAACAATAGAATTAGTTACGAGCATCGAAAATCGTGGGTAGAACAACGGCTGTTATTTTTGAGCCGGGTATTCGCGATAGATATTTGTGCATACGCTGTTATGAGCAACCATGTCCATATCGTTTTATGCGTGAATAAAGAGGCAGCGCTCTCATGGTCATTACAAACTGTGTTACATCAATGGCATAAAATGCACAAAGGAACAGTACTCACTCAAAAGTTTATGAAGGGCGAAATCTTGAGCGAAAGTGAGTATGAGACAGTTAAAAGTACTGCTGATGTGTATAGAAAAAGGCTCTACGACATAAGCTGGTTTATGAGAAATTTAAACGAGTATATTGCGAGAAAAGCAAACGAAGAGGACGATTGTACTGGCAGATTTTGGGAAGGTCGCTTCCGTTCACAAGCATTGCTAACAGAAAAAGCCCTACTGTCATGTATGGCATATGTTGACTTAAACCCTATACGCGCAAAGGTCGCAACGGGCTTACAAGACTCATATCACACAAGCATTAATAAAAGATTGAACACGAGTATTTCACAAAACAAGACAATAAAAGGGTTAATGCCATTAAAGAGCCACCAACGATGTAGAAACACTCGCGGCTTAGATTTAACGTTGAATGACTATTGCGATCTTCTTAACCAGTCAATCGAACTGTTGCGCGACACCGATTCGACAGCCGCTCAAACGAGACCCATTCAACATGTAAAACCTCTTGGTGTATGCCAACATCATTGGCATCACATTATCAGTGATTTCGAAAACGTATTTTCAGTCGCGGCAGGAGACGGTTCATCTATGCGGAAGTTCCAAGCAAATACTAAAAGAAAACGAATGGCCAAAATATCTTCGGCAGCGATATGCTTTGACTAAACCAATCTACTTCTCGTCAGGTAAGATAACAGTAGTGATAATTGCCAGTAACAGCATGCCAGCCATAATATAAACCACTGAAAAGGTTAAAACAGAGGTTAATGCAGCGTAAAGTGCACCGAATGCTAATAAAATCATACCTATAGCCGTGTTTGAGAAGCCAACCAGCTCTGTTCTTTCATGGCCTTCTTTAACATCTAAACTATATGTTTTCCGTCCGGTTCTTACGCCAGCATGGGATACCGATAACAAGAAAAACAACAGTGCAGAGGTTACAATCGTCGTCGTTTGCAATGTAAGCAAACCAATGCATGAAATTATCGCGAGTAACCCTGAAATTTGAAGGGTTAACTTTGCGCTTTTGTCTGCAATCTTTCCCCAAATTATTGATGATAGAAGAGCAGCAGTTGCTTCGGCTCCTATATAAATAGGAAGCAGCTCTTTTACATCTCCATTTTTTTCTATCATGAAATAAGGCGCAACCAAGGCTGAGTGAACGAAAAGCCCTCTTACCAAAATGAATTTGTAAACCGTGGCGTCGAAGTCAATACTAAACGCTTTTTCCTCTTTATCACCCACATCTACCGTCGTTTTAACAGGCCATACACATATAAGGGTCAAAACAAATGATAAAAGACTCCCGCACAAGACTATCAGCAGCACGTTCGAAGAAAGAGAGCCGTCGTAAATTGCCAAAGGTATAGCGATAACAAGGGTGACCATGCCTGAAACGGTAGATGCAATTCCGATTAGGTTACCCCGCTCTCCTTTCTTAGCTACGTCAGCCTCCATATCTTTCACGGTAAGAGAGCAGGCAGAGCGACCCAGGCTCAAGAAGACAAGGGAAATAAGTATCAAGGTACCCGCCAAGCCCCCTGAAAATAAAATGACCGCGAGCAGCATACAGAAAACTGAAAGCGTTTGTGTGAGCATACCGACACGCCAAACCAAGTGCCGCTGAGTATGTTTTCGAAGATAAATGCTAATAAGTACTTGAGGCAGAAGCGCGCCCGACTCTCTAATTGGAACCAGCCAGCCTATCATCCAAACTGGTGCGCCGATGCTAATAAGAAGTGCGGTCAAGGTTGTTTTAGCAGAGATCAGTAGGTCGGCTAGTTTATTAAGCGAAAGGCCTGTAATAAGTAATTTTTTTTGTTTCATGGAAGGTAAGCATGCACCGCAATTCGATTGAACATATACGGTGCACTTATCCAGTCAGATCAGAAAGTTATATGCCCTACCCAGCGTTTTCAGCGAGTATTTTGAGATTTTCTAGGCCCATTTCGAAATCCGGACCAATCATGCTGTCCATCATCAAAGCAAAATATTTGTTTATAGGGTTATTGTCTACCGAGCCTTCATCTCTCCAGGTTACAAGAGAACCATTTTCTGTGGGCTCAATTTCTACGACGCCCGATGAACCCATGTCAAAATCGGGAAAATATAATCGGTACATCACACGTCTGTTATGCTCTAGTTGCGTAATCTCCATTTCTCCATTTCCCTCGGTTTCACTTAACCACTCGGAACGCATCCCAATAGCCCTATCAGGCCCTGAATAATCAAGTTTCATATCAGGATCACGCTTGAACCATACGCCCCATTTCTTCCACTCTTTCAAATCAACGACATAGGGATATATTTCTGATGGCTGAGCATCAATATTAATTGTCCTTTCAACGCTGTAATCTTTAGGAATAAAAAAGCTTGTTGCGACAAATAATACTATAACAACACCTACGACCATTAAGAGTTTTTTTAACGCTCCCATCTGAGACTCCATAAAAGAATTGATCCTTTAAATATAACATTTAATTAACATTTGTCACTGAAAGATCTTTCTTGCTCATTTTACTGTTAGATAGACACCCACCCCGTCATGTTTAACGCAGTTGAAAGCAAATTTATACACAAAATAACTATTATGAGCCTTCTCTTTCGCGTTACCGAGAAAGGACACTCAGCAATAAAACCTTATGATGCATGAAGTAACCACTTCGTTTATCGAGCAAAGTGTAGACTAACTTTCTACAGTTTAAAAATGGGTGTCTACACAGTGACTTGCTTTGATCGAGGGTCTTTTCTGGATGCGCATGATGAAATTGAATTGTGTGTCTCGCTAACTTTTTTATCGTCAAATTTACTAAGTAACTAACTCATAGTAGCGATGGGTGTCATGCTAATACTTTAATTCTAGAAGCCTATTCCAGCTTAATAATAAGAGATAGGGGTGGGTGTCTTTGTAAGAGCAACATTTGAATGCCATTGGATGAGATTAAGGGAATTAGGGTGGGTGTCTCTGTAAGGGCGAGAGCCCCCCAACCTACAATTTTTTAAAAACATTTACCATTTCATCACAAAGCATGAAAATCGCGCTGTCATTCTAAATTATCTTGTGTAATATGGATTTAGGTTATCAAGAAAGCCTGTTCAATCAGGCCTATCATGCATAGCGCAGTCAATCGCAACACTTCGTTTTCTTTTTATATTTCTATCGATACACAGTTGTCGCTTTATTACAGGAGTTTATAGGAAATGGCAGATCAAAGTTCTCGTTACATCAGTAACCTTACTCGCGATACATATGCGCTCATCCTCGCGGGTGGTAAAGGTTCTAGACTACACGAGCTCACTAATTGGCGAGCCAAACCGGCACTTTATTTCGGCGGTAAATTTAGAATTATCGATTTCCCGCTATCAAATTGTGTTAATTCAGGTATCCGTCGAATAGGCGTGGTTACCCAATACAAGTCGCATTCTCTTATTCGTCACTTGGTTCGCGGTTGGGGTCATTTCAAAAAAGAACTTGGCGAATCTGTAGAAATCCTACCCGCTTCTCAACGTTTCTCCGACAGTTGGTATGAAGGAACCGCAGACGCGGTCTTCCAAAACATAGATATCATTCGTGATGAGCTTCCAAAATATGTCATGATCCTTTCAGGCGACCACATATACCGTATGGACTACGGTGATATGTTGGCCAAGCACAAAGAATCTGGTGCAAAAATGACGGTTTCATGTATGTCAGTGCCCTTGGGAGAAGCCGCGGGTGCGTTTGGCGTTATGTCGGTTGATGAAAACTATCGTATTAACGGATTTGAAGAGAAGCCAGCTAACCCGACTCCACTTCCTAATGACCCAACGCGCTGCTTAGCATCTATGGGCAATTACGTGTTTGATACAGAGTTTTTATTCGAGCAATTACGTGTTGATGCTGAAAATATGGGCTCGCAGCGAGACTTCGGTAAAGACATCATTCCATCAATCATCGCCGACCACCCTGTATACGCCTATCCTTTTGAGAAAAGTGGCGGAGACAACGCCTATTGGCGCGACGTAGGTACTATCGATTCATTTTGGGAAGCCAATATGGAAATGGTTGCTCCTGTACCTCAATTGAACCTCTACGATAGAAAATGGCCTATATGGACATACCAAGAGCAACTGCCACCAGCAAAGTTTGTTTGGGAAGACCACGACAGACGTGGTGAAGCGATTAACTCCGTAGTTTCTGGGGGCTGTATAATTTCAGGCTCTACACTTCGTTCATCTATTTGCTTTTCCAACGTACGCGTACATTCCTATGGCCTTATTGAGGACGCCGTAATTCTTCCTGATGTGGAAATTAAACGCCATTGCAAGCTGAAAAAGGTGATTATTGATCGAGGTTGTGTCATTCCTGAAGGTACTACGATTGGTTACGACCACGAGCAAGACAAGGCACGTGGATTCCGCGTATCTGAAAAAGGTGTGGTACTGGTGACGCGAGAAATGTTAGGTCAGCCCGTGGGTGGACTAAGCAAGCCTAGAAAGCACGACTAACTCATTTATCCTAATGTTATGGCGAGATTGATTTTGGCGTTAAAACGCTTAAATCAATCTCCGTAATATTTAATTCGCCTCATGACTCCACTGCGTTAATGTACGCTCAATAAAGCTCGCTACCTGCTCAGGGTGTTCTAGTGGAAACATATGCCCACCATCGAGCACGCTATGCTCAATAGCATTATGCTTCAGAAGCCGCGAGTACATTTCTGGCTTACACACGTTACTTTTGCTTCCTGTCGCCAATACGGCCGGACACTTAAGCTTTCCTTTATATTTACCCAAATTGTGCGGAACATTGCGAAACAAATCTGCTTCTACTTCTGCACGAAATGTGAGTGAAATATTGTCCCCCTTCAAGGCGGTTACAGATTTTACATAATCGCGTACGCATCGTTTATCCATATCCCTAAACAATGCTTTGCTGTGAAAGTACGCCACCATGTCAGTATTCCTTGGCCAACTGGTATTGCGTGTTTGCGCGAGTTTCGCTGGCGTTAGCTTGTTAATTAACGGCGTGTGTTTCGCGAATTTAAAAAAGTAACTTAACGGGCCGACAACAAGTGGCGGATCGAATAAAATAATGCCTCTGAACAGCTCTGGCGCTTCGCAAGCCGCCATGTAGGTAATTACAGCACCAAATGAATGCCCAATACCATAAACGCCTCGCGGATCCTTGTTCTCTTTTTTTATATGCTTGATAAGTTCTTGAACTTGATTGCGCCAGTTACCATTCACAGGAAGCTGAGGATCGTGTCCAAAGCGCTCAACATGAAGACGGTGAAAGTGATCAGGTAACGCTGAAAACATCGCATTATAACTACCTGCCGGAAATCCATTTGCATGGGCAAAATGAAAACTCAACTCTGACGATGTCACCAATACACTCCTTTATACTCAAACAACAAAGGGGCTTTAAATCAGCCCCTTAGCATGAAAGTTCGATAATACTATAAGCCTCTGGCTTCTGCCATTTCCCAATCTTTTACAATCTTCGTGCTCGTCCATAAGAACACGGCAATAGAAAGCGCGTAAGGAACTACTAGGTAGATGAGTGCCTGTCTCAATGCCTCCGTCTCGCCTAAAGATGGCACCAATGCTTGGCTAATAATACCCGTCAGCGTTGGGCCACCGCCCAGAGCAATGATGTTCAATACAAAGAAGAACAACGCTGTCGACATAGCTCTTACGTTTATTGGAGCTAGTGTCTGTGCCATCGCAAAACTTGGGCCTAGGTATGAACCACTGGTGAATAACAACAGCGCCATGAGCCCTACTGATAACCACAAATCTTGCACTTGTAACGATGCATAAAATGCCGGCACACCAATAATAAGTGCGATAGCGGGCAATAACGCATAAGCTTTTTTATTGTGCTTACCCCATCTATCAGCAATATAGCCTCCTAGCCATACACCGAGCGCATAGGCGGTGCCATTGATAATGCCAAAAACGATTAGCAACTGTGTAATATCTAAACCCGCAAAGGCGCGAACGTAGTAATCAATTACCCATGTCGATATGGCATAGTTACCGAATGATCCAAAGGAAATACCCAGTGCCATTCCCCACCACGTCGGAATTTTCAGTAGCATCTTGAGAGACGACTTTACACTCGGCTTGTTCGCATCATCTGCGCTTGGTAAAGAGACCGTTCTGGCAGGTTCCTTGACCGTGAGCTTAAGCAAAATAGCCAGTAACACCCCTGGAATACCCACGCTGTACATTACCGTTCGCCAGTCGGCAGAACCGCCCTGTAAAAAGAACGCTGATGCAAAAAACGCAAGCATAACGCCAAAAGGAATACCTAAAGAGTATATTGCGAGCGCGCCCGCGCGTTTTTCTTTAGGGAATAAGTCAGAAATAATACTGTGGGACGGTGGACTACCACCCGCTTCACCGATGCCGACACCAATACGTGCTATGGCAAGCTGCATGTAATTGGCAGCTAACCCAGATGCAGCGGTAAATCCACTCCAAAGCGTTAGAGAGATCGCAATGATATTAACGCGGCTGTACCTGTCGGCAAGCCATGCAATTGGGATCCCCATCACGGTATAAAGTAGCGCAAAGTAGATGCCTTTAAGCCACCCAAGTTGGGCGTCATCTAACCCCAAATCGGCTTTGATAAAAGGAGATAGAATCCCAATGATTTGCCTGTCTATAAAGTTAAAGGCATACACCAAGGTTAATATGAATAGAACGTAATTCCGGTAACTTCTAGATGCTCCTGCTTCTGCAGCGGGAATACCTTCAACGTGAGTATGGGCCATAACAGTCCTTTTGAGTGACAATAGCTCAGTCTATGCATTAGGCAAAAAAATAAACAACTAATTGTTACTTATTTGTTAACATAACGAAAATTTCTAACTGAGGCTTTTCGTTCTATAGCGCTTAAGGTACGATGACAAACACTTAACTCATCAGACCAGACAAGCAAATATGACAGTAGATGAATTGCTCAATATTCCTCAATTATCTCAAACTTCGGAAAACACATGGAAAGTTGATGGACTAGTTATCCCTAAGACGTGGGGACAGGGACGAACTGCGTTTGGAGGAATTTCTGCCGGTATGCTTTACACCGCAGTAAAGCAGCAAGTCACTGATAACCGCGTGCTGCGCTCTTTTACCACTAACTTTGTTGGTCCCCTATCTCTTGAAACGCCTTTTTCTATCGAGGTAACGCTACTTAGAACAGGGAAAAACGTCTCTCAGTTCACCGCTCATGCTATTCAAGACGGCAAAAGCTGTGTTTTTTCGCAAGCCTGTTTTGGTGTTGCGCGTCAGTCAGGTATTCAAGTTGAGAATACAGATACACACGACATGCCTCAGCCGAATAAAGCAAAGTTCATCCCGCAAATACCTAAAGTTACGCCTAAATTCTTACGCTATTTTGATTTGGCAATTGAAGATGGCGGCATTCCATTTACGCGCAGAAAAACCAGCCATTATCACGGCTTTATGCGCTTCAAGCAGCCCCCCGAAGCCATCACTGATGCACATATCATTACTATGATCGACGCATGGCCACCTACACTTTTACAAATGATGAAGCTTCCGGCACCAGCCAGTACAGTAAGTTGGAACTTAGAATTTATCCATCCTCACAAGCCGGTAAGCCCGACAGACTGGTTTGCTTATAAAGCTCACACAAGACAAGCTGCAGATGGTTATGGCCATACTGAAGCGACGATTTGGGATAAGGATAATGAAGTGATTGCCATCAGTAGGCAAACCGTAGCGATTTTCGACTGATCGCTACGGCATTTCGAAAAGCACGTTAAAAACGTTACATTAATACAGCATAAACGCGTTAGGGTTAAACAGGGAAATTACCGAAATACACTGCAGGTTGGTTATATCTAGCGCGTCTTCTAAATCTTCGCGATTAAGCGACAATGCCTCATGCAATTCTGGCTTTAAGTTGTGATAACTCGGGTAGATCTCAGGGTTGACGTTATCGAGTGCCAACACATACGAGAGTTGTAGAATCTTCTCATCTGTAGAAGCAGACTCCTCCTCTTCTTTGTGGATACTGGCAATTGGCGTATAAATAGAGCTTGGAATATCCCACTTTTCAATTAATCTTGCCGATAATTCCGCATACGTGAACCCTAGCACTCCAAATTGAAGCTCAGCAGGACTTACTCTGGTGTTGAATGCCTGACAACGGGTTGCCGACTCAGGCAAAACCGAAACGGTTACCAGCTCGCCTATGTTGTGAAGCAGCCCCGAAACAAAGAGTCGCTCAGGCTCACGAATATTGCGCATATCCGCAAAGTACTTTGCCAGAAGACCGCATGAAACACTTTGCTCCCAAAACTTGTCGAGATCGATACGTTGACCGTCTACATCACTGAATGCTTGACTTACGCCATAAGCCAGTGCCAAGTCATAAGTGGAGCGGGTCCCCACTACCTGGATGGCTCTTGTGACGGTGTCTATTTTATTAGGAAAACGATAGAGCGCTGAGTTTGCTACTCTTAGCAATTGCGTTGCCAATGACGGATCGAAAGCAATAATATCGCCGATGTCGTCAATGCTTGAAGCTTCATCATCCATACAAGCTTTAAGTCGAGTTACCGAATCAGGTAAAACAAAGAGGTTTTCCGCTTTCGAAACTAGTTCATCTAAATTCATTCGTGCACTCTCTTTCATGCCGCCTTTGTCAATGTAGCGTTGAAGGCACCTCCATTCGCCTTGCGTTCATTAAGGTATAGGCACAAAAATGTAGTTGGTCAATAAGTATCAACTAGTAAAAAAGTATGATTTCTTTACTAATCATTAAGTTAACCTAAATCCTTCATAAGCCTTGATACCGCGGGGCTCATTTTCAATTTGAAAATCTTGCTTTACGCTGAACATCAACAATTCACGCAACGCCGCTGATACGCACTACACTCGTGTATTCAGCGCATCTCTGGAAGGCCTGTATTATAGCTTTTTGCCCCTTTTTACATACAAATAATTCTAATACATAGAAAAACTTAGGGTAATTACCCATAAGAATTAGATTTTCTAAGGAACACTTGCTTTTGTAATGACCAATTCAAATTTATGGTAGTATTTGCACACTATTTACTATGCCCTTGATGGCAAAGTTCTTAAAGCAAAAGTTGTAATCCATCCATGTTAAATGTCGCTGTTATCGGTTATGTGTGGCCTGAGCCAAATTCTTCGGCCGCGGGCCAAAATATGTTAGCTATTATTAAGCGTTGCTTATCTGCCGATTTCAATGTGACATTTCTGACCGCTGCCACCGATAGCGACCATAAAGAAGACCTTACAGCATTAGGCGTTGATGTGCATTCTGTGGCATTGAATTGTAGTTCTTTTAATAGCCAAATAGCGCATATAAAGCCTGACGTTGTTATATTCGACCGCTACATGACAGAAGAGCAATTTTCTTGGCGAGTAAAAGAAGCGTGCCCAGATGCACTTCGAGTTTTAAACACTGAAGATTTGCACAGCCTGCGTCAGGCTAGGCACGAAGCGGTAAAACAGGACAATGATGCTCGCCTTGCTCAGTTAAATAGCGAATTGGCGCAAAGAGAAGTTGCAGCAATACTAAGAAGCGACCTTACATTAGTAATTTCAAAACGAGAAATGGCGCTTTTGACGGAACATTACGGTGTACCTAGAGCGCAGCTCCAATACCACCCTCTTGTTGTAGGAAAAACGCCCCTCGTGACGCTTCCTTTTGAGGAAAGAGCGCACTTTGTTCATATTGGAAACTTTCGCCATGCGCCTAATTGGGACGCGGTCCTGCAACTAAAGCAAAGCATATGGCCTGAGATAAGAAAAGCGCTACCTAAAGCAGAATTGCACATATACGGCGCTTACCCGCCTAAAAAGGCCACCCAACTGCACAACGAAAAACAAGGCTTTTTGGTAAAAGGTTGGGCCGAAAATGTGGAGTCTATAATGTTGAGTGCAAAGGCGCTGATCGCTCCTTTACGATTTGGCGCAGGCATTAAAGGCAAACTAATTGATGCGATGCGCTGCGCTACTCCTAGTATCACCACGTGGATAGGCGCAGAAGGTATCACCTCAACCGCTTCAATCACTGCTAATAGCAATATACAGGAAATCGATGATCCAAAGCAGCTAGCGCAATGGCCTGGTGCGCTTTGTAGCGCGAATACAACTGACGCAGCGGTTATTCAAGACTACGTCAGACAAGCTGTGGCACTTCACAATGATAAGTCTACGTGGGATAGCGCTAGTAACTTAACGGCGACAATACTTAGCTCTTTTGAAAGCGAACAGCCAGAAGTGCCGTTAATTGAAAAAATCACTGGTTTAAAACAGTCGCTTAACACGCATAGAAACGGTTTATTTATGCAAAGCTTGCTGTGGCATCAAACACTGACGGCGAGCAAGTACATGAGCCAGTGGATTGAAGCAAAAAACAAATAACGGCAGCCACTAGTTTAGCGGCTAGATGCCCTTTAATTTAGCTATTACAGATTTAATCCCGTTTCCACGAGACTGACTTAAGTAGCGTTCCAGCTGACAGCGAGACAAATATCTCTCAAAGTCGAATTCACTGCGCTGCTGCGGGGTTAATTCGTTTGCTTTTTCTAACAATACTGCAAGCACGCCGCGAATCACTTTGCTAGGCGAGTAAGCCATCAAATTGCCTTGTTCGTCAGAAGTGGCGAGCCATACCGGGCTTTCACACCCTTCTACTTCTGTTTCAGCCAAACGTTTTTCCGCTGGAAGCGGGACAAGCGATTTACCCGCAAGCATCAGTGTACGAGTAAAATCGTCCCACCCTTTCGCGTTAGCCAAAGATGAAGCCAGAGGAAGCAAAGTTTCGAGAGAACTCATGATCTCTATACCTTGCTTAATTTCCGCTAAGCTCTGAGGCTAAATCATCTGCAGTCATAACTAGGTTTTCAACATCACTCGTGGTGGGGAACATTACTAGCTCAACGCCATTCTTCTCAAGGCCTGGCAACCAAGTTTGCATAAACTCATCGAGTGTAATATTCACGCATTGGCCTTCAATTTCGTTTATATCTACAAACTTTTGAGCTAAATCGTGATGCGGGAATACTGGTAGCTGAACGCTTTCAGCACCTTCAAACATCACAAAACCTTCACTACCTTGCACCATCCAAATTTCATTTGCTTTTGCAATATAGCTCACTACAAGCTCTTGTCGGTCTTCTGCACTTAGCTTCATCGCTTGCTCGATAACCGCATCACTCAATTTGTCTGCAACTGTTTCTGGAAACACGTTATTTCACCTATCTCAAATTTTGCGGCAAGTATACCTGCCCCAGTAATAGGCGCAATGCAATAAGCGTTAAAAAAGCCCCCTCGGCTAACACACTTACAAAGACACCCATCCGTAGCTCTTCTTCTTCATCAAAAACAATATAAAGAAGACACCCAAGTTTACCCCTGAAATTACGGGAATCATTGTCCGATTGTAACTCGATCAGCCATTACATTATTAACATTGACATTTTTCGCCCGTTACGAAGACACCCATGATAAAGTTAGAGCAAATCATTCAACGCTGTGAAAGCTTAAACGCAAAGACCTTTACCTCATGCGCAATCTATTTACTGCTCTTAAGCAAGACACCCATGCCAACCACGCTATCTTGGAAAATACCTTTCCCTTCTCGATGTACCACAAAGATAGTGAGTTTAACCATGAGGCCTATCTTGCCATCCTTAACATCATGAGGGTGTTTCACCAAACAACAGCAGAAACCGTAAAACAGACTGCACTCCAGACCCCTTCCCTTAACCGCATCGCCTCAATGCTCAATAGCGAAGTTGTTCTACTAGCGCTTAACAATGACACCCACGCGTTGTCGTCCGCAACACTGTCTGCTCAACAACGTTACAATGACACCCATGCCAAGCTCGAACCTACTACAAGAATAAAAAACAAAGATGAGCCAGTCTTAAACGCCCAGGCTATCGCACAGTTAATTCCTTGCTCTAATTCAACCACCAGCCAGGCTATCGCAGCCATCTATGTATGGTTGGGCTCATCAATGGGCGCCAACATTATTGTTAGGCGGTTAGAAGCCATGACGTTAGATATTCCTACCGAGTATTATCAAGCGATGGCAGGGTGTGCCAAAGCATGGGTGTCTTTCAAACAAGACGTAGAAACACTCTTACCCGAGCTCGGCCTAGATAATGAAAGCTTTGTTAAGAACGCGGTGCAAGACGCAAATGCTTGGTTTGAGTTCTTGATTTCACTCGGTAAGCGCACGGCACCAAATGACACTCCCTACCATGAGGCAAACGTGTGATTAAGGGATGACTAAATTTATGCTAATGACGAGCTTTTATACACAGCGATTTCACCATTAGCTATAAATAAACTTAATCTAGCCAATCGACTGAATGCATTAATATAGTGGCAAAACGTCGTTAAGCGGCCGTGCAGTTTCTGGTAAACTCTAGCCAAATTCGAAGCAACCACTAAAAAAGCATGAAAGTAATCTCATTTAATATAAACGGTATTCGCGCTCGTCTACATCAACTTCAGGCGGTTATCGACGCACACCAACCCGATATTATTGGCTTACAGGAAATTAAAGTTCACAACGAACAGTTTCCGGTAGAAGCCGTTGAGGCCATGGGCTATCACGTTTATTTCCACGGACAAAAGAGCCATTACGGCGTTGCTTTTTTGGCGAAGAAAGAGCCGCTTTCTGTGTCGATGGGTTTCCCAACAGATGACGAAGACGCCCAACGTCGCATGATTATTTTAAAAACCACCGATGATGCTGGCGAGCCCGTTACCGTTCTAAATGGTTACTTCCCTCAGGGCGAAAACGAAAAGCATGAAACCAAGTACCCAGCTAAGCGTAAGTTCTACAAAGACTTAATGACTTATTTAGATGATAACCACACACCAGATGACAACGTAATTGTTATGGGCGATGTCAACATCTCTCATACAGACTTGGACATTGGCATTGGTGAAGACAACCGCAAACGTTGGCTGAAAACTGGAAAATGCAGCTTCTTGCCGGAAGAGCGTGAGTGGTTGAACACAGTAATTGACTGGGGCTTTGAAGATAGTTTTCGAACACTCAACCCAGAGACAAACGACAAGTTTTCATGGTTCGATTACCGCTCAAAAGGATTCAACGATAATCGTGGCCTTCGCATAGATTTGATTTTGGCAACAAAACCGCTTCATGCAAAACTACATGACGCCGGTATTGATTATGAGCTGAGAGGCATCGAAAAGCCGTCTGATCATGCGCCTATTTGGGCTGAGTATAAAGGGTAAACAGTACTAAATACTGCTCCCCGCCATTAACTAAGGAGTAAAAGTGAGTTCACTACAACTGCTAGCATTGCTGATTTACGGTGTATTATTACTCGGTGCGGTCAGGCATGTGGACTTTACTCATTTTGCGAGTAACAAGCAGCAGCAACACCTTATTTTTGGTACTGCTGCTTCGCTTTTCGTTCTCTGGTTGTTTAAAGCAGGCATCTTCGAGGGCCTAGATGTTCATTTTCTAGGCCTTTCAGTTTTGACATTAATGCTCGGCTTTAGAAACGCTATTATTGCATCGTTTATCGCGCTATTAGGCGCAAACGCAGTCGGCTACGGAAGTTGGGAAAACTTTGGCGTTAACGGGCTACTCGGCACCGTTGTACCTATTGGCATAACCTATCTATTTTATATGCTTTCTTTTCACCGTATCCCTCGACAACTTTTCGTGTACATTTTTGTTTGTGCCTTTTTCCCTGCCGCTCTTTCTATTGCATTAAAGACGCTAACGCTCGGCGCATTTTATTACATTGAAGGTACATATACTTGGGACATCATTTTTGACAACTACGTTTTGCTTATACCACTTTTGGTCTTTCCTGAAGCTCTGTTAAACGGTATGGCGATAACGCTTTTAGTGATCTACCAGCCAACGTGGGTTTATACCTTTCACGACAAGTTTTACCTCGATAATTAAGTTCTCTTCAACACAGTTACTGTAACTCGTGTAACTCTTCAACTAATGTTTAATAAGCTTTTCCTAATTTCAATCTATTATTAAAGAGTATGGTTGAGTGGTAAAGGCCGAATGTATATACAAACATTTTCGTTGGAGTGTAACGACGCACCTAGTATGGCGTCCGAAATAGATAGGTTATTTAGTGAAAATACACCTTCACTCGTTATTGGCTACGGCAATGCAGACTTACCTTTTAACGAGCTTCAACATGGCCTTAGCGCGTTTACCGCGCCTTATTTCATTTCCAGCTCTTGTTTAGGAGCGCTACTTTGCGACGGCAGTACCGTTGACGCGGGTTGCCAGTTAGCGCTTTTTTGTGTGAATGACGATGGTGGAGCCTACGGCGTTGGAAGTGCAGACGCCTCCTGCTACAGCGCCTTTGAAGCTGGCGCCATCGCGTTACAAAATGCGCTAAACAATGCGGGAAGACCTTATGAAAGCCCAGCGTTAATTTGGTGTGCGTTGCCGCCAGGAGAAGAAGAAAGAATACTTGAAGGTTTCGCCAGCATTGTAGGGACTCAAGTTCCTATTTTTGGTGGTTCAATGGCAGACAACACGGTTTCAGGCGACTGGACAACCGTTACAAAAGATGCGTGCGGACCACACACTGTGGTAGTTGCAGTTATGTATCCCTCTACTCCATTAGGGGTGAGTTATAGCTCAGGATACAAGCCAACCGATACCCTATTTGAAGCAACGAAAGCGAAAGGACGCCAACTACAACAGCTTAACAATAGCGGTGCAAGCACCGTTTATAACAAAGCGACCAATAACCTTATCGCTCAACAGCTATACGGCGGTCAAATCTTAGGACTAACATCGTCAGCGCCGCTAGGCAGACCAGTAGAATTAGACAACGGTGCGGTGAATTACCTTCTGTGCCACCCCGATTCTGTCGATGAAAGTGGTGCACTACATGTTTTTTCAGAAGTAGAAGAAGGTGAAGAGTTGGTGTTGATGGAAGGTAGCATTTCTAGCCTTACGTCTCGTGCAGAGCGTGTGATAAACAATGCGGTTATGTTGCTGCCCGAAAATAGAAAGCCTGTTGGCGTACTAATGATTTACTGCGCAGGATGTCGCTTGATGGTTGGAGACGAAATTAATTTCATGCTGAATTCGCTGCAAGAAAAATTTCCAGCATTACCTATTTGCGGCCCGTTTACTTTTGGTGAGCAAGGGCGCTTTTTAGATGGCAAGAACAGACACGGCAACCTTATGATATCAGCGGTAGTGTTCTCTCAATGAATAAAGATTACGAAAATGTTTTAGAAGATCTAGCGCTAGTTTACCGTCTTAAACAGCAGGCTGAGGCACATAAGAAGGAAAGCGATGCTTTGCTAGAAGGCACTCGTGTATTACTTACCGCAGAGGACGAACAAGACCTTTATAAAAAAATGTTTAGTGTGTTCAAGGGACTGTATAATTATCAAGTTTGCTTTGTTCTTGAGAATGAAAGCGCTGGCAAAATGAGGTGCATTAACAGCACCCATCCACCGCTACTTAACACCGTATGGCAAATCGATGACACACTCTCCCGTGCGGTTAAAAGTGAGCCTATAGCACTATTCAACATTAAGCAGCAAGCGACGTGGCAACGCCACCTATCCTTATTCGACACGCCCGTCACCTCTGTACTTTATTGTCCATTTAAAGTACATCAGCAACACGCAGTTATTGTGTTTTGCCATCAAGCACTGGGTTATTACACCCAAGAATTTGTGGATATGGCTAACAGATACCGTACATTTACCGAGCAAATGGCCATGGGGATGCAGGCTAAGCTAATGGCGCTTGAAACGGTGAGGTTGAAAGAAGAAAAAGCCATTGTAGAAAAAAGCCTTATCGATTCAGAAAAAATGGCATCGCTAGGTTTACTTGCCGCTGGTGTTGCCCATGAAATTAATAACCCTGTTGCTTTCATTAATAGCAACATTCACTTTTTACGGAACGTGCTGCCTGCGCTTTCGCAAATGCAAGACATCGTCTTACAATTGGCGGCTAGCGCAACCGACGATGAGAGGCTGAAGGTAGCTGAAGCTGCGAAACAGTGGAGGGTTGAAAATAAGATTGATTCATTAAGCGACGAAATTGCAGATATTTGCAGCGAATCAGAGGAAGGCCTAAATAGGGTTACAGACATTATCACCAGTCTTCGCTCTTTTTCCCACGATGCAGATATTCCCGATGATGAAACCGTAAACGTGAACGACTGCATAGCTCACGCCTTGCGATTAGTAAACAGTGAATTGAAGCACCGCATAAAGATTCAACAGCACCTAAGCGATGTGCCTTTAATTAAGGGAAAAACAGGAAAATTAAACCAAGTATTAGTCAATTTATTCGTAAATGCTGCGCAAGCGATGGAAGATGGGGATAAATTAACTATTTCTTCGTTTGAAGAAAAAGATCACACCGTCATAACGGTAAAAGATACGGGCTGCGGTATAGAAAAGCATGCCCTTCAAAAGCTCTTTGAACCGTTTTACACCACCAAACCAACCGGCAAAGGCACTGGGTTAGGACTTTATATCTCGTTCTCCATCGTTGAAGCGATGGGGGGAACCATTAGCGTAGAAAGTGAAGTAAACGTGGGCACCACATTTACACTATCTTTTCCAACAAAGTTGGAAGATAAAAAAACCGCACAAGCGTGCGGTTTAGATACGTTTGACAGCAACTCCTAGTCGCTTATATCAAGCAATTACTCACTACTTTTTGAACAAAATGTCCATAACGTCAGCCAGCTCGCCTTTGCCTTCACGAATTTCTTCTTCCGACAAACCCGCAATTTCATGAGGGAAAACTAGCCATTCATCACTTTCGTTAACGTAATAATCTGGCACGATGTCTGTTGTGTTGTTTTGCGGCTTGTACCACGGACATGCAATGCGAATATCTTTGGGCATGTTCAAACGCATTAGTTTATTAATTTGCTTAATAAGTGCATCTACGCTGCGGCCTGAATCGAAAACATCATCAACAATCAACAACTTGTCATCAGCATTCGCGTTTTCTACCAAGTAGTGTAATCCGTGCACACGGATCTCTTTCGATTGTTTGTTTATTCCGTAGTAAGACGATGTACGTACTGCGATATGGTCGGTTGACGTATTCTTAAATTCAAAGAATTCTTGAACCGCGATACCAATGGGAGCACCACCACGCCAGATACCAATAATAAAGTCAGGGCGAAAGCCGTCTTCATACACCTTTGCCGCTAGGCGAAAGGAATCCTGTAGAAGCGATTGCGAGGTGATAAAATTCTTGTTCATGACGTCTCACTGGGCAAAATTTAAAAGACCGCGAGTATAGTGAATTTTGCACTAACTTGCACGGTAAATTCAGCGATTTATTCGTTTTGGAGCGCTTGCGATGGTGCAATTTTCATCGCTTTTCGCGCTGGATAAACGCTGGCTAAAACACACAGTAGCAAAGACAGCAAAGCAATACCTACAATTTGTACAACGTCCATTTCAATTGGCAGCCCTCTACCATCTGCCGCTAAGGCTAACGGCGACCCGATAAGGTCCAAAATGTTATTTAATTGGAGCGTAATCACTACGCCTAATACTAGACCAATGCCAGCGCCTTTGATGCCGTTAAACAAGCCGTTTAACACAAAAATCCACATTACTGAACTGGGTAACATACCTTGAGTTTGGAGTACTGCGATATCGCCTTGTTTTTCCGTTACCACCATTACCAGTGCCGAAACGATATTAAATGCCGCTACCGCGATAATAAGCAGCAACATGAGCGTCATCATGTTCTTCTCCATCTTGACGGCATCAAATAGCGGCCCCTGACGCTCACGCCAAGTCTTCATATTATTTACAGAGACACCCACCCTATCGGTGAGCGCGCTAACAACTGCTTGGTAGTTAAAAGCGTCATTTAAAAAGAGTCGAAGCGATTGTTCGCTACCTTTAGGATCTCGCATTAAGCGGTTCACATCCTTAAGGTTCATATACATCACTTTGTCATCCATCTGCGAGCCCATATCGAAGACACCCACCACGGTTACAAGCCGTTGACTTGGCATTCTTCCAAAAGGTGTATACACACTTGCGCCTGCCACCATGACACGCAATCTATCTCCTACTCGTGCTTCAAGTTTTATGGCAAGCGAGCGCCCAATGATCGCTGCAAAACTTCCTTTGGTTAGATCGCTAAATCGCCCCTGCTCCATATGGTTTGCAACCAAAGTGTGCTCAATCATTACTTCAGGTTGAACACCGTGAACCTGGACACCACGCAAGTCCGAGCGAGACTGCACTACTGCTTCAGCTTCCCTGTAAGCCATAGTGGCAACAACGCCTTTGATGGGTGTCTCGCTAATTTCTTTTAAAGTCACTGTCTGCGTTTTTTCTGCAGTTTGCGTGGGTGTCTCTGAAATTGCGTTTTCGTTGGATGTCCTGCTAGGGTTCTCGCTTATGATGGGTGTCTTTGTAACTTCAATATGAGGGACAATGCCTAATATGCGCTGTTTTAGTTGACCTTCTAGGCCGTTCATAACAGACACAACGATAATGAGCGCCATCAATCCCAGTGCAATACCCGCCACTGAAAATCGATTAATGAATGAAACAAAACTGGTTTGGCTTGCTTTGTTAGACTTGGCATAACGATAAGCAATGAATGCAGAAAGAGGATAAAACATAGCGCCTTGCTTTTCAGTAATACGGTAATCTGCCTTATGTTTAGCTATGCTTAATGAATGAGAAATTCAGATAAGTAGCCCAAAGACGAGATGACGGGTTAACCCCAAAATAGTAAAGTGGGTATACTACGTGTGATCGGTATACTACTTATAAGTTACTAACTGCACAAGAATTAGTGGCAGAGGAATGATGTGAGCGAACTTAGCCTAGAACAAAAAAAAGCCCAATTCGATGAATATTTTTCAATCGCACATCGCATAAACGCCAATATGCGCCCGTTAGGTGAAGACGAAGTAGTGCCTGATGAAGAAAACTTAGAGGAGTCGATGCCGTATGCATTTCGCATTGCCAGCGAAATGGCCGCTATTGAAGCGCAAGCAATTCGTCCGCTTCGCAACTTAAGTGACCACGCTGAGTCGCTGGCTGACTACTTAAACCATCAGTCTCGAAAAATTGACTTGATGATGTCGTTCGTTTTGCACCAGCAAGACGAGCCAGAGTTTCGCTTCAAAACCGTAAAGCTCGGTGGTGGCGGTGTGGTCATCGAGTCAAGAGAAGCATTGGATGTGGGCGCCAAAGCGGAACTTAAACTTTTCTTGGATGCCGAAGCAGCAGCAATATTTTGTTTTGGCGAAGTAATTACTTGCGAGCAAGTAGAAGACCGTTACCATATCGCCTTTATTTTTAACACCATTCGAGAGCAAGACCAGGAACTTTTAGTTCGCGCTAGCTTGCATATTCAAACGCAACAGCTAAGAAAGCGGGCAAAAGAAAAAAAAGCGGGATCTGAATAGACCCTAACATCAGTATATAAGCCGTAAAACTCATCTTGCACTTAAAAAACAGGACGTCATGACAGCCACTTTATTATCGCTTCCATTACCTGCGCCTATAAAAGAAGCCTCATCACAAGATCACAAACACTGGGGCCAACTTCAAGGCAGCAGTGCCGCACTATGTATCAGCCAAGCACTCAGCCAATACAAAGGCCCTATTGTACTGATTACCGCCGATACACCGTCGGCAATGAAGCTCGAAAAAGAAATAGCCTTCTTCTTAAGCGATAATACAAAGCATACACCTATTACTCTGTTTCCAGATTGGGAAACACTGCCCTACGATTCGTTTTCGCCCCATCAAGACATTGTTTCTCAGCGATTAGAAACCCTATTCCGCTTTACACAGCAAGGCGAAGGCATATTCATAGTGCCTGTTAACACGTTAATGCAGCGTTTAGCCCCTACCAATTATTTAGCAAAGTATTTGCTTATGCTAAATAAGGGCGACACCTTAGATAGAGATCAGTTCAGACGCAACCTCGAACAAGCCGGCTACCTGCATGTTAGTCAGGTAATGAGCCACAGCGAATTCTCGGTGCGCGGCAGCATCATCGACCTTTTTCCGATGGGAAGCGACCAGCCATTTCGAATAGACTTGTTTGATGACGAAATCGACTCCATTCGCTATTTCGATACTGAAACCCAACGCTCTGGCGAGGCTGTTAACGAAATTCGCTTGCTTCCAGCACGAGAATTCCCCACAGACAAAGAGGCAATCACGCTTTTTCGCCAGCAGTTTTTAGAAAAGTTCGACGCAAACAATGCATCTGAAAGCGTATTTTCTCAGGTAAGCAAGGGCACCATGCCGAGCGGTGTGGAATATTATCTTCCCCTCTTCTTTGAAAAAACCGCTACGCTTTTTGACTATCTTCACCCTAAAAGCCTGCTATTACTTCACGGTGATGTGCAAGACGCCAGCGAGTTTTTCTGGGCCGACGTACAAGAACGTTACGAGCAGTATCGTTATAACTTAGCCCGTCCACTGCTTGCACCAGACGAGCTGTTTTTACCTATAAATGAGCTATTTGGTGCCATAAAACAGTGGCCACGTGCATCCCTTTCTAGCAAGGTGCTTGAAGAAAAATCAGGTACTAGCAACCTTCAGTGCGAAAAGCTTGACGACATCGCGATTAACTCGCAGAAAAAAGTACCTGCTGAGCGACTCATTAAAACGGTAAATCAAGCCACTGACAACGGGGCTAAGGTACTGTTTTGTGCTGAAACCCAAGGTCGCCGAGAGGGTTTGCTAACCGTACTCGCAAAAGCAGGCATCAAACCAAAGATTGTTGATAGCTTTAGCGATTTTATCGCAAGCCACGACGCCATTGGCATTACCGTGGGTATGGTTGATAACAGTTTCCGCTGGCAAACTCAGGAAGGCGAGCTGTTATTCATTACCGAAACCGAACTATTAGGGCAAAAGGTAAGCCAGCGCCGTCTTCGCGATAAACGCACCGCCACCGACGAAAGCGCCATTATCCGCAACCTGGCCGAACTTTCTATTGGTCAGCCTGTGGTGCACCTCGATCACGGTGTTGGCCGTTATTTGGGTCTTCAAACGTTGGACGCGGGCGGCGTAGCAACCGAATATTTGTGCATCGAGTATGCCAAGCAATCTAAGCTTTACGTGCCTGTGGCCTCGCTTCACTTGATTTCACGCTACACCGGTGGCGACGCCGACAGCGCGCCAGTAAGCGCCCTAGGTTCTGACGCATGGACAAAAGCCAAGCAAAAAGCCGCCGAAAAAGTTCGTGACGTGGCCGCTGAGCTTTTAGATGTATATGCCCGCCGCGCAGCCAAGCCAGGTTTTGCGTATAAAATTAACTGGGACGACTACCAAGCCTTCTCAGACAGCTTCCCCTTTGAAGAAACGCCTGACCAAGCCCAAGCCATTGCTGCGGTTATGCACGACATGGGCAGTCCATCGGCTATGGATCGCCTCGTTTGCGGTGACGTAGGTTTCGGTAAAACCGAAGTTGCCATGCGCGCGGCATTCCTTGCAGCTAATGCTGGTAAACAGGTGGCTATTTTGGTGCCCACTACCCTACTGGCTCAGCAACATTACGAGAACTTCAAAGACCGTTTTGCTGCGTGGCCGTTTGAAATTGAAGTGATGAGCCGTTTTGTGAGCGGTAAAGCGCAAAAATCTGTGGTTGAGCGTATCGGCGAAGGGAAAGTAGATATCGTTGTAGGCACACATAAACTGCTGTCTAGCGATATAAAATACAAAGATTTGGGGCTGGTGATCATTGACGAAGAACATCGCTTTGGTGTGCGTCAAAAAGAGAAACTTAAGTCCTTACGTGCCGATGTAGATATCTTAACGTTAACCGCTACGCCTATTCCTCGGACGCTTAACATGGCGTTATCAGGCATGCGCGACTTATCGATTATTGCCACAGCCCCGGCTCGTCGTTTATCAATTAAGACTTTTGTGCAGCAGCGTAATAAAGCCGTTATTCGCGAAGCCATTATGCGTGAGATACTGCGCGGCGGTCAGGTTTACTTCCTTCACAACGAAGTGGATAGCATTGCGCGAACGGCCGAAGAAATCGCTGAAATCGTTCCCGAAGCCCGTATTGCAGTGGGTCACGGCCAAATGCGCGAGCGTGAACTTGAAGGCGTAATGAGCGACTTCTACCACCAGCGCTACAACGTACTTGTGTGTACTACCATCATTGAAACAGGTATCGACGTACCAAGTGCGAATACCATTATTATGGATAGAGCCGACCATCTAGGTTTAGCGCAGCTGCACCAGCTTCGTGGTCGTGTGGGTCGCTCGCATCATCAAGCGTACGCCTACTTATTAACGCCTCATCCAAAGCGCATGACCAAAGATGCAGTAAAACGTTTAGAAGCAATATCGCAGCTTGAAGATTTAGGTGCAGGTTTTGCGCTTGCTACCCACGATTTAGAAATTCGTGGTGCCGGTGAGCTGCTAGGCGACGATCAATCGGGGCAAATAGCGAGTATTGGTTTCAGTTTGTATATGGATATGCTCGATAAAGCCGTTAACGCGCTTAAAGAAGGCCGAGAGCCATCATTAGACGACGCGACCTCAGGCCATACCGAAGTTGAACTGCGTATTCCAGCCCTATTGCCTGAAGACTATATTGCCGACGTTAACACTCGCCTATCGCTATACAAACGTCTGGCCAGCTGTACGTCCCAAGACGACATTGATGAATTCCAGGTAGAATGTATTGACCGCTTTGGTCTATTGCCAGAGCCAGCTAAAAACTTGATAGAAGTGGCTGAAATTAAACTAAAAGCCCAGGCGTTGGGCATTCTAAAAGTAGACTTGTCGGCACAAGGCGGTACCATAGAGTTTAAAGAAACCACTAAGGTTAACCCAGGCTATATTATTAGTTTGGTGCAAACCAAACCAAACACCTTTAAGTTTGAAGGAAGCCAAAAACTGCGTTTGGTGAAAAAGACCGAAACAGCTAAAGAGCGCATCGCGTTTATTAGCGATATTATTGCCGATTTTGCAAAGGAGTCGCGGTAACATGAAGTTATCTCGCTGGTGCCCGTTAGTTGCATCAATAAGCGCCGTTTTCTTAACGACAATTTCAACTGCAGCTAACGCCAATGACAACTGGTGGTTCGATGTGGAAGTTATTGCGTTTAAGCGCAACGTAGCACTAACTGAGTTAGAAGAGCAGTTTTCTTTGGCTGACAACTTGTCAGCCCCTCGCGCTCAGGCAGACATCATCAGCGATATCATTTCGCCTGATATAAGCTATCTAAAACAAGGGTTAGCCGTTTGCGGCGCTGATACATCGGTTAAGTGGCCTAGCAACGGACTTTTGAGCGTGCCCGCAAAAGATGTAGATTTTTTGTCGCTGCCTAAAGATAACAGTGCGCAGTACGGTGACATGTCTCCTAGCTCTTACTCTGAAGAAGCGGGCTATGGATATAATGAAACATCTGGTTTAACAGCCAATGAGCCAACTCCTACACCAGACGTAGCGAGTCAGGCACAAAGCGAAACCATTAAAGGCGATGAGTATGGCGCTACTTATTCTTCAACAGACTCAGACTATAGCGATAGCCTTGACTACTCAAATGAGGGGATCATCACTGACGACGCGACACCCGCTCCTGATGCTGCAACCATCGCCAGCTATTGGACGTCATTCTTCGGCGTAAAAGATTCCTCACCTGTCACGGTGCCTGTATTTAAGTACTGTGAAGAAGAGAAGCCATGGCTTAGCGCTGAGGTAACCACTGCACTGAACGTTGTTGTTCGAGGCGACGACGAACTAAACTCAGGCGTTTCGACAAGCGAGAGCAAGTCTAGAAGCAGCGCGCTTCAACCTGTAATCGTATGGAAGGTGAATCAGCCGGATAATAGGCTACCCGCTCCAGCAAGCTTACCTATTATCATTGAAGGGCACGACTGGCCGCTTGCGTCAAAAGCGCATCTGCTTACCAGTAATCAGCAAGCACTGTCTTCAATTTCTCGCCAAATACGTTCTAATCGCGAGCTAGAACGTTTGTTTCATGCAACCTGGCGTCAGCCAGTTATATTTGGTAAGAACAAAGCTTTCAACGTGCGTCTTTATGGTGGGCAAAACTACGCGCAGCAGTTTGACTTGAACGGTGATATGCGAGCTCCAAAACACGTTGATAATGTAAACAGTGAAACTGACGATTCCGCTCCAGAGTTTGGTTACGGCTCCACCGCCGCTCTTACTGATAATGATGCTTATAAAAACACATCGAGCACAGATGAAAACAGCCTAAGTGGTGTAAGTACTGCTTTTGAAGCTGATAAAACTGCAGCGCATGGCACTGATCAATTTCTTGCTGTTTCAGATATTTTTGCCGATTTGGACCGCCGTTTGTCAAACCCACAGGCTATAGAGTATGGCGCATTTAAAGCGCTTGATACGCCGATTATTGTAGAGCAAGGTGAAGATGACACTACCGACGCTTCATTAAGAACCCCCATTTGGGAAATTGACGGCACTATCAAAGTATTTCTTAAGTATATTAACCGCGTACCTTACCTTCATGTAGATGGCGAGATGTTTTATCGCCAGCCGGTGCCAATGAGCTACTTCAGCAGTGAAGATGACAGCTCTGGTAATGCTGCTAAGCCCCGTCAGGCGACATCAACAGCGTACAAACTGGTTTCAGTTCCGTTAGCTGAGCAAAGACGTGTAATCAGTACGCAACTGCATTATTTCGACCACCCGCTGTTTGGTTTTGTAGTACAAATTCGTCGCTATAATCGCCCTGACGTTAGCGAGTAATTTGAGTAAACACTTAGTGTAAGTGCTTTGGTTTTAAAGACAAAAAACAACATTTGCGATTGATAGAGAGATATAGGTTTTTATGAAGATTTACACTCGCACTGGTGATAAGGGCAGCACGCAAATTTACGCTGACAAAGCCGTTCGTGTAGATAAGGATGATTTAGTAGTACAAAGCTATGGCGATATGGACGAACTCAATAGCCACATCGGGCTACTCGCAGCGCATGTCACTGACAAACATAGGCCAATGCTCCAGGACATTCAGCGCAACCTGTTTCAAGCTGGCTTTGCTATTTCAGCAAGCTCAACGCTGACGCAAACTGATATTGAGAACCTAGAAAGCCTTATAGACAATATTACCCGTCAAATGCCGCCTAATACGTCGTTTGTGCTGCCTGGCGGATGTAAGGCTGCTGCCCAAGCTCATGTTTGTCGAGCTGTATGCCGCCGGGCTGAACGTGCTGTCATTAGCCTATCTAAACATTATGACGTGCCGGAAGTGGTACATGCTTATTTAAATCGCTTAAGCGATTTTCTCTTCACTTTTGCGCGATTTATGAATGTAGAAGCTGGCGTAGACGAAGTACCAGTATAAGCAAACGGCATTAAAAACAGAAAATGAAAAACGGTAGTTATAAAAACTACCGTTCGCTTAAACGCTTCACCAGCTCAACCGCACTGTCGTATTTATCATTAAGCCCTACTGGCATAATACGATCGTAAAGCGCCATAACGCGCTCTTGCTTTTGTAAATCGTTGTGAGACGGATTAGCAAAGCGCATTTCCAATCCATCAAGGATAGTCTCAGCCCCTTTCGGATTGTTGCACGCAAGTACCATGTCGCAACCTGCTTCCAGCGCTGCCTCAGCACGCTCAACGTAACTTCCCGCAACACTTGCGCCGTGCATAGACAAGTCATCAGAGAATACTGCGCCGCCATAGCCTAGATCCTGTTTAAGGATATCCTGCAGCCATTTAGTTGAGAAACCCGCAGGCTTATCGCACACCTGATTATAAATAACATGGGCAGGCATAACGCCATCAAGCAACGCACGCTCAATTAAGCGTTCAAAGACCACCATATCGGTACTGCGTATCTCATCAAATTCGCGTTCATCGACGGGTAACGCTACATGAGAATCTGGCGCTACACTGCCATGCCCAGGAAAGTGCTTTCCAATAGCTGGCATATTTACAGCTTTTAAACCTTGGATTAAATGAGCGGCAAGGCGAATAACGTCGTCTGCATTGTCTGAAAATGCCCTGTCACCAATAACTTGCGATACACCATTTATATCAAGCACCGGTGCAAAGCTAAAATCGATGTCTAAGGTTTTAAGTTCATAAGCCAATACTAATCCACACGCTTTTGCGTATGCAGCACTTTCATCTTGATGCTCTGACTGCCTTAAAATATCGCCCATTGCAGGTATGGCAGTAAAGCCTTCACGAAAACGCTGAACGCGGCCTCCTTCATGATCGACGGCGATCAGTACTGGACGCTTTGCAAAGCGTCTTATATCTTGAACCAGCGCAGAGAGCTGACGTTTATCATGATAGTTGCGGCTAAATAAAATAACGCCACCCACTACTGGATGTGTTAACTTTTCCTTTTCTTCAGGCAGAAGTTCTTCGGCCTGACAATCCAACATTAATGGCCCCACGGCACCGCCTTAGTATGTGTCATAAAACATCACTTCAATTTTGCAAGTTCTGTGGTTAGGATAGAGAAAAATAGGGAGTTTTACACGTGATAAATTGGTTCAAGTGGTTGGTTTTAAGTGTTTTAGCACTGCTTTTTTTAACGGTACTGGGATTGTACATCTCGCTTCGTATGAGTTTGCCCGCACTTGACGGAAATAGCGCCACCTATCACGTAAACGCACCTACTGAGCTAAGCCGTGACGAACTAGGCCAAGCTGTTATTAAAGCCAACGATATTTTCGACGCAGCCTATGCACTGGGTTTTGCGCATGCTCAAGATCGCTTTTTTCAAATGGATTTACAGCGCCGCGCCGCATCGGGTAGTTTGTCACAGTGGGTGGGCGACATTGCCCTAGATATCGATAAGAAAGCCCGCTTTCATCAATTTGAGAAACGAGCAAAAGCCGTATTCGATAACCTTCCCTCAAAACAACAAGAACTACTTGTACGTTACGCCCACGGCGTAAATGACGCATTGTCTGAGTATACGTTGCCACCTTTTGAATACCTAGCTGCAGGCGTTGATATAAAACAATGGCGCCCCACCGACAGTATTCTTGTGATTTACAGTATGTATTTGGATTTACAAGGTAGCCAAGTAGAGCTTGATTTAGCAAGAGAGGCATTGCTTTCAACATTTGGGAATGATGTATACAGCTTCATTACTCAGCCGAGTAATTATCAGGCAGCGCTTGATGCCAGCGAGATACCACTGCTTGAAGCACCTATTCCAGAGTACCCTGCATCGCTACGCCCAATTACTCACTCACCAGAAGATAGTAATGGCGAGAGCATTAAGCAAGAGCCTGAAGACGCGACTACTCAGTACTTAAACGATAACGACAATACTGCGATCGCCCGAGCACAATATAACGGTACTGAGCTTCCTGATATTGGAAGCAATAACTGGGCGGTGACCGGGAGTCACACCACTACAAGCGCAGGCCTTTTAGCAAACGACATGCATTTGGGCTTACGGGTTCCCATCATCTGGTATCGCGCCCAGCTAAACTATCAAGAATCGGGCAGCGATGTGCAAGTAACCGGGGTTTCCCTTCCGGGCATTCCTGGCATTGTTGTAGGCACCAACGGCCATATCGCTTGGGGTTTTACCAATGCAAATTTAGACAATGTAGATTGGATTGAACTAGGCGAATCGACGGCCACAAGTACGGTAACAGAGCGTATTCCTTTACCTGATGGTGAGCACACATTTGAGTTTGAAGTAAGCTCGTATGGGCCAGTGAAAGAACTCAATGGCAAGCGCTATGCACTTAATTGGGTAGCGCATCATCCGTTTGCTGCGAACTTGGGAATAATAAACTTCGGCAATGCAAAAAATGTCCAAGCAGCGATAAAGATGGGCCAACGCATTGCTATTCCCACGCAAAACCTCGTGATTGTTGATGAAAGCGGCAATGCGGCTTGGCTTCCTGGCGGCGCAGTTATGGAAAGGCAGCAGGCTTCATTCACTGCTATAAAAGAACAAGAAGCAGTAAACACACCACCAAAGCGCGCATCAAAGCTTCCCATGGTTTTAAACCCCGATATGGGAAGAATATGGACTGCAAATGCCAGAGTAATTTCAGCTGATGACTTCAAAGTCTGGGGCGACGGTGGTTACGCGCTAGGTGCTCGCGGACAACAAATAAGAGACCGTTTATTTGAAAAAGACACCTTTACTGAGACTGACTTTTACGCCATTCAGTTAGATAATCATGCCCGCTTTCTTATTCCTTGGCAGCACCTTTTGTATGGGCTGCTCAATATGCAAGACATTGAATTTAAACCCGACCTCGCTTACCTAAACACATGGGACGAATGCGCGTGTGAAGATTCGGTTGGCTATACGTTAGTTAAGCACTTTAGGCAGGAGGTGGTACAAACCCTGTTTGGAGGCGTACTTTCAACGTTAGACCAACAAGGTGTAAACAGCCGTACACTCTTACGTGGCATTGAACCTGCTGTGTGGCAACTTATTCATAGTCAGCCTGACTCTTGGCTACCTAACGATACTGAAAGCTTCGACGAGCTACTTGTAGACGCTTACAGGCGCGCCAAACACAAGCTGTTAGACAAGTATTCACCAGTAGAAGCTAATATGGAAACATTAGCCTGGGGCAAGGTGAACGCACTTTCTGTTAAACATCCATTTGCTGATCAAATTCCTCTAGTTGGTGATATGTTAAACATGCAACAAGTAGAAGGTTTTGGTGATACATACATGCCTGCTGTACAAGCACCTAGTTTTGGTGCCTCTGAGCGACTATTTGTCAGCCCTGGCCATTTAGAGGATGCCATTCTAACACTACCTGGCGGACAATCTGGCCACCCACTGTCAAATTTTTTTACAACTGGCTTTAACGACTACGCAACACACGCAGCTACCCCTCTGCTACCCAGCCAGCCGATATATAGCCGAACATTTTACAAAAAAGAGGTTGAATGACACCTGCAATCACTTTGCTTACTAAAAAGCGTATCGCTCACAGCGTTTTAAAATATGAACACGACGCAAATGCGGCGTCATACGGGCTAGAGGCGGTTGAAAAGCTAAACCTCAATGCGGATACCGTTTTTAAAACATTGGTAGTGAGTACAGATAACAACAAGCTTGCCGTGGCCGTGGTCCCTGTAAACACCAAACTTAGCGAAAAGAAAATGGCTAAAGCGTTAGGTGTTAAAAAGGTAGAAATGGCGCAAGCAAACGCGGTAATTGTTGCAACAGGCTATGTGTTAGGTGGTGTAAGCCCTTTAGGGCAAAAAAAGCGCTTAGCGAGCGTTATTCATTACAGCGCTGAAAATCTGCAATCTATTCACGTAAGCGCTGGAAAACGAGGATTGGAAGTGGCGCTCGCCCCTTCTGATCTAGCTACGCTCACTAGTGCTAAGTTTGCAGATATTTCAGTAGATTGAACAAAGATTGAGAGAGTGCGTTACTTGGCTACTTGCTAGCCTGGGCTAACCACTGCTTGCGTGCTTCTTTAAGCGCGGCTTCATCAGGCTGCTCGCTTCCTGCAATGGCTACAGCAATTTGTTGAATGATAGCGTCACGCTTTTCAATCAGTGCATCAGTACGAGTAAACAAGTCCTTGGCTTCCGGGTACTGCTCTTTAAGCGTTTCTACCTCTTCCAACGCATAATAACGCGCTTCAAACGCTTCGTTGTACAGCTGGCGCTTAGCATTGAATACAACGTAGTCTTTCGCAGTTTCTGAATTAAGATAATCCATATCTTCAGATGACAGGTTGGCAGCCTGCCCTACTTCACGGGCTTGTACCATCCAAGAATCTACTACTTCGATATTCCCATCTTTTACAGCCTGCTTAACGCCTTCCTGCAAATCACTAGCGTGAAGAATTTCCATGACTGTGATTAGCGGAACTTGCGCTGCGTCTTGGTCTCGTTTGTCTGCATCCAGCGACAGATAAGCAAACCATGAAAACGTAGCAGCAATAATAATAACAAGAACGACAAGTGCTTTCTTCACACTTTCCTCCAAAGAAATTGCATATGAAAACCAGTGCGACGGCACTGTATAAAAGAAGCAATACAAAAAGAGCGAGAGACCCCGCTCTTTTTCAGTATTGTAACGACCTAAAGATTATTGGTCGACAGGTGCAGAGTTTTCAACTCGGCTTTTCAATTTTTGACCCGGGCGGAATGTAACCACACGACGTGCTTTAATTGGAATGTCTTCACCGGTTTTTGGATTGCGGCCAGGACGTTCATTTTTATCACGCAGGTCAAAGTTGCCAAAACCTGACAGTTTCACTTGCTCACCAGATTCCAGAGCGCCTTTAATCTCTTCGAAAAAAAGCTCTACCAGATCCTTCGCATCACGCTTGTTAATGCCTAGTTTCTCGAATAGGTGTTCAGCCATCTCGGCTTTGGTCAATGCCATAGTTTACTCTCTTAACGCGGCCCCAAACTCAGATTCCAGACCTTTAACCACAGTATCTACAGCTTGCTGAATCTCAGCTTCTTCCAAGGTTTTATCCGGATCTTGTAAATGAAGTGACAAAGCAAGGCTCTTATAGCCAGGCTCAATTCCCTTGCCTTTGTACTCATCGAACAAGTTTAGAGCAACTAGTTGATTTACGCCAATATTTTCTATGTAAGAAAGAACATTCCCTACACGCACTTCATCTTTAACCGTAATAGCAATATCACGGCGATTCGATGGGAAGCGCGATACTGGTACGGCTGACGGTAACTTGCGATCAGTAATGGCATCTACCACTAGTTCGAACACAAATACACGGCCGTTAACACCAAGCAATTTAGTGAACTGCGGGTGTATAGCACCAATATAGCCAACTTCTTCATCATTAAGCAAAATTTTTGCCGTCATGCCAGGGTGTAACGCACTGTGTTGCCCTGTAACGAACTGGAACTCACCGGTTCTGCCTGTAAGTGCCAATAACGCCTCAACGTCGGCTTTTGCATCGAAGAAATCAACCGGGCTGTCGCCCAAGTCCCAATGTTCTTCATTACGACGCCCTGCTACTACACCACCAATTACTTGCTGTTGCAATACACCATTTGGCGCATCTTGTTGAGGTATAAAGCGTAATCCGGTTTCAAACATGCGAACACGTTGCTGCTGACGCTTCTGATTATAAGCAGTAGCACCTAGCAAACCCGGCCATAAACTTACACGCATTACCGACATATCAGATGAAATTGGGTGTGGTAACACCATACCTTTTACGTCTGGGAATAATGCGTTTTGAATTTTAGGGTCTACAAACGAATACGTGATTGCTTCGTTGTAGCCACGGCTTAGAAGCAATGACTTCATTGTGTTTAGCGGCAGCTTGGCTTCTTGCGAAGGCAGCATTGCCAACGTCGCTTTTGGTGCCACGTTTGGAATGTTGTTGTAGCCGTATACACGCGCAATTTCTTCAATCAAATCTTCTTCAATTGAAATATCGAAACGATAGCTTGGCGCAACCGCTTCCCAGCCAGCTTCGGTTTGCGTTACGTCTAAACCAAGGCGGTTTAGCATTTCGGTTACTTTTGCATCGTCAATGCTAATGCCTAGTACGCGAGACAAACGTTCGCGACGAAGCGTAACCGTAGCCTGCTTGGGTAGCTTGTCTTCAGCCACTGTTTCAACAACAGGGCCAGCTTCACCACCGCAAATTTCTAGTACCAGTGCAGTAGCGCGCTCCATGGCTTTACGCTGAAGCTGTGGGTCTACACCACGCTCGTAACGGTGCGACGCATCGGTATGCAAACCGTACTGACGGGCACGGCCCATAATCGCATCACGGCTAAAGAAAGCACTTTCAAGTAAAATATCTTGGGTTTCGGTGGTAACACCAGAATGTAAGCCGCCGAAAATACCTGCCATAGCTAACGCTTTGTTGTCATCAGCGATAACTAAAGTATTGCTTTGTAACTTAGCTTCGGTTTCATCAAGTAGTGTAAGCGTTTCGCCTTCATTAGCCATACGCACGTTAATGTTGCCTTCAATGCTGGCAAGATTAAACGCGTGCATTGGCTGGCCAAGCTCTAACAATACAAAGTTAGTCACATCTACAATGGGGTCGATACTGCGAATACCGCAGCGACGTAGCTTTTCAACTAACCATAGTGGTGACGCTGCTTTAACGTTAACGCCCTTAACCACACGGCCTAAATAACGCGGGCATGCGTCATCAGCGCTTAGCGTAATTGATAATTTATCTTCAATAGTTGCGTTTACCGCAGCTACTTCAGGCTCGCACACGTCAAGGTTATTAAGTACGCCAACTTCACGGGCAATGCCGCGAATACCCAAGCAGTCTGCACGGTTTGGTGTTAGGTCTACTTCGATTGCGTTGTCATCAAGACCAAGATAATCGCGAATGTCTGTGCCAATAGGTGCATCGGCGGGAAGCTCGATAATACCATCGTGGTCGTCGCTAATACCTAGTTCAGAGAAGCTACATAGCATACCGAATGACGGCTCGCCGCGAAGCTTTGCTTTCTTAATTTTAAAGTCGCCTGGCAATACAGCACCAACAACAGCAACTGCTACTTTAATGCCCTGACGGCAGTTAGGCGCACCACAAACGATATCAAGTAGCTCATCGCCACCTACGTTTATTTTAGTCACGCGCAGTTTATCGGCGTTAGGATGCTGACCGCACTCCACTACTTCACCTACTAGCACGCCTTTAAAATCGCCTGCCACTGGCTCAACGCCGTCTACTTCTAGGCCAGCCATGCTCAACTGTTCAGACAGCTCATGTGCCGACAGCGACGGGTTAACCCACTCTCTTAACCATTTTTCACTGAATTTCATGTGTACTCTCTGCCTTAGTTGAACTGCTTAAGGAAACGAAGATCGTTTTCAAAGAACGCGCGTAAGTCGTTAACACCGTAACGAAGCATTGTTAAACGCTCTACGCCCATACCAAAGGCAAAACCTGTGTACTCTTCTGGGTCGATACCTACCGCTTTAAGTACATTTGGGTGCACCATGCCGCAGCCCAATACTTCAAGCCACTGACCGTTTTTACCCATTACGTCGACTTCAGCTGACGGCTCAGTAAACGGGAAATAAGACGGACGGAAGCGAATTTCTAGTGACTCTTCAAAGAAGTGATGTAAGAAGTCGTGCAAAATACCTTTAAGATCGGTAAAGCTGACATTCTTATCAACCATCAAACCTTCCACTTGGTGGAACATCGGCGTGTGTGTTTGGTCGTAGTCGTTACGATACACACGGCCTGGCGAGATAATACGCAATGGTGGCTTTTCTGCTTCCATAGTACGAATTTGAACACCAGAGGTTTGCGTACGAAGCATCATGTCTGGGTTGAAGTAAAACGTATCGTGGTCGGCACGCGCTGGGTGATTCGCAGGAATGTTCAGCGCGTCGAAGTTGTGAAAACCATCTTCAATTTCAGGGCCAGTTTTAACTGAAAAGCCAAGCTCGCCAAAGAAAGACTCAATGCGTGCAATCGTGCGGCTAACCGGGTGTAAGTTTCCTGGCTTTTCTGTGCGACCAGGCAACGTTACATCTACTGCTTCTTCTGCTAGCTTCTTGTTAAGCTCTTCAGTGCGTAAAAACTCACCTTTTGCAGAAATAGCTTGCTGAATAACCTGCTTAGCTTGGTTAATCTTTTGGCCTGCGGCAGGACGTTCTTCGTTAGATAACTTTCCAAGCCCTTTAAGTAAGTCGGTAAGTTTACCTTTCTTACCCATGAATTCGACCCTAACTTGGTCTAATGTGGCTGCATCTTGTGCAGCGTCAATCTGGCTTTGTGCCTGATTGATAATAGCGTCAAGCTCCATGTTTTCCTCAATTTACATGATGACTGCATGGCCAAAGCATAGGAAGAATTTTTCTGTGCGCTAAGGCTTGCCTGAAATAAAAGCGATAGTTTACACGAGTGACTGACATTACCGCTACCCTATATAGCTGATAATGGCGAAATTTTAGAAAAAGCTAGTAATTATATAAAAGCCCTACATAAATACTCGACTAACCATTACCCTTATTAGACAATGCCGGTGCAAAGTGTGCGTTTTTAGTGGATCGTATATTCTTTAACACTGCTTAATTGAGAAATATGTAATATGAAATTCAGGGAAGATATCAATGCCCTGCGAGCCATCGCAGTAGCTTCAGTAGTCGTTTTTCACTTCAATCACAGTTGGTTGCCTGGCGGCTTTGCAGGTGTAGATGTCTTTTTTGTTATTTCCGGCTTTCTTATGACAATGATTGTTGTGAAAGGCTTGGAAAAAGAAAATTTCTCAATTCTTTCGTTTTATATTGCGAGGGTAAAAAGAATCATTCCAGCATTGTCTGTTCTTTGCTTTACTCTGTTGATCTTCGGTTTATTTTTCATTTCTCCGATAGACTATTTGAACTTAGGCAAACACGCGGCGGCAAGTTTATCTTTCGTATCAAACATGGTTTATTGGTCGGAATCAAACTATTTTAACCCTTCATCAAATGAAAAATGGCTATTACACACTTGGAGCCTTTCGGTAGAGTGGCAGTTTTATCTAATCTACCCATTGGCTCTAGTTTTTCTTAAAAAAGTTCTGACATTTCGACAATTGAAGTTCGTTGTACTTTGCGGAACTGTACTAGCTTTCATGTTTTCTGTTTTCGTTACCATTAAATCAAGCAGCGCAGCATACTTTTTGCTACCTACTCGAGCCTGGCAAATGTTAGCTGGAGGTTTAGTATTTCTCTATCCTTTGAGCATCAAAGATTGCTTTAGGCCGCAGCTACAATTAACTGGCCTAATATTAATAATAATAAGCTTCTTTATATTCTCTTCATCTACGCCTTGGCCGGGGTACGCTTCACTAATACCAATTATTGGTTCGTGTATGGTACTAGCTTCTAACAGTGACTCTAAGCTTGTAAGCAACAATATTGCTCACTCACTTGGCAAATGGTCTTATTCTATTTACTTATGGCACTGGCCCATAGTCGTTGCTGGGTATTATTTTGAATTGGGTCCGTATTGGTGGCTAGTTGGTATACCCCTATCAATTTTGCTTGGTGCTCTAAGCTATAAATATATTGAATCTAAAACGCTAAAAGATTACCACTTGGATAATTTCAAAGTGCTTTTACGCCCCTTACCATTCGCAATTGTAGTAGCTCTAAGTGGCATGGCCATTTTTTATACTAACGGGCTTTTGCACCGTTTTTCACAGAGCGAACAATTGTTGGTTAAATCTGCTTTAGAAGCAAAAGACGACTGGAATTATCCTAAACCTAATATGGAAATAGCGGGCTTAGAAATAAGATTTATAAAAGGTAGTTCAGATAAAAATTTATTGGTAATGGGAGCAAGTCATGTAGAACAACTTTACCCTTACGTCAAAAGTTTAGAAAACAAATACAATATATATTTTCTGACGCAGAGCGGCTGCTTTGTTACGCCTTCGATGAAAAACCCTAAATGGGGATGCAGTGACCTTCAAAACTACAAAAAGCTGCTCGATAAAATCAAGTTTGAGAAAGTACTGACATCGTTTTACAGTTTTAACTCGTATCTACCAACCTCAACTTCCCAGAGAAATAGCGAAAAACTTATCCGGATAAAAGAATTCGATAATTTTATGCTTGTCCTGAAAAGTAAAGTTCGTGAAATTTTCTTATTAACGGGCGAGCCTAAGGGCACAGAATTCGATCCCGTTTTCGCAGTCCGTAATAAACTACCCGATAGTATTGCAGAAACACAAGTCCGTATAAATTATTCAGAGCATGAAGAAGCTTTAACTAAGCTAAAAAATATTGATGACATAAACATCATTGATCCTATTGCCTATCTCTGCCAAAACAAACAATGTAAAACAAGAGATGAAAAACGAGGCTTCTACTACCGAGACAACAACCATATGCGGCCATGGTATTCAATTCATGCGAACTCGTATCTAAATAACATCTTTCTACTGTAGAAGTAGTAATTACGGTCATTTAAGGCTAAACCATAAGCTTCATGAATTTAGTAACAAACAATTGATTTAGCTATAAAATATTTTTAAACCTAATAATATAGGCAAAGAAAATAGCTTTTTAATTAAGAGAGAGAGATGATGATAAAAAATAGACGCGACTATTTACATTTCTTAGAACAAGATAGATTAGCATTGAATGTAAAACCAACTCTTAAAAACTACTTAACCCATGATATTTGGCGTTTCCAAGTAGCTTTAAGAAAATTAGAGTTTAGGAAAAACACTTCTAAAACTTTAATTGGCAAAGGTTATGCTGCGTATTTGCAGTTAAGGGTACGAAGGCTAGGACGTAAGCTAGGTTTTTCTATACCTGCCAATGTCTTCGGCCCCGGTTTATCTATAGCTCACGCAGGTACCATAGTAGTCAATGGAAAGTGTAAAGTTGGTGCAAACTGTCGAGTCCATGTATGCGTTAACATCGGAGGAAGTTTATCTAAAAAGGGAGCTGCTCCTCACATTGGCGATGACTGCTATATAGGCCCCGGCGCCAAAATATACGGCGATATAAAAATTGGCGATAATGTCGCGATAGGTGCTAATGCTGTAGTGAATAAATCCTTTGACAGTGACTGTACTATCGGTGGCATACCTGCAAAAGTTATCGCAGATCAAGGGCCACTGGAAATTTTAAAAAACAAGCGAACAGAAATTAAATATTAACTCTATGCTGAAGAGAATACTTGCACACACACGTTTTTAACGTTTTAAAATGACACTTCAATGTTTTTCTAGAAGAGCTAAGATAGTACACTGCTGCCCTGTATGTTCGGCAACGGCATTTATATTGCTTCCCGGTAGATAGTTTAAGTTCGGTAAAAGGATATTAAAAAATATGGAAGTACAAGTGCTACCTTCAGTGTCCGTTATAATCACGACACACAATCGCCCTGACTATTTAAAAGAGTCACTCGCTGCAGTATTAAAACAAACTGTTATGCCAAAAGAAGTGTTCGTTATTGATGATGGCTCTTCGGTGAGCTATGAAGAAGTGTTATCTCTTTTTCCAAAAGATCAATTTACTTATATCAAGGTCCCCGTTGCGTCAGGTGCTAATGCAGCACGTAACTTAGGAATATCTAAGTCGACATCAGATATTGTTGCGTTCTTGGATGATGATGACGTGTGGGACAACGACTATCTTGAACAACATATTGCAGTACACCAACACGCTGATGCTGTAACCTGCGGATACCGATTCCTTGAAACACCAGATAAAATTCACATCAACGAAACTGAAGTTATCACCACAGATGTGATCAAGAAAGGTAATAAATTCTGCGGAATGAGTGGCGTTACGTGCAAGGCTTCATTAGCTAAAAAGCTGATGTTTGATGAAGAGCTAAAGAATAGCCAAGATTGGGACTTCTTTGTTCGTATTACATTAGAAGATACTGTTTTCAGAAACATCCCTAAAGATATTTATTTCTATCGCAGAGGTCACGTTAGTATTTCTACCGAAGTAGCCAATATGCCACTAGAAAAAGTCTTCCCTAGGCTCAAGGCATTTAAAAAACATAAGGCGCTATTAGGCAAAGAAGCTTATAACGACCGAGTTGCTAATCAAATTCTTAGTCAAATTGGCAAGAAGAATAACAAGCTAGGTTGGATTAGTTTATCTGTGCGAGAAGCGGGGTTAGTAGCAACAGCCAAAGTTATCTTAGGGAAAGATAGGCTTCGTCGGAAGTTCGGCAAGTAAGCAGCATTTACAAAATAGTAATGCGCGCTGTTACCGACGTTAACAGCGCACTTTTTATGTAGAGATAAAACTTTATAAACTCTCTATCACGTCCGCGTATCGCTCAGCTACACTCTCCCAACTAAAATCAGCTGCTTGCTCAACTGGTGCATTAGCCCAGTCGGTTGATAGTGTGGTGGCTATGGCAGCAGCGTATTCTTCAGTGTTTTCAACATTACAAACCACACCTGCTTTACCTATTAGTGTTCTACGCATGGAGTCATCGGTAGCTACAACGGGTAAGCCACTTGCCATTGCCTCTAGGTACACTCGCCCAAAAGGCTCGTCTTCAGATGGTAATGTAAATGCATCAACTGAACGATAAACATTGGGAATATCAGCAAAGTCAACTTTAACGATGTTAAAACGTTGTGCACCTAACTTTTGTGAACAAAGGTCATTAAAGTACTGTACATCTGGGCCATCACCACAAATAAGTAACGACACACCGTTTAGTTGACTTACTGCCTCGATGGCTAGATGTATACGCTTGTGATTTTGCCTACTTAACGCACCAACAGTTAATAACACTTTGCCCTGTAAACCATGCTCATATTTTTCGCCCTGCGGGCTGAATTTAGCTAAGTTTACACCGTTAGGAATAATCTCCACCCGTTGTTCAGGTGCTATAGAATGAACATACTCTTTGGTTTCTTGGTTAAACACAACCAAGCAGTCAGGTTTAAATTTCAAATTGCGACGTAATACTTTACCGTTCGATACCATCCCTGCCCTTTCGGTATAAAGAATGGGCGTTTTGAATAGTTTTCTAATTACTGTTGCTACTGCCAAGCCACCATAATCGTTATTAGGGTAAATGACATCACAACGCTCAAAAATTAAATATGGCGTGTATGTTAGGAAGCTAGTTAGCGACTCGATAAGCAGAGATGGATTAGAAACAAAGCGCGTCAGCAACCAATCAATGGTTTTATTGCGCTGGGCTTTTTTCACTTTCCCTCTGGGAATACAGGGAATAACTACACTGTGTTCACTACATTTGGATGAGCTTAAAAGCTTTACGTCAAAAAATGCGGCAAGATGTTCCGCCATTTCATACGCACTGAGCTGAGATCCGCCGCTTGATGAAAACCCTGCCTCAGGGTGAATAACGGCTACTTTTTTCTTCATAAAATTTCCATTTTAGTGCATAGAAGTAATTGCTTTGTCCGGTATTCTTTTTAAGTATACCAAATTGTCTTCAAAGATTATTCTTGAAATAGGCGAGTTAGTAATAAACTATCATTAATAGTCCATTTTCGAATATTTAGATTAAGCAATTTAGATTCCGTTTTTTATAAAACTTAAAAGAACCAGAGTAAGGCGAGCTGTTTTACCAGCAGTAGCAAACTAAAATTGTAAAGATCCCATCCACAGGCTTGCTACGTACCAAGGTTAACACTACCCTTTCGATACAGCCCTAGTTTTCCTTTCATGCTTTTCAACCTATAGGGATATACCATGCACTCTGCTAACTCAAAGCCATCTATTTTTCGCTTCGCTTTTATTGGTTTACTGTCGTTTCTAATGCTTTCTTGTGCCACAGTGAACAAGAATGATAAAGATTATACAAAAGGCGGCCAACCCGGTGATATTTTGCATAACTATCTTAATGCGAATATTAGTAATAATAATACTGTAAGCTCATTACTAGCTAATTACAAAGGTCCTAAAAACCTATCAACCGTTATTGAAAAGTACGAAGACGAGATAGCCCAGCTTTATAAGCAACATGTGTTAATACCTAGGCCATCTATAAGTGAAGAAGAAAAGAAAGCGCTGTTTGCTAATATAACGTCTAATCAAGCCTCAGCTCTGTTTGCTTTGTATCCTATCGATACTGCAAAGTGGATGAAAATAATTTCAACATATACGGGCTTAAGCAAAAACGATATTTACGAGTCGGCGATTACAGCAGGGTTAGACCCTTCAATAGTTTTTGCCGCATCAGCCTCAGGGTTTGAAGATACCGCTACGCCGCTTATCAACTCGATAGGGTTGGTAATTTACGGCCAAGATGAAGAAAGTACTGCCACCGTTAAATTTAGGGCTGATGATGATACCTATTGGCGTGAAGGGTTAGACCTAGCGTGGGAGCCCATTTACGGGTCGTTCACTGGAAGCATAGTGTATCTAGAAGCAAACACTACGTACCATATAGAAGTTAAGATTACAGATATTTATGGCGACGTAATAGAGCATACCTTTCAAACAACAACAAAGCTCAATAGTCCCCCTATCGACCCAAATAAAATTTATTACCTTTCAGAAATTTATTCTGGCGGCCAACTGGATTTAGAAGCGCTAAATATAGAAGGTAGCGAAGATGGTTACGCGAAAATTATTGGTGATGGCCCCGCTATTGAAGCTGGCAGCGATGTACTCTCGGCTGTGAATATTGGTAACAATTCATACGTAATGCTAGAAAACCTTACCGTTAAAGGCGGGCAGCGTTACGGTATATTCGCTAAAAAAGCACACCATATCTGGATTAAGGGCTGCAATGTTTCTGAATATGGTAGAGAGGCTGTAGATATAAGGGATGGTATTGCCTACTCAAGCACCACTAATAACTCACCTATTAATTACGATTCCGGTATTTACTTGGAACGAAGTGGTATTGCGGTAATAGAAGAATGTGAGGTACATAGCCCTAACTTGGGTGCAAATAGCTGGGCAGCAGGTCACCCTAAAGGTGCAAATGCGCTACAAGTTTGGGCATATCACGACAGCGACGCCTACCGAGGTGAATTCATCGTTAGAAACAATCGCTTTTACGGCGCGCCCGATCATAGATTCAATGATGTTATTGAGGGCAGAAAAAATTTCGAAAGGCGCGGTGGCTTCGTTAAGAATTCGGCAATCTATGGCAACTACCTAGCTTATGCAAATGATGACTTAATAGAAATAGATGGTGGTCAACAAAATGTGTTGGTTTACGACAATGAAATGGAGCAAGGTTATGCAGGTATAAGTATAGCGCCGAATACTTTGGGACCTAGCTATATATTTCACAACTACATACATAATTTAGGTGATGAAACAGGCAAAGAATGGACTGCAATAAAAGCAGGCGGGTTGATTTCTAGACCAGCGGGCAGAACCTTCGTATTCGAAAATGTGATTGACGTTGAGCGTAACGGTATTGCTGCATCCAGAGTTGATAACGATTCTACATTTTGGGTAACCACGCAAAACAATATCATATTCACGAAGAAGACTGGCTATTCTGTTGGGCACTGTATTTTTGACAAAGAAAAGTATTCGGGCAGCACAAGTACTAACGACCTTTGTTTTAACGAGAATTCAGCCGATGCAAGATATGAATTTAATTTAGATAATGTTGTTGAGCACCCATACTCCGACGATATCTCATACATTGAGTCACTACAAAGCTCACCCAAACCAAAGCTGTATATATCGGATGAATTCAAAATTCCTAACTTTTCTTCGGAAGAAGTTTTACAAGCCGTAGTAGAGCAGACACCAACAGTGTGGGAGTTTAAAGCGAACGAAATTGAGTACACCGGCTTTCCCAAACAGTATCGTTACGGAACGACAACCGTTACAAGTGACCATACTGTTACTTTAACCGGAAATAACTGGCACATGTTCCCGATTAGCTACACATTGACCGAAGACTCTGTATTAGAGTTGGACCTTGAAGTAGAAGGTAACCCCGAAATAGTAGGTATTGGCTTTGAAACAGACACTGAATTAAATAGCTCTAGAGTGGTTAACTTTTTTGGTACGCAGACATGGGGTATAAAAGGAAAGGACTTTTTTACGTTTACATCAAGTACTATATCATTCCCTATAGGGCAATATGTAAAAGGTAAAGTGAACTACTTAATACTAGTGTTAGATAATGACGATATTGAAAGTTCGCGTAATAGAGATAAAGTAAAATACAAAAACATTCGACTAGTTGAGTATTAAATAAGGACAAGAGTTAATTTTCAATGTACAGATCCTTAAATGCGTATAGTCTATTGATTGCTAGAAGCTCTAGGTATAGGAAATAGCGATGTTTGGCATCAATTATGCTGCAAAGGAATTTCAATTTTTCTACTACTAGAGGTAAACAGTGCTAAAGAGTTTATTTAACAAAGGAAATAAAAGTAAAGTTGATAACAAATTATCATTAGCATTAAATTTACAAGAAAAAAATTTTTTCTGGAATCCAAAGGATAGGACACCAAACATTGGTGATTATTTAGCATTCGAGACCGTTAACTACTTACTAAATTTAAAAGATAAGCACCCAATTGAGATTCGAGATGGAAAGATACTCTCTATTGGATCTGTACTTCATTTTGCAAGAGATAATGATGTTGTATGGGGTACGGGGAGAAATGGAAAAATCTCTGAAGATAAACATAATTTCAGCAAGTTAGATGTTAGAGCTGTTAGGGGCCCTAATACTAGGAAATATCTAGAAGAAAAAGGGATAGAAGTTCCAGATATTTTTGGTGACCCAGGCATACTAGCACCTTTAATTTATCCGAAACACATGTTAGAGCAGGTTTTTGAGTGCCCCAAGTCAAACTTTGTAATTATTCCTCAACTAAATGACAATATTGAAAACTATAAAGGTTATGAGAAACATTTGGTTTCTCCTAGGCAGTTTCCAGCTCATTTCATAAGCAATATAATCAATGCGGAGTTAGTTGTTGCGAGTAGTTTACACGGCTTAATTCTAGCAGAATCATATGGAATTCCCGCCGTCTTTTTCAATTCAGGTAGTGGAGAAACAATGTTTAAATATGAGGACTATTATTATGGTACAGGAAGAGAATCATTTATAGTAGAAAAGGAACTAGCCTCCTGTTTTGATAAATCCACCCCTCCCATACCGGAACTTAGTCGAAAACAGGAGGCACTTGTAGCAAGTTTCCCGTATGACAGATATTAAAACTACTAAAGGAAAAGCCTTTTATCTAGTTTTACAAAAGGTTTTTCTATAAATCTAAATATCAACGCCGAAAAATGCATCATACGGAACGGTATTGTTAATATTTGATTCTCTCTCGAGGCGTTTTATTTTTTCGGCTGGTGTTTCTTTTGAACTTGGCATAAGTGGATGCTGAAATGGTTTCGACCAGTCGAGTCTACCATGCTTTCTGAGCCAAACCAGTACCGTCGACCTTCCTTGTATTCCGAAGTGAGCTTGTGCCTGTTTATAAGTGAATTCGCCTTTTTCTACACGCTCAACTACACCCAATTTAAAAGCTAATGTGTAATCACGCTGTGTGCGCTTAGGTCTTTGATTACTTGAAGTTGTCATAAAGAAGTCCTCTTTATGTCAACGTATTTTAGGACGGGACAGCGAAAACAAAAAAGCCAGGTCGTAAACCTGGCTTTTCCATAAACTAAGTCAGTTAACGCTTTAATCTGCGAGATGCAAATAAAATCATCAACGAAGATAAAAGAATTGAAAGAATACCCGGCTCGCTTACAGACGTAAAATTGCCGTTTGAAGCCGTTATGCTGTAGACAGAGTTCGCGTTTACACCTTCAACATCTTGATCGTTAATGAAAACGATATAGTTAAACGTGCCCGTTACGAAGCTACCCACGTTTACAAAAAAAGTTTCGATAGTATTTACTGTTTGGTAAGTGTTGAAATCCTGAACACCAAACGTTTGAGAACCCGCTAATTGAAAGTATCTATTCGTTCCGTTTCTGTAATCATCTTGAGAGTCAAAAATCACATCATCATCAAAACCAAACCCATGAAGTTCGCCTAACAGCGATGAAAAAAACGTAACTTCTAGAACGGTATCCTGTTCTATAACAAATGGCCCTTCAAACGCAACCCAATTATTGCCGTTCATTGTCAAGCTAGCACCACCATTACTTGCTTCAACCTGACCATTCTCAAACTGATTGCCATAATCGGAGAATGAGCTCGAAAAATCCAACGATATTACTGCAGCGTTTACCGAAAACGCGAACAGAGAAATGAATACTGCGATTAATTTTGTCACTACTTTACATCCAAATGTTAAGACTACACCTGAAAAGGTAATGCAAAAAAAATGCCAAGATAAAATAACCTATAAAAATCAGCAATATGAGCAAACCCAATTTACTTTAAAATATTCTGTTGTAAAAAAAACAGACATGATGCTTTATGGATAACTAAACTTTAATTAATTATTAACTTTCTTACGAAAAAACATGTCTTTCAATTCTAGTAAACTCAACTTTAAATGCGGATAGAACAGCACAGCTAGAGTTAAGGGATAGACTAGTGCGCCTATGGTAACAAGCCCAAGTAATAAAATAATATTATTCTTTAGAGTCTCTGCTAACACTGGTTTAATTAAATTTAAAACTGTAAACATTATTACAGAAGATACAACCGCGGGAGCTACACCCGACAAAAGACTCTTTATGTTGATCGGAACGTGCTTTTTCACTATGTAGAGCCTAACAGGTAATATAAAAAAACTCGCAACTACCAATGATATCAACATCACTTTTACACCAAACCATATCGTGCAGCCAGCCACTAAAATGTTGGACACTAAATTAAGCATTGTAAGCCTCAAAGCGTCGTGAGTCTTTCCTTCAGAAACTAATAAGTTTGGAAGAAACCAAGCAATAACACTTGGAAACATAGCGAAAGCTGAAATAGTCATATAAGCGGCACTGGGAGAAAACTTTTCTCCAAATGCTATGATAACAAAAGGGTCTGCAATAGCAGCTAACCCCATAAAAATTGGAAGTACAAGTAATGCTGTGATCGAAACCATTTTTATGTAAAGGGTGCCAAGCCTGTTTTTTTCTGTCACTCTAGAAAAGCTTGGAACAACCATCGAATTTATTGAACTCATTGTTACCTGGTTTATAACTAACTCCCCTTTATGAGCTGCAGCTAGTAATGCAAAACTTGCTGGACCTAACACGAATCCTGTAAACATGTTGCTAGCTTTCCTGTGAAGGAAGTTCATTATTGTCATTCCGAAAAGAGGTAAGCAAAAGCTAATCAACTCTTTGTTATCGCTTTTATCGAAATGAAAGTAAGGTTTAAATTTAGCCACATAAAGTAAAAGAAAATATTGGACTATAGCATTAACTAACTTACCGATAATTAGCGCCCAAAGACCATAATCATTCTCGGCCAATACAATAATCGTCACGGCAGAAATTATAGTGGCACAGAACTTTGCCCCCCCCATTTGCTTGTTCTTAAATTCGCGAAGTAGTTTCCCACTAACAACTACCTGTAGGCTTGTCACTAGCGTAATTGGGGCAAGGCTGGCAACAACCCAAGCGGCTAATTCGGAGTAAGAGTAATAGGCTATAGGCGCTCCTATACCCAGAATTCCTAATACAACTATCATTCCCATACCAGCAACAAACGTCATTGTACTGGCAGCGTATCTGTCTTCCCACTTGTCTCTTTGAACTAGGTTCTGATTAACACCCGCATTTACTAGAGTATTGGCAAATTCAATGAACAGAAAACAGAAACCGGCCAAACCGAATTCCTCTAAGGTAAGAACTCGAGCCAAATAGGCATATACCAGAAAATCAACAACGTTGATCCCCGTTCTTGTTAAAGACGTCCAAATACTACCTTTTGTAGCTTTTTTCTTAAGCGACATTCATTTCTCAATAATTTAACTGGGAGTGGTTTTCGAAAGTATTAACTAAGTTCTATTTGCTTCTTTACCTAATTGAAGCAAAAGAAACTCCGTCATACTGGTGAGAAAAATTAAAAAAAGTAACCAAGTAAGACTAACCTTGCGTTTGAAGGAAAAGCTGGCATTAGTAAAAGTCTTCTTTGTTCGCCCCAAGAACATTTTTACTAAGCCAACACAAAACCGAAGTTTTCGACCTACGCTAGCCTTTGAAAGTTCTGCGTCCCAAGTCCCCCCTACTACACGCTTTCGTTTGATTAACAACTCTTCTTTATTGCGCGATGGGTGAAAAACTTCGGCTTTTTCTGAATATACAATTTTGCCCCCGGAGCTCACTACTCGCTGACTAAACTCAACGTCCCCGCCAGATTTTAACTTTTCGTTAAACCCGCCGTGTGTTTCAAGTAGTTGCTTTGTACAAAACAAATTTGCAGTTATGCACTTGCCGTTTTTTGCGTTCTGGTCTTGCTTCATAGAAAACATGTTTTCAAAGTCTAGAGCACATTGTTCAGTATTTTTCGCGCTATCTGAGAAAAACGATACTTTTCCTGCGACCACAGTCCTGCCACTTTGCGCTTTCCAACAATCAAGTAGGCTCTGAAGCCAATTTTCAGAAACCACACAATCGGAATCTGTAAATGCAACGAATTCTCCTTGAGCCAATTTAAGCCCTTCATTTCGTGCAGCATAAGATCCGGGCGTAAGGCACTGGATAAGGCGGAACGCTTTTTCATCCAATTCAGAAATTAATTTTTGCAGTAGTTCGTATGTACCGTCAGATGAACCATTATCAACAATTATGACTTCATACTTATCTTTTGGAAAAGTCATGGCCCCAAGCTTTTCAATACAAAGGCCTACTCTGTCAATGTCGTTATAAACTGGTATTAAAACGCTAACTTGTGGGGTATACAGGGAAGCACTATTATCTGAATTCATTTCATTTTCTACCAATACTCTAGGCATTATTAAGAACCATGTTCCAAGCTTCGACTACACGGTTTTCACCGTAACAAGCTAACACTTCTTTGCGAACTTCTTTTTTAGATACAAAAAGAGTTCGCAGCATATCCTTTGAAACTTTTCCAATATCTACTAGGTGAACAAATGAATGCTGCTCGCTTTTGACTTTTCCAAACTGGCTTGCGTTCACCAAAACGTTACATCCTTCTCCGATAGCATGATAAAAAGACCCAGAACTTATCATAGTGTTATCTGAATGGGGTAAAAGGACGAACTTTGATGCTCTCAACATTTCATTCAACTCATCACTTGAAAGAAAGCGATTATCCCAATCAACGTTGAGGCTTCGTTCTTCAATAATCTTTTCTAACATCTCGGTATAAGTTGGATCCGAACACTTTCCCGCTATCTTCAACGGAATTGATGAAGGCCAGTCGAGAAGGACTTTATCTAAATTTTTATAAGGCTTTATTCCACCGAAAAACAACACATCTATAGTGCTTTCTTGCTCTGTTGCTTTAACGTCCTCAATGAGTTCATTGTTTGATTTATACAATGGATGAATAAGAGAAGGAGACGAAAAGTAACTCTCTAGTGATATTGGGGGTATGTTTAGCTGTGAGTACAACTTACATAGAAAATCAAAGCGCTTAGTACTCCCTTTGCTATTATGTGGCCGAAAGTTATGCTTTATCCAGATCACTTTTTTAGCACAGATTTTAGAAAAGACGACTAATAAGATCATTTTAAAAAAATACTGAACAGTAGTTTTATATGACCTGCCATATACTCTATCTTCTACCCAGTTTAAAATCACGATGGCTTTTTTAGGGTGAATTAATAAATACTTAATAAAAGTTAAATCGGTTGGCTTAACATCGTAACCTAACTTTCGAAGTGCTTTTTTATTTAAGTCTAAAAACTCATTTTGACTTCTTGGTGGATACATAAAAGCTTTTTGCATACTTTCCTGCTTCATTACGCTAATCCCAACTTAATTTTCCCTTCGCTTTTATTCCAATAAAAACACTATATCGCCATAGGCTTTTTCAATATTTTTCTACGTAAAACTCTGACGAAATAGTTTGCTGTAGCTTTAATACCGGCAAGCTCTATCGACAGAAAAACCCATTCTTTTTTGTTTTTCTTATGTTTTAGCGAAAAGAGTACTTGCTCACTCACACGCTTTTTAAACCAGTAGTCACCTAAAAACTCCTTGTGCTTATATGCAGAAGCTAGCCTAGGGTAAATATCTTTAGGGGCTAGTTTACGTACTTTAGCTCCAATTCCATCTTCATTTTGGAAGCGATATAAAAAAAGCGCCTTTGGTATGTTTCTAAAATCCATTCCTTTTGTAAATAATCTCACAAACATGTCCCAATCTTGGCCATTGGGGAGGTTTTCATCGAACTGGTTCTCCTCTAAAACTTTTCTGCGACAACTAAACCCAGACATTCCACAGTAGGTATTCCCTCTTTGCAAAGAGGGTTTAGTCACTTTTTCATCGTTATTTACGACTATTACATTTTCATTTCCTAGTTGTTTAAAACCAGTTACAACCGCATCAGCCCCTTCCAAAAACCTTGCATGCACTTCACTGAGATAGTTAGGAAGCCAAACATCATCATCATCGAGAAAAGCAACGATAGCTCCTGAGGAATTATTAATACCTATATTTCTAGCCGCATTTGCCCCAACGTTAAACGGTTGTTTTAGATATTTAACACTAAGGCTTTCCATTAACGATTCAATGTTGTCATAACTCTCAGTAGAACAGTCATCTACAACTATTATTTCGAATGGCTTGATATCTTGGCGGCTTATTCCATACAATGCCTCTTCTAAAAAATGAGGTCTATTACGAGTCGTTATAACAACAGAAATTTTCACTAAATTCCCTTTCCATTAAAAATTAATTATCGAACCATTTTGTGTGCCCTATAAATTAGGCTGCGCGTCTATTTTTCTCACCTAAAAGCAAGAACCTGGCGAAAGCTACCTTGGCCACAATCAAATAAACAGCTATCGGCCCGATTAAACCCGCCGCCAATCCAAACGCGAAGTTAACTTCAATAGGTAGCTCAACAACTTTATTAATAATTATCCTACTTGCTGCTGTAAAGAAAACATGGAATATGTAGATGCTATACGAATAAATGCCAATTTTTGCCAGCCAATGAATTTGCAGCCTTAAACCTAACAAGAAATAACAGCTAATCATTCCTATTACACAACCCAATAAGCTTCTGCCATATACACCGTCCGTCAGAAAGTAAATTGCAGCCATTATTCCTATAAAACCGATTAGGCTAGGTAACACAGGTAAAGGAGGTATTTTGAAACGCACTATGCTCATTCCAAACAAAAAGAACGGCGTTAAATATATAAACCCTTTAAAGGCCAGTAATTTCGTGTAGGGCTGTCCAATGGCTAGAGCTAAAAAAGCCGCAATAGTTAAAATTGTAACTAGTCTATTATTTAATAACCTATTGAGTTCAAGCGGTATTATTAAAACAAACACCCAAAATAACGCCTCTACAAACCAAAAATGTTGAACTGGATATATATGTAGAAGCCACCAATTGTCTATTTTATTGTTGGTGCCAGGCACTAAAGCTTGAATTATAGCGAATAGCGTACCTACAACTAACATAGGAATAAGCAGTCTTCGTGCTTTACCTTTTAAAAATTTCGGCCAATTACCTGACAACGGCCTATAGGCATACACCATACCCGAAAGAAATGTAAATAAAGGCATTCTCACGGTTTCAAGCAAGTCATTAATCTCCCGCAGAAAGCCACTTTCTATATGCAAGCCATTTGACGGGTTATTACCAATTACATGGTAACCCACCAAAAATATGCAAGCCAATCCGCGAAGCGTGTCTATTCTTATATCTCTCATTTACTCTGCTTACTTGTCGCTTCCATCTAATGATTGGATGTATTTTTTTGTATAAAGCGCTATTTGGTCCCAATCGAACTGAGTTAAAAACCTTTCCCTGTCGATGTATAAATTCAGAGCATCCAAATTATTCAGCTTAGAAGTGAGCATAGCTTCGTTACCTACTTCAAAATAAGTATCTGCAGGCGCTTCTATATCTAAATTAGGGATGATGTCACTCAGCAATACATCGGTTCCCGAACTGATTGCTTCTAATGCCACAATTGGAAGGCCTTCGTGATAAGACGGCAACACGAAAACTTTTGCATGTTGATACAGTGCTTTTAGTTCGCTGCCAGAACGACGCCCTGCGAAAATAATATTTTCAGATGCCATTGCTTTTAGCGACGTGGAGTATTCGTCTTCGTGATCGGTATTACCTACTATAACTAGTTTAAGCTGCGTATTTGCCTTTTTATAAGCGTTTACTAGGTTATGAAAACCTTTTTCTGGTACTAAGCGCCCTACCGTTACAATGTAGCCGCTACTAGTAAGGTTAAGTTGAGCGGGCAAGTCACTCTCTGGTGATCGGCCAGTAAACGAAGGCAGCATACCGTTAGGAACATAATTTATTTTGTGTGCATGTTTTGGGTACTGTTCTTGTAGCCGCGCTGTTAGAGACTTGCCAACCACAAACATTTTCTGCGAAAAAACAACGCCCATTTTTTCCCCAAATTTTAGAATACTTTTTGCAAAACTATTCCACTTTTGCCTGTCGTAATCTGCACCATGATGTGTAACTACTACCTTCATACCCAGCAATCGTGCAAGGGGTGTGAAGAGTGCTGGGCCTATAGCGTGAAGATGAATAACATCGGGCTTTAAAAATAAACGTGCATAAAAAATAGCGATAAAAGTGTGAAGAAAAGTTTCTAAAAATTTGTTTCGCACAGCCCAAACTGAACGCACTTTAACGCCTTCATATTCGCAAGCTTTTTTACTCAAATACGGCGAACGTCCAATAACGGTTATATCGAGATCATCGCTTTTCATTCGGGGGTAAATATTCTGGCAATGAGATTCGATCCCCCCCATTACATCTGGTATTCCACGCAAACCGATAACAACAATATTCATTAAATAGCATTTCCCTGTGTTGGATTTATTCCCATAACTTTTTCAATACTTGAAATAGGCGCTTTACGTTGCTTGTTTGGTTTATTGGCGAAAACTAACGCCCCCATTAAGCTAAAGAATATAAGGCCTTCTATATTCCATAACGGCATAGTCGCCATGTTCATAGCCATAAAACCAAAAAACGATAGTAGCAACAGCTTTTTAAGACCTGAATCAGATAAAGTAAGGGTCTGAAATACAATAGAAACACATAATAATAGGAATGATAGCAGCCCTAGCAAACCGTACTCATAAAGATAAGAAACGAAAGTATTATGTGCATATTGCGCAAAAACACCGCGCCACGAATCAGGTCCAAACCCGAAAAGTTGGTTCAGGAGGTCAGCATTTATAAAGGCGTTTATGTAAAAGCTCCAAATATAAACCCTAGCAGACATTATATCCTTTTCAGCCTCGCTGAAATATATAGGAGCTTTTAAAACAACATCGAGATTAGATATGAGAGTTCCAATATCAGCGAACCGCTCGCGCATCGTTATAGAGAGCGCCATAAAAGCGAGAATGATGACCATGCTAACAATCGTCATAACTGACACTTTTTGAGAGGGGCGAATTCGCTGCTCTATCAAATTGTAATAGAATACGGCTACTGTAGGTAGAACTGCTAACATTGCTGTTCTGTAATTGACTAATATCAGTAAAAACACAGCCAGGCTAAACAGCGTACTTCTAAACTTTATACTTCCGCGCTCTGTTAAACCAATGACAAAAATAAAGCTTACAATAATCATTGAAAACGCAGCTTCGTGATTATACCCGCCTATATAACTGGCTGAACCGTCAGCTTCTGTAGCTTTTACTTCGCCTAACAAAAACGAAAACACTTGTAACATTACTGGCATAACAAACGCGACAGCGAGCTTTTTGAACGTATCTGCGTGACCCTGCATGCGGATTGAAAGAAACAGTGCGCCAGATAGAACTAAGAAGTAACACCATTTAACTAAAACATTAATGGTGCCTGGAATTTCAAAATTTACTATGCCGCTTGCCGCGATGGCCGCGAAGAAAAGGTAATAAGGAAATAGTTTCCTTAAAGTAAAAACAGCAGTAGGTATTAATAGTAAGCCCAAACCAGCTACGCCAATGCTCCCCAATGCATTTATTGAAAAGCCAGCTACTAATGACGAGTAAGTAATGCTATGAAACGCCGACAAAAAGAATCGCAACCATATAGCGCAAATAGCAAACGCAAGATATTTATTGCAGTTCCCAGTTATGGTGCGATACACCAAAATAAAACTTATTAGGCCAACAACTACTTTTAACCCTTCAAACATGTTTATTTGCAAACCTTTTCAATAATGGCTATTACTTTTTCTTGAAAGGCATTGTAAGAAAATTGCTTTGCACAGCTTTTGCTTTTTGCAGCGTAAGATGCCCGAACAGTTTCATCACTGAATGAGCTTAACGCACTTGCAACACCTTCAGCGTTATTTAACTCACAAAGAATACCGTTTTTTTCATTGCTAGCGCCAGTTACTCTGTAAGGGTATTGCTCGGCAATAATTTCCGCAGGGCCAGATTCGCAGTTTGTTGCTATTACTGCTTTTTCTAAACACATGGCTTCAACAATGGCATTAGGGAACCCTTCAGCATTCGACGTGCTTACAAAGTATTCGGCATTGCTTAAATAAGGGTATGGGTTTGCTTTAAAACCAAGAAACTGCGTTTTATTTTCAATTCCCAGTTCTTTAGCTTGTGCTTTTAGGTTCGCTTCTTCATCGCCCACGCCCAGAATCACTAAGTTTTCTGCAATGTTAGCTTTAGCATAGGCGTTAAGTAATAAAGAGAAATTTTTATTTTTGACTAAGCGCCCTACCCCAATAATGTAAGGCTTTGCTGGTAGATCCTGCACACTTTCCGATGCCTGAGCCTGAAGTTGCTCGATATCATACGGGTTATACAGCACCGAAATTTTATCTCTTGATACTGCATAGTTGTCGATAAGGTCGGCTTTTACACCTTCAGAAACGGCTACAACGCTGTCAGCTTTGTTGTAAAGCAAACGAACTAATAGTCGGCTAACACTGTCTTTTAGCCCGCCAGAAAGATGGCTTGTTGTATTAACCCGCTCGCTTATTATGGCTTTAAATTTTAGCCGTTTAGCCAAGATAACGTTTAAGAAGTTACTTCTTGTTAAAAAGCTGAAGCAATATTCTGGGTTCAGATCTGCCAATACGGGTTTTAGTTGCTTATACCCTGAAACCAAACTTCCTTCGGTATTAAGTACTATTTTATTTACGTACTCGGGGCATACCTGTGACTCTGGCAAGTCGTCAAGAAGAATAAGATGGACAGGAACACTTTTAGCAACAAAGTACGATTGCATTATGGTTAATAGTTTAACCATAACTCGTTCAGCGCCGCCGCCTTCAAGTGAATTTATGATAAACACCGCTGGACGCGCTGAGTACTTCATGAAAGTTCCTTTTCGTTGTAATAAAACTACAAACAGTTCTAATGATATCAGGTGTTATTGATATTCGTACATGGTTTCCGCCCTTCAATGCTAATTGATGGCAAGTGCTTATCGAAGCTTTCGAGGGCGCTGCACGATTTACCTAGCTTATAAGAAACACGAATTATGCCAATTATGATCACTTTTGAGTAAAAGATAATTCAGTTAAGCAAAAACCTTTCAAGTTATCACCAAGTTTGCCATCATAACGCAATCACAGGTGAGACAGCGTACAACGTTGTAGTGAAACATTTTTTACATTCGCCTTAATCTATTGCATAAAGTATCCACGGCTTGCACCAAAAAGAACGCTACGTCACGCGAACACAGAACCCAGTCAAACTCCGCAGTTTAATTACTGCTTTTCGCGCTGGCGTTATTATGATGTCTTGCGTATTTGTCGTCGCGTCTGGTATTGCTCAACAAAAAACGGTCTTTACCGAGCAGGTTTATAAGCGGATTAATGACGTATATGGCAGTAACGCTGCCGAAGATGTTGCTGATTGGCGACAACTGATCGATGAATTACAACAAGAGGCGATTGATGAAAAACTCTATTCTATCAACCGCTTCTTTAACCGGTTCGATTTTGTTGACGATCTTGTTCACTGGAACGAAAAGGACTACTGGGCCACCCCTATAGAGTTTATTGCCACTGGCGCAGGCGACTGCGAAGACTACACCATTGCGAAATATTTCTCACTCATTGAGCTAGGTGTACCAGAAAGTCAATTAAGGCTTATGTATGTAACAGCATTAGAATTACGTCAACCTCACATGGTGCTAGCTTATTATGAAACGCCTAGCTCAGTACCTTTAGTTTTAGACAATATTAATCGGCGAATTTTACCGGCGAATAAGCGCAGAGACTTATCCCCTATTTACAGTTTTAATGGTAATGGATTGTGGGCTGCGAAAGCGATGGGAACAGGCCGGAAGTTGAGAGGTAGTGGCCCAATGAAAATGTGGGACGACATGGTAGAGCGACTAGACCGCGTAATGTACGGAGATAAAGAAAAATAATGAGACTATCTACCCAATTAAGTACGAGCTTAGCCATTTTTTTAGTTTTAGTATTTGCTGGCTCTTTCATTATAAATGTAAAGCTAACTCGAGAATATGTTAACGAGCAACTAGCGACTCACGCTCAAGATACAGCAACGTCTTTAGGCCTTTCCATCACGCCTTACATTGGCGAACCCAACGGAATAATCGTTGCGGAGACTATGGTAAATGCCATTTTTGACAGGGGTTTCTATCAGTATATTACGGTCTCTGACATGGAAGGAAATTTACTGATTGAGCGTAAAAACCCAAATACTCAAGATTCAGTGCCTGCGTGGTTCACTAATTTAGTAGAAGTCACACCACCCGTTCAACGAACTGAATTAAACGACGGCTGGACCCTGGCCGGGGAGCTAACCGTTCAAAGCAACCCAGGGCTTGCAAATGAAACGCTTTATGAAAGTGTCAAACAAAGTGCCTTTATGTTTTTTGCCGCGTTCGTTGTAGCCTACATCGCGTTGCTTTTCATAATTACCGCTATTACAAAACCGCTTAGAATCGTGGTTCGCAAGATTAATGACATTCAAAACCAAAAGTTTTCTCAAATAAACTATAAGCCATTTACCCAAGAGCTTACATTTATTACCCAAGCGGTGAATAAGCTGTCTTCATCTGTAGAAGGGATGTTTAAAGAACTTTCCCAAAAAGCAGAACACTTCAAGGCGCAAGCGTACGAAGACAGCCTTACGGGCGTTCAAAACAGAAGTGCCTTCACTCGTCACATGAACGCTTTATTAAGTTCGACAGCCCATTCAGATGAAGGTTATTTAGTTATAATACGACTAGCGCACCTCAACGCTATCAATACTTCTCTCGGAGCCCAAGAGGGCGACAATTACGTTACTTCAGTTGCCAACATTCTTAAGCAGTTCTCCAAAGAGTCGGCTGAGACTACACACTTATTCAGGCTATCAGGCGCCGACTTTGCACTAGTCACTGAAGCCATATCAAAGAGAGAATGTTCAAATAAAATCGAAGATTTAAGTGAAACTCTCGTACATTGCAATCCTCTCAAAGACGGAAATCGCTCGGTGTGGATGGGCGTGGCGCAATTTAGCGATAAGCAGTCTTTTTCCGAAATTATGGAAAATGCTGACAGCGCGCTTATGGCTGCAACTAAACAAGCTAATGGATGGCAATTTGCTTCAGAACTCTCTCATATACACAGTAACACTGCATGGAGAGAAAGGCTTAATGTGATATTGGAGCAACAGTACGCTGACATGCTGATACAACCCGTCATGAGTATTGCTGAAAACACTCCCTCATATTTTGAGGCTTTCGCACGCTTCAAAGACAAAGAAAGCGGCAGTGTTATACCAATGTCGCAGTTAATCCCCGCTTCAGAACGATTGAACCTTATTCCAGAGGTCGATAAGTTGGTAGCAACCCTCGTTTTTAAAAAGCTTTCTCAGGCAAAATGTGATGTGGCCATTAATATTGCAAATGCATCTCTAGCTAATTCCCATTTCAGAACCTGGCTAGTTGCACAATTGAACCAAAACACGGCACTTTGCACTAAGTTGGTGTTCGAATTCGAAGACTCAGCACTCATTCACCATAAAGATGACACCATATCTTTTTGCAAGACTCTAATGACATTAGGCTGCCGCGTAACAATTGAGCACTTTGGAGAAAATCTTGCATCACTTGCAGGATTGAGGGCTATTCAGCCTCATTTTGTAAAAATTTCCGGCAAGCTTACGAAAGATATTCACACAGATAAAGATAATCAGTTGTTTGTAAGTAGCTTGTTGAGCATAGCTCGAGGATTAAATATCAACGTAATTGCTGAGCTTGTTGAGAATGAAGCAGAGTCAGTGGCATTAACTCAACTCGACGTTGCTTATCAGCAAGGTTTTTATTTCGCAAAGCCTACGCTTTGGCAAAATTAAGTTACTTAGCCGAAAAGTCGTATAACAAAGTGAAGACCTAGCACGCTTATTTGTTATACAATGATTACTAATGGTGTTAGCAAGACGCTGACCCGACGTTTTATTTAAAAGGATAAGCTATGCGTAGCAACGTTATTTTATCTCTACTTTTGATTGCACTGGTTGTGCTAACGCCTGTTTCTTCAGCGCAAGAAAATAGCGCACCGGGCACTCAAGTAAGAACGTTACTTGTTAATGAACTTGATAACGGAGCGAATATACAAGACGCCGCAAATCAAGTTAGTCAGACTGTAATCAATGAAGGTCTTTACTTCGATGCTGCAGGCACTGCGTATTTATCTGACAACCAAGATTCATTTGAATCTGTAGTAAGTTTACTTAACGAAAATGCCACAGGGTTCGAATTAGCCATCGCTGGATTTACACAATTTCCAGATCAAGCATCTCAAATCATAACGATTACTGTTTTAATGTTTCCTGAGAGTGCAAGCGAGATCTACAATATCGCTCTTCAAATGCAGGTAATTAGTGAAGACGATGCACTGCTAGCAGTTATTAATGCTGGTGTAGATCCAAGCACATTAACAGCTACTGCAGCAGGTGGAACGGGCAATACGTTTTCTCCGCTTGGTGTCGGTACTGGGGCAGCGGGTGCAGGTGGTGGTGATACAACAATTTCTGCCAACTAACCAAAACGTAACTGCTTAAACTTTAACTATTTTTGTTGTAGTTGTTTATGGTTAATGTTCTGAAAACCGAAAAGTTTCTTTTCGGTTTTCTTTTATTCACTTTGTTCTGGCTTCCTCTGTCGTTGGGCGCAAATCGCCCGTGGGCGTGGGCGCTGATGCAAATGTCGCTGTTTTCAATTGGCGGCACCTTGGTTCTGCTAAACACTTCTCTACTTCATCAACTCTACACAAAATATCGAACATTCATTATTCTTTGGGTTATTTTTCTTGCTTGGCAGCTTATCAATATTGTTCCTCTACCCTTTGCGCTGGTCGAGGCAATAAGACCTGAACGTGTAAGCTACCTCTTAAGTGAGCAATGGGGTAACCAAGAGAACGTCACTTCAAAGTGGCTATCTTTGAGTTTTGATGTAGGCCAGAGCGACGTAACTTTCTTCAAGTCTCTTGCCTATTGCTTTCTATTTTTCATCGCATTAACCCTTGTCAATTCAGCTAAGCGTTTACGCTACACCCTTATAGTCATTAGCGCAGCTGGCATATTTCAAGCTATCTACGGCGCACTAGAAGTACTTTCAGGTATTAAGTACAGCCTGGTGTTCAAGCAGCCGGTTTCGCACATCGCGACTGGCAGCTATATTTACAAGAATCATTACGCAAATTTTCTAATGCTCTGTTTGAGTGCCGCAATCGGGTATTTGATAGCGAGTTTGCATCAAGACAACACCACCAGTAAACGAGAAAGGCTGCGAAGGCTGGTGAAGTTTTGGCTAAGTAACAAAGTACTATTTAGAATAGGCATAATTATAATGGTGATTGCGTTAGTCATGTCCCGTTCTCGAATGGGTAATAGCGCTTTTTTTATAGCCATGACAATTACTGCCACGCTCGGCTTGATTTACTTTAAGCCCCGTCAAAAAAGCTATATCACTTTGTTTATCAGCATGCTGATTATCGATATTTTGTTAGTCAGTAGTCTTTTTGGCCTCAAGCAAGTGCAACAGCGCTTAGAACAAACAAACTTTGCACAAGAAAGTAGAGATGAAGTAATAACAGACGCACTCCCCCTCTTAGGTAAATACGGACTAATAGGTACCGGAGGTGGAACTTTTTACACCGTTTACCCTCAATTTCAGAGTGAAAGTATCCAGCACTTTTACGATCACGCACACAACGAATATCTTCAATTTAGCATTGAGTTTGGTGTCGTAGGTGCCTTTGTTCTTGCTCTGCTAGTGCTGCTGTGTACTAAAAATGCACTTAGCGCCGTTCGAAATAGACGCCACCCTTTACCCAGGGGCACCGCTTTTGCAAGTATTATGGCAACTATCGGCATGGCTTTGCACAGCAGTGTGGATTTCCCTCTACAAGCACCAGCAAATACGGCTATATTTATTGTTCTTCTAGCATTAGGAGCGCTAAGCAGAAATATTTCTATGGGAAGGCAATCACATAGATAAACTGCTTAACTCAATTTTTTCTCGATCGTTTTATCGTAAAAGGACGCAGTGTGGTTTTAAAAATTAAACGCCCCGTTAGAGAAGAGCCCAACGTTCAACACATGCTTGAGCGTATGCCGAAAAAAGTAGCTGACTCATTCTCTGATGAACAATTATCTCATTTAAATACTGCGCTTGCGGGAAGACGTTGGGGTAATCATAAAGTGGATGTTCGGGGCACCATTAGCCTCCTACGCAGCCGCTATTATTTCGTAGTGTTAGCTGGAACAGATAAACGAGATTTATCCAGAACTGAAAGTAGAATTGGCAGAATTGCTATGGCAGCAACTGTTGCGCTTTTTTTCTGCGTATCGTTAATACTTGGTTTGGTACTTCTTTATATCCTCAAAAGTTGGTTAGGAATAAACCTTTTCGAAGGATTTTCACTGGGGCTTTGGGACTGGTTGAAAGGAAAAAGTTAATTTCGGTCGTTTTTAGTCGTATGTCACGCAATTAGGTATACGCTTTTTGACAGGGTAACTCGAAGTATTCAACCAACGACACACTACTTCCTCTGCGCTATGCTTTTGGATAGCTTCTAAAACAAAATTTCTGCTAAGTGGATTTTGAATTCCTAAATCTAAATGGCGCTTTAATAGATCTTTCACTTTTACATAATGCACTGAGCGTGCGGCAAACATGTCTAAGCCATATTCTACGATAAATTTGTGCACTATGGCATCTTGTGCTCCCACATCAACGGCACGCGTTACATAATCATAGAATGCACTATCTAATTCTCTCTGTTTCCACTTAACTGACGCTAGCCCTATCCAACTGCCGCTCCAATTCGGTCTTAGCTCTAGACTCTTTTCGTAGGCGGTAAAGGCTTGGTATAAATTTCTCTTCGAATCAAAAGCTGCTGTTTGAGTGTCGCTCGACACGCCGGCTTCACCCACACTATATGCTTTCCATTCATATAATTGCCCTTGTACTTGATAGTAGAGTGCGTTTTTCGGGAAATAACTAAGCGCTGTTTCTATTTTATTTAGAGCTCGCTCTATCTTCTCTGTAGTCGCACGCTCAGGCCTTTGCTGCCACATATCGATGTTATTCTTTACGCTATAGTACGCATTACCCGCAATAAAAAGCTGCACACTCCACACTAAACTCCATAACGCCATAAGCGCTACGATCCATTTAAGCGCTATACTAAAAATTTGTTGGTTGTGAAAGCTAGCGAGATGAAACGCCTTCATTAAACACCTTGCCTAAGTGCTTTACCTATTATTTCACCAGGCTTGTTAATGAAAACGTCTTGAGCGAAGACCCTATCGAAGGCAGCGACAACGTCAAACGCATCTCTCATGTCATTAGGCCGTCGTACTAAATCATGGGTATCAGAGGCAACGACATGAAATGCTTTTCGCTGCATTAAACTTAATGCAAATTGTGCTACGTTGTCTCCAAATCGCCCCGTCAAAGCGCCAGCGGTAACTTGAAACAAACACCCTTGTCGTTGAAGCCAGCTAAACTTAGTTGGCTCTGCTAACAACTCCCGATTCCGTTCTGGATGCGCTATAAGAGGTTGAACGTTATTTCTTAATAGCCATTTAACTAGGGTCTCAAGCCCCTGGGGAACATGGCTATGAGGCATTTCAAGCAGAAGTATTTTTTTATCGCTTAGTTCACCGATGAATGGTAGCTCCCCTTGTTTCAACCAAACGGGAATAAGCTCATTCACTCTCACTTCAGCTGCATAAGAAAGTGTTAAGGGAATCGCCGCTGCTTTGACAGCTTTCACAAACTCATCAAATACAGGCTTTATTGTGCTGGGAGAATTGTCGAAGTAGCCTTTATGGATATGAGGCGTGCAAACCATGTGACTTACGCCACAGTCAACAGCTTGCTGTGCCATTTCTATGGCGATATCTAAAGACCTGGCACCGTCGTCGATGCCAGGCAATATATGACTATGTATATCTATCAATAATTACTGTTAGCTGTCTTTATGACTCGTATAACCGTATTGGTCGTAGAATCCAGCATACCTTTGTGCTGCACCAGATTTACGTAAGTCTACTTGATTTAGCACTACCCCATCAAGACGATGACCAACTTGAAGGAATCGAGACAAACCATTATTTATTAACTTCTCACTGGTACTGTCTGCACGAACTACGTAGATTACAGAATCACATGAGTTTGCAATAACCATAGAGTCACTAACAGCTTGAGTTGGTGCAGTATCAACAACAACGTATTTGTACTGGGTCTTGAGCTGGGCGATAAGTTCGCCGAAGCCTTTGTCAGCTAGCAATTCTTGTGGATTTGATGGGATAGTTCCTGCGGATAATATATCTATCTTAGATTCTTCATCCTGCACTAAGCATTCATCAAAAGTATGTGATTTTAAGATTAAGTTCGCAACACCGGGCTGGTAATTTGGAATGCCAAATTGCTTGCCAACGCTAGGACGACGTAAGTCGGCATCAATCAGTATGGTCTTATCCAGCTGCCCCAAGGCAAACGCTAAATTAATCGAAACGGTAGTTTTACCTTCTTTAGGCACGCTCGATGTAATCATTATGGCCTGCTGCTCTTTATCTAAATTCAATAATGATAGGCTAGTTCGCAGGGTACGAACCGACTCTGCAAATTGATGCTTTTTACCATCAAAGAACGAACGAATTGGTAAGTCAGTCTTCTTCTTGTGTGGAAGCCATGGGATAAGACCCAACATACGCTGTCCAAGTTTACGCTCAACATCTTCAACCGAACGAATACCGCTGTTAAGGGTTTCCATTGCAATGGCCAAGAAAACGCCAAAGCCCATACTAAAGACAAAAGCAGCACCTATTAACAGCTTTTTGTTGGGCTCGGAAGGCGTATATTTGGGTAACGCCGCGTCGAGTACTCGCGCATTTGCTGACTCAAAGCCGCCCAGCTCATCGGTTTCCTTCAAACGAGTAAAGAAAGAGTTGTAAAGCTGCTGATTAATATCAACTTCACGTTGCAGAGCTCGCCGCTGGTTGTCTAACGCTGACAGTGAACGGAACTCAGCTTTCGCTTGCGCGACTTCTTGCTCTAGCTGTACAACGCGGTCTTCCGACACTTCGTATTGCGTTGTAATACTCGTTATCAAATCTCTAATCTGACTGCTCAGTGTTTCCCGAATAGAAGAGAGCTCTGCATTCGCAGCAATCATTCTAGGGTGTTTAGGGCCATAAACTTTACTTAGCTCGCTCACGCGCGTCATCGCCTTTGCTTCGTCACGTCGAACATCTCTGATGGTTGGGTGATTCAGTACTTCAGGAAGACGCGCTATGTCTTCTAACGAAACATCGTTGCGCGTTTGTCTATAAATAACAGCATTGAGCTTAAGTGCGGTTTGCGCATCGAGTAACTGCTTGCTCAGCTGCTCTAGTTCATCGGCCGCTAAGCCCACTACACCATCTATGTTAACGACTTGATTTTGTTCGTAAAACTTAGCAAGATTACGTTCAGCCACGGTAAGCTTTTGCTTGAGGCCTTCTAAGCTATCTGTAAGAAAAGACGTTGCTTTCGCAGTCATATCAAGCTTAGCCTGCAGATAGTTTTCAATGTAGACGTCTGCGACTGCGTTAGCCAGTTCTGCTGAAAGTGTAGGTGATTCAGTAGTAATGGTTATTCTCATTACTTGCGTATTATCGACCATTTCAACGGTAAGTGCGCTCATTAAGAGTGAAGTAGCTTTGCGCTTTTTTGCCGCTAAAATTTGCTCTTCAGTTAAATCTTTAGGCTCTTCCTGTGGAAGAAACGGTAAAGCTTCGACTACCCTAGCTTTTAGTTCATCGAATAGACTAGGGCCCTCATCAACTGGCATAAACTCTTCGTTGTTATAAAGCGATAAGCTTTCAACCGTGCGTTCTGCAATTTGACGGGACTGCAGTATTTCAAATTGCGTTTGCATGTAGTCCTTGCGCTTTGTGTCAAGACCATATACTTCTTCTATTGAAACAACGTTCGCCTTTTCTGCCTCTACTAAAATAGTTGTAGTAGAAGTGAACATGGGCGTCATACGCATAACTAGCAATGCAACTAAGATCGTAAATGCAATTGCTAATGATACAATTCGAAATGCGTAACGCTTAATAATTCCCAAATAATGAGCAATGTCGATGGTCTCATTTTCAAACACACCAGCATTGAACTCTTCCCTGCCATTTACTGCCATTTTATTTCCTGCACGCTACGTAATTTAGAAGAAACGCTGATTGATGGTGATAATATCACCAGGCTGAATCATATCGCTCACGGTTACGGTGAATTCGTTTGTTCTGCCGTCCTTTTCACGAATTATGGTAATTTTGTCGCGGGCCGCTCGCTCTGTGTAACCGCCGGCTAATGCAGCTGCTTTATTAACAGAAAGGCCTGGTTGATATGGATAGCCGCCCGGCCTTTTCACTTCACCATCAATAAAGAAGGGCCTGTATTCAACGATAGCTACTGAGACAGAAGGGTTAACCAAATAATCCCCTAGCAAACCATCATAAATTTTCTTTTCGACTTCATCGGCAGTTAAGCCTACCAATTTAATTTCCCCTAAGAATGGATAATTAATTGTACCGACGTCAGGTAGACGTACTTCCATCGAAAGATCATCTTGGCCAAAAACACTGATTTTTATTCTGTCACCAGATCCAAGTTGATACTGACTCATGCTCAAGTTTCCTTCCTGAGCGAAGGAGAACGCCGAGTAAAGAATTATGAATAGTATCGAAGCTAAACTAATTACCTGTCGTTTCACAGTGTTACCTCAGCAGTTACCCCAATTTCGCTCTTATCATAGCCAATGGTCTCTCGGTTACTATCGCGATCTGTATACTGATAATAAGTGCTGAATTTTAACCATCTGCGAGCTTGATAACTTAAAGATGCTGAGTAATTTATGAGTTCGTCGTCTCTATTATCGATATCAATTTCGTTAAATACATATTCGTCATCTTGTTGAGTGACACTAAACGAGGTACTTAAACGCTCAAGCCAATCATGATTCCAGCGAACACTATAGTTTTGTCCACGGATGAAATCGCCTTCACCATTCGTTTCGAAGGTATCTGCACTTGTCGAGATTCTAAACGTAGAATAGCTCACTGGTTGCCAATCTATTCCAACCTCCCAATCTGTGCCGTAGAATGTCCCTCGTGATTGATCCTCAAACTCTTTCTCTTTATAACCTACTTTTGCAAAACCTGTTGTCGCAGCAGTGCTTTCCCAAACAACACCAACTAAAACGCGTGTCTCATCACTGTCGCGAGTGACAAAGTCTAACTGCTCATCATATCTAACGTAGGTTTGCGTAATATCAATAACAGCACTAGTTGCAGCTCCAATTTGGTAGCCAAACTCACCGCCAACCATGGTTTTTACCCTATCGCGGATCAAATAGGCGTCTTCAGATCTGTCATAGTCTAGTGATTGTCGACGTGTTTTTAATGTAATAAGACCATCAGAAGTCACGGCACCATACGTGTATTCAGCAGAAAGGTTCGAGCTTTTATAAGTATCTGGTGTTGAAATATCCAACCCAGAACCAATTGAGAAGCCGGTTCCGCGATCTTCATGACCATCTTCATATTGAGCGAGCGCACTCACACGATGACGACTATTCAATTCAAAGTCGCCCGAAGCTTCTACAAAATGGTCAGTATAATCATCATTGCTACTGGAAAAATATACACCACGCTCCAGTCTATAACCAATCTGAACGGGGTTGCCGTTGACTTGTGTAGCGGCAATAAGTTCAGGGGATAAAGTGGTACGCCAGCTGTATATTTTACTTTGGTTATCTCGTGCATTCGCCACGTTGTCAACATACGCCATCGAAGACGTAAATGAAGGGATCAAATCAAATTGCCCAGCTTGAATTCGACCAGCCTCTTGGGCAAATAGAGTCGGTGTGGCGCAAATTACCGACAGAGCTATTATGCTTTTGGTCCTTTTTAACATGTTATTTCCTTCCTACGATGGCTTGGGTGTATTAAAACGGTGCATTATTTCGATATAGCGCTTTCAAATACATCCTTACGTAAACGCTATAAACCGCGAAACAGCCGGAATATGTGTAATTCTTACAAACTAAACAAGGTGAATGCCTTAATAGTTCATGGATAATCAATGTCGAGCAATAGGCGTGCCGCTTTTGCTTTGCTAGGCTGTGAACATTACTAGCGAACACATTAGAGCAAAAGTCAATTTGCTCTATATTGTTTGACTCAACAGTCAGTTAACAAAGTACTGCAACTTATACCTAGGTATTGTTGCATCTATATGTCCAAGGCTGCAAACGCGGTATATGCTATCTTAATTATATTGTTCATGAAAAGCGCTAGCGCCGTATTCTACTCATTTTGCACCAAATTAGTACGGAATGAACTTTGTTTTTGTAATAAAATTACAATATCCATATAATACGCTGTTGCTAGAGCACTTAAGCGCTAGACGTGAAAAATTTCAACGCGAATATAATCAGCACGTTGTGATTATTCATCTTACGCGCTTAAAAGTGGGCACAGTATTTGCCTAACTTCCATAAGTTGTCTTCGCTATTCTTCTTAATTCATGGCTTAGCTTGTTTTTGTTGTCGTTAGCTTTGGCTACAGGCTTCACTTTTTCACTTAGAGATTACTTAAATGGACAATAGAGTAGAATCTAACAAAGCACTTAAAGCTCACCCCGTTGAGTCTAATACTAATGGTGGTTTGGTAGTCAGGAACCAAAGTGGTTTTTCAACCATTTACAGACTCATCGATCTTTCGCTGGTAACGATTTTGTATTATTCAGCAGCAGCGTATTACGGTACCCAGATAGATACCACCAGCTTAATTCTTCTTTTTGTAAACGTTATTTGCTTTCAAATTTCTGCCGAAGGCGTTGAGTTATATCGGTCGTGGCGTGGGCACAGAACGCCTGAAATGCTGAGAGCGGCTGCAATCACATGGACATTGAGCGTTCTCGGTACCATGTCAATGGGGTACTTTTTCGTTCAAGAAATAAAAACGCCCCCACCTGCAATATTGCTTTGGTTTGCATCTTCGTTTGTCGTTTTGATTCTGTGGCGTTTTATTATGCGCAAGTTCCTCTTCCGCATCCGCAAAAGTGGCTTGAACACACGCCGTTCAATTATCATTGGCGCTACTCATTTAGGTGCGAATGTTGCTCTTCAGATACAACAGAACGAACATTTAGGTATTCGCTTTAACGGTATTTATGATGACCGTGAAGCAGAACGTCTCCCTCATGAGATGCAGGGCGCTGTGCTCGGCAACATTGAAGAAGCCATAGAAATGGCCAAGCGCAACGAAGTTGATTACATCTACATAGCATTGCCAATGAGTGCAGAAAATCGCATTCGTGCAATTCTTGAACAGTGCAGCGATACCACCGCTAACGTTTATGTAATTCCGAACTTCTTTATGTACAACTTGCTTAACGCTCGCTGGCAAACCGTGGGTAATGTACAGGCACTAAGTGTATATGACACCCCTTTCCAAGGCGCCAGTGACGTATTGAAGCGGTTTGAAGATGTTGTATTAAGCAGTCTGATTTTAATGTTGATATCCGTTCCCATGTTAGCAATTGCGGCCGCAGTTAAGCTCACATCTAAAGGGCCAGTCATTTTCAAACAAAAGCGTTACGGATTAGATGGTAAACAAATTACGGTTTACAAATTCCGGTCTATGACTACGCAAGACAACGGAGCAGTTGTTAAGCAAGCAACGAAAAACGACGCGCGTTTAACCAAAATAGGTGGTTTCTTAAGGCGCACATCGTTAGATGAACTACCTCAGTTTATCAATGTTCTGCAGGGTCGCATGTCAATTGTAGGCCCTCGCCCGCACGCGGTTGCTCACAATGAGGAATATCGTAAGATCATCACAGGTTACATGCTGCGGCATAAAGTTAAGCCTGGTATTACAGGTTGGGCACAAGTAAATGGTTTGCGCGGTGAAACGGAAACCACTAACAAGATGGTACAGCGTGTAGAGTACGATTTAGACTATATACACCGCTGGTCTATTTGGTTCGATATTAAAATTGTATTCATGACTGTATTTAATGGATTCATTAACAAAAACGCATATTAGAAGTACACCAAATCAAGAAAAGGACATCATCATATGAAACCTGTTGTATTGGCTGGCGGCACTGGTAGCCGCCTTTGGCCAAAGTCTCGCGCCGCTCTTCCAAAACAGTTTTTGTCGCTTACATCCAACAGCACGATGCTTCAAGATACAATAACTCGACTTAAAGGAACCAATGCGGAGCCTCCTGTATTTATATGTAACGATGCGCATCGATTTTTAGTTGCTGAGCAGCTTCGTAAAAAAAATATAGAACATGATGGTATTTTATTAGAGCCCGTTGGGCGAAATACTGCACCAGCAATAGCGCTTGCGGCATTACATGCCACAAAAAATGAGAATGACCCTGTTCTTCTTGTCCTCGCTGCGGATCATTTAATTAAAGACCAAAGCGCATTTCATAGTGCCATTACTAAAGCAGAAGTATTAGCAAACGAAGGAAAGCTTGTAACTTTTGGTATAGTTCCAGACCAGGCCCACACCGGCTATGGCTACATCAAGGCTGGAAATGTACTGAATGTTGGATTTGAGGTAGCTGAGTTTGTCGAAAAGCCAGAACTTGAAACAGCAAAACAGTACGTTGAGTCAGGTGATTTTTTCTGGAATAGCGGCATGTTTATGTTTAAAGCCAGCCGTTATATTGAAGAATTAGGTAAGTATCACCCCGAGATGCTAGAGATTTGCCGTCGCGCAATTGAAACTGAAGCACCTGATTTAGACTTTATTCGAGTTGACTCTGAAATTTTTGCTACGTGTCCTGACGACTCTATTGACTATGCAGTGATGGAAAAAACTGACAGCGCTGCAATGGTGCCATTAGATGCAGGGTGGAGCGATGTAGGCAGTTGGACATCGCTTTGGGAAACCGCCGATAAAGATGACAACGGCAACGTTTGTGTAGGCGATACGATTTTAGAAAATACTAAAAATAGTTACGTGAACGCAGAACAGCGATTAGTATCTGTCATTGGCTTAGAAGACGTTATTGTTGTCGAAACCAAAGATGCCGTTATGGTCGCACATAAAGATGACGCTCAAAGTATTAAGACCGTGGTCAACAGGCTAAAAGCTGAAAAACGTCCTGAGTTTGAATTCCATCGCGAAGTTTTCCGTCCGTGGGGTAGCTACGATTCAATTGACAGCGGTGCACGCTTTCAAGTTAAACGTATTACGGTAAAACCTGGTGAAAAACTATCTGTGCAAATGCACCACCACCGCGCTGAGCATTGGATTGTGGTATCGGGCAGTGCCAATGTGACTATTGATGACAATACTCAATTAGTAACAGAGAACGAATCTGTCTATATCCCAATCGGTGCAGTACACGCACTAGAAAACCCCGGAAAAATCCCTCTAGAGCTTATAGAGGTGCAATCGGGCGCATACCTTGGTGAAGATGATATAGTTAGGTTGTCAGACCGCTACGGGCGTGTAGAGAAAAAATAATAGCACTAAGTGCTAAATTGCGAATATAAGCAGAGCTTTGGCTCTGCTTTTTTGTGCTTAAAATTCCACATGTAGAAGCCCCCCTACTCTTTTGTTCTTTGCGCATGAAAACCTAGAGTAAAGCTAGAGAAGGCGCGCTTTTCTACAGATATTCAATAAGTGGATATTAGAAGGGCGTTGTTAAACTATGGACTAGATAAGTTTAAAACAAAGTCTGAACCCCAAAAACGAAAAAAGGCGAGCATCCTGCTCGCCTTTTTCCGAAAGAACTTAAACTTAATTAGTTAATAATTAAGCTAATGCGCCTTTAGCCGCTTCGACTAGTGCGCTGAAAGCTGCTTTGTCATGTACTGCGATGTCGGCAAGGATCTTACGATCGATTTCAACAGACGCTTTCTTCAAACCGTTAATGAAACGGCTGTATGACATACCATTTTGACGAGCAGCAGCGTTAATACGTGCAATCCATAGTTGACGGAATTGACGCTTGCGCTGACGACGGTCACGGTAAGCATATTGACCAGCTTTAGTTACAGCTTGTACCGCTACGCGATATACACGTGAACGTGCGCCGTAATAACCTTTTGCCTGCTTGAGGACTTTTTTGTGACGAGCACGTGCGATAGTGCCGCGTTTTACTCTAGCCATTAATCAGTCTCCTAAGTCTTATACGTAAGGCAACATGCGCTGAACCAATTTGGTATCAGAGTCATGAACCAGTTTTTTGCCACGAAGGTGACGTTTACGCTTAGAGCTCTTCTTAGTCAGAATGTGACGTAAGTGAGACTGTTTGCTTTTAAAGCGGCCAGAACCCGTTTTCTTAAAACGTTTGGCGGCACCGCTTACAGTTTTCATTTTAGGCATTGCTAAAACTCCGCATTGTTTAATATCGGTATTTTTCGTGTTGCAGTCACTTCATACCGGTTAATGTTTAGCAGCAAGGTGTTTAAGGGTGCAGATTCCTTAAAACTTTAGACCGTTACTACTTCTTATTTGGGGCTAGCACCATGATCATCTGACGGCCTTCCACACGACGTGGGAAAGACTCGCATGTAGCGATATCTTCTAAATCGGTTTTAACGCGGTTAAGTAGATCGATACCGATGTCTTGGTGCGCCATTTCACGACCGCGGAAGCGGATCGTAACTTTGGCTTTATCACCACCTTCAAGAAAGCGACGCAGGTTGCGCAGTTTGACCTGGTAATCGCCTTCATCAGTGCCAGGGCGAAATTTAATCTCCTTGACCTGAATTTGCTTCTGTTTTTTCTTCTGCTCTTTTTGAGCTTTACTTTTTTCGAAGAGGAATTTGCCATAGTCCATAACTTTACAGACTGGCGGCTCGGCATTCGGACTGATTTCTACAAGATCTAGGCCCGCTTCTTCTGCGTTACGAGTAGCTTCTGCTAGAGAAACCACACCAACCTGTTCACCGTCTTTGCCAATTAATCTTACTTCTCTGGCTTTAATCTCATCGTTAATGCGGGCTTTGTCGCCCTGAGCCTTGTTGTTAGCGCCTTTAATGTGCTATTCCTCCAAACATTTAATTCTTTTGTCTGCTTTTGGGAGGTCGGTTGACCCAAAGTAAAACCAAAAGCAGACACCTTAATTGTGTATTATACACAATTTGCTCAACTACTTAATCGTCTTTTCAACAACTTCTTGTTGAGCCATGGCAATAAAGTCTTCCAGGCGCATTTTGCCTAGGTCGTCACCGCGACGAGAGCGCACTGCTACTTCGCCCGCTTCCATTTCTTTATCGCCCACAACTAGCATATACGGAATACGCTTCAAAGTGTGCTCGCGGATTTTAAAGCCGATCTTCTCATTTCGCAAGTCAGACTTTGCTCTAAAACCTAATTCTTGCAGTTTTTTTACACAATCTGAGGCATATTCAGCTTGTTTGTCGGTAATATTCATTACCACAACCTGCTGAGGTGCCAACCAGAGTGGGAAGAAACCTGCAAATTCTTCGGTCAAAATTCCAATGAAGCGTTCTAGTGAACCTAAAATAGCGCGGTGAATCATTACCGGCACTTTGCGTTCGCCATCTTCTGCTACATAAGTAGAGCCTAAGCGACCTGGCATTGAGAAATCTAGCTGTACGGTTCCGCACTGCCATGCACGGTCTAAGCAATCGTGCAGTGTAAACTCAATTTTTGGCCCGTAGAACGCTCCTTCTCCAGGCTGATAATCGAACTCGATGTCATTAGCTTTAAGTGCATCTGCAAGCGCAGCTTCTGATTTATCCCAAATCTCGTCAGCACCTACGCGCTTTTCTGGGCGAGTAGACAGCTTAACTTTGATATTTTCGAAACCAAACGCAGCGTATGTCTCGTACACCATCTTAATACAGCCACTCACCTCTTCTAGGATCTGTTCTTCAGTACAGAAAATGTGAGCATCGTCTTGTGTAAAGCCACGAACACGCATTAGACCGTGTAGTGCACCCGATGGTTCGTTACGGTGACAGCAGCCAAACTCAGCCATACGAAGAGGCAGGTCGCGGTACGACTTCAAACCTTGATTGAAAATCTGTACGTGGCCTGGGCAGTTCATTGGCTTAACGGCATATTCACGCTTTTCAGATTCAGTCGTAAACATGTTTTCAGCGTATTTGTCCCAGTGACCTGACTTTTCCCAAAGCGAGCGGTCCATCATTAATGGGCCTTTTACTTCGTCGTAACCGTATTCGCGTAGTTTCTTACGAACGTAGCTTTCAAGCTCGGTATAAATTGACCAACCGTCGTTGTGCCAAAACACCATGCCTGGCGCTTCTTCTTGCCAATGGAAAAGGTTAAGTGCTTTACCAATTTTACGGTGGTCGCGCTTTTCAGCTTCTTCTAAGCGCTGTAGGTAAGATTTAAGCTGCTTCTTATCTGCCCACGCAGTACCGTAAATACGCTGAAGCATTTTGTTGTCGCTATCGCCACGCCAGTAAGCACCCGCCACTTTCATCAGTTTGAAGTGATGGCAGAACTTCATATTTGGCACGTGAGGGCCACGACACATATCTGTGTATTCTTCGTGGTGATACAGTGCTGGGCGGTCGTCCTTGCTGATGTTCTCATCAAGAATTTCCATTTTGTAGCTTTCGCCGCGCGCTTCAAATGCATCGCGTGCTTCTCGCCAGCTAACTTTGTTCTTAACCACGTCGTAATTAGTTTTAGCCAGTTCAAGCATACGCTTTTCTAGTTTAGCTAAATCTTCCTGGGTTAGGCTTTCTTCCATATCAACATCGTAGTAGAAACCGTTGTCGATAACAGGGCCGATAGCCATTTTGGTGTTAGGCCAAAGTTGTTTGATAGCGTGACCTAACAAGTGCGCGCAACTGTGACGAAGAATTTCTAAACCTTCATCGTCTTTTGCAGTAATAATTTGAAGTTGTGCGTCCGCGTCAATCATATCAACGGCGTCAACTAACTCACCGTTTACTTTTCCTGCAATGGTTGCTTTGGCTAAACCAGGGCCAATATCATTTGCAACATCTAGTACAGAAACAGCGTTATCGAAAGCGCGTTGGCTTCCATCAGGAAGGGTAATTACAGGCATTTTAATTCCTTTACAGTGGTGACGCCTACTCTGCGCCACATGCATATTTTTGAAAATTTAATCGTGCTTTATAGCACTCGAAACTTGCTTTATTTGAAGCGACTAAAGTACAGCATAAAAATACAGCGCATTGGTACTGCAAAACTGTATACGCGTCGAACTTACTGAGTTTTCTCAGTATTAAAGCAAGTTGTGGATTATAACCAGTGTAGGGGCAACTTCAATATCGAAAAGCCTTTATTGGCTAATTTGTGAAGGTTTGATTTCGTTTAGGAAGATTTTGAGTAGGAATTTATGCATTTCACCGTTTTTATCCCATACTTTAGTGTAAGGCGATAAAGGCTGCTGGACTGGTTCTTTGCAGGTGCTCTAGTGTGCCATAGGAAAGTAGTCACTCAACACTCCAATCGCCTTGAAAAAAGCATTAGAACAAGCAGAGCGTACAATATGTGGCATTTTATTAGCGAGCATATTTCAGATGAAACCCAGCAATTTTTTATCTGCCAAAAAGCACAGCGCGTAAGCGGCGGAGATACGCACGAAAGTTACATCATAAAGGATACGACCCATCGCTACTTTGTTAAAACCCGCAAATATGATGATACTCAGCAATTATCTCATGAAGCCGAAGGACTAGCGGCCATCGCTAACACGCAAACCATTGCTACCCCGCGAGTCATTTGCCATGGAATTACAGCCAATGAAACGCCCAATATGGAATATTTGGTACTTTCTCACGTTCGATTTATTGAACCTACTGAAAATGACTATTTCATTTTAGGACAGCAACTCGCTGCACTTCATGCGGTTAACGCCTACACCAGCTATGGGTGGCCGCATGACAATTACATTGGCGCCAGTGTACAAACCAATGGAAAAATGGCGTCTTGGGCTGACTTTTTTGCAGAAAAACGAATTGGTAGCATGCTAGAACGCTTGGCATCAATTGGTACATGGAAAAGAGAAGATGGCAATATAGACAATATTGTTACTCGAGTAAGACATCTCTTGAGCTTACATCAACCCCACCCTTCCCTACTTCATGGCGATTTATGGGCGGGTAACGCGGGATTCAATAAGAAAGGGCCAGTCTTATTCGACCCAGCGGTGTACGTTGGCGACGCCGAAACCGACCTTGCTATGGCCGAATTGTTTGGCGTTTTTCCCCAATCATTCTTCGAGGGCTACCATCAACACACCCCAATCGAAAATAATTACCGCTTAAGAAAACCAATTTACCAGCTTTACCATATTTTAAATCACGGGTTATTATTTGGCGCGCACTACATAGCGCAAGCCAAACAAATATTAGACGACATTTACAAGCACTAATGCGACATGCAAACTAGCTCGCATTTCTTGTCCATCATTCGTTTAATCGTCGTATGGTTGCCACCCCCACTTAACAATGAACATGCAGGCGATAGATAGACAGCATACGATTTAAAATAGAGAGCAGCTTTAATTATGAAAAACTCAGGCCCTGTTGCATTTATTACCGGGGCAGCAAAACGAATAGGCGCCGCTATGGCGTGTCAGCTTCATAGCGAAGGCTATCGCGTTATTATTCATTATGGACATTCCAAAGACGATGCACTCGCACTGACTGAAAAACTTAACAATCAGCGAGCGGATTCAGCTATCTGCCTTCAGGCCAACCTTTGTAATTCAGACGAAGTAAGTGCACTTGGGCAGCGAGCATTAGGCATTTGGGGTCAGATAGACGTTTTAGTAAATAATGCTTCTAGTTTTTACCCCACTCCGGTGGGCGAAATTTCAGAAGACGACTGGGTATCTCTGATAGGCAGTAACGTGAAGGGGCCATTGTTTTTGTCACAAGCATTGGCACCAGCATTAGCGGTAAGTAAAGGCTGCATTATCAATATGGTCGACATGCATATCGATCGTCCACTTCCCAAGCATAGTGTTTATTTGATTGCTAAATCAGGCCTTGCCTCACTGACCAAGTCACTAGCAATAGACTTAGCACCCCATGTTCGCGTAAATGGTATCGCGCCAGGGGCTATTTTGTGGCCAGAAAGAGAAATGGGTGATGATGAAAAAGAAAAATTATTGTCGAGTATTCCGTTAGGGGAATTAGGTACACCTGCAGACATTGCCAAGACATTGTCGTTCTTGGTATCAGCCCCCTATATCACAGGACAAATCATTTATGTCGACGGCGGGCGCGGACTTCATACCGGTGCCTCCGCGTGAGGAAATTTCAACGAAAAGCCTTGCAACCAAAAGTTTCGCACTTAAGAAGCGCCTGCCGAAATGTCATTATCAGCGTGGGCTTACTTTCTTTAACGGGTTGTTTTGGCGGTAGTACTGTGAAGCAAAGCATTGATGATTACGCCGCACGGCTTTCTCGCGTGCTCGATATGCCCCTACCCGACTCGTTTAACAATAAGATTACTACACCACTTCCCAAACTTGCCGACTCCGCAACGCTTAAGCACACCATTGAAGGCGTGAGTATAAACCTGCGTGAGTTTTATGCGCTGCAAGATTGTGAGCTGGGCACTGTAGTTGCCGAGCGCAATACGTCACTAGGAAAAAGTCAGTTGCCATCCCAACGGCTTGTTTATGAGAGCAAACTGCTTACCGTGCTTAAAAGCTGCGAGGCGGCGCTTACTAAAGAAGGCGAAACTAGCCAGAGTAATGCGGCACTGGCCGCAACCATCGCATCGTGGCGTGAACAAAAAACGCAAGACTACAGCAAAACTTGGGCAAACCTAGTCCAAGGAAGCCAAGAATTACGTTTGGCGCTTAATACACCTGAACGTCTATTTTCAGTTGAAAATAATAAAGACACACTTTCTAGCGTAAACGCGCTTTATTACATCAATAGCTTAAGTAACAAAGAAGTGCTCTTGAGCGATATGTATTTCTCAAATACAGCACCGAGCGATACAGAAACAGAGGCTACGAATGAAAATAATAGTGAGAGTATTATTGAGAGCAGCGAGCTTGAACAACAGTTGAAAATTATACGCTCAGCCAGGTTACCCGCTACACTTTGGCATACACAACAAACCTTAACGCAAAACCTCTCATTGCTTACAAATATGCTTGAAACCGAGCTTGATGCGGTAAGCTGCCCAGAAGGCCGCGCCAGCGACAAAGCAAAAATATTGCGTAATGTATTCTATCTTTTTTTTATTGAGGAAATTCAACCTGTAGGAAGCTTGGTAAATCAATACCACTACAAACTAGCGCCATTATGGGAAGAGTGGCTTGCGCAGCCGTCGCTGCACGAGGAATTCAAACGCTACATCAGGCAACAGTCACAAGACGGATTCAACCAATACAGCAGCGTAATGAAAGCGCATGTCAACTTATGGCAAGGATTCCTTGGTAGATGTAATCTATCGCCCGTCGCGCCTATTTAATAGCGCGACGAGCAAATCCACCAGCCCAGCTTTTGCTGAACATCTCCTCACCTCTGGCTAGCTTTGCCGAAGCACGCTCAATTTGCACGGTTCCCTTCTAGATTTGAAAAGAGGGCAAATGACACATTCCAATAATCCTTTACATAACAAATGTTAAAGAATATTTTCTCCTGCTTCTGGGTCTCTCGAATTCCGAGCCTGCTCTCGTATCTCATGGGCTTCGGAAGACACATCATCATTAATTTTCGAGTCTTGTGGGCGCGTATTTCCAGCCCCTTTAGCACTTGACCTTTCGTTTCGATTTTCTGTGGCTCCACTATTCTTTTCGCTATCCAAGCTTTTTACGTTCTTTTGGCCTGTAGTTATTTCACTTAACTCATTTGCTTCATTTTCAGAAGGACGAGCGCTTGAAGCGTCTTTCTCGGAAGCGTGGTAAATATGCATACCCTCAGGGAAAATGCGCTCTCTCGCGTCATCAGGCATACTGATATTCGCCTCTAAGAAGGCTTGGGTGATTTTACGCATCAGCACCGATGCCATTTTTAGTACACTCGTTTTCTCTACATCCACCCAAAAATAAACCTTGATGTTGTAGGTCGAGGGGCCTAGTTCGTCGATAAGAATTTGCGGTTCAGGGTCGATTAACACGTTGTCTTGTGCTGACGTAATTTCTTGCGCCATCTGCTGTGCGTGTTGTATATCAGCATCGTAACCCACGCCAATAACAAACTGACCACGCATTAGCGGGTTGGCCGTAAGGTTTTTGATTACCCCTTTGTAAATAGTCGCGTTAGGTATTTGAATATGGTTGCCGTCAAAATCCACCAGCGTGGTCGCACGTGCCGTTACTTTCTGAATGATGCCGGTGAAATCGTTGATTTGTACGATATCCCCTATTCTAAAAGGGCGTTGAATAGTAAGCAGTAGGCTAGAAATAAAGTTCTCTGCGATGTCGCGAAAGGCGAAACCAAGAATCAGCCCTACCACACCTGTACCACTCACCACCGCGATTGCAAATCCGGTGAGCCCAGCTAAGAACAAAAATAGATAAATACCGAGTAAAATTAAGACTAAACTGACACTTCTTTGAATGACTGAGCGCAGCAATGGAGATGTGGTCGTACGGGTTAACGGTTTAACTAAAACCTTGGCAATATGTGGCGCTAAAAGGATAAACGCCGCCATGATAACTAAACCTAGCGCCAACCCTGGTAATCGATAAACAAAGTTCTCCCAAAGCTGAGAGAGTAGCGACTGTGCACTTGATAAACTGCTTATTGCGCCACCTTCGTCACTTTGTTGAAGCAAAGTTTGTATTAAAGGTTCGCTGTCGGTTTGCGGGAAAAAAAGCCCCGCTCGCTTGTTTAAAATAGAGGGTTGCAATATTTGTTGCGCACTGAACATCACCTCACTCCTTGGCGTTCATGTGTTTCGGTTTTTAATATAAATAACTACGACGCGATAACTAAATAAGATCCCAGCCCGATGGTAAATAAAAAACTGCCCCATATAGCGTGTTCTATAACCACCACGGGCGTCGAGTTAGTTTGCATATACCTATAACCGAAAATGCCACCGCCAATCCAAGAAATGACTACAGCAATCCAGTTACCGTACACTAAGTGGGCTAAACCAAATAAAAAAGTACTTAAGGCCCACCTTGCATATTTCGAAGGCAGTATTCGCTTGTAACGGTGAAAAAAGTACGTTCGAAAAATGATCTCTTGCGGGATGACCGACACTAACGGATAAATCAATAATGTAGCTACCCACATCCATGGCTGGTTCATAGGCCAATGTAGGAACAATTCCGGTTTAAAAAAGTAAACTACCAGCGCCAGTAAGCTCGCCCAAGGCAAAAATAACCTTAGCGTACTTTTAAATGCGTTCGATAGTCTTCCCAATGCCACAATTTAATGCGTTTAAATTGCTTATCTGCTAACAAGATAGCTAAGCAACAAAGTCCCATAACACCTAAAATAGGCATGAGATAATTTGCAAAATGCTTTATCCAGTAGAGAACGGCAAAGGGAATCACCACAAAGAGCAAGATCAATTCAGACCACAGCTTTGCCACAACTCACCTCTTTCTCTCGATCATGCTAGGTTCGCTGATCGATTCCCCAAACGTTTTTACTAACTAGAATCGATGCTAAACCAACAAGGTAATTACCAACCGATGACACTTTTGTGAATTTTTACGGTTTATGTCTATGAAAGTGTAGTGCCAATTTGCAAAGCATGAGTGATTAATTAAGTGCTACTTTAGCCCTATACTTTACTGCGCATTCGTAACTCTCTATATAGATAAGATTTTTTAAGAACAGTGGAAACTTGTGAGCGTTTTTTAGTAATGAGCAACAACGCTTATTATAATGTTCTACTTCAATAGTCGGCTTCGAAAAACCTATTTTGAAGTACGTAAACGCGTTGAATTCAGGTAGTGTTTGTATATCGCACAAAAGTCGTGAAATAATTGCATAAGATGTAAGAGGCGATACCAATGACAAAAAATAGCCCTAGCGACGTTTTACAGCAAATTGAAAACCACTATGCCTCTTTGTCCCCTTCGGGCAAGGCTATTGCGCATTATATTCAGCAGAATCCTATCGCAGTATTAAGCCAATCTACGTCTTTAATTGCAGAAAAAACGGGGACGTCAAAGGCCACAGTCAGTCGCTTCTTTCGCCAGCTGGGTTTTGACTCGCACCAGCAAGCTAAAGAGGCGCTTGTTCAGCTACGTGAGCAAGGCGTGCCTGTTGTAAGCCCTTCAAGTGGCGTACTTCAGCATGAGAATGATAGTAAGAATTTGGCCAATACATTTGATAGCACTTCCTCAGAGGCATTGACAGATATTGCTAAATTGCTGGCATCAGCAGGCCAGGTCACCTTGATTGGTTTTAGAAACGCCTACCCCATTGCACTTCATTTTAGGCAGCAGCTCAAACAAATTCGTGCGTCGGTCCGTGTGCTTCCCCAGCCCGGTCAAACACTTAGTGAAGATATTATCGACCTAACCGAAAATGATCTTGTCGTACTTTTTGGTTTTCGTCGTAGAACCCGACAATTCAAATTTGTTTTAAATAGCATTAAACACTGTAAAACCGTATTAATTACCGATCCAACGGGCCAAGGATATCGTCACGATGTCGACCACCTGTTGGTTACCCACATTGGCAGTGACTCGCCTTTTGATAGTTACGCGGCTCCAATGAGCCTGGTTGCATCACTGTGTAACCTTACCTACGAAGCATTAGGAAGCCAGGCCGCAGACCGCGTCGACGCGATTACTGACATCTACATTCAAATGGATGAGCTAGAAAGTCCAAAGCGTTAACCCTTCCCACAGAACACTTTTTAAGCAATACTATAAAGAGAGCGGATAGCAGAGAATTGTTATTTTGCAAGCGTAAAGGGAACTAAAGCGCTTAAAAATGGGTATAAGTATTAATTCACAACGCTTATTTTGGGTTTTAATGCATAAAAACGTACCTGTTAATTTAATTTCACTGCTAAAAGCGTGTGGTTGGAGTTGATATGGATAAAACGCAAGTAGTCATGGAAGAAGCTAACGGTGTGCTAGACTTTTGGTTTGGAGAACTCTCCCCAGAGCAATGGTTTAAGGAAGATGCAGCACTAGATAAAACGATCACTTCGCGATTTTCAAAATTGCGCGCAGCAGCCATAAAGGGCGAGTTGTGGCCTTGGCGAGCGACGGCTACCGGTCGTCTTGCCGAAATAATTCTTCTCGATCAATTCTCGCGAAATATTCATCGCAATGACAAAGATGCATTCAGTGCAGACAGCATTGCTTTGGTTCTTGCGCAAGAAGCGGTAAGTGTTGAAGCCGATAAAGTACTTACACCGCAGCAGCGCGCGTTTCTGTATATGCCGTTTATGCATAGTGAATCACTCGCAATCCACGACGTCGCATTGGAACTATTTTCACAAGAAGGCCTTGAAAGAGAATTCTCCTTTGAAAAGCGCCATCAACAGATAATTGAAATGTTTGGCCGCTACCCTCACCGCAACCGAATTTTAGGGCGCGAGTCGACACCAGAAGAAGTTGCATACCTGAAGCAAAACCCCCAAGGCTTTTAGCAACTTATTTAGTGTTCTTTAACGATTTACTCAGCGCTTTACCAATTATGTAACTCACAGAAAATAATGTACGTACTAAAATGCCCAATGAAGTAACGTTCGTTTCTCTTGACTTTTTAATGAAACAGTTGTTTCATTAATCTAAAGACTAATAAAGAAACAATAACGAATAAGTAACGCGCTGTGAGCTCTCCTTTTGTACTGAAGCCCTGTGATGCCAAGTTCACACAGGCAATTAAAAACCTAGAAATCGCATTCAGTCTTGACGGTAGTGTTAAAGATGACGCATTTTCGGCGTCAGGAAAAGCGCTGAATCAGGCAAAAAGTCAAAGTAAATTGCCGCTTAGCGGACTAGGTCTGGCAGTGAAAGATTTGTTTCACATTGAAGGATTGCCAACTGCAGCAGGAAATCCTGATTGGTTAGCCACACACGCGATTCCGAAAAACACAAATCGTTGCGTAGCAAAGATGCTTCAAGCGGGTGCCACGTTCAAAGGCAAAACCATCACTGATGAACTTGCCTACAGTTTACACGGGCAGAATAAGCACTACGAAACACTGGTAAATCCAGTGGCACCAGCTCATATACCTGGTGGTTCTTCGTCAGGTTCAGCGGTGGCCGTTAGCGCGCACCTTGCCGACATAGGGCTTGGCACCGACACCGGCGGCTCTATTCGCGTACCGTCTAGCTATCAAGGGTTATGGGGGCTTCGCACCACGCACGGCGTTGTGGCCTGCGACAATATGGTGGCACTTGCTCCGTCGTTTGATACCGTGGGCTGGATGACACGCGATTTAAACACGCTGACTAAGGTTGCCAATGTCTGCATAGATAGCGCAACACAAAGTGAAATATCAGGTTCGCCTCGATTTGGCATAGCAGCGCATTTATTTGAGCAGGCCGCTCACAAATCGCTGTGCAAAACATGGCTTGCAGCGCTGGCTGATAACAACGACTGTATTGTATTGTCAGAGACACAGCTAGATTTAAAAACCTTACAAACTGCCGCTACCTTTCGTACCTTACAGGGCAATGAAATATGGCAGCAACATGGCGAATGGATTGAATACACTCAACCCGATATCGCCAAAGATATAATGTTGCGCTTGAATTGGTGTAAAACCATAACAACGCAAGAAGTAGAACAAGCTAAAGCGCAACAATCTGTGGTAATCAATCATTTAAACACGCTGTTTGAAGAAATAGATGTATTGATTATTCCCACGACACCCGGTGTAGCACCTCGATGTGATGCCGATGAAACAACGCTGGCAAATGATAGAAACGCTCTGCTCGCACTCACGGCGATAGCTGGGCTTGCGGGATTACCCCAACTTCATTTGCCGTTGTTTACCCTACACAACGCCCCGTGCGGATTATCGCTAGTGGGCAAAAAAGGCAACGATCTTGCACTTCTCGCGTTAGCAAAAAAGCTAACCACTCGCTAAACGTGTAAAGCGCGCCTGTTTTTTTAAGTTGCACTTAAAAAAAGCATTAGCGCCCTATCGCATTCAAGTTGAAACTAGAAAGCGGAAGTAAGACCTAAGCGCCCGTCATTTTGCCTGATTTGGGCTTAAACTGACTGCGCGGTTGCCGAGTTTTTGAAGGAATTAAAAATGAGTGAAAAACCAAATATAGCGTTTACTGCCCCTCACTTTGCGGCATCGCAAGTGGGCTTGAACATATTAGAAAAAGGCGGCACCGCTATTGAAGCTATGGTAGCTGCTGCAGCATCTATCGCGGTTGAATACCCGCACATGAATGGCATGGGCGGTGATGGATTTTGGCTAATCAGTGAACCTGGTAAAAAGCCGATTGGCATTGATGCATCTGGCGTAGCAGCAAAGGGCGCGACACCTTCTTTCTACGAGGGTAGCGATGCCATACCGAGTCGAGGCGGAAAGTCAGCATTAACCATGGCAGGCGCAGTTGCTGGTTGGCAAGCCGCGCTTGAATTAAGTCACAAATGGCAAAGCGGTTTACCGTTAAGCACATTGTTCGATACGGCGATTAGTCAAGCTAACTGGGGGATTGAAGTTACCCAGAGCTTGGTGGATGCCAGCAACAAAACCTTTGAAGAGCTAAGTGCGGATGAAAATTTCGCTCAGTTTTTGATTAAGGGGAAAGCCCTTAAAAAAGGTAAAATTTTAAAGCTAACAAAGCTCTCTGAAACTTTGAAGCATTTAGCAGAAAAAGGGTTAGATGATTTTTATCACGGTGAGTTAGCTTCACAGCTGGCTGAAGACTTAGAAGCCGCCGGCTCCCCTATTCGTCTTGAAGATTTTAACAATTACAAAGCGACAATTGTTGAGCCATTGTCAGTGTCCACCAGCAAAGGCAAGCTTTATAACTTGCCGGCGCCCACACAAGGTGTGGCGTCGCTCATTATTTTAGCCTTGTACGACAAAGTTCAGCATTTAGGCAGCACCGATGCTGACATGGTGCATTTACTTATTGAATGCACGAAACAAGCCTTCATTGCGCGTAACGCGAACGTAACCGACCCATCTCGTACGCCTGTTAGTCTTCAAAGCCTGTTAAGTGACGATGTGCTTGATGAAATGGTGAAGAACATCTCATTAGATAAAGCACTTCCTTGGCCGCACGAAGCCAAGCACGGCGATACTATTTGGATGGGTTGCTGCGATTCTGAAGGCCGAATGGTGAGCTACATACAGTCACTTTACTGGGAGTTCGGCTCGGGCGTAGTGAGCCCGCAAACAGGCATTGTTTGGAACAACCGTGGCACTTCGTTTTCACTCGATCCAAACAGTAACCAATATTTGACCCCAGGCTTGAAACCATTTCACACACTTAACCCCGCTTTCGCTGAGCTTGTTGACGGTCGACGCATGAGCTACGGCACCATGGGTGGTGAAGGTCAGCCTCAAACCCAAGCGGCGCTGTTTGCTCGTCATGTGTACCACGACCAACCTATCGCCAAGGCTATTTCCCTAGGCCGTTGGCTACTTGGTAGAACTTGGGGCGATCAAAGTCACAACTTAAAAGCAGAGCGAGATTTAGTTGAGTATGTGGGTGAAAGCTTACTGGCACGGGGCCACGATATGGTGACGGTAGATCCTTGCAACGAACTCATGGGTCATGCTGGTGCAATTATTTGCGACACAGAAGGTACGGTTAGCGGCGCAAGCGACCCAAGAAGTGACGGCAAAGCCTACTTTGGACATCGCTAGTTTATTCGCGGTGGCTAAGACGCAGCACTGACAAATAGTTAAACCAACAAACGTTAAAGAGAAAGAAATCACATGCAGTTTTTAATGGATAACCTAACGGTTATATTATCGCTAGCAGGAACAGGCGTGTTCGCAGGCATACTAGCAGGAATGCTTGGCGTAGGTGGCGGTATTGTCATCGTGCCGGTACTGTTTTTCTTGTTCCAAGCCCTCGGTGTGTCCCCTGAGAGCGCAATGGTTATAGCCACGGCAACGTCTCTGGCAACCATCGTCCCTACTTCAGTAAGCTCTATTCGTGCTCATCACAGTAAAGGCAACGTAGACTTTGCGTTGCTAAAAGCGTGGGCAGTGTTCATTTTAATTGGCGTGCTTGCCGGAAGCTATGCGGTGACGGCTGTTAACCCGACGTTCCTTACCTTACTGTTTGGCATTATTGCAACCTTGTCTGCCATTAATATGCTCATTGGCAAGAAAGACGCGCTATTTAAAGGGCTACCGGGCCGCGCGGGTCAGTCGATTATGGCAACCTGCATTGGCCTATTTAGTTCTATGGTAGGCATTGGTGGCGGTACGTTAACCGTGCCGACTCTCACATTTTGTAACTACCCAGCACACAAAGCGGTGGGCACCGCTGCTGCAGTCGGTTTGATTATTTCGCTTCCAGCGGCGCTTACGCTGCTATTTGTTGGTACCACTCCTGTTGATGCGCCCTTCGCTACGTACGGCTATGTAAACTTGCTGGGGTTTGTCTGCATTGTTCCGCTCACCGTGTTATTTGCGCCTGTCGGTGCAAGCATAGCCAATAAGCTAGACGCTGGCTTACTTAAGAAAATCTTCGCCGTTGTTCTCATCATCACTGGCTTGCGCATGCTAGCGCAAGTGCTTATCTAGGAGTGCCCACATGTCTAAAGAAGCTTCTAACAGAACGTTTGCTCCACTATCCCCGCCGCCTCGCTTGCTAATGGGCCCGGGCCCAATTAACTGCTACCCCCGTGTGTTAAGCGCCATGTCTACCCAGTTAGTAGGTCAATATGACCCTGTAATGACTGGCTACATGAACGAGGTCATGCAACTTTACCGCGATGTTTTCAATACGAAAAACCAGCAAACCTTCTTGGTTGACGGTACGTCGCGCGCTGGAATTGAAGCTGTATTGGTATCGGCAATTGAGCCAGGCGATAAAGTCCTCGTGCCTATCTTCGGGCGTTTTGGGCATTTGCTTGCTGAAATTGCAGAGCGCGCCGACGCTGAAGTTCACACCATTGAAGTGCCGTGGGGCGAAGTGTTTTCACCTGAACAAATTGAAAAGGCGATAAAAGACGTAAAACCAAAACTGCTTGCCATTGTTCAAGGGGATACGTCCACCACCATGCTGCAACCGCTTGCAGAAATTGGCGCGATTTGTGAAGCAAACGATGTGTTGTTTTACTGCGATGCAACAGCGTCAATAGGTGGGAACCCGCTAGACGTTGATGCTTGGAAATTAGATGCGGTGTCAGTTGGCCTGCAAAAGTGCTTAGGAGGCCCATCAGGCAGTGCTCCTATTACACTAAGCGACAAGTTTGTTAAAACCGTGCGTACCCGTCACCACGTTGAAGCCGGCATTCGCGATGCTCACCATGAAGCTGCGCGTGGCCCTAAAATTCGTTCTAACTACTTCGACTTGCCCATGATCATGGATTATTGGGGCGAGGAGCGACTAAATCACCACACCGAAGCGGCCAGTATGCTCTATTGCGCCCGTGAATGCGCGCGCCTGCATTTAGAAGAAGGCCAGGAGAACGTGATTGCTCGTCACAAAGTAGCGGGCGACGCGATGCTAGCCGGTATTCAGGCCATGGGACTTGAGCCCTTCGGCGACCTGAAACACAAAATGTACAATGTTGTAGGTGTTCATATTCCCGAGGGTGTTCATGGCGAAGAGGTACGCGAAACCTTACTTCTGCGTTTTAACATTGAAATAGGCACTAGTTTTGGTCCGCTAAAAGGAAAAATTTGGCGCATTGGCACTATGGGCTATAACGCCAGAGAAGATGCCGTGTTACATACCCTCCAGTCCCTTGAAACTGTGCTTCGTATGCAAGGGTTTGCGCTACCTGCTGGTAAAGGTGTAGATGCTGCGCTTAGCGTTTATGCTAAGGCTAAAGCGGCGGGAGTCACCAATGGGTGAATTCGCAGAATTTGCTGAATTGGCTACGCAAGTCATGGCAAGGTGCGAAACATTAGGCACCTTAAGCCAGGACCCAGCCTGTTTAGACAGGCGCTATTTGACCGAACAACACAAGCTTGCAAATCAACTAGCCTCAGGGTGGATGATTGAAGCAGGAATGACCACCTGGCAAGACGCCGTTGGCAATATATGGGGGCGCTATACATCAAGCGTGCCCAACGCACCGCGATTAATTCTAGGTAGCCACCTCGACACTGTGCCTAACGGCGGAAAGTACGACGGCATGCTAGGCGTGGTCGCCGCTATTTCGCTGGTCGCTATGTTTGACGGCACGCAAACCAAGTTCCCTTTTCATATCGATATTGTGGGTTTTTGTGATGAAGAAGGCACGCGATTTGGCACCACCCTTTTAGGAAGCCGCGCGCTCACCGGTAAGTGGCAAGAGCAATGGCGTCATTTAAAAGACGAAAATGGCGTGAACTTAGAGCAAGCCATGGCGAACTTCGGCCTTAATTTCGACGCAGTAAACAGTGCCGCTATTTCCCGTACCGACATTTTGGGCTACATAGAGCTTCACATTGAACAAGGCCCTGTTTTAGAGCAAGAAAATCTGCCTGTTGGCGTTGTCAGTGCTATTGCAGGTGCAAAACGTTTTAATTTTTCAGTAGAAGGCATGGCGGGTCACGCTGGCACTGTGCCAATGTCTATGCGACGAGATGCGCTGTGCGCAAGTGCAGAGATGCTATTGGCTGTAGAGAGCATTAGCTTGCAGCGTCCGGGCGTTGTAGCCACGGTAGGTAAAATTGAAAATGCGCCAAACGGCGTTAACGTCATTTCTGGTCGCACACGTTTTTCTCTCGATATCAGAAGCGAAGATGATGAATTGCGAGATTCTGTATTGGCAGAAATATTGCAAAAGTTTGATGCCATTGCGCATGCAAGACAAATAACGCTAACACGGGAGCAAACCCACAGCGCGCCCGCGGTACATTGCGATAGCCAGCTAAAAGAAGCACTCGTTCGGGGGGTAGAAGAAAGCGGGATTAAGCCAAGAGTCCTTGCCTCGGGAGCAGGTCATGACGCTATGGCTATTGCTGATATTTGCCCTGTGGCCATGTTGTTCACACGTTGTAAGGGCGGAATAAGTCACCACCCTGCAGAATCTATTACCATTGATGACGTGGCCGCAAGTTTGTCAGTACTTTATAAAACCATTAGCAAGCTCAAGCATACGTAGTGGTCAAATCAGTAAAGTTTCAATGAAGGGTTAATAATGAAAATAACAAGGATTTACAACGATGAAGCAGGCAAAAGTCACTTTGGCGAAGTGGAGATTGCGCTAAAAGACGGCGGTCCTATCGGCATGCTTTCAGAAAAATTTGGAGCCGATAAGATCATTTTTCGCGAAACCCCTGCAGATTATGATTTTAGGTGGCATCCAGCGCCGGCACGACAACTCCTTTTCATAATTAAAGGGCGTGCTGAATTTACGGTGTCTAACGGTGAGCGACATGTGTTTGGAGCAGGTGACGTATTATTGCTAGAAGACACAGAAGGCGAAGGCCATTGTTCCCGCGCAATGTACAATGAAGTGCGCCACTCAATTTTTGTGACGTTAGATGAAGGCGTAGTCCTTTAAAACGACCGTTCGCACTGCTCTGAAAAAATGCGCTAATTTAGCGCATTTTTTTGTTTAGGCACCAAAATGGGGCTTACGAATTGCCTAATTATTTGCTCCTTACCCAAACCCACATAAAAAACATTTTAAAACAAAAACTTAAAAACACATTACTAAGCAGACCAACTGGTCAATATCTTGCAACCATAGAGCAACTATTGCTAAGAAAAATTGCTCATGTCATTTGTTGTACGAACCCTGTTCATTTTGTCTTTATCCTTTGTTGGTCTTTATTCCGCCGCAAACCCCTTTCCTACTGAAGAAGACGCAAACAATTGGTTTAAGCAATATACACAGTCATTGACCGACTCACAGACCTATCAACTACTTAAACAGTTTCCAAAAGGCGGTGACTTGCACCATCACTTATCAGGTTCGGCGTACGGCAAATGGTGGTATGAGCTAGCAACTAATCAAGCACTAAACGGCGGCTATCAGTACTTCACTAAGATAAATCATAGCGAGTGTGACTCGGCGCCGTTGTTTCATACCATTTCTAACACTACCCACTCTAAACTAACGAAATGTGAGCAAAAGCAATATAAAGCGCTGAATGCCCTAAGTAACAAAGAGCAAGAAGCGTTTATCCATAGTGTTGAACTTGATAAGCCAGAAGAAGGTCGAGAGGAGTTTTTTGAGTTTCACTGGCAGCGTTTAAGCGAGCTTACTCAAAACCCCTATATTACAGCGCAAGTTCTGCTTAGAAACATGCAGCTGTATCAACAAGAAAATGTGCGCTATTTAGAAACGCAAATGAACGTTAGGCTCATGAATCGCGCAGATGGTAGCCGCTTTCCTCCTGCTGAAGCACTTAAAGTTATTACAGACATGCTCGATAGCGAAGCAGCTAAAGCTACTGGTGTCACCGTTCGTTTTCAATATGCCTTGGTTCGTTTTACTGACAACATTGAAGCCCAATTAGACTGGATCTTCAAATTCGTAGACGCCAATAGAAAATGGTATGTAGGGATAAATTTGGTTGGCAGGGAGGATGATCCCCGAGGTCAACCCACGCGCTTTTTAGCGCCTATAACGAAACTAAGAGCTCAATATCCAGCCATTCGCCTCTCCTTTCATGCAGGTGAATCTGAGCATGCAGATACCAATATTCGCGACACCTTATTGTTAGGCGCAGAGCGAATAGGCCATGGCATTAATCTGCTAAAAGATCCTTCAACGTATTTGCTCATGCGCCATAACCGCTATTTGATTGAAACCAATTTAATTTCAAACCTAAAGTTAGAATACATCGACGATTTGAGCGCTCATCCCTTTCCTCAACTTTTAAGAACCGGTGTACCCACTGCACTTTCAACCGACGACCGAGGGATGTGGGATGCCACACTCACAGATGAATATTACCTGGCATTTACCCAGTTCAATATAAGCTGGAGTGAGCTAGTTACATTAAGTCAAAACAGTATCAAGTACAGCTTTTTACAAGACGAGAAAAAAGAGCAACTACTTACTGAGCTAAACCGAGATTTAACACAGTTTTTAGCCTTAATAGCGGAAAGCGCTAACCAAATACCATCAGCAAACAGCAAAGTACAACCTCTTAACAGCAACGTGGAACGCTACAGTGATTTCATCTGCGAGTTTGCCGCCTCGGTCTGCGCCAATGAAGGAAATAATAAGGAAACAACAAGGAAATAACCATGTCTTCAAATCACAACGAACTACTTTACGATTTACATGATAGTCCGGCATTTCTTCCTTCACTTACCGCGGCATTTCAGCATTTACTTGCAAGCTTTGTCGGTGTCATTACCCCGACTCTTATCGTTACATCAACACTGGGCCTTACTGAATACACGCCTTATCTTATCAGTATGGCCTTGTTTGTAAGCGGCTTAGGCACGGCAATTCAAACAAAGCGTATAGGCCCGGTAGGCAGTGGATTGGTAGCCATCCAAGGTACCAGTTTTGCGTTTATCAGCGCGTTAATACTGGCAGGAAATCAGGTCAAGGCGGATGGAGGAACACCCGAAGATGTCTTGTCTTTGTTGTTTGGATTAACTATGGCGGGAGCCATGGTCGAAGTGGTGTTTAGTCTGTTTGTACATAAGCTCAAACGTATCATTACGCCATTAACTACAGGAATTGTGATAACCGCTATTGGGCTAAGCTTGATAAACGTAGGCATGACTGATCTTGCGGGCGGTTTTCACGCCGCTGACTTCGCCAGCACAGAAAACTTAGCCGTCGGCCTTGGGGTGTTACTCATCATTGTTTTCTTGAACGCCTCAACAAATCATTGGCTGCGTTTAAGCGCCATCTTTATTGGTATGGCGATTGGCGCAACCTATGTCGGCTTTACCAAAGGGTTAGATTTTAGCGGCCTTGCTTCACTTTCTGTCATAGCAATCCCCACTCCGTTTGCCTTCGGCATTGCCTTTGATATCAATCTCTTTTTACCTATTGCGCTTATTTATTTGTTCAGTGCAATAGAAACGGCCGGCGACTTAACCGCAAATAGTCTTTTCTGTAACCAGCCTTTGAGCGGTCCGATTTATTTAGCAAGAGTGGAAGGCGGAATCTTGGGCGATGGCATAAACTCGTTCCTTGCTGGCATGTTCAACACCTTTCCAAATACTACATTTGGCCAGAATAACGGGGTTATCCAATTAACCGGTATCGCCAGCCGTAAGGTCGGCTTTTTTGTTGCAGCGCTTTTCGTTGTTATTGGGTTCTTCCCCATTGTAGGTGGTGTGCTGCAGGCTATTCCCAAGCCAGTTCTTGGCGGTGCCACACTCGTTATGTTTGCCATGGTGGCGGTAGGCGGCTTAAAGCTATTAGCCAGCTACGCGCTTGATAGGCGCAGTAGCTTGGTGACAGCGTGTGCTCTAGGTATGGCGATTGGTGTAATGATGGTTCCAGAAGCCCTTGCTCAATTGCCTTCATGGCTTGAAAATATCTTACTTTCCCCAGTAACCTCGGCCGGCCTCACCGCCGTCATCCTTGATTTAACCTTACCAGGAAAAAAGCCCATTGCTTCGCCACACACTAATGCACAAAAAGTAGAAAGCAGCACTGACGTTGCTCAGGAAAACCCTTCTTACGAACCTATTCACAACCCAAAGCCAGAAAGCAGCCGTAGGGCAACGAAAGTCCCCTATGAAAAAGCCTTTGTAAACCATGAGGCTGTTAAGCACTCAGCACACTCGACATCCATTTTAAGTATAGACGGACAACCGGGCGTAACCTCTGCTCTTTTTAGTGCAAAAGCTCGCTAAAAATCACCTTAAAAGTGCATGCATTTATGCGATTGAGTTTATTTACATAAAAATAACAATATAAGAACAATATTATATATTTTTATCCCTATAATTCAGCAACTTAAGAGAAGGTTAAAAGTTGACCAACTGGACAAGTAGTTGGCACTCATCCTGCTAACTCTCTTGCCAATAACAAAACGCATATAAAAATGCGTGAAAAGAGCCCTAAAAAGGGGCAACTAAAAATAACGAGGAAACCATGAAAAACACTACATTCAATTTATCTCCTCTAGCAAAAGCTTTTGCAATGACTACCGCGGTCGCGCTATCGTCGCAAGCTTTTGCTCAAGAAGAGACAGAGGTTAAAGAAAAAGACGTTGAAAAAATTCAGGTAACAGGATCTCTTGGGAGCCTTCCTGGCCAAGACGTTGAGTCAGTTTTTGGCTTTGGCAAATCTATTCTCGAAACGCCTCGCTCAGCGTCCACGATTTCTCAAGAGCAAATGGAGCGCTTCAACGTTTCAGACATTGATGAACTCGTCGCGTTCGCACCAGGTACATTCACACAGTCGTTCTTCGGTGTTGCAGGCTCTCTGGATGTGCGGGGCACGCCCGGGGAAACTTACTTCCGCGGTGTTAAGCGCTTAGACAACCCAGGTAACTACCCTACGCCTATTGGCGCGTCCAGCCGAATCGACATCGTTCGTGGTCCGGCATCACCTATTTACGGCCCATCAAAAATTGGTGGTTATCTGAACTTTAATCCCAAGTCTGCCCGTGCGTCATCGGGGCAGTATTTAGATGCACCGACGGGCGCGTTGTCTTACACAACGGGGTCGTGGAACAAAAGCATTTTAACCGCAGAAGTTGGCGGACCGACTAGTGTTGCCGGTAAAGAAATGGGCTATTACATATACGGTGAGCTAGAAAACTCTGACAGTTACTACGACAATACCCAGACTGATCAAACCGTACTTCAAGCATCATTTAATATCGATATTACCGATAACCTTCGCTTTGAATTTGGTGGTATGTACCACGACTACGATGGTAACCAAGTGGCCGGCTGGAACCGATTAACTCAGGAGTTAGTTGACGACGGAACCTATATTACAGGTACGGCTCAACCATTAGATACGGACGGCGACGGTCAAATCAGTCACGAAGAATATGCTGAAGTTGCCGACTTGATTTCACCGTTTATTTTCACGCCAGCTGTCCCATTAGATTCGGTTACAGGCGACTTTTTCGATCCTTTAATGGCATTACAAAACCCAGGTACTACGACCTTAAGTGGTAGCCAAACTTTGGTAGCACCTGATGACCAACTTGGTAACGAAGCCATAACGCTCTACTTCGACACCATTTACTACACGGATAATTGGGAAATTCGCAACCAGCTTTTCTATGATGCATACGACAACATAAACGAAAATGCTTATGGCTTCTCACAATTCCATGACAGCTGGGTTATAGAAGACAAACTAATTTTTGCGACAGAATATGAGAACGACGGACTATTAGCGCAATTTCAATTTTCACCATCTGTACGCTATACCGACTTTGAGCACGGCGATGACTTCACTTACGAGTTCTTTAATCGTCGCGACCTTACCATGCCGTCTTCAGCGCTCGATCGCCGCCTTTTGTCTACCCGCTCGGGTAAAAACTACGACAACTATGACGTAGGTAATTACTTAGACTTAGGCATTGCTGCAATGACCGATTTAACTTGGGACTGGGGTTTAAACTTAGTACTAGGTTTACGATACGACACTATTGATATTGAAAGCACATCGCGCACGGATTTACTTTTGGGCGCTACTGGAGATGAAACACCAGTTTATGCTGAAGAAACCGTAGATGGATGGTCTTGGAACGCTAGTATTTCATATGAATTTGAATTTGGCCTTATTCCTTATATCACTGCAGCAGAGCAAGCTACCCTTGTTGCAGGCCAGGGCGCCGAGATTGGTGTTGGCCAACTCAATCAACCTGGTGGTGGCGGTGCATTCGACACCTCTGAGCTGATGGAATACGGTATTAAAGGTTCTCTCGTTGACGATACACTCTATTTTGCACTTTCATTCTTTGAGCAAGAGCGTACCGACTTCAATACTCAGAATACGGTTACCAACAACACAACCAATAACGAAGGCACCGAATTTGAACTTCGTTGGGTAGTCAATGAGAACCTTGTTGTTTCTGCTGGCTATACAAATATAGAAGTTATCAACTTAACTGCACTTGCCAATGGAAACCAATTTGGGTTCTTAGGTGCTGACGATTTAGTTGCTCTTGATGATCCTTCGTTAATTTTTGGCGGGAACGTAGTAGGTCTTAACCTTGTTGGTGAAGGAGAAACAAACTCTGACGGACGAAAGGCCGGTATTCCTGAAAATATTTACACGCTGACAGCAACCTATGACTTCCAAAATGGTTATGCTGCCAACGTGAGTATTGTGGATGTGGATGAGGTCGCGTCTGGCTACTCAGCTGCAGTGACACTTCCAGCCTACACGTTAGTCAATGCTGGCTTGTCATATCAGGCGGAAGATTGGTCGTTAAACTTAACCGTTAAAAACTTAACTGACGAGCGTTATTTCCGCTCTAACTTCCCTGATCTATTTGGTAGTCAAATTGTACTACCTGAACTACCGCGTCACTGGAATGCTAAATTTACTTACTCATTCTAAGTTCGCATACTCTTTGAGCGTGGTCGTGCCTCATGTGTAGATTGAACGTTCGACACACGCTCTCAGGCCTGTAAGTTTTTTCGATAAGAAGCCCAGTTTGATAATGCTGGGCTCTTTTTTAGGAGTACTAAATGCATCTTTCTTTTTATCCACTGCTTAAACAAAAACGGTCTGCCTTTTTCAACGCTTTGCTTATATTGGCTATGTTTTTGGGTTTCTGTAGCAGTAGTTATTCTGCCAGTGTTAAAACCAATGACGCTAAGCCGCCAATGAAAGTGAAGGTTGTTGTGGTAAGTATGTTCGAAATTGGCAGCGACGAAGGCGACGCGCCTGGTGAATTTCAATTGTGGAAGGCTCGCCAGAAACTCACAACCCAATACCCTTTGCCTCATGGCTTTCACGACATTTACGCCAATTCTGATACAGGTGTAATCGGTATGGTTACGGGAATGGGCATTGCGCGCGCTTCAGCAGCAATAATGGCACTAGGTCTTGATCCTCGCTTTGATTTATCCCAAGCCTATTGGTTGGTCGCAGGGATCGCGGGAGTCGACCCAGCGGATAACACCATTGGGAGTGCAATTTGGACCGATTACGTAGTCGATGGCGACCTAGCACATCAAATTGACGCTAGAGAAATTCCGTCTCAGTGGAGTACGGGCTATTTCCCCCTCTTCACTCACGCGCCCTTTGAAAACGCTGACGCTGTAGACGTAAACAACAGCCCAAATGGCGAGGTGTACGCGCTGAACTTACCGTTAGCAAAGTGGGCCTATTCGTTGACAAAAGACACCAAGCTTTTAAACAACGAAGCGATGGATGCACTGAGAGACAAGTACGCCAACTCCGCTAATGCAAGGGCACTTCCAAATGTATCTATGGGTGCGCATTTATCTGCTTCTACCTTTTGGCATGGCGAAAAACTAAATACGTGGGCAAACGATTGGGTAGCATACTGGACGCAGGGCAAAGGAAATTTTGTTACCTCGGGCATGGAAGACTCAGCAACACTTCAAAGCTTGAGCTACTTGGACAATGCAGGGTTAGTCAACAAAGACCGCTTACTTATTCTTAGAACGGCGAGCAATTTTACCATGCAGCCACCATCGTTGAGCGCTGCGGAGAACCTAAAGTTAGAGAGTTCTGGCGATGGATATGCAGCAATGGGAGCCGCTATAGAAGCCGCCTATAAAGTCGGCTCACAGGTGACAGACTATATTGTAACGCATTGGGAAACCGTAAAAGATACGCCCCCTTCAGCGGAATAAACGCACTTTAACCTCTACGCTGTCACTGATTTAGCATTTAGTGCATGGCGCACCTGAAGGGTAACGTCATTTTGTACTACGGGCTTGGCAAGAAAATCGGCCATGCCCGCATTGCTACAATTAGTTTTATCTTCAGGCGTTGTATTTGCCGTTACAGCCACAATACGACCGTGTTTGGGCAATAAGTTTTCTTGGACAATAATCTTAGTCGCACTTACCCCATCGAGCACTGGCATAGCGCAATCCATAAAAATAATGTCGTATTTTTTAGCTCGGGCCATTTGAACGGCCACTTCGCCATTTTCGGCTTCATCTGGAAGGTAATTAAACTTCTCTAGCATGGATGCAAGCACGAAACGGTTTATATCGTTGTCATCAACAACCAAAACGTTAAGAGGAACGCTAAGCAAGTCTGAAGAGAGGATAACGTCACTCTGCTTTTCTTTATCTAAAACTGCCATTTCTACAGGTATAGCTATATCGAAACAGGAGCCTTTCCCTGCGCTTGAACGTACTTCAAGCTCGCCGTCCATTTTGCCAACAAGTTGATTGACGATAGACAGCCCTAAACCGTTTCCATTTAACTCTTCAGAGGCACTGGCGGTGTCGTTTTGAAATGGTCTAAAAATACGTGACAATATTTCATCACTCATGCCCACACCAGTGTCTTCAATTGACGCAAGTAAGATAGGCACATCGCCTTGATGCTTTAACGTAACTTGCACCGAAATATACCCTTTCGGCGTAAATTTGACCGCGTTCGATAGTAAATTTGTAATGACTTGACTGATTCGGGCGGCATCTCCGTGAACATAAGTGTTTTCGTCAAAAGACAGCACCGCGTAAAGCCTTACGCCTTTCTCTGCACATTTTGTTTTAAATACATCTAGGATATCTTCAATTAACGAACGCGCACAAAAATCGCTATATTTTAGTGAGAATTCGCCGTTAATGATGGAGGTGTAATCCAAAACATCGTTTATAAGAGACAATAAGCGGTCTGCGCTATGAAGCGCCACATCCGCTTTGCGCATTCGCACATTTTCTTTATTTTCGAACTTGAGCGCCTGCAGCATGCCGGTAATGCCATTAAGCGGCGTCTTTAACTCGTGGCTTATACGGGATAACAACATGCCACGTTCTTTAGACGCAGCTTCGGCTTCCCTTCTTCTCTCTTCCAATTCGAGTCTAAGTTGCACCGACTTGTTTACGTTTTGGCAAGTCCCAAACAAACGAATACACTTTCCGTGCTTCATCTCAGCCATGCCGTGGGTTTCTATCCAAACTGAATTACCTTTGGCAGAGACAAGTTCAAGCGTTGCACTCCACGGTTCACCCGTAGCGACTGTGTGGGAGACAATGCGGTTTATCTCATCTCTATCAAACCCCTCTTTGTAGAAGTTGATAGCTGTTTCTAATGTGGGTACAAAGTCTTCTGAGACTTCGTGAATAAGCCGAGTTTGTGAAGACCAGCTAAGTGCATTAGTGGTCAAATCAACTTCCCATGTGCCTATGTTCGCTACACTTTGTAACTTTTCGTACAACGTGTTTTGATTGGTCTCTGCTTTTTCGAGATGAAACTTATCCAACATCACGCTCAGGCAATCGTCTAACAGCGACAGCTTGTCGAGGTTTACCGACTGTTCTGGGCACGCATTAATAAAGACTAAGCAGACTTGGCTTCCATCTAGGGTATGAACACGGCCTCGAATGTATTTTTCGGCATTAAAATAAGTAGAAAACCATTGTTTAAATGCAGTAGAACACTTAGCGCTGTTTACAGGGAAACAGTTGTCTACTGGCACACAGGTAGAGAAAGAAGGGACCGACTTAAAGTTGGGTGCATACGCCGACGAAGCTTTAACCAATATATTAACTGTCTCTTCGTCCAGCTGTAAAAGTAAACCTTGAAACACGCCAAACGAATCGCAGCCTCGCTGTACCAAACTGGTTAGCGATGCCTTCAACTGGTGTTCCAGTTTCACATTCAAACTCGATTGTTCGTCAAAATAAACCATGGTTCGCTACCCAAGCGTAAAGACCACAAGATTCTTGCCGCCTTGCTCGATTCGTGCACAGCGGCCCCGCATTTATAATGATAGCTTGGGATTTGAATACGGGATATTAAACAATAGGCTAGAAATTCTATTTTTATGATGGGATATTGGGCGGTGGCCTCAGCCCTTGGCTTGGTTTCGCCCTAATTCTTTTGCTTCAAACAATGAAATGTCAGCGTCTTCTATAAGCGCAGCCACATCGTCTTCAACCACATCCGTAGCTTTCCAAACTGCAAAGCCTGCACTTATTGATACGCGGCTTTCTATCCCTTTACCATGTGGAATGCTTGCATTGGCGACAGCCTCAACAAGCTGTTGTGCCACTAGCTTTGTGCCCTGATGGTCGATATAGGGGAGGACGACCAAAAACTCTTCGCCGCCAAAGCGAATAACGGCATCTTTCGGCCGTTTAACCGTATCCGATACAATTTGCGCCACTTTTTGAAGACAAATATCGCCTTCGAGATGCCCGTACGTATCATTGAAAAGCTTAAAATAATCGATGTCGATCATTATTGCTCCAACCGTACCTTTGTCTCTCGCAACTTGCTTAATGAGTAACGGAATTTCCTTGGTTAAATACGTACGATTGTACAAACCCGTTAGCTGATCGTGAAATGTCATCATTTCAAGGAATTCGGTGCGAAGCTTATTTTGCAGATGTGTTTTGATGCGATGCGTTAATGTAGAGGCGTTAACCGGTTTCATGACAAAGTCTGACGCCCCTACTTCCCAGCACGCATTTTCACTCTCAATATCCATTGTAGATGTAACGAAAATGACGGGGATATGATTCGTTTCAGGCGAGGCTTTTAAAGCGGTACAAACATCTAACCCATTAATGTCTGGCATGTTCATGTCAAGCAGGACTAGGTCAGGAAGGTTTGCCTCGCAGTAGGATATGGCTTCTTCTCCCGACTCGGCTGTAGCACAGGTAAACACCGACTCTAGGATGGATTCGAGCAGCATACGACTCATCGGCTCATCGTCCACAATAAGTACGTTACACTCTGCGTAGGGTTTTATTTCTTTTCGATTCATCAGGTACTTTTATTGTTACTACACCAAGGTGACCATTCTCGCTTGCGTTGTTTCTGCTTTTACAATATCAAAGTAATAACAACGCTTTACGCAAGTCTAACACCTTACATCCAAATTTGTATCGAAAAGTCAGCTAGTTTGCTTTCAAGTAGGTATGGTTTGAACGACAAGGTTATAAAGAAGAGACTATCGATTAGCACTCAACTCAGCGTCCAGTGAACTTTACGCTACTTGGCAATCATCGATGAACTTCGTGAAGAAATCCGCCATCGCCATAGGGCGACACATAAAATACCCCTGCCCTAAGTGACACCCAAGTGCTTTGAGCGCGGCAAAATGAGATTGGGTCTCTATCCCTTCGGCAACAATGGTTAACTCTAAGCTTAATGCTAAATGCACTATTGCCGTTACGATATCATGTGCCTGCTGTTCTTTATCCATATCAATAACGAAAGAGCGATCTATCTTAAGCACATTCAATGGGAACTGACGTAAATAAGAGAGACTTGAATAGCCCGTACCAAAATCATCCAACGCAATAGTAACGCCCAATGAAGCCAAGTCGTTCAGGATATCTCTGGTTTGTTCAAAGTCGTGCATTAAGGCTGATTCTGTTACCTCCAATTCTATAGACGACGCGGCGATACCCGCTTCGTTGATAATTTCAGCAACTTCTTTTGCGAACCCTGGGTTTGAAAGCTGTTTAGCAGCTACGTTTACCGCCACTTTGAAGTCTTGCCCCAATTCGTTGCATCTAGCGACAAACTCACAGCTTTTTTGCAACACTTGCTTACCTAACTGATGTATTAGCCCAGTCTCTTCTGCCAGCGGGATAAATTCATCGGGTCCAATAACTTTTCCATTTTCGTCGAACATTCTGACTAAGCTTTCCGCACTTAATACTGCGCTATCGTCAAAGTTATATTTTGGCTGTAGGTAAATGGCGAGACTGTCGTTCTCGATAGCATTTCTAAGCTTTACCTCCATCTCCACACGATGATGCATGGCATGCTGCAGGTCTTTTGAAAAGAAACTGAAAGTGTCTTTGCCTTTTGATTTAGAGCGGTACATGGCTGAGTCTGCATGGCGCATCATCTCTTCCGCATTAACAGCATCTTGGGGATAAAGGCTAATTCCAATGCTTAAGCTAAGTTGATGGGCCTTACCGTCTATATCAATGGGCTCTCTGCCCGCCTGCAAACACGCCATAGCAATACTGTCTGCACTGTAGCCCGAACCAATTTCAGTAAGTAAGCAGGCAAACTCATCGCCACCCACGCGGGCGAGCGTAGCGCTTTCTCCAACAACCTTTGCAAGGCGCTTTGCAATAGACGCAATAATATAGTCGCCGACTTGATGCCCCAGGCTGTCATTGAGGTATTTGAAATTATCGATATCGATTAACAGTAACGCTATGCTTTGCTTAGAGGTAAAACAACGAGTGATAGCTTGAACAACTCTATCGTGCAGCAGAACTCGGTTTGGCAGGCCCGTGAGCTGATCATGATTGGTTAAATGTGTCATCTTTACTGCCATTTCAATGGCTTCTGACACATCTTGGAAAACGATAACCGCGCCAGACAGATGGCCATCCTCATCAATGATGGGCGACGCTGTATCTTCTACCCTGAATACTTGATTGTGTCGGCTTACCAGCGTGGCGTTATAAGACATAGCTACCGGGCGCATCACTTCTAGTGCGTAAAGAGCGGGGTTTAAAAGACGCTCATTTGTCGAGGCATCTCTTAAATTCATAACCTCATCGATAGGTTTGCCAAGGGCTTCCGTTTCACTATAACCGGTTAACCTTTGCGCTACCGGGTTAATAAAAGTTACATCCCCTGCTGCGTTAATTGAAATAACGCCGTCAGCTATAGATTTGAGAGTAATAGCAAGCTGCTTTTTCTCTGCTTCTAATTCGTGATTAACACGAGCAAGCTTCGTTTTTTGGTCCTGAATAGTGAGATGATTTCTAACTCGCATCTGGCACAACCCAATATCAATGGGCTTGGATATAAAGTCTATGGCACCTAACGACAATGCCACATGTTCATTTTCTGGATCGCTATGGGAAGTGACAAAGATTACTGGAATTGCTGCCGTTTCTGGACACGCTTTTAACTGCTTGCAGACCTCAAAGCCAGATAGCTCAGGCATGCTTATATCTAGAACAACCAAATCAGGAAGTTGTGCTTTTATCACCGAAAACGCATTCGCGCTTTGCGAGACCGTAACAACCTTTGCTAGAGATTCTACTGCACTTTCTAATAACAAGAGTGTTGTTGGTTCATCGTCAATGATGACTACTTTCTGTGTCTCATTATCCATGAGAAATTCCACACCATGTAACAAATATCAGAATAAGTATCGCCCGAGATACGTAAAAAAAAATTAGTCTTTAGTCTAGGGCCTGTTGACCTTTGGTGTACGAATTTTGGTCTAAATGGCAGCCTTTTAATCGCGGAACAGTCCTGCAAGCCTAGCGGGCTAAGTTAAAGCTAGATGGCACACAGACCGCTGCAAAAATGTACAGCAAAGGTCAACAGGCCCTAGGTTTTGCTGGTTTATGAACCGCAGTATGCTATGCCACTAAACTTGCTATTTCTTGATTAGAACATGTATTGTACACTGGCATAACGCTTCAATTACGGTGGCACATATGGACACATCTAACTCAAACGATACGCCCACTCGAGAACAATTATGGAACCGCGATGCTGCAATAAGCAGGTTGGGTGGAAATGAGGGGTTATTGAACCGTATTGTTGAAATGTTCCTCGCGCAAATAGAACAAAAACAACAAGCACTTAAAAGTGCAGCGACCGCATTGGATGTTGAAGCTGTTAGATTCAACAGTCATGCTATGAAAGGTGTGTCGGGCGATGTAGGTGCCGATGCCATTCGGGAAAAGGCATCGTCTATTGAAAACAAAGCCAAGCAAGACGATTTAAGCGAAATCGTTCAAGACATCACGGAATTAGACAATTTGATTAAGCAAACTATTGCAGTCATGCAATCGTAAAATCACATTAGCTTCTCGCATTAATCGCCAGAAGCTAACTCGACTATCATCCACTCCTCGCCTTGCTAGGCTGAAAGAACCTTTTCAACAAGCTGGTTTTTCTGCTCCTGCGGTAAAAAACTTGCCTTAAAGCTATTTGCTACCAACGTACGAACTGTTTTTTCATCAATACCCAGCGACTGGTGCAACGCTTCAAAATTGTCATTTAGGAAGCCACCAAAATACGTAGGATCATCAGAGTTAACCGTGACCAGAAGCCCAGCATCAAGAAGCTGGACAATATTGTGGTCTTTCATATCATTTATCACACACAGCTTGAGGTTACTTAACGGACAAACAGTGAGTGGAATTTGTCTTTCTTTCAAGAGGTCCATAAGCGCCTCGTCTTCTTGGCAGCGTACACCGTGGTCAATACGATCAACGTCCAATAGCTCGATGGCTTCCCAAATGTAAGATGCCGGTCCTTCTTCTCCAGCATGGGCGACAATTTTAAATCCCAGCGCTTTGGCTTTTTTGAATACGCGTTCGAACTTTGATGGCGGATGCCCAAGTTCGGAGCTATCTAACCCTATCGCTGTAATGTGCTCGTAATAAGGCTCTGCTGCAGAAAGCGTATCGAAGGCAGCATCTTCTGGCAAATGGCGAAGGAAAGACATGATTAAATAGCTACTGATACCGTATTCATCTTTTGCTTTTTCCATCGCCTTCAAAAAGCCTGGCATGAAAATATCGAAACCTATGTCACGCTCTGTATGGGTTTGCGGATCAAACATAATTTCTGTGTGGACGATATTGTCCTCATGACACCGCGTTAAGTATTCCCACATTAAGGCAAAGAAATCATCCTCATCGCGAAGCACGCCCGCCCCTGCATAATATAAGTCAAGGAAGCTTTGTAGATCTTCAAAGTTATACGCCGCTTCTATCTCTTCCACGCTAGCATAAGGAAGTGATACACTGTGCTTTTCAGCTAGGCGCCACATAAGTTCAGGCGTTAAGCTACCTTCTATATGCAGATGCAGTTCGGCCTTTGGAATGTTTTTAATTATTGATGACAGCGACATGGCCCCTCACTTATTTGCACCACAACAATGCAATGGCATTTAATTGGTGCGTAATAGTTTATCTTTAATGCTATCTGTAAACGAGTTCTATTGCTCATTTAGGTTTTGTTTGCGGTTTTTTTGACTTCATCTATGTTGATTACTAACCGTTTGGCTGGCTTTGTGCTGCCTGGCTAGTGACCTTGAGTCACGCAATGGCTATTAATTAGTCATTGTACTGAAAAGTAAGTTAGCACAAAACACACCAACAAGTTGACTAATTGGTCAGTTTATTGCTTTCAACGCACAAAACACACAATGAAATACTAACAGAGAACTCTTGATGTCCAACAACGTAATCGAACGGCTATTTAAGCTGCAGGAACACGGAACAACAGTAAGAACAGAGATCATTGCAGGACTTACTACGTTCGCAGCCATGTCTTATATACTCGTGGTGAACCCAGGTATTCTTGGGTTAAGTGGCATGCCCGTAGAGGGCCTAATTACAGTGACAGCAATAGCGGCGTGTATTGGCACTTTAATGATGGCGCTAATGACTAACTACCCTATTGCGTTGGCCCCAGGCATGGGCTTGAACGCCTTTTTCGCGTTTACCATTTGTCTTGGTCGTGAAATCCCATGGGAAGCAGCGCTTGGTATTGTTTTCTGGAACGGCATTCTCTTTTTACTCCTTTCTCTCACCGGAGTTCGAACCAAAATAGCCGAGTCTATACCTCCTTCTCTCAAAATCGGCGTGCAGTGTGGCATAGGTTTATTCATTGCCTTTATCGGCCTTAAAAATGCGGGGCTGATTGTTGATAATCCTGCAACCTTCGTACAGCTTGGCGACCTTTCTGAGCCGGCAGTAATGTTAGCGCTCATCGGCATTATCTTTACTATCGTTCTTATGGTGAAACGCGTTACAGGCGCTATCTTAATCTCTATCGTAACACTCACCTTAATTGGTGCTTTTATCCCCACTGAAAACGGTACCTTAACTGCAACGCCTTCTGCTGTAGTTGGCATGCCAGAATCTATTTCAAACACCTTTATGGCAATGGACTTTTGGTACCCAATCGATCACCTTGCTGAAACGTGGGACCTCATTTTCGCACTTATGTTTGTGAACATGTTCGATACCATAGGTACCTTAATCGGCGTATCTCGAAAAGCCAATCTACTTACACCCGAAGGCAAGCTACCGAAAATTGGCTCAGCAATGACAGCCGATGCATCAGCGAGTATTGCTGGCGCATTAGTGGGTACATCTCCAGTAACTAGCTATGTGGAGTCCGCTACGGGCGTATCGGCGGGCGGCAGAACCGGGCTTACCGCAGTAGTGGTTTCTGTCTGCTTCTTACTCTCGCTATTTTTAACACCGCTAATGAAAGTTATCCCGCTGATGGCCACTACGCCAGCGCTATTGATGGTAGGTATTTTGATGATGGAATCGATTCGACAGGTTGATTTCGACGACTTAGGTGCGTTAGCCACTGCTTCTGTTGCACTTATCGCCATGCCGCTCACATTCAGCATTAGCGAAGGCATTGCCCTTGGTTTTATTACTTATGTTGGCATTAAGGTAGGTACGGGAAAATTTAAAGAAGTAACACCGCTCACTTATGCACTGGCGATTGTTTTCTTATTACGATACTTATTGGATTTAAAATAATTCAACGGCGCTTATTGCGTGCCTGTAAGTTAACGCTTTAGATACAAAAAAGGTGGCTTTCAACGCCACCTTTCTTTTTAAACTAGGCAAGTGAAAAAGATATACGTTTACTTCAATCCATCGTAAGTGAAGGTAACGGCTTTATCACCCATAAATACGATTTTAACGTGCTTACTGTCTTCATTGCCCCATGTACATGCCATGGTACCCATTGTTTTTCCGCAGTTGTCAGCTGACCCTAGAATTGCTTCAACTTCGTCCTGAGACATACCCATTTCTAATTTATCGTAGTTTTCTTTAGTCAGCTTTGAACATGCTGTCAGCGCTAGCGCCCCAAGGGCAATAATGGCTAGTTTTGTTTTCATGGTTTTGTCCTTTATTAAGTGAAGGCGGTAGTGATCAATCTGTTTCACTCTCGTCTCTTCACTTTACTGTACTTCAAATATAGTAGGCGTACTGTAAACGCTACGTACGCGGCTTGTCACCACCATCTTTAGGATGAAGCTCCAACCAGTGACGGGCAATTTGCTCTCGTGTCGCTAGCCATACTTTATCATGAGACTTAACGTACTCGATAAAGCGCTTAAGTGCGGCGAGTCGAGCAGGCCGTCCTATTATGCGATTATGAAGGCCGATAGATAGCATCTTAGGCGCTTCTTCTCCTTCTTCATACAACACGTCAAACGCATCTTTTAAGTAGGTGAAAAACTGTTCCCCACTGTTGAAGCCCTGAGGCGTGGCAAAGCGCATATCATTGGTGTCTAATGTGTACGGCACCATCAATAACGGCTTGCTGTAATGGCAGTCGTAGTAAGGTAAGTCGTCAGCATATGAATCGGCGCAATATAAGATATCGTCGCGCTCTGCAATCAACTTCAGCGTATTCGGACTCGTTCTTCCTGTATACCAACCTACAGGTTTACTGCCCGTTAACTGCTCATGAAGAATAATCGCCTCATCAATTTGTTTACGCTCTTGCTCTTCGTCCATGTCTTGATAATGCACCCAGCGCATGGCGTGGCTGGCGATTTCCCAACCTGAATCCATCATGGCTTTTACGGCGTCAGGGTGTCGTTGCATAGCCATAGTGACGCCAAACACAGTAACGGGAATGTCGTATTTATTAAGCAAACGGTGTAAACGCCAAAACCCTGCACGACTGCCGTATTCGTAAATAGACTCCATGCTGAGGTGGCGGTCTTTATACGCTTGTGCGCCGATAATTTCCGATAGGAATATTTCCGACGCCTCGTCACCATGAAGCACGCAATTTTCGCCACCTTCCTCGTAATTTAATACGAACTGAATCGCGATTTTTGCTTCGCCCGGCCACTTAGCGTGAGGTACATGTTGACCATAACCAATCAGATCACGAGGGTAAACAGACTCTGTCATGCTACACCTCGAAGTTTTCTGGCACAGATAACCCACAGCCACCGAGCACGAGTTTTACCACTTGTTTTGTAGCGTCTTCAAAATCTGATTTTGTCATTTTTTTACCGCGTAGACGGGTTATTTGCGCAGAGAAGTCAGCATAGTGCTGGGTACTCGCCCAGATTGTGTAAAGCAAGTATTCACCTTCAACAGGTGGCAGTTTGCCGGCCTTTACCCATGCATCAATAACCGCAAGTCGCCCTTTCATCCAAAGCGCATGCTCTTCATCAAAGTAGCCACTTAAGTTTTGTGCACCATTGATAATTTCCATCGCAAAGATCTTAGAGGCCATTGGATGCGTTCGCGACACTTCCATTTTCTCGGCGATATAATTGGCGAGTACCTCGGCTGGGTCGTCTTCTACTGTGGCTTTATCAAAACGTGAGTTCCACAGCGAGAGGGTTTCTTCTAGTACCGCTACGTAGAGCTCTTGTTTTGTTTTGAAATAATACAAAACGTTAGTCTTAGGAAGTCCTGCTTCATCAGCAATTTTTTGTACTGCTGTGCCTTTGAAGCCAAACTGTGCAAAACATTTTTCAGCGGCTTGGAGTATTTTTCTTCTGTTCATAGCGCCAACGCCAGCGTCAGCACTTTTTACCTTCATCATTATTATTAAAATTCCTTTGCAATCTACTTTGCAAGCGCACGGGCAGTATAAATGCTGCATGCCTTTTCGATAGGTTAGCATTTATTGCCGACGAGTTGCTATGCTCTTATAGATCATACATACCCTATACAGGGAGTGTTAACCATACTAAAACACGAATTACGCGAATAGTTCAAAACCTTGCACGAATCTTGCCTTATTCTTTATTAACAAATCGACGTAGTGCTTAGCAAAAGAAAAATAGAAAGGTATCACTTCTTTTTTTCCAATCAAATTTGCGCAAAATCATGGCCTTTTAGAACTCGGCCTTTTTTTATAAGCAATAAATTGACCAAATGGTCTACTTTTATTGAAAAAATACAGCTATATTAATGAATACAAGAATGAATATAACAAGAAGGTGTGAGTATGATTCGCTTTCTAATAAATAACGATGTCGTTGAATTAAATGAAGCGCGGGCCGACCTCACCCTTCTACAATTTATTCGCGAACATCGCAAAAAAACAGGCACAAAAGAAGGCTGTGCAGCAGGAGACTGCGGTGCATGTACCGTAGTACTTGTGGAACCAGCCTCCTCAAATAGCGCTGCAAAACTTAATTATCGAACAGTGAATAGCTGCATCACGCTAATGAGTGCAGTTCATGGGAAGCAGCTTTTATTTGTTGAGCATTTGAACGATGGTAAACACTTACACCCCGTACAGCAGGCGTTAGTTGATCACCATGGTTCTCAGTGTGGCTTTTGCACACCTGGTTTTATCATGTCGATGTTTGCCTTATATCACAGCAATACAAAACCAAATCGCGACGATGTGCTGCACGCTTTATCAGGCAACTTATGTCGCTGCACAGGCTACCGCCCTATTATCGATGCTACGATGGAGGTGTGCGAACAAACACCTGTTGATCAATTCACTGCACGCCAAGCTGCCACCCTTTCTACATTACTGTCATTATCTGGTGAGAAACCCACTGGTACGGGCAATATCCATACGCCAACGTCTCGCGAAGAACTGAAGACTCTGATTCAAGCGCATCCAGCTGCACAGCTAGTCGCTGGCAGCACGGATTTAAGCCTTCAGTTCACGCAACAGCTAAAAGATGTAGAAACGCTTATCAGTGTGACGCATATTGATGCACTAAAACAATGCACCAAAAGCGAGCATTCTCTTATTCTTGGTGCAGCTGTACCGCTAAATGATGCGGCACCTTTATTACTAAATGCATTTCCGCAAGTGGCTGAGCTTGTTACCCGATTTGCCTCGTTGCCTATCCGCAATCAGGCTACCATTGGCGGTAACGTGGCTAACGCTTCCCCTATTGGTGATATGCCACCGTTACTACTCGCGTTGAATGCCATACTGCATTTAGATAACGGCGAGAGCGTTCGTATGATCCCAATTAGCACATTCTTCACAGGCTATCGCGAGACCATGCTGGCGAAAGATGAATGGATAAGTGCAATAGAAATACCATTGAAACAGCCCAATCAAGCATTAGCTGCATATAAAATATCGAAACGATTTGAAGATGATATTTCTGCAGTATGCGCCGTATTTAATGTCACACTCGACAACGGCAAAGTAGAAGCCATTAGCAGTGGCTTTGGTGGTGTAGCAGCAGTTCCGTCAACCTGCAATGCGTTAGAAAACGTTTTGAAAGGTAAGCAGTTCGCTAGCAACGAATGTTTAACGTTGGGCAAACAAGTCTTATTCGATGCATTTTCACCTATCGATGATGTGCGCGCTACAGCCCAATACCGTAAAACTGTTTTAGCTAACCTGTGGCATCGCTTCTGGTTAGAAAACCAAACAGCAAACCAATTTGAAACACGGGTGGTGCAGCATGCGTAAGTTAATTGATGCCCCTAATTCACTGCAACAAAACGACAAGCAAAGTGTCGTTCACGTATCTAAAAAGCACGAGAGCGCAACACGCCAAGTACAAGGCAGTGCCAACTATGTTGACGATGTTATTGAACCTCAAGGCACTCTTTATGCTGCCGTTGGTGTAAGCCAATGCGCAAAAGGTACAATTAACTCGATAAATCTTGACGCTGTTCGCCAAAGTGAAGGCGTTGTAGATGTGGTTACGATTGACGACGTGCCTGGCCATAAAGATATTGGACCTGTGTTCGAAGGCGATCCGTTACTTGCTAATGGCGAAATCAAATTCTTCGGTCAGCCTGTATTTGCAGTGCTTGCCACTTCGATAAACCTTGCCCGACAAGCTGCGCTAAAAGGGAAAGTAGAGGTGAGTGAAGCCAAACCTATACTTAATGCCGAAGCTGCCCACCAGCAGCAAACGTTTGTGCGTCCCCTACATCGGTTTGGCCAACATACTGACCGCGTTGAAAGTACATTTGAAAAAGCGATCCACCAAGCACATGGCACGCTCAGTATTGGTGGACAGGAACATATGTACTTAGAAGGACAAGTGAGCCTTGCGATCCCTGATGAAGAAGATCGCATGAAAATCTATACGTCTAGTCAACATCCCAGTGAGGTACAAAAACTCGTTGCCGAAGTGCTCGATGTAAAATTGCACCGTGTAATGGTAGACATGCGACGTATGGGCGGCGGCTTTGGCGGAAAAGAAACGCAAGCCGCGCAATGGGCCTGTATAGCGGCTCTACTGGCATCGCGCAATCAATGTGCGGTTAAGCTTCGCTTACCACGCTTCACCGATATGCATGTTACTGGCAAACGTCACCCGTTCGAAAACGAGTTCGACGTGGCCTTTGACGAGACAGGTAAAATTGAAGCCACCCGCATGACAATCAATGGTATTTGTGGGCACTCGCCTGATTTATCTGACGCCATTGTCGATAGAGCCATGTTCCATGCGGACAATGGTTATTTCTTAGGTGATAGCGACATTGTTGGCCACAGATTGCAAACCAATATGGTATCGCACACCGCTTATCGAGGCTTTGGCGGACCGCAAGGTATGATTATGGCTGAAGCCGTGATTGATAAAATTGCCCGTGCTATTGGCAGCGACCCCCTATCGGTAAGAAAACGTAATTTATACGGCCCCACTACAGGTAGTTTTACCCCCTACGGAATGAAGGTAGAACATAACCTTCTGCCCGATATGATTGCCGAGCTAGAAGAAACCGCTCAGTATTGGCAGCGCCGTGAAGCTATTGCAGCGTTTAACCGCGAAAGCCCGGTGATTAAGAAAGGTTTAGCGCTAACGCCTGTTAAGTTTGGCATTTCATTCACCGCGAAGCATTTAAACCAAGCTGGCGCTTTAGTGCACATTTATACTGATGGTAGTATTCAGGTGAACCATGGTGGTACTGAAATGGGCCAAGGGCTTCACACCAAAATAGGCCAAATTGCAGCCAATGAATTTGGACTAGATTTGGATATGATTGAAGTCACTGCAACACGCACTGACAAAGTACCTAACACTTCACCAACAGCAGCTTCAAGCGGCACTGACTTAAACGGAAAAGCCGTACAAAATGCATGTATTACGCTAAAAGCCCGTTTGGCCGAGTGCTTTGCCAAAAGCTTAGGTCTAGAGGACCGCGCTGGCGACGTGCTATTCATTAATGAGCACGTGGTATTGGATGAGCACAAAATTACCTTTACCGAGCTTGTGCAGAAAGCGTATTTTGCTCGTGTATCTTTGTCTTCAAGCGGTTTCTACAAAACCCCAAAATTACAGTATAACCGCGAAACCGGTGAAGGCCGTCCGTTTTTCTATTTTGCCTATGGCGTCTCAATGAGCGAAGTCTCTGTCGATACACTTACCGGTGAATATACGGTAGATAAAGTTAACGTACTCCACGATGTTGGCAACAGTCTTAACCCTGCCATTGATATTGGCCAAATAGAAGGCGCGTTTATTCAAGGTATGGGTTGGCTTACCACAGAAGACCTTAAATGGAATGAAGCGGGTAAGCTGATAAGTGAAAATATGGCGACCTATAAAATTCCAGCCATTGGCGATACGCCAAAAGAGTTTAATGTGAAGCTGTTTGGTAGAAAGAATGCTGAAGACAGCATTTACCACTCAAAAGCGGTTGGCGAGCCACCATTTATGCTGGCTATTTCAGTGTGGTGCGCCCTTAAAGACGCCATATCTAGCCTATCTGGCTACACAGTTGATCCGCAACTAGATACACCAGCCACACCAGAACGCGTGTTAAATGCAGTAAGTGCTATGCAGCATTCTTCCAGTCGAGGCGGTGTTTTATGACACTCACGGCAGCAAAGTCATCTCGCGCGCCCCAATCATTTCGTGCAACAAACTGGTATGAGGGAATAGCCGAATGCCAAGCGCGTAATGAAGGCTATGTGCTTGTGACTGTGGTTGGCACTGCAGGCTCTACACCTCGTGAACCCGGGAGTAAAATGGTAGTTACCGCTTCACAAAGCATCGATACCATTGGCGGCGGGCACCTTGAGTTTAATGCCATTGCCCGCGCACGAGAGTACCTTGCAAAAGGCGAAGCATGCACTGAACTTCACAGCTACCCGTTAAGCAGTTCTTTAGGACAGTGCTGCGGCGGCGCGGTAAAGGTGCTATTTGACGTGTGTAACGTTCATCAGCAGCACATCGCCATTTTTGGTGCTGGCCATGTTGCAAAAGCATTGGTGCCTATTTTGGCTCAATTGCCTGTACGCATTTCGTGGATAGACAGTCGCGAGGAACTGTTTCCATCGTCTTTGCCAGCCAACGTGCACAAAGTCGTGGAAGAAGCACCAGAGAGCGAAGTTAGACACCTTGATGAGAACAGTTGGCTGATTATACTCACCCACGATCATCAATTGGACTATCGCATTACAGAACAGGCGTTAAAGCAACCTTCCCTCCCCTTTGTTGGGTTAATTGGTTCAGACACCAAAGCAAAGCGCTTTATTACCAAACTGACTCAGCGTGGGTTTGACGACAACGCGCTGGCAAGGCTATTTACGCCAATAGGTAACCGAGATATCCCTGGCAAGCAACCAATTGAAGTTGCCGTTTCTATATCTGCGCAAATTATCGAGCGTCTTCATGTAAAAGAAGTAACGGCAGGCAACAGTAACAAATACAGTGAGAAACCCGTTACAGCTTTTCACAAAGAAAAGGACACCACCAGTGACACTTAAAGAATTAAATACGCTAAGCGCTGAAGAGGCATCTTCTTGGTTTGAGCAATGCTGCGCGGCGAAAACCTGGATTTATCAAATGGTAAAAGCACGCCCCTACAGCGACAAGGACGCACTTGTTAATCAAGCGAAGAGCGCGTGGGCCAAATGCAGTGATGACGACTACCTTGAAGCTTTTACGGCACACCCCATGATTGGCGACGTTGATTCGTTGCGCAAAAAGTTTGCAAATACCAAAGCCATTGCTGCGGGCGAGCAGTCGGGTACAGCCAGCGCGTCCGAGGCCGTTTTACACCAGTTAAAAGAAGCCAATCACGCCTATTTAGACAAGCACGGGTTTATCTTTATTATTTGTGCCACCGGTCTTTCTGCGCAGACTATGTTAGAAGCATTACAAGCTAGGCTACCCAATACCACACAGCAAGAGATTACCAATGCTGCTGCAGAGCAAATAAAGATAACCCTATTGCGTATTAACAAAGCGCTGGATTAACCCCCGTATTTTCAAAAATATGGTCAATACGCATTGAATAGTTTTTAAGGAAAACAGTATGAATACGCTTTCTAGCCACGTACTCGACACTACATTAGGTAAGCCAGCACAAGGCATTGCCCTTACACTTACACTACCTGACGGTAGCACCCTTTCGGGTGAAACGGATAATGACGGGCGTTTTAACAACTGGGGCGTTGAAGACGGTTTTGCCGCAGGCGTTTATACCCTGCGCTTTCACTGCAAGCCTTACCTTGTAGAAACGCATGACAAAAGTTTCTACCCACACATTGATATTACATTTGAACTTGATGAGAATGGCGGTCATTATCATGTGCCACTTCTTATCTCTCCATTCGGTTTCAGCAGCTACAGGGGCAGCTAACAAACATGCAGCTTTTTCGTGCAAGCATTGCGCACTTTCCTAACCAAACTACACAGTTCGATAATGACATCGCTATATTCAAAGACGGTGGTTTGTTAGTAGACAATAAAGAAATAAAAGACATTGGCACATTTGAAGAGATAGCAAAGCGCTACCCGGCTGCCACTGTGACAGATTTTTCAGGCAAGTGGATTTTGCCAGGTTTAATAGACAGCCACCTGCATTATCCGCAAACACAGAGCATAGCTCATTATGGCGAGCAGCTGTTGAGCTGGCTTGAAAACTATACGTTTCCCACAGAAATGCAGTTTGCTGACAGTGAACACGCTAAAACCATTGCTAACGTATTTTTGCGCCAATTGCTAAAGAACGGTACTACCACAGGTTTTGTTTTTACTACGGTTCATAAAAGCAGTAGCCACGCATTATTTAGTGCAGCAAGCGAAATTGATATGGCAATTGTGGCCGGTAAAGTATGTATGGACAGGAATTGCCCTAGTGCGCTTAATGACTGCGCCGACACAGCACAAGCTGACAGTGCAGAATTAATCGAAGCTTGGCATAACAAGGGCCGCAACCGCTATGCGCTAACGCCCCGTTTTGCGCCAACCAGTACTGAAGCTCAGCTTGCTGCATTAGGGGAACTTGCCAAGCAGTATCCCGACGTTTTCATTCAAACACACTTGTCTGAGAACTTAGACGAGATTGCATGGGTGAAGAGCTTATTCCCTAAAGCGGACGGCTATTTAGATGTATATGACACCTACAGCCTTGTGCGTGAACGTGCGGTGTTTGGCCATGGCATTCACCTTACGCCCAACGAATGGGCGCGCTTAGGCGAAAGCGGCGCTACGGTGGCCTTCTGTCCTACATCTAACCTGTTTTTAGGAAGTGGCCTTTTTGATATGACCGCAGCGCGTGCTAACAAGGTCCATGTGGCCATGGCCACCGATGTGGGTGCAGGCACTACGTTTAACATGTTTAAAACCTACGGCGATGCATACAAGGTTAGTCAATTGCGCAGCGAGCCCATCAGCCCGTTAGAAGGCTTTTATCTTATGACCCAAGGCGCGGCCGTAGCTCATGCGCTTGATCATGAAATAGGCAACTTAAAGCCAGGCACCACTGCTGACTTTATCGTTGTTGAGCCTAGGTTTGACGAATTGACACAATTGAGAATAAAAGAAGACGCGGACTTTGACGATGTGTTTTTTGCCTTGAGTATTTTAGGTGATGACCGCGCTATCGACCAAACGTGGATAAGCGGCACCTGCCGCTATAAAAAAGAACATCATTAATAACAGGCTGCTGTAGGGCTTTTTGGCCCTAAATAAGGAGAACAATAATGCCGTGGCTAGATTGGATAAGTTTATTTGTACGTTGGTTCCACGTTGTAGCGGGTGTAGCGTGGATTGGCGCGTCGTTTTACTTCATTTGGTTGGATAACAATCTACGCACGCCACCTAAATGGAAACAGGACAAAGGTATCAAAGGCGACTTATGGGCTATTCACGGTGGCGGCTTTTATGAGGTCGCAAAATACGCCTATGGCCCAGAGAAAATGCCAGAAACACTGCACTGGTTTAAGTGGGAAGCCTATACCACGTGGTTATCGGGTTTCGCACTACTCATAATTGTTTATTACTTTGGTGCTAGCGCTTATCTTATCGACCCTTCGGTAAACGCCATGTCACCGACCACGGCAATATCTTTAAGTTTAGGGTTAATCTTTGGCGGACTAGCCTTATACGAATTTGCTTGTCGCAGCCCATTGGCAAAATATCCACTTGCCTTCGGTATTGGATTAGTCGCGCTTGTTTGTATTGTCAGCTACCTGTCTACCCAGTGGTTTAGCGGTCGCGGTGCCTATATTCACGTTGGTGCGCTTATTGGCACTATCATGGCAGGGAATGTCTTTTTCAACATCATGCCGAACCAGCGCAAAATGGTAGCAGCTGTAGCCGATAAGAAAGATATTGATCCTACTTGGGGTGCGAGCGCTAAATTGCGTTCGGTACACAATAACTACTTTACGCTGCCTCTGCTGTTTATCATGATTTCAAATCATTACCCCATGACGTATCAACACCCGCAAAATTGGCTGGTACTCATTGCGATAATGGCCGCTGCCGCTTGGATACGTCATTTCTTTAACTTGCGTCATGTGGGCATCACTAAACCAGGTATTTTAGTGTCTGGCGCAGTCGCTATGCTAGCAATAGCGCTATGGGTGTCATGGCCTCAGTCGCCATCACATACATCGAATGAAGGACATGAAGATGTGAGCCTTGTCGATGAAGTAGGTAAAAAAGTAACGGCTAACAATGCAGTCGCCCAAGCGAGTTCTGAAGTAAGCAATGAGCGAGTAGTAAGCTTAATTACAACCCATTGTGTGGGTTGCCACTCGCGCACGCCAACCGACGATATCTTTAAAGTCGCGCCTTTAGGCGTAGTATTAGATACATGGGAAGATATTGAAAGGTTTGCGCCACAAGTGGTTCGAAGAACCACTGTGACCAAAGACATGCCATTTTTAAACAAGACAAAAATGACAGACGAAGAGCGTCAGGAAATAGCGCGCTGGTTCGCTCAAAGACAAAAATAGAATGGCGAAAGCGATGTAGATATCGAGTCTCAGGAATAGCTGTCTACATCGCTTTATCAATCGCGGTTAAAACTTGCTGATAACGCTTTTTTCCGTACATTACCTCATCGGCCTTATCTAGCCACTCCTGCACGGTTTCAATCCCTTCGCTCCACTCAACCCAGCCAACACTGAAGCCAATTGGTACTACCTTATTGCCATCTACATTAACTTCAAAGTCGCTTTGGGCAACCCTATTAAAAAAAGCTTCCGTTTCCTTTTCACCCGTGCCATAGAGCAAGATGACAAATTCATCTCCTCCAATACGACCGAATCTATCACTATCACGCAGCAAACTACTCATTCTTTCAGAGAACTCAACAAGCGCCTTGTCTCCTACCTTGTGACCATATTTATCGTTAATTTCTTTGAATTTGTTTAAGTCTATATAAACAAGCGTTGACGTTTGTTGGCCACGATCCATACGAGAAATTTCGTCACTTAACTTGCTAAATATCTCTCTCCTATTCGCAAGTCCAGTGAGCGAGTCGGTTTTCGACAGGTGCTCTAATTTAGTGACGGCGCTCATCAGAGCTTGTTGCTGCGTTTTCTCTCTTGTTATGTCGTCGGCTGTACCTAAAATAAGCGACTGCATTTCACGGTCGTCAAATATCAAGCTTCCGCGATCGTGAAGGTACTTCACTTCGCCTTTCGAGTCGTATATACGATATTGAATATCCCAATTCTGCAAAGGGCGTTGACTGAACAGTTTTAACACCCGTGCTTTATCATCTTCATGTACATGATCAATAAAGCTCATAGGGTTACAGTAAAGTTCGTACTCGTTGCGACCGAATATGTTTGAATAGCCATCGTTAACGTATTGCAGTTTAGACAAGTCTGGCGTCGCCACCCATATAAACGTTCTATCAGAAAATGCGCTAACAATTTTGCTAAACAAGGCATCAACTTGAAAGAGCTCAGACTGGATGCGCTTTTTCTCGTCGATATCTTCCACAATAGAAATAAAATAGTCTGGGTTGCCGCGCTGATCTCTTACTAAAGACACTGTTAACTTCGCCCAAACTTGCTCGCCATCGCGCCTTACATATCGCTTTTCAATCGCATAGTCATCGATATCACCTGCCATCAGGCGCTCTAAGTAACTTAGATCTTCATCAAGATAATCTGGCGCAGTTAATTCTTGAAAGGTTAACGTCGTTAGTTCTTCATCAGAATATCCTAAAAAATCACACAGTCGCTTATTTACACGTATAAAGCTTCCATCCACGCTTACGTGAGCGAGCCCAACAGGACAAAAGTGAAAAGTTTTTTCAAACATAGGGCATCGCCCCGTTCGGTAATTGCATTCCGTCGCCTCAAGAGGTGGCACTCAAAGGATAATGAGCACCCTTTTATACTTTAGTATAAGCCATTATAGATTAACTTTTTTCATTCGCTAAAAAATGCATCTAAGAAAAAGGCTTAGATAGCGTCTAACTGCGACATAGCGGTAAAAGGCATTTGATGGTGGAGATTGCTTTTCACCTGAAAAAAGTTGCTAGTCAGCTTTAAACGCTAACCATTACTCCGTTAGTTGCCTATGTTAGCGTTTTTTCTCAATAGGACAGTAAAATGATCGAGTTTTCAGTCGTAATCTATTCTCAACCAAACCAACAAGATGCACTTTTAGACGCATTGTTACCCTTGGTTAAATCAAGCCGAGAAGAAGTCGGCGCAGTGATGTATGACCTACATGCAAGTGAAGAGGGTGTGTTTGTTATTACGGAGAAATGGCAATCTCAGGATGCCCTTGATGCTCATGAAGCTACTGAACACTTTGTTGGTTTCCAAGAAAAAGCCGGAGAGCTTGTTGAAAAAGTACTTCGATTACCGCTAGTGTCGGTCTAGCTCTTTATAAAGCAAATGCGGTGAGATAAATGCTCACCGCTAGCGGTATTCAATCATTCGTGTGGTTTTCAGACCAGACTCTTAGCTGTTCAAGAATATCTAGCGCTGAGCGCCCAAACTCGGTGAGACTATAAGCAACCGCAATTGGACGAGAGTCGATAACGTTGCGGATCACCATACCGTTGTTTTCCAGCTCTTTAAGGCGCTGATCGACCATCTTCCGGCTGGCGCCGCCAAGCATTCTACACAGGTCGTTAAATCTAACAGGCTCATCTTTGAGATGATAAATAATAGAACCCGTCCACTTTCCACCAATTAGGCGCATTCCACGCTCTATAGCACAAGGCTCTGTACAAGTATTTAGAACGGTTTTTCTACCCTTAGCGTCTGTTTTTATTTCACTTTCCATCTATTTTCCTAAAAAAGCCACCTAGTTACTAAAAGTATACTAATTGTTTGTTTGAACAAGGTAACTAAAATAGACCACATAAGCAAGTTTGGCCTCTAGTATACCTTTAGTTAATTAGTCTAACTCCAATTCGAAAGGTTCATTCGGGCGTCTATGGAGTGAGCGGTTATTAAAGGGAGAGCCAACGCGGCCAGATTTTAATAATACCAATTAAAACAGGCAAAACAGACCGTTCAAACCAAGTACAGCGCCTTGGCGAGAGCATATTAAACATTAACTTCACGGTGACACAAACCATGATTGAATTTACGTTAAATGGAAAAAGAGTGCAGACAGATGCTGCATCAGATACGCCTCTCGTTTGGGTAATACGCGATGAATTTGGACTAAAAGGTACCAAGTTTGGGTGCGGTGTAGCGATGTGTGGCGCATGCACGGTACATATTGATGGTAACGCTATTCGCTCTTGCTCCTATCCCGTTTCGTTAGCTAAAGATAAGAACGTAAACACTATTGAAAGCTTCAACAACGCGCATCCGCTGCAATCTGCTTGGGTAGAAGAGCAGGTTCCTCAGTGTGGCTATTGCCAGTCTGGCCAAATCATGCAAGCAGCGACATTGCTAGACAGAAATCCAAACCCGAGCGACCAAGATATCGTTAATCACATGAGCACCAATTATTGTCGCTGTATGGCTTACCCGCGCATAAAAAAGGCGATTAAGCGCGCTGCAACGTCTTCCGTTCAATACTTTGATCCAACCGCTTCATCAGAAGGGGAAAACGCATGAGCATGAAAAATATCTCTCAAGAAAAGAAAGATATGATCAACTTATCTCGCCGTTCTTTCATGGTGGGATCAGTGAAAACGTCTTTATTCATGGCATTTGGTGCTGCTGCTATTCCATCCCTGCTGTCGGCGAAGGAAAGTATTGAAAACAAAAAGTTTTCTCCAAATGTTTGGTTTGAGATGGATATAGATGGCAACGTCACCGTCAACATAGCCAAAGCGGAAATGGGTCAGCATATCGGCACGCCAATCGCTAGAATCTTGGCTGATGAGCTTGAGTGCGACTGGGAGAAAGTGTCTATTGTGCACGTTGATACAGACCCTAAATGGGGCTACATGATAACAGGCGGCTCTTGGTCAATTTTCCATACTTACAAGCCCATTTCTCAGGCGGGCGCCGCTGGCCGCATGGTGTTAACTGCTGCAGGTGCGAAGCTACTTGGCGTGCCTGTCGATAGTTGTAAGGCAGAAAAAGGCTTTGTTATCTCAGGTAACAAGAAAATTAGCTATGGCGATATCGTAGCGAATGGCAAAGTAGACAAAACATTCAGTGCAGATGAGCTTGCGGAACTGCCGATTAAGCCGGGTAAAAAACGCCACCTTATTGGCGTTAATGCAGACTATAAGGCTCTCGACATACCGCCTAAAACTAACGGTACTGCGGTATACGGTATTGATGTTGAAGTGGAAAATATGCTTTATGCACGCCCCATTCTGCCGCCGACGCGTTATGGCAGTACAGTAACGAATGTCGACGACAGTAAGGCTAAGAGTCTACCGGGATATAAAGGTTATAAAGTGCTTACCGATCCAAGCGGTACCATCGAAGGCTGGGTCACTGTATTGGCTACAGACTACCCCACCGCGATTAAAGCTGTTGATATGGTAAAAGTCAGCTATAACGCCGGTAAAACCGCTAATGTTTCTGAAGCTGATATACAAAAAGAAGGCGAAAGAATTGTACGTGACCGCAATGAAGGCACTGTCTTTGTTGACGAAGGCGACGTAGTTAAAGCACAGGCTAATGCTGCCTCTACTATTGAAGCGATATATACAACCTCTACGGCGAGTCACTTCCAACTAGAACCGTTGAACGCTATTGCGGAATTCAAAGAAGGTAAATGGCACATCCATACAGGCAACCAGTGGCAAGGACTGACGCTGCCGGCCGTAGCCAAAGCTGCTGAAGTGTCGGATGACGAAGTCGTTATGCATCAATACTACCTAGGTGGTGGTTTTGGACGCCGTCTTTTCGGTGACTGGGTTATTCCAGCTTTACTTACTGCTAAGGCGGCAGGTCAACCAGTAAAACTGGTATTTATGCGCCCAGACGATGCCCTGTTTGACCAACCTCGCTCTGCATCAACATCATTGTTTAACGCATCGTTTGACGAAAATGGTGAATTCACAGGAATGGAACATGCACTCGCTGCCGGTTGGCCAACCTTACACATGGCGCCAGATTTTCTTGTACCTGGCGTTGATGGCAAGGGCAAAGTAGACATGTTCTCAGCGTCGGGAGCCGATCACTGGTACACCATGTCACATCACCGTGCTCGCGTTGTTAATAACAAGGTCGCGCAAGATACTTTCACACCAGGCTGGCTGCGTTCGGTAGGTCAAGGTTGGATTGTATGGGGCTTAGAATCGTTTATTGACGAAGCTGCCATTAAAGCCAACAAAGACCCTGTCGACTTCAGGCTTGCGATGTTAGACGGTAAAGGTAAACAAGGAGGCAAAGCGCCAGAAAGTGTGGGCGGAGGCAAACGACTTGCCAATACTCTTGAAATTCTTAAGAAAAAGACCGCAAATATTAAACTTGGCGCTGACGAAGGCATTGGTTATAGCGTGACAGCAGGGCAAGAACGTACAATGCCAGCGTGGCTAGCCACCGCTGCACATGTCCATGTTAATAAGCGCACAGGAAAAATAACCGTTAAGAAACTTTGGGTAGTATCGGATGCCGGTATTGTTATTCACCCAGATGGCGCCATGGCGCAGCTTGAAGGTTCACTGTTGTGGGGGCTCAGCTTGGCCTTATTTGAACACAATGAAATAAAAAATGGTCAAGTCGCGAAAACCAACCTACATACTTATCTTCCTTTACGCATGAACGATGTACCAGAAATGGACATTGAACTGGTAGAGAGCGATGAATTCCCAGTTGGTCTTGGTGAACCTGGCGTTATTGGTGTAGCCCCTGCTATCGGCAATGCAGTATACCAAGCGATTGGTGTACGGCTACGTCATTTGCCCATGCTTGCTCAACACGTTACCGCAGCATTAAAAGCATAAGGGCAGTATGATGAAAATGATAACAGTCCTATTAAGTGGTGCTCTCTCATCATTCGTCCTGAGCGGGTGTATTGCAAACAAAAATGACGATAGCGACCATAGTAATTTGACCGCTAGCGTTTCAAAAGCAGCTAACTCAACGCCTGCTTTTGAAGCTTATCAGCAAGATCCTAACCCAACGACAGCATTTAACTACTTGTTCGATGTAGCAACACATCCACGGTGTGTGAACTGTCATGGTGTTATTGAAGATGGCGCTCACCGACCGACAGTGGGCGACAACAGCGTCCCCCACCCTATGAACATTACCTCTGTGAATAATTTGAAAATGGCGGTGCAAGATGGAAAGTTTGTTCAGGTTGGCGAAACGCACCCCGTAAACTGCCGCGGATGTCACCAAGATGAAAATGCGCGTGAACCTGGCAGGCCACCTGGTGCAGCAAACGACCTTATGCCAGGTTTCGTGTGGCACATGCCGCCTCCTACCATGATTATTGGCAGCGACATGACACCCTCAAAATTATGCAACAATTGGTTAAACCCGCGTTTGAACTCTTTTCTTGCTCAACGTGGGGGAAGAGATGACATGAAAACGTTCAAAAAAGAATTTGAACACCATGTCAGTGATGATCCATTAGTGAGATGGGCATGGAACCCCGGCCCAGGCAGAACACCTGCTCCTGGCACACATGCACAGTTCGCTAAGGCAATGTCGGTTTGGATTAACGGCGGCGCACCTTGCCCGACAGAAAGTTAAGTTAAAAAAGTCTTTGCCAAAAATGAACAGCCCGCGTTTTAAGCGGGCTGTTCAACAAAAGAAGTAGGCATTGCTTGTTTAGGCGAGATTAGAAATGGTAGTGAGCGCTCAATACGAACGATTCTGAACCAGGGTTCGTGTCCCCTAGCCCACCGTTAGAAATATGGCCAATTTCAGCCTCTAGCGAAAAAGATTCAGAAAAATTGTAGAGTCCGGAAAGTGATGAATAGAACTCAATGGTGTCGCCTAAATTTTCAGATTCATCAACAATGCCCGCGTGAAAGGCAACGCGTACTGAAAAGTCATTGTATTTGTAGACGTCTTTTGCCAACCCCGCAGCGAAATAGTGTTGGCCTTGATCTGCGTTTACCAAGAGAACTGTTGGTCGAATTCCGTAAAATGATTCGAGCGGTTTGTGAACATAAGCCACATGCAATGCGTAACGGTCTGCGTCATCAAACAAGTTCCATACCGCAGCCCCAGCTTTAAGCTCACTTCCTTGCGGCAGGGCTTGAGTAGAAAGAGAAACAAGGGGAGAAAGTAAAGATAATGCAAGTGCGAGTGTTTTTACTGGTGTTTTCATGTTTATACTGTTCTAAGCAAAAGTTAAAAATAGTGTTCCGTCGACGCTTCTATTAGAAGCGGTTTTTATACGTGAGTACATAATGGTAATCAGGTTACTTTTTTCAACCTAATAAATATTAGTAACCTTATAACTTTGAGGAAAAACACATTCTTATTTGCTCTAAACGTACAGATTGAATTAATGAATAACCTAGGGTCTTTTGACCTTTGCCGTGTTTTGCACATCAAAAATCAACGGCTCCTTATCGCTCAACTAGAGCTGGATGTAGCACTGAGTAGAAATGTATGACTGACGAGAACATCATTGAAAGCAATGTAGAGAGCACTAAGAAAAGTAAGAAAGTACTGGTTCTCTTTGCCCATCCCGCGCAAACCCGTTCAGAAGTAAATGTGCCGCTTTTTCACGAAGCAAAAATGAATAAACACGTTACTGCTGTTGACTTGTATGCGGAATATCCAGATTTCAATATTGATATTGAGCGGGAACAGCAGCGTTTAGTTGACCACGATGTCATTATTTTTCTGTTTCCACTTTACTGGTATTCCACACCTTCAATCTTAAAAGAATGGCAAGATTTAGTGTTGGAATATGGTTTTGCCTATGGGCATGAAGGCACTGCACTTAAAGATAAATTATTTCTTTGCGCATTAAGTGCAGGCGGTAAGGAAGAAGCCTATCAAACTGATGGCTTTAATCATTACACCATCAGGCAACTGCTCCAGCCTTTAGAGCAAATGGCTCAGATCACGCACATGACCTACATTGCTCCTTTTGCGATCTTTGGCTCTCGTACCGCGCAAGAAGAGCATCGCGTTGCTGAACATAGAGGTAAGTGGACAACCTTGCTAAACAAATTGACCACTAACACCCTGAATCTAGAAAAAGCAAAGCACATCGAGAATCTCGCAGACCTTTGTACATCGCAAGGAGAGTAACGTGACTGGCTATTTCTTATATGCATTTATCTATCTGGTCGCCGCCGTAATTGCAGTGCCCATTGCGAAGCGTCTTGGATTAGGGTCTGTACTAGGCTATTTAATAGCAGGGCTAGTGATTGGCCCCATATTCGGCCTTGTTGGTGACGAAACTGTTGCCATTCAACATTTTGCTGAATTTGGTGTAGTCATGATGCTGTTTTTGGTTGGGCTAGAACTAGAGCCTCGCTCGCTGTGGGCGATGAAGTCAAAATTAATGGGATTGGGCGGCCTTCAGTTAGCGTTAACCACCGCCCTTATCACAGGCGTAGCCATATTGCTTGATCAGCCTTTTAGCATTGCCCTTACAATAGGCCTTATATTCGCCCTTTCTTCAACTGCCATTGTTTTACAAACGTTGCAGGAAAAAGGGCTGCAAAAAACGGAAGGAGGCAAAAGCGCTTTTTCTGTGTTGCTGTTTCAGGATATCGCGGTTATTCCCATGCTTGCGCTTATCCCCCTCCTTGCCATACCCGAGCTGGTCGAAGCAGGAAATGCACATGGCGGCGATACAGGGTCACACGATAGCTTTAATTTAGTTGAAGGGCTTGCCCCATGGGCTTCAGGTCTTGTGATCATTAGCTCAATTGCCTTTTTAACCATCGGAGGACACTACTTAAGTCGCCCCTTATTTAAGTTTGTTGCTGCATCGGGTTTACGGGAAATTTTTACCGCCACTGCGCTCATGCTCATTATAGGAATTGCAGCACTAATGGGACTTGTAGGTCTCTCTCCCGCCCTTGGTGCATTCTTGGCTGGTGTAGTTTTAGCAAACAGTGAATTCAGGCATGAACTTGAAGCTAATATCGAGCCGTTTAAAGGCTTACTGTTAGGCCTCTTTTCATAACGGTAGGCGCAGGCATTAACTTTTCCGTACTTAGTGAGAGCCCAATGCTAATAGCAGGGCTAACCGTAGCTGTTATGCTTGTGAAAGCCATTGTGCTGTTTATCATCGCCTTAATTTTTAAAATAAAAGGCACTAACAAATGGCTATTCACATTAAGCCTTGCTCAGGCGGGTGAATTTGGCTTTGTGCTATTAAGTTTTGCCTCGCAAAACTATGTGCTTCCCAGCGACATTATTTCTGTTCTCTCGCTTGTTGTTGCCATTTCAATGTTCCTAACACCAGGACTTTTTATTCTTTTCGACAAGGCCATCATTCCTCGCTACAAAAACGCGAAATCACAGCGAGCTGAAGATGAAATTGACGAGAAAGGCACCGTCGTTATTGCTGGAATTGGGCGCTTTGGACAAATCATTAACCGTCTTTTAGTGGCCAACGATGTAAATACCGTTGTGCTTGATATTCGCTCTGAGCAAATAGACCTTATCAGACGGATTGGCACCAAAGCCTATTTTGGCGATGCATCCAAACCAGACATTTTGCATACTGCTGGCGCCCATGAAGCATCGTTACTAGTTATTGCTATAGACGATAAAGAAACCGCTGCCGAAATGGTGAAATACGCCAAGCACGCATTTCCTAACATTAAAGTGCTTGCGCGTGCCTTTGACCGCGGTCATGGGTATCGCTTGCGCCAGTTGGGTGCAGATTTTGTGGTATCAGAAACGTACCACAGCGCTCTTGAAATGGGCGCAGAGGCACTTCGCTCACTCAATATTCACCCTTTCCAAGTTGAACGGCAAAAAATGGCGTATAAAAATATTGAGGCTCAGCAAAACGATGTGCTGTATCACGCGTGGGCGGATGAGGCCAGCGGAGAACGAGTAGACAATAATTATTTGAAACTCTTTATTGAACTTGAGTCGCTAATCGAAAATGCGCTAAAAGCAGATTTACACGACAAGCATTCGAAAATGCGTGGCTGGACGCCACCACCGAAAGGCTATGCTGAAAACCTCGCGCCCGATGAGAAACCTGATTAGGGTGAATTGCGAACTAGCCGGCGGTATTTCGAGAAGGTAATTGTCTGATAGTGACCGGACACCCACGAATATTTATGGGTGGTAGCATACTATCGCCTTGTAAAAATAAACAAAAAGCTGATCGAAAAGGGAAAAAAGCGCTATAACCTGTATGTATAACAAACTTGTCGTATATTGGCTTTTTATCTTTCACGTTCAAAAGTTAACACGCGCCTTGTACAAGATAACCCATTGCCTTAGTGGGAATAAAAAGTGGTCTATTTAAATGGAGAGTTACCATGTTGTCTGAAAAAAGTCTCTTTCACAGCTTAGCCCTGCGCACTGTGATGGTATTTACTGCACTCGCTGGATTAAGTGCGTGTGAGGAAGCCCCCACGCCACCCAAAGCAGTCTCATCGACACCGGTAACGCTTTATAAAGTGCAGCACTCAGACGAAACCATCGCCAAATTCCCGGGGCAAGTGGAAGCGGCTGAGTATTCAAACCTTTCGTTTCGCATTGGCGGCAAACTCCAAGAACTCAGAGTAAAAGCTGGTGAAGAAGTTAAAGAGAACCAGCTTATCGCAAGACTTGATGATAGAGACGCGAAAGCACAGTTAGCCACCGCCCAGTCTCAGTTTGACGTGTCATCGGCTATGTTTGAACGTATGGAGGCTTCCGTTGAAAAAGGCGCGGTAAGCCGCTCTACTTTTGATGAAGCGAAAGCCAATTTTTTAGCCGCTAAAGCCAGTCTGACCAACGCACAGGACCAGCTAAGCTATACTGAGCTTCGCGCACCGTTTGCGGGGCTTATAGCGTCTGTTCCTGTTGAAAATTACCAAGTCATTGTACCGCAGCAAACCATTGCCGAGCTTCATATGCCGGGTGCAATCGACGTTACGTTTCAATTGCCAGAGCAAAAAATGCGTATGATTGATCGCTCACGAGCCCGTAAAAATCGTACATCTGAAATGGCATGGGTGAGCTTTTCAGGTATGCCAGACAAGCGTTACGCGGCCATGTATAAGGATCACGAAAGCACCACGCGACAAGGCGAGCTTAGTTATGAGGTAACAATTACTCTGCCAGAACCAGACGACATCAATGTTCTAGCGGGCATGAGCGCCACCGTATTACTTGATATGTCGAAACTCATTGAGTCTAACGCAAAACTTTGGCTAGTGCCTTTTGGTGCGGTGGTTACCGACAATGCAGATCCGGACAAAGCGATTGTATGGCGTTTTAAACCTAGTGATAGCGACGCAACGAAGGGCACCGTAGAAGCAGTAGAAGTGATGATTACGCGCGGTATTTCCAACGGTCTGTTAGTTGAAGGCCCGCTAAACGACGATGATAAAATCGTTGCTGCTGGCGCTCATCTTGTAAAAGAAGGCCAAGCTGTTACGGAGTGGACGAAAGAAGGGGGCCTATAAGCCATGGTCGAGTATTTTTTTCGTCAAAAAGTAATTAGCTGGATGGTCGCCATCATCTTGGGTGTTGGCGGCATTGTGACTTTTCTTGGCTTAGGTCAGCTAGAGTTTCCTGAATTCACCATTAGAAATGCTCTGGTTATTACTCAATACCCAGGGGCAACGCCTGAGCAAGTTGAGGAAGAAGTTACGCTGCAGCTTGAAAAGGCGATTCAGCGTATACCCAACGTAAAACGAATCAGCTCAGTAAACATGGTTGGGCTATCGCAAATTACTGTTGAGCTTAAAAGTAGTGTTCAGGCCAAGGACCTAGAGCAATACTGGGACAACTTGCGCCGTAAAGTGGGCGATGCACAAGCATCGCTGCCACCTGGCACCAGCACCTCGATTGTGAATGATGACTTTGGTGACGTTTTTGGCCTGCTGCTTACTCTTAAAAGCGAAGACTACTCCCTTAAGCAAATGGAAGACTTTGCAGATTTAATGCAGCGAGAGATTCAGCTTGTTGACGGTGTAAAAAAGGTGTCGATTGCCGGTACCGTTAATGAACAGATTATTGTGTCGTTAGATCACGATAAAATGAAAACCCTTAATGTTTCTGCAGAATCCATTGCTGGCCTTTTAACCGCGCAAAATGTAGTGGGCAACGCGGGTTCGATTAAGGTTCAGGGCAAGCGCCTGTCCATACAGCCCACTGGCGAATTTGATAACCTAGAAGCGTTAGGTCAGGTGGTGATTGGCTCACCGGCAAGCGGCCTTATTCGCTTAACAGATATTGCGACTATTGAGCGCAAGCTTAACGATACCCCTTCAATCCTTTATCACAGTTCTGGCACGCCGGCTCTGTCAATTGGTGTGTCGTTCGCGTCGGCGGTAAATGTAGTTGATGTAGGTAAACGGCTTGATAGCAAAATAGCCGAGCTAGAGCAGCGTATGCCCCTGGGTATGACGCTGGATACCGTTTACAACCAGCCTACAGTGGTCGACGATTCTGTAACTGGCTTTCTTATTAACCTTGTTGAAGCCGTGGCCATCGTTATTTTCGTGCTGCTACTTTTCATGGGCTGGCGCAGTGGCGTTCTGATGGGGCTCATTCTTGTGCTTACCATTCTCGGCACCTTTATATTGATGTCGGTAAAAGGCATTGAGTTGCAAAAAATCTCCTTGGGTGCGCTTATTATTGCTCTGGGCATGTTGGTCGACAACGCCATCGTGGTAACCGAAGGCATGTTGATTGGTGTGAGAAAAGGGCAAACCAAACTTCAGGCGGCAAAAGACGTGGTATCGCAAAATGGGTTGCCGCTGCTTGGCGCGACTGTGATTGCCATCACCGCTTTTGCGCCAATTGGTCTATCGCCAGATGCCACAGGTGAATTCGTCGGCTCCCTCTTCTGGGTACTGTGCTTTTCGCTTTTCTTAAGTTGGATCACCGCACTTACCATTACCCCCTTCTTTTTCGACTTACTGTTTAAAACTGAAAAGGAGCGCGGAGCTAATGACGAAGATGACGACCCATATAAGGGCATTATTTTTACGGTATACAAGCGTGTGCTTACTGCTGCTATCAATCATCGTTACGTGACAATTGTACTGGTACTTGTTGCATTAGTAGGCAGCATGGCGTCAGGTAAATTCGTAAAAAATGCATTTTTCCCAGATTCATCCACACCGCTGTTTTTCGTCGATTTGTGGTTGCCTGAAGGTAGCGATATCTTAACCACCGAGCAGTCTATTCGTCGCTTAGAAGACAACGTGTTAGGCATGGAGAATATCGCCAACGTAACAAGCGTTATTGGCGGTGGAGCACAGCGCCTTACCCTCACCTATGCGCCAGAAGACAGATACGCCAGTTATGGTCAGCTTATCGTTGAAACTGATACGGTTGAGTCTCGTGATGCTCGTATGCGAGAAATTATCGAGCTGGTGCAAGAAGACTTCCCTAATGTGCAATACAAGGTAAAAGCACTGCAAGTAGGCCCTTCTGCAAAAGCGGCAATTGAAGCGAGAATTTACGGACCAGAGCCTGAAGTTTTGCGTGAGATTAGCAGCGACATTGAAGCCATATTTCAAGCAGAGAAAACCATGGACAGCGTTCGCTTGTCGTGGAGCAACAAAGTCCCATTTGTTGAACCTGTGTTTCTGGAAGAACAAGCTAGGCGTATCGGCGTAACGCGAGATGCCGTTCACACCGCATTTTTACTGAACAATGAAGGTGAAACTGTGGGCCTTTACCGCGAAGGTAGTGATTTAATACCTATCGTCATGCGCAACGATCCAAACCAGCGCTATGACATAGATAACCTCGCCTCGCTCAACGTATGGAGCCAAGAACAAGGTAAATATATTAGCATGGCTGATGTTATCAGCAATGTGGATGTATCGCTTGATAACCCTATCATCAAACGCCGCAACCGGGTGCGGATGCTAGCGGTTTATGCAGAGCCCATGCCTTTATCCGGTGAGACGGCCGCGAGTGTGCAAGCTAAAGTTCGCCCTCTTGTAGAAGAGCTTAAACTGCCTGATGGCTACCACATTGAATGGGGCGGCGAATACGAGACCTCAACAGACGCACAAAGCGCCCTATTTGCAAGTATGCCTATTGGTATATTAGGTATGTTCATTATCACCGTTTTGCTGTTTGGCAAGCTTCGTCAGGCGTTAGCGATATGGGGCGTAATTCCACTCACCACTATCGGCATTATTGGCGGGTTGGTGTTAGTTGGTGCACCCTTTACGTTCATGGCGCTGCTCGGCAGCTTAAGCCTTATTGGTATGGTGCTTAAAAACGGGATCGTATTAATGGAAGAAATAAACGTACAGGCAAAGGGTAACAGTGGCGCATTCGATGCCGTAGTAGCCGCGTCAGTATCTCGTGTACGTCCCGTTTCAATGGCAGCCATTACCACCATACTGGGTATGATCCCGCTGTTTTCTGACGCGTTCTTCGCGTCAATGGCAGTTGTTATTGTATTTGGTCTGACCGTTGCCACCGTACTTACACTGCTTATATTGCCTGTGCTGCACTGTACGTTCCACGGTATAAAGTCAGAATAAAAAGTACGCACAACAAATTCGATTAGTTGTGCGCTAGTTCGTGTAGGTAGCACAAAAACGGTGCGGACCTAATATTGTTAACAGCCAGCATGAGGAGAGTCTACTCATGCTGGCTGCATACTATCGCTTAGCTGCAATCTATCCTTCTCAACAAAAACTACACCCACCAGTTTACTTTTAACAAAATTAGTTTAATATGGGTATACTACACTGTGCAGTATACTTTTTGTTTAAGGTGAGAGCATGCCCGTTTTTAATCGCACACGCTTTCTTGTTGGAGTTTTATTTATGACATCTTTCTGTGGTTCTTCAAACACCCTTGCTGCAAGCGCGTCGCAACCTGAAAAATTCACTAATACTCATATTGAATATAAAACGACGTGGCGAGACATGTGGAAAGTCACCAAAGCGTATTTTCGTGACAATAGAGATGCTGCAACGCCAACGTTTGACATACCCGTGTCGGCACTTACACCACAGATGCTTGACGCAGTTGCAGAAGACAGCGTGATAAAGCTGGGCCACTCTACTACCCTATTGAAACTTGCCAAACGTTATATCTTGATCGATCCGGTCTTTAGTGAACGTGCTTCTCCCGTCCAATGGATGGGGCCCAAGCGTTTCCACCAAGCGCCAATTTCACTGGAAGACTTGCCTAAATTAGATGCCGTTATCATAAGTCATGACCATTACGACCATTTAGATAAAGGCAGTATTGAAATACTAAAAAACAAAGTCGACGTGTTTATTACACCGCTAAAAGTTGGCAATCATTTACGTGACTGGGGTGTGGATGCAAATAAAGTTGTTGAGCTAAATTGGTGGCAAAGTACAAAGCTGAGCGACATTGAAATAGTGGCCACACCGTCTCAGCATTTCTCGGGGCGAGGTTTATTTGATAGAGACGAAACTCTTTGGGCAAGTTGGGTTATTAAATCTGCAAATACCAACATCTTTTACAGCGGTGACTCGGGATATTTTGACGGATTTAAAGCCATTGGTGAAAAGTACGGTCCGTTTGATTTATCGATGATTGAAACCGGTGCGTACAACCAGCTATGGTCTGACATTCACATGCTGCCTGAAGAGAGCTTGCAAGCCCATATTGATATTCAAGCTAGTGTCATGATGCCCGTGCACAACAGTACCTTTGATTTAGCACTACATAATTGGAATGAGCCTTTAATAAAAATCACAGACCTTGCTGGTGCTAAGGGTGTTCCCACCAGTATTCCTATCTTTGGCGAAGTTGTTCCGGTTAAGGGTGCAGGCGAAGCTCCGAACAAAACCTGGTGGTTAGACGAAAGGTGAGTAGCTAATAAACAGCGCTTGCTTCATTATTCTGGGCTTTAATTGCTCGCTTAACTCTATGTTTTGCAGTACATTTATTATTCGCCGCTTAGGCACTATTGGCGGGTATAACAAAAGCCTCAATCAAAGTGATAGTACTCGATTTGGTTGAGGCGAATAATAAATTTCTCAGTTAAAGGAGCTAACTGCTAGCAATGAAGCTGTCTAGTCAAATTAATTTGGGCGTTTTTGCCCTTATGCTTTTAGCATTTACGGTGTTGTCGAGTATTGAGCTAAGCGAAATAAAATCTCGCACTTCAGTGTCAATCGAGCAAGAAGCTGAAGAAGCACGGCTGCGTTACGAAACAACCGTCTTACAAACCTCTGCCTTGTCTTCTCAGTCGAAGCAATCAGTGATTGATGCCATGCTTCGTCAAATGGTATTGCAGCCGTTTTTATCTGCAGCCAAAGTCATTGATGTCGAAGGAAATGTGTTTGCGAAGTACGAGCGCTCGCCTAACACTATTGTTCCTAATTGGTACTTACAGCTGGACTCCGCACCTGCCGTTAACAAGAAAATTCCTTTTTCGAACAATGATGGTTATTTGTTAGTTACGTCAGACACGTCTTATATTTACACTGAAATCACCGCTATTCTCATCAAAAATGCTGTTATCTTTTGTGGGCTATTTTTCGCCCTCGCGCTATATATCGTCACGGTAACCAAATTTGCTAGGCGCCCCATTGCCAACACCATTAAGAAGCTTAATGAGATAAATAGCCACGACTTCACCCCCTCGCAGGTAAATGCGTTTACAACAGATTACCGCCAACTTACCAGCACAGTGAACACCCTAACCACTTCGTTAGCATCAAAATTTAATGACATTGCTCAGCAATCTGAGCGATTCAAAACAGAAGCCAATAAAGATACATTGACGAAGTTGTCGAACCGCAGTGCATTCGAGCGACACACTCGCGCGCTGTTGTCTGACACGTCTAATTTCCAGGAAAAAGAGCTTATTCTCATCAGGCTCGCTCAACTTACCACTATAAATACTAAGTTGGGCATGTTAGCTGGTGACAATTATGTAAAATCTATCGCGGACTTTCTTGTGCATGAGGCGAAGCACAATTGCAAAAGTGGCTTTGTATTTCGGTTATCAGGCGGAGATTTCGCCTTGATAAGTGAAATTATGGGGCGGGACGAACGGGATTTGATGTTAGAAAATATGTCGAAGCAGTTTGCAAACGCCACGCCACTTCGAGATGGAAGCAAAGCAACGTGGATGGGCGTTACACGTTTTTCTAGCCAAATGTCGTTACAGCAGGTAATGGAAAGTGCTGACAGTGCGTTGATGGCGGCAATGAAAACGCAAAAAGGATGGCAGTTTTCTTCAGAAGTGTCTCAGGTTCATAGCAATACAAAATGGCGTGAGCGCCTCAATTACATCGTGTCGCAGCAATATGCCGATATTCTCATTCAACCCGTGATGAATGTAGAGCGAAACGCACCAGCATATTACGAAACGTTTGCTCGATTTAAAGACAAAGACACCAATGATGTTATACCCATGGCGCAACTTATCCCCGCATCGGAGCGATTGGACCTTATTCCTCAAGTCGATAAGTTGGTAGCAGGCATCGTGTTTAAAAAACTAACGGTAACGTCTCATCAGGTTGCTATAAATATTAGTAACGCCTCAATTGCCAACGGCGAGTTTAGAAAATGGTTAATTGAAGAGCTTCGAACCCGGGAAACGCTATGCCCAAGACTTATTTTTGAAGTCGAAGATGCAGCGCTTATTCACCATCGAGAAGTAGCCGAGAACTTTTGCCGTCAACTCATACAGCTGGGCTGTAGAATTACCATAGAGCACTTTGGCGATAACTTTGCCTCGCTTGCGGGTTTAAGGGCAATTCAGCCTCAATTCGTTAAGCTTTCGGGACGGCTAACCCAGGGAATTCATACCAACAAAGATAATCAGTTATTTGTCTCTAGCCTTATCAATATTGCGAAAGGCCTTAATATCCATGTTATTGCGGAAATGGTAGAAAACGAGGCTGAGTCTGTTGCACTGAGAAAACTAGACGTTGAACACCAACAAGGCTATTACTTTTCTAAACCCTCACTTTGGACAATGTACTAAGTGTAAGCTCGCTGGTCTGAGGCACTGAACGTCAGGATAAGTATTGACGCTTTATGTGAGACCCCGCGCTTTATACGAATTTATTGTGCGTCGATTCGATGAAACGTTTAAGGCGGTGTTGTGAAAATCTCTTTCATATACACCTCCTTTGAACCGCATTTACTGTTCGTTAAGCAGCTTTACAATGGCGTCAGAGCGAATGGGTTTTGAATACAGAAAGCCTTGCACATATTCAACGTTAAGAGACTTGCAGTAGTTCGATTGATTTTGAGTTTCCACGCCTTCAACAACAATGTTTAAATCGAGTTTGTGACCAACATTCACGATAGCCTCCATTAACGCGCTATCGTAGGCATTTTCCGGTGCACCTCTTAAAAATGAACGATCTATTTTTAAGTGGCTAACGGGAAACTGTTTTAAATAACTAAGCGAAGAATAACCCGTACCAAAGTCATCAATTGATATTTCAACGCCTTGGTCGCGTTGCACTCTCAAATTTTCTAAAATCGTATTGTCAGACTTAATAAGCACATTCTCAGTAAGTTCTAACCCAATATCTTTAGGCAGTAAACCGTGCCGCTCTCGACACTCCCTTAGGCGTTCGAAATAAGCATTCTGCTCTAACTCTTTTCCTGAAACATTGATATCAACGCGAATATTAATGCCCTGCTCTTTCCATAACTGTGCCTGTTTGCACGCCTTTTCTAACACCCAATTTCCAATGTGAACAATTAACTCACTGCGCTCAGCGATGGGGATGAAGATATTGGGTGGAACAGCCCTATCCTCATCTTTAGGACGCCACCTTAACAGCGCTTCACACGATGCCACTTTTCCAGTGAGCAAATCTATTTGAGGTTGATACAAGAGTTCAAACTCATCGTTAACCAAAGACTCATGGAGATAAGCTGCGATACTTCGCTGTTGTCGAACTTTCTGACTTAAAGCGTGGGTGAAAAAATGAAAACGGTTTCGGCCTTCAGCTTTCGCCTGATACATTGCGACGTCTGCATTTTTCAGAAGATCATCAATCTCACTTCCGTCTTTAGGGAACATACTAATACCGATACTTGAAGTGATATGCACGTTTTCAGTGCTAAGTGCGAAGCTCTGCTTGAAACACTCAGTAAGTTTCTTAGCAATGTCAGCACTTTCATTTTCAGAAGTCACTTGTGTGGCGACAAAAACAAATTCGTCTCCACCGAACCGAGCCAGTAAGCCTTGCTCGCTCAGACAATCTGACAGCCGCTTAGAAACAGAGCGCAGTAATTCATCACCCCAGGTATGCCCAAGCGTGTCATTAACTTCTTTGAACATATCTAAGTCAATGAAAAACAAAGCGAAGCCAGACTCATTGCGCGATGCATCCTCGATGGACGACGTCAAAAACTGCTCTAACAGGCGTCGATTAGGCAACTCGGTTAACAAATCTGTGGATGCCATTCGCTCAAGTTCTTGCCTGATGTTGTGCTGCTCACTCAGGTCAATATCCACACAATACATTTCGGGTGAATCTGTGCCTTCTTTCAGCATGACGTGAGATGAGAAAACATGGATAGGCTCGCCACTTTTCTTCTCAAGCACGAGTTCGTCTGAAGGAATTGCCTCACCGTAATCTATCCATCGCTGATGTAGCTTTATCACTTCACTTTTCATGAACGAGGGAATGATGAGATCTTCAAGTTTTTGACCTAGTGCTTCGCACTCACGAAAGCCATACATGTCTTCACTTGATTTATTCCAGTAGATAACTTTTCGGTGCTTGTCATAACCTTGCACCGATACCTTTGGCAAGGCACTAATAAGCTGAAGGAACCGCCTTTCAGCCGAACCATGTTGTTCAAATAACGGGGGCTCTTGGTATTTCTGTAAGCTCATCGTACTCCCGCGAGTGCTAAATTGTTAGATAGCAAAGATATAAAAACGGCCACCATTCTTTTAGTGTAGTCCAAATCACACAGACCACCCGACATTAAAAAGTTAAATTACTCATGAATATCGCTGAATAGAGAAAAGGGTAGCAGTGCGTGTTACGCAGAACTTGGGTAAATAAAAGATGAAATTAAATCGTAAGATGGTGCGTCTACCCTGATTCGAACAGGGGACCTCTACCATGTCAAGGTAGCGCTCTAACCAACTGAGCTATAGACGCATATAGAATTTTGTTGCACCTGATAGGTGGGCGAATGCCAAGCAACGGCGCGTATAATACTTAGCACGAGCGTTGCCTGCAAGGAAAACTTATCAAATGACGATTCAAGTGACTAATTTGACAGCAATTAGCCACTTTCTTCAACAATTTCGATTAACTTAAATCATTTTAAATGGAAGCGGCTTGATAGCGTCCACTAAGGAGCCATCGTTAACAGCACGCATAAAATATTCACCCAACCTGTCAGTTTCTTTCAATACTGTTTGCCAATACTGGATGCGCGTTTTTGCATCGAGTACTTCAAAATCTTTCCTATCGGGGATTTTGCTATAAGGCAAATTAGCAACAAACGATGCCGAAGGCACAAGCATTACAACGTTATCGTAGCTTGAACGATGAGGCACTCTGCCCTTCAAGCCCTTGTCGAACCAGCCTGGAATGGGCTTGTCATAAAAATGAGGGTATAACACTAAGCCATCATCTGGTCCGAAGGACAAGTCGAAATGGTAGTCAATAATACCGCCATCTCGATACATTCCGGCTGGCGCACCTTCAATTTGCTGTACGCCCTCAATTACCACAGGAATAGAACCAGACGCTAGCAGCGCGGTATGAATATTTCCACGCGTTAATGCATGGTACTGAGTAGGCAGTTGATACGGGTCGTTTATCGCAAACTCCGTACCCGGCGTTGAGAACACGTAGCGCTTGTATAAGCGAGAAAGGTGTCGTCGGTTCACTGTATTGGCCGCTGCACTCATCGCCAAGCCCGAAAGTTGCCTAAACTTACTTTCAAAACGAGTAGCACCTAAACATTTAGCAACGATCAGGTGCGCTTTAAAGCGGGAGTTAGACAGCACTTCTTGCTTACCTGCTTCATCCACCATTTCTTTCAGCAGGTCTTCAGCTTTAGCCGTAATTTCTCTAGGCGTAGGCTTATCACTGCTATAGGTCGTTGTTGAATAAGAAGAGGCTAGACGATTTATGGCTGCTAGGGGATCATTTTGAACAGCGCAAATGGTACGAAACGCACCTGCTGAAGAGCCAATCACGTGAATTTGATGCTTAACGTTGGCAAACCACTCAGGGAACAGTACGCGATCTAGACCAGCCAGAGAAAACCATTTCGGGCCGCCAGATGCCCCCAGAAAATAGCTAAATAACTCAGGCGTAAATCCGTTTTTCATTATGGATTCACGTGCTTTTTTACCTGCGTATATTTCTAAGGGTGCCACTCAATGTCCTCGCTGTGCGCCGAATAGAAGCGCTTGATAAATATTTAGGGGGTAGCAAGCCATGACCAATAAATCCAATAACTTCCCCATTTAATTAGTTTCGGGGGAATTTAACAGTTAAAGGCGCGAAAGTAACCTTTATAGCAATGCCCTCACATCTGCTCAGACCAGACTTTTCAACGACTTCACCCGAATCTTAAGGCGTTAGTGCATCTATCACTTTTACAAATATTCGATACTCATCTTCATTGATATTTTCCAAACGCTTATTTTGCCAAGCCACAATTTTAGGCAACAGCGCCCGATAGATTCGTTCTCCTTCCACTGACAATGAAATTAATGTGGCCCGTTTATCTCGCTTGCTCACACGCTTAACGATAGCATCTCGCTTAACCAATCGCTCCAGCGCTCGCGAAACCTGCACTTTATCTAGTCGTGTTGCAATAGCGATTTCTTTTGCCGTTAGCAGTGATTTTGGCGAGCTTTCATTTCGGCCGCCTAATGTGGCTAAGATTCGCCACTCTGGTTTAGTAAGTTTATATTCTGCATATTCTTTTGAGAGCGATTCACTTAAATCGCTCGCGAGCATGGCTACCTTGTAGGCAAGCATATCTTCTAGCTGCATGTTTTAAGCCCTTATCACTGTATTACTCTTGCTATTTTTACTTCTGCGACCGCCTTAAAAGCCATGGTTGTTTTTCATTTACCTTAGGCGTTACTTATACCCACAGTGTCGCTACCATCTGTCGAGCGTTCAGGCGCGTTCAACATTAACCCAGGTAACTTTCACAGCTAACATCGTGCATTAAAAACACGCAATACGTGTAACCTTGTAATGGCCCTCACATAAAAGGTGTAAAGCTAGCGTACCAAATGACGTTGGTTCTATTCCCTCTACTCGCCCACGGCCATTGATTTACATTTCATTTACCTCTAGCCTAAACCACATAGTTTCATTTGTAACTACTTTTATTTAGCATTCATCTGTACAGCCACATCGATGGCCGCCTGTGGGAGGGTTTATGGATAATTTGTCGTATTTAACGGGTTTTAATAACGAGCACGAGACAGAGGCACTGCCGGGTGCCCTTCCTAAAGGCCAGTTCAGCCCACAAAAAGTGAATTATAAGCTTTACGCTGAACAGTTTAGCAGTACAGCATTTACTGCCCCACGAGCAGAAAACCGCCGCAGCTGGACCTATCGTTTACGCCCCTCTATTGCTATGGGCGACTTTGAAAAAATTGATAACGGCCTGGTAAAAACAGCACCTGAGTCTGATGTCCATTGCCCTCCGAATGTACTTAGGTGGGATCCTGTTCCCTTACCAGACAAAGACGTTGATTTTGTAGACTCGCTTGTAACCATCGCCACTAACGGTGACGCTAAAGCCCAAGTAGGTATGGGCATTCACTGCTACAGTGCCAGTGCTAATATGCAAAATCGTGTTTTCTACTCATCAGACGGAGAAATGCTTATTGTCCCCCAGCTAGGCGACATGCTGATCACCACCGAGTTTGGTAGGCTCAACTTGTCTGTAGGTGAAATAGCCGTTATTCCTCGTGGCGTTCGTTTTTCGGTTAACCCTATTAATGGGCCAATTCGCGGATATATATGCGAAAACTACGGTCATCCTTTTGTGCTGCCAGAGCGTGGCCCTGTAGGCGCGAATGGCTATGCGAACCAGCGTGATTTTTGCTATCCCACGGCCTGGTTTGAAGATAATGAGACGCCTCACACTTTGGTAAACAAGTTCTGTGGAAATTTGTTCGAAGCAAAACTCGATCACTCTCCCTTTGATGTGGTGGCTTGGGTAGGTAACTCTGCCCCTTATAAATATGATTTGTCCCGTTTCAACGTTATGAACACCGTAAGTTTTGACCACCCGGATCCGTCTATATTTACCGTGCTTACCTCACCATCTGAGCTGGAAGGTACGGCGAACGTTGACTTCGTTATTTTCCCTCCAAGGTGGATGGTTGCTGAAAATACTTTTCGCCCACCGTATTACCACAGAAATATTATGAGCGAGTTTATGGGGCTAATTGAGGGGATGTACGACGCCAAAGAACACGGTTTTGTGCCCGGCGGCATGAGCCTTCACAACTGTATGACTCCCCATGGCCCAGAAGCTGAAGTATTTGAAAAAGCCTCGAACGCCGAGCTTTCACCGCAGCGTTATGAAAACACGCTGGCGTTTATGTTTGAATCTCGCTATGCCATTGCGCCAACGGAGTTCGCTTTAAACAGTTATATTCGTCAACGAGATTATTTGGCGTGCTGGAAAGGCCTTAAAAAGTACTACGATGGTGAAAAATAAGCTCCCTGGGATTTGTAACGTTACACGTACCGATACCTAAACAAGCAATTGTACTGATTTTTGAACACAACCGACAAGCATCACATTTGCTCAATATCATTTATTTTCAACAAGTTAGGGGAAGTCAGCTTTCCCTAACTCAGCATCTCATTCACGGGTGAAAACAAAACGTTACAGCTTTGCTTTCCATGCCCAAAATCCTTGAACTCGACACCTATTGCTTGCTTTTTCACTGCGCCCTTACAATCAGGTAACAATTATAAAATGTGATTTACGTTGAGGATGTATCGCTATGGCTGATTTGTTTGAAAACCCTATTGGTTTAGACGGGTTTGAATTTTTAGAGTTCACTGCGCCGAAAAAGGGCATGTTGGAACCCATTTTTGAAGCTATGGGCTTTACCCTTGTTGCTCGCCACAAATCAAAAGACGTGGAATTATGGCGTCAAGGCGACATCAATTTATTAAGTAACTACGAAAAGAAATGTCATGCAGCCTATTATGCCGAAGAACACGGTCCATCAGCGTGTGGTATGGCATTCCGCGTTAAAGATTCACAGCACGCATATAAAGAAGTGCTTGCCCGCGGTGCTCAGCCTATGGATACCCATACCGGTCCAATGGAACTGAAACTTCCTGCTATTAAAGGTATTGGCGGTGCGATGCTTTACCTTATAGACCGTTATGAAGGCGAAAATACCATTTACGACATCGACTTCAATTGGATTGAAGGCGTTGATCGCCATCCTGAAGGATGTGGCTTCCATACGCTCGATCACCTCACCCATAATGTGTACCGCGGCCGCATGAATTTCTGGGCAGGGTTCTACGAAAAGCTATTCAACTTTAAAGAAATTCGCTATTTCGATATTAAAGGTGAATACACAGGTCTATTATCGAAAGCAATGACGGCGCCAGACGGTAAAATTCGCATACCGCTAAATGAAGAGGCGGTTGGCGGTGGTGGCCAAATTGAAGAGTTCTTAATGAAGTACAATGGTGAAGGTATTCAGCATATCGCTTTCGCTTGTGACGACCTAGTGGCGTGTTTAGACAAGCTTAAAGCGAAAGGCATGAAGTTTATGACGCCTCCACCAAACACTTACTACGATATGCTTGAAGAACGTCTTCCTGGGCACGGCGAAAACGTAGATGAGCTACAAAAGCGCGGTATTCTATTGGACGGCACAACGGAAAATGGTGAGCCTCGCCTACTGCTCCAGATATTTTCTGAAACCGTTTTCGGCCCAGTGTTCTTTGAATTTATCCAACGCAAACAAGATGAAGGTTTCGGCGAGGGTAACTTCAAGGCACTATTTGAGTCGATTGAACGCGATCAGGTAAATCGCGGCGTGCTAAACAAGTAATTCGATAGCTAACACAATACTAGGGCAGCAAGTCTCATCACTTGCTGCCTTTTTCATAAAGCGCGCACGCAGCGCCGCTTGGGTCAATAATGACACAAAAGCTGTCTTTGCCGTGATGACGTATATCACCCGCCTGCTTTCCACCTTTGGAAGTAACTTCTTTCAACGCGGCATCTAGATTTTCTACGGTAAAGTAATTAATCCATCCGCTTGGGTACTGCGCGTTTACACCCCGCTTATGACAAATGCCGCCCACAGGTGTGCCGTCGGCCTTCATCATGACATAATCATTGTAGCCACCCATATCTATGGATTCTTTCTTCCATCCCATCACCGCTTCATAAAAGCTGACAAGTTCGTCTGCGTTTTCTACAGTAATATCGCACCATGAAGAATCTGACATTGTCTCTCCCTCTGTTTTTTTTTAGGGCTGTTGTTTTGTAAGGGCTCTATTTATGGTTGAGGCATTTTTTCTAGTCAGCGCTCTTGTTCTGGTTAGAGATCAAATACCTAGTAAGCTACATAACTGATAAGCGCAATGCCCCATTGCTTCAATAAGCAAAACCCAAGACTAAATTAACTACTAACAGTAGTACCTTACTGAATATTTGTTAACTAATAGATCATTTTAATGTACTGATGTTTTAAAGGTAAAAAGGCTAGAGTCTATTGACCTTTGCTGTACATCAAAGATCAACATGGCCAAAAGAGTTCGATCATTTGAATCTCGCGTTTTAGTAATACGCAAATTTCTGAAAAAAGCCATGGTTGTCAAGCTAAGAAATTGCAAAATTACAAAACATTTTTTATTTTAGTTGTAGACATGGCCTGTGGAAAATGCTTGTAAAATTGAGAATGTTATCCACTGAACATTGTTTGTACAGTTTATTTATTCCTTTAAATACATACACTTACAACAAAGCCCCAAACTACTCAACAAACTTATCCACAGATTAAGTGGATAACACGTAGCACTTAATCACAGTTAGTGGTTTAATGTGAATATCTTCGAAGTTATCTTTTTTTCGGTTTCTCATGCCCAAACAAACACTTTTAGTCAGAGAATCTTTGTTTACCATTCACAGCTTGGATCCTGAAACCAATATCCCCGCATCTGTGCTTAATAGCCCTCTTTTTTTCTTAGGTAAAACAGAAGATGAACTATCTATTGTTGTGCCTGACTCGGTAGACGTACCGTCACTAGATAGTGATGAAGGTTGGCGTGCACTTGAACTGTTAGGGCCTTTGCACTTGTCCATGGTAGGGATCATGGCCCAAATCGGCCAAGTGTTAGCATCAGCAAAAGTGGCTATATTTGTGGTATCAACCTTCGACACTGACTTCTTTTTAGTAAAAGACAATAAACTAAAAGATGCCATTAGTGCGCTTAAGAAAGCTGGCTATTCGGTAAGTGAGGACGTTTAATACCGTGAATGCTAAGCAACTACAATACGCACCAGACAGTTTTACCAAGCAGTTTGTAACTTTAAGCCCATTTTCAGGGCAAGTGGTTTCACTCTCACACATTGACGATCCCTATTATAAAAGTGGCCTTATGGGGCCTGGTGCAGCAATAAGCTCAACATCAAATACTGTCTTATCGCCTTTCGCTGGTAAAGTATTGAGCGTTTCCCCGCTAGATTACGCAATCGACATACAGTCTAGCGCGGGCCTTAAATGCAAGATTAAATATGGTGGCGATACTAGTCATTTGCATGGCGCACAATTCGCCTGTTCTTTGAAGCGGGGCGATGAAATAAGACTTAAACAAGTACTTTTTACCGTGAATGCTGCATGGCTAAAGCAGCGCGGTGTTAGCAATACCTGTTCAATGACGTTGCTTAATGCAAATGCGCTTATCGGCGTGGTGCCTACGCATCAAAAGTTTGTCGAAGCGGGCGAAGATACGTTGTTGACACTTTACCTCTAAGGCCTGTTGACCTAATTGTAAAACAGGCTTTCAGCCCTGAATGATTTACTATTAAAAATCATCGCAAGTGAGTTTATCAACGTATCAACAGCTTGTATGATGGAGCACATTGAAAAACAAAAATGTACAGGCGCACTGTTTTCGGGCTATTGCGGTTTTCTATTTTCTCTAGCTCTTCGAAACAGCGCCACATAATGGCACTGTTCTAACCAGCGTCTTTCATTTACAAACAACAAAGTAGTACGGAATAAATCACCATGAGCACAATCCTTTATGGGATCCCAAACTGTGACACCATTAAAAAAGCAAAAAAATGGTTAGCAGACAACGATATCGCTTTCACATTTCACGATTACCGCAAGGACGGGATAGATAACGACTTTCTTGTACGAGCCGAGTCTGAGCTTGGCTGGGAAGCAATGCTCAACAAACGCGGCACGACCTTTCGCCAGCTAGAAGAGCAAGAGAAAGCGAATCTAGATAAAGATAAAGCACTGGCTCTGCTAGAGCTTCATCCTGCCATGGTTAAACGCCCTATCCTTGTTCATGACAACGCGTTTTATATTGGCTTCAAACCCGCGCAGTATGAGGAAATATTTTGTTAAACGACTCTGTTATTGAAATTGCTAAACAATTAATAAACCGCCGTTCTGTAACGCCAGAAGACGCAGGTTGCCAAGAAGCCATGGGCGAGTTTTTAGGTGCTTTAGGGTTTAATAATGAAACCATGGTATTTGAAGACACGACGAACCTTTGGTCTCGCAGAGGTAAAGAAGGCCCGGTATTTTGTTTCGCAGGCCACACTGATGTAGTGCCTAGTGGCCCTGAGTCAGCATGGAAAACACCGCCATTTACCGCGACAGAAGTTGACGGCTATCTGCATGGGCGCGGCGCAGCTGACATGAAAGGCAGTCTTGCCGCTATGCTAGTAGCCACCCGCGAGTTTGTGAACAAATACCCTGATCACAAGGGAAGTATTGCGTACCTTATTACTAGCGACGAAGAAGGCCCTTTTATAAACGGTACCACTCGCGTTATTGATACCCTTGAAGCCCGCAACGAAAAAATTGATTGGTGTATTGTTGGCGAACCCTCTTCAACCGATGAAGTAGGCGATATTGTTAAGAATGGCCGTAGAGGTTCATTAACGGGTGATTTGATAGTAAAAGGTATCCAAGGCCATGTCGCCTACCCTCATTTAGCTAAAAACCCTGTTCATAGTGCAATGGCAGCCCTTGACGAGCTAGCTAAATCTCATTGGGATAACGGTAACGACTTTTTCCCTCCCACCAGCTTCCAGATATCAAACATTCACGCGGGAACAGGTGCGGGCAATGTGATCCCGGGCGAGATGCACATTTGCTTCAACTTCCGTTTTTCAACGGAAGTAACCGACCAAATTCTCATTGAGAGAGTCACGGCAATTTTGGAAGCCCACGAACTGGAGTACGAGATTAAATGGACGTTTAACGGTCAACCCTTTTTGACCGATACGGGTGCCCTGTTAGAAGCCACTCAAGGTGCAATAGCTGCGGTTAAAGGAACACCTACCGTGCTGTCTACTGCTGGCGGTACATCAGATGGTCGCTTTATCGCGCCAACAGGTGCACAAGTGATAGAGCTAGGCCCGGTGAATGCCACTATTCACAAAATTGACGAGTGCGTGAAAATGTCTGACCTTGAACAGCTTGCTGATATGTACTTCGGTATCTTAGAACGCTTGCTGGCTCAATAGCCGCTATTGATGGTTATGAATCAAGTGCCAGAAAAAGCGTGGTTGGGCCAGCACAACGACTATCTCGTTGATGCTGGCAACGGCCATAGACTGCATCGCGACGTGATATCGCCGTTTCTTGCCATGCAAGATGCTGCGCAAAAAGACGGTATAGACTTACAGTTGGTCAGTAGCTTTCGAGATTTCGACAGGCAAACAGCCATTTTTAACCGCAAATGGGCAGGTCAAGCACAGCTTCTTAATACCAACGGTGATGAACTGCCATTCGAGGCACTAAGCGATAATGAAAAGCTTCATGCTATTTTGACATGGTCAGCACTTCCCGGCGGCAGTCGCCACCACTGGGGCACTGACATCGACGTGTACGACAGAGCTGCCGTGCATAACTGGGGGGGCAAGTTTAATCTTGTCGAACGCGAATACCTTTCTGGCGGACCGTGCCATGCCCTTTCATGTTGGCTAGCTGACAATATGGAACAGTTTGGCTTTTATCGCCCTTTTTCGGTTAATACGGGTGGCGTCGCAGTAGAGCCATGGCATTTAAGCTTTCAAAACACAGCGTATGCTTTCGAAAATGCCAGGCACTTAGATGGCTTTACGAAAGCCATCGAACAAAGCGATATAGAAGGCAAAACATGTATTTTGCCACAGCTACCTAGCTTGTATAATCGCTACGTATTGAACAAAGGGCTGTAGCCTACGGAATTTTTATGAGTACTACCTGGGTCATCATCATTATTGTTTTAGTATTGGGCGTTGTGATTGGGAATATCACGCTGCTTAAATACAGTGCTAGATTTAAATTTCCGACACCTTCTAAACCTTATGATGATAGTGACGACGATTCAAACAAGGACAGTGAAAGCGCGAATACATCCGTTAAAGACCAAGATAAAGACAGCAACACCCCTATGAAATAACCCTATCCTGATAGCGTCAATCGCGGCATTTTAATCGAAGCCTAAGTAAAGCTTTTATAATTCGAGGCTTTTATAATTCGAGGCTTTTATAATTAGAAGCTTTTACCCATTGTTTATGCCGACGCGGGCACTTCAGTATTAGGGCTCTCAATTATTCATTCACAAATCACTTTTCACATTTAAACACACTCTAAGAGGTTCTAGACGTGTCTAAAAAACAATCCTTACTGGGCAATATCGGCGTACAAGTTGTCATTGCTATGATTATTGGCACCGCTGTTGGCGCCTTTATGGGTGAAAACGCTGAAATGTTCGCACCACTAGGTGCCATTTTTATCAATTTAATTAAAATGCTGGTCATTCCACTGGTGGCAGTAGCGCTTATCTCTGGCGCTGCGGGGCTTGGCAACAGCACTAATGCAGGAAAAGTGGGGCTATCTACCCTTGCTTATTTTGCGTTAACGTCAGCACTTGCCGTAACACTGGCCCTCATTATGGGTGAAGTGTTTAAGCCAGGAATAGGTATCGACGTTTCTGCGGTAGAAGGTATGTTCTCTGGTGAATACGCCTCTAAAGGTGAGCTACCTTCATTTTGGGCTACCGTTACAGGTATGATCCCCACCAACGTATTTGCGTCGTTAACCAACGCGAACATTCTTCAAATTCTGGTGTTTTGCTTGTTCTTTGGCCTCGCCCTTTCCAAACAACCTAAAAAGAACCGTGAGCCTATTTTAAATGGCGTGAACACTATCGTTGATGCCATGGTATGGATGATCAACTGTGTGATGAAAATCGCGCCTATCGGCGTATTTGGTTTAATGGCAGAGGCCGTAGGAACATTTGGTTTTGCCGCGCTCATGGTTGTATTCAAACTCTTCTTGGTATTTACTGCGGCAATTTTAGTATTTGGTTTTGTAGTTTACCCGCTTTTGGTACAGCTATTTACAAAAACGTCGGCTAAGTCATTTCTCGTGGCTATGAAAAAGCCTCAGGCGGTTGCTCTTTCAACCGCGTCATCCATGGCGACACTTCCGCTCACTATGAATACAGTAGAGAATGAGCTAGGTGTAAGAAACGCAACGGCATCTTTTGTACTGCCGTTAGGCGCCACCATCAACATGAGCGGAAATGCCATTTATTATGGCTTGGTAGCGGTGTTTTTTGCGCAGCTTTTCAATATAGATTTATCAATGGGTGCATATGTTGCCATCGTCCTAACCTCTACCCTTGGCGCGGTTGGTCAAGCGGGCGTTCCTGGGCCATCATTCTTGGTCGTTGCGGTGTTGCTTGCTGCCGGCATTCCCATTGAAGGTTTACCCCTGCTATTTGCCTTGGACAGAATTTTCGACATGATCCGCACTGCGCTAAATATTACGGGTGATGCAGCATGCGCAGTGATCGTAGATACGATTGCCATTGATGCTGATGCTGTTGAAGAGCAAGCAATAGAAAATACGGCCAAATAAAGCCTAGTCTTACAGATAGAAAAGGGCAGCAAAGCTTTTTGAAACGCTTAGGCTGCCCTTTTTTGATTGGATTGTGTCGCTTTTTGCTTATCGCAATTTTATACCAGTCCGCATAGACAATTACCCACTCAGCGAGACTTAAAATGTTCGTATGAGTGGGCAATTATCTATGCGGATTGGTATTAATCGGCACTTAATTGATAAACGTTAATTCACCAAAGCATACGCCCTTCATAATCTTATAAAGGGGTTGTTTTCACCGCGGTACCGCTAATGCTCACCATAAGCATACTGCCTTTATCGCCAATCACTTGATAATCTAAGTCGATGCCAACCACAGCATTTGCGCCCATGCTTCTGGCTTCATGCTCAAGCTCAGTAAACGCTAACTTACGTGCGGTGGTTAACTCTTCTTCATACGACCCAGAACGGCCGCCAACGATATCGCGAATAGAGGCGAAAAGATCTTTAAATACGTTTGCGCCCATCACGGCCTCGCCCACAACAATACCGTAATAAGCTTCAATTTTATGCCCTTCAAGCGTTGGGGTAGTTGAAACTATCATGCATAACTCCTTTTAATGTGAACTGTTTATTTTGCGCTATTAAGGGCGTGCGCCCTCTAGCTGTTGTTTTCGAACCACTGCTTAACAGACTTAACAAGTGCCTGAGCATCGTTTGTGTTATACGCCACTGCTGGCTGGTTGCCCCACACAGGTTTTGGCCACGCACAATCATTTTCAAAACGTGCGACGTGATGAACATGAAGCTGCCTTACCACATTGCCTAGTGCTGCCACGTTAAGTTTAAGCGGTGAAAACAAGGACTGCATGGCTTTTGATGCCAATGCAGACTCTTTAAGTAAAGTAATCTGCTCTTCTTCTGACAAATCGATAATTTCCGCAATATCATTTTTCATCGGCACTAAAATAAGCCACGGAAACTGACTATCGTTCATTAACAGTACACGACACAGCGAGAGATCACAGACAAAAAATGTATCATTGTGTAAACGGCTATCAAGTTTAAACATCTAGCTTATCCAACGTAGTAGGCACAACGGTTAATAAGGCGCGTTGTCCAATGGCCACTTTTGCATTCGGGAAAACAATGGCTTCGCCGTCCTGCTCTGCTATGTACTCTTTACTCGGTTCAGAAGCCAATACCGTGCCTTTAGGGTAGTCAGTGAAGTTTGGCGTATCGTCATCGAAATGAAGCGTAAACTGTTCTTCGTTTCGGTTTATAACTTGGTTCACGCGATAAATATCAAGGTCATCCATATCAACCTTAGGCGCGTACTCGGTTTGAGTAATTAGCTGCGTTATCGCTTGTTTCGCATCTTCAAATCGACGCATATCGTTTTGCCCAAATGGACGCACTTTGCCAAGTTCAACCGTAAACGCGTGCGCGTTGTATTGATATGACGAGAAATAGCTAAAGGTGGTTGTCGAGCTTTCCGACAGTAATATGGTTTTCACACCACACGCGGCGAGAAATGCCAGCTGCCCTTTGCTGTGTATTCTGTCATGAAGATAAGGATATACCGCAAACTTTTCATTTTTTGAGGCGCGAATTGCTGTGTGTAGGTCGTAGTGATATCGGGTGCCCTCTCCCGCTTCAAAGAAAGACGCCACAGCATCTTCGAGCTGTTTAGCACGAACGCGCTCTGCGTTCACTAAACCTTCGCCCTTCGAGTGTGCACCGCTAAACAAGCGGTTCATGTTCTCTTCAACGAAACGCTCTGCAATATCCATCGCTGGCAGGTTGCCAAATAAGAACAAAACATCATGTGCCAGCGTTATGTTCCCTGTAAGGATCCCCTTAACTAAATCATCACAGATTTCGATAGGTGCGGTTTCATTACCGTGCACACCACACGATAAAACAATGCGTTTATTAGGCTTAGAGGTTGGCTGTACTGAAAAACTGATAATGCCAGGTGCGGTAATATCGACGAGCGTACCATTAGCTAATGTAAATTGATGAGAGCGTTCAAATAATGCGGAATTACGGCGAGAAAGTGTTAAAAATTGGCCGCTTTCGATAAGTTCTTGCATAAGTGTGAGCTTTGTCTACGTTGTCTAATCTCGAATGCTTCCAGTGTACCCAGACAGGCCTTCAAAATCACGTTATCTCACTGTTTAATTCCCAGTAGCTGTAAGCATTGAACAACGGAACTACAGATTGCCGCACTTTCAGATACTACGCTTGAGCGCGTCTAGGCGAGTTGCCGATAATTATCTCTTGTTGGGTAAGCTGTACGAAATCAACGAATGGAATGGCGCGAGAGAATAGGTATCCCTGCCCTTGTGTAACCCCTATTTCTCTGAGTATGTGAAGCTGCTCTACGGTTTCTATGCCCTCGGCGACTACACAGCACTCTTTTGCATGCCCTATCACTTTCGCCGCTTCGATAATGGCGCGATTAACAGGGTGAGCTTCAAGTTCCATCACAAAGGACTTATCGATTTTCAGCGCATCCAAATCCAGATCTCGAATATAAGCAAGATTTGAATACCCTTTACCAAAATCATCTACAGAAATAGATACGCCTAAGCTTCGCAGCTCATCTAACTGCTTTTTCACCATTAATGAATTAGACAGTGCCACGTCCTCGGTAAGCTCCAACTCGATTAACGAAAGCGGCATTGAATACGTACGACTCAGCATCGTCAGGGTTGGAACTAACTGGTTGTCGTATAACTGTGTAGGAGAAATATTCACAGACAGCATTAAAGACCGCTTCATTAGGTCCAATTCCGAGAGCGCCCTAAAGGCTTGCTCAAGCGTCCAGTAGCCCAGTTCGCTCATCATATTATACGACTCGGCCGCTTCGATTAGCGGACCTGGAAATAAGACGCCATCAAGAGGGTGATTCCAGCGAAGTAAGCACTCAGCCCCCACTACTTCTAGCGTTGTCAGATCGACTTTTGGTTGATAGTAAAGCTCGAGTTCATTTTGTGCTAATGCACGTTTTAAATCTGCTTTTAGCGCCAAACTTCTGCCCGTGTCGGTTTTGTCTGACTTAGTCAACGCGAAGTAATTTTCGTATTTGTTTTCTTTTGCTTGTTTTAAAGCCGTTTCCGCTCGGGAAACAAAGGAAGTGATATCAAAGTCATTCTTAATACTGCACACCACACCTACGTTAAAGTCTGCAATAAAAGCCGTACCATCATAATGCATAGGCGTTTTGAAATGCTCGACTAAGCGTTCGAACATTTGTCGCATTACGGTTTCATTACTTTCATTAGGAAAAACGATGCCAAAAACATCACCACTGATACGGCCAATCGATACCGCAGTTCCAAATAGGAGTTGGATGCGGTTGGCTATTTCAAGTAAAAAGCGATCGCCTACATGAATGCCCAGACTGGTTGTCACATCAGAAAAACGCACTACATCGACCAGCATCAATGAAATAGAAGCACTGCGAGATGCTTGCTTCGAAATGCTATCGATAAACGCATAGCGATTGGGAATGGTTGCCAGTGATGTGTGTTGGCTCATGATGTTTTCCTTGAGCTTTACGCTTCGAGGTACTAAAAACAACTAGTTATATAAAACCATGGCGCTACGAAAGGCGCAACGACAGTAACGTATTATTTTGTATACCGTCTTATACTTTTGTACAACATTAGCCTAATATTGGACAAAAAACATGGCTGTAGTACTTATTTCTGGTGACGTTAAGAACAAACTGTGCCGTATTTTGAACCCAATACGAAACAATGAAGAAGTATTTAGAGGGTAATAAAAAACCCGGCGAGTGTACCACTGCCGGGCTATTTCTTTACGGTTCTGCGATTAGCTTTCAATCTTACACGGTGAAAGTTTCCAAACGCGTTCTACGTAGTCACGAATTGAACGATCTGAGGTAAATTTACCCATCTTCGCTGTATTGATGATGGCCATTTCTGCCCAACGCTCTTTGTCGCGGTATGCAGCATCAACTGCAATTTGTGCATCAGAATAAGCACGGAAATCTGCAAGCACCATGTACGGGTCACCGTTATCAAGTAAGCTTTGCTTAATTGACACCAATGCACCTGGTTTACCTGGCGTAAAGTAATCCGTTTCTAACCAATCCAGCACAGCTTTAATTTCTGGATCTTTATAGTAGTAGTCATGTGGGTTATAGCCATTCGCTTTAAGCTCGTTCACTTCTTCTACTGTAAGTCCGAAGATAAAGATGTTGTCATCGCCCACTTCTTCAGCAATTTCAACGTTTGCACCATCAAGTGTACCAATAGTTACCGCACCGTTCAGCGCAAGCTTCATATTACCGGTTCCTGATGCCTCTTTACCTGCCGTACTGATTTGCTCAGATACGTCTGCCGCTGGAATCATTTTTTCAGCGAGTGATACACGGTAGTTTGGTAAGAATGCTACTTTAATCTTGTTATTTACGCGCGGATCGTTGTTGATCTTATCCGCTACCTTGTTAATAGCGAAGATAATATCTTTCGCAAGCTTGTAGCCCGGTGCCGCTTTAGCACCAAACACAAATACACGCGGGTGCATATCGTAATCAGGGTTTTCTAGAATACGACGGTACAACGCCATAATATTCAGAAGCGCTAAGTGTTGACGCTTATACTCGTGCAAACGCTTAATCTGCACATCGAAAATGGCGTTAACGTCTACTTCTATATCAAGGGACTTGCGAATTTCCTCTGCTAGTAACTCTTTGTTCTCAAGCTTCACTTTCATGAATTGCTTCTGGAACGTTTTGTTGCTCGCAAATTTAGCCAACCCCTGCAGTTTGTCTAAGTCGCGCGGCCAGTCTTCACCAATCTTTTTATCGATTAGCTTGGACAGCGCTGGGTTACACGCTTTCAACCAGCGGCGTGGTGTAATACCGTTGGTTACGTTAGTTAGCTTACCTGGATATAGTTCATCGAACTCTGGGAACAGAGACGACTTAACAAGACGAGAGTGCATTTCTGCCACACCGTTAACGGCAAATGAACCGATTACCGACAGGTGGCCCATACGAACCATCTTCTCGTTACCTTCTTCAATGATTGAAAGCTTAGCTTTCATGGCATTGTCGCCAGGCCACTTCTTATCAACCTCTGCCATAAAGCGGTGGTTAATTTCATAAATGATTTCTAGATGACGAGGAAGGATCTTCTCAATCATGCGCGCAGGCCACTTTTCAAGTGCCTCTGGCAGCAAGGTGTGGTTGGTATATGCAAATACTTTTGTACAAATCCCCCACGCTTCATCCCAGCCAAGCTCTGCGCGGTCAACAAGAATGCGCATTAGCTCTGGTATAGAAATAGCTGGGTGCGTGTCGTTTAGCTGAATAACAACCTGATCGGCGAAACGGCTCCAATCGTCACCATGAGCACGCTTGTAACGACGGATAATGTCTTTAAGCGAGCACGAGCAGAAGAAGTACTGCTGAATAAGACGCAGCTCTTTACCCGCTTCGGTCTCATCGTTTGGATAAAGTACTTTTGAAATCGTTTCAGCTGATACATTTTCACGCTGTGCATCAACATAACCACCAGCATTGAATACGTCCCAATTGAAGTAGTCAGACGCTTCTGACTGCCACAACCGCAGTACGTTTACGGTTTTACCTTCGTAGCCTACAACCGGAATGTCCCACGGCACACCTTTAACAATTGAGCCAGGGTGCCATTCTTTCAGCACTCGTCCGTTGTCGCCGTATTTAGTCTCTACATAGCCGTAAAGCGATACTTCTTGAATAGATTCTGGACGGCAAATTTCCCATGGATTACCGTAGTCACGCCAGCTATCTGGACGCTCGATTTGCGCACCGCTTTTAATTTCTTGGCGGAACAAACCGTGCTCGTAATGAATACCATAACCTATTGCAGGTAATTCCATTGTCGCTAGTGAGTCGATGAAGCAAGCCGCTAGTCGGCCAAGGCCACCATTACCTAGCGCCATATCAGGCTCTTCTTCAAGAATGTCTGAAATTTCAACACCTAGCTCTTTCAACGCACCACTCGCTACATCGAATAGGCCAAAGTTTTGTAGGTTGTTTGAAAGCAAACGGCCCATTAGGAATTCAGCAGAGAAATAATGAACGGCGCGGGTGTCGTTCAGGTAATGACTTTTCTGGGTTTTGCGCAACCCTTCAAGTACTTGTTCTTGAATTGCAGCGCACGTTGCTTTCCACCAAGCGTGATTGTTTGCTTTGTTTTCGTCGGTGCCTAGCGTGCAGTGTAAGTGTTTAATAACCGCTGCTTTGAATGCAGCCTTATCGATCACTGGAGAGGGTTGCGTCTTGGTCGCTTTTGCGTTCATTTTGCGTCTCACTCTTAAGTAGAAGCGGTGTTTACACACCGAAAACGTAATTTAATTACAGAATAACTTCAGAATATGACAGCAATATAGCAGCGCTTAAACGATTATGTTGTAATAATTTTGTTAAAATAACAAAAAATCGCATGAATTCGTATGCATTCATGCGATTTTTAACAATTGATTTACAAAAAAGAATTTAAAGTGATTTATTTTTGTACTTATTTAATTATTTTTCCGACTAAGGCTTCGGCTTCAGCAATTAGATCCTGTAAGTGGCTTTCACCGTTAAAGCTTTCCGCATAGATTTTATAAATTTGTTCGGTGCCAGAAGGACGCGCTGCGAACCAGCCATTTTCTGTCGATACTTTAACGCCACCAATTGCCGCATTATTACCTGGCGCATGGGTTTGAACGGCAGTGATAGGCTCGCCTGCCAACGTATCGCTAGTGACGACAGATGCATCCATCGCCGAAAGCTTTTGCTTTTGTTCAAGTGTTGCTGCCACGTCAACACGGCTGTAAACCGGCGCTGCAAATTTTTCCGTTAGCGCTTTGTAGTGCTCGCCAGGATCTTTGCCTGTGATGGCTAGGATTTCAGCTGCCAGCAAACAAAGAATAAAGCCGTCTTTGTCTGTCGCCCACGTGCTTCCATTGCGTTCAAGGAAAATTCCACCAGCACTTTCTTCACCCGCAAAACCAATAGTGCTGTTTGATAAACCATCAACAAACCATTTAAAGCCTACCGGCATTTCAGCCAAAGGTTTACCTAAACTGTTGGCTACGCGGTCAATCATACTGCTAGACACCAGTGTTTTACCGATATTTAAATCGCTAGGCCATTCTGGACGGTGGGTATAAAGGTAGTTAATAGCCACGGCCAAATAATGGTTTGGGTTCATAAGGCCCGCACTTTTGCACACAATACCGTGACGATCGAAGTCAGGATCATTGCCCCAAGCTAAGTCAAAGTTATCTTTCAGCTCGATAAGCCCTGCCATCGCATAGGCAGACGAACAATCCATGCGAAGCTTACCGTCTTTGTCACGGCGCATAAAACCAAACTGTGGGTCAACCGCGTCGTTAACAACGGTAATGTCCAATCCATACTTTTCAGCAATACGCGACCAATATCCGACACCTGCACCACCGAGTGGGTCTGTACCTAGTTTTAAGTTAGCTTTTGCAATCGCTTCCATGTCGATAACGTTCGCTAGGTCTTCAATATAAGGTTCCATGAAGTCTTCTTCACGAACCAATTTGCGCGCGGTAGCTTGACGAATATCAATGCGCTTAACGTTTTTATTGCCATCGGCAATTAGTTCATTCGCGCGTTCTTGAATTTGCTTGGTTACGTCGCTATCGGCAGGTCCACCATGAGGCGGGTTGTACTTAAATCCACCGTCTGAAGGAGGGTTATGAGAAGGCGTAATGACGATACCATCTGCCTTGTCGGTGTTACCTGCGCGATTGTAGCGAATAATAGTACGTGAAATAACAGGTGTCGGCGTATAGCCCATGCTTTCATTGTCTGCGCGCTGCACGACAACATTGACACCGTTTGCACACAAAACTTCGATAGCGGTAATCATGGCAGGCTCAGATAACGCGTGGGTATCTTTACCAACGAACAGCGGACCGTCGATACCTTCTTGTTTACGATACTCTACCAATGCTTGGCAAATTGCACTGATGTGGGTATCGGTAAACGTAGCGTTGGAAGCTGTACCTCTGTGACCTGACGTGCCAAAAGAGACCGCTTGACCCGGGTCATTCATATCCGGTTTATAGCTGTAATACTGGCTCACTAACTGCGCTACGTTAATGAGTTGCTCTTTTGCTGCATGCTGTCCAGCCTGCGGATGTAATGCCATGAAAAAAATCCTTATTTAGAAGTTTCGTTGTTCTATACCTTGGCTTGCTATTTACCTTCTGAAGAGAAACGCGCAATCACGGTTTCAATAACATCGGGTTGATAGCCTAAGTTACGCAAAACTTGTTCCAGCATATTCGTTTTCTTGGCAGTATTGTTATTTGTTACCACCCAGAACGGGCTATCAGGGATAGCTTTAGGATTAGTACTGCTGCCGTTTTCCAACAATGCCGCCTTACTTGTCGCAAAGTACGTACGGTTTTTACCTTTTATACTTTCAACACGAGTAAAGTTTTCTGCATTAAGCTTGTGCGCTGCACTTAAAACAAACAGGAATTGATCAACGCGCTTGGTAAATGTGCCTAATGCATCTTTTGACACCGCTTCAAGAATGTCTCTTTTCGAGTGAGCTTCTGTTGCTGGCGTTACTGAAGAAACTTCCGAAACCTTTTTAGCTGCCCTTGAGCTCGCAGGCGCTTTTGCTGCCGTTGCTTTAGCTGGAGCTTTCTTCGCTGCAGCCTTTGGCGCTGCTTTAACTGCTGAACTGGCTGTCGCTTTAGTAGGCGCTTTGGTTTGTACTTTAGTCGCCACTTGAGTTTCAACTTCGGGTGTTGACTCACTTCCGTTATCTGCGGTTTCTACAACGTCTGTACTTTTTGGTTCGCTTGTTTTTACAGATGTAGATGAAGCCCCACCATGCTGGACACCGTGGGACACGGCACCGTCTTCAGGCAAAAGTAAACGTCTTAAAATTTGTGATGCACTCTCACCAATATGCTTCGTTTGGCTGGCGATGAAGGCATATAAATCGTCATCTATTTCAATGCTTTTCATAACTACTTCCTTTTTAAGAGGCACCATTATAGACAACACAGATAAACTACGCAGCACTTAATAACAGATGTTTTGCGGGAATCTATGCTAATAAGGCAAGAAAGTGACGTTTTACTGCTTCCCATCCCGTCGTATCTGCTGTCGATAAAGTCCATGTAAGCCGTTTTTACTTTTTTTAAAATAGACGTCGCCTTAACAACATTAAGAACATAGGAGAAACAACGCAACGAACCATCAAGTCGCTGATATACCTGCGTATAAAATTTAACAGGTAATTCAATAGAAAGCCTTTCACTATCGTTGCTATTATTAAGAAGTAGTGACCTTCGAAACACCACATTGTCGGCACTCGTTACCGTTCGCTAAACATGTAAGCTAGAACATGAACTCAGACATGAACTTAAACATCATTGCGCAACATCCTTAGAAAAGCCTTAATCGCTTTCTCACTGTTTAATACGTAGTGTGACAGAGTAACTTTAAACTTAAGTGACAATCATATGCGCCAAGATATCATTAACGTACAGCGGGCTCTTAGTCAGAAAATTATTGGTAAAGATCACCAATTAAAACTCGCAATAACTTGTTTACTTGCCAATGGCCACTTATTAATTGAAGACTTACCGGGAATGGGTAAAACCACCCTTTCTCATGCGCTTTCACAAGTTTTTGGCCTACAATATTCTCGCATTCAATTTACTTCTGACTTACTCCCATCAGATATGTTGGGCGTAAACATTTTTCATAGTAATGAACAAGACGAGGCAAAGCGCTTTTCGTTTAGACACGGCCCTATTTTTAGCCAAGTGGTGTTAGCGGACGAGCTAAACAGAGCCAGCCCCAAAACACAAAGCGCTCTGTTAGAAGCGATGGAAGAGCGACAAGTAAGTATCGATGGTGTAACCCACGCGCTACCCTCTCCATTTTTTGTTATTGCTACACAAAACCCAAGCTATCAATCGGGCACTTATCCCTTGCCAGAGTCCCAACTCGACCGTTTCTTTATGCGTATCTCTTTGGGCTATCCAGCGTGGGAAGCAGAAAAAGCCATGCTATTGCAACAGGATGCATCAGCACCGCTTGCACAAATACTAAATGAGGAGAATTTGTGCGAGATGCAACGAGAGGTAGCCGCTATTCATACCAGCGATGCCATTATTCATTACATTCTAAGATTGGTGAGTGAAAGTCGAGAAAGTAATGATTACCCTAATCCCCTATCGCCACGAGCGAGTAGAGCGATACTCCAAGGTGCCAAAGCCTGGGCGTTTGTTTCTGGAAAATCATATGTTACTCCCGAAGATGTACAGGCCGTCTTCGTGGCCATTACCGCTCATAGGCTAACATTGTCTTCACATCAGTTGGCACAAGGGCAGCAAACCCATGCTTTTGACGGTGAAAAACTGAGCCAGAAATTACTCGATAGTATTGACCCACTGGCAGCCTAGCATTCATGAATTTTCGGAGCGCTAAAGGTGCGTAGAATGCCAGCTTCACTTTCGAATTACCTACAACGCAGGCTATTAAAGTGGTTAGACAGGCGAGTTCCGGCTTCTCACGAACATCACCTCAACGTAAACAGTATTTTTATATTGCCGAGCGGATTCGGTTGGTCTTTTATTATTCTATCGCTGTGTTTGTTTTTACTTGGCACTAACTACCAAAACAACTTGATGTTGCTGCTTAGCTATTTGTGCTTAAGCATTATGCTATTAACGCTGTTTTACACTCATCAAAACTTTGCGCGTTTAGCGCTTAAAGCGACGCCCCCCAGTCCATTTCACTGTAACTTACAGGGTGAATTGCAGCTTCAGGTTATCCCTCACGCGGCAGCGCCAACGAAAACGTGCAATGGCGTATTAGCAATAAAGTGGCTAAATACAGTGCGCCCCATGGATACGACTGCTCATGCAAGCAATGAAAACATTTCAGTGGCTCAGCAGACGTACAGCTTTTCTTTAAACGACAATGAAGTTACGGATACAAAACAAACGCAAACCCTCAGCGTGCCTCTTCCAATACCAGTACGGGGGCGATTTGCACTCGGCAGACTAACCATTGCATGCGATTTTCCGTTGGGATTATACAAATGCTGGACCCACCTCGATTTTGACCAACAAGTCACTGTCTACGCAAAACCTCAAGAAGGTCCGGTCACTGTTAATAAGGTAGCGAGTTCTAATGAGTCGGATAGCGTCAGTCAGGTTAACGACCTTACAAGTAACGAAGACTTTTACGCATTAAACGATTACGAAGTTGGACAGCCGCTTAATCGCGTATCATGGAAGCATGTGGCGAAAAACGGAAATTGGGTTTCGAAATCCTTTACCTCCTTGCAAAGCGACAGTTTTGTACTTTCAGTTCCCTCAAACATAGATGTGGAAACTGCCGTGTCGGCGCTTACCTATGCAACATTGTCTTGGACAGGCGCAGACCGGGTATTTGGAATACAGTACAAAGGGCTTAACATTGCCCCTGCTCACGGGGTAAAACAAATGCACGAATGTCTTAGTGCACTTGCGTGTTTGAATTCGCATTCATCACAAGCTTCTTCAACCTCAAATAAAACGGTCTCAATATCTTCCATAAAGAATGAAAGGGCGAGGTCAACGAAATGAGCTCCGCTATCTTAAGCCGTTTAACGCAATTAACCGTTGTTAAAAGCGTGTTTAGCCAACCAACGTCCGTGGCTGTGCTTATGCTCTGCATAGCTTTCTCTCTTATTCTTTTTACTCTTACCGCGCCGCTTATGACATGGGTAATTATGCTAGGTGGGTGTGCTGTGATAGTGAGAGCCGCAGGCCTTAGTGCGTTGAATAGTTTGCCAACATCACGCACGGTTAACTTGCTGGCAATATTGGCAGTGTTCGCATTATCGTGGTTCGGCTTTTCAGTAGGATTGCTTGATAGCATGATTAACCTATTGACCGTCGCGTGCGCGCTCAAAATCATGCTGGTTGAGAAAAAACGAGATTTTCACTTAATTGTATGTACCTGTTTGTTCTTGATCGGCTGCGGATTTATCTCGTCTCTAAGCGTATTTGCGTGGATTGGCTATACAGGAATACTGGCCCTGCTGCTATTCGCGACTGCCATTTATCACGGTGCAGGAGTACCCAAATCAAAAAGCATTAAATTCGTGACCGTACTTATTGTCCAAGCTTTCCCTATCGCGCTGCTACTGTTTTTACTGCTTCCCCAACTCCCTCCGCTTTGGCAGATGCCCACGTCAAAGTCGACTGAAACCGGGCTTTCTGACACGGTGACGCCTGGTGATATTGCGTCACTTGCAAGTTCATCTGAATTGGCTTTCAGCGCCACATTTGAAAACGCAGAAGCAGTCCCTGTTGCACCGTCCAGGTATTGGCGCGCTATGACCTTAGAACATTTTGACGGGAAAACCTGGTCTATTAGCAACAAACGCAAACAGGCAGAGCAGCAGTTAGCTTACATGGGCAAGCCAACACCCTTGTCAGCTCTGGCCGAGGAAAATACGCCTCAAGTGATAAGTTATGAATTGATCGTGGAACCCACACAGCAAACGTGGCTGTTTGCGCTAGCGCCTTCGACACCCAACAACCGCGAGAACAGTATTTTCGTAAGAAGTCTTTTTGATTTTACGTTAAGGGCGAATAGCCCAATATCCAGTAAAAAAGCGTTTTATCTGCGCTACTATCCAACTGCGCAAATCACTAGCGGAATAGGAAATTTTGAATCGCAACTAAACCTTCAGGTTTCCATGAATGGCAACCCTCAAGCCAGAGCATGGGGACAGACACTTGCCAAACAATACTCAAGCGCACAGCAAATTGTTAGCGCAATAATGCGTGAATTTAATCAAGGGGGCTTCCGCTACACCCTATCGCCGAACGCCATGCCTACCGACCCCATCGACCGTTTTTTATTTGAAGAACGCTCAGGTTTTTGTGCCCATTACGCAGGCGCCATGGTGTATGTGCTTCGCGCCGCAGGGGTACCGGCAAGAATGGTGACAGGCTACCAGGGCGGAAGCGCACTTAATGACAATGTGCTGCAAATAAGGCAGTACGATGCACATGCGTGGGTGGAAGCATTTATTGATGGTGTATGGATTCGACACGACCCAACGAGTATGGTGGCACCGTCACGCTTAACCTTCGGGCTTGAACGTGCGTTGGAAGAGCTTGGGGAGTCTCGTGAAGCGAGTATTTTGGGCGACCTTAGCAACGCTGCCATTTTTGCAACGTTACAAAGCTGGTTTCAACAGCTCGATTACTCATGGAGTAAATGGGTACTGGGCTTTGACAATACTGCGCAAACCAACATGCTTGAAGAATTACTAGGCTCGCTAACGCCGCAAAAAATGCGAGTTGTATTTCTTTCCGCCATTGGCCTAATTGGGCTTATTTTAGCACTTTATTTTTTACCCAATACGCATCGCAACACACTGTCGCCCTCACACAGAGTTTTACTAAACGCAATAAAATGCGTTGAAGCTAAAACAGGAAAAGAAAGAGGGAATAAAACCTTGTCCGCCTTTATGAGTGAAGTTAACCCTTTGATAAACGAAGATGCTACCAAGGCACTAACACTTCTGTGTGAACTATTTGAGCATGAAAAATACGCACACCGAACACAAGAGACAAAAGTTTATCCAACCATGAAGCGTCAGTTAAAAATGTTAAAACAGGCATTAAAGTAGGAAATGGTTAAACCGGTTGCACCTTAAACACTCACACTCCCCCCCTTTTTAGTGCAGACTAATTAATAGTGCCTTGGCGCAAGCGTCTATCAACACAGCCATGAATTTATACAAAGCATTGTTTTTAATAGCAATAAATAACGCATTTAGGTACATTTTGGTTATTGGCACTTTTTTAGCTTTGTACAAATGGATAACAAAAGTACGAAGGCGCTTATACAAGTATTAGTTGCCAACGGGCTTCAGAGTACAAAGGCGTACATATAACCGACGGTTTATTTGTTAGCTACCACAATGCATGAGTTTCGGACAAAGGCGTCCCCAGTTCTTTCTTACGAGAGCGCTGCGGACGCCTTTTTTTGATCTTCTGGAACGCATTGAAACAGTAAACGCCAACATACAGATGACAACTTATTAATAACGACAACGTGAGGTGAAACCATGGCTTATCTTCTCCCCGCTGAGTTTGCAACCAAGATGGTAGATGCAGGCGAAGCCAAAATTTATATGTCTACACGAGATACTCTAATTCGCGCTTATATGGCAGGTGCAATATTGGCCCTAGCCGCTGTTTTTGCCGTTACCATTGCCGTTCAAACCGGCGTGTTTCTTCTTGGCGCAGTGTTATTCCCAGTGGGCTTTTGTATGCTCTACCTTATGGGGTTTGACCTATTAACCGGCGTGTTTGTACTTACCCCGCTCGCTTGGCTTGCACAGCGACCTGGCGTCACGCCAAAACAAATTCTACGAAATTGGGGATTAGTATTTTTAGGTAACTTTGGCGGCGCATTAACCGTGGCCTTTATGATGTCGTTTATTTTTACCATGGGGTATAACGTGGATGGCGGTGCCATCGCGACTAAGGTAGCCAGCATTGGCGAAGCTCGTACATTGGGCTACGCAGAACACGGCGTTGCAGGCTGGTTCACCATTTTTATTCGCGGCATGTTGTGTAACTGGATGGTGTCGCTAGGCGTAGTGGGTGCAATGATTTCAACCCACGTTAGCGGAAAAGTACTAGCCATGTGGATGCCAATCATGCTGTTCTTCTTTATGGGTTTTGAGCACTCAGTAGTAAACATGTTCCTTTTCCCATTTGGCCTTATTATGGGCGGCGACTTCTCGGTTATGGACTACTTCATTTGGAACGAGATCCCAACTGCACTTGGAAATCTTGTTGGTGGCCTCGCCTTTACTGGACTAACCCTGTACACCACCCACGTTAAGACGCTACCCAAACGTACTATCCCTGTTGATAAAGCCGCTGCATCGCAAACACTGCCTATTTAACTAAAGCGCTTATCTTAAAGCCATCATGCCTTGCCCCTACAAGACACGTCATGATGGCGTTATCCGTTTCCTTGGAAATAACTAATTGGGCTCATAATTAAATATGCAGGTAAGAAGCAATTAAACATGAATGAGCGAGCCGCGTTAAACGCCCCAATTAACCCACCAGCTAACACGCTCAGTGTAAGTGCATTTTCTACAGCCGGCGTTAAAGCGATAAACCAAGATGCATACGCTTTTCATGTTTCTGATAACCCAGATCAAAGCAGCGTTTTTGTTATCGCCGACGGTGTAAGTAGCAGTACGGTTAGCCAAGTTGCTAGCGACTTTGCTACCAGTCAGTTTATTAAACTGTTTAATATGGCGCCGGAACAATGGTCGGTTAAGACGCGCGCTGAAACCATTATTAAAGAGATAAACGCGCTGCTTTACACACGTACGCAAAGAAGTCCCTTTTGCTATACACCAGAAAAAGGTTATGTTTGCACGTTAACAGTGGCAGTGGTAACAGGCAATCACATGGATGTATTTCATGTGGGGGATTGTCAAATTCAAGTTCTTTCTAAGAACGCACAGTCGCCTGTCTTACTCACAAAACCTCATCGTCAAGTATCGGAAAGTGAGCCTTCGCAGAGTTATCTTACTAAAGCATTAGGCGTTAAAGCGAATATAGACATCGACCACACAACACTCACCCTCAACTCATCGAGCACGTTTTCGATAAGTAGCGACGGGGTTTATGAGTTTGTTTCGCTACCCACCATTCTTATGAAAATCAGTGAGGCCGATACGCTTTCTGAAAACCAAGCTGCGCTGGTAGTACATGAGGCATTTACTAGAGGAAGCGATGACAACCTCACCTTACTTCTCGTAAAGGTTCTTGTAGCTAGCCATGATGGCCTAGACGATCACAGACACCCACTGTATACAGGCGTTTCAACTTCACCTCATTCATCTGTACTTAACAGGTCGTTGGGCGAACAACTGATAACCAATTCTGAGGTTTCTGATGCTGCGATTCATTACTCAAATCAGCATTCTGATGAACATGTATGCGAAGAGCCTGCTGCCGCAAACTTTAAGACGGGTGATGATGTTGATGGACTGAAGCTAGAACGACAGCTTTATACGTCGGCCCGAAGCCATGTTTTTATTGCCACCAATTCGTCTTGTGAAGCTACGCACAGAAACAGCCCTGTGGTTGTAAAACACCGGCTACCGACTTTACCCTATCACCAGAAATGGTAAATGGATTCCTAATAGAGAGCTGGTTTTCGAGACGGATTAATTCGGCACACGTTATTAAAAGCCCAACGTTTACTGATTTGGGTTTACCGTACCCTCCTTCTTCTTTTTACAGCGTAAGTGAATATATTCAAGGTCAAACGCTAGCTCAATGGGCTGTTGATAATCCTACGCCGCCATTAGAGCAAGTTAGGAATATAATCGAGCAGGTTGGTAAAGGTTTACAGGCAATGCACCGTCAGGGCATTGTTCATAGGGATATACGCCCCGACAATATTATTATTAGCGAACAAGGGCACTGTACTATTATAGATTTGGGTTCAGCAGCCTTAGCCGATGCCCCAAGCCTCTATAGTGACACACCTATTCCTGGCGCTGCACTTTTTTCCGCACCTGAATACTTTTTAGGAAATGTTGGCACAGAGCGCTCTGATCTGTTCTCCTTAGCCGTACTCACCTACTATCTTTTGTGCGGGCGTTACCCCTATGGCACAAAGCTCGCTCATTGTCGCACGTTGGCCGAGCAGAAAAAGTTAAAATACCAAACCGCATTGGCTCCTAATCGACCAATACCTAATTGGGTTGATAGCGCCCTTAAGCGTGCTTTGCATGTGAACCCTGATAAGCGATTTTCTTCACTATCTGAGTTTCTTTTTTCGCTTCGCTACCCAAATCCATCACAACATACGGCGTACGAGCCGTTAGTAAAACGACACCCTCTTTTTGTGTACAAGGTGCTAATACTGGCACTTATTTTCAGCAATCTAGTTACGCTCATTTTGTTTAACTAACCCTTTAAGGAAATGCAAATGATTACATCGAGAACCCAAGTTACCGACATGATCCAGTCAGCCAAAATTTTAAAAGGCATAAAGTGGAGTCAGATTGCCGAAGTTGTTGGTCAGTCAAAAGAATGGAGTACAGCAGCTTGCTTAGGACAAATGGCCATGACAAAGCAGCAAGCTGAAGCCGTGGGTGAGTTACTTGAACTCACCGACGAAGCCATTGCTTGGCTTCAAATCGTGCCTTACAAAGGCTCGTTACCCACAGAAGTCCCTACCGACCCGCTTATTTACCGCTGGTATGAATTGGTGAGTGTGTATGGCACTACATTAAAGGAATTAATTCATGAAGAGTTTGGCGACGGCATCATGAGTGCAATTGATTTTTCTATGGATTTACAGCGCGAAAACGATCCTAAAGGTGACCGTGTCAGCGTAGTTATGTCAGGGAAGTTTCTGCCATATAAGATGTACTAAACGTATTTCAGGATGGGACACCCGACATAAAAAAAGCCGGTCATGCGACCGGCTTTTTAGTATTTCTTGAAGCGTAAGCTAACCCAAAGTCAGCTTACGTTCGCAAAGGCTAATTACTTAGCAGCTTTACGTGCTTTCGCTTCTTCAATTACTTTGTCAGCTACGTTCTGAGGACATGCTGAGTAGTGGCTGAATTCCATAGAGAACTGACCACGACCAGATGTAATAGTACGTAGGTGACCGATGTAACCAAACATCTCAGATAGAGGTACGTCAGCCTTGATGCGAACGCCAGTAGCGCCAGCTTCTTGGTCTTTGATCATACCACGACGACGGTTAAGGTCACCGATTACGTCACCAACGTTGTCTTCTGGGCTGAACACGTCAACTTTCATTACAGGCTCAAGAATTTGAGGACCTGCTTTTGGCATTGACTGACGGAATGCGCCTTTCGCTGCAATTTCGAACGCGATTGCTGATGAGTCAACTGCGTGGAAACCACCGTCGAATAACTCAACTTCAACATCTAGTACTGGGTAGCCAGCTAGTGGACCCACTTCCATCATGCCTTTGAAGCCTTTTTCAATGGCTGGGAAGAATTCTTTAGGTACGTTACCGCCCACAACAGAAGAAGTGAACTTGAAGCCTGAGTTAGTTTCGCCCGGACGGATGCGGTAATCAATCTTACCGAACTGACCAGAACCACCAGACTGCTTCTTGTGCGTGTAGCTGTCTTCAACCGCTTGCGTGATAGTTTCACGGTATGCAACCTGAGGCTGACCAACTTCTAGCTCAACGCCGTAAGTACGCTTCAAGATGTCTACTTTGATATCTAGGTGAAGCTCACCCATACCTTTAAGGATGGTTTCGCCTGAATCTTCGTCAGTTTCAACTTGGAAAGATGGATCTTCTGCTACTAGTTTACCGATAGCGATAGACATCTTTTCATTAGCGCCTTTGTCTTTTGGCTTAACAGCAATCGAGATTACTGGCTCAGGGAAGATCATTGGCTCTAGTGTACAAGGGTGCTTCGGATCACATAATGTGTGACCAGTTTGAACGTTCTTCATACCAACAACAGCTAGGATGTCACCTGCTTGTGCTGAAGTAAGTTCTGTACGTTCATCAGCGTGCATCTCAACCATACGGCCGATACGCTCAGTCTTACCCGTTGCGCTGTTAAGAATGGTGTCGCCTTTGTTAAGTTTACCAGAGTAAATACGGATAAACGTAAGGGCACCGAAACGGTCGTCCATGATTTTGAACGCAAGTGCACGGAACGGCTCGTCAACAGATACTGTTGCAACTTCACCAGTAGGCTCACCCGTTTCTTCGTCAGTTAGATCCTGTGGATCAACTTCTGTTGGAGAAGGTAGGAAGTCTACAACCGCGTCAAGAACTAGCTGAATACCTTTGTTCTTAAATGCAGAACCACAGTATGTTGGGAAGAACGCTAGGTCACGAGTACCTTTACGGATACAACGCTTGATGTCTTCTAGAGACGGCTCTTCACCATCCATGTAAGCCATCATTAGGTCGTCGTCTTGCTCAACAGCAGTTTCGATCATTTGCTCGCGATATTCTTGAGCTTTCTCAACCATGTCTTCAGGGATGTCTACAACTTCGTAGTTTTCAGGAAGACCTGAATCGTCCCAGATGTACGCTTTCATATCTAGAAGGTTAACAACACCTGTAAACTCGTCTTCGATACCGATTGGAAGCGTCATTACTAGTGGGTTTGCAGCAAGTACTTTCTTAACTTGGCCAACTACACGGTAAAAGTCTGCACCCATACGGTCTAGTTTGTTTACGAAGATTACACGCGCAACTTCTGATTCGTTAGCATAACGCCAGTTAGTTTCTGACTGAGGCTCAACACCGCCAGAACCACAGAATACACCGATACCGCCGTCTAGTACTTTAAGTGAACGATATACTTCAACTGTAAAGTCAACGTGTCCCGGAGTATCGATGATGTTCATGCGATGATCTTTCCAGAAACAGGTTGTTGCCGCTGACTGGATGGTAATACCACGCTCAGCTTCCTGCTCCATGAAGTCAGTTGTTGATTCACCATCGTGAACCTCACCAGTTTTATGGATTTTACCAGTAAGCTTCAAGATACGTTCTGTTGTGGTAGTTTTACCCGCGTCTACGTGGGCGAAAATACCAATGTTTCTGTAATGAGATAAGTCTGACATTAGTTCACTTTCATTGGTTCAGAGTAAAAAAACGGCCGGATTATAAAGGATTTCTATACCAGATTTACACCTTTTTTAGCATAAACCTTAAATTCGTTTGCCAAAATCCGCGCCACCATTAATTCTTTTCTTTAAGTATCAATAACTTATTAATTAATGACACTTTTTTGAAAAATAACAAAATCACACCTCATCTTTTGAAGTGCGAACAATTGTTACTGTAACTTCATCTCTGTCGTGGTAGAGATGCCTCACCTTCACCGCAAATGCATCTTCCAAGGCATTTAATCGGCCTCTTAGCAACGTCATGGCTTCAACTACAGTTTCATAACGTTGTTTCATAGGTAACTTTAAATTGAATATTGCGTGCGTTGCCCAGTGCTTAACTAACCAATCACCCATCAATTTAGCTACCCTATCGGGTTGCTCTATCATATCACATACCAGCAAATCTACACGACCAAATTGTGGTCGATAGGTAAACCCGTCTGCCGCGTGATGTTCAACCAAGCCCGTGCTCATTAAACTATCGGCTACAAGTCCATTGTCGATAGCTTCAACATACATTCCGCGCTTCACCAGCTGATATGTCCAACCGCCCGGGCATGCACCTAGGTCCACGGCACGTCCACCGCTTCGAAGTACCTTAGCCTGCTGTTTGTCGCTCAGCATATTCACTAAGGCATCTTCAAGTTTAAGCGTCGAGCGGCTCGGCGCATCACTTGGGAACTTTAACCGGCAAATACCCAAGTGATCGCCACTAGCATGACTGGGTAATGTATAGCCAATATGGCAAATCTCAAATGACTCAAAGAAAATATGTAGCTTTGGTTTACCTAAATTTTCCTTTGCGGTGAGCCATCCCGCCTTTCTTAGGGCTTGGCGAAGAGGAACCGTAAACTTTCGGCAGAACTTTGCGAGGGTTTTACCTTCTTCTGTATCTGGGTATTCGACGTCTATGGCGCCAAAAATTTGAAATGGTTTTTCTACCTCTTTCAAAGCCTCGAGCACTTGCCCTACCCTGTCCTCTTTCTCTATATCGTTTAGCGTGGCAAAAACTGCCACCAGCTGACGAGGGAAGATACTGTCGTGAACAGCAAACTGGGTAATGGTTTGCTCAAGCTGCTTGGCATCATATAAATGATAAAGTACAAAGCCACTGTTCTTCTTAGATACTGGGTAGCCATAACACTGGGCTTCACCGTAACGAGAGGTAAGCTCGTTAGCCGTATCATTTTCATAACCAGGTCGGCAATAACCTAAAATACTGGTGTTAGACATTACCTGCCCCCGGCATGTGGTGAGTTTTGTTCTGCTCTTCTTTTTGTTGCTTGTTTAAATCATGACCCTTTATCAGCCCAATCACTAACAACACCCAACCGATAATAAAGAACATGCCACCCAAAGGGGTTATCGGGCCAAACCATTTTATGCTGCTTATTCCTAGCGCGTATAAACTTCCACTAAACAACACCGTACCGGTAACGAAACAAAACGCTACCCGATTTGCCCACGTCGATGAGACAACGCCTGACAGCGCAGGCAAAATCAGCAAGGCTAATGCGTGATACATTTGATAACGCACGCCAATTTCAAACGTGTTGAGCTGCTGTGCAGTTAAGACGCTTTTTAAACCATGTGCGCCAAACGCACCTAGCACGACAGAAAGGCCCGCTAGCAATGCGCCAATAATAAGATAAGGTTTAGCAACGGTGGCAAACCTAAGTTTTTCAGTTTTCATTAAATTAGTCTTTCGCTCTGATTTCTAATTAACCATTAATTATTTAAATGGGCTTCAATAAAAGAAGCGGTAAGCGTGGCAGCGGTAACAATATGTTCTTCCTGCGTTTTGCCACTTGCTTTGCGAGGCTTAAAACTGTGATCGCCGTCGTCTAAATAGGCGCATTCAATGTCTGTAGATAATACGCTGCGCTTTTTGTAATCCTCTACTTCGCTCTTTGTACCAAAGGTATCTCGTTCACCCTGAATAATAAGCAAAGGCTTAGACGCCGTTTGCAGATGGTCGGTGCGTGTTTTTTCTGGCTTACCAGGAGAATGGAACGGATAGCCCAGCGCTATCGCGCCTTTTACATTGCTCACCGCTTCGTACACCATGGTCGCCATACGCCCGCCCATCGACTTTCCACCGATGAACACAGGCAAGTTATGCAAGGCTTTGTTATCTTTGCTGCAGGTTTCAATCACCGCAGTAAAATGTGACATAAGTTTATCGGCTTTATCGGGAGGCCTACGCTTACCGGTAGCTTTTATGGTTTGCATATAGGGAAAGTTAAAAAGAACGGTTGATATACCTCTAGCAACAAGTTCCTTCGCAATGTCTTGCATGAACTCATGCTCCTTACCGGCGCCGGCTCCATGGCCTAGTATCAAACACGCTAAGGGCTTATCGGCTTCATGCAATTCAATGTCAAAACTAGGCTGTTCAGCAATGGTGTTCAACTTAGTCATATTACAACAAGTCCTCTTGTTCAGCTTCGACCAGCGCTAAGATCCAGTCTCTAAATGCCGCAATCTTACCGAGTTCAGCCTGTGATTCCTCACACACGAGATAAAACGCATCGCGACTCTCCACTCGTTCTTCAAACGGCATAACTAGCCTTCCCGCTTCAATTTCCGGCCTTGCAAGTACCGTGTTACCCAACGCAATGCCTTGACCGAGTGCAGCGGCTTGCAAAACTAGCATGGAGTGACTGAAAACCGGTCCTTGGTTAACGTTTACGCCAACCACACCTACATGCTTCAACCAATTTTTCCATGCAGTACGGCTTAAGTCGTGAAGCAACACGTGGTGCCGTAAGTCAGACAGGCTGGATAAAGGTTTGGGGCCTTGAAAAAGCATTGGAGAGCAAAGCGGAGTAAGAAACTCTCGATGTAGCTGATCGGCTTGAAGACCAGCCCAACGACCTTTACCGTAATATATCGCAACGTCTACATCGTCTTCTAAGAAGCCTTCATCGAAATCAACTGCCTTGATGCGTACGTCGATGTCTGGATGCGCCAAACTAAACTTATGAATACGGGGTACCAGCCATTGGCTCGCAAAGCTGGGCGGCATCGCTACCGTGATAGCACCTTTACTGCCCTTCGCAAGTAGCCTTTCTGTCGCATCTTGTAAGTTTTTGAAGATATCTTTTAGCTCAAGAAAATAAGCTTGACCTTCTTCGGTTAGAAGCAGGGTTCTATTTCTTCGAAGAAATAGCTTCATCGATAAGAAATCTTCAAGTGCTTTTATCTGGTGGCTAACGGCAGCTTGCGTAACAAACAGCTCATCGGCAGCCTTAGTAAAGCTCAAATGGCGAGCAGCCGCTTCAAACGATTTCAAGGCGTTGAGAGGGGGTAAACGTCGATGCATATATCGTTTTTAATCCAGTGTGACCGAAGCATGACAAATTCATTAGTTTTTCTAATGACAACCCATACTTTTACTCGTTTTATTTTTCACCACCCACTGACTATAATTTACCCGAAATTAAAAAAGAACATTTAATTTCAGCATTTTATGATGAACATTTGTTAAACATTTTAACATTCATCAACAATTATTTAATTATTTTTATTAGGTGTGAAAATGAAAAAATTACTTTTAGCTAGTGTTTCTGTAATGGCTTTTGTAAGCGCTGCTGCAAATGCTAACGCACAACCAGAAAAGATCAATCTACAATCGTTAATCAACACAGCAATGACCAGCGTAAAAATGGCCGAAGTACTGCCAGAAAACGATGCGCACATTGTTGTGAAAAAGCAGTCTAAAGCGATTTTAGCTGAAGAGACGCAAGTTCAGCTTCACAAGAACTTATTAGCAATGACAAAAGGTGAAGAGCGCGTAAACGTTTCTGAAGCGGAATAAGCAACTCACACACCTGATACGCATGCCGGTGCTTGCACCGGCATACGCCATCAAATACTAGCTTAGGTATTACTTGTATCTAACGCGTCAAAACCTTTCACCAATTCATCTAGTGCTTTCATCTGCTGCAAGTAAGGCTCTAATTTTGCCAACGGCAGTGCGCAAGGCCCATCACATAGTGCTTCATCAGGGTTAGGATGCGCTTCTATAAATAGCCCTGCCAAACCTAATGCCATACCACTTCTGGCCAACTGTGCAGCTTGCGCTCTACGACCATCTGCAGACGTCGCACGGCCACCCGGCATTTGAAGTGCGTGAGTCGCATCAAATATTACTGGGGCATATTCTTTCATTGCGTCCATGCCAAGCATATCCACAACTAAATTGTTATATCCAAAGCAGCTACCACGCTCACAAAGAATAACCTTATCGTTCCCCGCTTCGCCTAGCTTTCCTATGATGTGACGCATTTCATGCGGTGCTAAGAATTGAGGCTTTTTCACATTGATAACGCTACCGGTTTTTGCCATTGCAACCACAAGGTCGGTTTGGCGCGCCAAGAAAGCAGGCAGTTGAATAACATCCACCACTTCAGCTACGGGAGCTGCTTGGTGCGGTTCGTGCACATCAGTGATAAGCGGAACGTTAAAGGTCGACTTAATTTCTTCAAAAATACGCAACCCTTCTTCCATGCCAGGCCCACGGTAAGAAGTCACAGATGAACGGTTCGCTTTATCAAACGAGGCTTTAAAAACGTACGGGATATTGAGCTTTTGCGTTACTTCAACATAGTGTTCTGCAATACGCATAGCGAGATCGCGAGACTCAAGTACGTTCATTCCACCGAACAGAACAAACGGCAAGTGGTTGGCAACGTCAACGTTACCTACATTAATAATCTGTTGAGATTCAGACATTATCTATTTCCAATTAAATCTTAAAAAAGAGGTTGTTTGGTTACAGCAACCATAGCCGTTGCCATAAGCACAACAAGCGCTGCTACGAAAAAGCTCCATTTGCCTAACGCTGTTTTGGCTTTTTTCAATGCAAACAATCCAAACACTATGTACAGCACCACGCCCACAACTTTAAATGTGAGCCATGCATTAACTAAAGGATATTGAGACAAAATAATGCATAGCCAAATTGCGCTGGCTAATAGCACGGTATCAATGATATGAGGGAGAATTTTAACCCATTTTTTGCTAAGTGCTGTAGCGTCGAATTGACTCCATATAAAGCGAAAGACAAAAAATAATATGCTCAAGCCAACGGCGGTCATGTGAAGGTGTTTAGCCATCATGTACATAATGTGTTCCTGTTCTTATTAGATAGTAAGGCTGCTTCTGGTTACTTTAACACAGGTGTTAATTGAGCCGATTTAGTTTTACAGCAATGCAAAATTCAACAGACTCAGAATACGAGTAGCAGACTCAAAAAAACAGGTGCATGTAGCACCTGCCTTCGTTTTAATTATGGCGCCTGTCTAGAGGCTGTTATTGTAACGTATTACAGTACGTAAATAACGGAGAAATAAATCATTATGCGTCAGGGAATTGAGCTTGAATTGCCATAAAGGCCGGAAGGTCATTTAGCATACACTGAACTAAATCAGGGTCGAAGTGCTTGCCACTTTCCTCTTTCAATACGGCTTCAACCTTATCAATTGTCCACGCTGGCTTATACGGCCTTGCGTTTAACAGTGCATCAAACACATCAACTAACGTGGCAATACGGCTTTTTATATCAATTTCTTCGCCTTTAAGCCCGTCTGGATATCCCTTTCCATCCCAGCGTTCGTGATGCTGCTTTGCTAACATTGCTGCAAGTTGGATAGTGGGCCGGCTTGAATCTCGCAAGATCTGGTAACCAAATTCAGCATGCTGACGTATTTTAAATACTTCCTCTTCGGTTAACGGCGTCGTTTTGTGCAAAATAGATTTAGGCACTATAGACGTCCCAATATCATGGAGTGGCACGGCAAGGCGTAATGCGTGGATGTCTTGCTCGTTCAGCCCAACCTTTTCTGCCAACAGTTGCGCCATTTCAACCATTCTTGTGAGATTATTTGATGCATTTGACTCATGCTCTAACGCTCGACCTAAACGCTCAATTATTTCTTTCTGCGTCGCTTCAACATCTACGGTTTTAAGTACGTTGTCAAAAGCAAGCTGAACACTGTCTGAAAAGCGTTTTACCAGATGACGATCACTTTCCCCTATTCGTCTCGGTAATCCTGACAAGTACAAGAGTGCGCCATTGTGGCTTTTACTGTTGCAATAAGCCACAACGTGATCTTCTGCATAAACAATTTGCTTATCGCGCATGGCTCTTGCGCACAGGGCATATTCTTGTGCGCTAATCGCGTCTTTTAAAGGCACCCCTTCCTTACTGGCGTACTCACCGTTGCCAGCAAAAACATATAGTTCGTCGTCACCCAATTTGTTGTTGCTGGTATTAATAGTACGCGATGTGGTTGCCACCGCTGTAGTAATGTAGGCTGCATCCTTTGAACAGCCCAGAATAGATGCCAGCTGTTGAATAATCCCCTGCATGAACTTTTCGAGGGAACGGGAGGAAAATAAATCCACAGACGCATCTATAATTTTTTCAAGGCCGCGTCTATTTTCTTCGATAACGATAATATCTCGATATGAGCGGAGCGCTGCAATGATAACAGTAAAAAGTTTTTGCGCGGTCAGTTCGGTTTTCGACTTGTAGTCGTTGATGTCGTAATTAATGATGACATCTTTTTCAGGGGCTTGGCCAGGTTGTCCAGTACGCAAAATAATACGCGTGAAATGATTGTCTAATTCGTTACGAACATACTCCGCCACTTTAAGACCGGCGTCATCAGTCTCCATAACAACATCAAGTAACACAACGGCGATATCATCATGGGTTTTGAAAATGGCCTTCGCTTCCTCTCCGCTATAGGCACTAACAAACTCAAGGGTTTTGCCATTTAAACTAAAGTCATTTAGCGCCAGCTTGGTAACGGCGTGTACTTCGGGTTCATCATCAACAATGAGTACTTTCCAGCTACCCAGATCATCTACTTCATTTTCATCGTCATCTTCTGCGAAAAGAAAGTCATCATTCATCTGGTACGTCCTGTAGTGTAAGAGATTGTTTAACTTAGTGCTTTTTGAGGTCTTACAACCGCTTAATAGATACTAATGTAAAACAAAATATTAGCAAGTTTGCAATTAAATTTTGATAACTACAGGAAAGATAATTTCTTTGGAAGTTGAAAACTACTGCCACTGTCCTAGCGTTACACGGTCATTGTCGCCGTAGTCTTTAACAGTTTTGACTTCTACAAATCCCGCATCTACGAGCAAAGCGTTTACCGCAGCCCCTTGGTCAAAGCCGTGTTCGAATGCAAGTAAGGCACCTTTATTGAGATATTGCGGCGCGTTATTAATAATCTGTTTGATGTCGTCTAGACCATCACTGCCCGAGGTTAATGCTGTTTTTGGTTCAAAACGCACGTCGCCCTCATTAAGGTATGGACTGGATTCTTCTATATAAGGTGGGTTTGAAACAATAATGTCGAAGGTTTGACCTGCCAGCGCACTAAACCAATCACTTTGAACAAAATGCGCATTGGCTATGCTATTAGCTTGGGCATTACGGGTAGCAAGGTTCACCGCCCCCGCTTGAAAGTCTACGCCAGTAACGGATGCTTCTGGCAGTTCGCTCGCTAATGCCAACGCAATGGCGCCGGTGCCTGTTCCCAAATCACAGATTGATAAGGATGCAGAGGAGTGTTGATTTGCCCAATTAAGCACGTGCTCAACCAATACTTCAGTATCCGGTCGTGGAATTAACGTATCTGGCGAGGTAAACAGTGACAGAGTCCAGAAATCACGCTTGCCGATAATATACGCCACGGGCTCACCCCGTTTACGCTTGGCCACATCCGCTTCAAACTGCGCTTTTTGGGCGGCATCCAAGGTTTTATTAGGCCATGTGAATAGGTAAGTTTGTGACTTACCTAGAATGTTCGCCAACATGACTTTGGCATCAACAGAGGGTGACTCCCCACCCTCTAGTTGCTCAGCAGCCCATGCTAAGGCGTTGTCTATGCGCATTGTTTTTCTATAAACAGTTTGTGTAACAAGACAGCGTTATTCGTCAGAAAGAGAGGCCAGCAAATCGGCCTGATGCTCTTGCAAAATTGGGTCGATAAGCTGCTTAAGGTCACCCTCCACTACTTCGTCTAAACGATAAATAGTCAGGTTGATACGGTGGTCGGTTACACGTCCCTGCGGGAAGTTATAAGTACGAATTCGCTCAGAGCGGTCACCGCTACCGACTAGGCTCTTACGAGTAGAAGCCTCTTCTGCTGCTCGCTTCTCTTCTTCAATCTGATTTAAGCGCGCTTGAAGTACCGACATCGCTTTCGCACGGTTTTTGTGCTGTGAACGCTCGTCCTGACATTCCACTACCAAGCCTGTTGGCAAGTGAGTAATACGAATAGCCGAGTCGGTTTTGTTAACGTGCTGACCACCCGCACCTGATGCACGGAAGGTATCGATGCGAAGCTCTGCAGGATTAATTTCAATTGCCTGCGACTCTGGAATTTCTGGTAATACCGCCACGGTACATGCCGAGGTATGGATACGGCCTTGTGATTCGGTTTCTGGTACACGCTGTACGCGGTGACCGCCCGACTCGAATTTCAATACGCCGTACACGCCATCGCCGCTAACATTCGCAATGACTTCTTTATAACCACCATGCTCACCTTCATTGGCGTTTACTAACTCTACACGCCAGCCACGGCTTTCGGCATAACGGCTGTACATGCGGAACAAGTCACCTGCGAATATTGCCGCTTCGTCACCACCCGCACCAGCGCGAATTTCCAAGAAACAGTTGTTATCATCGTTAGGATCTTTTGGCAGGAGTAGCACCTGAAGTTCAGTTTCAAGGCGTTCAATTTCCGCCTTGGCATCTTTCATCTCTTCCTGCGCCATCTCGCGCATTTCGGCGTCGTCTTCATTCAGCATTTCCTGCGCTGAAGCCAAGTTTTCTTGTGCTTGCTGATAAGCATTAAAGCCTGCCACTACATCTTCTAGCTGACTGAACTCTTTTGACAAGTTGCGAAACTTATCCTGATCGCCGATAACTCCAGGGTCGCCTAACAACGCCTGAACTTCTTCGAAACGCTCGACTAAGTGTTCGAGTTTCCTAACTACCGACTCTTTCATATGCTTCTTATTACCTTATTTATTATCGTCTGACGAAAAGTCAGATAAATCTAATGCCTGTCCCATCCATCGGCTCAATGCCGGGTCATCGTGCATGGCAGCCTCGCGTAACGCTAAGGTTGTTGGGTGCAATAGCGTATTGGTTAATTTATACGCCATTTCTTCTAATACCGTTTCGGCATTTTTACCTTCCGCTAATTGCGCTTTGGCTTTTTCCACAATATCGTCACGCTGTGCCATGCCTTTTTGGCGATACTGTCTTACTAAATCTATCGATTGCTGCGACTGCTTCCACGTCATGTAGTCGCCAGCTTGTTTGTCGATGAGCTTTTCCGCTTCTTTTGCTGCTTGCTCGCGGTTTTCTAAATTCTTCTGAACAATATGCTGCAGATCATCAACAGTATAAAGATAGGCATCGCCTAGCTCGTTAACCTCTGACTCAATATCTCGTGGTACCGCCAAGTCCACCAAAAACATCGGCATATTTTTGCGCTGTTTAAGGGCTTTCTCCACCATCCCCTTGCCAATTAAGGGCAGTTGGCTAGCGGTAGAGCTTATCACGATATCAAAGTCTTTTAAGTGCTCTGGCACTTGCGATAAGGTAAACACACTCGCATCTAGTGTTTCGGCTAAGGCCTCTGCGCGGGCTACGGTTCTATTCGCCACCGCCAAACAGCTCACGCCCTGCTCTTTCAAATGCTGAGCCACAAGCTCAATGGTTTCGCCAGCTCCCACTAATAACACTGAACGTTTTGGTAGTTCAGCGAATATATGCTTGGCCAACTGAACGGCTGCATATGCCACGCTTACCGCGTTTGCACCTATATCTGTTTCACTGCGAACTCGCTTCGCCACCGAAAACGTATGTTGAAACAGCTTATCAAATTCGCTGCTCACCATACCTGAGTGTTTTGCATCACCAAACGCCTGCTTCACCTGACCTAAGATTTGAGGTTCTCCCAAAATCAGTGAATCAAGTCCGCTGGCTACACGCATAATGTGCTTTACCGCTTCATCCTGCGCGAGCACATAGCTGTTATTGGCAATCTCTTCTACATCCAAGTGATGGAAGTCACTTAACCATTGTAGAAGCTTTTGGCCGGTGTCGTCTTGAGTATTGACGTATAGCTCAGTGCGGTTACAGGTCGATACAATGACAGACTCATCTACGCCTTCCAGCTTTTTTAAACTCGCAAGCGCTTCCACCAGAGAATCCGGTGTAAAGGCCACTTTTTCGCGAAGTGCTACTGGTGCTGTTTTGTGGTTAATACCGAGGGCGAGTAAAGTCATTAAAATCTGTGCTGGCAACGTCGGAGCGGCATTGTACGAAAAACCCAAAATGATTGAAAGTGTTGGTGAAACTGTGTTCCCATAATGTCACAATTAAATGTGTTTTATTTTTATACAGGTAACGCGCCTTAATGATTCGCTTTATTTCCCTACTGTTGTTTCTCTGCTTCGTACTGAGCGCATGCACAACCGCTCCCAAAGGCCCAGAAAACGCGGTAAACCTCACGGCCCAACTTGAAAAAGTTGCTGAAGTACATAAGTGGCAAATGCGCGGAAAAATTGCATTTCGCCAAGGAAAGGAAGCGGCCAGCCTTAATTTAGTCTGGAAAAACGATTCCGGTGATTTTGATTTTCGATTAACCAATTTTCTAGGGGTAAGTCTGGTTAACCTTTACGTTACCCAGCAGCAGTCGGTATTAGAGGCTGACGGTGAAACGTATGTAGATGCTTTACCAGAACCACTTATTTATCAGATTACGGGAATGGTCATTCCGGTGGAATCACTATTGTCTTGGGTAAAAGGCTTACCGCTAGACGGTGATAAATTCACCCTAACTGAAAAAGGGTTGGTTAATACCCTAGAGAGCTATTGCCAAGGTTGCCGCAATTGGCAAGTTGCTTACGGTAACTACGGTAGTGTTGAGCTAGATGATGGCACATCTGTATGGTTGCCTCACAGCATAACGCTTACCCAGAATGAAACGCCGGACATGCCTAATACTCAGCTTAAAATTAAAATTTATCAGTGGACTCTGTAGTGAACTCATCTGTTTCAGAACATAAAGATTGGTGGCCTTCCCCCGCTAAACTGAATCTTTTCTTGCATATACTTGGCCGCTACGACAACGGCTATCACCAGCTTCAAAGTCTGTTTCAAATGCTGGATTACGGCGATGCACTCGCCTTTGACATAAGTACAGACGACACAGCCATTCGCATGGAAACACCTCTTGATGGTGTGCCAGACGATGACAATTTAATTGTAAAAGCAGCGCGACTGCTGGCAACAAAAACAAAATGTGATAAAGGTGCCGTTATTTCGTTAGACAAGCGCCTTCCTATGGGGGGCGGAATTGGCGGGGGTTCATCGAATGCGGCAACCACGTTAGTGGCGCTTAATCACCTTTGGAACACAGGGCTAAGTGAAGATGAACTGGCTGAGCTTGGGTTATCTTTAGGCGCTGATGTACCTATTTTTGTGCGAGGTCTAACTGCATTTGCAGGAGGCGTTGGAGAAGAGATAACGCCAGCTCCCCAAAAAGAACAGTATTTTCTTGTAGCGAACCCAAATGTTCATGTCAGCACAGCCGAAGTGTTCACCTCGCCGGATTTGCCCAGAAATACACCTGCGATACGTTGGGAAGACTATAAATTTGAAAAAACTTGGAATGATTGTCAGCAATTAGTCGCGAATCGCTATCCTGAAGTTGCAAAATTATTACAGTGGTTGGTACACTACGCACCGTCGCGAATGACGGGCACAGGTGCATGCGTGTTTGCCACTTTTTCTGACTACACTTTAGCCGAACAAGTTAGGGCTCAAATGCCTGAAACTTGGCAGAGTTTTGTCGCAAAAGGTGTGAATCGCTCACCACTATTAGACAAATTAGAACAACAAAGATAGCGTGTACGCCACATCGGACAAGAACTTAAAAATTGGGGTATAGCCAAGTTGGTAAGGCAGCGGGTTTTGATCCCGCCATTCGTAGGTTCGAGTCCTGCTACCCCAGCCAAACCTCTTTTATCAACGCACTGAGGAACCACTTGTGCCAGATATGAAGCTCTTTGCAGGTAATGCCGTACCAGAACTTGCCCAGAAAGTTGCCGATCGCCTCTACACCAAACTTGGAAATGCCAAAGTTGGCCGTTTCAGTGACGGTGAAATCAGCGTAGAAATTCATGAAAACGTCCGTGGCTCGGACGTTTTTATTATCCAGTCTACGTGTGCGCCTACTAACGATAACCTTATGGAACTTATTGTGATGATCGACGCACTACGTCGCGCATCAGCTGGTCGTATTACAGCAGTAATTCCTTACTTTGGTTATGCACGCCAAGACCGTCGTGTTCGTTCAGCTAGGGTGCCTATTACTGCGAAAGTAGTGGCTGACTTCCTGTCTAACGTTGGTGTTGACCGCGTACTTACTATCGACCTACACGCCGAACAGATTCAAGGTTTCTTTGATGTTCCGGTGGATAACGCATTCGGTACTCCTATCCTTCTTGCTGACATGGTAAGACGTGATTTTGCCGACCCTGTAGTCGTTTCTCCTGACATTGGCGGTGTTGTACGTGCACGTGCTACTGCGAAACTACTTAACGACACCGACCTTGCCATTATCGATAAGCGTCGCCCTAAAGCGAACGTGGCTCAGGTAATGAACATCATTGGTGACGTAAAAGACAGAGACTGCATCATTGTCGATGACATGATTGATACAGGCGGTACGCTTGCAAAAGCAGCCGAAGCACTTAAAGCACATGGCGCGCGTCGTGTTTATGCTTACGCAACTCACGCTATCTTTTCAGGTAACGCTGCAAACAACCTTAAAGAGTCTGTTATTGACGAAATTATCGTTACCGACTCTATCCCATTAAGTGCAGAGATGAAGCAAATTGGAAAAGTAAAACAGCTTACTTTATCTGAGATGCTTGCAGAAACTATTCGTCGTATCAGCAACGAAGAGTCTATTTCAGCAATGTTTGAATACTAAAATTTAAATATTGTTACTCCTACCAAAGAGCTGGCCCATGTAAGTGGCGCCGGCTCTTTTTTTACCTTTCTTTTTTCTTTGAAAGCGAACATCGCCTTAAAAATAAGAACAGTACATCAAGCCAAACACATTCCGTTTACGCCTTAAATATACTTTATTGCCGTTTTCCGACTCGTTAATGTGACTTTCTTTTCATCAATTTTAGGTTTAACGTTAAGAATTGTTGCGCGTTAAAACTACTATGAAGGACATAAAATGAAAACAAAAACACTATGCCTTGTTGCAGTAATTACTGCCCTTTTAAATACAACGGGCTGCTCTGGAGATGACGACTCAGTGAAACAAGCAGATCTTGAGAAACAAGGAACTGAAATGAAAGACAAATCTTCCACAGTTCAAGCTAATGATAAGAGTTCTATGCCCAAGGAACTGGTAGCCGAACCAGTTACTCAGGCTGAAGCCGTAGAAGATAATGCAAAAGGTGAAGTCACCATGAAGGGCAGTATTATTTATAAAGATCTCGAAGGCGGTTTTTATGCTTTTATTGCTGAAAACGGCGATCGCTATACGCTACATGGTTTAGATGAAACTTATCAAAAGAACGGCCTTGTTGTGGAAGTTAAAGGTACTCCTAAACCTGACATGATGACCTTTACGCAATTCGGTACGGTACTTCAAGTATCAAGCGTTAAAGTACTCGATACCAGTAAAGTCATTGATAACCTGCAAACACAATGATCGTGAATGTAGCTATGCGTGTAGCAAATTACTTATAAAGGTAATTAAGCTAGCGATTTAGCAATTATAGAATTTTTGCTTACGCGTTAATGTTGCGTAGCAACACTTAAAAGGACGGTTATTGATGATAAATGCATATGCCGCTAAAGAAGCGGGTGGAAAACTAGAAAAGTTTCAATACGACCCCGGTAAGCTTGGCTCACATGACGTTGAAATAGACGTTGAAAGCTGTGGTATCTGCCACAGCGACCTAAGCATGCTCGATAATGAATGGGGCATGACAGAATATCCCTTTGTGCCTGGTCACGAGGTTGTCGGCACAATTAGCCAAATAGGTGAACATGTAACGTCACTTAAGGTGGGACAGCGTGTCGGTTTAGGCTGGCATTCAGGCTACTGCAATAGTTGTAGAACCTGCGAAGAAGGCGATCATAACCTGTGTGCCGATGCTACGATGACCATAGGTGGTCGTCACGGTGGATTTGCAGATAAAGTCCGCGCCCAAGCACGTGCCGTTATTCCCCTTCCCGATGCTATCGATAGCACAAAGGCAGGCCCTCTTTTTTGCGGAGGTATTACCGTCTTCAACCCATTAGTCCAGTTTGGTATTAGTCCTACCAGTGAAGTGGGTGTAGTTGGTATTGGCGGCCTGGGTCATCTTGCCCTGCAATTTTTAAATGCGTGGGGATGTAAGGTAGTTGCGTTCACATCAAGCGAATCTAAAAAGAAGGAAGCGCTAGAGCTAGGTGCATCAGATACAATTAATAGCCGTGATGAAGACGAAATTAAAAAAGCGCGCGGTCGGTTTGACTTAATTATTTCAACCGTAAATGTGAAGCTAGACTGGAATTTGTACCTATCTACATTGGCACCGAAAGGCCGACTTCACTTTGTAGGCGCCACCCTTGAACCCCTAGATATTGGTGCATTTAACCTAATTGGTGGTCAAAAAAGCGTGTCGGGTTCGCCAGTAGGAAGCCCCGCGACCATTAAGACCATGCTAGATTTCGCAGCACATCACAATATTGAACCTGTGACCGAAACCTTCAAGTTTGAAGACGTGAATGACGCAATTGCGCGACTAAGAGACGGTAAAGCCCATTACAGAGTGGTGCTGACGAAGTAAACGCTTGTGTAAAAAGTTGCTATGTTCCCAAGGCCTGTTGACCTTGTGAAGCCACAGGAAAGAGACATTAACGGTCAAGTTAGTCTTAGCAAAGTGCTTTTTTCTATAAATATGATAGAAGCGCGCCAAGGTGCGCTTCTTCTATTGTGAGCAACGTGAACACTCACATTTGCTTGGTTGGATATTTTATCTGCCTTTGTAATTGTATGTTTTGGTAGGTGGTGTTAGAATTCGCCGCCCTTGAATTTTGGGCTGGTGTTTTATTGCGCATAAAAAGTTATTTTTAAACGTAATTCACATCATTTTACCGTGGGTTTTGGTCGCAAAAATCCACATCATTAGACTTATATTTTTGGAGACAGACAATGTCTGAAGCAAATTTCAAACTAGACGCTTCTGTTCGTACAGACCTAGGGAAAGGTGCGAGCCGCCGCCTACGTCGCGAAGATAAGCTTCCTGGTATCATCTACGGTGGTGAAGAAGCACCAGTTTCTATCACACTAGATCATAACAAAGTAAACAACTCTGCTGACTTTGAAGCGTTTTATTCTCACGTTCTTGAGATTAACCTTGACGGTAAAGTTGTTGAAGTTCTAGTTAAAGATATGCAACGTCACCCGTTCAAGCCAAAGATCACACACATTGACTTCCAACGTGTAATCGCTGGTCAAGACGTTCACACTAACGTACCACTTCACTTCGTAAATGAAGAGAAATCTGCTGCTGTTAAAGCTGGCGGTATTGCTGAGCACCACGTAACTGAAATCGAAGTTACTTGTCTACCTAAGAACCTTCCTGAGTTCATCGAAGTAGATATGGCTGGTGTTGAAATGGGTCAAACGCTACACCTTTCTGACCTAACTCTTCCAGCTGGCGTTTCTTCAGTAGAACTTGCGAAGAACGACGAAGCTCACGACCTAGCGGTTGTAACTGTTAAGCCTGCTCCTAAAGCGGCTGACACAGAAGAAGACGGCGAAGAAGCAGCTTCTGAGGAATAATCCTCTTGGCTGATATCCGCCTTATCGTGGGTCTGGGTAATCCAGGCCCCGAATATGAAAATACCCGACACAATGCCGGTGAATGGTTTCTCAACCAACTAGCCGACACCTACAACGCCCCGCTAAAACCAGAAACCAAATTCTTCGGTAAAACTGCTCGCATTACAGTTGCAGGCAAAGATATCCGTTTGCTCTACCCCACTACCTTTATGAATAAGAGTGGACAAGCCGTAGCAGCACTGGCTAATTTTTACCGCATAGAACCAGAACAAATATTAGTAGCGTTTGACGAGTTAGATTTACCCCCAGGTGTTGCAAAATACAAAGTGGGCGGAAGCTCTAGTCAAAATGGCGTGCGTGACATTGTGGCTAAAATGGGTAACAACAAGAATTTTTTGCGTTTGCGCATAGGTATTGGTCATCCAGGTCATAAAAGTCGCGTTACCGGCCATGTTCTTGGAAAACCACCAGCAGAAGAAAAAGCAGCCATTGAAAGTGCCATCGATGAAGCGGTACGCTGTACAGAAATTTTGCTGAAAGAAGACCTTAAGCAAGCACAAAACAGGTTACACTCGCACAAAGGGTAAACCTAGCCAGTTATCACTTTTCCAAACTAAGGATCCATACCATGGGTTTTAAATGCGGTATTGTTGGCCTACCAAACGTAGGTAAATCAACACTTTTCAATGCATTAACTAAAGCAGGTATTGAAGCGGCAAACTTCCCGTTTTGTACTATCGAGCCAAACACAGGTGTTGTTCCTGTGCCAGATCTTCGTTTGGACAAGTTGGCTGAAATCGTAAAACCTCAGCGCGTTATTCCTACTACCATGGAATTCGTAGATATTGCTGGCTTGGTTGAAGGTGCTTCTAAAGGTGAAGGTTTAGGAAACAAATTCCTTGCTAACATCCGTGAGACTGACGCTATTGGTCACGTAGTACGCTGTTTTGATGATGAGAACATTGTTCACGTTGCAGGTCGCGTTAGCCCTAAAGACGATATCGATGTTATTAACACCGAGCTTGCACTTGCTGACCTAGAAACGACAGAAAAAGCACTTCACCGTGTTGCTAAGCGCGCCAAAGGTGGCGATGCTGAAGCTAAGTACGAAATGAAAGTGCTTGAAAAGATTAAGCCACACCTAGATGAAGGTTTGTTACTACGTTCACTTGAGCTAACTAAAGAAGAGCTTGCGGCAATCAGCTACATGAACATGCTTACCCTTAAGCCAACCATGTACATTGCAAACGTGAATGAAGACGGTTTTGAAAACAACCCGTACCTTGATCAGGTTAAAGAAATTGCAGCAGGCGAGAATGCCACTGTAGTTGCAGTGTGCGCGGCAATCGAGTCTGATATTGCTGAGCTTGAAGACGACGAACGTGAAGAGTTTATGCAAGACATGGGTCTGGAAGAACCAGGTCTTAACCGCGTAATTCGTGCGGGTTACAGTCTTCTTACACTACAAACCTATTTTACTGCAGGCGTAAAAGAAGTACGTGCGTGGACCTTCCCTGAAGGCTCAACTGCACCACAAGCGGCAGGTAAAATTCACACCGACTTCGAAAAAGGATTTATTCGCGCTGAAATCGTAGGCTACGAGCACTTCGTTGAGTTCAATGGCGAGCAAGGTGCGAAAGACGCAGGCAAATGGCGTTTAGAAGGTAAAGACTATATTGTTAAAGACGGTGACGTTATTCACTTCCGCTTTAACGTGTAATTTCTATTGTAGAAATTAGCACTGTTTACTAAAGCCACCGCAAGGTGGCTTTTTTGTTTCTAGCGAATAATTGTGAAGCGCACATAGGCCTGATATAACTAATAAAAAATTAACGGCTTTTGTAATGACTATTAATCAGCTTTGCGCTTCGCTCCCTTTAACTTGCAGCAAATCACAGCACGCCAAACGGTTTTCTGTATTAAGAACCTCAATTAAAGCGTTGTGCTTGTTAAGCCTGGCTAATTTTTCTTTTGCCAGTGCCCCCCAAACTAACCCTGTGAATTCACAAATCAATAGCGACGCTGTTGAAAAGACAACAGCAATAGCGAGTAACACCGCCAGTTGGTATCAAGTACGTCACAGTAATACTGTGACGTTTAAAACAGCGTATGGTGATGTGGTTATTGCGCTTCACCCTGCCCTTGCGCCGAAACATGTGGCCAGATTTAAAAGTTTAATAGACGCAGGCTTTTATAACGAACAAGCATTTTATCGTGTAGTAGACGGGTTTGTGGCACAAGCAGGCAGTAACGATACTCACGATGCCTCAAAATTTCCGCCGACACTGCTTAAGCCAATCAACGCTGAATTTACCCAACCGCTCAATAGCAATGTCAACGTAGTTGAGAGCAAAGATATGTTTGCGCCTAACACCGGCTTTTTAGATGGCTTTCCAGTAGGCATTGATCAAAGCCGTAAAGAAATGTGGGGGCTTCACTGCCCAGGTGTTGTGGCTTTTGCTCGCAATAGCGAGAAAGATACGGCCAGTACGGAATTTTATATTGTGATTGGGCAAGCACCACGACACTTAGACAGAAATATGTCGGTCGTAGGTCGTGTAGTCCAAGGTATGGATATACTTCAAAAATTACCGCGAGGGAATTTGGACAGAGGTGGCGTTCTAGATGATATAACGCAAGAAAGCAAAATTAAGCAGGCTTTTGTGCATGCAAACAACGCTACACCTTATTTCTTACAAACGCCGCATCATGAAGAATATAAAAAACGGGCAAACACAGGAAGAAACTTAGATAACCCGTTTTTTCATGACAATACGTATGGCCCGCGCCCTATTGACGTATGTTATTACCAAACAAAAACCAGTAACAAAGCGTGGTAAATAGCTAGCTTATTTCGTGCAAGTTGTTCAATTTCACGGCTTTTTGCACGTATTTCGCCCTAATGCGCACACTTAATGAGCATTTAAAAAAAGTTAGTAAAAAAGGGGTTGACGGTTGCCAGTCATATACGCATAATACGCGCCACTTCCTGAGAGGGAAGAGAATAGCAAGGCTACGTAGCTCAGTTGGTTAGAGCACATCACTCATAATGATGGGGTCGCAAGTTCGAATCTCGCCGTAGCCACCAACTCTCACTTATCCCTTTTAGGAAAGTCTCCACGACTGGGGTATAGCCAAGTTGGTAAGGCAGCGGGTTTTGATCCCGCCATTCATAGGTTCGAGTCCTGTTACCCCAGCCATTCTTTTTGAATGACTATTATAGCTAGCGTCTACGCGGAAGTGGTGGAATTGGTAGACACGCTGGATTTAGGTTCCAGTGCTTCACGGCGTGAGAGTTCAAGTCTCTCCTTCCGCACCAATATTGGGGTATAGCCAAGTTGGTAAGGCAGCGGGTTTTGATCCCGCCATTCATAGGTTCGAGTCCTGTTACCCCAGCCATATTCTTGAAAAAGCCGCTCTTTTGAGCGGTTTTTTGTTTGTACTCTTGTTTTGTTCAGCAAATGTGTTCTTCTCCCCCATGAATGAATAAATTTGCTATATGCGAGCATAAAACGTCATAGTTTCAGTACGTTTTCATTGTCCAATCATTTAATTGTCGTGCTAGTATTGGTTTTTTATCGATATAGCTCGGCTCATTCCAAGGTTTAGCAAATATAAGTTTGCTTAAGCCGAAGCGTTTGTTCTGACAACGCACCTGTCATGTTCAGTTCATTTCTACACGCCGAGCAATAATTAAAACAATAACGAAGGAAAGTGCGTGATAAACGAATTCGTTTCATTAGTTAACAATATTCTTTGGGGAGACGGTCAGGTACTTATCATTATGCTGCTTGCATGTGGTATCTGGTTTACCGTTAAACTTGGCGGTGTGCAGCTTAGGCACTTCGGCCATATGTTCAGCCTACTAAAGGGCAGTAACACTTCTACTAAGGATGGGATCAGTTCATTCCAAGCTTTGTGTACCAGCTTATCGGCTCGTGTAGGCACGGGTAACTTAGCTGGCGTCGCGGTTGCTATATCTCTAGGTGGTGCTGGCGCTATTTTTTGGATGTGGATGATTGCCCTTCTCGGTATGGCCACTGGCTTTGCCGAAAGTGTATTAGGTCAGCTATACAAGGTCCGTGACGAAAACGGCGAGTTCCGTGGCGGTCCCGCTTATTATATCAAGCAGGGTTTGAACAAAACCTGGCTTGCAGTCGCATTTTCTCTATGTTTGTTCTTTGGCTACGGCTTTGTCTTTAGCGCCGTTCAAGCCAATACTATTACCGATGCATTAAACAATGCGTACTCTTTCCCCACAGAATATGTGGGCCTAGCCATTATTGCTCTGGCAGCCTTAATTGTAGTAGGAGGCCTTAAAAGCATTGCGCGCTTTGCCGAGTTTGTGGTGCCATTTATGGGAATAGGCTATGTGCTTGTAGCGCTCGCTATTACCTTTATTAATATTTCCGAACTGCCAGCCATGCTGCTCGATATCGTTAAATCAGCATTTGGCTTGCAGGAAGCTGGCGCTGGTGCACTCGGTGCGGCCATTAAAAATGGTATTCAGCGCGGACTGTATTCGAACGAAGCGGGCAGCGGCTCTGTACCGCACGCTGCGGCGAGTGCAGTGCCAAACCCTAATCACCCGGTATCACAGGGCTACATTCAAATGCTAGGCGTTTTCTTAGATACACTCGTGCTATGTACGTCTACTGCCTTCATTATTTTACTTGCTGGCGGTTCAAGCTCTGATCAAATGGAAGGCATACGCCTAACCCAAGACGCGATGAGCAGTCACCTAGGCGAAGGCGGTACTGACTTTGTGGCTGCCGCCATCAGCTTATTTGCATTCACATCTGTAGTAGCAAACTACGCTTATGGCGAAAGTAACCTTCACATGTTCAAGTTGGATAACAAAATAGGCCGTGCAGTTTACACTATTGGTTATTTAGGCATGATTTATTGGGGCGCACAGGCAGCACTACCTCAGGTATGGGCCATGGCCGATATGGCGTTGGGCCTAATGACGGTGATAAACATCATTGCTATTGTATGGATGACCCCTACCATTGTGTCTATCAGCAAAGACTACTTTAAGAAAAAAGACAGTGGCGCAAACATGGAATACAAAGCGGGCGACTGTGAAATACAGGGTAAGTCAGAAGATGGTATTTGGGATTAAGTCCGGATTTTACTAGGTTAGTGTTTTAAAGTTAGGTGTTACCGGGCTAACTTTAACCTAGTGAGACTAAACAAAAGAAAGGCTAACCTCAGGTTAGCCTTTTTCGTTTGTAGCAATTGACCGCAAGTAAAACAAACACTGGTTTTGATTTACCTGCAACAAATGAAATGGCGACCTACAACGCTACTGGCAAATGCCCTGTCTTCACCCAAATTACTGTTTCCTCATCCACGTAGGGATGATGCTGACTCATATGTGGGCTTCTTATCCACGTGCTTTTTGGGTATTCACCATGCTCATCTTTGAATGTACCCGACAGTACGAAAATCTCTTCACCACCAAAGTGCTTATGAGGCTTGAATACCTCACCCACGGGCCACTTAACTAGCGCTACATGTTCATGCTCAAAGTTGTGGAGCGGCATCACTTGTAAACCGCCCTGCCCTTGCAGCCATTGTGCTTTATTTGTATTTACCCGTACTTCACTCAAGTCGCGCTTATCAAACTGGTTCAGCTTCACTAAAATAACACAGCCTTCTTTACTAAAAGGGCTATGTTTACTGCCTGGCGGGTTACGCAAGTAAGTGCCCGCAGGGTAATCACCGTGTTCATCGGAAAACACACCTTCAAGCACCAATATTTCTTCACCATAAGGATGACTATGCTGCTTAAAACTCGCGCCAACTTCGTACTTCACGACGCTTGTTGTATGACCAGACTCTTTTGCTTCACGCTCTAAAGGCTTCCGCCATACCGTAGAAGACGGTGACGCCTGCCACTCTTGCATTTGCGTATTAATCGCTAGGCGTTCATCAAAGTTCATATTTAGCATTTAGGTCACCGTTTAATATTGACGCGTTGTCACTGTTTTATTAAAGACCGTTACTCTGGTCTTAGCATTTCGAAAAAGTTATCTCGGGAAATAGTGTAATAATCGCCTCGTCCGCCACCACGGGTAACTGGCGCACTTTTCAGCGTGCTGTAAACGCCGTTCTCTATGAGTGACTTATCAATGTGTACACCCACTACTTCACCCATGATAAACCAGCTATTCACCTCCTCACCTGAGGCGGTCTTAAGCTGTACCACATCAGTTAGCTTACATTCCATGCTCACCTTACTCGCTTTTACGCGGGGAACGTTTACCACTTCACTTTCTACAGTTTGAAGCCCTGCATGGTCAAATTCACTTTCTTCAGGTGCCAGAGGTTTACTTGTCGTGTTCATTGCATCAATCAAATCTTCTGATACAAGATTCCAGCAAAACTCACCCGTTTCCTGTACGTTTACCAGTGAATCTTTCTTACTGCCTACTACTGAAAAGCCGATAATTGGCGGCGTATAGTTCAGCGCATTGAAAAAACTATAAGGAGCAAGGTTTAGCACTCCCATTTTTGATTTTGTAGAGATCCATCCGATTGGGCGCGGTGCGATGATCGCGTTAAACGGATCGTGAGCCAAGCCATGACCTTCTTTTGGTTGATAAAAATGCGTTTGTGACAAAACCAATCCTTAAAATTTGTGGTAGGGTAAATCTAATACTGATATGAACGCTTATTCGGCGCTTTTCAAGGGCTTAAGATCAAAGGTTGTTTATGACTGCACGTAATGTCGCTTTTTCAAGAACAAGACTGACTGAATTAATGGTGCCATCTTTTGCTAATTTTGGCGGTAAGGTGCATGGGGGTGTCATTTTATCGTTAATGGATAAAGTCGCCTATGCCTGCGCAAGTAAACACGCAGGGGCCTATTGTGTAACCGTTACTGTTGATGGCGTCGAGTTTTTACAGCCTGTTGAAGTGGGTGACTTACTTCACCTCGACGCTACCGTTCATTATGTCGGAAACACATCCTTGGTAGTAGGGATAAAAGTTACTACGGAAAATATCAAAACCAACGAGGTCAAACATACCAACAACAGCTTTTTTACCATGGTTGCCAAAGATGACAGCGGCACACCTGTTTCAGTCCCTGAGCTAGAGTTATCTACTCACCATGAAATGCGCAATTTCGTAACGGCTATACGCCGCAGTAAAATTCGCAAAGAAGCACAAGTTAAGCTGCAACGTGATTACGACGCTTTTATTCCCAAAGAAGACTTTGCGCTTTTAAACGAACATCGCTGTGCGGTTACCTTTGAGAAAAATGAATAAGTAACAGGTACAAAAAAGCCAGTTGATTATTAATCAACTGGCTTTCAACACTCAAGAACCGATGCTAATTAAAAGCTATACGAGACTTTTCCGTAAACAAAACGGCCTGTAAAACCGTAAGGCGAAAAGCCTGAATACGGGAATAAGCGCGAGAACGTGGTTACATCATCCACAAGTTCACGGGTTGTTTCTGGGTACACATCAAACAAATTGTTAGCACCAACAGAAACGGTAAGTCCTTCCGTTAACGCAATGCGAACGTCTAGGTCTGTGATCCACTCTGATGGAATGATTTCATTGCGTGCTTCAACTGACGATGGGTCTTCCACTTCACCATAACGAGTAGTGCGTAAGGTTGTTGTGTAGCGGTCATAATTCCACGTAACACCTAAGTTAAGTTTGCTGTCAGGCGAAGCCGTTTCGAAGCGACGTAGTTCAACATCATCGAACAAGTTAGCCTGGTCGAAGCCTGCATTTTGCAACACATCAGGTGCATCGATAACATTTGTTACCTCGTTATCGTTAAAGTTAGCACCTGCGTTAAAGTTAAACGCACCATAATCTGACGTATTAAGCGTATAGGTAGAAACGATATCAACACCTTCCGTACGCGAATCTATCGCATTTAAGAAGAATCGAGCCTGATTAGCTCCCGTACCCGCAAGTAGTGCTTCTATACCCTCACCTGATAGGTTGTTAGACAGCACGATACGATCGTCGATATCAATGCGATAAAAGTCTACTGTCAGGTTGAAATCAGCAGTTGGCGAGTAGGTAAAACCTGCACTGTAGTTATTCGATTCTTCTGCATCAAGACCTGGGCTGCCCAGCGCTTGCGCAACATCACTTGACGGCGCAAATGTGCCTGTCTCTGTTGGCTCGCCATCAACAAATACCGTCGCGATTGAAGTGAAGAATTGCTGTTGTAGCGATGGTGCTCTAAAGCCGGTTGATACTGACGCTCGAAGTGCAAATGCATCACTCAGGGTTACACGGTGAGACATTTTCCAATTAAACGTGCTGCCGAAGTCAGAATAATCTTCATAGCGCCCTGCCACCGCTACGTTCCAGTTTTCTACAACGTCAGCTTCTACATCCACATAAAAGCTATAGTTATGACGGCTGTTTTCACCTGCAGATTCTGGTGTAAAGCCAGGGAATACTTGCGAACCAGCAGCACCAAACGGGCCGTCTACCGGGTCAGTCACCACGCCGCCAGGTCCAAACGAACCTTGTATGTAAGACCCTTCTTCACCTGCGGTTATTTCATAGCTCTCATGACGATATTCTGCGCCCATAGCGAAGTTCATTTCGCTGTAGAAATACCCGGTATCTACCAAACGCGACGCGTCAGCATTCACAATTGTGGTGTTGTATTCTAGCGTACCCGCGTCAAACTCAGTTTGACTCGTTGGACCTAAAGACGTGTTTAGGGTGTTGATAACACCATACTCAAGCTCATTACCACCATGTGTTACGGACAAGTCGTAATTCCACACATCGCCATAGCCCTTAATACCAGCAAGCAGCGACATATCGGTTATGTCAGTTTGAATAGAAGGTAGGAATCCGTCTGGATAAATTTCAACTACGTTTCGTGAATCTTGAGCACGACGGTAAAAGCCTCCGCCTACCGAATCACGAGTGCTGTAGCCTGCGGTAGTATAAAACTCAACGCTATCAGTAAGGGCTTTGCCCGCGTTTATGAACAAGGCGTAGTCTTCTACCTCACCATTTCCGTAAACGTGATTGTAGCGGTTGACCGTAAGCTCACGAGGGTCTAAGTTGCCGTCCGCGTCTCGCGCATAGTTTTCTCGCTGGTCGTAGTCAGAACGGTTCGCCTGTCCACGGTCGCGGTATTCACCTGATACGTTAACAAAGCCGTCATCTCCCCATTCGAAACCTACGTTGCCGCGAAGGGTAAAGGTTTGTCCATCGGTTACGTCTCTGTCGCTTCCTTCAGCGAATGCTAAATTACCGTCAGCACCAACACTCACACCTTCAAGGTTAGGCACACCGTCCATTGTTGTAACGTTGGCACCATACGTTGCCGACACTTCACCGCCTTCGGCAGCATCTTTCAAAACAATATTAATAACACCGGCAATGGCGTCTGAGCCGTACTGAGCCGCAGCACCGTCACGCAACACCTCAATACGCTTAATCGCATTAGCCGGGATAGCGTTTAAATCTACCGCTGAAGAGCCACGCCCCACCGAACCATTTAAATTAAGAAGCGCAGAGGTGTGACGACGCTTACCATTAACTAATACCAGCGTGTGGTCTGGTGCTAAACCACGCAGCTGCGCTGGTCGTACGTGGTCGGTGCCATCAGTAATAGATGGCTGAGGGAAGTTAAAGCTGGGCAGTAACTGGTTTAAGATCATGTTGGTTTCAGTGAGCCCCGTTGCTTCTATAGATGAAGCATCGATAATGTCGATAGGTACAGGGGAGTCATTGATGGTGCGACCAACGCGACGTGAACCTACAATTTGGATTTGCTCAACATCTTGCTCATCAACAGAAGCTTGCTCCTGTGCAAGCACTGACGAAGAAGAAAAAGCCATTCCTGCAATTGCAGAAGCAATGAGGGAAAGCTTGAAAGCAGAAGCGTTAAATTTTGCCTGTTGCATTGTGTTGTTCCTGAATTCTTTTAAATTTTACTTTTCGAAGTGTGTAGTTTTGTATTTCGTGAATTAAAAACGCGTTGAAATACAATATCTTCTTTCTGTTGTTGGGGTACTGCTAAACGCCAGATTGTCTGATCAGACTTATTATTATTAGAGATGAAAAGCACGCGGTGCTTGAAGGCTGAGTAAATCACAAAAAGATTCGCTCGCACAATACTAAAGTTGTAATAAATCCTTAATATCGACGACAGGCGGAATTTTGAAGATGAAGCGACGGAATCATCTATTGCACTGGTGGTAAGAGGCGGTAGGAAGGTGCCCCCTTCACAAAAGGTAATTTGGACTAGAGTACATGAAACAAAAAAAGCGCTCCGTTCAGAGCGCTTTTCATACTAAATTTGCACTAATGAGTGCCAAATAGGCGCTTATGCTTTTTTAAGCTTCTTCTTAAGCTTTTTAAGCTTTCCTTCTTGCTTAGAAATTTTCGCCTTAGTTGCTTTAATCGCTTTTTTTAACTCTTTTTTCTTAGCCATAATGTAAATCCTTATCTTTATTTGTAGTGTTCGCTTCACTCACATAACGTTTAGCAAAGCCGCTATTGATCGCCGTGTTTGGCAATAAATTCTCGAATAAAGTGTCTAACTTCACGAGCAGCAGAAGTGTCTAGGTCTTCACATAACGCGATAAACTGAGCACGCTCTTCGTCGTTGATTCGAATAATCATCTGACTATTCTTTTTCTTCTTTTTATTGTTTTTTTCAGACACCTTAAATCCTTGCAAATACCAATACGTGCAGTATGTCGTTCAATGAGAATCTGCAAGTACTACCACATTATTCGAACACAAAATGTATAGCCTATGTATATACATTTCAAGGTATTTTGAACTTTTCACCCTTATTTTTCATAAAAGCATAATGCTAGCGTCACATTAGTGACTTCAGGCTAAGCCAAAGTAATCCCAATAAAAATGGAAACAACGAACTTACGTAAAATTAAAAGTGAAGTAGACCATGACACAAGCACAATCTATAACTCACCTATCGTGTTTCATCGAAGCAGTGGCTATCGCGAAACAAAATAAATGCAGTAATTGCGACGATTTGAAAACACTGTTGCAGGAAAAGGGATACGAAGAGTTAGTTGCAATGGAAACCGTAGAAGAATTAAGCCCGCAGCTGCCCTTAGCGTCTTAATAGTCGTATTTTGAATAGGAATAGAAAAATGCTGTTTGCGCTTTTTATCTACACACTGTGTAGCCTACTGCTATTCAGCTTTTGCGAGATTGCTCGCAAGCGTTTGAACCAGAAACAAAAAACGGAAGCCTTGCTTCCGTTTTAAAAGAGCTATCAAATGATTATTTAGGCGACCAATCAAATTTTTTGAAAGGTTCGTCTACAGGCGTATCGGCCAAATGATTGGTATAATTACTCATCACTTTTTGCGCCAATATAAGTATGATTTCTAACAATTGCTGATGCTTGTATCCAGCACTGTAAAATGCGTCAAGCTGCGCATTATCAACATTACCTCGCCCGCGAGTTACAGCTAGCACAGTTTCTTTAAGCGTATTCAATTTGCTGTCAGACAGTGTTTCATCGTTTCGCAACTCTTCAATTAGGTCATCGCGCACTTTCATACTCTTAGCAATACCCGTATGCGCTGGAACGCAGTAATGACACGCGTGCTCTACATTCACAGCCTGCCAAACCACCGTTAACTCTTCTGCATTGAACGATGTTTCTTGCGCTAGTTTATGCAGCACTTGATAGCCTTCAAGCAAAGTCGGCGCTTCTGCCATTACTGCATGTAGATTTGGAATCATTCCAAATGCTGCTTGCGAATTATCAAGTAAAGGCTTCGCTGCTTCTGGCGCACTCTCTTTCGTGTGTAAAGTAAAATCGCTCATGTCACTCTCCTATTGATGTGATCAAAAACTGCAAGCAACGCTTTGCGCTACTCACAACTCGTATGCCAATAATAATAGGTTTACTTGAACGCTCGTTCAAGCGATAATTGAACATATGTTCAAAATATTCACGTATAAGGTATGCAGCGATGAAATATGACCACGATGAGATTATAGAAAAAGCCACTACGCTTTTTTGGCAACGAGGCTTTCAGGCGGCTGGCATGCGTGATATTCAGCAGGCATTGGATATGCGCCCCGGTAGTATTTATGCGCGTTTTCAAAGCAAAGAAGGTTTATTCAAACTTGTTGTTAAGCATTATGCAGACAACAGTGCAAAACGTTTAAAGCAAGTCACAGAAGCTCAATCACCTTTAGATGCTCTTTACCATTTTTTTGAAACAGCATTAACTGGCCCCGACGAGCAACGCTACATGCGCCAGTGCTTGCTGGTTAAGTCTATTGCAGAATTAGAACTCATTGGCGATATTGCCAAAAAAGCTGTACTTGAGAGCATGCAAACCCTCAAGGCTGGTTTTAGAAATATTATTGAAGCCTGTATCGAAAAAGGTGAGCTGCCTGAACATACGCCAACGTCAACAGCCGCAGAGTGGCTTCAAAATCAGTTCGTTGGCTTACGAGCGTTTGCCTTACTGCAAGACGATAATCAAACAACTATTAAGATGATAGACAAAGTCATTATTGATTTGAAAGGACAATGGCCACAACAAACACATTAATGTAGATGAAGGCTTACAAAAACTGACGCAGTGCATTTCATGAAAATTGCCGTGAAACCAGTTGGATGAGCCCTGGTTTACTTAACTAAGCGGCTCGGAATGAACCGATTAAACCAAGTGGAAAAACCATTTTTGTCCGTTTTCAGATTAACGTAGGCTCGCTTTACCTCAACCCACTGTTCCTGGTCAACAGTCACTTTACCATCAGCAAACGGTACATATAGCTGATCGCCTTCAAAGTGGGTTCTAAATTCTAAGTAAAAGTCGCCGTGTAACTCCTCAAGTAAGGCATCGGACTCCCCCAATCCGTTGGGGAGGAAGTAATGAAACCGAGTGAGAATAAGGCTTCCTTCAGCACTTAACTGGTAACTGCCTGCATAGCCATCCCAGCAGGCAGACATCACCTCAACCTTTTCAGGGTCAGGTTTACTCTTCAACTGATAAAAGTGTTTTTCGCCTACGTCTGCTGGATGCCCTTGCCAAATATAATAAAGGCTATAGCCTTTTAGATTAACCCACGGACATTGATTGGAGAACCCTTGCGAAAATTGTACGGTCATTCCTTTGAACCTTTGAAAAAGTGAATTGATTTGAGTTCGGCAAGTGGCTAGATTTTGTGACTTTTTAAACCTAAGCAGCAGCTAAGAGAACAGTAACCGCAACAACTGGGCGATAAGTAAAATCCCCATTAAGGGCCAAATCCACTTTGCCCATTTCGCAGCATCCTCATTACTGATTCGCATTTTAGAGCGTTCTATTAGCGGTATAATCAATGCTAGCGCACCAAATAACACCGCCAGTAAAATTAACACTTCCATTATCGTAACCCTATCGCATATTTGAGCACTTCTTGTTTAGCAGGCTCTATGCGCTGCGCCACAGAAAGAAGCTGGTTTCTTATCCATTTTATGGGGGCAACGTCATTGCTAAACAAGGTATAAAACCCATCCATTGCCGTCATCATCACCAAATTATCTCGCTTTCGTGGCTTTTCATAATTGCTGATAAGCCTTTGAGAAAATACTTTATCGGTTAGCGACAATGCGTTGTCGCTACCGAATGGCTTGAATTCAGCACACACAGAAAGAAAGGTTTCTACATCTTTAAAACCTAAATTAACACCCTGTCCGGCAAGCGGATTAATAGTGTGTGCTGCATCACCAACTAACGCACAACAGCCTTTCACATAGTGATTGGCATGAGCACGCGTGAGTGGAAAAATCGCTTTATCAATAACTGAAAAGCTATTGCCATTTCTGGTTAATTCGTCTGGAAACGTTTTAAGAATTTCACTTTCAAGTTGGTTCGCTTTTAAACTTTTAATCCGTTTGAGTTCGTCAGGCGAGTCATACCAAACCAGCGAAGCGAAGTTATCAAACATAGGTAAAAAGGCTTTAGGGCCGCTCGATGTAAACTGCTGCCAGGTTACAGGTTCAACGGCGTTCTCCATCTTTATAGTGATCCCCATCGCCTGCTGCGCATATTGCCAACCTGTAGTGCCAATGCCCGCCGCCTTTCTCACCTGAGAGTTTGCGCCATCTGCACCAACAAGCCAGCTCGCTTCAATGGTTCTGCCATTCGAAAGGCTGACCTTAGCCGTATTCGTTAATTGAATATCTTGCACCGTTTGTCCGGTAATGAGCTCAACATTGTCAAACTGCTTTAATGCGTGGTGGCATCCTAGCTGCAACAATCGGTTTTCCACAAAAAAGCCTAGTTGGGGCATGTCAATACTATGTGCGGTAAAATCTGTTCGATGGGCTGGGTCGTCCCACACGCTTAGGCCTGTGTAAGGTTTAACACGCATGGCGGCTATGTGTTCCCAAGCGCCAAGGGCTTTTAACAGCGTTACCGATGCTTCGCTGATGGCTGAAACCCTTAAGTCAGGCCCCTTCTCAGCGTTAAAAGGTGCTGGTAGATACGGCTCTATCACTGCTACCTTAAACTGCTGCTGAGCAAGTCCCAACGCAAGTGCAGCACCTACCATACCGCCGCCATTTATACAAAAATCGACCATTTACTCTCCTTAAAACACGCACTTGCATTATGTCTTAAAACACAAAGCGCTGTGAAGTAAAACGTAGAACTGGCTTGCCCTAGATCAATTCTTAACGAATCGTCTCAAGATACTGGGAATATGCTTGCATAACAGGTAAAATATGCGGCTATTTTGAACATCTTCCTGTAACTGACATTATCAGTGTTTTTTACGTGGTGATTTAAGCGCCTCACGTAAAACAACATTCTAGCAGCCACCTTTTCTAAACAACGGTGAAACTGCTCTCACTTACAGGAACACTAACAGGTTATCGAATAGTTGTTATGACTAAAAAGCTGTATATCAAAACCTGGGGCTGCCAAATGAACGAGTACGACTCGGAGAAAATGGCAGACTTACTAGACTCAACGCATGGCTACAGTGCTGCAGAAAGTGCTGAAGAAGCCGATGTTATTTTGCTTAACACATGCTCAATTCGTGAAAAAGCACAGGAAAAGGTGTTCCACCAGCTGGGACGTTGGAAAACACTTAAGCAAGATAAACCTGAACTTATTATCGGTGTGGGCGGCTGTGTAGCCTCTCAAGAGGGCGATACTATTCGTCAACGCGCGCCTTTCGTAGACTTAGTATTTGGTCCACAAACACTGCACCGCTTGCCTGAAATGATCAATCAGCTTCAGGGCGGCGCAAAGTCAGTCATTGACGTTAGCTTCCCAGAAATTGAAAAATTTGACCGTTTGCCTGAGCCACGTGCTGAAGGTCCAACGGCGTTCGTTTCAATCATGGAAGGCTGTTCAAAATACTGCACATTTTGTGTTGTGCCTTACACCCGCGGTGAAGAAGTAAGCCGTCCTGTTGACGACGTGTTGCTTGAAATCGCTCAGCTTGCAGGTCAAGGCGTGCGTGAAGTAAATCTTCTAGGTCAAAACGTTAACGCGTATCGCGGTGAAAATTACGACGGTACAATTTGTCGTTTCTCTGAGCTGCTTGAATTGGTAGCGGCCATAGACGGTATCGACAGAATTCGTTACACCACCTCACACCCGGTTGAATTTACTGATGACATTATAGAAGCATACGCGTCTATTCCGGAGTTAGTAGACCACCTACACTTGCCTGTTCAAAGCGGCTCTGACCGTATATTGAACTTGATGAAGCGTGGCCATACAGCAATCGAATACAAGTCTAAAATGCGTAAGCTGAAGAAAATTCGCCCGAACATTAGTTTGTCGAGTGACTTCATTATTGGTTTCCCAGGTGAAACAGATGCCGACTTTGAAGCCACCATGGATTTGATTCAGGCAGTCGATTACGACCTTAGCTTCAGCTTTATTTACAGTGCTCGCCCGGGTACGCCTGCTGCCGACGCAGTAGATGACGTAAGTGAAGAAACTAAGAAGCAACGTCTTCACCTACTACAGCAGCGTATTACGCAACAGGCCCTTCGTATTGCTCGTCACATGGTTGGCACAGAGCAGCGAATCTTGGTTGAAGGTCCGTCGAAGAAAAACCCAATGGAGCTTTCGGGACGTACTGAAAATAACCGTGTAGTGAACTTCGAAGGCACACCAGACATGATTGGCGAATTCGTTGATGTAAACATCACTGACGTATTCACTAACTCATTACGTGGTGAAGTTGTGCGCAGAGAGAGCGAAATGGGCTTGCGTGTTGCCGTTTCGCCCCAATCTATCATGGCAAAGCATCAGGCAGATTTGCCCGATGAGCTTGGCGTGGGTCAATTTAACCCAGCCTAAATACATTTATAGCGAGGAAAAAAGTAGCTTGAGTACATTGGTTAGTAACGAATTTGAATTAGAACCGGCAGATAGCAAACGTTTGTCGAGTTTATGTGGCCCCTTTGATGACAACATTAAACAAATTGAGCGCAGGTTAGGCGTAGAGATTACCTACCGCAATAACGCATTCAAGGTGTTGGGTGAACCGCAGCAAATAAAAAGTGCTAGCGAATTACTTAAGCTTCTTTACATAGAAACACAGCCTATCAAAGGCCGTATTCCCGAGCTAGAAGCGGAACAAGTTCATCTTGCCATTCAAGAAGCCCGTGTTATTGAAAAAGACGCAACAGGCGGCTACGGCAAAGAAGTGAATATTAAGACCAAGCGCGGTGTGATTAAGCCGCGTAACCCTAACCAAGCGCAATATGTGGCGAACATTGTAAACCACGATATTACTTTTGGTATTGGACCTGCTGGTACGGGTAAAACCTACCTAGCCGTCGCTGCTGCTGTGGACGCGCTTGAGCGACAAGAAATTCGCCGCATCTTGCTTACCCGCCCGGCGGTAGAAGCGGGTGAAAAGCTCGGTTTCTTACCCGGCGACCTTTCACAAAAAGTTGACCCGTACCTTCGTCCGCTTTACGACGCCCTATTTGAAATGTTGGGCTTCGAGAAAGTAGAAAAGCTTATGGAGCGCAACGTGATTGAGGTTGCACCGCTGGCCTATATGCGTGGTCGAACACTGAACGATGCCTTTATTATTTTGGATGAAAGTCAAAACACCACGGTAGAGCAAATGAAAATGTTCTTAACCCGTATTGGCTTCAATTCAAAAGCGGTGATCACCGGTGACATCACGCAGGTAGACTTACCTCGCGGTGCAAAATCAGGTCTTCGTCATGCTATTGAAGTGTTAAGTGAAGTGGATGACATTTCATTTAACTTCTTTAACGCTGAAGACGTGGTTCGTCACCCTGTGGTTGCGCGTATCGTTAGAGCCTATGAAGTGCACGATGCTGAACAAGAGCGTCTTCGCAAAGCACGTAAAGAAGAAGCGTTGCGACTTCAACGTGAACAGGCTTCCCAAGACGATAATGCCACGCAAACGAAAGACGACAACGCATCGTGAGCGCCATTATTGATGTACAGCAAGCGTTTGAAGGTGACGAGGCCATTTTGTCGGCCATTCCCTCACCTTCGGAACTTGAGCTTTGGGCTAACGCCGTGCTCAAGTACGAAGGGTTAGCTGAGCAAGAAGTGACCATTCGCTTTACTGACGAAGCCGAAAGTCAAAGCCTTAACCATGAATACCGAGGAAAAGATAAACCCACAAATGTTTTATCTTTTCCGTTTGAAGCGCCTCCAGGTATAGAAATAAACCTTTTAGGCGACCTGGTTATTTGTGCCCCCGTTATTAGTCGAGAAGCCGAAGAACAGCATAAAGACGTAAGCAACCACTACGCGCACATGACTGTTCACGGGCTATTGCATTTAATGGGTTACGACCATATTGATGATGCGGAAGCTGAAGAAATGGAAAGCAAGGAAATTGATATTCTTGCGCACCTTGGCATTGCTAATCCTTACGAATCTATTGATTAACAATTCAATATAAACCATTGTTAGTTAAGTACTTTAACACTTAATAACAATAAAACATTGACGACCAGCGAGAACCATTTTAACGTTGGCGTTGAACTAACAATTAAACGGACATTATGAGCGACGATAATCCTCACTCTACCAACGGCTCATCAGGCAAGAGTTGGTTAGATAAACTAAAAAATTCAATTTCTGGCGAGCCGAGAAGTAAAGAAGAGTTAGTATCGGTTATTACTGATGCTGAACAGAACGAAATCATAGACCCACAAACCCGCGAAATGATTGAAGGGGTTATTGGGGTAAATGAAATGCGAGTAAGGGATATCATGATCCCTCGCGCTCAAATGACCACCATCGATGTAGAGCAAAAGGTAGAAGAGTTTTTACCTGTAATGCTTGAATCTGCTCACTCCCGTTTCCCTGTTATCAGCGAAGATAAAGACCACATCGAAGGTATCCTGTTAGCAAAAGATCTTTTGGCTTTTGCTTTTAACGCGGAAAAAGAATTTAACCTTCGCGATATTCTGCGCCCAGCGGTTATTGTTCCAGAAAGTAAACGCGTGGACGTTCTGCTTAAAGAGTTCCGTCAGCAACGCTACCACATGGCCATTGTTGTAGATGAATATGGCGGTGTGTCTGGTCTAGTCACGATTGAAGATATCCTTGAAATTATCGTGGGTGAAATTGAAGACGAATACGATACGGAAGAAGATGGTACCGATGATATTCGCCCGTTAAATAAATCAACATACTCTGTTAAAGCCTTAACGCCGGTTGACGATTTTAACGAGTTTTTTGAAACCAAGTTTAGCGAAGAAGAAGCCGACACTATTGGCGGTATTGTGCTGAAAGCGTTTGGTCATATGCCTGAAACCAATGACGAAATCACCATTGGCGACATTCAATTTAAAGTGACTAACTCTGATAAGCGCCGACTTATCCAACTTAAGGTTTCAGTGCCTTCGCTCGAATAGTGAAGTAACGCAAACTACGCCTGTTTCAGCATAGGGCAGCATGATTTTATGCGTGCTCACCCTATGTTGACGTAACAACTCTATTAACCACGATCAGATGACTCCTATGCTGAAACGGTTTACTCCCCACCTTCTTCTTTTACTAAGTGGTGCAAGCTTAACCCTTGCTTTTGCTCCCTTTAACATGTGGCTTTTAACTATTCCTGCGCTTGCACTTGCTATACGTCAGGTGATAAAGCTCAAACATCGCCCATTTTTAGCCGGATGGCTTTTCGGTGCGGGATGGTTTGGAGCGGGTATAAGCTGGGTTCATGTGAGCATTGCCGACTTTGGCGGGCTTCCTATTGCGGCATCTATTGGCATTATGGCGTTACTATGTGGCTACTTATCGCTTTATCCTGCGCTTGCCACCAAGTTAACCGCCAAGTTCTTCTCTCCTCAATTGTGGCCAATGACGTTACCTCTTTTCTGGGTTGCGGCTGAGTGGTTACGAAGCTGGATGCTAACCGGCTTTCCATGGTTATCTTTAGGGTATAGTCAACTAGAGAGCCCTCTTTCAGGCTTTGCGCCAATCATCGGAGAAACGGGAATAAGCGCGCTTATCGTTATCAGCGCTACGCTATTTGCGTTGATACACAATAAGCGAACTTTCGCCAACGCAGTGCTAGTGGCACTGTGCTTATTTACCAGTGGCTACCTTCTTAAACAACATACTTGGGTTGCCCCCCAAAAAAACTACTCAGTAGGCATGGCTCAAGGCAACATCGCGCAAAGTCTGCGATGGGTGCCAGAGCAAGATGGTCCAACCATGGACACCTATTGGAAATTAACTGAAAGCTTATGGGATAACGACCTCATCATTTGGCCTGAAGCCGCGGTTCCTAAGTTAGAACCATTAGCCCAACCTTATCTTGCTAAAGTTAACGAAAGAGCCTTTCAAGAGAACACGGCACTTATTACGGGTATTGTTAATTACAACTGGGAAACTGATGAAGCGTGGAACAACCTAATTGTGCTAGGTAAACGTACGCCAGATGCCGCTTATCCCGACTATCAATATTTCCACAACAACCGATTTTCGAAACATCATCTATTGCCCGTAGGCGAATTCGTACCTTTTGAAGACTGGCTTCGCCCGCTCGCTCCCCTATTCGATTTACCTATGTCATCATTCTCTCGAGGTGACTATCAACAGGCAAACCTTGAAGCTAACGGCATTCACCTAGCCCCCGCTATCTGTTTTGAAATTGCGTTTCCTCATCAAGTGATGGCAAATGTATATGAAAATACCGACATGATCATAACCGTGAGTAATGATGCGTGGTTTGGTCACTCACATGGGCCTGCTCAGCATTTGCAGATAGCGCAAATGCGCGCCCTTGAGTTAGGCCGCCCTGTCGTTAGAGCGACAAATAATGGCATTACGGCTTTTATAGACCACAGAGGCGAAATAACTGCTCGGCTACCTCAATTCATGGCAGGTAATATTTCGGCGCCAGTTGTCGCAACCAGAGGGTTTACACCGTATTACCATCTTCAAGAGCTAGGTGTTTGGTTTATAGTTATTTTGCTATTTGTTAGTGCGTTGCTTCTTAGACGAAGACAGAGATGATCTGTACAAGTTAAAGGTACCGACACAATAGTCATTCAATAATAATACTAACTCGATGTAGGACATGCTGAGCTTGTTTTTGCAAAGTTCAATGTGTGCTAATTAAGGAAATACTTGTGAACTGGGTTTCTCTTTTTTCAAAAAAACTACTCACCTTTTCAATCACTGCCATTGTTTGCTCTACTGCTGTTTTGGCAGAGACAACGGTTATTACTGCAGATCGCATGATAGACGTTGCTAACGGGAAAGTCGTCAAACAGGCGGCTGTTATTGTAAACGACAATATAATTACTGCATCTGGTCGTCTTAAAGACCTGACAGTTCCAAACGAAGCAACACGTATTGATTTAGGCAATGCCACGCTAATGCCTGGGTTAATGGATATGCACGTACACTTAACCAGTGATGCAACTCGACACGGGTACAAGCGTTTAGAAGTATCACTGCCCCGCGCGGCTATTACTGGCGTTAAACACGCTAAAGCAACGTTAGATGCAGGTTTTACCACTGTGCGTAATGTGGGTGCACCTGGTTTTGCTGATGTTGCGTTAAGAGATGCCATCAACGCGGGCGACGTAGTGGGACCGCGCATGTTTGTAGCTGGGCCAAGCCTAGGCGTAACTGGCGGCCATTGTGACAGCAATCTTTTGCCCTATGAGTATGACAATTATAGCGAAGGTGTAGCCGATGGCCCGTGGGAAGTACGCAAAAAAGTACGTCGAAATATTAAGTACGGCGCTACCGTGATCAAATTCTGCGCTACAGGTGGCGTTTTGTCTAAAGGCACAAAGGTAGGTGCACAGCAATACACATTCGAAGAAATGAAAGCCCTCATTGATGAGGCCCATTTGCGTGGTTTGACAGTAGCGACTCATGCTCATGGCACTAATGGCATTAAAGCAGCCATTAAAGCGGGTGTAGATTCAGTAGAACACGTAAGTTTGCTTGATGACGAAGCGATAGATTTAGCGAAAAAGAACGGTACTTACTTCTCTATGGATATTTACGTAACTGAATATATTCTGGGTGAAGGAGAGAAAGCCGGTATTCTAGAAGAAAGCCTGAATAAAGAGCGTATTGTTGGTAAAACTCAGCGCGAAAACTTTGAGAAGGCAGTTAAAGCTGGTGTAAATATGGTATTTGGTTCCGATGCCGGGGTTTACCCTCACGGTGATAATCCTAAGCAGTTTGCCCGGATGGTGAAGTTCGGTATGACCCCCATTCAGGCTATTCAAGCTGCTACTATAAACCCTGCCCGCTTACTGAAACAAGAAGCTACCCTTGGAAGTTTGGAAAAAGGTAAGCTGGCAGATATCGTCGCAGTGCCCGGCAACCCACTAGATGATATGAGCCTTATGGAAAAAGTGGGCTTTGTTATGAAAGATGGACAAATTGTGAAGCAGTACGCGATGTGATGAATGGCCGCTAAAGGAAAATCTTTAGCTTGTAGTTCATAGATTGCAGCTTGCTGCACGGAGCAGAGGATAGTCGCTACGCAAGGTTAATAGCTTAGCAAAACATAACACTGCATCAGACTAAGAAATAAAAAACGGCGCTAACTTCATTTGAAGTAGCGCCGTTTTTGTTAGCAGCAACTACCTTACAACAGATAGGTAGTGTACCCTGTTAAACGTTACCTGCCGCCTGAATAGCAGTAAGTGCTATGGTAAATACAATATCGTCAACCAATGCACCGCGACTTAAATCGTTAACGGGCTTTCGCATGCCTTGCAGCATTGGGCCAATACACACTAGATCGAAGCTACGCTGTACCGCTTTGTAAGTGGTATTTCCGGTATTGAGGTCAGGAAAAACAAACACGTTTGCCTTACCAGCAACAGGGCTATTTGGTGCCTTGCTCTTGCCCACACTTTCGATAGCCGCTGCATCGTATTGAAGTGGACCATCAATAAGTAAATCAGGGCGAAGGCTTTGCGCAATTTTGGTCGCTTCTCTCACCTTTTCTACATCGCTTCCTGCTCCTGACGAACCAGTGCTGTAGCTAATCATCGCAACCCGCGGTTCAATGCCAAACATTTGTGCAGATTCCGCAGATTGAATAGCAATATCAGCGAGCTGTTGAGCGTTGGGATCTGGGTTAATTGCACAGTCGCCGTAAACCAAAACTTGGTCAGGCAACAGCATAAAGAATACTGACGACACCAAAGACGCGTTTTCAGCGGTCTTTATTAACTGGAGCGCTGGGCGAATAGTGTTCGCAGTTGTATTTACTGCACCTGACACTAATCCATCCACGTCATCTTGCTGAAGCATCATCGTGCCCAGAGTCACATTATCTTCTAACAACTCTTGGGCAACCACTTCCGTCACACCTTTATGGCCGCGTAGCGCCACTAAACTCTCAACATAGTCTTTTTTAATGGCCGACGGCGAGAGAATCTCAACGCCTTCGCTCAGTACAACACCTTGCTGTTCTGCTACCCGCCTAATCTCAGTTTCATCGCCTAGCAATACAGGACGAGCAAGACCCCGCTTGGCACAAATAGAGGCCGCCACCACGGTTCTTGGCTCGTTTCCTTCAGGAAGCACAATGCGTTTATTTACCTGCCTTGCACGGTTTGTTAGGTAAAAACGAAACGCTGATGGAGAGAGTTTTTTCTGGCGCGACACTTTTTGGGTAAGTGAATTTACCCAACTTGCGTCTAAACTTTCCGCAGTGTGAACCATCACCTTTTCAATGCGTTTACTGTCATCTACAGGTACTTCCTGATTAAAAGCGTGAAGTGCTTGTGCTGTTTGCCACGTATTGGAATTTACCAGCATAACCGGTAAGCCCGTTTCCATGGCCTGGCTACACAACGCCATAATGTTTTCATCTGGCTGATAGCCGCCGGTAAGCAAGAGCGCGCCTAGCTTTGTGCCGTTTAATGCAGCTAAACAGCACGACACAAAAACATCGCCGCGATCACCCGACATTACAAGTAGCGCCCCCGGCTTTAAGGTGTGCGTCATGTTGTGAATTTCTCGCGCGCAAAACGTGACACTACTTAAACGCCGCTCAGCCAACTCGCCTTCGTTTAACAAGCTAGCGTTAAGATGCTTCGCTACGTCGGTGGCGCGAGGAGATACTAAATCAGCGCTCCAGTCAATTGTGCCAAGTAGACTCAAGCCCTTTTTGAAAATAGGCAAATCACGTAACGCTTGGGTTCGCTCTTCGTCGTGCTCAGGGGCTTCTATTGCGCCAATATCAGCGCGTAAGCGACCATGTTCATCAAAAGACGCGTTAACCTTATTGAAGATACAGCCCACTACTTTTTGACTTTTGTGACCGCCATAGGTGTCTACAACGATTTCGAGGCGATGATTGATATCTGTGGTCGACTCATTTCCAGGCACAGCCACGAAAACGATGTCGGCATCAAGTGCCCGACTAATCTCTAAATTCAGGCGCTCTGCATAAGGATGATGGCGAGTTGTCACCAGTCCTTCAATAACAGTAACAGCTTCTTGAACACTGCTTTCTTCAAACCGCTCGATGATCTCCTCTAAGAGCTCATCGGTGCTGTCGTTACTGATCATTCGCTCTACGTATTCAAGCTCGAAAGGCGTGATGGGCGACACACTGGCATGGTGCGCAATAATTGCTGTAGAGCGCTCTTCGCCGTTATCGCCTTTACGTGGCTGTGCAACGGGCTTAAAGAAATTGAGCTTTATGCCTTGTTCCTCGATAGCACGAACAAGGCCCATGCTGACCGTAGTTAGGCCAACACTTGTGCCTACGGGGATCAACATAATTCTGCGAGACATAGTTACTCCTGCTTTTGCTAACGCGTTGGCGTTGCTTATATAATTTACGCGAAGGTTGCAGCTTCTGCGGCTATCACCCATTCTTCATTTGTAGGCACAACATAAACTGCCGTTGATGCGGTATCAGCGGTAATCTTTCCACCTTGACCAAATCGCGCGTCGGTATTTCTTTGCTCATCTAAGCTAATTCCAAAGTGGGCGAAATACCCCATAGTTGTCTCACGAATAAGCGATGAGTTCTCCCCTATTCCGCCTGTAAATACAATAGCGTCTAACGTGGGCACGGCTACCATATAACCCGCGATGTATTTAGCTAAGCGATAGCAAAAAATTTCAATGGCCAATAATGCACCTTCGTGACCTTCAAGCGCCGCATCTTCAAGGGTTCGACAGTCGTTACTCAGCTCTGAGATACCAAGTAATCCAGACTGTTTGTTAAGTAAATCACTTATCTCATCTGCGGTTTTGCCAAGCTTCTTCTGCAACGTTCCCGGTAGACTCGGATCTAAGTCGCCACAGCGAGTGCCCATAACTAAGCCTTCAAGAGGAATAAAGCCAAGGCTTGTGTCTACTGCCACACCTTTTTCTATAGCCGACACACTGCAGCCATTGCCTAGGTGGGCACTGATAATGCTGGTATCTGAAACCGGCTTCTCAAGAATTTTTGCCATGCTATCAAGTATGAACTTGTGACTGGTTCCATGGAATCCGTAGCGTCTTATGCCGTGCTCGCGATAAAGCGACATGGGTAAAGCATAAATGAAGGCTTTTTGGGGTAAGGTTTGAAAGAAAGAAGTATCAAATACGACTACGTGAGGCAGGTCAGGGTAAGCCTCTTGCGCCGTGACGATCCCCTTTAGGTTCGCCATATTATGAAGCGGAGCCATGCTTGCATAATCTTCAATTGCTTTTAGTACGCTATCATCGACAAGTGCAGCCTGCTTAAACTTTTCACCACCATGAACAACACGATGCCCTATTGCGATAGGCTTAACGCCCGTACTAGCGATAACTTCTGAAATTGCGCTTAACGCTTCGGTATGGCCAGCTTTTTCAGGTAGTGCGCGTTTTTCTTTTTTGCCGTTTAACTTGTAAGACAAACTAGCATCACTATTACCTAGTGCTTCAGCAATACCAGACAGTCCAGCCTCTCCAGTGTCAGCGTCAATTATCGCGAACTTTACGGACGAACTGCCGCAATTTAAAACTATAACTTCTTTCTTCATTTTTTAAATTTACAAATAAAAGTGGTAAGACATTTTGCTTAACCAAATTGTAGCATTTATAAACAACCGGATTGGTTAAACAATTGCTAAATGTTTTATAAAAAACATCGCATACACTTATTGTATGTGAGGTTTTTTCTCAATATTTATTGAAAAGCACGCGATTCATTTCATGCCGTAAAAAAAGAAACAAATAAAACCAATAAATACATACACTTAAAATTAAATCCAAGTTTTTTGGAAAAAATATGCATTTTCTTTCTTGAAAAGTATTTGGGCCATTCCTATATATGTTTTGTCGGCGCTGAAAGGTCAGGTCGACAAAACCGCCGCCGCAGAGTCGGGGCATTTAAACTTTTAACATATTGCTTAATTTTGAGGATATGACTATGCGTACTATCGATCTATCTCCACTTTACCGTTCATTCATTGGTTCTGATCACCTAGCGTCATTAATTGATGCAGCATCTCGTGCTGAGAAGCAAAGTACCTACCCGCCGTATAACATAGAGTTACTTGGCGATGACAAGTATCGTGTAACCATGGCTATTGCCGGCTTTAGTAAAGACGACGTTCTATTCAGGTTGAAGAAAACACGTTGACGATTACGGGCACGAAGAAAACGGAAGCGGACGATAAAGAAAGCAAAGAGCGTAAGTTCTTACACAAGGGCATTTCAGAGCGTAACTTTGAGCGTAAATTCCAACTTGGCGACCATGTAAAAGTGCTAGCTGCAGATATGGAAAACGGTCTGTTACACATCGATATGGAGCGAGTCATTCCCGAAGCCAAGAAGCCTCGTCAAATAGAGATTGGTTCTCGTTTAATTGAAAATTAATAGCTAGTTTCTTGGTTTGTTTCCCAACTTTTAGCGGCGCCTTTCGGCGCCGTTTTTTTTGGGGCTTAAAAAATCGCTTTTAGTTGGCGCTTACCATTACTCAAGCGTTGTCGATTTCAATGGCGTAATCAGCTTTACCCGATTCACCAGACTTAAAGTTACCTCGAAGGTTTTTCCCCGTCAGTTCACCTGTAGCAGACCCTTCAATTGATATAAATTCGCTGCTTGCAACTCCATTCTCAAACTTACCGGCATGCTGAAAAGTAACCGTGCCGCGCATACCGTTTACTACGCCAACGAAGGTTTCAAACCCGGTAAATTTGGCAGACATCTGAGATTGATAAGACATCAAAAACTCGACATTAGATTCGCCACTCATTTCACCAGAATACACCTGCTTAATACTAGCGTGAGATACCTTAATTCCCTCTGATCTTTCACTAAGTGTGTCTTCGTCCCATTGAGTAATGGAAAAACTTCCTTTGAACGCCATAAATATCTCTTTATAAATGGTTTTTAGTTATAAACTGTAAACCCTAGCTTCTCAGAAAGAAAAAAACAGTCAGCAAATTGTAACAGGGTGTTTAGATAATCCCCTTAAGCATGGCTAACCCCACTGCGTTACAGGTGCTTGCGTCCTTGATTTCACCACGTTTTATTTTCTCCTTTAACTCATTTAAGGAGAGTGAAACAACGCGCAAGTCTTCTTCCTCAATATCGAGTTTTTGTGCGCCTTGAGTGAGGCCTTTAGCTACATAAATGTGATAACCCTGATTACAAAAGCCGTATGCTAAATATTGAAAACCCACATATTCCATTGAATCTGCAGTTAAGCCAGTCTCTTCTTTAAGTTCACCTTTCGCCAATTCAACAGGGTCGACATCAGGGTTACTTTCCCATGCACCTTGAGGCAACTCAAGCTGGCGCTCTTTTATGGTATAGCGATATTGCTCAACCATGTAAACCGTATCGCCTTCTATCGGCAAAATAATAGCGAAGTCAGGCTTTTCCACCACGCCGTAAATGCCTTCGTTTCCACTGCTGCGTTGTATTTTGTCTTCTCTTACGCGAAGCCATTTATTTTCGTACACAACTTTTGTATCTAGTGTTTTAATATCAGCCATGCCTCACTCCTCACTCACTGTCTTTTTCGTTTCGAAGAAAACCTGCACTTTCTTCCGTCTCTTTAAGTGTTAGGCGATCGTCAGGGTTTTTATTAAACGCTCGGGTTTGTTGATTAACTTGATGAATGGTACTTGCATTGGCTAAGTCTGATTCATTAGTGATGGAAGCGATGGTCTCTCTACCGCGTAAGAATGCTTTAATTTCGTCGACGATTTCCTTCAATTCTCCGTCGTTTTTGTTCATTCCCATTACAAAGCGCGGGGCTTCCAGATTGTTCATACCGCTAGTGGCGAATATAGAAGTGTTAATTCGGCTAGTAATGATCCACGGTGTGATACTGCTTCTAACTACGACATTTTCAGACCGTGTAGAATCGTGAATTGCCATACCTGTTGAAACTCTAGACTCGGTATACGTGCCTTCGGTTTTCATGTACATAAGCAAAGAGTTAAAGTTCAGCTCGCCCCAAAACATGTGAGACGCGTTATTTAAAATACTTCCTGCCGCTCTGAAAGTAAGCCAAGCGAATATCAGCATGAGCAAATTATTGACCATAGAAAAAGCATTATTCAACAGTGCGCTGTTATCTACACCGATATTGATAACCAGATGTAGTAGCTCAGCGAGCTGTACGCCAGATGAGTAAAACAATACCGCGGCAACAACGACGGCAACTTGCGCAATAGCGCTCAACGCTACCTTAGCCCCTTTGGGTAATGCTACCCCCTCACTGAGGGTTGGCTGAGTTTCTATCAATAATTCCCCTTCAAAACTACCCTTCCCTTCAGCCTGCTCTTTAAGCTTAGGAACAAAATCGGCGTATATTCTGTTTGGGACTTCCTTGTAACGACGGTTGGCAAGCACGATGTTTTCTATATTGATAAAAATCTCATTGGGATGAACAGACTCTTGCATGTTTGCTCGAAATTCGCTGACTTCAGTTTGTGGTGTCACTAAATCCATGCGCTTTTTAAGTAATGGAAATACAAGACCTATCACCACGCCGATACTGATGAAAAGGTATACAAAGTTCAGCCAAGCGCTAAAAAAAGCGTGTTCTTCAGACCAGTTTTTAAGTTCATTGATATTACTTCCCACCACACCATCGAGAAACACACCCGCACCAAGAGGAAGGACTAGTGCTAATCCAATGATTACACCAATTGACAACCCTCCCGCTTTAGCAAGTTGCGAGTTTCCTTCGTTATGGATGCCCTTTGCCGTAGAGGTCCAGTTGGCAACAAAATAGATAAGCAATACCAAAGAAAGAACAGGCATAACGACAATTTTTGCGACTTCACCTGCAAAGCCATTACTTACTAAAAAATAGACGATGGCGTAGGTAACTAAGCCCACGATAAGTGTCGCCCCCATGGCTAAAATTTCTTGGGCAAGATGGCGTAGCGGGTAAGGTAAGAAAACAAGCTTAGGAAAAACGCTGTGAACTAGCCGAGCGAGCCAGCCTTTTGGCTCCTCAAAGGTAGTATTTCGTCTTCCCATAAGCATAGAGTGCAGTGACTCTTTTGAGTAAAGCAGGGATTTTTGCTCTGCCTGAGCAGCATCTTGTTCAGATTTTGAGAAGTTGTAGGCCAGTGAAGTGGGAACCGTTCTACCTACAAAAAAGCGCATAAGTTGAAGGATACCAACCGCCGTATGGCGTATTCCCGATACCACTAAAACAAAACCAACCGCTAGCAAGGTATAGCCTTTCACCTTGTTGGCGTCAAATATTGCCGGCACTGTGAAAACAACGTAAACCGCTAACAATAGCGTTAAGACACCACCCAGTGTTCTTAGCGCTCCTTCTGTCTTAAATGGGTTCTTTATCCCTAGCGTCTGAGAACCAAAATCATAAGCCATGATGCATCCTTTCGAAAACAAAAGGAAAAATCATACTTAGTGTAAGTAGATTGAGCAATGATTTTAAGTAGAGCGCCCCGCCAGTCAGAGACTACAATTTTTTAAGCTCGGGCTATTAACCGTTCTTAATCTACGTTAAACCCCGCAATAGTGCGTTGCAGTAACTGGTTGTTGCGCTGCATTTCATCAGACAGCTCAGACAATTGTTGTGCAATGTGAAGTTCGTGCCGCGCCGCTTCCTCAACCGCTACTACATCTTTAGCTACCACTTCCGTGGTCACTGACTGTTGCTCGGCCGCAGACGACATATTATTCGCCATAAGCTCAAGCTCGCACGCTGCTTCTTTCACCTTTTCCGCAGTTTGCCGACCTTCAATAGTTGTATTCATTGACGCTTCTATAGATATAACACTCTTGTTGATATCATCGACAACAATTACGCTAGCGTCCTTTAGACTCACTAACAGCGTAGATATTTTATCTGACGATTCCCTGCTACTTTGTGCAAGCTTTCTTACTTCGTCAGCAACGACGGCAAAGCCTCGGCCATGCTCCCCTGCTCTAGCAGCTTCAATTGCTGCATTAAGTGCGAGAAGATTAGTTTGGTCGGAAAGGGTATTGATAGTTTCCAGTATATTTCCTATTTCGCTGACTTTCATTTCCATTTGAGCGGCATTAGATTGAACATTTCGAATATCATCAGAAAGCACTACCATGCTCTTTCGTATATTGTCGTTGGCTAAGAGCGAATGGTCAGCTAAACGATCTAGGCTTTGACTCGCATTAAGCGTTGCCAACGAAGAACTGGCAATCTCACGGCTTGTTACCGCCACCTCTTCAACCGCCGATGCAATATTAGTGGTGAGTTGCTGAGTACTCCCAGCGTCACTTAGCATTTCAGCACACGCCGTTTCTAAATTGTTTGATAATCGAGAGCTTGTGCTTATCGACTGGCCTACCCCCCGAATAAGGTCACGTAAAGCTAAGATGGTTGTGCTAACAGAACGAGATGCATCACTTCTTTCGAAGCAACGGATTAATGAAAAGGTGATAAAACCGATACATCTACAACTGGTTCCAGAGCTAAGTATAGGCCTCTTTGTAAAAGCGGTGGATTTTTATACTAAAAATCGCATGTATTTTGGGATAGGAAAACGCAAAAGTGAGCTAACGGGACAGCGTCATCACTTAATTTTATTCTTATAAGTACGAGCGCAGCAGGAACAGGGCTAACCGTTGAGTTCAATCAATGCTTATTAAACAACAATACACAGGCAAGAAAATTAAAAAACGCTTTGGCTTAACAGATTACAAATCCATGATCGGATTCAGAAGTTTTGTGACGGAAAATATAGCCAGCAGAAGGACTCTGCTGGCTTGCGTAGTTAGATATATTCTACTTCGATGATTTCAACTTCAACTGCGCCGGCTGGCGTTTGAATCGTTACCATGTCATCAAGCTCTTTGCCTATTAGACCACGAGCGATAGGTGAATTAACCGAAATCAAGTTGTTCTTAATATCAGCTTCGTCATCACCAACAATACGGTAGGTGGTTTCTTCATCGGTATCGACGTTTAGAATGGTTACGGTAGTACCGAAAATAACCTTACCCGTATTTTCCATTTTGGTAACGTCGATAATCTGTGCATTTGATAGCTTGCCTTCAATATCTTGAATGCGGCCTTCACAGAAGCTTTGCTGCTCACGGGCCGCGTGATACTCAGCATTTTCTTTTAAGTCACCATGTTCACGTGCTTCGGCAATAGACTCGATAATACGTGGGCGTGTTTTGGTTTTTAGCTCATTTAATTCGTCACGCAGCATTTGAGCGCCGCGCGCTGTCATTGGATACTGACTCATGAATACCGTCTCACTTAGCTAGTAATTTAAACAGAAAAGTGCGCCGCGAAGGCGCACTTTTTATTCGTTCACACAAATGTAATATTGCTAGGATACCTCGTATCCTAGCGTATGTCATTAGTGTTTGAGTCTAGCGTGTAGTTCTTGAACTGACGCCACTTTATTGCGGTCATCAGCAGACTTAGCACGGATAGTTGCGAACGCTGCGTTCATTGTCGTGGTGTAGGTTACCTTGTTTAGCAAGGCTTCACGACGAATGTACACTGAGTCGGTGATGGCTTGACGACCTTCTGTTGTATTAATCAAATACGCGTATTCGCCATTTTTGATTGCATCAACAATATTAGGGCGGCCTTCAGACATCTTATTAACCACAGTACTCATGATGCCTGCATCATAAAGCTCGGTAGCCGTACCGCGGGTAGCTTCAATGCTGAAGCCCGCTTCAACTAACGCTTTTGCCAGTGCGATCATACGAGGCTTGTCGTTATCACGTACTGAAATTAACGCTTTACCTTGCTTAGGTAGTGGCGCACCCGCACCTAAGTTAGCTTTAGCATAGGCTTCTTCGAAGGTATCGCCAACGCCCATTACTTCACCCGTTGAGCGCATCTCTGGGCCTAGCAGTGGGTCAACACCTTGGAACTTAGCAAATGGAAGCACCACTTCTTTCACAGAGTAGAAAGGTGGAATCACTTCTTCTGTTACGCCCTGCTCGGCTAGGCTCACGCCAGCCATTACACGTGCTGCAACTTTAGCAAGAGGTACGCCCGTTGCCTTAGAAACGAATGGAACGGTACGTGCTGCACGAGGGTTAACCTCGATTAGGTATACTTCACCATCTTTAATCGCAAACTGTGTGTTCATCAGACCGACTACGCCAAGTTCAAGCGCCATGGCTTTAACTTGTTCGCGCATGACATCTTGAATCTCTTTTGAAAGCGAGTGTGGAGGTAATGAACACGCAGAGTCACCAGAGTGAACACCCGCTTGTTCAATGTGTTCCATGATGCCGCCAATCACTACGTCTTTACCGTCGCAAATAGCGTCGATATCAACTTCAATAGCATCATCCAAGAAACGGTCTAGCAATACTGGCGCGTCGTTGGACACTTTAACCGCTTCATTAAGGTAACGCTTAAGATCTTTGAGGTCATACACGATTTCCATCGCACGACCACCTAGCACGTAGCTTGGACGAACCACTAGCGGGAAGCCAATCTCTTCAGCCATAGTTAGCGCTTGCTCAACGTTAGTTACCGTGGCATTCGCAGGCTGCTTGAGGTTAAGCTTGTTCACCATTTGCTGGAAGCGCTCACGGTCTTCGGCACGGTCAATCGCTTCTGGTGAGGTACCGATAACCGGTACACCCGCCGCCTCTAGTGCACGGGCAAGTTTAAGTGGCGTTTGACCACCATACTGCACGATAACGCCTTTAGGCTGCTCTTTAGCAACGATTTCAAGTACATCTTCCAGCGTTACAGGCTCGAAGTACAGACGGTCTGATGTGTCGTAATCGGTAGATACTGTCTCAGGGTTACAGTTAACCATAATGGTCTCGTAACCGTCTTCACGCATTGAAAGCGCCGCGTGAACACAGCAGTAGTCGAACTCAATACCTTGACCAATTCGGTTTGGACCGCCGCCCAAAACCATAATCTTGTCTTTGTCAGTTGGCGCTGCTTCACACTCTTCGTCATACGTTGAGTACATGTAAGCTGTACTGGTAGAGAATTCTGCTGCACAAGTATCTACACGCTTGTAGACAGGAGAAATACCAAAGTCACGACGGGTTTCTCGAATATCGCTTTCTGCCACTTTGGTTAGCTCAGCAAGACGCGCATCAGAGAAGCCTTTACGCTTAAGTGCGCGCATAAAGTCAGCATCAATACCCGGTAAACCAAGCTCTGCTACTTTAGCTTCAAGAAGAATAAGATCTTCAAGCTGTACAAGGTACCAGCGGTCGATATTAGTAAGGTTAAATACCTCTTCAACCGTCATGCCCATACGGAATGCATCACCGATGTACCAAATGCGCTCTGCACCAGGCTGACGAAGTTCATAAACCACTTTATTACGTGACTCAGGGTCTTCAAGGTCAACCATTGGGTTCAGGCCTGTCGCACCTACTTCAAGACCACGAAGGGCTTTTTGCAGTGATTCCTGCTGGTTACGGCCAATGGCCATCACTTCACCTACAGACTTCATTTGGGTAGTCAGTCGGTCGTTAGCACCGGCAAACTTCTCAAAGTTAAAGCGTGGGATCTTAGTCACTACGTAGTCAATAGACGGCTCGAAAGAGGCTGGCGTTAGGCCACCTGTAATGTCATTTGCTAATTCATCTAGCGTGTAACCTACCGCAAGTTTCGCTGCCACTTTCGCGATTGGGAAACCTGTTGCTTTAGACGCAAGTGCTGATGAACGCGATACACGCGGGTTCATCTCGATGATTACTACACGACCAGTTTTCGGATCTACACCGAACTGTACGTTTGAACCACCGGTTTCAACGCCAATTTCGCGCAGTACAGCCATCGCTGCATTACGCATTAGCTGGAATTCTTTGTCAGTCAGGGTTTGTGCTGGAGCAACTGTGATTGAGTCGCCGGTATGCACGCCCATAGGGTCGAAGTTTTCGATAGTACATACAATAATGCAGTTATCTGCTTTATCGCGTACTACTTCCATTTCGTACTCTTTCCAACCTAGCAACGATTCATCGATAAGAAGCTCGTTGGTAGGAGAAAGGTCTAAACCACGGTGACAAATTTCATTAAATTCATCAATGTTGTACGCGATACCGCCGCCGGTTCCACCCATGGTGAAAGACGGACGAATGATACAAGGGAAGCCGATGCGGCTTAGTACATCGTGCGCTTCATCCATGCTGTGCGCGATTTCCGCACGTGGACATTCAAGGCCGATGTTTTTCATTGCTTTGTCAAAGCGCTCGCGGTTTTCTGCTTTATCGATTGCATCTGCCGTTGCACCGATGAGCTCACAACCGAACTCTTCAAGTACGCCGTGCTTGTCTAGCTCTAGCGCACAGTTAAGCGCAGTTTGTCCACCCATTGTAGGTAAGATGGCATCTGGACGTTCTTTTTCAATAATCTTGCGAACTACTTCCCAGTGAATAGGCTCGATATAAGTCGCATCTGCCATTTCTGGGTCGGTCATAATGGTTGCTGGGTTAGAGTTAACCAAAATAACACGGTAGCCTTCTTCTCGAAGGGCTTTACACGCTTGCGCGCCTGAATAATCGAATTCACAAGCCTGGCCGATAACAATAGGGCCAGCACCAATGATAAGAATACTTTGTATGTCGGTACGTTTTGGCATAGCGGGCTAATTCCTACTGCTTGTGTTGTTCAATAAGTTCGATGAAGTGGTCGAATAACGGTGCCGCTTCATGAGGACCTGGGCTGGCTTCAGGGTGACCCTGGAAGCTGAACGCAGGCTTGTCGGTGCGGTGAATACCCTGCAGCGACTTGTCGAACAACGAAATGTGAGTTACTTCTAGGTTATCTGGCAAGCTAGACTCATCAACTGCAAAACCGTGGTTTTGGCTAGTGATCATAACTACATTACGCTTAAGGTCTTTAACCGGGTGGTTTGCACCGTGGTGACCAAACTTCATCTTCACTGTCTTCGCACCACTTGCGATAGCAAGTAGCTGGTGACCAAGACAAATACCAAATACAGGCGTACCGGTTTCGACGATAGTTTTGATTGCGGTTACTGCGTAGTCACATGGCTCTGGGTCGCCTGGGCCATTTGACAAAAATACACCATCAGGATTCATGGCTAGTACGTCTTCAGCAGGCGTTTGCGCTGGTACTAACGTAACTTTACAACCGCGGTCAGCTAGCATGCGAAGAATATTATTTTTAACACCGTAGTCAAAAGCAACAACGTGATATTTGAACTCGCTTGGTGTTACATAACCTTTACCAAGTTCCCAACTGCCCTCTGTCCATGTTTTTGGCTCAGTAATACTTACTACTTTTGCCAAATCCATGCCTTTAAGGCCAGGGAAAGCTTTTGCTTGCGCTAGTGCGCTAGACTCGTCTAATTCATCAGAGCAAATAATGCAGCCGTTTTGTGCACCTTTGTCTCGCAAGATACGCGTTAAGCGACGTGTATCAATGTCGGCAATACCCACAACGCCTTTCGCTTTAAGGTATTCAGACAAAGTTTGCTGTTGACGAAAGTTACTAGCAACAAGAGGTAGGTCACGGATGATTAGACCTTTCGACCAGATTTTATCTGCTTCGACGTCTTCTTCGTTAGTGCCGGTGTTGCCAATGTGTGGATAAGTAAGGGTGATGAGTTGTTCAGCGTAGGATGGGTCGGTGAGAATTTCTTGATAGCCGGTCATGGAAGTATTAAAAACGACTTCCCCAACGGCGGAGCCTGTAGCGCCTATCGCCGTACCTTTAAAAACAGAACCATCCTCTAACACCAAAAGGGCAGAATTAGCCAAGTCAACCTCCAGATTAAGGATAACTATGTGTTTGTGCAGTTTTCTGCACAAACCCCACAAAAACGGGAGTTATTGATAACAATACATCCCGTTTTACGATCTTTGCAGCTAATAAAACCGCACTCTTCAGCCATTTTGGCGGCCTCAGAATACGAAATTCTGGCAAATTCCGGCGAGTATACATCACTGACCGAAAATGGCAAATTTATTTGTAATAATTTACTAAAATACCGCTTATACCACGATTTTTGCGCAGAACCACCGAAAGTACGGCTTATTGCTCATTTAAAGTGCAACTTTAGTTTAACACTTTGATAACGCCCTCAAGCTCGCCTGCTAATTTAGCTACAGCATGCTGGCATAAAAACGCCTATAGCTTTAAATCAAGTACATCAACCATGGAGTATAGACCAGGTTCTTTTCCATACAACCACTTCGCTGCATGCACTGCGCCTTTCGCAAAAGTAAGTCGACTTGATGCCTTGTGCGTAATCTCCAGGCGCTCACCAATATCTGCAAATAAGGCTGTGTGTTCACCGACAATGTCTCCGGCTCGAATTGTTGCGAAGCCAATAGTACCTTGGTCGCGTTCAGGCTCTTTTCCTTCTCTGCCGTATACAGCGCAGTTTTTTAAATCACGGCCCAATTCGTCAGCAATGGCTTCACCAATGGCCATGGCTGTACCAGAAGGCGCATCTTGTTTAAATCTGTGATGTGCTTCTGTTATTTCGATGTCAGCCGTTTCACCCAGCACACTTGCAGCTTGTCGAACTAGGGAAAGCATTAAATTTACGCCCACACTGTAATTAGCCGCAAATACGATAGGTATATGCTTTGCTGCTTCGTCGAGTGCCGCCAACTGTGAATCGTTTAATCCAGTAGTTCCAATAACAACAGGCATTTTATTTTTAACGCACCACGTAAGATTACTTTCAATAACCGAAGGCAGGGTGAAATCGATCATTACATCTGCATCATTACCACTTAAATCTGATAGCGCAGTACAATCAACGTCTTTTTTGCCAATGCCCGCAAGTTCGCCCACATTTAGTCCAACCCAAGGTGAATCATCGCGTACCGTTGCCACGCTAAGTTGTGCATCGTCACTTAAATCTAGCGCTTCAACTAAAACCCGTCCCATACGCCCGTTGGCGCCAAATAATCCTACTTTCATTTTTTCGTTTTACACTTTAATAAACCTTCAACTGTGAGGCATTTTGCCAAATGCCGTCACTATTGCAATGTGAGATTCATATTAAATAGGCATAACAAGGAATCGGTAAGATTTAACTAGTACCAATCTGCATAGTTCTATGCCAAAACTTCAGGCTCGGATGTAAAAAAATTCAGTACACGATGCTTAGGACATGTTGAGCTTTACTGCGCATTTTTGATGCAAAGATCAACATGTCCTAATTGCAACACTAAGACAAACAGAGGTTTTCTGCCGTTGGGCCTACTTGTTTTATAGAGTAAGTTAAGCGACGCTATGGCAATTAACAGATGACCGAGTACTTATGCGTCACCGCTGAACGGTAAGTGTGGATAGGTCAGAATACAACCCAACTAAATTTACTATGCAAAAAACTCTTATATGGGATATTCCCACCCGGCTTTTTCACTGGCTTATTGTAGCGAGCCTTTTAGCGCAATATGCAACAGTAGAATGGCTTGAAAACAAAGTGCAATGGCACTTTTACATTGGGTACTTCACCTTATTCCTTATCGTTTTCCGCATAATCTGGGGATTTGTTGGTACGCAACACGCCAAGTTCAGTAGCTTTATTACTGGTCCCAGAACGGTTTTCAATTATATAAAAACCTTATTTAATAGGCAGTCCGAACCCGCTATTGGCCACAACCCTTTAGGCGGATGGTTTGTCGTCGTTATGCTAGTGTTGCTTACCATACAAGCGGTATCGGGATTGTTCATGACCGATGATATTTTCTTAGACGGTCCCTATCGCCAGTTAGCCGGAGAAGAAACACTAGCGCTAATGAACACTCTGCATCACCTTGCCTTTGATGTGTTACTTTACGTTATCGCACTTCATATAGGCGCGGTAATATTTTACAGCGTGTATAAGAAGCAAAAATTGGTTCCTGCCATGGTGCATGGCAATAAGGAGTCAGCAACAGCAGGTATTACTGACTCGCGAATTCTACGTGCTTTTGTTGTGGCGCTCATCGCCGCAGCAGCTGTATATATGGCTATTGAAGTATACCCGCCAGCTCCACAGGCAGATGAATATTACTACTAGCTAAACAGCCGTGGGCTTGTTGACCAAGCCCTTCTCTCGCATGAGCGTCTCAATCTCACTTACGCTTGACGGATCATCGATGGTTGAGGGTACGGCAACAGATTCATTGGCTGCAATTTGACGCAGCAGTTTGCGGAGTATTTTACCTGACCGGGTTTTGGGTAAACGATTGACGACGATGGCTCGCTTAAAGCACGCCACTGGCCCGATTTTATCTCGAACCCGTTGAACCAAATCTTGCTCAAGTGCCTGTTCATCAACGGTAACGCCGTCTTTTAGCAGTACCAATCCAACTGGCAATTGCCCTTTCAGTGCATCATGGATGCCTATTACACTACATTCAGCAATGGCAGGATGTCCTGCAAGCACTTCTTCCATTTCACCGGTAGATAACCGGTGCCCGGCAACGTTTATGACATCGTCGGTGCGACCCATTATAAATACGTAGCCATCTTCATCTACGTACCCGTTATCTCCGGTACTGTAATACCCTTCAAATTCTCGTAAATAGCCATCAACAAACCGTTGATGGTCTTGCCAAATCGTTGTCAAACAACCTGGGGGAAGCGGTAACTTGATAGCAATAGCGCCTTTTTCACCGGTTATTTGCTGTTCATCAGCTCCTTGCAATACCTTTACGTTAAACCCAGGTGTAGGCACGCTTGATGAACCGGGTTTCGTAGCCATTGGCTCAAGCCCCATCGGGTTTGAACAAATTGGCCAGCCAGTTTCGGTTTGCCACCAATGGTCGATAACAGGAACACCTACTTTCTCGCTCGCCCAGAAATATGTTGGCGGATCTAGACGTTCACCCGCCATAAATAAGGTACGCAAGCTCGACGTATTGTATTTAGATAAAAACTCAGCATCAGGGTCCGCTTTTCGTATCGCTCTAAATGCTGTTGGAGCTGCAAAAAGCACATTCACTTTGTGAGACTCTATCATACGCCAAAATGCACCGGCATCAGGAGTGCCAATGGGCTTTCCTTCGTACAGTACCGTCGTTGCGCCTTTTATGAGCGGGCCATAGACAATATATGAATGACCGACCACCCAACCAACATCCGATGCAGCCCAAAAAATATCGTCCTCACTAATACCGTAAATCGCGCCCATTGAATAATGAAGAGCAACCGCGTGCCCGCCATTATCTCGAACGACCCCCTTGGGTTTACCGGTTGTACCTGAAGTATAAAGAACATAAAGCGGGTCAGTTGCATCGACGGCAACAGGAGAAGCTGGCACGCTAGCTTCAACCAGAGAGAGCCAATCGTGGTCAGTTGCTTCATTTAACTCAGCAATTAGCTGAGGGCGTTGATACAACACGCATGCCTGTGGTTTGTGCTCTGCCAATGATATTGCTTCATCAACAAGAGGTTTGTACGGTAGAACTTTATTGCCTTCAATGCCACATGACGCAGTAACAATAACTACCGGTTTTGCGTCATCTATTCGTACTGCAAGCTCATTTGCGGCAAAGCCACCAAACACCACAGAGTGCACAGCTCCCAAACGAGCGCAAGCAAGCATCGCGATCACTGCTTGCGGGATCATGGGCATGTAGATAATCACGCGGTCGCCTTTCGTCACACCCAAGCGAGATAAGCCGCCTGCGAACTCGGCAACACGGTTTAATAGCTCTTTGTAAGTAAAGTGCTGAGTGGTTTGTGTAACAGGTGAGTCATAAATAAGCGCGGTTTTATCGCCACGACCATTTTTTACGTGATGATCAAGCGCTAAATAGCTAGTGTTAAGCTGCCCTCCCCTAAACCAGTCGAAGTAACCATTATCTGTAGGTTGGCATCCTTTTTGAGGAGGTTGAAACCACGCTAGCTTTTGTGCTTGTTCTAACCAAAACTCATCGGGGTGCTGGGTCGAGGCAATATATTCATCTTTATAAGTCATAACCATGTCCTGAGTAGGGTTTATCTTCACCCTACGATAGTTACATGACATCTACTAATAAGACTTCAGGCGTAGATCGACTAACAAATTGATTTACATAAATTTAAACTTTATCTATCCGTTTGATAACAAGAGGTATCGAAGCGGTTGTTTCAACGCATACTTGAATAAGCCCTCGACTGCGTAGGGTCAAATACCTTCTTTATATTGCTTCTCACTAATTTTACTTTTCCAATCACCTACACTCATGGGTTTATCTAAGTAATATCCCTGAAATGCTCCGCAACCACATGCCTTAGCTTGATCTAATTGACCCGTTGTCTCTATTCCCTCAGCTACGGTATTTATGTGCAACGCTTTAGCCATGTTACAAATACTTGTAACTAATAATGTTTTTTGCTGCGAGCCTTCCATCGCTTCGACAAATACCCTGTCTACTTTCAGTTCGGTAATTGGCAAATCTTGAAGATAATTTAAATTTGAGTCACCAAGACCAAAATCGTCGATAGACAAACTAAACCCTTGTTCCGCTAATTCTCTGACGCGACGTTGAATAACGCTCACCCCTCTTATCAATGCACCTTCAGTGAGCTCTAGAGTTAAATTTTTGTGTGACACTCGCCACTTATTTACTATTGCGACAAACTTACTCACAAAATCAGCTCGCGCTAAGTGCTTTGCACTGATATTAACAGACAACTTAGTGTTAATTTTATTTGACTGGCATTCACTAAGTAACCCGCAGGCTTCGTTACACACCCACAGCCCGAGTTCAGCAATAAAATCATTCTCTTCGGCAATAGGAATGAATTCAGAAGGGCTTACTGTACCCATATGAGGATGCTTCCACCTTAACAACACCTCTGAGCTTATAACGTTCTTCGTTGCATCGTATTGAGGTTGTAGCTCAATATATAACTCGTTGTTAGAAATAGCCCTGCTCAGAGAGTGTTTAATGTAATTGTACCGCTCGATATCAATTGCATTAACATGAAAATACTCGTGCTCCGACTTAAAAGTAGAAGTATTTTTTACCTCTCTTAAAGGTTTTCTCGACAATAGTTCTTTTATCTTTTTAAACGAAAAATGCTTCGTTGGAACCGTGCAACTTATGGTTTGCGTTTCAATATTTAAGAGGCTGTTGTGCAGGGTTATTGGCGCTAGCACGTGATCGTGGATAAGAATAGCGCAATCGTGTGCAGCATTTAGAGACTGTGCTTCTTCACTAAAATATTGATGAAGATGAATATAAAAAGCGCCTCTCTCACATTTGAATATACTGGCTGAATTGCGCTTGTTAATTTCGAATATGCGAATGAAGCGACTAGCCAAAATTCTCAGAATATAGTCTATCGTTGGCTCTCCAAACGCATTTTCGTATTCTTTTATGTTACAGATAGCAACGCGCATAAACGTGGCAAATGGTTTAGATGACTTGTCGTCATGAGCTTTATCGCCAAGGTATCGCTCAAATTGGTGTAAGTTCGGAAGACCTGTCACCGTATCGATTAAAGCGAGTTGTTTGTAATGCTCAATTTCGTGGTTTTGATTAGTGATATCGCGCACTGAGGCGATAATTAATTGTTGATTATGTACAGAGCATTTCGACAAATTAACTTCACAGGCAATACGTTTACCATTTTTATGGCGAAGACATTCGTTTACCGAGCCATTTTCGCTACACCATGCTAAACCCGCTGGTATGTTTATGAAACAAGAAGGCGCATCGGTATTTTGCACCTTGGTTGATATTAATTTTATATCTTGCCCAATCAGCTCTTCGGGCTCAAAGCCTAATACAGAATAAACGCGTTCATTTGCAGTTAGAATAGTGCCATGTTCATCTATGCTTAACACCACGCTATCCACATTATTCAATAAACTGGTCAGATAATCTGTGTAGTTATGTTGTGAATCCGATAGACGCTGTATTTCCGTTTCATCCTGCACTGCGCCATAAAGCCGGGTTAATTTAATTCCGCTAGCATTTCCTCGCTGAACCTGTAAGAACACGGTTAGTTTTATACTTTTTCTGCGACCTTGCTTGTCGTGAAATTCAAAGTGCTTTACGAACTCTCTATCTTCTTTAAGCGCTTTAAAAACGCGCTGCTTTAAGTCTCTTCTATCACTCGAGGTAAGCATATCGAGCACTTCATTAATGCCGACGCTTTTTACACGAGGTAAGCCTAATAAGGCTTTCATCACCTCAGTCAGAGAGAGTACGCCTGTGAATCTGTCAATCTCCCACGCGCCCACTTTAGAAATTGAACTCACCTCTTCTAACAAGGCAAGCTGTTCGGATAACTTGTCTGAATAGGGATGACGCGCCAGCTCATATTGGTAACTAAGCTCTACTTTTTGGCGCGTAATATCTATCAATGTATGTTGTAGAGGGCTCAATACACTGTGGCGTACAAAAGTGAGAACAACACCCATTACTTCATTTTGCATATCTCGCACGGTAGCAACTACTACATAGCTATCAGCATAATGTTCGAGTGAAGGGGGAAAGATAAAATCTTTGCAAGGTATTGGAGCGCTCAAAGGTGTAAGCGGGAGCATGAGCAATACATGTGAAGGAAAAACAACACTCTCGGCTTCTAATGATAGGTGGTTTACGTCGCAAGATAATACCGTTGCTCTTCCATTGCTAGGGTTTACCGAGGCAAGTAATATACACAGAGCCTCTGTTTTCGTTCGACTTTCATTGAGCAACACAGAAATGTTTTGCTGTGTTGTGCGCATGGTTGACAACATGCGTTCACTGCGTAAATCCATCTAAGCAAACCTTTTGATATCTCTTCGAATTCAGCACAAACGATAGCAGCACGACAATAAAAGGATGAAAAGTTGTGTCGTGGTTTTAAGCGCTTTACAAGTTTTGCTGTTTCAGTTGTCTACGAGCTGTTTTATATTTTTTAAAAGCAGGACCTGCGAAGATTGGGTACCTAAACGCGTACCTTCAGTCGAAGAAAATTATCGCCAAGCCTGAGTGTTTAACATAGCCAAGAATTGTACAAATTTCCAGCAAAAACCCATTGAAACGTTTCGAACCCGTGGAAAGTTCTTATTATTACGAATTAACTATTTGAAATCCGGGATAGTACTTGAGAGCTCTTTTATCTGAACAGGATCTAACACTACTGAGCTTAGCGCGCTAGAAACAGTTTGCGTGGGAAGGGCTGTATTCTTGCTAAAAAATTCACGGTCACGCAACTTGAATTTACGCGTTATTGTCGGATACAAGTAATTTTCTGTCAGCCAAAGGACTGCCGCTACTTCTGGACCCGCCGCCATAAGACCCGCAGCGAAAAAGCCTACGCCAATAGCGACCCTCGCAACTGCAGATTCCGATTGCTTTTCACCAAACAACGATGACAACTGCTTCGAATAGGCACGAGCCTCAGCAGTTAAACACTCTTCTGTACCTTGCCCAGAAAAATAGTCATCTTGAGCTTGACGGTATGCTCTCAACTGTTTGCCGACATCGCTAAACGGAGATACTAGTTCCGCCCATTTTGGCCCGCTATTCATTGATATATTTTGCGGTACACGCAATCCGGGTATTGAAACGTGCTGCATTTGTAACTCTTGATCTACTTTGGATAAATCAGCAAACGCTGAGCTAAATCGTGTTTCGACCAAAATTTGCTGTTTCGACAAAGACGTCTGGCTGCCCAAGCAAACACCGAAATTGTAGTGATACGCCTCACAGGCCAGGTGCATCATAGCTAGAGCCCTTGATGGTTATCAGCTAAGCACTCAGTGACCGCAGACTCCCAACGGGTTCGGGTAGCCTCTTTGTCGTATCGATTTGATTGTTCATACAAATCAAACACTCGTCGCCACTGGTCATGACTGACACTGCCAATTGATAAGTCTTCTGGTGTGCGTTCAGCCAACCGCATGATCATTTGATCAAAGCCATGACTGATGTGTTTTTCTGGCCAAGGTATAAAATTATCCGTTTCTTCTAACAGTGGCTGCCACTTACGTAATTCTCGCTTCAAACTTGGCCATTCGGCAGAATTTTTCAAAACGTTGAAACTGGCAACACCTTGATCCGCCATTTTCTCTGGTAAGGAGACTAAATCGGCGTTCCGCGATAAGATCCTTACAAAACCTTGCTCAATTAGTGACGTGAGCGGAGAACAACTGGGGTTTAGAATAGCTTGCCTTGCCGCACTATTATTAAGTAAATACCCATCATTGATAAGTATCTTCTCTCCTAATATAGCCTTCCTCACTAGCAATTGATTAAAGTAGTTTATATCAGCGTCGAATTGCCAAGGAAAACGCTCTACAACATCGTCCAGTGTACCTACATACGTTAGCGAGGGTCGCATCTTATCTCCATATTAAAAATCTGTTGTTAAGCACTTACGAATATACCACAGCGTATGGGTCTTAACGATGTACTCTCGTAGACACGTTCTACAAGGCTATAATGAAGTCAATTTCTGAGGTGGCTAAGTGTGTGGCGATGCCTGATGCTTATTACCTACAAAGCCCTGGACGAAAAAGTACACTACTGTTTGAGGAAGGTTGCGAGTCTGCGCTTCAGCGCCACTCTCAATTTATCTGTATGATTTAATTATAAAATACTAATTAACACATCGAAGTACTAATCGAGGTTTTGGGTCAGTAAAATGCAATAGTACATTCTTACTGACCCGATATTAGAGCGCTTTCACGTGTTGAAAAACAAGCTTGGGCTAGTCCTTCTTATAGTCGTCATGGCATGATTTACAACTTGCACCAATTTTACCGATTGCACCTCTGTACGCGCTTTCATCACCCGCTTTAACAGCTGCTTGAAGCCCTTGCGCTGCCGTTTTAAGTGCCATCACTTTCTTTTCTACATCTGAGAAATTTTCCCAAATTTCATCTTTTGCGCCAGTTTCAACGTCAAACTTACGGGTATCAACTGATAAATAATCGCCCATCATGTCAGCAAGTTGTTCTAGACGTACGGCATTTGTTTCCATAACGCTTTCGTCAAAAGGTAGAGCACCTTTTGCCATGCCACCTAACGGTCCCATGTTACTGCGTACTAACTGAAAAACGGCCTGGCGATATTGTGTTGCAGCTCCCGCGTGTTTTTCTGACGTTGCTTCTGTCACGTCAGCAGCTAATACCGAGCCTGATAAGATTGCGCCTGCCGTGGCAGCGCTCAGTAGCAATTTACTTGAAAATTTCATGCCTGTTCCCTTGTTAGGTAAATATTATTCATTGGTCTCAAACGGGCTTTTAAGCCTTGTGATCTGCAAGCTAAAAGTCCCGATACTTGGGTTATCGTGACGAATAGTCGGATGATGCGCAAGATTTTTAGCGGTAAAAGTAAGTAAAGAAAAGACTAACTCCCCCTTTCCTTCTTAAAGTGAGCACTTTCTATTACAAATACCAATCTGCATGGATAATTGGCCACTCATAAGAGCGCGTTTAAGTGCCTTTCAAAAATAAAAAAGCCCTCAACTGAGGGCTTTCAAATGAAGTATGTACTACTAAGCAATTAGTTCGTTAAGTCGTCAAAGAACTTTTTAACGCCGTCAAAGAAGCCTTGCGCTTTCGGGCTATGCTTACTTGACGCTTTACCCATCGACTCTTCAAGCTCTTGAAGTAGTTCTTTTTGGCGAGATGATAAGTTTACTGGTGTTTCGACCACAACCTTACACATTAAGTCGCCCATGGCACCGCTTCGCACTGATTTAACACCTTTACCACGTAGACGGAACATTCGGCCAGTCTGCGTTTCAGGGCTGATTTTCAGTTTTACTTTCCCATCTAGCGTTGGCACTTCTAGCTCGCCGCCAAGGGCTGCCGTAGTGAAGCTCAACGGTACTTCACAGTACAAATTGTTGCCATCGCGCTTAAAGATATCGTGCTCACGTACGTGGACCTGAACGTATAAATCACCTGGAGGTGCACCGTTCTCTCCAGCTTCACCTTCGCCTGATAGACGAATACGATCACCGGTATCTACGCCAGCTGGAATTTTAACGTTAAGGGTCTTAGTCTTTTCTTTACGACCGTGGCCATGACAGCTGTTACAAGGATCTTCAATGATCTTGCCTTTGCCCGAACACGTAGGGCAAGTCTGCTGAACAGCAAAGAAACCTTGGCGCATTTGAACTTGGCCATTGCCGTGACAGGTTGGACAGGTCTTAGGTGAAGAGCCTTTCTTCGCACCAGAACCATCACAGACTTCACACTCGACCAAAGTTGGTACGCGAATATCTACGCTCTTGCCACGAACCGCTTCTTCAAGCGTTAGCTCTAAGTTGTAGCGGAGGTCTGAACCTTGACGTGCGCGAGATTGACGACCTCCTCGGCCACCGCCGAAGATATCACCAAATACATCACCAAAAATATCGCCGAAATCGGCACCACCACCGAAGCCACCGCCACCACGGTTAGGATCTACTCCCGCGTGGCCATATTGGTCGTATGCTGCACGTTTCTGCGAATCTGACAGAATTTCGTAGGCTTCCTGGATTTCTTTAAATTTATCTTCCAGGCCTTTATCGCCTTGCGTACGGTCAGGGTGATATTTCATCGCCAGCTTCTTATACGCCTTTTTAATTTCGCGTTCGCCTGCGCTTTTATCTACCCCGAGTACTTCGTAGTAGTCTCGTTTCGACATATCGTTTACATATCCTACTTTTTGTCGATAAGCATTTTATGCTCATCGAATCTACATCTGACTGTTGTGAAAATAACCTGAACACACATTCAATAAAGCCAAGTCATTTACACAACAAAGGCGCAACAAGAAATTCCTGCTGCGCCTGAACTGCTTACACGGCCCGCTAACATGCTATGTAACGGGCCTGACACAACAGTTTACTTCTTGTCGTCGTCTTTCACTTCTTCGAATTCAGCGTCAACAACGTCATCGTCTGCTTTACCAGAAGAAGCTTGCTGCTCTGCACCTTCTGCGCCACCGGCTGCAGCTTGCTGAGCTTGCGCCGCTTCCATCAGCTTGCTAGATGCTTGGATAAGCTCTTGCGTTTTCGCTTCGATGTCCGCTTTGTCTTCGCCTTTAACTGCAGTTTCAAGTGCTGAAAGTGCTTCTTCGATTGGCGCTTTGTCTTCTGCACTTAGTGCATCGCCAACTTCTTCAAGCTGTTTACGTGTGGCGTGAACCATACCGTCAGCTTGGTTACGCGCTTGAATCAGCTCTTCAAACTTCTTATCAGACTCTTTATTCGCTTCCGCGTCAGCTACCATTTTTTCTACTTCTTCATCGCTTAGGCCTGAAGAGGCTTTGATAGTGATCTTCTGCTCTTTACCTGTGTCTTTGTCTTTCGCAGACACGTGTAGGATACCGTCAGCATCAAGATCGAATGTTACTTCGATTTGCGGTACACCGCGTGCTGCTGGACGAATACCTTCTAGGTTGAACTGACCAAGAGACTTGTTGCCACTTGATTGCTTACGCTCACCCTGTAGTACGTGTACTGTTACCGCAGACTGGTTGTCTTCAGCAGTTGAGAACGTTTGCGACTTCTTCGTTGGAATTGTCGTGTTCTTCTCGATAAGCACAGTCATCACGCCACCCATAGTCTCGATACCTAGAGACAGAGGTGTAACGTCTAGAAGTAGTACGTCTTTAACGTCACCTGACAGTACGCCACCTTGAATTGCTGCGCCTACTGCAACTGCTTCGTCAGGGTTTACGTCTTTACGTGGCTCTTTGCCAAAGAATTCAGTCACGTACTTCTGTACTAGCGGCATACGAGTTTGACCACCAACTAGGATGATGTCGTTGATGTCGCCTACAGAAAGATCTGAATCAGCTAGTGCCTTCTTAAGCGGCTCAAGTGAATTCTTAACTAGGTCTTCAACCAAAGACTCAAGTTTTGCACGAGTAAGCTTAATAGCTAAGTGCTTAGGACCTGTTGCATCTGCAGTGATGTATGGCAGGTTAACTTCGGTCTGTTGAGAAGAAGAAAGCTCAATCTTCGCTTTTTCACCGGCTTCTTTAAGACGCTGCATAGCAAGCGGATCTTTACGAAGGTCGATACCTTGGTCTTTCTTAAACTCTTCAACTAGGTAGTTGATAACACGGTTATCGAAGTCTTCACCACCAAGGTGAGTATCACCATTAGTTGCTAGTACTTCAAACGTGTGTTCGCCGTCTACTTCATCGATTTCGATGATAGAGATATCGAACGTACCACCACCTAAGTCGTATACTGCAACAACGTTGTCGCCTTGCTTTTTGTCCATGCCGTAGGCAAGAGCAGCAGCAGTTGGCTCGTTGATAATACGCTTAACTTCAAGACCAGCGATGCGACCCGCGTCTTTAGTTGCTTGACGCTGAGAATCGTTGAAGTAAGCAGGAACAGTGATAACTGCGCCAGTAACTTCTTCACCAAGATAATCTTCAGCTGTCTTTTTCATTTTCTTAAGTACTTCAGCAGAAATCTGCGGAGGCGCCATTTTCTCGCCTTTCGCTTCTACCCACGCATCACCATTATCAGCACCTACAATTTTGAAAGGCATGATGTCGATGTCACGCTGTACTTCTTTATCTTGAAAGCGACGACCAATTAGACGCTTAATTGCGAATAATGTGTTAGTCGGGTTAGTTACCGCCTGACGCTTTGCAGACTGACCAACTAATGTTTCCCCATCGTTTGTGTAAGCGATGATTGAAGGGGTTGTACGATCGCCTTCCGCGTTTTCAATTACGCGAGGTTTGTCGCCGTCTAGAACTGCGACACATGAATTCGTTGTACCTAAATCGATACCAATGATTCTACCCATTTCGTGTCTCCGAAAAAGTTTCTTAATTCTGTACTTTTAGTGGGGTTATTCCCCAGCCTTTTCAATAGATGTCAGTAAAAAAACTGACATTTTTGTGTGTTTATCGCAAAAAGCGTGACTTACGCTTGCGTGTCCACACCACCACTTGGCGCACGCGATACCATAACCATGGCAGGGCGTAACAAGCGGCCGTTAATTTGATAACCTTTCTGCATAACCGCCATCACCGTATTTGGCTCGTGGTCTGCACTTTCTTGCATAGACATTGCCTGATGCAAGTCAGGGTTGAAGGTTTCGCCCTGCGGATCAATAAGGCTTAATCCAAATTTCTCAATAGTGCTTAAGAAAGTTTTGTGGGTCATTTCCACACCTTCTAGAAGCGGCTTAACCGCTTCATTGTCGCCATCGGTCATTTCGATAGCACGCTCTAGGTTATCGATAACCGGAAGCAACTCTCCAGCAAAGCGTTCAAGGGCAAATTTACGCGCCTTTTCTACTTCACCTTCAGCACGACGACGTGCGTTGTCAGCATCTGCACGCGCGCGAAGCACGCCATCTTGCTGCTCTTTGATTGTGGCTTGCGCCTCAGAAAGTGCCGTTTCTAGCTCGTAAATGCGTTGAGCATTTTCATCAAGCTCTACGCCTTCTGCTTGTGACGCTTCTACTTGCGCTTCTTCAGCATTTTGTACAGTTTGATCAACTGTATTTTCTTGTTCTGCCTGCACGTCGCGATTATCGCTCATGCCTACCTCCAAACGTTTTTCTTAATTAGGCATTGCCCAATAACGTTAAAATTATTGGGAATAAGTCTGTTGCGCTTAGTTATGGGGCTAGATTTAAGGTGATCAAGGGTATCCACATTATTTTTGTGGGTGATTTTAAAAAAATATAAAAAAAGCCAAACTTCAATACTAAGTTTGGCTTCCTAACGCTTTAATGAGTTTCTTTAATTTAGTTACCTAGTGGTACCAACTTGCCAAAATGTTGGCGTTCGTATTGAACCACTATCTAGGATAACACACTGAGGGTCACCTCTTTTGCAACCATTCCCTTTTATCCTGCTTCCCGTTTGCCCATGGTGCTTTCTGAGTTCACTTAGCATCAACCCGTGAACATCGCCCATATTGATACTAATTCCAGTCACCGTAATAGTTTCAATGCTGCTATCGAGACCAGCAGTAGCCTTAGGGTTCTCATTATCCTGCGCTATAACTTTCTCTCCACTTAATTGTTGAAGTAGCTCTACAGAATTGGCGTATTTACCTGACGCTGGAAATGCTAATAGAGACTTCGCTTTCACTATATCCTTTTCCACAAACTCTCCATTGATATAAAGAACGGCTAATACATAGTTAGCGAGGTAGCTCATTCCTTCTTCAACTTCGGCTTCCAAAAATTCAACCGCAGTCGCTTTTTCTTCGTCGGTAGATTCATTATCAGAAAAGACGAGAACAGCATATTCCTCTGCCGTTCTATTAACGCCTTCATCTGCAGCAAATTTCATCAATCGCTTGGCTTCAGCCATATTCTTTTGTGTACCAATTCCCTGTGCAGCCATCCCCGCTGCTTGTCGGTAAGCTGGCAGGAAGCCCTGTTTGGCAGACTTATCAAAGTAATAATAGGCATTTTCTAAATCTGTCTTTACCCCAGATTCAGGATTCATAAAGATGTGGCCAAGGGAGAAGCTGGTTTGTTCATGACCTCTGGACGCCAAAGCTCGAAGTGTATTCAGCTTAGCAACTGAACAATCTTCGTCTGCGCATTCAGGTTGATTCGGAATAGCCCAAACAGATGCAGATATTATAGTTGAAATTAGTAGTGAGATTCGCAGAATACGTGTGCTTGCTGAATTTTGTTTCATTAAATTCCCTTTTTATTATTCCGGTGATTGGCTAAGACCGACTTATGTGTAAATCCTACTGCTCAAAAAGACGTCGCCTTGTATAAAAACCTATCACTTATCGTTCAAATTGCAAATAATTAACTCCGAAATATTGCTTGTGTACCAACAGAAGATACCTCGCATGTGAAAACTATGTTAATGTAAATCAACAATAAAACGCGCTTTCAATTGCGCTAATAAATGCGTTCAACTACACGGAATATCTATGCTAAGTATCTGGACGGTTGGCACTATTGTTGGTTGTTATCTCCTCGCGCTTTTCGCTTTAGCATTTTGGGGCGATAAGCGTTTACGTGACAACCGGCAACACCCAATATTGTACAGCCTTGGATTGGGTGTGCATTGTACATCTTGGGCATTTTTCGGCACTACCTCTCAAGCAGCACAATATGGCTGGGCAGTTATCCCTACTTATTTAGGGATTATGCTGACTATGGCATTTGCGTTTCCTGTGGTGCTTCATATAAGCAGACTGTGTCAACAACACAACATCAGCTCTTTAGCAGACCTCATCTCACTTAAATACCAGCACTCCCACTTGATTGCCGCGCTTATCACTTTACTGTGTTTTTTCGGTGTAGTGCCCTACATCGCCCTGCAGTTAGACGCCATTACGAAATCAATAAATTTGTTGACTGACGACGCGCATACAAGCACGCCATGGTTAAGTATCTACGTAGCTATCTTGCTCGCATTATTTGCCATTATCTTCGGTACCCGTACACTCAACTTGACCGACAAACACCCCGGTCTGCTATTTACTATAGCGTTTGAATCGGTTATAAAGCTTGTTGCCCTGTGCGCTGTAGGTGTTTTCGTTTGCTTCTATCTGTTTGATGGTGTGTTGGATTTGGTGTCTAACGCCGCCTCAAATGCCAGTGCTCGAGAAGTCATTTATGCTGATAGCGCACCCTGGGTTTATGTATCACATGTTGTTTTGGGCGTTTGCTCTATGTTCGTTTTGCCACGACAGTTTCATATGAACTTCGTTGAGCAGAACGGTGAGGGGGAGCTTAGAACAGCAAGGTGGCTATTTCCCCTCTATTTATTTGACATGACCCTTTTTATTATTCCTATTGCACTTGCAGGAAAAATGCTGCTGCCAGTGGATACGAGCTCTGATGCGTATGTGCTTGCCCTACCTTTATATGCTGAAAATATCGCGCTGTCGTCATTTGCTTTCATAGGAGGTCTTTCTGCAACCACCAGCATGGTGATTGTTGCAACCTTGGCGCTGGGAATAATGATCTCGAACAATGTTGTCACGCCACTTTGGCTAAAAGCGCGACTAAAGACTTCGCCCAATCGTTCAATGCAGCCAAACAAAATACTGTCTATACGTCGTATTACCGTTGTGGTCGTACTTAGCATTGCGCTCTGGTATCACTTGAATATAAGTCAGGCTGCACCTCTGGTTAAAAGCGGGGTGATTGCTATAGCATTATTAGCACAGTGCATGCCTGCACTTATGTTTGGTCTTTACTGGCCGAAAAGCAACAAAGCTGCCGCTATTTGCGCCTTATTGGTAGGGTTCACATGTTGGGCAGCATTCCTCCTCTACCCAAGCTTACTGTCGAGTTATTATTTCAACCCAGTACCCACTGACCAAGCGCTTGGTTTGGGCTTTGCCTTTTCCTTATTGGCTAATTGCCTAACATTCGTTACGGTTGCATTGATTACATCAAGACGTGGCATGAAGCCAAATGATACGCTCCTCACAGATCACGACACACCTCGTTTACTGGTAAAAGTGAGGGACTTAATTGCACTCACCGAACGTGTGCTCGAAAGTGCCACGCACTCTCAACTGGTTAAGCAGCTATCAGTTGACGTCAATCGCGCCGCTAGCAGTGGTTATGCCAGTCAGGCGCTTATCGACAGGGTAAATAAGTTGCTTGCTGCACAAGTAGGAGCACCTAGTGCTCGTATATTACTGGGTGCCATCGCAGATACAGGCAGCGATAGCTTTCCAGAACTGGTTGACTGGGTAGAAGAAGCTTCTCAGTCATTTCAGTTTAACCACGAGGTACTTCAATCGTCAGTGCAAAACATTGAGCAAGGCATAAGTGTGCTTGATGACAAACTGCAGCTACTAGCGTGGAACGAACGTTACGTGGAGTTATTTGCCTACCCTAAAGGATTTCTAAAAGCGGGCATGCCCATTACCGATATACTTAGCTACAACGCGAACCGAGGGTTGTTTAGCCCCTCATCTATCGAAAAGCGCGTTAGCTACATGCTGGAAGGCACCCGTCATAAACATATTCGCAAACAGCCTGACGGAAAAGTGATTGAACTTAACGGCGCGCCGCTACCTGGTGGCGGCTACGTGACTACCTATAGCGATATCACTGAATACATAGCAATTCAAAAAGAATTAGAAAGTGCAAAAGAAGACTTGGAGGCAAGGGTTGCGCAGCGTACAGCAGAATTAGAAGAAGCCAAACAACACGCTGACAAAGCTAACGAGAGCAAAACCAAATTTCTGGCCGCGGCTGGGCACGATCTCATGCAACCTTTCAACGCCGCAACATTATTTGCCAGCATGCTCAGCAAAAAGACGCAAGGTAGTGAACTGGCCACACTATCTGAAGGCGTGGTGAATTCTTTGGACAATGCTCAGAGCTTACTTTCAATGCTACTTGATATGACGAAATTAGACGCTGGCGTACTTACCCCTCAAAAGACTGAATTTCCAGTCAGTGATATGTTGTCTTCATTGGTGCAGGAATTTAGTGTCATTGCAAAGCAAAAAGGTATTGAGCTCAGGTATGTACCGACCAGAGTTATGGTGTACTCGGACAAAGTGCTACTGCGACGGGTGCTTCAAAACTTGCTGTCCAACGCAGTCCGCTATACCGCAAAAGGCCGTATTTTGGTGGGCGTGAGACGCACAAGAGTCACAAATACCGAGCAGGTTATAAAGCTTTGTGTTTACGATACCGGACTAGGTATCGCCGACCACCAACAGCATGAAATATTTAGTGAATTCCACCAGCTAGAGAGCAACAACAAAGGCGAAGGAATTGGATTAGGCCTGACTATTGTAGATAAGATATGTCGACTACTCGGTCATGAAGTCGGACTGACTTCATCGCCAAATAAAGGAAGCTGCTTCAGTGTGGCTATATCTAGAGCATTTCAAAGCGAAGCCTCGATTCCCACAGCATACAAAAGCAACACTAACCATGTTGACTCCCCTTTTAATAAATCGGTATTAACGAAGAACTCAGCAAGTGCGCCAAATAATTCAGTAAGCGTTCAAAAAAGCGCATTAGACAGCCGTTCTCGCCCTGTCTCCTCGCACTCCCATCAAATGCCCTCTTTAGACTCAGCGAATAAAAACAACAATGCATTTTTAAAAGACACCCGTTTTCTACTTGTAGAAAATGACGAGCAAGTGGCAAATGCAATGTGTACCTTACTGAGAGATTGGGGAGGGAGTACAACATTGATAGCGGGCGGAGCAGAAGTGTCGAGTATTTCACAAGAACACTTTGATGTGCTCGTCGCCGATTATCACCTAAATTATGGCGAAACCGGTTTTGACGTTGCAGCGATTCTTTCTGAAAATAACGTGCGTTTTGCCTTAAAGATTTTAGTCACTGCCAACAGAAGTAACGACATAAGAGAGGAAGCGGCGGAGCAACAATTTAGCTACCTGCCAAAACCCTTAAAGCCTGCGGCACTTAAGCGACTGCTAAAGCAATCGCTTGTTTAATAGAGAACTCGTGATCGCGTTTATAGTACGGCAGTAGGTATTTCGTCTTCTTTTGGTAGCTGGTTTGCATCAAGATACGTTTTACTTTTGCGGTAACGCGATGTGAAGTTTCCCGTAACGATAATCAAGTGTTACAACGAAGTCTTTCAACAAATCATAGCCTATTAAGCCTACTACCCGCTTTCCACCTATCCGGCTACCCGTTCTTTCATACTGGCTTTCTAAGTTTGTCTTTTGCCCTTCAGCAGGAAAGCTAACCTTAACGTCACTAATCTCGAATGGGCCAAACTTCACGACATCAGACGTAGCGAACTCATTGACCCCAGAACTATTGGCACCAAATGACGTGCTTGCGCCTTCCACTTTTTCAAGCAACCCAACCTTGGACGCCGCTCGACGGTTAATCAAAATTGTACCGGCGTTACCAGTATCGACTAATAGCCACAAAGCAACACCGTTAATTTCTACTTGCGCGATAGGCATTCCACTACCCTGTTGAGAGTTGGCTCGAACATTTGCCACCTCCCCCATATCTATCGAATCACGCGTTACTAAACGAATTTTTCTGTGGGGATAGTCCAATTGAACAATGAAGTTATTGAAAAAACCTGCCCCCAGTAGCATACCATTAGAGTGATGACCTAAGCTGGATTCGACAAGTGAATCCAGCTCGAAATCACTACTGAATATTTCAACGTTTACATTGTTGTAAGCGTTACGCCTTTCAACGTCATACACCCCTTTAACGGTCACGGGGCGCCCTTTATCAAGGTCTAAATCATGCTTCCCGATAAACGCGCGATTGATACTGTTTATTTGTGCTCCTGAATCCAGCATGACCCGAGATTCGATGCCTTCTATGGTAACAGGCAGAAAAACGTGACCGTTGTCCAGAGTGAAATCTGTCCATGCTGTAACGGCACTAAACGCATTGAAAGAACTAAGAAGAAGGGAAAGTAAAATAAATCGCGTCATAAATATCCTTTTACGCCAGTAAACTAATCCTTTGAAATCTTACGCTAGCACATGAGCTGATTGAGATCGAATTAGCACGATGAACCGAACGCGTAAAAATCCCTAATCTAGTGGAAAGCATCTAATACGTGTTAGTGCTTAAACTATATCGATATGATCATAGTCTTGAAGACGACTATCGCTTTCCGTTTAGCTTAAATGCATTGCATTTTTGAACGCGATACCAGCCTTGGTTCTGTTAATAACACCAAGCTTTCTCAATACTGCAGATACATGCTGTTTAACGGTGGACTCAGAAATGGCCAGTTCGTAAGCAATCTGCTTGTTAAGCAAGCCGTCTGATACCATTCGCAACACTTTAAGTTGGTGAGGGGTAAGTTGCTTTAATCGGTTGGTGAAATCATCTTGGCCAGAGTGGCCATTCGCATTCGATGCAGTGGCATTTGGCATCGTAGCTGATGCATTGTGAACTGAAGGCGGGATCCAAGTTTCACCGTCTAACACCGTATTTACCGCGTCAATAATGCAATCGACCGAAGCTGATTTGGGTATAAAACCGCTTGCGCCTAACGCAAACGATTTTGCCATAACATCAGGCTCTTCTTGTGCGGTAATAACAACAACAAGTACATCAGGATAGAGCGCATGTACCTCAGCAAGGCCATTTAACCCTTCATTGCCTGGCATAGTGAGATCTAAGAAAAGCAGATCGATGTCGTCATTTTCTTCAAGACTAGTGAGCGTATCGGGGAACGTGGAAGTTTCTACAAGTTCGATATGCTCCACACTAGCTAACGCATGGCACATCGCAGCCCTGAACAGAGGATGATCGTCAGCAATCAAGATTTTCACAGACATAATGCTATCAACTTGTAACTACCTTGTTAATCAACATACTACCACGCCGGTAAAAAAAGGTTAATCTTATTGGCGTATCTGTTATTTAGTAAGGCTCCGCACCACGCCCTTCACTGCTCGACATATCCGCCGGCCAACACAATCGAAAGAGGTCGAGCAAACGTGAGCACGCCTAAGCGCAATGGCCTAGGCGTGAAACGTGTTGCAGGTCTTCTTCAGAACATACCGTTTAGAATCGATAACCTACCGTAAGGTGAACTGTACGTGGGTCACCGTAATAACCGATAAGTGTCGTATCACCACCAAGGCCCGGACCAAAGTTACCTTCATCGTCTTGCGTGACAAAGTCATAACCACCAACCAGATACTCTTCATCGGTCAGGTTTTTGACGTGTAGTCCAGCATACCAGTCGCCTTCAACGCTTTCCCAGCGCGCGCTTAAGTTCACCATCCCATAGGCATCTTGTTGAATAAGATCGCTGGTTTCAAAGATAAGATAATCATCGCGATAGTAGTAGTTGGCGTTGAAAGTAATATCCCCAAAACTCGTTTCTAGTAGGTAGTTGGCATTAAGATTAAAGGTATTCTCTGGCGTACTTGCTAGACCAATCAACGGAGGGATTGCATTGTTTTTCTTAATCTCAAAGTCAATATAACCATAAGCAACGTCAAACTGAAGGTTATCCGTGGCTACCCACGTCATCTCCAACTCGGCGCCTTTTGCAGCCGTTTCTGCAGCATTGCGCAGTCGCTGGTCAAGGGCTGTTGGATCAGACAAATCTCCTTCTACACCAATATACTGACGATCTTTGTGGTCGTAAGAGAACAATGTGATATTCATACGAAGTGCGTCGGTTAAGTCACTCTTCACACCCACTTCGAAGCTGTCAACGACTTCTGGTTCAACACCAGGCTCGTTAGTCTGAGCACGAGGGTTAAACGTGCCCGATTTGAAGCCTTGTGAATAGCTCGCGAAGAACATGGTATCGCGGTCCATTTGATACTCCACGCCCACTCGCGGGGTAAAGCGCGACCAACTTTCTACCGCTGGCGCGTCTAACACTTCATCGCCATCGGTGTCTGTCCCAAGTACTTGAGGTACTAATTGTCCGTCGGGACGCACGTACCCATCAATCCAGTCGGTATAAGGATAAACATTGGCGAATACCAGACCGTTATTTACAAACGCGGTCTTTTCTTCATCGGTGTATCGGGCACCAAGCGAAAGCGATAGTTTATCGGTTACGTCATAGTTCATCTGCGCATAGGCAGCCCAGCTTTCTGAGTTATTACAACCCGTCACTTCCCGCGTTAACCCTGAGGCACCAAGCGATTGACCTAACACACCTAAAATGGCATCAAAATTACCGCAACTCTCACCATCGTAAAAATAGAGCCCTGACACTAAGCTAAACGCGTTCCCGGTATAATTCGCTTGAATCTCGTGAGTATCATTACTGTCGTCATACTCTGCCGGTACATCAAAAATAGGCAGAGGCGTATTGTCAAAATCAATGTTGGTAGGTGAATAGCTCTCTCTATGCGAACCAATATATTTAAGCTCTAAATCATCATTCACTCTGTATCGTGCCAGCCAGTTATAGCCTTCTAACTCGACTTTATTCCATGTAGGTAAGCTGGTGTACGAATCGAAAACCGAATCAGGCACGGGCGCATCAGTTAATATACTTGGGATTAAACGGTAGCCGCCTTTCGCATTTGATGTGTCTTCGGTCTTATCCCACCCAATACGGAAAAACAAATCTTCACTCGGGTGAACTTCTAGCGTTACACGTGCTGCCCAGAGATCTTTGTTATAATTCTCTTTATCTTGATTGGGCAACGCGCTTACCAGATATTCGCCGAAGCCGTCGCGGTTTAAGTTGGCATAACCCACGCCTAGATACACCGTGTCTTCAATCAGCGGTATTTGACCTGTCACTTTGATATCACGCTGACTGTAACTACCTACCGTAGCTTCAACGTTCATCTGCGTATCGCCGGTCATTTCTTTCGTAACGTATTTAACCGCGCCACCAATGGTATTCTTTCCGTAAAGCGTCCCCTGCGGGCCACGTAACACCTCAATACGCTGTACGTCTAACAAATCAAGTACGGCCCCTTGTGGGCGAGCAATATAAACATCATCAACATAAATACCCACGCCTGGTTCATAGCCCCAAAGCGGGTCTTGCTGACCCAATCCGCGAATAAACGCCGTCAAGGTGGAATTGGTACCGCGACTAGTTTGTAGCGTAGTGTTGGGCGAAAACTGCTGCACTTCAGTCAGCACGCTAATCCCTTTTTCTCCAAGTTCAACCGCACCAATAGACGTGATAGCTACCGGCGTTTCCTGTAGCGACTCTACAGTTTTTCGCGCTGTCACCTCAATGCGTTCTAATTTTCCTTTTTGCGCTTCGGCATCGGCATCAGCTTGACTATCCTGAGCAAATACTGGCGCTGTGCTTAAAACGCTAGCCACCGCTAGGGCACAAAGGCTGCGAATGGGGAGCTTAACTGAATCGCTTTTGCGTTCTACTGTACTAACAGAGGCTGAATGTGATTGGTAGGGTAAAACCAAGCCATTTGTGTGTATTGATTGAGACATAGTGAGTCCTTGTTGTTCTAAGTTCTGGTCACTGCCGGATGTATTGCCTACGGTCAAAATCACTTTAGTTAATTATTTGTTAATAGTATGTAGTACCATCGTACTATGGGATTTTGATAAAAGTAACGTCAAACTTTATGTCTGTTATGAACGCTTTTTATCTGATTTGTATACACTTTGTGGTTTTGAGTGTAAGCAAATCTTAAATCGACTTAACTGTTTAGGATCATCTGCGGTCACAGATTTTTTAAGGAATAATAACTATGTTAAGTATGATTGGCTTAGTAGGCGGTCTGTTGTTGCTTATTGTTTTGACAATACGCGGAATGAACCTCTTTATTGCTGCACCTTTGTGTGCGCTTGTAGTTGCCATTACCAATAATATCGGCGTCTTCACCGGCGACGTAAACTTCGTTCAAACCTATATGAGTGGTTTCTCTGGCTTTATCGCCTCTTGGTTTTTCATGTTTTTACTTGGTGCGTTATTCGGTAAATTCATGGAAGACACAGGAGCAGCAGATGCTGTTTCTCGCTGGATTATCACCAAAATTGGTTACAAGCGTGCCGTATTAGCTGTTGTGCTAGCTTGCGCTATTTTGACCTACGGTGGTGTAAGCGTGTTTGTGGTAGCGTTTTCTGTTTACCCTATGGCGGTGAGTTTGTTTAAAGATGCCAACCTACCCCGTCGCTTCATACCTGCTGCCATGGCATTCGGGTCGGTAACATTTACGATGACCTCCGCGGGCTCGCCAGAAATCCAAAACTGGATCCCTATAAAGTATTTGGGTACCTCCCCTTTTGCCGCGTGGGAAGTTAGCCTTGTCGTCGCCATATTCATGGCATGCTTCGGTTACTGGTGGCTTGCTAAGATGATCAGAAAAGCCGTTAATAAAGGCGAGGTGTTTGAAGCCAGAGCAAGCGACCCTGAAGTGCGAAACAGAGCGCTACCCCACCCGCTTACCGGAATTGTGCCGTTAGTCGTGGTGTTAGTCATTTCGTTTCTATTCCATGAAGAACTCGCTCAGCTTGCGCTTATTCTGGCGTTAGGCGGCGGCGTACTGTGTTTGCTGGCGATTAACTACAAACATTTTCACAGTTTACCGGTTGCCATAAATGCGGGTACCACCGGCGCATTGATCGCCATAGGTAACACCGCAGCTGTTGTAGGTTTTGGCTCGATAGCAAAAAACACCGAAGCGTTTCAAACAACAGTAGCGCTTATGACCCAAATTCCTGGTAACGAGCTTATTGGTGCCGCCATTGCCGTAAGCGTGATTGCAGGATTAACAGGAAGTGCATCTGGCGGACAAGCCATTGCCTTACCCTTGGTGGCTCCGCATTACCTTGACCAAGGCGTAGAGCCAGAACAGCTACATAGAATTGTGTCTATATCATCAGGCGCATTAGATTCGTTACCTCACAATGGCTATGTGGTTACTACCATACGCGCCATTTGTAACGAAACCCATCAGGCTGCCTACTGGGCGGTTGGTGCGCTAACAGTTGTGGTGCCAGTTATTGGCCTTGCCATGGCCATTGGCCTGTTTAGCATTATGTAGCATTAGTCAAAGCCAAAGATATGGCCTAAGGCCGCACGATATATAAGTCACTCTAGCAAAACATTGCCATCTAAAAATGCGGCCAGAGAAAGGGATAAGAAAGTATGAATTGGAAAAAGACGCTTGCTTCCACGCTAGTGTGGAGTAAGAGCAAAGGCATCAATAAGTTATTGAAACAGCTCAGCTCACAACGAGTGCAGAAACACTTAGCAATAGCAAATTTGGTTGAGGTGTATTTAGTTAAAAAGCAGCGCTCCTTGGTGGGATTATTTGCCACACTAATGTTGACGGTACATTGCCAGGGCATTGCTGGCGAATCCGACGATACATCGCCATCGCTCAGTTCTTCAAAAGCACCTACTTCTGAGCCCGTTTCTTCCTTGCCAAGCGCTTCGCTGATGGTAGAAAAACGCGTTTTTGAAATGCCTCATTTCACAACCTTTGGTGGTAAACAAATTAAAAACGTAAAAGTTGGCTGGGAGGCGTACGGAACACTAAATGAAGCTAAGAGTAACGTTATACTGATTACCCACTATTTTTCTGGATCTTCTCATGCCGCTGGAAAGTACGATGAAAACGATCCAGCGCCAGGCTACTGGGATAGTATTATCGGCCCCGGCAAGGCGATTGATACAGACCGCTTTTATGTAATAAGCGTTGATACGCTGGCCAATCTAAATGCTTACGACCCGCACGTTATTACAACCGGTCCTACGTCAATAAATCCAGATACAGGTAAACCCTATGGCTTAGACTTTCCCGTCGTGACAATACGTGATTTTGTCAATGTTCAAAAAGCACTTCTCGAAAGTTTAGGTATTAGCAAACTGTATGCGGTTATTGGGCCTTCTATGGGCTCTATGCAGGCTATCGATTGGGCGAGCGCTTACCCAGACTGGGTTGAACGTATGATTTCAGTTATCGGCGCAGGTCAAAGCGATGCATGGACTACCGCGGCATTGGAACACTGGGCAACGCCAATCACTCTAGATAAAAACTGGAACAACGGCGCTTATTCCAAAGAGCAAGCCCCTCTTAATGGCTTAGCTGCCTCGCTCATGTTAATTACGCAAAATGCCCTTACCCCTTCTTTTTTCAACCAAACCGGCAACACGTTAGGGTATAAAAATGTTGAGTCGGCGCCGCTGAATGACATACGTCAATCACACAGTATTGTGAACTGGCTACGTGAGCGAGCGAAGACCCGGGCAAAATCTATGGACGCAAACCACCTTTTATATTTGGTTCGAGCTTGCCAGCTCTTCGTTGCTGGACATCAAGGTAATCTTGAGCAAGGGCTGGCGTCGATAAAGGCGAAAACGCTGTTTATTCCAGCTCAAACTGATTTGCTTCTTATGCCCTACTTATCGCAAAGTGCACACCAAGGTTTAACTTCAATGAATAACGACAGCACATTGGTTACGCTAAATGGCAAATTAGGTCATTTGGAAGGCGTGACGAATGTATCCGCTCAGGCTCAGGCTATTAGCCAATTTTTAGAAAATGATAAGGCAGCAATGCAATGATGAAATCTACCCCCTTTTTACGCCACGCGCTTTGTCTGTCTGTATTAAGCGCACTTGCCGTTAGTGTACCGGTATTCGGTAACGAGTCATCTGCGCAAGACGCGCTCCCTTCACTCACCATTGATTTAAAGAACGTTACCGTATCTGGCTTATCGTCAGGCGGTTACATGGCAACACAATTTCAATTAGCACACAGCGACTGGGTAAAAGGCGTTGGCGTTATTGCTGGTGGCCCGTACTTCTGTGCACAAGGTGATATAACCACTGCCCTGGCACAGTGCGTGAACAAGGTAGAGGGAGAAATTAACCTTGAAGCGCTGAATGAAAAAGCCAAACAGTATGAAACTGAAGGAAAAATTGCGTCGCTTTCCAATATGAAAGACACAAAAGTCTGGCTTTTTCACGGTACGCAAGACACCAGAGTGATTGCACCAGTGAGCGATTTATTATTTGAGCAATACAAATTGTGGACAGACACACAAAATATTGCCTATATCAATGATAAACCGATGGCTCACCTTTTTCCCACCAAAAACAATGGGGTTAACTGCATGAAATCAGAGAGCCCCTTCATTGGAAACTGCGATTACGATGCAGCAGGTGCCATGCTCTCTCATCTTGTTGAAGATGTTTCGACACCCGACGAGTCACTGTCAGGGCAAATTCATTCAATTGATCAGCAAAAAATAGCGGGTGACGATGCCAAAACATTAGCAAGTGAAGGCTTTATGTATGTGCCTGAAAGCTGTGCACAAGGCGAGCCATGCAGAGCCCATATTAGTTTCCACGGCTGTAACCAGTATGCCGATGCCGTAGGCGATGCCTACACTACCCAAACAGGGCTGAATGAATGGGCTGATGACAACAATATTGTTGTGCTTTATCCGCAAACTAAGAAGTCGTTATTCATGCCGTTAAATCCACAAGGCTGTTGGGATTGGTGGGGCTATGCCTCTGGCGATTACGCCAACAGGAACGGCGCACAAATAAACGCAGTAAAACAGCTGCTGTTTTCATTAAATAGTGCACCTTCACTAAATAAATCCAACGGAAGTAACAATGACTAAGCGCACAATATTTATCACGGGTGGAGCAAGCGGCATTGGCTTTGGCATTGCTGAGTCAATGATGAAACAAGGGCACCATGTGATCATCGCCGACATAAACGAACAGGCAGCAAAAGAGGCTGTGACTCGACTTGCGCATTTAGACGGTTCGGCCAGCGCAGTAGCCGTAGACGTGTGCGATGCAGGGCAAGTCGCAGCGCTACCTGAGGTACTAGGGAAGCATACCGTTGATGTACTTATAAACAATGCCGGTATTCAGCACGTTTCACGCATAGAGGACTTCCCTGCAGATAAATGGCAGCAGCTTATAAATATCATGCTTGTTGGACCTGCTCTTTTAACCCAAGCTTTTTTACCTGTCATGCGTAAGCAAAATTACGGGCGCATTATCAATGTAGGATCTATTCACTCGTTGGTAGCCTCGCCCTATAAGTCTGCTTATGTAGCGGCGAAGCATGGGCTGTTAGGGTTCGCAAAAACTATCGCGCTTGAAACAGGAGATTGCGATGTAACTATCAATACCCTTTGCCCCGCCTATGTGAAAACACCATTGGTGGAGAAACAAATTGCAGCTCAGGCAAAAGAAAACAATCTTACCGAGGAAGATGTTATAACAAAAATAATGTTAGAACCCATGCCTAAAAAGCAATTTGTTAGCGTTGAAGAGCTTGCCGATACCGCAAGCTTCTTAATGTCACCCAGTGCCCGCAATATAACTGGGCAAACCATGGTGCTTGATGGGGGCTGGACGGCACGATAGCCCGCAAGCTTTTTACACAATATTTCTTTTCACATAAAAAAGACTGCAATAAGCAGTCTTTTTTCATTTAGTGTTTTCGCAAAAAGCGCTATTCCCAAAGAGATACATAAATGGCAACCATTTCTTCAATGGTAGGTACACGTGGATTATTACCGGGAGAACCTGATGCCAGAGCTTGTTCTGCCATTGTTGACGTCGCTGCAAAAAATGCCTCTTTATCAATACCGAAGTCGGCAGGCGTAGGTACCTGCAAATCTGCATTCAGTGCTTTTAGTTCGTTGATAAGCTTTTGATTCGCCACCTCATCAGAGTCACTTTGGGTAGCAACACCCATGGCGCGGGCACATTGTGCATAACGCACTGATGCACTTGGAATAGAAAAGGCGGTAACCGCGGGCAACAACATGGCATTCGACAATCCGTGAGGCACATGGAACGCCGCACCGATAGGCCGGCTCATTCCGTGAACAAGGGCAACTGAAGCATTTGAAAAAGCAATGCCCGCGAGCGTTGAGCCCAGCATCATTGATTCTCTCGCCGTTTCATTTGATGGGTCTGCAAATACAGTGCGTAGATTAGGCGCAATTAACGCCATGGCTGACAATGCCTGTGCATCACTGTAAAGATTGGCTTTACGGCTTACAAACGCTTCAATAGCGTGAGTAAGTGCATCAATGCCTGTATCGGCTGTCACGCGGGCAGGCAAACTTTGCGTTAATGAATAATCGACTAAGGCTGCCGTTGGCATAAACCCTAAACCAACACACAACATTTTTTCAGTGGTATCTTCGTCAGTGATAATGGTAAACCGGGTTGCTTCTGAGCCCGTTCCCGCTGTTGTGGGAATGGCGATAATTGGTAGCCCCGCTTCATCTACAACCCGCGGGAATTTGTAGTCTCGCATTTCGCCGCCGAACTTACCCAAAATAGCGATGGCTTTTGCGCTATCAATAGGGCTTCCACCACCTAAGGCAATGATGCTGTCATAAGTGTGGGTTTTGAACGCATCCACACCGCGATAAATAGACCTCACCGTGGGCTCTGGCACCGTATCTGAAAATACATCGGCGCTTATTCCTGCCTCTTCCAGCACCTGTACTATGGCAGCACTATATCCCAACTCAACCATTACCTTATCGGTAACCAGTAAAGGTTTATGGCAGTTGAGTCCTTTTAGCGTTTCAGCAACCCGCTGACTCGCCCCTTTCCCTATGTGCATCACTCTTGGCAGAATAATTTGATGAGACATGTTTCCCTCGCTGCGAATTCTTTTCATCAGCATACCTAGTACAACGCCCAAAGCAATGACAATGTAAAAATAATGTTACCGCCCCACTACCTCTCCAGCTTTCCTCCAAATACATACAAATGCGTGGTTGTTTCCATTGCCAAGAGTTAATGGTTAATTATTAACATCACCGTACGTGAAATGAGTGATAAACTGATTAGAACTTTTCTGTGGACTACGATTATGAAGAAACTCGGTATGATTTCGTTGCTGATAGCAATTATCGCTATAGCGATATGGCAATGGCCGAAACCTGACGCTCCTTTACTTTCATCAAACAACGTCATGCCCGCCATGGAGAATTTGCCCGACAATTTCTTTGATACACAAGTAAACCCAGTACTAACGCAGCGCTGTGTTGTCTGCCACGCCTGCTACGATGCGCCATGCCAACTAAAAATGTCATCTCCAGAAGGTATAGCCAGAGGTGCTAACAAAGAAAAAGTCTATGAAGGGACACGACTCACCGCTGCCCAACCCAATAGAATGTTTCTCGACGCCCACAACGTAGACGCATGGCGAGAGCGTGGCTTTTTCGACGTGCTCGAATCGAAAGAAAAACCTAACGCTTCGCCGACCCAATCTTCGGTGCTAGCGCAAATGCTTTTGCTAAAAAAACAGCACCCTTTGCCCAACACCGCTCATTTAGGTGACAATTTCGATATAAGCTTAAATCGACAAAACCAATGCCCAACAATAGATGAAATGGGCGGGTACATAGCAGGCCAGCCCCTGGGAGGCATGCCCTACGCACTGCCAGCCCTGTCGGATGCAGAGCACAATACACTCATTCAGTGGTTAAACCATGGCGCGCCGTTACCTTTACCCAAAGGGCTCTCACAAGAACTGAATGAGAACATAACTGATTTGGAAGTATGGCTTAATGGGGATAGCAACAAGATGCAGCTTTCCGCACGCTATATTTACGAACACTTGTTTACGTCTCACCTCTATTTCGAAGATATTTCAGAAAAAGGTAAAACGCCTCAGTTTTTTAATCTAGTGCGCTCGCGTACACCACCCGGACAAGCGTTAGATATTATTGCTACTCGCAGACCCTTCGACGACCCGGAGGTCGAGCGCGTTTACTATCGTCTACAGCCAGTGCATTCAACTATTGTGAGTAAAACACATCAAGCGTACGCCATTAATAAAACACTGATGGATAAATGGCAATCGTGGTTTGTCGACGCAGAATTTTCTGTAGAAACATTGCCATCATACAAACCCCAAGTGGCGGCCAACCCATTAACGGCCTTTACCTTATTGCCAGTAGAAAGTCGTTATCGATTTATGCTTGAGCGCGCGCAAAACACCATTATGGGTTATATCAAAGGTCCCGTGTGCAGAGGACAAGTCGCTCTTAACGTCATTAACGATCGATTCTGGGTGTTCTTTGTCGACCCAGACATTGCAGCCTCTGAAAAAGTAAATGCTTTTTACGCTTCTCAAAAAGAAAACCTCCACCTTCCCGCTGAAAAAGATAGCTCAGCCCTTGCGGTAAACTGGGTTAAATACGCAAAGCGCCAAGGCGAATATATGCGTGCAAGAACCACCTTTTTGAACAATGAATTCAAAAATGAAGAGCATTTGAGTGTGTCGAGTATATGGGATGGCGACGGCGATAATACCAATGCCAGCTTAACCGTATTTCGTCATTTCGATAATGCCACAGTTGTTAAGGGGATGGTTGGCCAGCCCACTAAAACAGCATGGGTGATTGACTATGCCTTGTTAGAGCGCATTCACTATTTGCTTGTGGCTGGCTTTGATGTTTACGGCAATTATGGCCATCAGTTATTGACCCGTTTGTACATGGATTTCTTGCGCATGGAAGGTGAATCGAACTTCCTTAATCTGCTTCCTCCAACTACCCGCCATGACCTTCTCGACGATTGGTATCAAAACGCAAGCCCTGAACTTACCGATTATTTGGAAGGTGATATCAACAGTTTCGAACAACCTTCTGGCATAGCGTTCGAAACAGATAATCCTCAACAAGAACTTTATCAATTGTTATCGCAATACTTGGCTAAGGTTCAACCGAACGCCTCAACCTACAATAAACGTTTGCTATCAGCTGAACAGTTCGAAGCATTAGAGCGCTTAGATTCACTTCCTGCTCAACAAGCGACCTTGATGCCTGAAACTACCATGATTGTGATTCAAGACGACAAAAACCCAGACAACATTGATGTATTCACTGCCCTTAGAAATAGTGCGCATTACAATGTAAATAGCCTATTTGAAGAAGAGGAAAACCGGGAGCCTTCTAAAGATTCAATCACGCTAGTTCATGGTTTGTTGGGCAGTTACCCTGACGCATTCTGGTATATCAATGCCTCAGAAATAACGTCTTCGATTGAGAAGCTTAAATCTATTAAAAGCGAAGCCGATTACAAAGCCTTGCTCATCGATGTTGGCATGCGCCGAACCAACCCTAACTTTTGGGCGTTTAGTGATAAACTAATGCAATGGTCTAGCGAGCGCTATCCTATTGAAGGCGGTCTTCTCGACTATAATCGGTTAGAAGATCGCTAAACCTTGCGCTGTGTGCCGTTTAACGCTTTTCTTTTGTAAAAAACCTGTGCTAATGTCCAACCATTGGAAATGAAAGGACATTAGCATTCCATGCCCTATCAAACCGTTGCTTTAATTGGAAAACCTCAGCACGCTGCAACCCACGACAGCCTGAACATTCTTGCCGAATATTTATTGGCAAAAGGCTGTAAATTATTGGTTGAGGAAAGTATTGCTGAAGAACTTGAAACCGAAAACTTCAAAAGCTGTAACCTTGTCACTATTGGCAAAGAGGCTGACCTTGCCGTTGTGGTAGGCGGTGACGGCAGCATGCTTGGTGCAGCACGTGTGCTCGCTCGCTTTGACATTCACGTTGTCGGTGTAAACCGCGGAAATCTCGGCTTTTTAACTGATATCCACCCCGATGATATTGTTCAACAACTTGACCTTATCTTTAACGGTGAATGCGTAGTAGAAGAGCGCTTCTTACTTGAAGTAGAAGTTTATCGACACGAAAAGCTTAAAAGTAACAACTCTGCTGTAAACGAAGTGGTACTTCACCACGGAAAAGTTGCCCATATGATGGAATTTGAAATTTACATCGATGAGCAATTTGTATTCAGTCAGCGCAGCGACGGATTAATAGTAGCCACACCTACAGGTTCAACGGCTTACTCTTTATCAGCGGGCGGCCCTATTATTATGCCCAAGCTAGATGCACTTACGTTGGTACCCATGTTTCCTCACACACTGAGCAGCCGTCCAATCGTTGTTGATGCTGACAGTCAGGTATCGATGAAAGTATCAAAGGTTAATAGTGACTCGCTACAAGTGAGTTGCGATAGCCATATTGTTCTGCCGGTGCTACCTGGCGATGAAATTCGAATAAACAAAAGCGTAGACAAACTCCATCTTGTTCACCCTAAGGGCTACAGCTACTTCAATGTACTTCGTAAAAAGTTAGGTTGGGGTAGTAAGCTTTACTAACCTCCCTGCTCCATTTAGTTGATTCCATGTGCATTTATTACATAAGCCTGTAGCATTTTCTTGATTGCTACAGGCTTGAAAAATAAAGATTTTTTAATCTTCTCTAATTTCCTTAACGAAAACCAAGACTTATAGAAATATAAGTTTTCGGCATACCTGTTGCACCTATTACAACAAGTCGTCAGCACAAGGTCTTTGTTATTTGGCCTAAATGATGTTTCGCATCCCGCTGACTTATTTGCATTCAATAGGAGATATCATGAGTAACACCAATATCAAATTTACAGCCCCTGGAATGGATAACGATGCAGCTGCCAAAACAATCAAGGTATTGGATCAGCGATTGGTTGCACTATTAGATTTACAGTTAACGTTGAAGCACATTCACTGGAATGTAGTAGGACCAAATTTTATCGGTGTGCATAAAATGTTGGATCCGCAGGTAGATGCGGTACGCGAAATGACCGACACAATTGCAGAGCGAATTGCCACGTTAGGTGGCGTACCTAAAGGTACACCGAAAGCCATTGTTGAAGGTCGCAGCTGGAACGATTATGAGTTGGGTAAAGGTTTAGTACTTGACCACCTTAAGGCGCTGGATGCCGTATATGACGGTGTAAATGGTGACCATAGAAAAGCGTTAGAGCTTTTAGGTGAAATTGACCCAGTATCGGAAGATATGATCACCGGCCAACTTGCAGATTTAGAACAGTTCCAGTGGTTTGTGCGCGCGCACATTGAGTCTGGCAGCGGTGAGCTACAGCAATAATGTATAATTGCTGGTAAACCACATAGTCATTTGGACTACCTGCTATTTAATTGAAATTGAATTTTAAGGAGAGCTTACGCTCTCCTTTTTGCTATCAGGTTCTCTACTGCGTTGTGGAATTGTTTACCGCTAGCTTTTGAGTTATTCAGCTACTTAGCATTGAGCTAATTTACTACTGTATAACCACTGTAACGAACGCATCTAGCGCAGCCTATTATTAATGGGTTACTCATAACCACTCCTTTTTAAACGCTCTATACAATATTGATTTCTTTAAACTTTTCACAATCCACTTTAATTTTTAAGTAAAATATTTACGACTTAACTTTACACGGAAAAAATACTGTATATATTATCAGTTACTGTATATATCATCATGTTCAACTTTTTTCGAGTGTGGTTATGTTAGCGCATCTTTCTATTTCAAATTTTGCTGTTGTAAAACAATTATCGGTTCAACTGGAAAACGGGTTGACTGCTATAACCGGCGAAACCGGTGCTGGTAAATCCATCGCCATTGATGCTTTAAGTTTGTGCTTAGGCGAGCGCGCCGACGCAAATGCGGTGCGAAAAGGCAGCGCAAAAGCGGAGATCATTGCTCACTTTTCTCTAAACGGCAATGTATTAGCTAAAGCCTTCCTCGATGAACATGAGCTCACCTCAGATGAAGATGAGAATAGCTGCTTTATTCGCAGAGTTATTTCAAAGGAAGGCCGTTCAAAAGCTTTTATCAACGGTATTCCCGCCTCACTTCAGCAGTTAAAAGGCTTAGGCCAGTTTTTGTTGGCCATTCACGGTCAAAATACTCACCTACAGTTGCTGAAAGAAGACCACCAAAGGGAATTAGTTGATGGTTACGCTAAGCACGACGACATATTAGTGCAAGTTAGAGAAACCTACTCTCTTTGGCGTGATAAGCAGCGCACGTTAAAGGCGCTTCAAGAACAAGCCCAGCAGCGCGAAGACAGAATTCAGCTGTTAACTTATCAGGTTCAAGAACTTGATGAATTCGCCATTGAAGAGGGTGAATTTGAAGAGTTAGAAATAGAGCACAAACGCCTGAGTAACGGGCAAAGCCTTTTAGAGCAAGCACAGACCAGCGTATACAATTTATATGAAAGCGATGAAGGCAACGCATTGTCAGTTATACAAAGCAGTATTGAACGTTTAGGCGAACTAGAGGCGCACGACGCTAGTTTAACGCCAATCATTGCAATGCTTAATGATGCAGCAATTCAAGTAGAAGAAGCGGCAGGAGAGCTACGTAGCTACTGCGATCACTTAGAGATCGATCCACTTCGCTTACAGCAAGTTGAGGCGCGCTATGCGAAGGCGATGGAACTTGCCCGTAAACATACTGTGATGCCAGAGGGACTTTATCAGCATCACCAAGAGCTAGCCGCCGAATTCAATGCTTTATCGGAACAGGAAACACTGTTAGGTACGCTTGAAGGCGAAGTAGAAGAAGCACGAGCAACGTATTTAACCGCGACCAAAGCGCTTTCCGAGAGCAGGCAACGTGCTGCTGGTAAGCTAAGCGAAGATATTGAAGTGCAAATTCGCCAAATGAATATGCCCCACGCAAAAGTGGATATTCAGATTCAATACGACGAACTTAAGAAGCCGGTGAGCACAGGTCTAGATACCGTAGAATTTAAAGTGTCTACCAACCCTGGTCAAGATGCAGACAAATTAGAAAAAGTCGTATCAGGTGGTGAACTTTCTCGTATAGGACTGGCTATTCAGGTTATCGCGAGCGGCCATCACGCTACCCCTACTATGATTTTCGATGAAGTCGATACGGGCATTAGCGGCCCAACAGCATCAATCGTTGGCGGGCTTTTACGTAAATTAGGTAAACAATCGCAAGTAATGTGTGTTACCCATCTACCTCAAGTAGCGGCACAGGCACATAATCAATTGTTTGTTACCAAGCTTACCGACGGGGAAAGTACTGAAACCCAGATGTTGGCGCTGACTAAGCAAGACAGGATCGATGAGCTTGCAAGACTGTTAGCCGGTGATAAAGTAACCAAATCGGCGCTAGCGAATGCAAAAGAACTGCTTAAAAGCGCAGCATCGAACTAAAATGCAGTTGATTGGTCATAGTTGTCAATGTAGCATGCCTTCGCGCTTGCAATAAAACAGTCTCGAAATTCGCTTTAGCGAAGTTCATTGACACTAACAAAGGCAATACTGGACAAATTAACGCATGAAGTTGCAACACCTATTAGTAATTCTTGGTATCACACTAACATCAACCGCTTGCTCGAACTGGATTTATCGAATCGACGTTCCTCAAGGAAACTTCCTTGATCAAAGAGATGTGGAAAAGCTGCGCGTTGGAATGACAAAAGAACAAGTTATTTATGTACTAGGTAACCCTGTTGTTCAAGACTCATTCGACGATGACACTTGGTACTACGTTTACGATATGAAGCGCGGTATGAAAAAGCGTGGTGAAGATTTTCAAAAGCAAATGGTGATTAACTTTGTAGACAACAAAGTGACAACGGTTGAAGGTGACTTCGAGTTATCTGAAGACTTCAATACACCGCTTGATAACTAATTTTGTTTAAAAGGTAGCGTTTCTCGCTACCTTTTTTGTTTCTAATACCCTTCATAAAAACGCCTGTTTTTTTAGAGATATATCGCTTACCTACTTGAGGTTTATATGGAACATAGTTTTTGGCACAGTAAATGGCAAAAGAACGAGATTGGATTTCACGAACCTGAAGGGAATGCACTTTTAGTAAAGTATGCGTCTTTTCTGTTTGGCGACGATAGTCCTAGCACATCTTTAAAGCGCATTTTTGTACCACTATGTGGAAAGACCCGTGATATTGGTTGGTTACTGGCTCAAGGTTGTGAAGTGGTTGGTGCTGAGCTAAGCGAAGTGGCTATTATACAGCTGTTTGAAGAGCTAGGTGTAGAGCCTACCGTTACCACTACTTCCAACGGTAAAATTTACGCTAAAGACGGTTTAACCATTTACGTAGGTGATATCTTTAAACTTACATCAAGCGACTTAGGTGACGTTACGGGCATTTATGATAGAGCCGCTTTAGTCGCACTGCCTAGCCCGCTTCGCGAGCAATATGCTGCGCATTTAATGGCCATTACTCAATGCGCTCCCCAGCTAATCATTTCTTTCGAGTATGACCAGAATGAAATGGCCGGCCCTCCCTTTAGCGTAAACGAAAAAACCGTTGACGCTCTTTATTCAGTGGACTACAACATTCAAAGGTTAGAGCGCTCGGTGCTTGAAGGCGGTTTGAAAGGCAAAGTAGACGCTGATAATTTGGTATTTGCACTAACGGCGAAGTAGACTTTTTTAAAATTTGTTGCCAATAGAAAGCGTTGAAATGGTTGCTTTATAGTTTGCGTTTTAGCGCTGATTAACAGCGACACTTAAGCTATTCATACCCACACCAGCTAATGCGACTTGCTTAAATAAATGACTAGAGGCCAAGCAGGGCCTCTATGCCAAACAATATTGCACCTATCAACCCGCCTACGATCGTGCCGTTTATGCGAACTTTTTGAAGATCGCGGCCAATATTCAACTCTACCTGCTCAGCCATTTCACGTTCATCCCAGCTATTGATGGTGTCACGAATGTGACGGGTTAGAAATTCAGCCAACTCAGGCGCCATATATTTAGCCGCTTCTCCAATGTGCTTATTGAACGCTTTTGCTAGCTCACTGTCTTGCGTTAACGTAGTACCCAAATCTTTTAAAAGGCTCGACACCTTTGTTTCTGCTTTACCATTTTGCTGTTCAAGAGACGTTAAAAGCCATTGATGAAACTTGGCCCATGATTGCTGAACATACGCGTTTAACGCTGGGTCATTAGTAATTTTTTCCCGATAGCTGTTTACCTTTTTCTCCATTAACGGGCTGTGCTGTAGTTCGTAAAGAAATTCGTGTACTTGCTCATCAAATGCATGGCGAATGGGGTGATGCTCATCTTCGTATACATCTTCCAAAATACTTGAAACCGCTTTAACAGCAATGAGTGCCCCCTGCTCGCTTAGCCAACTAGACGGCAATAGCTTTTCAATACGACTGTATTCGGTTTTTAGCCAGACTACTAACGTATCTGCTATGTAGATTTGTGTTTCAGGCTCTGCAAGCAGTGAGGCCAATTTCCCTAACACCCTATCAAGCACTACCTGATGCTGGCGCTCTTTCGTAACGGCGCTTAACGAGGTTGCCATCAATTGCCTAAGATCAAGTTGGTTAATGCCCTTCTGTGCGGTTTTAGCGATAAACGCTTTCACAGGTTTGTCATCGAGCACACGCAGAACGCCTGCAAAAGCATCGCATAGAAAGCGACTTAAACGGGAAGCGTTTCTATCCTGTGACAACCACCTTCCCGCGCCCTTAGCAGGGTCGCTGTCCCGAATTAGCTTCTCTATTGCTTCAGGATGAAAGAACTTTTCCTTAACGAACAATGACAGGTTATTAGCAATAACAGACTTGTTACTAGCCACGATATTGGTGTGCGGAATGGGGTACTTCGCTGGAATTGGCTTAAATAATGCTGTCACTGCAAACCAGTCAGCTAGACCACCGATGAGCGCCGCCTCACTGGCCATCTTAATAAGCCCCAACCACCATGCTCCTTGCAAGTTTGGATAAAACTTGGGAAGTAAAACCGTTAAAACAAATACACTTGCGGCAAAAATCAAACAGGCCAATGCAAGCCTTTTAGCCTTATTTAATTGCGTGTACTTGTCCTGCATAAACTACTCCGTTTAAATTACTCGTTTACCATCTTGGTCTATAAGTGGTGTGCCGTCTTCTTTAGCAAAAGGGCCTTGTGGCCATACAGGCAAAATATCCAGTACAGCTTCACTTGGCCGGCATAATTTCACTGTTTCTTTTGCGTTATTCGAATAGGAATTACCTTCAACTCTCCCAAGAGGTAAAGAAACTGCTTTTTCGTGTTCACCTTCGGGAATGCAAACAATAGGCCTATTCACTAAAACGGGATGTTCCAGCATCAATTCAAAGATGATTTCGTTACTCACTGTTTCATCAAGTAACCCTAATTCAGCAGCAGGCGACTTTGTTGTGCGAAGCGCTTGTCGAGGGTTAAGGTTAGCCGCATTCAACAAATAAGTTAGTTGTTCACGTTCCCACCCAACACGTAAATACTCAATAACCTGCACCTCATACCCAGAGGCCTTGATCACCGCCAGTACATTCCTAGACGTGCCGCACTCTGGGTTGTGATAAATCTTTATCATCGCCACCTAACCTCACTAAAAAGTAAAAACCACATATACCAACATACTATTAAAATTCGAGGACAGACACTCGCATAGGCTAAAACCTTGCCTGTACTCGTTGGACACACACTCAAATAGCTACCTGTACTTCTCGGACACACACTCAAAAAAGCAGCTTGTAACCAAAAAGATGTATTCACATTGAGTGTCTGTCCATTTCTTTAAATAATTTCTTCAAGCGAGTGTCTGTCCCCTTCTGAGCTCCCTTCTGAGCTTAGGGCCATGTGGTGCAGAATGGTCAAATTCGCCATCCGATGGCAGATGAAACTATAAAATTAGTCATTACACTATTAAGGCAGTCTCCCCCTTTAGCATGTTAAACCAACCTTTTGATTTTAAATGCTTTTTAAGAGTGGCATGATACGTGATATGTATTTTATAAATGCACAACAAAATTTGTGTTTGATATCAATACCGTTAAAGCGTGTTATTAAGTATTTATGAAACAATCAAGGATATAAGAATATGAAAAAGTCTATTATTGCTAGTGCAGCTATGTTGCTTTCAGCCTCTTTGCTTACTGGCTGCGTTATCCATGTTGGCGACGCTAGCGCATTAGAAGGCAGCGATTCAGTTCTATTCTAGGCAATATTGACATAGCTGAAGGGAAACACGCTGGTGATATTTCTTCTGTTAATGGCAATGTGGAAATTAGCGATCATGGTGGCGCGGATGAAGTCAGCATCGTTAACGGCAATCTTGAAATGGGTAGCCATGTGTCTGTCCGAAATATCGATATTGTAAATGGCGATGTAAGCGCAGCTTCACACCTCAATGTACTTAAGGGTGTAGAGACCGTGAATGGAAATGTTACGCTTCCTACGCAAAGTGCAATTGGCGGTAGCGTTGAAACAGTGAATGGAGACATAACAGCCGTTGATACAACCATTGAAAAACACATCAAAACACTCAACGGCGATATTACTTTATCTGGCTCTTCTCACGTTTTAGGCGATATCGTATATAAGGAAAGTGAAAGCGCTTGGGGCAAGAAATCAGACAACAAACCTACCCTATCGATTAGTGCATCGGTTACTGTAGACGGCAACATTGTTTTGCACCGTCCTGTTAACTTAGACATTGAAAGCGATGAACTAAAACAAAAAGTCATTGTAAGCTACGGCAGTGCACAGTAACGTATTGGCTTAATCATTTAAGCTTACCTACTGGAAATGCATGACTGAACAAGAAAAGATGCTTGCTGGCGATTTATACTTTCCGTCAGACAAAACATTATCGGCATTGCGCAAGCAATGCCGTATGCAATTAGACGAGCTCAACACAACTTGTCAAAGTGACCACAAAAAGCGTACAAAACTACTAAAAGAGCTGTTTGGTAGTACTGGAAAAAGGCTTTACATCGAGTCATCATTCAAATGTGATTACGGCGAAAATATTCACGTAGGCGAAAATTTTTTCGCTAACTTCAATTGTGTGATTTTAGATGCAGCGAAGGTCACGATAGGTGATAACTGCATGATTGCGCCTCAAGTCGGCTTGTACACCGCTACGCACCCATTAGATCCTGTACAAAGGGCAACCGGCATCGAGTTCGCCAAGCCCATTACTATTGGCGATAATTGCTGGATTGGTGGTATGGCGGTCATAAACCCTGGCGTAACGTTGGGAGACAATGTGGTTGTGGCCTCTGGCGCGGTGGTAACTAAGTCTTTTGGCGACAATGTGGTCATAGGTGGTAACCCTGCCAAAGTCATCAAAGAAATAGAGCAAGCCGAATAGAGCATGTGATGTTTTCGGTATCACATGCCTTAAAAAACACCTTTACACGAGTCCATTCCAAGTCACATCTATCGATTTAATCTGAACCGGTAATTCAAAGACTCTTCAGGGGCCGCCATTAGTACCTCAAAGGCGGCCCCTGATTTTAGCCCTGTACACAGAGCTAGGTAAAATTAAACGCTATCCCGTTAGTAGTCTAAAGACAAACGCTCTCTACAAATCGTTAATCCCAGTCTGGAGCAAAATCCGGGTTTACAATTCGGTCGCCGTTATCAAGATCATCAATAAGCGCGAGCTCTGAATCAGTTAAGTGTACACCACCGTAAGCTAAATTCTCCGCCAAGTGTACTTTACTGGTTGATGAAGGGATTGCGTAAATGTGACGTTTCTCCATCCACGCCAGAACAACTTGCGCCGGCGTCGCATCGTGGTTTTGTGCTATTCGCAATAACGTTTCGTCCTTCATTACTTTTCCTACCGCAAATGGCATATATGCAGTCGCTTTTATGCCTTTTTCCTTACACGCTTCAACAACTTTCTTATTTTGCATGAAAGGATGGATTTCAATTTGGTTGGTGTAAATCTCGCCTTTACCAAGAACCTTTTCGGCCTTATCTAACAAATCAATAGTGAAATTAGACACCCCAATATGACGAGTAAGCCCTTGCTCTTTCGCCTTTGCAAGATTGCCTAAGTAACTTTCGAGTGAAATATCATTGCCAGGATATGGCCAATGGATAAGAAGCAAATCAACATATTCTAGCTTCAGCTTTTCTAAGCTTTCGTGAACACTTGGAATAAAATGGGTATCGCCCAATGACTCGTGCCACACCTTGGTGGTGACAAACAGTTCGCTTCTATCAAGGCCGCTGGTTTTTATGGCATCGCCAACTTGTGCTTCGTTGTCATAAAATTGTGCGGTATCAATGTGTCTGAAACCAACCTCTAGCGCTTTACTGACTGACTCACGGGCCTCGTCACCTTTCAATCGAAACGTTCCCATTCCTAACTGAGGCATATCTTTCATTACTATCTCCTTTTCCGTTTTGGTCTTACCCTACTTGACGTAGCAGCTTCACACTTTGCTACGCCATCGCTTAGAAAGAAGATCGTAATCATCGTGACTGAAATCAGAATTAAATGGGGGACAAACCTAGTGATTAAGTTGAAGAATGCACGTCACTGAAATAAAAAAGCCGCTAGCGAACGCTTGCGGCTTTGAGTAATCACTTACACGTCAAGAATAAATTAACTATTACTTACGTTTGGCGGGACGCCCAGCTCGTTTATTTAAGCCTTGTTGCTTACGCACTTTATGCTTTTTAACCGAGCGACGCATGCGACTTAAACGCGCGTGGTCAAGTTTGCCCTGGCGCACATTAACCATAGTTTGCGTTTCATCCGGCAGTTGAACATGGCTACGAAGCGCGTTCACGTCTTCTAATCCTAGTTCTACCCACGCACCTTGGGGTAGACGCTTTTGCAATTCAATTGGGCCATACTTAACACGGATCAAACGGCTTACCTGCACGCCTTGCGACTCCCAAAGACGACGCACTTCGCGGTTACGCCCTTCTTTCAACGTTACGTTGTACCAACGGTTCATGCTTTCATCTTCAGCATGCTGCGGCGTAGGCGCACCTGAAATTGTCAGGAACTTTGCTTCGCCGTCTTCCAGCTCTACACCTTTTTGAAGGGTATGTAGTGTTTTGCCTGTTACCTCACCGAATACACGTACTGCGTATTCGCGTTCTACTTCGCACTTAGGGTGCATTAGGCGGTTGGCTAATTCACCATCGTTAGTGAATAACAGCAGGCCACTGGTGTTCATGTCTAGACGACCAACGGTGATCCAGCGCCCTAGTCGAATAGCGGGTAGACGGTCAAATACCGTATCGCGACCTTCAGGGTCGTGACGGCTACACAATTCACCTTCGGGTTTGTTGTACATCAACACTCGGCAAATTGGCTGTTCTGTTTGACGAGATAGCAAATGACCATCAACACGGATTTGTGCGGTGTGGTCGACTCTATCTCCTAATGTTGCTTTGGTGCCATCGACCGATACTCGGCCTTCTTCAATCCAACGTTCCATTTCTCGTCGCGAGCCTAGCCCTTGGTTAGCCAGTACTTTTTGCAACTTTTCAGTCATGGGTTTTCACTCTTTAATTGCTTGTTTACGGTCGCACGGTCTATTCAGACGGTGCCTCATTTAACACCTTAAGCGGCGAGTCTGACGCAACGCTTTCAGCCATGTTTTCGAAAGCATCAGCATTGGGCAAATCGCTCAACGACGTCATCGAAAAATAGTCTAAGAAGCCTTTGGTAGTTGCATAAAGTGCTGGTCGCCCAGGCACTTCTTTGTGGCCTACTACCTTTACCCAGTCTCGTTCTGTGAGTGTCTTTATAATATTACTGCTTACCGCCACGCCCCTTACCTGCTCTATTTCTCCGCGGGTTATAGGTTGACGATAGGCAATGAGTGCCAAGGTTTCGAGCATTGCTCTAGAATACTTTGGCGCATTTTCCTGCCACAATTTGCTTAACCACGGGCTTAACGCATCTAACGATTGAAAGCGATAGCCACTTGCTACTTCCACCAATTGAATGCCTCTTGGCTGATAGTCTAACTTTAGCTCGTTAATCACCTTACTCAAGGTTCTATCAGCGACGGTAAACTCATTGAGTACCGTTTCTTTTAAATGCTGCTTTGAAATAGGTTTATCAGCAACAAATATTGCTGCCTCTACCAATTGTTTAAGCTGCGCCGTGTTAATTTTCTTCATGGGCACCTAATTTTACATGAATTTTTGCATAAGGACCTGCCTGAATGCATAAAATTAGCTGTTCTTTTACTAATTCTAAAATTGCTAAGAAGCAAACCACTACCCCAGCTTTACCTTCTTCAACCGTAAATAGGCGTTCAAGTGGCGTATATTCTGTTGTTGTGAGTAACGACAAAATGAGCGACATGCGCTCTCGCGTGCTCAGTGCTTCCCGTGCAATGGTATGGTGTTCAAACGCTTCAGCGCGCTTCATGGCCGCACTGAACGCCAATACAATTTCAGCTAAAGACACATCGGGCTCAATGCGAATTGGCGCCACATTCTCACTTAGTTCAACGTGAGTGGTGAAAATATCCCGTTCAAGTCTAGGCTGAATATCTAAATCTTCTGCCGCTTGCTTTACTAGCTCGTATTCTTTTAATCGGCGAATAAGCTCTGCTCGAGGGTCTTCTTCTTCGTCGGAATCGTCACTGCGTTTAGGAAGTAGAAGCCTGGACTTAATTTCCGCCAATATGGCTGCCATCAGCAAGTACTCTGCCGCCAGCTCTAATTTTAGCGACATCATGGCATCCACATACTCCATATACTGCTTGGTAACATCAGCGATGGGCAGTGTGGTGATATCAAACTTTTGTTTTCTAATCAGATAAAGTAGTAAGTCGAGCGGCCCTTCGAAGGTTTCTAATATGACCTCTAGGGCATCGGGGGGAATGAAGAGATCTTCAGGCTTTTCAATTAGCGCTTCGCCATTAATAAACGCAAGTGGCAACGGCTGCTGAACAGGTGTCAAAAGCCCCTTCTCAACAGAGGCATCATTATCGTTATTATTTTCTTCAACAAGCTCTGACACAGTTCCACAACCGTTTTTACGCGCTAACAAAGCGGCGATTATTGATATTATTATTTACGCGTTCACGCGAGAACTTGCAGCGCTTCGCTGCAAACCGAAGCGCTACAGGCCCTCGCAACATAGCTTACGGTTTCCTACTATAACTCCCACCTGCAACTAGCAAAAGAAGCTATTTAAAATAACCTATTTAAAACAGTCTCTTCAAAAAGCCAGCCTAACGAAAGTTACTCAAAGGGAGACGGATCGCCCGTGCCATGTCGCACAATTACTGGTGTGTCTTCCGACAAATCAACCACGGTAGTGGGCTGCTCACCAATGTAACCACCGTGAATAATAAGCCCTACTTGCTTTTCTAAGTTGTCGCGAATGACATCTGGGTCTGATTCGGCCATGGTGTTACCTGGCAAAATCAAAGACGTTGACATCAACGGCTCGCCCAGCTCTTCCAATAATGCAAGTGCAATGGCGTTATCGGGCACGCGAATACCTATGGTTTTACGTTTAGGATTTTGCAAACGCTTTGGTACTTCGCGGGTCGCTTTCAACACGAAGGTGTAACGCCCTGGTGTGTTGTTCTTAATTTGCCTGAACGCCGTGTTGTCTACCTTTGCGTAAATTGATAGCTCAGACATGTCTCGACACATTAAGGTAAAGTTGTGATCTTTATCGATTTGACGAATACGACACAACTGCTCAAGCGCCTTTTTGTCTTCCATTTGGCAACCTATGGCGTAGCCTGAGTCTGTCGGATACACCACCACTGCTCCCTCTCGAATTAACTCACAAGCCTGACTAATTAGGCGCTTTTGCGGGTTGTCGGGGTGCACATAGAAAAATTGACTCATAATTACTTCCTTTTCTTAAACGCGCAGAACGATACTACTTTGCCAACGAGGTAAGTGTCTGTCCACTCGTAAAGCTTGCTGGTTAAGCTCGTGGGTAAAACTCGTTTTTAAGCTTTTTACCAACCAACTCTCGGCATTTTAATTAGCTTTAGCGCTCATCAACCGTACGTGAACCATTTGCCTTACCTTGCCCATTTATACCGAGAGCGTTGCAAATTAGATTTCCTTAGCTCTCGGCCACCTGCCCTTCAAATTGTTTCCAATTATGCCATACGGGTGTGAGCTTACTGCTAATGCCGAGGTTCTTACCCAGCTCAGTCCAACGAGACGGAAAGTGAAAATCAGAGCCCGCCGATGCTAGTAACTGATGGGTTTGTGCAAGCTCATTAATAAGCTCTTGTTTGGTTTTATTGATACCTGGAAATGCGGTTTCAATGGCGTCGCCACCGGCTTGTTCGAACAATGCCACCAAGCGCCGTAGCCACTTCGCTGTCATATCATAATGAGCAGGATGAGCCAGTACAGCTTGTCCACCTGCATCGTGGATCCACTCGATAGCCGTTTCGATGCTTGGCCACTCTGCTTTAACTGCAGCTCGTTTGCCTTTGCCAAGATACTTTTTAAACGCGGCGTCCATACTTGGCACACCGTAGTTATTTACTAATACGCGCGCAAAGTGCGCCCGTGTCACCTGGCCAACGCCCGCTAGCGCTTTTGCTCGCGTTAGAACACCTTCAAACCCACACTTTTCGAGCTTATCAGCAATTTTTTCAGCTCGAGCTTCTCGGGTTTGAGACTGGCCTTGCAGCCGATGATGAAACGCCTTGAATCGGCGTAACAGGGAATCCAACTACATGGATATCGAAACTGTGCCAAGTGGTGGAAATTTCAACACCATCAATAATGGTTAATGCACGTTTTTGCTTCGATTGAGTAGCATGTGCTTCTTCCAAACCGGCTACGGTATCGTGGTCGGTAACGGCAAGCGCATCCACCTGCATGGTGTGCGCGCGAAGGATTAATTCTTCTGGCGTTAGGTGGCCATCAGAGAATTTTGTATGACTGTGTAGATCTATTTTCAATGTCTTATGCAAATTTTAGGTTGACACAAACGGCAATTTGTTTTCTTCTATACACACAAAGTATACGTACTAACCGCTTCAAATCCTATTGAAGTTTGGAAAAACAACGAGTAATTCATGCATTCATACAATATTTCAACAGCAATGACAGTTGCAGCTTGGTGGTGGCACTCCCTAACTTAACGGGCGGTGTGCACTGTAGTGCGTGAATGAATACACATAAAGGCCCGTTAATACGGGCCTTTTTTTTGTCTTTTTGCAGTTGGAGAGTAGCAAAAATGAGTTTAGCGGAACTGGGGATTTCTCCAGGTAAGGTAGAGACAATTGAGCAGGTGGGACACTATGTCGATGATCCACTTGCCGCGTTTGCCCACCTTTGTGGCAATAAAAATAACGCATTGCTTTTAGAGTCGGCAGAAATTGATTCTAAAGACGATTTACAAAGCTTGTTAATGGTTGACGCAGCACTGCGCATGGAATGCCGGGGCAACCGCGTTGAAGTGAAAGCACTGACAGGCAACGGCGCTTCAGTGTTACCTTTATTTGTTGACCACGCCCCTGACGGCCTACACATCAAAGAAAGGACAGACACTTCAATTACGTTGGTGTGTGATGAAGCCGACGGTGAACTTGACGAAGACAGCCGCTTAAAGGCCGCAAGCGTAATGGACGCGCTTCGCATTGTTATCAATAAGATAACGCCAATCCGCCAGCATCCCCACGCCGTTTTCTTAGGCGGTGTTTTTGCCTATGACATGCTAGCAGGCTTTGAAAAATTACCTAACGTTGCAGAAGGTGAAAATGACTGTCCAGACTTTGTATTTTACTTAGCAGAAACTTTAATTACCGTTGACCACCAAACCCGCGAAACCCATTTAATTGGCAGTGTTTTTAGCGGACAAGACGTAGCCCAGCAATACTTTGCCATTGCTCAGCGCTTAGAAGCAATTCATCAGCAGCTACACGATATGCCCGCTGAACCCGTGCTAGTAGGTGCAAATACAGCAAAGATTGCTGATGTAGAAAGTGAAGCACAAAGCGGACAGTCACTCGTTTCCAACTCAGAAAACTCAAACGAAACTCAAAACGGACAGTCACTTTCTTCTTTTGACCCAAGCGTTGAAGTTAGTGTTGATTTAAGTGATGAACAGTTTTGCAACCATGTGCTGGACTTAAAACAGCACATTTTAGCCGGCGACATTTTTCAGGTTGTGCCCTCGCGCACATTCTCTCTCCCCTGCCCGTCGCCGCTACTTGCTTACGCTAAACTTAAAGAATCAAACCCAAGCCCTTACATGTTTTACATGCAAGATGCCGCTTTCAGCATATTTGGCGCCTCTCCTGAATCAGCGCTCAAATACGAAAGAGAAAGTAATCAGGTAGAGATCTACCCGATTGCCGGTACCCGTCCACGTGGCAAGCGCCCCGACGGCAGTATTGATAGAGATTTAGACAGCCGTATTGAGCTCAACCTTCGCGAAGACACCAAAGAAAAGTCTGAGCACATTATGCTGGTTGACCTTGCCCGAAACGATGTTGCAAAAGTGAGTCGCCCAGGTACGCGCTATGTGAAAGACTTGCTAAAAGTTGACCGTTACTCTCACGTGATGCACTTGGTGTCACGCGTGGTTGGCCAGCTACGTGACGACTTAGATCCACTGCACGCTTATCAAGCCTGCATGAATATGGGCACTCTAGTTGGCGCACCAAAAGTAAGCGCAGCGACGTTAATTCGCGAAGTAGAGAAAAAACGCCGCGGCAGTTATGGCGGTGCGGTTGGCTACTTGAATGGTCAAGGCGATATGGACACTTGTATTGTCATTCGCTCAGCGTTTGTGAAAAACGGCACGGCTTATATTCAAGCGGGTGCAGGTGTAGTATATGACTCGGTTCCACAAGCTGAAGCTGATGAAACCCGCGCTAAGGCACAAGCGGTAATTGGTGCAGTAAAAGCAGCGCTACAAGAAGAAGCTGAAAGTATCAACGTTGCATTAAATGAAGGAGGCAACGCATGAATCAGCAAGTGACCACCCTATTTTTGCTCGACAATGTAGACTCATTTACCTACAACCTTGTGGACGAACTGCGCACCTTAAACCTAGACATTAAAGTCTATCGCAACACGGTTTCAGCAAATGCTCTGTTTGAAAGAATGCAGGAACAAGCAACAAAAGGCCCAGTGCTTCTTATGCTGTCGCCAGGCCCAGGTGCACCAAGTGAAGCTGGCTGTATGCCTGAGCTACTTAAAAAGGTACACGGCGTGTTCCCCGTTATTGGAATTTGCTTAGGCCACCAAGCCATTGTTGAGCATTACGGCGGCACCGTAGGTCGCGCCAGCCAAGTTATGCACGGCAAGTCTTCTGCTATTACCCATTCTGAAGACGCCATGTTCAAAGGCTTACAGCAGCCCTTACATGTAGCACGCTACCACTCTTTAGTGGCACATTCATTGCCTGAAAACCTTACTGTTTGCGCATCTACAATAAACGATGACGGCAGTGAGGCCGTAATGGCAGTTTACAACAGCGAAGATCGCATGTTGGGTTTCCAATTTCACCCAGAATCTATTTTAACAGCCCACGGCAGTATGCTGTTAAAGCAAAGTATTGACTATTTAACGTTACAGGGAGCGAACCATGCTTAATGCAGGCCCTCTACTAGAACAAATTATGTTGCGAGAATCACTGTCGCAAACCGAGGCATACAGCTTGTTTAACAGCATCATGCACGGTGAACAAAGCGAGGTGATGATTGCTTCAGTGCTGACTGCGCTGAAAATGAAAAAAGAATCTCCCAGCGAAATTGCGGGTGCGGCGAGTGCCATGGTTGCCAATGCACTGCCCTTTCCCACACCGTCTTATGAGTTTGCAGATATCGTTGGTACAGGCGGAGATGGCCACAACACCATTAATATTTCCAGTGCAGCTGGGGTGGTTGCCGCTTCTTGTGGCGTGAAGGTGGCGAAACACGGTAATCGCAGTGTATCGAGTAAGTCTGGCTCTGCTGATTTGTTTCGCCAGTTTGGTCTTAATTTAGAAATAAGCCCAGAAACTTCCCGCAAGTGCTTAGATGAAGCAAATTTCACATTTCTTTTTGCACCGGTTTATCACGCCGGTATGCGCCACGCAGCCCCCGTGCGCGCTGCGATGAAGACCAGAACCTTATTTAATATACTGGGGCCGCTGGCAAACCCGGCGGGTCCAACTCATGGCGTTTTCGGCGTATACTCTCCTGAACTGCTTGAACCTTACGCAAAAACCCTTATGCTGCTTGGCCAACACCGCGCAATGATAGTGCATGGCGATGGCTTGGATGAACTGGCGCTTCACGGCGAATCAATGATTTACGACCTTGAGCATGGCGATATTCGCAAGCTTACCGTTACCGCCGAAGACTTCGGTTTACCTCATTATCCTCTTTCTGCGATTGAGGGCGGTGAACCTGAAGAAAACAGACAATTTGTTGAAGCAGCGCTAAACGGCGAAGGTAAAGAGGCGCACCGTGCCGCTATCGCCATGAACTGCGGGGCACTGTTGAAAGTAACCGGCAAAGCCTCAACCTTCAAAGAAGGGGCTGAAATGGCGATGAACGCTATGGCCGAAGGGTTACCCATGCAGTTATTAACGAAGGTTGCCAAAATTACTCAGGAGGTAAGCACGAATGGCTAATGTGCTTGAGAAAATTGTTGCAGACAAACGAGAAGAAGTGGCCGCACGCAAAGAAGCACTGCCGCTGGAAAGCTTCAAGGCGAATCTAGTTCCTTCCGAAAAGAGTTTATTTGCCGCACTTAGTGAGCCAAACGCAGGCTTTATCTTCGAATGCAAAAAAGCATCGCCTTCAAAAGGTCTTATTCGAGAGCATTTCGATTTAGACGAGATCTTAGCGGCTTACACGCCTTATGCTGCCGGTATTTCTGTGCTGACAGACGAGAAGTACTTCCAAGGTAAATTTGAGTACTTAGCTTATGTTACTGAGCGTGTTGCTCAGCCTGTGCTTAACAAAGATTTCTTCGTTGATACCTATCAAGTGTATCTAGCCCGTCACTATAATGCCGACGCAGTGCTATTAATGCTTAGTGTGCTAAATGATGACGAATATCGCGAGTTGGCAAGCGTTGCCAATGCTCTGTCATTAGACATTCTTACCGAAGTAAGTAATGAAGAAGAAATGGAGCGCGCTATTGCCCTTGAAGCCAACATCATTGGTATCAATAATCGCAACTTACGCGACCTTTCTACCGATTTAGCCACAACCGAACTCCTTGTGCCCATGCTTGAAAAAGCCACGCACGACTACGTGGTTATTTCAGAGTCGGGCATATACACACATCAAGACGTGCTTCGTTTAGCGCCTGTATCCCAAGGCTTTTTGGTGGGCAGTGCGTTAATGGCAGAGGCTGACCTACCGCGCGCTGTGAAAACGTTAGTGAATGGCGCAGTTAAAGTGTGCGGGCTTACCAACCCCGAACAAGCGCAAATGGCGTTTGATAAAGGCGCTAGCTTTGGCGGGCTTATCTTCGCTGAAAAATCGCCACGCTATGTGAGCGAAGCACAGGCTTTGACTATAACGCAGAGCATTGACGGTGCTTTTGTTGGTGTGTTCGTTAATCACGACATTGATGAAGTGGCATCACTCGCCGCCTTGCTCAACCTTTTTGCCGTGCAGCTTCACGGCAGCGAAGATGACACCTACATTTCAGCGCTTGCTGCCAAGCTTCCAGAAGGTTGTGAAATTTGGAAAGTCGAAGGTGTTAAAGCAACCTCTTCTGGCGCACTACCAGACGCAGTGGACAGACACTTAAAAAATAGCCTTGTAAGCCGTGTTCTTCTGGATTGCCAAGTGGGTGATGCCAAAGGCGGTACAGGCGAAGCGTTCAACTGGCAACTATTAAACGATATCGAAGCGAAGCATAAGTTAGTGCTTGCTGGCGGTATTAACGCCCAGAATGTTGCAGAAGCTATTGCAACCGGCTGTGGTGCTATTGATGTGAATTCAGGCGTAGAAACCGCACCCGGCGTGAAAAGCGAAGAAAAACTCGACGCGCTTTTTGCCATTTGCCGCCGTTACTAATTTAAATACAGGACAACGTAATGAACCAGTTAGATACAAAATTTGGTGAATTTGGTGGCATGTACGTGCCCGAACTACTAATTCCAGCACTAGACCAACTGGAAAAAGCATTTTTGGATGCCAAGGACGACCCGACATTTAACGAAGAGTTTTTATCTCTGTTAAAAGACTACGCCGGTCGCCCAACGTCAATGACGTTAACTCGCAATCTGGTAAGTAACCCAAAGGTGAAGTTATACCTAAAGCGTGAAGACTTACTACACGGTGGCGCTCACAAAACTAACCAGGTGTTGGGCCAAGCGCTACTTACCAAGCGCATGGGTAAAAAAGAAGTTATTGCCGAAACAGGCGCGGGCCAACACGGTGTTGCAACTGCGTTAGCATGTGCATTGTTGGGGCTAAAGGCACGTATTTATATGGGTGCGAAAGACGTTGAGCGTCAAGCGCCAAACGTGTTCCGAATGAAGCTTATGGGCGCAGAGGTTATTCCTGTAAACGCAGGCTCAGGTACCCTTAAAGATGCCGTAAACGAAGCCATGCGCGACTGGTCAGCAAACTATGATAAAGCGCACTATTTGTTAGGCACAGCCGCGGGTCCTCACCCGTTCCCGACTATTGTTCGTGAATATCACCGCATGATTGGCGAAGAGACTCGCGCACAAATTATGGAAAAAGAAGGTCGCTTACCTGACGCAGTAGTGGCATGTGTGGGCGGAGGCTCAAATGCTATCGGTATGTTTGCAGACTTTATTGAAGAGCCTTCTGTACGCCTGGTGGGCGTTGAGCCTGCGGGTAAAGGTGTGCACACCAAAGAGCACGGCGCAACTATCGTGACGGGTACAAAAGGTATTCTTCACGGCGCATACACCTTCATTATGCAAGACAAAGAAGGCCAGATTGAAGAGAGCTACTCAGTATCTGCTGGACTGGACTACCCTGCTGTTGGCCCTCAGCATGCTTATCTTCACGACATTGGCCGAGCGGAATACGTGGCCGCCACCGACGAAGAAGCGCTGAACGCATTCCAATTGCTTGCAAGAAAAGAAGGTATTATTCCTGCCCTTGAATCGTCGCATGCCTTAGCGCACGCGCTTAATATGGCAGATGAAGCGGAAGAAGAAACCATCATCGTAGTTAACTTATCAGGTCGTGGCGACAAAGATTTAGCGCACGTTATCAACATTTTAGGGGACGATTTATAATGGATAGATATGCACAAATGTTTGCCGGGCTTGATAAAAAGAACCAAGGCGCTTTCGTACCTTTTGTAATGGTAGGTGACCCCGATTTAGCGCAATCTGAAGCCATTATTTGCCAGCTGGTAGAAAGCGGTGCTGACGCACTTGAGTTAGGTATACCTTACTCTGACCCCATCGCCGACGGCCCCACAATCCAAGCTTCTGCCATTCGCGCATTAAGTAATAAGGTGACGGTAGCAGATTGCTTGGGCGTTATTTCACGTGTTCGCGCAAAATATCCTAATGTGCCTATCGGCTTGCTACTGTACAGCAACTTAGTAATGGCCCAAGGTATTGAGAACTTTTACAATAAAGCGCAAGAGGCAGGCGTTGACTCAATTTTGGTCGCTGACGTTCCTATTCGCGAAGCGGCACCTTTTCAAAAAGCAGCCGAAGCCACTGGCATTTCACAAATTCTGATTGCACCACCTAATGCTACTGACGAAACCATGGAAAAAATCGGGGAATACTCGAAAGGTTACACGTATTTGCTGGGTCGTGCTGGCGTTACTGGCGCAGAAACTGCCGCAAACGTGCCTGCTTCAGAGCTTATTGAGCGCTTGAACAAACACAAAGCAGCACCAGCATTGTTAGGTTTTGGTATTTCTACACCGGAACAGGTTAAATCTGCTATTGACGCTGGTGCCGCTGGCGCAATTTCAGGCTCGGCGACAGTGAATATTATCGCTGCCAATTTATCGGACAGTCACAAAATGCTAAGCGAGCTCGGCAGCTTTGTTGAAAGCATGAAAGCCGCTACGGCGAAAGGATAAACGCATGCTATATATGATTTGTGCAACCGATGTTGCGGACAGTCTAGAAAAACGCTTGGTAGCGCGCCCTGCTCACCTTGAACGTTTGAATGTATTAAAAGATGCGGGCCGTTTAGTTATGGCAGGCCCCTTCCCTGCTGTAGATAGCCCAGATCCTGGCCCAGCCGGCTTTACCGGCTCTCTAGTAGTAGCAGAGTTTGATTCACTAGAAGCTGCTCAAGCATGGGCAGACGCTGATCCGTACATCGAAGCTGGTGTTTACGAAAGTGTTGTAGTTAAACCTTACAAAAAGGTCTTGCCTTAGATTTTGAGCTAAGCGTTATATCGTAATTAATGTTAAATAGCGAAAGCCCCTGAAAATCAGATTACTTTGGTTTTCAGGGGCTTTTTTGTTTCTTCAACAATAATGAAGCTAACTTTGGACAGACACTTATTTACCGAAATAATGTGGACACACACTTGTAATCGTTCACCAAGCTTCACATCATTGATAGTGGACAGTCACTTAATAATCAGCCAACAATCGCAATAAACAATCCCTTGTGGACAGACACTCGCTCCTCTGAGTAAGTCTCCTAACACCTCCAAGCTTCGCCATAAAATTGGCCCAAAATGCTGCGTTTAAAGTTCGACCTTTTCGTGTTCACCCATCTCTTCTGGCTTTACCGTTTTACCAGTGAGCATTTTAAACATGCCTTTTAGCGAAGGATCTGCATCCCACACTTCTGCATCTATAAGTTCAAAGCGAAGCATTAATAAAGAAGGATCATCTTTACCTTTCTCGAACCATGCTTCTACTGGATTAGACCAGTATTTATCAATCACGTCTTTACGTGATTCAACAGTGAGGTTGCCTCGGATACAAGCAAATACATCATGACCTTTGGATGCAAAGTGAACCATGGCTTTTCCACCTTTAGCAATGCGGTTGTCTCGACTAGTGTAAAACCAAAACTCACTATCAGCGTCTTTATCAAGTTGGGCGTACATAGGCTCGGCATGCATATCCTCACCAACCAGACTTACCATGACTTTTGGACTATCTGACATTGCTTTCCACATTGTTTTCTTAATATCGCTAGACATAACTTCTCCTTGTTGAAAATGAATGTCTGTCCGACTTTACTATCTAATTAAGTAGTTGAGCTGAACAGCTTATTTTCGTTTTGTTGATTCATCTGAAGCTTATGCCTCGCACGTGGCATGCCAAAAAAGTCAATATCATCCCGCTCAGCTGCCAAAAGAGTTATTGAGAAACGTAAGCTCTTCACTACACACTAGTTAGGTACAGCTTTGGACACACACTCGTACATCCATATGAGCGTTGAGAACTAATTTACAAAAACCGTGGACAGTCACTCGTTTGCACAATAAACATTGGTCCCCCTTAATAACAATCAACAAAGTGGACAGACACTTTTTCAAAGTAGAAGTAAAGATTACTCAATATGACTTACTAACGAGAGCACTTAAATATATGCGTCACTTTGAAGCTTAGAAATAGACTTGTGGACAGACACTCTCATTTTGACTTGTGGCCTCTTAGCAACTAAGTGTCTGTCCACAATATTTGCTCTTTCGTAAATGCCATTTACTTAAGGCTTATATACAGCTTTTGCTCCGCAAGGTAGACTAAACCCAGTTCAGAATCGGTTCAGTTAACCAAGTTATACTTATCTGTAGTTTGGCCTGAGTGGGATAATAATTGTGAGGTTGTATGAAATTATCGCTTCGTGTTGCAGTAGTTTGTTTAGTGTTAGCTTTGTCTAACACAGCGCCAGCTTTGGCGTTTCAAGACTCTGGCGGCGATATATCAAAAAGCGAAGCTGCTGAGCGTGCTCGCGTTGCTGTAAATGGACGCGTCTTAAAAGTTGAACAGACCTCAAAAAACTACCGGGTAAAAGTACTTAAAAAGTCAGGGCGAGTAGTATCAGTAGATGTAGACAAACGCTCAGGCAAGGTAAAAACAAATAAAGATAAGGACTAACATGCGTATCCTCGTAGCCGAAGACGATAGCAGATTATTAACCCAGCTTGATGCGCTCCTTCAGCAAAATGGCTATAGCGTAGACCTCGCAGATAATGGTGAGCACGCGCTTTTTCTCATTAAAGAATATAGCTATGACCTGGCTATCGTCGACATCGGCATGCCAAAGCTAGACGGATTTGAGGTTATACGAAAAGCCCGTCAAGCTGATATTTCCTGCCCTATACTCATTTTAACTGCTAGAGATAGGTGGCAAGAGAAAGTGGAAGGCCTTGATGCCGGAGCCGATGACTACCTCACCAAACCCTTTCACAACGAAGAGTTACTTGCTCGAACAAAAGCACTAATTCGACGAGCTTCAGGACAAGCGAACCCAACCATTCAGTTCGGCCCTATCTCGCTGGATACCGTTAGTGAAGAACTATCGTTAAACGGTCAAGCTTTGGATCTAACAGCTTACGAATACAAAGTCATGGAGTACCTTATGCTTAACCCGCAAAAGGTCATCTCTAAAACAGAGCTAACCGAGCACATTTATGACCAAGATTTCGATTTAGATAGTAATGTAATAGAGGTTTTCGTGGGAAGACTGCGGAAAAAGCTGGACCCGACCGGTGAGTTAAAGCCAATCGAAACCCTTCGAGGTAGAGGCTATAGGATAAATAGAAGTTTATGAGGCAATTGTCGCTACGTCTTCGGAGTATCTTTCTAGCGATTGTTCTTCTAGCGTTATTTGCGCCCTTTACTGTTGTCATTTTAGACGAGGCATATACTGATAGCCTTACGCAAGCCAAGATGAGTGAGCTTAGGTTGATGAACTTAGGTCTGTTATCGGCTTTCGAGTTAGATGGCGACCTGCCCTATATGCCTGAAATTTTATACGAAGAGCAGTTAAACCTTCCGGGATCAGGTTATCTTGGCGTGATTGTGTTTCGAGACGAAGTAATTTGGCAGTCAGCCTCAGCTCTTGAATATACCTTTTCACCACCAGAGATAGACGTTGCAGTCGGTAACGAGTTATTTTTGGATTCCCATACACCTAAGTTTGAAGAAGGTTCCCAGTTTTTTGTATATGCCTTCACTGCAGAATTTGCTTCAAGTAAAGACTTCGAGCCTGTTCGGTTTTATATATTTAACAATAAAGCACTTTTTGAAGCAGAGCGGAATACGTTCTTAGACACGACGTGGCAGTGGATTTTCACGCTCTGTATAGCGCTCCTAATTTTTATTATTATCGGGATTAGCCTAGTACTTCTTCCCGTTAGGAAGTTAATTGACGAAATTTCACAAGCCTCAAGTGGGCATAAACGCCAGTTAGAATCACGCTATCCCGTTGAATTCGATTCCTTAAAACAATCCATTAATGGTTTGCTTCAAACTGAGGCCGCCCAAAGGGCGAGATATAAAAACAGTTTAGGAGACTTAGCACATAGTTTGAAGACGCCTTTGGCAGTAGCATCGGGCACTAGCGATTTACCTACTGAGGTAAACGAAGCATTACAGCAAATTGACCGAATCATTAAACGCCAGCTGAAAAGAGCGAGTGCTGGAAAATCTGGCTGGCAACAAGCTATCTATATATTACCCATTTTGCACAAGCTTGCCGATGCAATGGACAAGGTCTATCAAGATAAAGCCCTTACTATTGAGTTTGAACTGGATGAGGATACTCAGTTTAAAGGAGACGAGACCGACTTCATGGAACTATGTGGCAACCTTCTAGACAATGCATGCAAAGCAGCGACCAATAGAATTATCGTATCAGCGTCGAAGCGTGCTGGTTGGCTAACAATTAAAGTAGAAGACGACGGCCCTGGTATTCCTGACGACAAAAAGGTGCTTTTGTTAGAGCGAGGAACTCGACTTGATACCTATACAGAAGGCCACGGAATAGGCATGGCGTTGGCGGCCGATTTAGTTTCAATCTACGAAGGTAGAATGCTCATCGAGGACAGTTCGCTTGGCGGTGCTCGTATCGTTATTCAATTTCCCAATCACGAATAGTGCTTTAAAAAGTACAACGAAGTTTGTGCATGATCGTTAACCCCTTTAGCTTTCAATTCCTCAAATATGAGAGTGGACAGACACTTGAGTTCCTACAAAAATTTGGTGCGTATGGAAAGTGGACACACACTTAGATTTACACAAAAGTTTGGGGCAGACAGACACATTCTCAACTGACTGTTTAGCTAGAAACCAATGAGAAAATTCTGTTTTAAAATGGATTGCGTGTCTGTCGCCTTTTAACCTTTCTTTTTCGGGCGTAAAAATTGTACAAGTAGAAGCAGACAGTCGCTTTTATCTAGCTTGAGTGCAGTCTTTCGAAGAATTACGCTAAAACAGCTGAGTGTCTGTCCACTTTCTACTTCCACTAAGTTACGACGCAGACTTCTCACCTTCACTCGATAACAGCACAGCAAGCCACTTGCTCTCTTCGCGAGACTCTAATGCTATTTTTACCACCATGGTTAACGGAACTGATAGCAACATTCCAACGGTGCCTAGCAGCCACCCCCAAAATATTAACGAAAGGAATACTACAAGTGTAGAGAGCCCCATGCCTTTACCCATCAATCTGGGTTCCACCATATTTCCCATGATGGTATTAACAAGCACAAAGCCAAGCGCTGCGAAACCTGCTGAGGCAGGGCCAAGTTGAACAAAGGCTATCAACACTGCGGGCACAGCAGCGATAATTGAGCCAATGTTAGGAATAAAGTTGAGCATGAAAGCCAACACAGCCCATAACATGAAATGATCTACTCCCATCACATACAGCCAAATACCAATAATCAGACCTGTTCCTAAACTGACCACAGTTTTTATCGCTAAGTAACTGTTCACAGAACGAATAAATCTGTCGATATGCTTTAGTTTCATTCCAGGATCGGCAAGGGCAATATGCAACCGGCGGGGAATACTGTCTGCTTCAAAAAGCATGAATATGACAGTAAGAAGAATAAGGAATAGGTTTGAAAGTACGCCGCCCATCCCGCTGATGAAATTTGTTGCTACAGACATAGCCGTCGCTGGGTCAAGGTGCGAAGCAATTAACTCTCTATTGATGTGAATATTAAATTCAGCCAATTTGGACACAACCCAGGCAAACTCTGTATCAAGCTTACTTCTGTATTCTGGCAGATTTTCTCGAAACTCGGTCATAGACTGGCCAACTAAGCCAGCTAAAAGAAAACCAAAAACAACGATAAGCAGTATAACAAAAGTTATAGAGAGCCATTTAGGCACGCCGAATTTCGAAGTCCAACGTATTATTGGGCTACACGCGATCGCTATAAAAATAGAGAGAAAAAACGGTACCATGATCGTACTGGCGGCTTTAATACCAGCCATTACCACTACTAAACATGCTAAAACGATTAGAATTTTTGCTGTTGGCGAGCGTAGTTCCATTGACATTTTGTGCTACATTCCTGACTGAAACGACAACACTTTACAACGACTTATAAACAACTACAAACAAGAGACTTCAATGAACTTTAATCTCGCCACTATTAAAATTAAAAACTTAAGACTACGCACATACATCGGCATCAATGAAGATGAAATAAAAAACAAGCAGGACGTTGTTGTTAACGTGAAAATTGATTACGACGCTGAAAAAGCGACGAACACCGACGATATGAGTGATGCGCTTAACTATAAAACGATTACAAAGGCAATCATCAAGCTTGTAGAAGACAACCGTTTTTCTCTTCTGGAAAAACTTACCGCCGATGTGCTAAGCATTGCCGCAGAACATTCTTCGGTGCGCTACGCTGAGGTTGAGGTCGATAAGCCACATGCCCTTAGATTTTCTGATTCCGTGTCCCTGACACTATCTTGCAATAAGACGGGATAAGGTCATACCTCGAGGAGCTAATTGTGAACATTCTTTTGACCGGTGGAACAGGGCTGATAGGAGGCGAATTTATTCGTCAATATTCTCGAGAACATGAATTTACGGTGATTTCTCGCGACTTTGCAAAAGCAAAGAGCAAATTGGGGGATAACGTCAAAATCGTCGAGAACGTTTCTTCGATAGAGAATTTTGAGAATTTCGACGCAGTAATTAATTTAGCTGGTGAGCCTATCGCCGATAAGCGCTGGACAGACACTCAAAAGAAAATAATTTGCAATAGCCGCTGGGACATCACTTCTGAGCTAGTCTCAAAAATAAATAGTTGTGATGCGCCTCCGCCTGTTTTCTTATCGGGCTCCGCGATTGGTTACTACGGCAATCAAGGAGACAAGCTTGTAACTGAAGAAACTCCTCCTCATAACGAGTTCACCCATGAACTGTGCGCTAAATGGGAGACTATTGCCCAAAGTGTAGATCAAGCTAAGACACGTGTCGTAACGCTTCGAACTGGTGTAGTTCTCACCGAAAAAGGCGGAGCGTTAGAGAAAATGGCACTACCGTTTAAATTGGGGGCCGGAGGTACACTTGGGAGTGGTAGTCAGTATTTGGCCTGGATCCACTTACAAGATATGGTGCGTGCTATCTCCTTCTTGCTCGAGAATAGTGCATGTTCTGGTGCATTTAATTTAACGGCACCAGAACCAGTGACGAACAAGGAGTTCTCTAAAGCGCTCGCAAAATCACTTAATCGACCTTGCCTGTTCAATGTCCCGGGCTTTGTTATGAAAATAGCAATGGGCGAATCGTCGACGATGATACTTGAGGGGCAAAGAGTCATTCCTCAAAAGCTTACTACCGCCGGCTTCAGTTTTGACTTCCCTTCTATCGACGAGGCGCTAAGAGAAATATATCGCGCATAGTTGAATTACGGAAATTCGTTATGTGCCTTGTGGACAGTCACTTGAATTGCTAAGCAAGTGTGTGTCCACATTTATTGCACAACATTATCGCGAGGCACTTTGCTTAGTTACAAACCTCAAAAACATCTATTTACTATCAAACCAGAGCACTTCTCAAACTCTTCGCGAAAACCATTCTTTTGTAATTAGTGAACTTTGCTGTGAAATGCACAGTGGACAGACACTCATTTGAATTGAGTGACTGTCCACTGCCCTTAATCTAAACGGCACTTGACCGAGCGTCTGTCCGTTTTGTATTAAAGCGCATTTTAAACTAACGCAACAATACCTAAACCATATTCCGCAGCATCTGACTGGTATTAAGTGTAAGCAAACGCCAGCATCCAAACGCACCTAATATGCCTACAACGACAGCGCCAACGCTTGGCGCTATTGCCCAGTATTCTGGGTGTAAGCTTGCTTCCATTTGGAATACAGAGGTTTGAAGTAAATAAAGGCTCAACTCATTGGCCATTGCTGCCATAAAGCCTGCTACTACACCAATGATAACAAACTCAAAAATAACACTTTTTCTTATCAACGCCCCCTTTGCACCTAGCGTCCGAAGTATGGCTATTTCCTGTCTGCGTTCATCCATACTCGCCTGTACTTGTGCAATCAATACCAGACTGCCCGCTAACAATACCAGCACCAAAATAAATTCAACGGCAACAGACACCTGATCCACAATCTCTCGCAACTGATTAATTCGAGCATCAACGTCGAACATAGTTATTGATGCAAACGGTTTAAGTAGGTTAGTTAACTCTGCCTTTCTCTCGGTAGGAAGGTAGAAACTAGTAATATAAGTTGGGCTAAATGCGGCCATTGCCTCAGGGTGAATAACGAAGAAAAAGTTAGGCTGCATAGTCTGCCAATTCACAGTACGAATACTCGTTACTTTCGTTTCGACAATCTCGCTTCCCACATTAAAAGTAAGCCGATCGCCCATTTTAATGTTCAACCTTTCTGCAACGCCTTCTTCAACGGAAACCGGGAACCATCCTTCGCTGTAGTGTTTATCCTCATCGCCATGCCAGTTCCCGTCAATGACCTCGTTTTCTTTTTGAAGCGCGTTGCTCCAAGTTAGGTTTGCTTCTCTGCCTAAACCTCTTCGGCCTTCTCGATTCGGCTCATCTTCTTTAGAAACCTCGGTGTTTACCCCTTCTCCATTTACCGAAACAAATCGGCCTCGAATGACAGGATAAAACTCTTCGATTTTTACTCCATTGTCAGCGAAGTGTCTGTCCAATTCTGGTTGGATGTCTGGCGTAATGTTAATTAAGAAATAATTGGGTGTACCTTCGGGCAATTGCGAGCGCCATTGCGAAACCATATCGTTGCGCATTACCAGCACCACTAAAAGCAACATAATGGTGACGGAAAAGCTAATAAGCTGCACGCTGTTGTCCATTGCACGTCGCTTAATACGTGCCCATGCCAACTGCCACGCCCCCATTCTTCCACTGCCCAGCTTGCGACCTACAGCAATTAAGATATACGTAGCACCAAGTAATCCGAGCACCAACGCAGCGCCAGAAACGAAAAGAATAGCGCTAATTTTTAAATCTCGACTATACATCCACATCAGTAAGAATATTGCGCCACCGGAAGCCACGAACTGAATGCTTCTGGAACGTAAATTCGCTGATATGTCCTTTATTAATACGCGAAGCGGAGGAACTGAAAATAGCTGCAAAAGCGGATATAAGGAAAAGAGCAATGCACACGTAGCGCCTGTAGCAACGGCGATTAAAAGCGGCCGCCAATGCCACACATCAAGAGATACATCCACTCTGTCCGCTACAAGTGAAATCACTACTTGCTGACCGATAAAACCTATAACGAGGCCAATAAAAATACCAAGCCCAGTGATAAATAAAATTTGGAACAAATAGACTTTTCGAATGGTACTGCTTGTTGCCCCCAAGGTCTTCATTATTGCTACGGGATCAAAGTGACGTTGAGCATAACGCTGAGCAGCAACGGCAATGGAAACGGCCGCTAATACTATTGCTAACAAACTCGCTAACAGAAAATAGCGCTCAGCACTTGCGACAGAACGCCCTATCGCTGACTCGTCATCTTCGACTGTACGCCACGAATGTAAGTCGTCATTTAATTGGGGCAATAACCAGGTATTGAAGTTTTCTATGTCACCCGCATCACCGGCAAAAAAGCCCACATAACGAGCGCGACTCCCTGGCCCGGTTATCGCAGTTTTTTCCAAGTCGTTTAAGTTAATTAGCGCAATAGGGTCAGTATTAAACACGCTAAAACCAGCATCGGGAATATCTACCAATACATGCGTAACGGTAAAAGTGCCATCACCAATATCGATACTATCGCCAATAGAAAGCCCCAAGCTCTGAAAAAGCCGAGACTGTACCCATGCTTCCCCAGACTGAGGTAATTCTGCAGTATTGCGTTTTTCTCCAAAAGGCTGGTCGGTAATATTGACTGTCCCTTTCAGTGGATAAGCGTCATTCACGGCTCGTAAATCAACAAGCGACATCTCGTCGCCTTTAAATACCATTGAACGTGTTGCTACCTGCTTTGCCGTCGCAAGGCCCTCTTCTCGGGCTCTAGCCAACCATTCCTCGTTTATAGGGTCGTCTGAACGAAGTTGCGCATCTGCTGCAATGAAAGCCGCAGAGCGAGACTTTAGTGCGCCCTGTAAACGCTCGCTAAAAAGTGACAACGACAATACGGCTGCCACAGAAAGCACAATGGCCAGCAATATGATGGTCAGTTCACCACGTCTAGCTTCATGCTTGAAAAGCCGCCAAGCTAAATTAAAAGACGTCGACATCTAAACCGCCTCTTTCTTATTCATTGTGTTCGCGCCAGTTGTTTCAACTAATTCGCCAGCATTCATAGTGAGTTGCCTGTCACAATGTTCCGCAAGCTCGTTATCATGAGTTACGAGTACGAGAGTTGTGCCTTTTTCTCTATTCATCTCAAACAACAGCGCTTCGATTTTTTCACTATTTTTGGCGTCTAGGTTGCCGGTAGGCTCATCGGCGAAAAGTATTTTGGGAGAGGTAATAAATGCTCGCGCTATGGCAACACGCTGTTGCTCGCCCCCCGACAACTGATTCGGGAAGTGATGTGCGCGATGTTTCAATCCGACTTGCTCTAGAATACCCAAAGCTAGTGCCCTTGGGTTATCAAGCCCTGCAATTTCTGCCGGTAGCATCACGTTTTCTAAGGCTGTTAAGCTTTGAACTAACATAAAGCTTTGGAAGATGAAGCCTACTTTATTTCCTCTTAAAATTGCGCGCTCTTCTTCATTCATACTGTGAAGTGCTTCGCCATCTAAGAAAATTTCCCCTTCTGTAACTTGGTCAAGTCCAGCTAACAAGCCCAAAAGAGTTGACTTACCCGAGCCTGACGCGCCAATAATGGCAACGGACTCACCAGACTTGACTTCAAAAGAAATAGGACGAAGGATCTGCAGTGAACCTTCACTCGTATCCACTACTTTGGTTACAGCATTAGCTTTTATCATAAGAGGTCATCAATTCGTGTTTGTTAAATTTCGTTGTTTGTTCGCGTTTTTACTTATTCTTTTAATACCCTTTCAAGCGCTATCAGATCAAGCCGAGCAGAGCGACACAAGCGAAAATGCGGTTTTACTTATCTTAGGTGACAGTTTATCCGCGGCTTATGGATTACAGCAACATGAGGGTTGGGTCAGTTTGTTACAAAAGATGTGGCAAGACGACAACATTCCGATTGATATTGTAAATGCTGCGGTAAGCGGAGAGACCACTGACGGTGGTTTAGCGCGATTTCCCCGTTTATTAGAGCAACACAACCCTACCCATGTATTGATTGAACTGGGCGGTAATGACGGCCTTCAGGGCCATAATATCGGTAAGATTAGGGATAATTTAGATTCACTGGTAAGTGTTGCGAAGGAGAGTAATGCCGTAGTGTTTCTGCAAGAAATGCAAATTCCTTCTAATTATGGCAAGCGCTATACGCAGATGTTTACTCAAAACTTCAATAAAGTAGCGGAAGCTCAGGACGTTCAAAAAATTCCATTTTTCCTTGAAGAAATAGCGCTAAATAAGGACTTAATGCAAAACGATGGTATTCATCCCAATGCTGAGGCACAGCCTTTGATCGCTAATTTTATGGACAGACACTTAAGAAGTTTAATTCTTAGCGCTCAATAATTGTGCTAATCTTATCAAGTGATTTTTTAAATGCGAGGTTTGTTTATGGACGTTTCTTCTGTTAATTCGTCTCCTGTTTCCACTGTCTTAGAATCGCCACAGCGACCTACTCAACAGGTTGAGCCCCGTAATGTGCAAGAAAGTCGCGAGACTCAGCCCCAGAGCACACAGCAGACCTCAAGCGCTAACGATGGGCGTGTGGGTTCTAGGGTTGACGTGTTTGTATAACTTGCCCTTTAAATTAAATTGTTAGGGACAGACACTCGTTGGTACTTTTGCTTAGTCCTCTTGCTAGTAGAGGCGGCTTTGCAATAAGGAAATTAGAAAGGACAGAAACCCGGCGAATAAGGGTGTCTGTCCTTTTTCTTTTGGGTCAAATAGACTTAACGATTGACGTCTATCCGTTATGAAATTCGAGTGTCTGTCCACGATTGCCAGTTCTGAGATTTGATCGAAAGAGCACTCATGAAAAATAACCGTCCCTAAAACTGTCCCAAAGACCACTTAAAATTGACGCCGTAAATCTCATAATGTCAATAAATAACTATGGGATACGGATATGCCTCTACCTCGTTACAAGCAAATAAATACTGATGTTACACCTTATTACCACTGCATTTCTCGCTGCGTGAGGCAATCTTACCTTTGTGGTCGCGATGCCCGCACTGGCATAAACTATGAGCATAGAAGAAAGTGGATTCAAGACAGGCTCCATAAGCTTTCTCAAGCTTTTGCCATCGACCTATGCGCCTACGCTGTTATGCACAATCACATTCATGTGGTATTACATATAGCAAAAGGCAGAGCTGAAGGCTGGACGATGGATGAGGTCTTGCTTCGGTGGAGGATGTTTTATAAATGCCCGCCCGTAGTGCAGCGATATTTAGAAAACTTTGATTCTGTAACGTCAGAAGAACTTGCTGAATTGAAATCATTATCTGTTTTATATCGAGAGCGACTTCAAAGCATCAGCTGGTTTATGCGTATGCTCAATGAATATATTGCTCGAAGAGCTAACAAAGAAGATGAATGTAAGGGCTATTTCTGGGAAAGAAGGTTTAGGTCACAAGCTATACTCGATGAGAAAGCACTGGCCAGTGTAATGGCTTACGTCGATTTAAATCCCATTCGAGCAAAAATAGCGACGACGCTAAGCAACTCTCACCATACTAGTATCCAATATCGGTTGAATGCCAAACGCTCGAATAAAACGCCTAAGTTTTTGATGCCCTTTAGCGATAGTCACCACAAGAACACAGTGCCGTTGCCCTTCGCATTTACCGATTATTTGCAGCTTATCACTGATACGATGAATGCAGAGAGTAATAACGATATCTGCAAAGTCCCAAAGCTTCCTAACCGCTTGCTAAGTAAGCTTGGAATGACAAAAGAAAACTGGCAGCTAGTAACTAGTAATTTTGAAACACTTTTTACTGGGCCTGTCGGTTGCCCCGAGATGATGGAGAATTTCGCCAGATGCTGCCAAAGGGCATGTCGCCCAAACGTTGCAAATGCCCAAAGGTATCTGTCGTGAACCTCTAACACTATTGCAAAAGTACTTGGCTAAATATCGGCTTGGCGTGCAAGCACATCAACAATGTCCTGAGATTTCGTTAGGCGCCTTATGTCGTTGAACAGAACTTCAGCTTCAGGGTATTGTCTTTTCAGATAGCCGCACCATTGCTTAATTCGGTTGGGGTAATATTTGCCCTTATCACCAAAAATTTCGTAGCCAGAGTACTGAATCAGCAAAGCAGCCAGTTCAGACCATGGCATAGGTGCTACACCCTCTTTAATACTCATCGCCAAATTAGGCATTGCCAATGCACCTCGTCCAATCATAAGGTTGGTACACTCTGATTGGCTCTGACAACGCTGAGCGTCTTCAGCGTTCCAAATTTCACCATTTGCGACAAGTGGAATATCGGTGTGTTGTTTTATCTTCGCTATCCAGTCCCAATACGCCGGTGGTTTATACCCCTCCGTTTTGGTCCGCGCATGAACAACGAGCTCAGAAGCGCCCGCTTCAGTGATAGCTATAGCATTCTCGATAGCTAAAGATTTGTCTTCAAAACCTAGTCTGATTTTGGCTGAAACTGGGATTTCTGCAGGAACAGCGTCCCTTACAGCTTTCACAATGTCATAAAGGGTTTGGGTTTCTTTCAACAAAACCGCCCCGCCCTTACTCTTATTAACTGTTTTGGCAGGGCAACCAAAATTTAGGTCAACACCAGGAGAGCCCAGCTCTATTGCTGTTTGTGCATTCTCTGCAAGCCACTGTGGATGTTGTCCTAATAATTGAACTCGGACAGGCACACCTGCCGGAGTTTTGCCGCCATTATGAAGCTCAGGACAAAGTCTATAAAACGTTTTCTTTGGTAATTTTTGATCGACCACTCTTACAAATTCAGTAACACACTGATCGAAACCACCCACGCGAGTGAGCATATCTCTCATTAAGTGGTCGACAACGCCCTCCATAGGGGCAAGCATTACTCTCATTGCAAACGTCTCAGATTAATAGAACATAAAATTGGCGCGGGAGTTTAGCAAAAAGCACTTATATCAGCCAGGCTTTGATGCTTAGTTTTTCAACTTCTGTGACTGTCTATTTAAGGTGCATTTAAGGTGGTTTTAAATTGCAGCTATTTAAATTTAGTAAGTGTCTGTCCGCTAGACACTTTAATTCATGTGGGAGTGATGCAGGCTTCTAATTCTATACGAATAGAAAAGCTTGTGTGTCTGTCCATATGTAGAAAGTTCTTGATAGAAGTTCGCACTTAGCCTATTTACGAGGCTGTGACTGGGTAGCGGCTTCCTTTTCTAAATTTTCAAGGCGAGTGAATACGGCCTTCTTTTGATTATCGGTGTATGTCCGCCAATTAATGATTTCTTCAATCGTACGTTTACACCCAATGCAAATGTCTTCTTCGGTTAATTTGCACAAGGCTACACATGGGGAAATTAAGTTCATAAAGCTTCTGTTTTATCCAGACCGTCTTTTTTACTCTGTACTCGCGAAGCTGCGATAGCTGCCATTGTAGTTTCTGATAGCTCTTTATTGGACCACAAACAGACATGACAACCAAAGCGCGATTCAAGATATGAGGAAAACTCAGTGTCTGTCCCACAGTCATACCTCACTAAATTTTGCTTTTTACCGTCGTAAATAACCGCAGAATAAGTAAACACAAAGAGCCTCCTAAAAAAGAGGCTCAAATATACATCTAGACGTCTAAACGTTCAAGCGTCTAATTTAAATAATCGAGTGCAGCGCAAATTGCGGCCACCTGAGCATCATTGCAATTTTCGGGTGTCGCATTATCGCTATCGGGATAGACTTCTGTAGTTGTGACGTACTTAGCATCTGTCATACCTCCACAAAGGTACAACGACTTCTTGTCATAGCAAATTACACCTTCACTCACCACATCTGCACCTATAATCTTTCCGTTTTCATCGGCCGGTGCGATATGCGTTACTTTTTTCACAGCCTCAATAACTGCTTTTTGAAACTCTATTTGGGGGCTTGGAGTATTAGCAACCGTATAGAAACCATCTGGAATGTTCCAGTTATCATGGGTCACCCCATCCCGCGCAGCCAGTGCTGGTCTAAACTCACTATTGTCCGTGTCTGTCGTTTCGTGCAAATCAATATGAAGCGTAAGAGATAACGCTAAATCAGATACTAATTGCATAAGCTGAGCAGACTCTGGTGCAGGAGAATCACTGTAAAACGAGCGATTCGGATCTAATGCCATTGGGTTCCATCGATTTATCGACTCGTATCCCCAGGGACTTACACATGGCACCACAACTATATTTACTTGCTCTGCGTACTGAGCCAACTTTGTTTCAATAAATTGAAGCGCTCCTTGCACACCACTAGTTTCGTAGCCGTGAACACCGCCTGTAACGAGTGCAGACGGCTTTTCAGCGTCAAAACTCTTGGGAATTACAGCATATAGTGGGTAACGCGCTGTATCATAAGGAAGTGCGCCATACTGCTTTAACTCAAAGCCTTCAGGGATAATGCTGAAGAGTTTATTAAGTACTTCTTCCTGATAACTTCTTTTCACAGTCTGCTGTGCTTTCCATTGGGCTTTTTCTTCTTCGCCCCACGGCTCACCAGGAGTTCCAATTGGATAATTCTGCATATAACACCTCTTTTGTATTTTTTAGATCATAACAGTTCAACAAGCTCACGTATCTATCACACAAAAGTTTCTTAAAGGGTTGTGACATGAGTTCTTTACGCATTGAACCTCTGAAAAGTACTTGCGCGAAGGTGTTGACGCCTCTTTTGTAAGAATTGCAAATTCCGATGAAAATGATCGGTGTATGTCTAGGTAGATGGTTTAAAGAGGGAAAGAAGAGTGTCTGTCCACTGAAGCTTTCTTAAAATGGCTTTGCATCTATTTGCTTACAGATTTAATTGCAGTGTCTGTCCACAAAGTTTTAAGCCAGAAACAAAAAAACCAGCCGAATGGCTGGTTTTTTCGATATGGCGTCCCCTAGGGGATTCGAACCCCTGTTACCGCCGTGAAAGGGCGGTGTCCTAGGCCTCTAGACGAAGGGGACTGAAAATTTCTTTCGGAAGCAACGCTTTCGAGATTTCAGTAAGGCGAAGTGAGTCAGCTAACTGAGCGACCTTACCCTACCGAAACTTTCAGTCAGAAGTTGAATAATCAACTCCAGCCTATTTCACAGTTTTAATCGACTGTGACGCGATAAAATGGCGTCCCCTAGGGGATTCGAACCCCTGTTACCGCCGTGAAAGGGCGGTGTCCTAGGCCTCTAGACGAAGGGGACTGAAACTTTCTTTAGAAAGCACCGCTTTCAAGATTTTCAGTAAAGCGAAGTGAACCCGGTGTCCTAGGCCTCTAGACGAAGGGGACTGAATTCTTTCTTCGAAACTAAATTTTCGAATTTTTCAGTCCGAAGCTGCCTTAACAACTTCAGCCTATATCAAACCACATCTCAATGTGACTTGGTGGAGCCAGGCGGGATCGAACCGCCGACCTCCTGCATGCCATGCAGGCGCTCTCCCAGCTGAGCTATGGCCCCATCATGGTACCAGTCATTTTGTGTGACTGTTCCGTGACAGCGGGGCGCATTCTAGGCATCCCCCCCTGTCATGTCAACGCTTTTTTTATGAATTTTCTCTGTTTGCTATAAAAGTAAGCGCTTTGTCGATTCTCTCGCCAATTTTCTCTTTTGAGATAAGATTCAACGTGATATCTAACGACGGTGAATTACCACCACCTGTCACAGCTACACGCAGCGGCATACCTACTTTCCCCATGCCCACTTCCAATTCTTCGGCTGTACTATTTATAGCAGCCTGAATATTTTCTGGGTTCCACTCTTCAATTGCCATTAATTTATCTTTAGCAAGCTCTAATGGGCCGCGAGCGACTGGGCGAAGGTGTTTTTTTGCTGCGTTCGCATCAAAATCTTCATAGTCTTGATAAAAGTACGTAGAAATCTCAGCTAACTCTTTTAGCGTTTTTACTCTATCGGCCTGAATAGCAATTATAGATTCAAGCGCTGGGCCTGTCGTTAAATCAACATTCAACTCTTCAAAGTGCCATTTAGCGTGTGACGCAACTTCACTTGCTGGTAATGTCTTAATGTAGTGTTGATTCAACCAGATTAGCTTTTCTGTGTTAAATGCCGATGCAGATTGCCCAATGGCATCTAAGCTGAATTTCTCAATCATTTCATCAACTGAGAAAATTTCTTGATCGCCGTGAGACCACCCCAACCTAACAAGGTAATTAAGCACAGCTTGCGGTAGGAAACCATCATCGCGATATTGCATCACGCTTACAGCGCCATGACGCTTAGATAACTTCTTGCCGTCATCACCTAAAATCATAGAAACGTGAGCATATTCTGGAACAGGTGCACCAAGCGCTTCAAGAATATTGATTTGACGTGGCGTGTTATTAATATGGTCTTCACCACGAACTACGTGAGTAATACCCATATCCCAATCATCAACAACTACACAGAAGTTATATGTAGGGGTACCGTCAGAGCGCTGAATAATAAGATCGTCTAGCTCAGTATTGCTAATCTCGATTTTTCCACGCACGTGATCATTAATTACCACTTTACCTTCTAAAGGGTTTTTGAAGCGGATAACAAAAGGCTGACCTTCTGGATGATCCGTTCTGTCTCTCCACGTACCTGGGTAGCGAGGCTTCTCACCACGTTCTTTTTGCGCTTCACGAATCGCATCTAACTCTTCAGAGCTCATAAAGCATTTATACGCTTTACCTTCATCCAAAAGCTGCTGAATAAGTTCTTTATATCTATCGAAACGCTCAGTCTGATAGATTGGACCCGTATCCCACGTTAAACCTAACCATTGCATTCCGTCTAGAATGGCCTGCTTTGCTTCTTCAGTTGATCGCTCGATATCTGTATCTTCAATACGAAGAACAAACTCGCCGCCTTTGCTTTTAGCAAGAAGCCAAGAATAAAGCGCAGTTCGTGCGCCGCCAACGTGAAGATAGCCTGTTGGGCTGGGTGCAAATCGTGTAACAACCGACATGGTTACTCTCTATTGTTAATGTATTTCTAAAGTTGGGCGCATTCTACCAGTGTAAGCGCGACTTCAAAAGTAAGATAAGAATAGAAGGAAAAAGAAATCCCTTGAAGTAGTTTAGATGGTACGAAGAAAGTGAGCTATAAAGTGGACAGACACTTATTGTTGAAGCCCACTTTTTCAAAATTCTTTTCTTGCTGAAGTGGACACACACTCAGAAAAGTCTAACGCTCAAAGAGTGCCAGAACTGAAAAAAACTCTAAAAAAGTAAGTGTGTGTCCGAAAAGACCAGGTAGTTTAAATAAAAAGATTCTGCACGCACTTTATCAGGTTTACGTGAGTGTCTGTCCTTTCTCCTTCTCTCCTTTGTTTTTTCGTTGCGTGTTTTTTAAGTGACTGTTCACTTGGTAATTCAATTGATATTTCAAGAATAAAGTAAGCACCACTTTTATTTGGTTAGGTTTACTAGCGTTAAGCTACGAAAAAATAAGTGGGTGTCCACTTTGCGCTTGCACTTTGTCCTTGTTTGCCACTTCTTCTTTTAAAAAATGAGTGTGTGTCCATTGTGCGAAGCCCCATTGTGCGAGGCCAATTTAATTATATGTTTGTGGTAAATAAGTGACTGTCCACTTCAATTACACCCAACCTCTATTTCAACTCTTAGTAAGAAGCAAGTGTCTGTCCCCCCCACAAACTCCAACTGGCTCGTGTAAACCCACGCTGCAGTTTTTGTCTATCGATGGATTCAAAACGCGATTAAAAACGCTGTTCTTTTCATCAATTTAGTTAAGATGCAGCCAGAGTGTCTAAAATTCGGGCACACAGTCATTTTTCTTTAATTTTATTGTTGACACTAACGGAACCGACTCTATAATACCGCCCCACTTGCTTAGGCAAGCTTTAAAGAAATATGGACGCTTAGCTCAGTTGGGAGAGCATCAGGGTCACTGGTTCAAGCCCAGTAGCGTCCACCATCCCTCTCAATATATCAATCTTTAGAAACACAACAATCTAACTATGTCTTAGTCGTTGTCACGTTAAAGCATTTTGGCTACTCCTACACCAAATCCAGCAATCATTATCAATAACCAGTACTGAAATTCAGCTACGAGCAGCTTCCATTATGCGATAGTCTCCATAAAGAACTATACTTAAGGTGTACTTACCGTGATATGGTAAGAAAAATAAGGGTTCTCATGTTTCAGAGGCTACTAATTGATGAAACTACACTTAGCTAGAAATACTAAGTTGTTAATTGCTGAAGACCAGGTGCTGGCGAAAAGCCATATGCACTATGCACTTGAGCAGTTAGGTTTCAAGAACATGAACTATGTTGATAGGCCCTCTCATGCCCTTTCGGCACTGCAAGAACATGATTATGACGCCATTATCTGCTCTTATAATTTGCGCTCTGAACAAGGCGGTTATTTTTTACTTGAGCAACTAAACGAAACTCAATCACTCCCCCTTACCAGCGCATTCATCTTCACCAGTGCAGATACCTCAGCAGAAGTCGTCCACGCCATCATAGAGTTACAGCCGGATGAGTTTATCGCTAAGCCTTTTTCGGTTAACGAGTTAGACAGGCGACTTTCTAGAGTTTTATCAAGGAAAAAAGCGCTAAAGAATATCTATTCATTCATGGATAAAAAGGACTACGAAAAAGCCCTGGCCGAAGTTGAGTTCTTTCTATTACAGCCTGAGCAAGCCGAACACTTTCCGCTAGCGATGAAGATTAAAGGCGATTTGTTGATTATCACAGAAAGGTTTCAAGAAGCCGTAGCCTTCTTTGAATCGATAATTAACGTTCAAGATTTTAGCTGGGCAAAAATGGGGATCGCGAAGAGTCTGTTGGCACTCAATGAATTAGACGATGCCGAAAGAGAAGTTATCCAGTTAGCGATGCGACCTGACTCTGCGCTTGAGGCCTATGACTTACTCGCCAAACTGCAAATTAAGCAGTCAGCTTTTGACGAAGCGCTGGAGTGTACATCGCTGGCGTGCAATATCTCACCTCAAAACATTGCTAGACATAAGTTAGCGATAAATTTGGCGCGGATCACCCATGATTACGAAAGTCAGTTTAACAGCGCTAAAAAGGTGGTCCGCTACGCGAAAGACTCTATCCATGACAAGCCAGATATTTATTTAACTGCCGCAAGAGCGGGTGTTGATTTTGCTATGACATCTGAGCCCGAACACGTAAACAGCATAGTTAAACAAACTAATGAGTATTTGCGACAGTTGAAAAAGGCTCACCCGAAAGCAGCCTTAAACGATGAGCTGACGGTGATTGACGCGCGTATTCATTATTTGAAAGACGACACAGTGAAAGCACAAATGCTGTTGTCAGATTTTCACACTGATCATGCCCAACACCACTCCACAGAAGCCTTACTTGATAGAGCCAAAGCCCTTCATGAAGTAGGAATGAAGAAAGAGTCCCTTGCGATTTTAGACGCCATTTCCTCAAGGCAGGATGAGGAGAACGATGAATTAAACCTCATGGCCACCTATTTAAAACAAGAGAAAGAAGAAAAAGAAGCGATTACGCTAAGCCCTAAAATACTTAACAACACCGCCGTTGCGCAGTATAAACGAGGTAATTTAGAACAGTCTTACACAACATTTGCTCAAGCGTTCCGCGTCATGCCTAAAAATCCCTCTATTGCGCTTAACTACCTTCAAGCAATAGTAAGGGCCCGAAAAGCTAACACGCCTATGCTTGCCGACACCCTTTCGGCCATCAAAAAATGCAGAGAAACACTCGAGTCGGCAGCTTTGTCAGAAGATCAGTATTCTCGCTACGAGAACGTAAAAAGCATTCTAAAGAGCGAATGATAACGTCAGTCATTCCCCTCGCCCTTCTTATACCAATACGATTACTTAATTAGAGTAGACGACTACTGTCTCGTGATAGAGTTTGTCTTTATACTCAAGCTCGTGACTAAACGTCATTCCTAGCTTTTTCATAATATTGATAGACGCACTATTTTGCGGGTTAGCAATAGCAGAGAATTTTTCAACACCTATATCATACAGCGCTTCTTTAACAGACTCCGCAGCCTCTGTTGCGTAGCCCTTGCCCCACGTATGGCGCTTAAAACGCCACCCTAGTTCCATATTGTCACTTTCGGGGTGTTGAGTAAAAAAGCCAAAGGGTCGAACTAAAATCCAACCAATGCTTTCCTTTTCGACTAGCGTTTCCACGCGCCACAGTCCCCACCCTAGAGCTGGATTGGAATAGGCTTGGAAACGAGGAACAAAGATTTCCCGAATATCTTCCTTAGAAGACTTCTTGCCACCGTTGATATATTTCATGACAAGCTCATCTTGATCGAGCTCCCATAAAAAGTCTGCGTCTTGTTCGGTGATATAATGGTAGGAAAGACGCGCACTGTCCTTGATATGCATATACTTCCTTTATCGTTATTATTTTTAATATACTTACACCGCTGAATATAGCTCATTTTTACAACAAACCAAACTTATTCGATGTATTTATTTTGCCCTACATTTTCCTTTAACGTAGAGCCAATTAACTAGCCTCCCAGCATGGCAAGGTGCTTGGTTGCCCCTGTTTTACCTTCATGCAAATAGTGTGTTTCGTGTTTTTGACCGAGCACATCTTGTAAAAAAGCGACCACTTCATCCACATTTCCAGTGGCAAGAAGATGTCTCATGTCTATTCCGTTTTCACTAAACAAGCATAGGTGTAGCTTTCCTGGGGCAGAAACACGTAGTCGATTACAAGTTTTACAAAAATCTTTGCTGTAAGGCATGATTAAGCCAATTTTACCGGCATAGTCAGGGTGGTAAAACTCTTGCGCTGGCCCCGCATCTTTTCTACGCAACAAAGGCTGCCAGCCCATTTCTAACAACGTACTTTTTAGCGGCGTACCACTTTGATGTTGCTTATTGAAAAACTGATTTAAGTCGCCTGTCTCCATTAGTTCTATAAACCGGAGCGTTACTGGCATATCTTTTAGCCAAGCAAGAAACCTATGAAGACGGCTATCTGAAAAATCGTTGAGTAAGACAGAGTTCACTTTCACGTCTAAGCCGGCATCAATCGCTGCGTCTAACCCTCGAAGTACAGCTTTAAGCTTGTCTTGTCCTGTTATAGCGGCAAACTGACGGGGATCTAAACTGTCAATACTTACATTTACTTGGTGTAACCCTGCTTCTTTCCACTGATGCGCAAACTTTTCCATTCGCGCTCCATGTGTTGTCATCGCTACACGTTCGATACCAGGCGTATTACTTGTTAGCCGTAAAATATCAAGAAAGTCTCTTCGCAGCGTTGGTTCGCCGCCTGTTAGGCGCACTTTCGACGTACCTAGCTTAGCGAACGCTTTGAGCAAGGTATCAATTTCGTTTAGCGTCATAAACTGATCGCTCGTCGGGCCTTCATATCCGTCTGGCAAACAGTACTGACAACGAAAGTTGCACGCTTCGGTCACTGACAAACGTAAATAATGAAACTGTCTACCGAAACTATCTTCTAACAAACTAACTCCTTAATCCTGTGCTGCTTAGTCATTCAATTCACGGCTTTCTCAATCTAACAAAAGCCAGTAAAACATTGAGTGAATAACAAGGTAACTAAATTAAACTACCTCTAGTGTACGCGCGGAGAAACCAAAATTAAACACATTCATCGCTATAAATAAGACCATTTTAATCTCTAGCCTATTTCAAAACGTACTTCAAAAAGCGAAAATCGCCCTACACGAGCAGGTTAGCTCAATATCTATTACATCGTTTACGAAAAGCGATTTTTTGAATCAGCGCATTCCTAAGACTGTAAACACAATAATAAAGCACACTATAAAATGAGAAAAAACCGTTTTCCTACCAATGTCGACGAACCTGTTAAATGGCACGTTCTCTCACAGCTTTGGCCTTATCTCCTAGAGTTCAAGCACCGTGTATTTCTTGCTCTACTCTGCCTAGTAGCAGCAAAACTTGCCAGTATCGGCCTACCCTATGTATTGAAATACACTGTCGATAGCTTAAATGGCGACCTAACCACGCTTGCATTAGCGGTACCTATCAGCCTTATCGTTGCCTACGGAACACTGCGTTTACTGAATGTTTTGCTCGGCGAAGTACGCGACACGCTATTTGGACGAGTTACAGAGCGTGCCATGCGCCGCCTTGGACTAAAAGTCTTCAAACATTTGCACAACTTAGACTTGGGCTTTCATTTAAATCGACGCACAGGCGGATTGTCACGAGATATAGAGCGCGGTACCAACGGCGTAAGCTTCCTCATGCGTTTTATGGTGTTTAATATTGTTCCTACCCTATTAGAGATCACTCTTGTTGTAGGCTTACTCTTGTTTCAGTTTGGCGTATCTTTCGCGTTAATTATTGTAGTTAGCGTGGTGGCTTACATTGGCTTTTCGATGAAAGCCACGGATTGGCGCACTCGCTTTGTTACTCAGATGAATGAAGCTGACTCGACCACCAATTCCCGGGCGGTAGACAGCCTGCTAAATTTTGAAACCGTTAAATACTTTAACAACGAATCCTTTGAAGCCAATCGCTACGACACGGATTTAGCTGCATGGGAAAAGGCACGAAGAAAAAACCGCTTGTCGCTATTTGCATTGAATGGCGGCCAAGCTGCCATTATCGCTATCGCCATGACATCTATGATGGCAAACGCTGCCTTTGGCGTCATGAATGGCGAGATGACCATAGGTGACTTTGTATTGATAAACGCCTTCACCATGCAAATTTTTATGCCCTTAAACTTCTTGGGGTTTGTGTACCGTGAAATTCGAGGGAGCCTTGCGAATATCGATAAACTGTTTGACCTTCTCGCCCAAACTCCGGCCATAAAAGATGCCCACGACGCTACGGAATTAACCTGTGCGAACCCCGCACTGCGATTTAACAATGTCCATTTTGCATATACTGAGAAACGACAAATACTTAACGGCTTAAGCTTTGATGTACCGCCAGGCTCAAAAGTAGCGGTAGTGGGTGAAAGCGGCGCGGGAAAATCAACGCTGATGAAACTACTCTTTCGGTTTTATGAGCCTCAACAGGGCGACATCACGATAAATGGAAAAGACATCACATCGGTTACGCAACAAAGTCTGCGTTCACATATCGGCATTGTCCCTCAGGATACGGTGCTGTTTAACACTACCTTGCTGGAGAACATTCGCTACGGTAACCCTGACGCCAGCGATGAAGACATTAAACAAGTTATCAAACTCGCGCATCTTGAAGCATTTGTAGAAAGCCTACCTGAAAAGCTAGACACAACGGTAGGTGAGCGAGGCCTAAAACTTTCTGGTGGCGAAAAGCAGCGCGTTTCTATCGCAAGGGCCTTACTTAAAGGCGCGCCAATCATGATTTTTGATGAAGCCACCAGCTCGTTAGACAGCACGTCAGAACGCGCGATATTAGCGGCCCTTCGCGACGCTGCTAAAGGACACACCAGCTTAGTCATCGCCCATAGACTGTCCACAATTGTTGATGCCGACAAGATCCTTGTACTTAAAAACGGTACCATTGTAGAGGAAGGGACACACACTTATTTGCTTGAGCAAGGTGGTGAATACGCAGCACTATGGCAAGCACAACAACGTGAAGATGAAGACCTCAACGAAAATCCCAAGACAAAAGGTAGTCAGTGAATGGACCCAACGCTTATCAAAGCCGCTATTAACCAAGTGATGCCCTTTGGCAAATACGCTGGAAGACGCCTATTTCATTTACCTGAACCCTATTTGGTCTGGTTTCACAAGCAAGGCTTTCCAGAAAACAAGCTTGGTGAACAGCTCGCTTTAATGTATGAAATTAAGCTAAACGGCTTAGAGTCTGTTGTAGAACCGCTATTAAATGACGACTAGCAATCACAAGGGGACTCAGCGTCCCCTAATGGCAAAATGAGTAAACTCTAACCACACGAAGATTTATGTTAGCAAGACCCAGAAAGCAACGTCGAAGTGACGTAAACGAACGTATCAAAAAAATACACAATGCCATTGCCGACAAACTGATGTTGCAACCAGAACTATTTGAAGAAGTCGAAAAAACATTAGAAACCCGTTATCACAACAAAATGATGCGCTATGGAAGCTACCTTCTTTGGAAAGGAATAATTGAGGCTCGCCATCAACCAGACGTATTTAAGGCGCTTCTTTTGGCTGACGACGAGCGCACAGCCAACCTAAGAAGAGAAACCATCTTCGTCGGTATTTTAAGTGAAGATGAACGAGCCGCTGTTTTTGCAGGTTAACCAATTGCTAGTTTAGCTTCTGGGTATTTAATGCGGCTTATTCGAGGGCTGGCAATAAAATAAGCCAATGTCAAAGGCCCTAATCTACCCGCGTACATCAGTAAGATAATGATCCACTCACCACTGTTTGACAGCTCGCCAGTTAGCCCTCTGGAAAGACCCACGGTCCCAAGAGCAGAAACCGCTTCGAACACGATATCCAAAAAGTCAGCTTTTTCTGACATTAATAAAAGAAAAATAGCTATCCACGTAATACCTATGGAAATCATCGTAAGCGCTAGCGCTTTGCTGATAGTGTCATTTGAAATTGTTCTGCCAAAGAGTCGTGGTGCAGCTCCCCGCTGAATATAGTTGTATGCGGCAATGATCAAAACGATGAAAGTCATCAGTTTTATACCGCTTGCGGTACTCATTGAGCCCCCGCCGATAAACATTAACAACAACATTAATGCTGTCGTTGGATCTTCTAACGATGCTATATCCAGCGTATTAAAGCCGGCTGTTCTTGGAGTAACGGCTTGAAACCAAGATGCCCATAATGCGCTTTGAGTATCGAGGTTCGCCAAGGTTGCAGGATTATCACTTTCAATAACAAAGATAAGCAAAAAGGCGGTTACATTGACAATTAGCGTACCCAATATCATTGTCTTGGCATACACAGAGATACGTTGCCATCTGCGCTTTTTATGAAGCTCTATCCAAACGGAAAACCCGAGACCACCAATAATAAATAATGCAGAAATAGTGATGTTGATAATCGGGTCTCCCACATAGGCGGAAAGACTATCCCCACTAAGTGCAAATCCTGCGTTGTTGAACGCAGAGATGGTGTAAAAAAACGCGTGAAATAACGCTTCACTTACTCCTTTTTCCTGCATCCAGTAGGCCGACAGAATACAAAAACCCACTAACTCAACGAAGAAGGCAAAAATCAGTACCGACTTTGCTGTAGATACAAGTGTTGATAAATCTGTTTGATTAAACGCCTCCTTCACTGCCGATTGCTGCAAGAAACTTATTTTACTTCCTAAGGCAATGAGCGTGACGATGGCAAACGTCATCAACCCTAAGCCCCCCAGCTGAATTAAAACCGCAATCACCGCTTGTCCAGCAGTTGTAAAAACAGATCCGGTATCGACAACCACAAGACCCGTTACTGTCACCGCCGATGTGGAAGTAAATAGGCTTTGGATCCACGAGATGGGCTCATGAGTCATCATTGGTAATTTTAGGATAACGGTGCCTAAGAAAATCACCGCCACAAAGCTTAGAGAGAGAATAAGAGGCGGCCCTACCTGAATTTTATTGATACCTCTAGGCGAGCGCTCTATAGGTCTATAGCCAGGATCCCATCTGTTCATTGTGCTAGCCTAGGCGCTATTTTAACAAGGTTCTCTCTATGGCCGCAGAGAATAACGGTATCTTTCGAAGTAACTTCAAAGTCTAACGATGGATTATGATGTAGCTGGTGACCTCGCTTAACTAACAAACAAGAGACCTGCCCCTTTCCGACGGACAGCACGTCTTTTAAGCGCTGTGAAGAAAAGTGATCGGACAAAATAACATCAACGATATAAACGCCGTGTCCTATACCCAAGTAGTCATTCACCATTGGGTAGTTAAGCGCTTGCGCCACCCTTGCTCCCATCTCTTCTTCAGGATGAATAATTTTCGACACACCCAGCTTGGATAAAATAGCGTGGTGAGCAGAGCTATTAGCTTTCACCCAAATATTGGCTACGCCCAAGTTTTTTAGTGCTAACGTACACAGTAAGCTAGCTTGCATATCTTCGCCAATAGCGACAAGCACGGCTTCGCTCTGACACAAGTTTAATTCCTTGAGCGCACGCTCATCACTGGCATCACACACAACGCACTGCGTAAACTCACCTGCATACTGTTCAACCAGCTTTTCACTTTGGTCAATTCCTGTAACAGTGTGCCCCATATGAATTAACTCTAAACTGGCCGTTAAGCCAAACTTGCCAAGCCCAATTACACTAAAATGCGACATTAATTAGCCTCCGGTTTATCAACCGCTATTCGGTAGCCTTGTTTAGGCATTGTCTCTATTAAATCTTTCTCGAACGGATCTATCTTCTTTCTTAGCTGTCTTACAAGAACGCGGATGTAGTGGGTATCTTCACTGTGATGTAGCCCCCATATTCTTCTTAACAATTCTTGCTGACTAATAAACGCCCCAGGCTGTTTTGTAAGCTCGTCAAGAAGCTGAACTTCTTTTGGGGCGAGCGCGATAACTTCGCCTTCAACGAGCAGCCGTCGCTCGGTAATATCCAACGCTATCTTGCCAATCTGTCGTGTGGGCGATGTGGGCTCAACCACAGGATTGAAGTCTCTTAGCAGTACTTTCACACGGGTGACAAGCTCTCTGATCCCAAAAGGCTTGCTGACATAGTCATTGGCACCCCGGGACAACAGGTCGACTTTGTCTAACTCCTGATCTCTTGCAGACAACACGAGCACTGGCAGGCGACTAGATTCTCTTATGCGTTTAAGTACTTCACTCCCCTCACCATCAGGTAACCCTAAATCGAGTATGACAAGGTCAGGACGGTGCTGATTAAACAATGACAAAGCTTCTCGAACCGAAGCAGCTTCAACACAAAGGTAGCCTTCTGCACCTAGCGCAATGCTCAGCATCTGACGAATATTCGCATCATCTTCAACAAGTAGAATGGTGTGGCTCATTGCGCTAATCCCTTTTTGGAATTGTGATACTGACGAGAAGGCCTGGTGTGGTATTCGACAGCTTGATAGCACCACCATGGGCGTGAACTATGCCTGCTGCTACGCTTAGCCCTAAGCCAATGCCGCCTTTTCCGCTATCGCTGCGACGACTGGTTTGAAAAAGCTGTATTGGCGCTTGTAGCTGTTCATCGCTGATCCCTTCGCCTTTATCGGCTATTTGAAACTTAAACTCTCCATCAGAGCGGCTAACCATCAGCAATACACTGTCATCGCTGAATTTAAGGGCATTATCAATTACGTTAAATAAAGCTTGTTCAAACAGTGATTCAGACACAGTTATACCGCGACTGTCACTGTTGTTGATCACTTTTAGTCGACCACTGTTAATACGACTTTCAAGGTTAGCTAAAAAGGCAGTCAGGTTTACATGGGTTAAATTTAGCGCTAACGCGTTATGCTCAATTCGTGTGGCTTGAAGCAGGTTCTCAACGTAAACATAAAGGCGTTTACCTTCATCGTGAACCCCTTTTAACAGTGCCTGTCTCTCAATGTCATCAAGCTTGTCTTGATATGTCATATAGGTTTCAACAGAACCGATAATGGTAGAGAGCGGCGTACGCAAATCGTGGGACACAGATCGCAGGACACTAGATTGTGTTTTAACAACCTGTAGTGCATGTTGTTGAGAATTGACGTAGACAGCAAGCTCGCTAATGAGGATGGCTACAATGATGAAAACGACAAAATTTATGCTGTCTTCAACTTCTGCAATTTGAAATGAGTGCAAAGGCTCGGTGAAAAAATAATTAAAGCTCAGTGCTCCGGCTACCCCTGCAAGCAAGCCGTAAAACCTTGAGGTCGTTAACGCCACAATGGCACACGCAAGCTGTAGTATGAGCAGAATACCGCCAAGCGGCAGTAACCAGTTACTAAGTGCTAAACACCCTAAAATAGCCACAGCCATAATAAAGAGTGTATAGAAACCGTGTTTAAATTGGGTCATAGGTCAATCGTGTTTACTTCAACACAATGAGCATATCAACCTAACCTCAAATATACGCGTAAAATTTAGGTAAAAAAAACGGCATCTCAATGATGCCGTTTCTTCAACTTGCCAATGCGATGTTGGTCACTTTAAGCATTACGCAAATGATCAGCCACCAAGAATGCCATTTCAAGTACTTGGTCTGCATTTAAGCGCGGGTCGCATTGCGTTTTGTAGGCTTGCGCTAAGTCTTCATCGCTAATTTCATAAGCACCGCCAGTACACTCCGTTACGTGCTGACCGGTCATTTCAAGGTGAATACCACCTGCGTGAGTACCTTCTGCTTCGTGAGCTTGGAAGAACTGCTTAATTTCTTTCAAAATTGCATCGAAGTTACGGGTTTTATAACCGCTAGATGCCGAGAACGTGTTGCCGTGCATCGGGTCAGAACTCCACACAACGTGTCTGCCTTCAGCTTTCACTTTACGCAATAAGCCTGGCAAATTGTCGGCTAAATTATCGGCGCCCATACGCGTAATTAGCGTTAAACGACCTGGATCGTTTAGCGGGTTAAGCGCATCAATCAAACGAATAAGCTCGTCTTCTTGCATGCTTGGCCCCACTTTCACACCAATTGGGTTGTGAATGCCACGGAAAAACTCAACGTGCGCATGATCAAGTTGACGGGTACGCTCGCCAATCCACACCATGTGAGCCGAACAATCGTAAGGCTTACCGGTAAGGGTATCGATGCGTGTTAGCGCCTGCTCATAGTTCAACAGCAATGCTTCATGCGACGTGAACAGTGAGGTCTCGTGCAGCGTAGAACTGGTTTGTGCGTTAATACCAATAACATCCATAAATTCAAGGGTATCTTGAATACGGTTGGCCATATCAGAATAACGCTCTTTAAGCGGATTGTTTTCAACGAACGCCATGTTCCAGCGGTTAACTTCATGAAGGTCGGCCAAACCACCTTGCGCGAACGCGCGAAGTAAATTCAGGGTTGACGCACTGCGATGGTAGGCTTCCAACAAACGGTCAGGATCTGGTCGACGGGCCGCTTCGGTAAATTCGAAGTTGTTGATGATATCACCACGATAGCTTGGCAAGGTCACGCCATCGCGGGTTTCGAAATCTGATGAGCGCGGCTTGGCGTACTGGCCTGCCATACGGGCAACCTTAGTTACCGGACAACGACCAGCAAAGGTAAGCACAATGGCCATTTGAAGAATAACTTTAAAGGTATCGCGAATTTTAGGCGCATTAAATTCGTCAAACGACTCAGCACAGTCGCCGCCTTGTAAAAGAAAGCCTTTACCCAAGCTGACTTCACCTAGCTGGCGTCTAAGCTCACGGGCTTCAGCAGCAAATACAAGCGGTGGATAAGAACTTAATGTTTGCTCTACTTCTTTTAAACGTGCTTTATCGTCGTACTCTGGTTGCTGAAGAATAGGTTTATTTCTCCAACTGTCTACTTGCCAATTACTCAACGGTGTTCTCCTGAATAAAAAACGTAGGGCAAACGTTTTACTGAAAATATTTATTGAAGCTAGATGCTTCGAATAAAAAGACTGTAACGCGCTTAACAGTGCGTCTGTAGCGCTTTTTTCTAATCAGTCTAATGTGAAAATGTGAATCTAAAAAATGCTGGGGGCACTTTACCACATTTATTCTAGGGAAATAGGTGCGCAAACTTGAATTTCTAGAAAGTTATCGTGCTTGCTTATAGCAAAATGGCATTCAAACACACTTTCTAAGTTTGTTTGCGTGGCCACCTCTTGTGGCTTACCGAACGCTACCATGCGACCTTTTTGCATAAGCCATAAACTATCGCAATAGTTGGCACTAAGCGCGATGTCGTGAGACGTCATAAGTAGGGTATTCCCTTTATCGCAAAGGAATTTTACCAAACTAGCCAGTGCATATTGATGCCTTATATCAAGTCCTTGCAATGGCTCGTCTAAAAGCACTACCCCCTCTCCGCGCTCTAGCTGCGGCCAAATTTGCAAAAGCGAACGACAAATCTCAACTCGCTGACGCTCGCCGCCAGAAAGCTGGGTGACAATTTGGTTCAAGAAACCCGATATTTCGAGTGCTTTTTCTAAAACCGGAGGAATTAGTTCATCTTGCTGTGCTGTTGCATAAAAGCTTAGGTATTCTTTTACCGACAAGTGAAAACCACTTTCGCTTTGTTGCGCTAATAAGGTGCGCACACTCGCAAGTGTTGCCAGCGACCAATCGTTCATTGGTTTGCCTAGCAGCATGACGGTGCCCTCATCAGCGTCAATAAGACCCGCAAGGGTAAGCAACAGCGTTGATTTCCCTGCCCCATTTGGTCCTATAATGTGAACGCACTCGCCTTTTTTTGCACGTAAACCTTCCACCGAAAGTCGCGATGCTACTTTTACATTCTGTAAGCTTAAAACGGTACGACTATCTGCTAGGTTATGGCTATTCGCTGGGCTATTGCTATCCGCTTCGCTTGGGCTTTCTCCTACACCATTTTTGCTGCTGGTGTTTTGCTTTGTGTTAACACCAAGTGCGGCATGGCCACTTGTATTTATTTTTACATCGCTGGTCGAAACTGGGCGTTGGTAGGTAGTACTATTGTTTGTCGTCATTTCATTTCCCCCTTCACTACCCTTTTATTTGACCTTTTGCTAATGCCCAAATTAATAATGGACCGCCTAACGTAGCTGTTACCATAGACACCGGAAGCGTAATGGCACGGGTCATTTCAGAGCTTAACGCAACCAGCATCAGCAGACTTGCACCACTTAATGCACTTAACGGCAACAAATAGCGATTATTATGCCCGATGATCAAACGTAAGATATGCGGTACTAACAAGCCAACGAAAGCAATAGAGCCTGCCATAGACACCGCAGTACCTACAGCAATAGCGCAGACAATGAGTGCGCGCTCAGTGAGTTTCTCCACATCCACACCACTACTTTTTGCTGCAAGTTCACCGGCATAGAGCTTGTTTAAATCGCCAGCGAAATAAAGCTGTAATGCGACAGCAACAGCGATTAACGGACCACCCACTGATAAAATTAACCAGTTAGTTTGGTACAAACTACCCATTAACCAGAAAGTAAGATTGCGCAGGGCATTAGCGTCGCTGAACATGTAAAGCCACGCTATAACGGCGCCGCTAAGGGTAGAGATGGCAATACCCGCTAGAATAACAGCCGTAGAGGAGCCCAACAGTTTTCTTGCTAAGCGGTAGATAATAAATGTAGATAACAACGCACCAATAAAACATCCCAAAGGCAACAAATAGTGTAGGTACGCTGTAGCCCATTGTGGGGTTAGCAGTAGCAAAAGCGCAGCAACCAAGCTTGCGCCACTCGTAATGCCAATAATTCCCGGGTCTGCCAAAGGATTTCGCAGCACTACTTGCAAGGTAGCTCCACTTGTAGACAGTGCCGCCCCTACTAAACACGCAGTAAGAATAAGCGGTATTTGAAGCTGAACAATAATATGCTGTTTTAGTTCAGCCGCCGTATCAGACAGCCCTGTCACGCCAACAATCCCTACCACACCTATGACGAGTGACAAAAGTACTGTTATTACAACCAAAGTGACGGCGGTGCGTTTAGTTCCTGTCATTGTCAATACGGGTTCTCAAGGTGGGCTTTCGAGATGGTTTATCAATATGATTTGCGTTTATTGTTGTTGGGTTTGTTTAATATGCGCAATCAAACCGTCCGACGCTTCTTCGATAAGATCCAACACCAGCTCAAAGCCGCGCTTGCCGCCATAATATGGATCAGGTACTTCCTTATCGTCTGCATTTGCAAAATCAAGAAACAGCTTAATTTTATCGTGGTACTGGCTAGGCGACATACCGTGCAAATTAGCAAGGTTGCTGTTATCCATGGCAAGAATGAAATCAAATCGCTCAAAGTCGCTTTCATCCACACGTCGGCATTTTAGCCCTTTGAAACTGTAGCCTCGTTCTACGCCTGCGGCTTGCGAACGCTTATCGGGCGGGTTACCAATGTGATAGCCGTGGGTTCCCGCTGAGTCAATTTCAATATTTAATCCGGCTTGTGCAGCCTTGTGTTTGAACACGGCTTCTGCGGTTGGAGAACGACAAATATTACCCAAACACACGAACAACACCGATGTAGATTGTTTCATTCAAAATCCTATTTCAACACAGTGACGGAGCGTGACTAAACTTTATGCCTAGTTTCACGTATGATACGCCGTCAGAAAAATTGTGGAGTTAGTATGACCGCACATGTACTTATGCTAAGTAGCTCACGCCAAGGCGACGAGACTTACTTAGAGCACGCTAGAGCGCTTATTTTTGCACACTTAGGCGAAATTCGCGACCTTCTATTTGTTCCTTACGCCGCCGTCACTCAAACGTACGATAGCTATGTAGACGCCGTTGCTACCGCCCTGCCAGAGTGCAAGGTTACTGGGCTACATTCCGTTGAAGATCCGGTTGCTGCTGTAAATAACGCAAAGAAAAACGGCCAAGCCATTGTTGTAGGCGGTGGAAACACCTTTCACCTGCTTTCTACTCTTTATGCAAACGCGCTTATTGTGCCAATAAAGCACGCCATCGCCGATTGTACTCCTTATATTGGCTGGAGTGCGGGTTCGAATATTTGTGGTCAATCAATTAGAACCACTAACGACATGCCCATTATCGAGCCGCCGAGTTTTGATGCACTAGATATCGTGCCGTTTCAGTTAAACCCACATTACACCGATTATCAGCCGCCGGGTCACAATGGCGAAACCCGCGACCAACGTTTGGCAGAGTTCACTACGCTTAATCCAACCACACCAGTAGTTGCTATTCGCGAAGGCACAGCGCTGCGCCTTACTAATAATCAACTTAGCCTAGTGGGTGAAAAAGACGGCTTTATCTTTCTAGGTGAAGAAAAAACGCCAATCAGTTCAGGTGATGATTTAACTTATTTGCTTGATAGCGGCGAATAGTGCCTCATCATTAGGCGTTACTTGGTAGGGAATTTCTGCCAGTAGCGGCTCGGGTAACATGGCTTTAAGAGAATGAATATTTTCTTGGTACCGCGTCATGTTACCTGTGATGTCGTTCGCAACCCATCCTTTAATGGTAAGTCCATCAGCACGAATTGCTTCTGCGGTTAGTAGCGCATGATTCAAACAACCTAAGCGCATGCCTACAACTAAAATCACATCCATTTTGAGTGTTTTCACGACATCAGAAAGATAGTAAGTGGGCGTATACTCATCACCTACCGTTAGCGGTAAACGCCACCCACCTGCACCTTCCATTAACAGAAGATCGGGTTGATAGGCGTGCAGTTCATCAAGCCCTCTAGCTATTTCGTCAAACGTTAACGCCACGCCTTCTTCAAGGGCAGCAATATGTGGCGCAATAGCCGGCTTTAGTGCAATTGGATTTATTTGATGCAAAGGAAGTGTCTGTCCACTTTCTTCGTTGTTTTCATTTACGCTTTTTAGCTCGTTATTGTCTGTAATTTTAATGGCTTTATTTGCGCGTATTTTGGAGCACGCTTTCTGAATATTTAGCGCATCTTCGTTAACCCACTCGCCGTTTATCTGTTCGCATCCGGCCGCAATAGGCTTGTAGCCGATGGCGCTTAACGAGGCTTTTTGCGCAGCTTGTAGTAGTTGGCAGGTGACATAGGTTTTACCTACCTCGGTGTCGGTACCGGTAATGAAATACTGCCTCATCGTTTTTCCAATCTAAAATGACTCACGCGGTAGGTAAGCGGTAACTTACTTTCTACACCGCTCATATTGCTGTAAGCCATGGCTAATTTTTTAATATCTCGACGGGTTAGCGGCGGTTGTTTTTGGCCGGTCTCTCCTGCCCCCACCCCTTTCACAGAGCGCAATAGCGACATAATATCGCAGTGAGTATCGACATAGTCCTTGGTAATCACCCGTTGCAAAGCAAGGGCCGACTGCTTAAAGCCATTTACCCATTGTGCGGTTGTTGGCATATAGGTTTCGGCCTGTGGAAGCTGCGCTACTTTGCGCGCCGTTTTAAGCTCACTAAATGAACCCGCCACCATAATCGCCAGCTCGGCAATACCACTCTTTTCAAGCACTCGCGCTATCTCATTAGCAACAATCCCAGTATCGCTAACCCACTGAAGCGCCATAGATGAAAATACGGTTGAAAATTGGCTATCACAGAAAGGCAAATCAACAGCACTACCTTCCACGAAAATGGGGTCAGAGTACATTTTTCTGGCCTGCGCTAACATGCCCTCGGCAATGTCTACGCCAGTTGCGGCTGCACCTTTATTTGCAAGGGTTTGGGTATGAATGCCAGTACCACAGCCGATATCAAGAACCGTACCCTGTAAGTCTATCGGTAAGTTCGCTAATGCCTGCTTAGCAATAATGCGCTGAACACCCGCAATACTGTTGTACTGCACAGCCGCTTTTGAAAAACGATGTGCCACGTCCTGCTCATTAATTGTTGAAGCAGTACCATTACGCTCAGCTTTTGCAGCGCCTTTAATTGTTATAGAGCCTTCAGCTGTAATATAGCCCTCAGTTTTTGCCTTCTCCTCGGCATGCATATTGGCCGAAGCTTTGGAGGAGCAATCAGAAGGGTAAGCACTTTTAACTGTGAGAGCCCCTTCAGCGTTGGTCGCACTTTTAAAATCGAGAGGTGCCTCGGACGAAAAAACCCCGTTTGCCTTAAAAGCCGCCTGCGCCGCGTCACGCGACAGCTTACCGTCGAAGAGACTTCTCGATTCTGCCGACATAGCAGCTTTTATAGCGGGACTTAGTGACATCGTTACATCTCTTTTTTACTTACAGAGTCAGGAGTATTCACAGCGCTGTCTGATTCTTTTTCTACTGAAGTCTCACTTAACAGAAAGTTATTAAGTGAAAGCTCTAGGGCATCAAGCAATACGTCAATATCCTGTGATGAATGATTTGACGTAAGCGTAATACGCAGCCTGTCTTGGTTTTTCGGTACAGTAGGCTGCCTGATAGCCGTTGCCCAAATGCCGCGCTGTTTTAGCCCGTCACTTAGTGCAACTGCACGTTCTGGGCTACCAACGATAATAGGCTGAATCGCGCTTTGCGATTGCCCCAAAGTGATTTCAATTGGTGCTTTGTCTTTCTCGCTTGAATTGAGTGTCTGTCCAAAACGCTTTTGAAACGAGTCTCTGAAATAGGCGATATTGTTATGCAGCGTTTCGCGGCGGGCAGTATCACTGGCGATATGTGTAAGAGAGTACAACGTCGCGACCGCTTGTGCTGGTGGCATGGCAGTGGAATACACATAATGTTTAGAAAAATTCACCAGATAATCAATTAGGGTTTGGCTTCCTGCAATAAAGGCGCCGGCCGTGCCCACTGCTTTGCCAAATGTTCCCATAACAATAGGCGCTTGTTGCTGGCTTAAGTTTAGTGCTTCTGCTGTGCCAAAACCGTTTTCACCCAATACACCCATACCGTGTGCATCGTCTAACATGAACCATGCATTATATTTAGCGGCCAGTTCAGCGATACCTTCGCAAGGCGCTACGTCACCGTCCATACTAAACACACCTTCACTGGCAATCAGAATGTCTTGCTGGTTTGCATCAGAATTACCAACCGCATCGGATAACTGGCTGTGACAAACGTTTGATAGCACGCTCTCTAAATGACTTAGATCGTTATGCTTGAAACGGCGAAGCTTAGCGCTGTCAGATACACATTGCGCACCCTCTAAAAACGAAGCGTGCATGAGCTTGTCGGCAATAATATGACCCGCACTCGCGCTTTTATTAGGGAGAGACATGTGAGGAAAAAGTGCCATGCACAGTGCCTGATTGGCGGCAAAGCCAGAGTTAAACAACAGCGCAGCTTCTCGGTTTAACCCATCGGCAATGTAGGCTTCTAGCGCCAAATGAGCCTGTGTGTGCCCAGTTACCAAAGGCGATGCACCACTGCCACCACCAAATTGCGCTAGCCCCTCAACCCAACTTTGCAATACACCCTCATGCTGGCGCATGCCTAGGTAGTCATTGCTTGAAAAGTTAAGATAGTGCTCACCGTTAATACAAATAATGTTGTCTTTTTCGTATTGTTGGCAGTGGCGCTGGCGCAGCAAGCCTTGCTCGGCACGCGCGCTCAGCGAATCGTCTAACCAGTGAAAGGCCATTACGCCTCCTTTAAATGCTGTTTCTTTGGCGCTACCTTAGGCTTGGTTGCATCAATAAACAAGTCGTTACTGTCGTCGGCTTGTTCTTGTTGCTGGGCAATTTCTTCTTCTAACACTTGTTGATGTGCTTCGTCTGAGTAATCCCTTGTACGCTCAGTATTAATACCAAGCTTTTTGAACAGCATTACATCTTCATGGGTATCTGGATTTGACGTGGTTAACAGCTTGCAGCCATAGAAAATGGAATTCGCACCTGCCATAAAGCAAAGCGCCTGCATTTGTTCGTTCATTGCTTCGCGGCCTGCCGACAAGCGCACATGTGACTTAGGCATCATAATACGGGCAACGGCAATAGTGCGAATAAACTCAAAATAGTCCAAGTCTTCTACACTATCGAGTGGCGTACCTTTTACTTTAACCAACATATTAATAGGTACACTTTGAGGCTGCTCAGGAAGGTTTGCTAATTGCACTAACATACTAGCGCGATCGCTCACCGTTTCTCCCATGCCAACAATTCCCCCAGAGCAAACATTCATACCTGCAGCACGCACGTTCTCTAACGTATTCAATCGGTCCTGGTAAGTACGGGTCGTGATAATATCGCCGTAGTATTCCGGAGAGGTATCAAGGTTGTGATTATAATAATCAAGGCCCGCTTGCTTTAAGGCCACAGCTTGATCGCGGGTTAACATACCCAGCGTCATGCAGGTTTCTAAGCCTAAGCTTTTCACCTCTTCAACCATTTTTAAAATGTAAGGCATGTCTCTGTCGCGCGGGTTTCGCCAAGCAGCCCCCATACAAAAACGGGTTGAGCCTACATGCTTTGCTTCTTTCGCACGCTGGATGACTTTTTCAATTTCTAGCAGGCGCTCTTTCTCTAGGCCCGTATCATACCGAGCACTTTGCGGGCAGTACTTACAGTCTTCAGGACAAGCACCGGTTTTAATCGACAAAAGCGTGCTAACCTGCACTTCATTCGGATTAAAATGCTGCCTATGCACCACTTGGGCATTAAACAGTAAATCGTTAAATGGCATGGCAAACAAAGCTTCGACTTCGGCTTTGGTCCAATCGTTTCGAATAGTTGTCGTTTGCGCAGAAGGCGCACTAGCCAGCGTCATTGACTGTCCTTTACTAATTATTATTGCTGGCTTAGTCTATGCCCCAATATCGAGTTGTCAACTCTGACCAATTTAAAACATTTACTAACGGTTAATTTGTGAACAATATAGAATTTGATAAACAACACATTTGGCACCCTTATACCTCGGCGGTTAATCCCCTTCCCTGCTATGAAGTAGTTGGTGCAAAAGGCGCTGAACTTACCTTGGCCACAAGTGAAGTGCTAGTAGATGGCATGTCTAGCTGGTGGGCAGCTATTCACGGTTACAACCATCCTGTACTCAACGATGCTGCGCACAAGCAAATTGACGCATTTTCTCACGTTATGTTTGGCGGTATTACCCACCAGCCGGCGGTAGATTTGTGTAAATCGTTACTGAACATGGTGCCGGCAGGTTTAGAGCGTGTATTTTTAGCAGACTCTGGCTCAGTGTCTGTTGAAGTTGCGATAAAGATGGCGATTCAGTATTGGGCGTGTCAGGGGCGCTCAGAGAAGTCACGCATTGTCGCGCCGCGCAATGGCTACCATGGCGACACGTTCGCTGCAATGAGCGTGTGCGATCCCGTTAACGGCATGCATAGTTTATTTGAGGGTGTACTAAGCAAGCAGATTTTTGCGCCCGCTCCTCAAACTCGCTTTGGCCAAACGTTTAGCGAAGATGACATTCTTCCACTTGAAGAGATTTTTGAAAAGCATCACCACACGATGGCAGCCCTTATCCTAGAACCTGTTGTTCAAGGCGCAGGCGGCATGCGTATTTATCACCCCGAATACTTAAAGCGCTGCCGACAGCTTTGCGATACCTACGACGTACTTTTGATTTGCGATGAAATTGCCACTGGCTTCGGCCGTACAGGTAAGCTCTTCGCTTGTGAGCATGCAGGTATTTCGCCTGACATCATGTGTTTGGGTAAAGCGATTACGGGTGGTTATATGACACTGGCCGCGACCTTGTGTACCGAAGACGTGGCTTTAGGGGTTTGCCAAGGGGAGCCTGGCGTATTTATGCACGGCCCCACATACATGGGCAACCCGTTAGCCTGCGCGGTGGCCAATGCCAGTCTGTCGCTAATTAACGAAAATCATTGGCAGCAACAAGTTCCTGCTATTGAGAAACAATTACAAGCCGAATTGGCAAAATGTGCAGACTTGCCGAGAGTCGCTGACGTAAGGGTGTTAGGTGCTATAGGGGTAGTCGAGACGGTAAATCCCGTCAATGTTGCCGAAATTCAACGCCATTTTGTGAAACATGGCGTGTGGATACGGCCATTCGGGAAATTGGTATACATTATGCCTCCTTACATTATATCTTCCGAGCAGTTAAGTAAGCTGACCCATGCGATTTACACCGCCTTGAAATAGTGTGTGAGATTGTTACGCTAACTATCTTCTTGGGTGAAATATGAGTTTTGAACCACCAGTTGACGTCAATTGGCCCGAGGGTTGATGTTAGTTTTGTTATAGAGTGAACATTCAACTTTAAAGCGGGTCACTAATTAGATCATTAATGCAGAGTGTTTATAGCGAGATTTGAATGATAGTACGTGTTTTAGATAAAGTTGTATTTGCAGTCTTGTTTATCATTACACTTCAAGTCCCCATCTTGGCGGATCATTATCGTCAATACCTCAATGGTTATTATGATGCACTGAGAGATGAAGTTTCTAGTTCGTCAGCGCTCGCCAAGCAGCATGGTTTTTCTTCGGTTGAAGCCATGCTTGAAAGCTTACAGAAAAACAGTGAGCCAGTTGTGCGAGAGAATGCCTCGATGAAAGCCACACGCTTCGCCCAGATCACCACTTTAGAGCAAGGTATGAGGAAGCTAGAGCACGGTCATTACTTCGAAAAGCTTGTGTTTATGGCCTCGCCTTCTCAATATGGTACGCTGAAGCGCGTGTTAGATAATTTCAGCCCCTCTGTCCCACTAACGCCTTCGTCAATTGTGTTCAGCCTTGTTACCGCTATCTTACTTAATCTGTTAATTTGGACGCCACACTTCTGCTATTGTCAGGTAAAGAAAATTAAAAATAAACCCAAGCGCTACGCTTATAAATAGCACTTGGGTTTATCTTGTTAATACGTGGTTTATTATTTTTTTAAAAAGCCACTTCTACCAGTCCCACTAAACCAACACATTAGATCTTAATGAGCAGCATGGCTCTGATATTTCATGGCCTGAGATTTCAAGGCGTCATGCAAGCCATGCACTAAAATCGCTCGGGCTTTTCTCTATCCGTTAGCCGGCTTCGCTATTTTTCCTTTTAGCTTTTCCTCGCTCTCTTTTCCTCGCTCTCTTTCTCGCTTTAGTGAGCCTCAACAGTTGCAATCCGCATTTAGGCACATTTGGCGTGTTCTAAGTCATCTACTAGTAAGAGTTGGCATCTTTGCTGCAACACTTATTATGAGTGTGTGTTGAGATGTTGCTGAATTTACACTACGTCTATCAAAGTAAACACTTAATGCCTTTGATAAACAGCAACTTAAGCACAAAAAGCTATACAGGAGATATTATTATGCCAACAGATGCACAATTATTAATCGGGAAAGTGTTGCAAATAAAAGACAAAATTATTGCAAAACGCCACTGTATTCCAAGTGACCTAAAAGCGGAATGGAACACGCTTAATGAGCAAACTGCGTGTTTTGAAAGTGAGGCGCTTTATAGAAGTGCTGTGAAAGGCCAGGAAATGAATAAGCACATTGATTATTCAGGTTCGGTGAAAGAGCTTTCTCAATTAGTAAAACAACTTAAAACGCTAAATAAAAAGGTTAACGTTACACGAGTTCATCACTAATACCTGCGATGACACGCCACGGTTATGGCTATTTTAAGTTTCGCTGAGTGGCTATTTATCTTTGCGGACTAATGGTATGAGGCCTCAAGCATTCTCCGTGCCTCAGGCCTAAGCAAAAATTCGTGTTACTTTTTCTTTTTAAGGAGTACCAATGTTCTTACTTTACGCGTGCCATAGCTGGCAAGCCTTAGAAAGTCTTCGCGGGCAACCGGAATGTGTTGATACTCGACAGGCTGCCCCTCACTCGCATCTGGATCGTGCAGATAATAGCAATGAGAATCGCAGCTAGTCACCGCAACCCAATGGGGAACCTTTTTCTTATCGAACGCGTATGTGCTGATTAAGCACAATACTGCCCCGCCAGCTTTAAGGGTTTGGTCGATAACATCAACTCGCCAGTCAGAGATTTCAACAGAAATGCCTTTTCTACGTGCCTCTGCCATAAACTGCGACTCAACATTTTCGACTATCGCTTTCTTGTTAGTATCTCTAACGCCATCAACAAAAAGCGGGACATCCTGATTGATGACCACTTTCGCTGCATAACCTTCGTTTACCGCGGCGAGCGCTAATCCCACCGGGTGGCAACCGCCATGACCTGACATCATAAATATCGTGGTCGCAGTACGCCACAACGATAGTTCTTTTTCTTGGGTCATTTCATAGCGATTGTTCAATGCACACATTGCCATCATTAATGCTGATGGACCGCAGGTAAAATCAGTCGTTTGTTGGTACCACGGATAAACCTCTGGCTTAACTGATTTACTCGGCACCAACACTTTTTGCATACGTAATGCGTCAGTGTGATCGTCGTAGTAATCGGTATACATACCAAACTGACTAAACCCTAATTTTTTATACAGAGCAATGGCGCCGGCATTACCTACTGCCACTTCCAGGCGCATAAATCGCTTTCCCCGCAAAAGCGCCCGCTCCCCCAAGCTATTTATGAGCTTTTCAGCAACGCCAAGCCCTCTCGCCTCAGGCAAGACTGCGATAGAATACAGTCTAGTGAGCTGCGTTCCACGACGTAGTAGCAACAGTCCATAGCCAACAATGCTATTTACACTCGGCTTATTTTTGTCGAGGTTAGAACTTGAAGTCGACGGCTCACGCTCGGCCACAATAAGCTCTGCGTGCTGTGCATCAATGTAAAATTTGAAACGACTTTTACTTAGCCTGTCGGTGGTGAAACAAGTTTGCTCAATGTGCTGAAGCGAAGCAAGATCGTGTAATGTCGCAATGCGCAGCACTACACTCGACTGCGTAGAAGGCACACCAACACTATTTGTCGATTTAGTATTAGATGCGCCCTCAGCTAGGCCATATGCACGATTTGCGCTTTCCTGTGGACTTGCATTATTCACTTCAATTACTCGCTCAGCCGATGTAATCATCGCCCTCTTTGCTCCAACCTGTCAGCAAATTCCTGCATAATTAATTCGTACAGTTCTTTGCCTAAATATTTGTCTTCAACACCCGAGTCGATACTTGGGTTGTCGTTCACTTCAATAACATAAACTGCATTGCCGGTTTGCTTGATGTCTACACCATACAAGCCGTCACCCACCGCTTTAGCGGCCTTGATAGCAGCTTGTAACACCGGCTTAGGCACTTCAAATGTTGGCATTGTGGCAAATCCACCCGAAGAGAATCGGTCTCCCTGATGGTTGTATATCTGCCAATGGTTGCGCACCATAAAGTATTGGCAAGCGTAAATAGGTTTGCCACCTAATACACCAATTCGCCAGTCGAATTCAGTGAATATATATTCCTGAACCAAAACAAGCGCCGATTCAGCCAGCATTTGTTCTAAGCGCGTTTTTAACGCTTCTTTATTTTCAGCTTTATGCACGCCGCGGGAAAACGAGCTTTCTGGCAGTTTTAAAACAAGCGGCAAACCAAAGTCAGCTATGAGTTTTTCGCATACTTCATCAGTAGCGCTCGATACAAACGTCGCTTTCGGCGCTGGCACTTTTTGATAAGCAAACGCATCCTGCAGGTACACTTTGTTACAGCAGCGCAGAATTGACTGCGTGTCGTCCATAACCACAATGCCTTCTCGCTCTGCGGCACGCGCTAAACGGTAAGTATGATGGTCAATCGCTGTCGTTTCACGAATGAACAATGCATCATAGTGACCCAATTCTTCTTGCGACAGGCGACTTACCACATCTGCGCGAAAGCCCACTTTTTCAGCTGCTTTCACAAAGTTTTTAATGGCGCGTTCGTCACTAGGCGGCGTGCTCTCTTCTGGGTTAACCAAAATGGCCATATCCCAACGAGTACTTTTGCTCGTTTTACCGGCTTTCCACTGTATTTTGGTATGTGCTTCTAATTGCTCAATGAAACGCGCTTGTTGCTTGGCATTTAAGTCCTTAAACGCTTTTGCCTGTACGCTTGCAAAGCCTTCAATTTGTACTTTACCCGTGGCTTTAGGCGACACTTTCGTATCGGTAACTGTTGGGCTTAACACCAAAACAGGGTACGGGTACTTTTCAAACGCTTGGCGCGCCAAACGCTTAAAGCGCTGATCTTTCACTTCGCCGAAAAGTACTAATATAGGCTCATCAGTAATTTCCATATTGTCTTGAGATACCGACAAAGAGAAGACGATGCGATCGATACTTTTCTCTTCCGCCATGCGTAAATCGTTAATGGTATTTACAGAAGGCAATACAGAGTGATTACGTGCCTGAGCCAAAAGTGAACAATAGTACCCTTCGCTTAAGTAACGCGTAGTATCACAAATGTTGATCACGCGTGTTTTGGGCTCGTTCAACTTTGGAAACTCAGCAAGATAATCTTGAAAAGTCAGCACGGTTAAAGCTGTGTTACAAAAAGGAGTAACATCATCAGTAACAATCAGTGTATTGTGCATGTAATTCGCTTCTAAATAGTGTGTTGTCAGTTACAATTATTACTGTGTTTGTTCAATTTACAAACACGATTAAAGTAGCGCTGAGTTTACGCTTTACTCATCATTTGCATAGCATTATCAGCACGGCTTTTTTTCATCGTTAAGACAACAAAAACTAATGTGTATTTGAATAGATTGAAACGACTTTTGTTTATTGAGTTTGCCTATACATTGAAGTAAGCAAACAAGATACGAATGGTTTAAGGAGTACGTATGTTATTAGCCAGCTTGGCTATTTTAATCGGATTACCGGTTTTGCTTTGGAGCGCAGGGAAGTTTGTAGGTGGTGCCGCATCGGTAGCCAATCATTTCGGTGTTTCACCCTTGCTCATCGGTATGCTCATTATTGGGTTTGGTACATCGGCCCCTGAAATCATCGTTTCAGTGTTTGCAGCTATTCAAGGCAACTCTGGCATAGCGCTGGGTAACGCCTATGGCTCTAATATCGCCAATATCCTGTTAATCCTTGGCCTTACCGCAATCATTAGTCCTATTGCGGTTAAATCAGAAATCATTAAGAAAGAGCTGCCTGTTTTACTTGGCATCACCTTCTTTGCCGCATGGCAGGTGTGGGACTTAAATATCTCGAAAGACGACGCATTCTCTTTGTTAGGACTGTTTGTGCTTCTGCTTTCTTGGAGTATTTATCACGGTATGAAAGGCGACAAAGACGCCCTCGCCGACGAATACGATGAAGAGATTAATAGCAACGAAGGTACGGTAAAAACCCACGTAATGTGGTTGATTGCGGGGCTTTTATTGCTAGTTGCAAGCTCGCGTATGCTGGTATGGGGCGCGGTAGAAGTCGCCACCTTCTTCGGTGTTAGCGATACTATTATCGGGTTGACGGTTATCGCAATTGGTACATCGTTACCAGAACTTGCATCATCGCTAATGGCGGTGAAGAAAGGCGAACACGATTTAGCCATTGGTAACGTGATCGGATCTAACATGTTCAACACCTTGGCAGTAGTGGGCATTGCAGGCACCATTCAGCCAATGGCTGTAGGTTCTGAGTTTTTATACCGCGACGTTATGGTGATGTTCGCATCAACCATTGCCCTATTCATTTTCTGTATTGGCATTAAGCGCCAAGGACGTTTAAACCGTCTGGAAGGCGGAGCATTTGTGCTGGCCTACGCGGCCTATACGTACTGGCTTATCCAAGCAGCTTTTATTTAAGTTATTGCCGCAAGCCTTGTAAACAATAACGCTTTTTATGCATCGCTCACTTGATGGGAAGGTCATAGCAACCCCATCAAGTGACATAAACACCGTTTGTCGAAAGCGCTACTCACAAAGCTTTGTTATTTGTCCTTGAGTTATGTTTTTGTCGTGCACCCCATGTAGAGCGCTTTCACTATTTACAGGCCCAGTGTGGTAGCCAGTGTGATTAGGCTTATCGCCGCAATAGCAAATAAAATGAATAGGTTTATGCCAAAACTATCGCTTTGACGACGGTTTCTTCTGGCACGCATAATTATGCTAATTAAACTCACTATCAAACATACCTGCAGCATGATGGTCATGGCCGATAAATGACTTTCAGACCAACTGGTATCGCCTTTTATTCCCCAGTACTGCTGCACGCCGCTGATAAAATCTGGGCGCGCATAGTGAAACAGTATGAGTACGACAACCATGCCAACCCAGCCAACGATGTTTAACCCAAGCATCACCTTATAAAAAGGCGTTTTAGAACGGGGCGTTGAACGTCGCTCTGCAAGTTGCTCGTAAGTCATAGAACTTCTCTCATTTTCGGCATCGCTAGAACGGTCAGCGTCACTTTGCGTAGCACTCGGTTCTTGTGCTTGCTGAGACACTTGCGTGTTCGAATCATTTTTATTTCCCATTTGTCACTCTGTTCTCTGGCATCCCGCTTTATGTTGGGTATACTAGCGTGCTATTGGATTGTATTTCATTGGTTATTTTTACATCACCAAGTCATGTTTCGATCTGTATTTTGCTTATATTTGGCACCAAGCGAATTGCGAAATGCCTTTTTGAAAAGCGAAAAACTAATACAGATTCTAGTAAGTTATCGGCATGGCAATCCAAAAACATTGACTATAAAGCAAATTTTAGTGCATTTTTTCATTCACAGTTTAATGCACTGTGTTGTTGAAAATGACTCAATAGTAAGCAACAACATAAAATTAGTAAGACGGAGAAATTAACATGACGCATGCGCCCGTAGTTGACGTACTTAAAGGTAAGTACGCCGTTGGCGAATCGGTAACCGTAAAGGGTTGGGTAAGAACACGCCGCGACTCTAAAGCGGGGTTATCATTTATTGCACTACACGACGGTAGTTGCTTCGATCCTGTACAAGTTATTGCGCTAAATTCTCTGTCAAATTATGCCGATATCCAGCGCTTAACAGCAGGCTGCTCATTATCGGTTACCGGTACAGTGAAAGAGTCTCAGGGCCAAGGCCAAGCCGTTGAAATTGACGCGACTGACGTTGAAGTTTTGGGTTGGGTAGAAAACCCTGATACCTACCCAATGGCCGCTAAACGTCACAGCATTGAGTACCTTCGCGAATATGCGCACCTTCGCCCACGCACTAACGTTATCGGCGCGGTAACCCGTGTTCGCAACTGTTTGTCTCAGGCGATTCACCGCTTTTTCCATGAGAAAGGTTACTTCTGGATCTCTACGCCTATTCTAACGGCAAGCGATACAGAAGGTGCAGGTGAAATGTTCCGCGTATCAACCCTTGATATGATGAACCTTCCACGCGACGACAAAGGCAATGTTGACTATTCAGAAGATTTCTTCGGCAAAGAAACCTACCTTACGGTATCAGGACAGCTTAACGTTGAAACTTACTGTACAGCTATGTCTAAGGTGTACACCTTCGGCCCTACGTTCCGTGCAGAGAACTCAAACACATCTCGCCACCTTGCCGAGTTTTGGATGATTGAGCCTGAAGTGGCGTTTGCTGAATTGAAAGACGTAGCACAGCTTGCTGAAGACATGCTGAAGTATGTATGTAAGGCTGTGCTTGAAGAACTGCCTGACGACATGGCGTTCTTTGCTCAGCGTATTAAGAAAGACGCCATTGAGCGTTTAGAAAAGTTAGTAAGCTCTGACTTTGTTCGCATGGACTACACTGACGCTATCGAAATTCTGCAAAACTGCGGCAAAGAATTCGAATTCCCTGTTGAATGGGGTATCGATTTATCTTCTGAGCACGAGCGCTATCTTGCAGAAGAACACGTTGGTGCGCCAATTATCATGCAAAACTACCCGAAAGATATTAAAGCGTTCTACATGCGCATTAACGACGACGGTAAGACAGTTGCAGCAATGGATGTACTCGCGCCAGGTATCGGTGAAATCATCGGTGGTTCACAACGTGAAGAGCGCCTAGACGTTTTTGACGCACGCCTTGACGAAATGGGCCTATCGAAAGAAGACTACGCGTGGTACCGCGACCTTCGCCGCTACGGCACCGTACCTCACTCAGGTTTCGGTCTTGGTTTCGAGCGTCTTGTAGCATACGTAACCGGCATGCAAAACGTACGTGACGTGATCCCATTCCCACGTACACCAGGCAACGCTAGCTTCTAAGCAGTTGCTGTATCAATAAATAAAAAGCTCGCCACAGTTTGCTGTCGCGAGCTTTTTTACTTCTTGAACCGTTATTATCTCAGCGCTAGTTTACGGACTTACTGAAATTCCAATTGCAGCAGAGCGACAAGGTTCAACCGTGTAAATAAATCCCTCTTCCACTTCATCTGTCTTTTCAATCTGCAAAATTTCATAGTCGTTAAGCTCTATAACGCGGGTTCCCTCGGGATGAGCACAGCGTGAGAGTGAGTCAGCTTCAAACTCATAAATGAAATAGGCTAAGGCACGTCGTTGTGACTTTTTGTAATCAACACTCTTTTGTTTTGCGTTAGTCAGTAGCGTGGTTAAGTCCTTTTCTAACTCAGAAATATCTTCCGCTTGTTCCTTAGTAAGTTGCGCTTCACCATTTTCAAGCTCATTTTCCGTTACGTTTTCTATGCTTATTAAAGGGTTAGCACTTTCACTACTAAATTCAGAGAGTAGCCCAACTTGCCCAGCTAAAACTCCCAGCTGCAGCGCCACGCCCAATGTCCATGCTAATCTTGCCAATGTGGTAGAGGTAGCAAACCGATAGTGTTTGGGATGCCAAAACCGCGCAACGCCAAACGGCTTCAATAGCAGTAAGAAAAACAGATAGAAAATAATAAGAAGCATACCACCCACAAGCCCTAACATGGTGGTAACAAAGAACCAGCTTGGCACCATAAGAATAAGCGCAAAATTGTGACTGTAGGGCAAGGCGTTTGCTGATACGCCAGTTATGCTATTCACTAACCCACTTGCAGAGGCGAGTGCAAAGTTTGCGATGATTGCATATATAAACAGAATCACAGCTTTACCTGGTAAGCTGTTCCAAAGTGTCATGAACCTGGGCCATGTCTCGCTAACAATGCCCGTAAGAGCAAAACCAAACATTATTGCTTCAAACAGTCTACTTTCTATGTTCAGAAATATTTGCAACAAAAGCATGCTGGTTGCTAAAAAATAACATCGCTGAGCAAAGGTAATACTCATCCAAAAACGTAAAAAACCAACACGCCTTTTCAGGAATAAACGACTTACCTGCTTCTTAATTTTTCCATATACACTACGAATTTCGTTTGCTATTTCCATCACTTAATCGTCAATTATTGTTGTTATACTGCTAAATACGACTGGCTATACTTCCCGACATGCCTGCAATAAGCTATGCTGTTGATTCTAAAAATCAACGGGTTATACCTCTAGGCTGCTATCTATCATACAACGAGCATACAAAAAGTGGCGTGCAAAAGCATATGGCTGAATCAAATACGTTATCTATAGTTTGTGAGCAATGCCATACTCAGGTACACATTCCCGCCCTAGCACACAGGCAACGGGCCGTGTGCCCAGTATGTAACCACACACTAATATCTCATCGCGATGGCGCAAGCGAAAAGTTGCTCGCTTATACTTTCAGTGCTCTGATATTTTTATTACTTTCGTTACCTTTTAACTTTCTGACATTTAAAGCTAGCGGTCAAAAGCACAGTATTGACTTGCCCACCGGCATTACCGTACTCATTGAAAACGATTATTTATCACTAGCGATAATAACCAGCTTAGCGACGTTACTGCTGCCCGGAATGGTACTCGGCGGCCTGCTATTGTTATCGTTAGCTCAAATACAAAACCGACGCCCCTTTTACTTGCCGCGGCTTTACAAACTTGTGAAAGCCCTCTTACCGTGGAGCATGGCAGAAATTTTTCTTGTTGGCACCTTGGTTAGCCTTATCAAAATTACCGAGTTGGCCGACGTTTCCATAGGCCTATCATTTTACGCATTCGTTGGCTTTTCAGCGTTCACGGCTCTTTGTATATCCCAATTTGATCCCACACGCTACGCCATGTGGATGTCTCAAGGCCAACCACCACAACCTAAACCACTGTGTGAAGCACAAGCGCAAGAGAGTATTCAGCGCACGTGGGCGTTGTTGATCACCGCTTGTATCTTATATATTCCTGCTAATGTACTGCCAATTATGTATACTGAATTTTTTGGCCAAGAGACGCCCAATACCATTATTGGTGGTGTCATATCGTTGTGGGAATCGGGCTCGTATCCAGTGGCGATTATTATTTTAGTTGCCAGCGTGGTAGTGCCAGTGGCAAAAATTATTATTCTTGCTTGGCTCAACTTTTCCGTACAGCGAGAGAAAACCACTTCAAAACAATTACGTATACGTTACTACCGCATCACTGAGGCGATAGGCCGCTGGTCGATGATAGACGTTTTTGTTGTAGCAGTGCTGGTATCCCTTATTCAGATGGGGAACACCATGTCTATTTATCCGGGCCAAGCGGCACTCGCCTTTTGTGCCGTTGTATTTGTAACGATGATAGCCGCGATGACGTTTGATTCGAGGCTAATTTGGCAGCAGTGGAAGCAATTACCATGACCACAAACGATCCGAACATTAATGAAGCTAAGGTCAAACCGACCTCGTCCATTTCTCGCATTTGGATTATCCCAATTCTTGTTATCGTTATTGGTGGCTGGATGGTGTACTACCAATGGAAGAATCAGGGCCCTCTTATTACGATAGAGCTGCATTCGGCAACAGGTATTGAGGTAAACAAAACACCAATAAAAGTGCGCGACTTAGATATTGGACAGGTCAAAAAGATAACGCTAAAACCCGACTTAAACGGCGTACTTGTCACGGCCAGAATTGATGCAAGCGCGGCCCATCTACTCAATGAAAATGCAAAATTTTGGGTTGTCGCCCCCCGTATAAGTTTTTCTGAAGTTTCAGGGCTCAACACCCTCTTGTCTGGCAGCTATATTGCTATGTCAGCCCATGATAAAGGCAAAGAGCAACTCCATTTTACGGCACTTGAGCGCCCACCGGTTACGCCTCCTGGCACTCCAGGGCTGCATGTTATGTTAAAAAGTGACGACGAATTTGCCTACAAACCTGGCGATCCTATTATTTATAAAGGGTTTAAAGTTGGCGAGTTTGAAGACGCTACCTTTAATATTGAAGAACGTGTGGTGTATTACGACGCATTTATTGAAGCGCCCTACCATAAACTCATAACCAACACGACACGTTTCTGGGATGTCAGCGGCGTTAAATTGTTGCTTGAATCGAACGGTGTAAGCGTTGAAACAGGCAGCTTGGAAACCCTATTAGCGAACGGTATTACCTTTGGGATCCCTGACGGCGTGCCAAAAGGTGAACAAGTGCTAGATAACGCCTTTTTCACAATTTATGGGGATAGCACATCCGCCTCAGATGCACGTTATAAAGTCGCCGCTGAATACTTGCTACTTATCGATGAAAGTGTGCGAGGTCTAACCGTTGGCGCTCCGGTTGAGTACCGTGGTATTGAAATTGGCAACGTGACTGCTATCAACTCCTTCCCTGCTTTGGATGGCAACATTTTGGAGCGAGATTATCCCATCCCCGTGCTTATTAATATTTACCCTGGCAAAGCAAGGCAGCCAGATACTAAAGAAGGCCTTAGTGCAATAAAGCAAACCATTCGAAACTGGCTAGAAAGAGATCTTCGCGCATCGCTACGCATGGGTAATGTATTAACAGGTGGCTTGTATGTAGATTTACAGCATGTACCCGACGCTGACAGTAACAGCGGCATTGAAGTGATTAACGGCTACGAAGTAATTCCTACTGTTAGTAACGAGTTCACGCAATTGACGCAAAAGGCCGACGCAATTTTAGACAAAATCAATCAGCTTCCGCTTAAGGAAATGGTGGAAAATGTACAGTTAGCCGTTGAAGACATGCGTTTAGCTGCTGAGTCTGTGGAAACGGCAAGCAGCGACTTTGATGTACTTATTGCTGATATTGATGCGAAAGCATTAAATAGTAATCTTAATCAGGTTCTTGTTAGCCTTGATGGCCTGCTTAAAAATTACAGCGAGGGTGGTTTTAACCAGTCTGAGATAAAAGAGACCGTTGATGCGCTGCAAGAAACCATGCGCAACATTCAGCCTTTATTATTAAAGCTAAACCAGTCTCCGAATAGTTTAATATTTTCAAAGGATGATGAAGCGGACATTCAACCTAAAGCGAAGAATTAGCGCAGTAGAGTCAAACAAATGCGCGGTTAATTTTCGAGCAACAATGGCGTAAAAAATGAATGCTCTTTATCCTTGATAATTAGCCAATATTGAGAAAGTAATACGCTACAGTGAATGTCAATTGACAGTATTGCCATAGCGAAACATCCAAAAACAAGGATGGAAGGAATAAATAGAATGATACAGCAGTTTAAGGTTTTCCCATTTCAACCTACAGGTAAAGCACTGTTTATCGGTGTATTTGCGCTTTTCGCCTGCGTATTATCGGCGTGTAGTAGCGCGCCTCGTTCGCTGACATACTACTTACTTCACACCACGGGTGACAGTGCATATACCGTAAACAAAGCATCAACGGCTGTTGTAATAGATAAGATAACCCTACCGGAATATCTCAAACACCGTGGGCTTGTGTACCAAACCAGTGACACCAACTTGCATATCTCAACCAGTCACTTATGGGCCGAACCTGTAGACGAAGGGCTTACTAAGGCCCTAACCAGCGCGTTAGCATCAAAGCAAGTGTCATTGCTTCGCCCCGATCACTACGCAAGTGAAGAAGCCATTCATATGGCGTTGCACCTCAATGATTTTGTCAGCACCTATGAAGGGGAAGTTATTCTATCTGGCCAATATGTGATTACTCACGTGAAAGGCCAAACGCAAAGCTACCCATTTTTATTCAAAACGCCCCTGGAAGATGATGGATTTTCTCCAAGTATCAAAGCAATGAGAAATACTATCCAACAACTCGCAGAAGATATTAGAAAAACTGTGACAAAATCTGCTTAATCATGTTCGGCTCTCTCAAACAATACGTATTTAGTGGTGTAAGCCGTCACTACAAAGATGAAACCAACAGACGCATTATGGTGGTGAACCTTTTTGCGGCAGTGGGTATGTCTATCACGTTCTTGCTTGGCTCCAGGGCTTTTATTGACGGTGAATATTCTCTTTCAACTACGCTCTATACTGCCAGTGTAGTATTTGCTATTTCACAGCGCTTACAAGTTCGGTTTGCGTCAGCCAGAGCTCGTACATGGTCTATAACACTTCTCATTATCTGTTTAATGGTACTGACTCTCCTGCTGCTGATTACCGGTGGTAAAGACAATACCGGTCCCCTTTGGATTTACTTGGTGCCGCCAGTCACTATGTTTTTTGCAGGCTTTGTCAGAGGCCTCATCGCACTTATTGCCTACACGCTAGTTAGCGCCATCGTGCTGTTTGGCTTCAACGACGCTTCATTTGTAGCAAACTACACCTACGCGTTTAAAACTCGTTTACTGTATTCTTTTTTAACCGTTTCATTTCTGTCGGCGTTTTATGAGTACAGTAGACAAAAGAGTTACGACACCGCGCTTTATTTAAGTGAGCAGTTTGAGCGCCAGGCCAAGCATGACCACTTAACTCAGTTGTTAAACCGGCGAGGCGCGCAGCAGTGTCTAGAGCGCGAGTACGCAAGAATGCTGAGAAGCAAACGTAAATTTTCGGTCGCCATTGCAGATATTGACCGCTTTAAAAGTATTAATGACACCTTAGGCCATGAACAAGGTGACGAGGTCCTTCGTCAGATTTCAAAAGTGTTTAGTTCTCGTCTGCGAGGACAAGATATTCTCGCACGGTGGGGTGGCGAAGAATTCATGTTCATCTTTACCGACACTGATGAAGCGGGTGCTGTAAATGCTTTGGAAAATATTCGAGATATTTTGAACAACGCACCGCTTAATATTAACGGTAGCGAGATCCATGTAACGAGTAGTTTCGGGGTGAGCGAAGTGAATCCCGACATAGATATTTCCTGCGCTGTTCGTCGAGCAGACCAAGCACTTTACTATGCCAAAGATAATGGTCGAGATTGCGTGTGTGGATTTTCGTCGTTGAGCTCCCCCTCTTTTTCGGAAAACTAAACCAATTTCCCTGTTTAAATCAGTACGGATAACTGACTTTACACAAAATTGACTCATGTTTAGTTACATTTGCGCTGTATTCCTGAAACACTTTAGCGCTACACTATGTAAAGTATTCGCTATAAAAGTAGATTTAGCCATGAAATGGATGAAAGTTGCACTGCCTATTGGTGTTTTATTAGTAGGCTACTTAGGTATGAAAGGAATCGAAGCCTCTGCCTCTGATAATACTATTACAGAAGAAGTTGATACCCGCCCAACGGTGACTATTGAAGCTTTATCGCCAGAAGACGTGCGCGTTCAACTTACCTCGTATGGCGAAATAACGCCCCTTGAAACCACAAACCTTGCAGCTCAGGTATCGGGAGAAGTTGAGCGCTGGAACCCTAAGTTTGTGAGCGGCGGTCTGGTTCGACGTGGCGAAACCTTATTTGAAATAGAAGCTGACGCATATGAAGCGGCATTGTTGCTGGCTGAAGCTAACCTCGCTAGCGCGCAAGCACAGCTTATCCAAGAGCAAGCCCAAGCTGATGTCGCTGCCAAAGAAGCGAAAACGATGCCTAACGCACGGGTTACTGACCTTTACCTTCGCAAACCTCAAGTGATGAGTGCGCAAGCTGGCGTAAAATCAGCAGAGGCGCAGCTTAAAATCGCCAAGCGTGACTTAGACAACTGTAAGGTAAAAGCACCTTACGATGCACTTATAGTATCGAGAGATATCAGCACTGGTGACTATGTAACTCAAGGCACGCCAGTCGCTGTCATTAACAACATCGAATACGCTGAAGTAACCTTCCCTGTAGCCGGCTTTGACCGTGTTTTTCTAGCAGACAACACCATTGGTAGTGAAATCGCCATCGAAGTAGATGATGTGCAGGGCGCTACTGTAAAAGGTACCATTCACCGTGATACGGGTGTGGTAGATAACACCACGCGTATGAGCTATTTCGTTGCCCGTATTGAAGATCCTTACGCCATCAATTCGTCGAAGCCTATCGTGAAGTTTGGTTCATATAGCACAATCGCATTTGAAGGAAAAACCCTTAGCGACGTATACCGCGTACCTCAAGAGTTGGTAACCAATCGATTGTTATGGACGTTAGATGACGAAGACAGATTAAAATCGCAAAAGGTTAAAGTTGTTCGCGAAGAAAATGGCGACTTCCTTATTCAAGGCGATTTCAATGCCAAAAAAGTCGTGATGAGTTTGCCCGAATATCCTCAAAACGGTATGCCTGTTAAGGTCATTGAGACCACGACCGAAATTGTGACAGCAAAAGCGAACTAAGGAGCTGTCATGGAAAACCACAACGATACACAAGCCGGCATTATTTCTTGGTTCGCCAGAAACTCCGTGGCCGCCAACCTACTGATGATTTTTATCATCATCATGGGGATAGCGAGCTATTTCACTATTCAGCGTCAGATGTTTCCAAACATCGAAATAAACTACATCACCGTTGAAGCCAACTACCCTGGAGCTTCACCTCAAGAGATTGAAGAGAGTATTTTCATTAAAGTTGAGGAAGCGGTAAAAGACATTACTGAGATTAAGCGTACGGTTTCACGTGCATTTCGCGGTGGCGGTGCAGTTACACTGGAAATTGATACCAAAGCTGAATTAACAGATGTACTTGATAAGGTGAAGCTTCGCGTTGACAGTATTGCCACCTTCCCTGCAGGCATGGAGCCGGTTAATGTTTCCCAAGTAGAGTTCCAGCAGCAAGTTATCGAAATGCCTATTGTCGGTGACTTGCCTTTATCAGAACTCAAAGTACTGGCAAAAGAGGTGGAAGATGAGCTTCTACAACTTGGCTCTATCTCTTTGGTTGAAGCCAATACGCCGGACGATGAAATTGCCATCGAAATTAAACCTGATACGCTTAGGAAGTACGGTTTAACTATTGCCGATGTCACACAGGCAATTAATAGTTACTCTGCCAACATTTCCGCAGGTCAGCTTAGAACTAACTCAGGTATCGTATCGGTACGTGTTGAAAACCAGTACTACAGCGGCGATGAGTTTAAGCAAATCCCTATTAAAATTGGCACAGGCGGCGCTAAGGTAACCTTGGGCGATGTCGCTTATATCAACGATGGATTTGTTGAAGGTGAACGCTACTTTAAATACAACGGCATGAACGCTATCTACATTGCCGTTAAAGCCACTAAAACCCAAAACACCATTCCTGTAGCCGAAACCGTAAAAGCCTATATTGATCAGAAAAACGAAAGCCTTCCTCAAGGAGTAAGCCTAGAAATTCTGGTTGATATGACCTATTACCTTAACGCTCGTTTAGACATGATGTTGTCGAACCTGGTTCAAGGCTCAATTCTAGTGGCGCTAATGTTAACCCTGTTCTTGCGCTTTAGGCTTGCCGTGTGGGTTATGGTTGGTTTACCGGTATGTTTCCTTGGTGCCATGATGCTAATGCCTTTGTTTGGTGTAAGCATAAACATCCTTTCGCTGTTCGCATTTATCATGGTACTGGGTATTGTGGTTGATGATGCGATCGTTATTGGCGAGAGTGCTTACACCGAAATTGAAAGCAAAGGTGGCGGTGTTGACAATGTAATCCGCGGTGCCAAGCGCGTAGCTACGCCCGCCACATTCGGTGTTTTAACCACTATCGCCGTGTTTGCTCCGTTTACGCTAAGCAGCGGGCCTGAAGGCGCGTTCTTCTATAATATCGCTGTTGTCGTAATTTTGTGTTTAGCATTCAGTCTAGTTGAATCTAAGCTCATTCTGCCGGCCCACTTAGCCCACACTAAATTTTCCCCAGTTAAACAAAATAGCTGGCGGTCGCGTTTTAACAAGCGATTCTTTGCTTTTGTTAACGGTCCTTACAAGCGTTCTCTAGCGAAAGCGATTGAATGGCGCTGGGCTGTACTCATGATGTTCGTCGCAATGCTAATGCTAAGTATGGGGCTTATTGGTGCTAATTACGTAAGAATGGTCCCCAATCCGAAAGTACCTCATGACTTCCCAAGCGTTAAAATAGAGATGAATGAAAACGTCTCAGATTTAGCAACCATTAACGCGTTAAAAATTGTTGAGCAAACAATCTTAGACGTTGAAGAACAAATCATCGATGAGTTTGGTCAAGGCATGATAAGAGACCGCCTGGCGTTTAACGATGACAGAACTGAAGGCCGTATTTTAACGCCGTTAGTTAATGAAGAAGACCGCCCTATTGACACGTTTGAGCTTGCTCGTCGCTGGCGCGAAGCCATTCCTGAAATTACCGGCATGAAATCATTTACCGTAGTTGATGACGTAAACGGTGATGGCGATGACGGCGAATTTGGCTATTTACTCTTTGGTCCTGATATCGACACGCTTAACGCTGCAGGCCTTAAATTTATTGAAATGCTGCAGCAGCAAGAGGGCTTGTTTGACGTTAGCTCAACTATCGACCCTCCAAGCAAAGAAGTACAAATGACATTGCTTCCAGTTGCGTACGATTTAGGTCTTACTCTGTCTAATATCGCTTCTCAAGTAGGTGCAGGCTTCTACGGCGGCGAGGCACAACGTGTTATTCGAAACGGTGAAGAAGTGAAAGTAATGGTGCGCTACCCAGAACTTACCCGCGAACGCTTCGCCGACTTGAAGTACTCTTTGATCACCACGCCTAATGGTCAGGAAGTTATGCTGGGTGACGTTGTGGCCTTAGAGGAGAAACCAGGTATAAGCTACATTCGCCGTGAAGGTGGATACCGTAGCGTTTACATTTGGGGCAATATCGATGAAGAAAAGATTGAGCCAAACGAAGTGGTCACTGAAATTAGAGAGAAGCTACTTCCTCAATTAAAAGAGTCGTTTCCGTCGGTTATGACTGAACTTGGTGGTGACATTGAGGAGCAGCAAGCGCAACAGAATGAGCAGATATTGTTTTTCTTAGCTGCCATGATCATGGTGTATATCCTTCTTGCTGTACCACTTAAAAGTTATGGGCAACCACTTATTATCATGTCGGTTATCCCATTTAGCTTTACAGGCGCAGTCTTCGGCCACTTTGTGCTGGGCTTAGACTTATCTATGATGTCTAACTTTGGCCTAATCGCTGCGGCAGGGGTTGTTATCAATGACTCACTAGTTATGACTGACTTTGTGAACCAGCGCCGTGCACAAGGCTACAGCATTAAAGAAGCGGTGACCGAAGCTGGTACCGCGCGCTTCCGAGCGATTACGTTAACCTCAATCACTACGTTTGTGGGCGTACTGCCCATTATGTTTGAAACAAGCCTACAGGCAGCGTTTGTTGTACCAATGGCCGCAGCACTCGGTTTTGCTGTACTTTACGCTACGCTTGTAACGCTTATATTGGTGCCGTGCTTGTACTTAATACTGCTTGATTTACGTGGTCCGTTTACGTTTATTAAGCGCAAGATTTTACGCAAAAAGCCTACTAAGGATAACGACGGCAATAGTACTTCGCACACACATGTACCTCAGCCAAGTGCATCGATGGACTAGCTTTTATCGCTGAGAAAAGCTACAAACACCTAACTGTTTTAAAATGAGCCTTTATTGGCTCATTTTTTTTGATTATTTATGATGGGAGTCACCATGAGCAACACCATTTCAATAAGACCAGCCACGCCTGAGGATATTTCACAAATTCGCCAGTTCATTCTGGAACTTGCTATTTATGAAAAAGCAGAGCATGAAGTAGAAGCAGATGAAGAAGCGCTACTTAAAACATTATTCGGAGAAGGCGCAACCGCGCATTGTGTAATGTGTGAAAGTGATGACACGCCTATTGGTTTCGCTGTGTATTTCTTTAATTACTCTACGTGGCAAGGACGCAATGGACTCTACCTTGAAGATTTGTATGTTTCACCAAAATCACGTGGCCTGGGTGCAGGGAAAGCATTATTGCAACACTTAGCTAAAACAGCGGTAGAAAACGACTGCGGGCGTTTCGAATGGAGCGTTTTAGACTGGAACAAACCAGCTATCGATTTTTACGAGTCACTTGGCGCTAAACCAAAGAGTGAATGGTTAGGCTATCGTATGGATGGACAGACACTTATCGACTTTGCAAAGCAAGGCGAATAGAGCACAAAGCCTCTAAATACAAAGTGCAGAGACAAAAAAAGCCATTCGCTTTTGCGAATGGCTTTTAAACAATATTTTAAAACTGACGGCTAGTTTAGAAAGAACCAATCAGTGATAGACGCGCATTAATTGGCGCACCTACTGTTACCTGATGCGTAGAGTGTGCATTCGGGAAGTAAAGCGTATCAGTCAAGTTTTCAACGTTTAACTGAAGGCGCATTTTGTCGCTAAGCGTGTAGTAAGCAGACGCATCAACACGCGTATAGCTAGGTAGTACAGGCGATGAAGCACTTGTCGATACCTTACTTTCGTCCTGATATGTAGCACCAATGCCGAAGCCAAATACTTCATTCACTTCGTAGGTTGTCCACACAGACATCGTATTTTCAGGCAGCTCACGAAGCTCTACGCCACTTGCGTTTTCGCCATCAAGGTTGCTGTAGTTTGCAGTAATATACCACTTGTCTGTGATATAACCTTGCAGCTGTAGCTCAAAACCAGATACATCTGAATCAACTTCAACAAAGCTTTCAGGGTCATTCGGGTCGTTATCCAATGACGTCTGCTCGTTCTCAAAGATAGCTGCTGTAAAGCTCATGCTGTCGTTGAAGTCCCACTTAACACCAATTTCTTGGTTCGTGAACGTGTCTGGATCTAGCGCGTTTGCGTCGCCATTAATATTCGCATATTGCTCGCCGCTGCGTGGCAAGAATGACTCACTGTAGCTAGCGTATATAGAGATATTTTTCTGTGGCTTATACACTAGGCCAGCACGCGGTGACACTTCTTCGTCTTTTCTGCTGCGTGTCTCTAAAACTTCAGGATCCGCGTTGAATACTTCAATATCGAAGCTGTCAAAACGTGCACCTAGTACAAGGTCGAAGTTGTCTGATAGTGCAATTTCATCTTGAACATAGAAAGAGTATACATCTAAGTCTACATGCGTATCGTCGTTCAAGTCAGAGAAGTCTGCTGTAACTGTTACGCCTTCAGCATTTGTACCAGTTAAACCACGGAAGCTTAACGGACGTGAAATATTAAACGTTTCTCTATCACCGTCAGTGGAATCAAACACAGGGTTGTAACGATCTTGGTTTGACTTGGTATTAATAACCTCACCACCGAAGATAACCGTGTGCCCAATGCTTCCCGTTTCAAATTCGCCAACTAGGTTAGAAGACAAGATCATGTTTTCACGCTGCGTAGTATCAACGTATCCGTCTAGCGTTACTTGCTCAGTCTCAGCGTTATAACCTGCCGCATAAAAGTTCGAGTAAACTTTGTCATAGTCACCGTAAAAAGCGTTGAAGTTACCTTTCAGGTTATCAGAGAAAGTGTGCTCAACGTTTGCACGGAACACGTCAGCGCCCAATGTTTGGTAGTTGTTATCTGGATCGCCAAACACGATTTCTTCAAACGCTTCTACTGGTTCACCGTTGGCAGTTGGCACACCGCGGTCAATAAAGCGCTCGTGGTCGATATATTCATATGACACATCAACAATTGTGTCATCGCTTAGCTCAAAGCGTGCCGTTGGGTTGAAGCCGTAACGGTCTCCGTAGAAGAAGTCGCGATGGTTGTCTAGGCTTTCGTACATGGCGTTAATGCGCAGGGCCGACTTATCGCCCGTGTCAACATTGGTGTCTAACTGTAAGTTATATGCACCAAACGTATTAGCAGATACGTTGTAGTTTACAAACTTATCGCTCGTTTTCGCTTTCTTAGATACACGATTTAAGATACCGCCCGTACCACCGCGACCGAATAGCAACGCATTTGGGCCACGAAGAATCTCTACCTGCTCAACATTGTAAAGTGCACGGTAGTATTGAACGTCATCACGGTTACCATCTAAGTAGAAATCTGCAGTAGAGCGCACACCACGGAATACTACCGAGTCGCGGTGACCTTCACCTTGCGATGTATTAACACCTGGTGCGTAGTCAATAATTTGTCCAATGCTAGTAATACCGCGAGCCGTTATTTCTTCAGCCGTAATAATCGACAAGCTCTGTGGCACGTCGATAATAGGTGTAGGGCTTTTAATTGAGTTGGACTGGTTAACCGAAAGGTACTTACCTTTCACCGTTAGTCTCTCAATATCTTCCATATCAGCAGCAAAAGTTGCTGGGCTTAGAATTATCGCAGCAGCAATACTCGTAAGTTTGAATTTCAAAATTGCTCTCCAAGTGTTCTGTAAGTGTTGTGTGTTTACTTTTAAAAATCTGTAAAACCCTATTATCACGACCCGGCTTTCTGCCGAATTTTGCAATTGCAAATAATAATAGTTGTTATTTTTGGTCGGGATATTATAAAAATTTAGAACAAATGACGAGAGCAAAAGCGACAAAATTTAAAAACTCTTTATAAATTTTCTTAATTTATTAGATGAATAAGACTCAAATTGCGCCAAAATAGACTAAAGAATAAGCAGATGAATATATTTCGTACGATTGTAGAGGCGCATATTGCAGGTGTCGGAGGACGAGCGACAGGGAGAACAAACAGCTAAGTGAAAAGGTATTTACTGGCTACATCATCTGAAGTGTAGTCCGTTTGAATCAAAAGGGATCTGTGAAGTTAGCGCGAAGACGGATAAGCGGAAAAAATGTTTGGGAAGTAAAAGTTCAATGGCCCTTCAATACTGAAAGAGCCTTGAACAAACTCATCGATATAGCCTGCCAACTACACAACAGCATAGCGGCTTAAAATCAAAGCCACTGTGTTTTTTGCTAAGCTCTTCTTATCGTTATCGCTGAGGGAATCTTCAATTTTGAACAGCTGAGGCCAAAAGCACTGCCCTTTTACTAAGCTATCAATTTCATCGACAACCCGATCCAAGTCGTCAAATGCGAGTTTATTGTCGGCTTTGGCATCCTTTAACCAGCGGTGCATAGCCGTCTCTTGGGCTTTTAATTGCGCAACTTCATCTTTTAGCTTTTCCGGCTCGTAGAAGAAGTGGCCAATCGCAACCCGAGCTAAATCGAGGTGTGATTCACTCACCATAAACTCAATGTCTTGCAAAATAAGGTCTTCTAGCTGCTCGTCTAGCGGAAGCGTAGCATCGTACTTTTTATTAATATTTAAAATAGCTGTTTGCCACTGCTGCGTAACCAAATGCATCACCAGCTCTTCTTTTGTAGAAAAGTGATTGTACACAGTGCGCTTTGACACATTTGCCAGTTCAGCCAGCTTATCCATGCTTGTGCCGTTTACGCCAAACTCTTGGAACGCCTGTGTTGCTGCCTGAATAATGGCTTCGCGTTTGATGTCGCTACGCGTACGTGTGTTGCCTACCATATGGAAATTCTCAAAATTAGTTATCCGCTACATTAACCCGATCATTTTACACCGAACAGTTTACTTTTCAATGCGACCGCACTAAAATGCACTCACCAGTTTACTTTAGGTAATGACTATCTTTGCTGCCGTTGTGCATACCATCACTACCTGGGGTTTACACATCTATACTTTAATTACCCTGACTATGGATTACATACACCTATGTCCATGATGCGATTCTCTCACATTTTATTTTTAAGCGTTTTATCGGTTTCCACTTTAAGTGCATGTTCTTCCGAAGAGCCTGCCGAGCAACAAGCAAACGTTGCACCTCGTTATGTCAAACTCGCTACGGTTAGCAACATTCCAGACTTTGACGAATTCACTTTCCCTGCCGTTGTATCGGCAGTGAAAACCGTCGATTTAAGCTTTGAAGTTTCAGGTCGCCTTATCCAGACCGACTTGGTGACAGGCAGTGATATCAATAAAGGCAAGTTACTGGCCACTATTGATCGTAAACCATTCGAAAGACGCGTGGACGAGTCTACGACACGACTTGATCAGGCCAAACGAGAGCTTGATAGAATTGAGAAAATGTTCGCTCAAAAGCTAGTTGCACAGAGCTCTCTGGATACTGCAAAAACATCTTACGAACTAGCAGTTATCGACTTAAAAAATGCAGAGCAAGATTTGAGCTACACACAGCTATATGCTCCTTTTGATGCAAAGGTATCTCAACGACTTGTTGAAAATAACAGTTTTGTTGCCGCAGGTACGCCGATTGCTCGCCTGCAAGATGTATCTAAAATATACTTCAACATTAATGTTCCTGAGCGCTTACTTACTGCCAATATTGGCCGTGGGATAAAACAAGCCAGCGCCACATTAGCCACCAATCGCAGTCAGTGGTATCCGGTGAACTATGTAGAGCACTCTACCCAACCTGATCCTGTGTCGCAAACTTATGAAGTGGTGTTTGCCATGGAGCCTCGCGAAGAACTCCCCCTAACACCGGGCGCGCGCGCAGTGGTAAAAGTCAGCCTACAAGGTAGCCTTTATCCAGAAGGCTTTGTTGTGCCAGTAAGAGCACTTGTAGGTGACAAGGACTCAGGCTTTGCAGTGTGGGTATATAACAATGAAACAAGTTCAGTGGCCAAGCAAGCTGTAAACGTTAAGCATATTGAAAATGAGCTAGCGATTATTGAGGCTAAGAGCCAGGGCGAAATCACCCTTGGCCAGCAAGTGGTTGCTGCTGGAGCAACACAAATGCGTGCAGACATGAAAGTGCTTCCTTACCAAGGAGAGAAGTAATTTATGGATATCGCACGCTATTCAATTGATAAGCCCGTCAACATTTGGCTAATGGTAGTCATCCTGCTTTTAGGCGGCGTTTTGGCTATGAGTAAAATTGGTCGCTTAGAAGACCCTGCGTTTACTATCAAACAGGTAAAGGTATACACCAACTATCCTGGAGCCAGTGCTGAAAAGGTAGAACGTGAAGTCACTGAACGCTTGGAAATTGCCATTCAGCAAATGCCGCAGTTAAAGGAAGTGACGTCAGTTTCATCGCCGGGCCTTTCAGAGATTACCGTTGAAGTTAAGAGTACTTACGACAGTAACCTCTTGCCACAGATTTGGGATGAGTTGAGAAAGCGACTTCGCGACACCGCAAGCTCGTTGCCAACGGGGGCACAAAACCCAGTGGTATTTGATGATTTCGGTGACGTTTACGGGCTTTATTACGCGTTAAGCGCACCTGATTTCGATACTCGGGAGCTTCGAGAATTCGCCCGCATTATTCGACGTGACCTACTTACTACTGAAGGCGTTGCCAAGGTAAATGTAACTGGCGTTCAAAAAGAACAGATAGTGGCCTATATCAACCCTTATCAACTCGCGGGCTTAGGCATTTCATTTCCTGATCTCGCCTCTCTTTTTGAAGACAACCTGCGCCCGTTCAACGGCGGTCGTATTAAAGTTGACGAAAAAAATGTGCGCCTAATTGTAGAGCGCGCACCAGACAGACTAGAAGAAATATCTAATCTGTCAGTGGTAGTGCCTGGCACAAACCGTTCCCTTCGGGTTGCTGATATTGCCACGCTAAAGTTAGAGCCTGCCGACATACAGCCCGTTCATGTACGCTACAACGGCGAAGAAGCACTTACGCTTTCAGTATCAGCGTTGACCGACGTTAACATTGTTGATGTGGGCGAGCGCGTTAACGCAAAAGTAGAAAAGCTGCTTCAAGAACTGCCTGTCGGTATTACGCTTACGCCTATTTACGATCAGGCCTCAGTCGTCGACGAATCGGTTACTGGCTTTATTAATAACCTCGTTATGTCGGTGGCGGTTGTTACCTTAACGCTATGTTTGTTCATGGGATGGCGCTCAGGCGTGGTAGTTGGCTCTGTGCTTCTTGTCACCGTACTAGGTACTATTCTAATCATGTGGCTTATGGATATTCAGCTTCAAAGGATATCACTTGGTGCCATGGTTATCGCCATGGGTATGCTGGTAGATAACGCTATCGTAGTTGCTGAGGGGATGATGCTGCGCATGGCCACCGGCTCTACAGCCAAAGAATCAGCCAGCTTTATTGTTAAGCGAACGCAGTGGCCCTTACTTGGCGCAACCGTTATCGGTATTGCGGCTTTTTCAGGCATAGGCCTTTCAAACGATGCTACAGGCGAGTTTCTTTATTCATTGTTTGCCGTAGTATTGGTCTCCCTCATGATAAGTTGGGTATTAGCGGTAACCTTGGTGCCCGTGCTTGGCGCATATTTTTACCGCAAAGGTATTGGGCAATCCACAGGTAACGAACTCTCTGCATCACAACGCTGGTTTAAGCGTGCACTTTTAGGCGCACTTAAGCTTCGTTGGGTAACCATTGGTGCACTGTTTGTTATTACTATCGTGGCTTATGGAAGTTTTGGCATGGTAAAACAAGGCTTCTTCCCTCCGTCAAACGCGCCGCTGTTCTTTGTGCATTATTGGGGCCCGCAAGATAGAGATATACGTGCCACTGAAGTCATTGCAAAAGAAGCTGAAGCTCGTATTTTGGGAATGGAAAACGTCACGGCTGTAACCACCTTTATAGGGCAAGGCGCCGATCGTTTCACCCTAACTTATGCACCTAAAAGTGCTAACGAAAACTATGCCTTTTTCATGGTTCGTGCGAATGAACTTGATAATATTCCGGCTATTCAAAGTGCGCTTTCGAGTAAGCTTACCGACCTGGACTTCGACGCTAGCTTTTATATGGAACGCATGCAGTTTGGCCCTGGCTCTGGTGCAAAACTTGAGGCCCGTTTTTCAGGCCCTGATACTGAGGTACTTCGCGAACTGGCGGATGAAGCCAAAGCACTGCTTTTTGCTGACGGACAAGTGAAAGACGTTCGACATAACTGGCGTGAAAAAGGCTTTGCCATTAATACGCAATTTGACAACTACAACGCAGGGATTGCTGGCGTTTCGCATAGTGACTTTAGCCAGACCATACAGTATGCAAGTAGCGGCGTTCAGCTAGGTACGGTGCAAGACGGTGATTATGCTTACAACATTATTGCAAAGATGGGTAAGGCTGAAGATACCGAGCTTCAATCAATACGTGAATCACAAGTATGGTCTACGCAACAGCGCCAGTATGTGCCTTTCACGCAGGTATCTCAGGGCTTGGAGTTAATGACCGAAGAAATGCGTATTCACCGTCGCGACCGCGTTCGCACCATTACGGTAGAAGCTGAGCCGGGTGACGATGAAACTGCAGCCAAAGCGTTAGCGAGAATCCGCCCACTTATTGAAGACATAGAACTTCCAGCTGGATATTCATTAGAATGGGGTGGCGAATTTGAAAGCTCTAGCGATGCACAAAAAGCGCTGGGCGCTGGCTTGCCTGCTGGCTTCCTAGTCATGTTTATTATCTCAGTGTTGCTATTCGGTCATGCTCGTCAGCCGCTGATTATCTGGCTTGTAGTACCTATGGCTATTGTTGGTGTAGTCTCTGGTTTATTGGGTACCGATATGCCGTTTGGCTTTATGTCGCTACTCGGCTTTTTAAGCTTGTTTGGCATGCTTATTAAGAACGCTATTGTACTTATTGAAGAAATTGACCTTCAGATAGAAGAAGGCTTAGCCATTCGCCAAGCGATTGTTGACGCTACGATCAGCCGTGTACGCCCTGTTTCACTGGCGGCGGTAACGACCATTTTAGGTATGGCGCCGCTGCTGTTCGACGCCTTCTTTGCCGATATGGCAGTGACCATTATGGGTGGCCTGGCCTTTGCGACGGTACTTACACTTATCGCTGTGCCCGTACTCTACAGTTTGCTGTTTAAAGTCAGCTACCGCAAAAGCTAACGCTTTAAAACTAACGGTCTCTTTACCGCAATTTATAAACGCAGGTAGAGAGACCACTCCCCTTTAAAGCGGTGTTCACTATTAATAACATACGAGTACCGACCTAACGCTTTGCCTCTACCCTACTTTGCATAAACTTCATCACATCGCGCCACGACACCATTCCTACTGGATGCCTTTTCGTGTCGATAATAGGAATGCAGGAAATTTTATGGGTATTAAAAAGCTCAATAGCCGAATAAACAGAGTCACTTGGGTTAAGTGTAATGACTTCACGAGTCATGATTTGGTGCGCTTTTTTATCCAATGTAGCGCGATCAAGCTTTCGTTCGCTTAGGGTATCTACAAAAGGACTAATCGATTTCATCAAGTCTCTGTCAGATATAATCCCCTGCAGCTTATTGTCATGCACCACGACCAAATGATGAAACCCCGTAGCAGCAAAGAGCTCGCGCAATGACTGTAAACTGTCATCCATGTGCACGCTAACCACCCGCGTAGACATAATTTTAGCAATGCTCATTAATACTCCTCGTTAATTCCAGCGCTTGGGCTTTAATTTAGTTATAGCAAGCACACGACAATTGTACTCAACATGGGTTTAAACATAGCGACACCTGATGAGGCGTTCACATGTTACGTGTACGGATTTTCTCCCATTGATACGGCCACACAGAACAAGCGTAAATCCAGCCTAGTTATGATAATCTGGCTCCATATAGCAGCAAAGTTTATAGAAGGCTTTATTGTGGTCTTTTCTTTAAAGTGCGCCAGTTCATGCACTACAAGGGCTTTTAACAAGGCCTCTGGGGCATAGAGTAAATCGTTATTAATGGCCAAGTCGTGTTTGCGCGTTTTACCCTGCATACGGTAAGTATGCGTACCTAGCGCGTTAGTTATCATATCACCTTGCTTTTTAAACGCGGCGCGCCCAAACGGTGGCGCATTTTTTAAGTATCGCTTTTTTAATTCCGTCGCGTACTGATACAGCAATTTGTCGGTGGTTATATCATGGGCCTCTGGGTATTTTTTAGTAAATAACGCTGTAGCCGATTGCTGGAAATGAGCTGTAAGGCTTGCTCCACAATAGTTGAAGGGTAGCCGTTAAAATACCGAGCATATTCATTCACGTTTTTTCTCCTTTACGTCAGGAATTATAAAGCAAATTGGAGCCGTAGACAGTGAAAGCCGCTTACAAACATTTCTGTTGAAAATAAAAAAGCAGCAGTAACAATAAGTCATATTAGGAATCCCCCTACAGTAACGACAAGCTAAATGATATGCTGGTCAAACAACGCTCGAAGATACCACTCGCATTTATCAAGCGCTCGGTTAAAAAAATAAAAAAAGCTGACTTTTCATACGTTTTCCTGTTTCTTTACTATTCTTACTGTAACCAGCAGCTCGAAAGTATGATTTTTAGGTGTTAGCAAAGACAAGCTTGAATTTGGATACGCATTGATGATTAAAAAGCCCTTCTCAGTTATCGCTATGGTGATGAGCTTCCTCATTGTTAATAGTGCGTTTGCTGAAAAAGAGAACGTAAAGGTTAGTGGTTTTGGCACCGTTGCAACAGCAACTTCCGATTCTGACAGGTATCAGTTTCGTTCAGACCGGTCTCAAGCTGAATCGGCGAAAAAAGGCGGCCTTGCATTCAAGCCTTTGAGTTTAGTTGGCGTACAGCTTGATTACAGCGTTTCTGATAACCTAGACTTTGTGGGTCAATTCGTTTATCGAGAGCAAGATGAGCAAAACCTGGATTCGATAACCCAGATGGCTTTTCTAAGATACGATATAACCCCATCATGGCAAGTAAGAGCAGGAAGACTTGCGGCCGATATTTTTCACTTCAGTGATACCAGAGACGTGTCGATAGCCTATCCTTGGGTGAAAGTCCCCACCGAGGTTTACGGTATTGTTCCCGCAAGAAGCTTTGATGGAGGAGACATTAGCTACACTAAGCCTTACGACAACTTTAATTTATTGATTAAAGGCTTTTGGGGAAGCGGAGAGAGTGACTTTTCTAGTGACGATTACAACCCGATTAGGTTTAATAACTTACGTTCAATTGGTGTTGAATTTGTCTCATTCGACTGGAGCCTTGCTCTTAAACACACCCAAACCGAAGCGGACAATGACGACGAAGATTTAGCAGTTGTCGCTGCTTCCGTTGCGCAGCTACAGCCATTTTGGAGCGGCGCCATAGACTTTGCTAAAGAAGTAAGCCTTAAAGATACAACCATTCACTATACGTCCGTTTACTTCAACCGTTATTTTGATGCGTGGGAGCTTTCTGGCGAGCTATCATATATCGATTCAAATTCAATTGCGTTGAGACCCTCTTTTAATGGCTTCCTCAACCTCAGCTATCTTTATGGTGCGCATACATTCTACGGTTTATACTCATTTGCAAAGACAGACACATACTTTCTTAGCCAAGAGCAACCTGGCTTCCCAATAAACGAGAGCACTGCTCAACTAGCCGTTTTTGTAGAAGAAGTAGCGAGTAGCTTGGCACATCATCAACAAACACTTTCTCTCGGATGGCGTTGGGATTTGCAAGAAAACCTAGCCTTTAAAGTGCAGCTTGAGCGAACTGATGTTGAAGCTAGAGGAACTGGCCTACGCGCCAGAGATGGTCTTGTTGTAGATGATGAAGATGGGGTTGTTCACACTCTCTTTGTTGCGTTAAGTTTCAGCTTTTAGGGGGAGGAGATGACTTTTTATAAACACTTCTCACCCCTACTGGCTGTCGTGCTTGCCTTGTATAGCTTTTCCTCTGTAGCGCAATCACAAGAGAAAATCGTTGTTGTTACTAACTTAAACAATGATGTGCAGGTTTTAGATAAGAAAGGGATTATAGATCTCTTCATGGGCAAGTACTCGGCTTTCCCTAACGGTAGGCAGGCAACGCCCATCGATATAGAGCTTAATGACGAGCTAAAAGGTCAATTTTATAAATCGCTGGTGGGCCTTCCCCTTGCTCGCGTTAATGCGTATTGGTCTAGACTGAAGTTTTCTGGACGTGTTAAACCACCTGCGATAGAACAAACTATAGAAGATGTTAAACAACGGCTAGAAGACGATGAGTCAGCCTTAGCCTATGTATATGAGTCGTACGTCACCGACAAAATGAAGGTAGTGTACCGCTTTGATTAACATCCACGGCTTAGGGTTTCGTTTTTCACTCATATTAGTAGCTGCTGCTATGCTGGTAGTACTTACGACCGCCGAATTTTTTTATCGCGCTACGTATGAGCACGAAATTAGTGAAGCGAACAACGATATTCAAGAACTTTACCAAACCGTTGCCGCAACGGCGTCTATCGCTGCTTTTTTAGAAGATGAAGATCTGGCAAAAGAGGCGATCAACGGCTTGGTTAAAAGTGAAAAAATACTCGCAGCGTCTATTAAAAGCGATGCAATGTATTATCAATTCAATGTGAACGATGCCATCAGCAAAGGCGTCAAGCCTCGGGTATTTTTGGTGAGGCACCCATTCATTCCTGAAGACACCTTGGCTGAGGTCAATGTTTACCCTAACTTTGCCCACATTATTGAACAGGCGAAAAAAATAAGTACTGACAATAATTATTCATTGTATGTTGAAGCAGTGGTTGTCGGCATTGTTGCGTTGATAATTACCTACTACATCATAATCTCTCCTATGCTTCGCGTGGGTCGTTCACTGCATAAGATTACTCCAGGCACAAAAGAAAGAATTGAAATGCCGGAGTATCACTCCCGAAGTGAAATAGGCGAGCTGGTGCAGGACACCAATCAACTGTTAAACAAAGTCGAAGAGCAATTCACTCAAGAGCGTCAACTTAGGGAAGAAATCGAATTTCTGGAAAAGCGTTTCAGAATGCTTTTTGAAAACGCAAAGTCTGCCACTGTGTTAATGGCGGAAAATGGAATTATCGAGCTTAGAAATAAGGCCTTCAACGACTTGGTAGAAAAGATTGGCCTAGAGATAAAGCAAGGTTATGGCGAGCTACTTGATGAGCTATTTGAAGCGCCTACTGCAATGAAAACTTCGCTTTCGGAGGCATTTGCACGCAATGAGTTTGCAACAGGTGAATATAAACTAAAATCAGAGAAAACTGACGACGCCACATGGGTTCAACTAATCGCAAGCCCTTTAGTCACTGATGATGGCGAACGCTACTATCAGCTGACGCTGAATGATATTTCTAGTAGAAAACACGAACTCCAGAAACTGGCCTTACAGGCAGACTTCGATGCACTCACAGGTATTTATAATCGCAATGGCGGTGAAAAGCTGATTGCGAAGTTAATGAGAAAAGACCACCACTTCGCTCTCGCGTTAATTGACCTGAACGGCTTCAAAGCGGTGAACGATATTTTCGGTCATGATGCGGGCGACGAAGTACTCATCTTTGTGGCTGAACAGTTACAGGAAAAAATTCGCAAAAACGATGTAGCGATACGTTGGGGCGGCGATGAGTTTGTATTATTACTTCAAGCTGAAGACGAAGTTTCTGTAAAACGCGCCATAGAAAAAGTGAATGACGGGGTGAAGCAACCTTTCTACTTTAACGGCGACCCAGAGCCAACCTTTATTTCAATGAGTGTGGGCGTTTCCTTTTTCCCTGCCATGAGCGATGACATGAGTACGTTAATAAAACTGGCTGACATTGCCATGTACAAAGCGAAACAAAACAAGGTCTCAGCGCCCAATGACTATCTCTTCTTTGCTGACTCAGCATCACGTAATGGCAGCCAATAAATGTTGAAGAAAAAAAGCCGAGCAAAAATAGCTCGGCTTCTACGTGAAAGTTATCTATCTGTTCTCCCTGGGTGCAAACTTCAGTCAAAATACTTTTACGATGACGAAGGTATACACGAAAACTAGGTTATTAAGCACTACTCCCCAATGGTTTTGCCTAGCATGCGCTTCAATGTGCCATCTTTATCAACGAAATGATGCTTAAGAGCGCCAGCAATGTGTAGCAAGAGTGCGACAATAACGGTATAACCAAGATAGAAGTGTATAGCGCCACCTGCTTTGGAAAGCTCGTAATTTATCGGTAGCGTTTTCTCAGGATCTTCAACACTATAATTTGGCGCGAAGACCTCCAGACCAAAAACTGACAGCCCGTGCCCACCCAATACCGACGCCATCAAGCCTGAAATTGGCATTAAGAGCGTGGCGATAATCAACACCCAGTGCACAACTGACGCTAATTTGTGCTCTATTGGCTTATAGTTAGCAGCAGCGCTAGGCCAACCATTTTTCATGCGCCATACCACACGTGCTAGTGCGACAAAGAGTACAAGAAAACCAATCGCTTTGTGCCAGGGGTATAGTGCATACACACCGTTTTCCGACATGTAAATCCCAGTGGCAAGCAAGCCAATAATGGTTAATCCAACCAACCAGTGCAAAAATACCGTAGTGGTAGCAAATTTGTTATGACTATCGTACTGCATGCGTTCCTCACTTTTATTTTCATATTAAGAACTACGTTTTCCTTAAAGCGTATCTCAATATTGTATATCTCCTCACACATTGTGAGGGATTAATTCTATTTATAAAGCAATTTTTAGACCGTAAGCAGTACATAGGCACAATGAGGGGTTAATACAGGTTCGCTCTCTACCCTGCGCTTTGATTGCTCCTTCAAGTGTTTTGTTGAAATTTTTTGCCATGAACTAACCGTTTCTAAAATGCTTATATCAGCGATAGATTATTTATAAAAACCATCTAGCCAGCGGGATAAATAACACTTAGACTGCAAAGACAAAAATAAAAACGACAGGTATTGCGCCAGCACAATAAAGCAGCGGCGTTCGACATCATTCTACGTTCAATTGATAGACACGTTAATTCATAAGTACATGTGTTAGCGTTGAGCAAAAGGCATAGGTGGTGAAGTACTTTTCATTTTAGTAACAAGGGTTCTCAATTTAATGTCACAACAAAAAGTAGGTTTAGTGGGCTGGCGCGGTATGGTTGGCTCAGTATTAATGCAGCGCATGCAAGAAGAGCAAGATTTCGCGCACATTGAGCCCACCTTTTTCACTACCTCGCAAAAAGGTAGTGCAGCACCAGATTTTGCTGGAAAGGATGCTGGTGTTCTAGAAGATGCGCACGATATCGAAGCGCTATCTAAACAGGATATCATTATTACCTGTCAGGGCGGCGACTACACAAAAGCCGTGTACAACGATTTAAGAGCCACTGGCTGGAACGGTTATTGGATTGATGCTGCGTCAGCGCTTCGTATGAAAGACGATGCCGTAATTATTCTAGATCCAGTAAACCGTAAAGAAATTGATAGTGGCATTGAAAAAGGCATTCGTACCTACGTAGGTGGAAACTGCACGGTTTCCCTTATGCTTCTGGCACTCGGTGGCCTGTTTGAGAAAGACTTGGTTGAATGGGCTTCGCCAATGACCTATCAAGCCGCTTCAGGTTCGGGTGCACAGCACATGCGTGAGCTAATTAATCAAATGGGTGCAATTCACAGTAATGTGAAAGCTAAAGTTGAAGATCCCGCTACCGCGATTTTAGAAATTGACCAGCAAGTGTCTGAGTTTATTCGAAGCGCAGACTACCCTAGTGAACAGTTCGGTGTTCCGCTTGCGGGTAGCTTAATTCCGTACATCGATTCGCAACTACCTTCAGGTCAAAGCCGCGAAGAGTGGAAAGCCCAAGCGGAAGCCAACAAGATTTTAGGTATTAAAGGCAGTGAAGTGCCGATAGACGGTATTTGTGTACGTGTTGGCGCCATGCGCTGTCATAGCCAGGCTATCACACTTAAGCTAAAGAAAGACTTGCCTCTAGCCGAAATTGAAACAATCTTGGCTAACCACAACGACTGGGTAAAAGTGATTCCTAACGATCGCGACGCGACGATGCAAGAACTTACGCCAGCGAAAGTGACCGGTACACTGTCTATTCCCGTAGGCCGTATTCGCAAGCTTAACATGGGTCCTGAATATATCTCGGCATTTACTGTCGGCGATCAGCTATTGTGGGGTGCCGCAGAGCCGCTTCGCAGAATGCTGCGCATTGTGCTTGAGCAAAAGTAACGACAAGCTTATAGCTAATTAATCTGAATTTAGAGCGCCTTGCTGTGTCATTACACGCAAGGCGTTTTTTATCAGACTATAAAAGCCAGAATCACTAGACATCGTAGACACGATAGAGCTATTTTGCCGACTCAGACCAAACAGCAAGCTCATTACCACCTGGCTCGACAAAATGAAAGCGACAGCCCCCCGGGAAGTCAAACAACGGTTTAGTAATTGCTCCACCTGCTTTTTCTACACATTCTTGCGATTCAGAAATGTTATTGGAATACAGCACCAATAAAGGCGCACCACTTTCTGCCTTCATCACACGTTGTGCAGAAAAAATCCCTCCGTCCATGCCAGCATTGCTAAACGCACTGTATTCACTGCCATAATCGGTAAAACACCAGCCAAACGCACTTTCAAAAAACGCTTTTGAGCGGCGAATATCTAGAGATGCAAATTCGACATAGTTGAGTTTGGTGCTTTCTTGCATGTCACTCTCCTCTTTTTAAAAAATGATGAGCTCATACTATCACCAACTTTAGACTTATTGATTAAATTCTAAACGTGCTTAATCGTTTAACATAAGACGAATAGCATTTATTCAGGTCACTTAGTTTGCAGCATTTTATTAGTTTGGCTTTATTGCTCACTCGGCGTGAGTAGTTAAAAACTGACGTCCCACTGCAGAGAGTAGATGGTCTCGTCCCCTACTTCAGTATCGAACTGATCCAGTGAAACCCTGCTTACCTCTGCGGTAAGTTTGTTTTTGTGGCCGTTAAGAAAATAGTTTAATGCTACTGTCTTTTCAAAAAAGCGTTCGTCTTGTTCACTGTCTCGGGGCGAATAGGTCCCGAAGCGTGCAGCCATTTCAAGGGGCTCTGGCCACCAGCTGATTGATTCACTCAAAAAATAACCCGCCTGCACATAATAGCCGCGCAGCGTAGTTTCTCTATTGTTGTCCGCTAAATTCACAATATCTTTTTCATGATATTCCGCTTGAGCATTAAACCCTTTATAAAAATAGGCACCATCAATCACAAACTGCTGAATGTCGTACTGACCTTCGATCTCGCCCGCACTAAAGTTGGCTAAATTACCAGCGCCAGACGATGAAAAACGCGTAAACTGGCTTTTGAACTTCGCCCCTGCTATTGCTAGAGCTGCTTTGGGAGTAGCTGTTCGTTTAATGTCACTGTTTTTAAACCCGACAGACTCACCTAAGAAATTCCACTGTAATCGCCCTGTATACATATTCTCGCCATCGTGATTGCTATAATCACCACGGCCCGAGCCATTGAATACTCCTACCCAGTAATTGAAATTGGCCGCGCCTGGGCCATCAAAATTACCGTACAGGGATGCCCCCATTTGCCTATCTAGCGTAAATATTCTGTTGATGATTGAACGATCCATCATTTGCTGGCCGCCACTGCTAACACTGCGCTCTCTGGAATACTCGACTTTCCACTGACCAACCTTAAACCGAAGCGCGTCATACTTTTCAAAAGATAGTGTAGCGGTCAGCGTGCGCTGATCGACAGCATCGTATTCCACACCATATTTAATCCAAGGCAAACCAATGTGACCATCTAATTTGACCCGCGCCCTGTTAACGCCAAATTGATTACCGGCGTTATGCTCAAAGTCAGCACGCTCGGTAGGCTGGCTTATACCGGGATTGGCATAGCGAAACTGAAGTCTACCGCGCACGCGAAGCGAGAAGGTATTGTTGTCGCTTTGAAATGAAAGGCCGTTGCCATTGTATTGAGAGAACGTTGCGCTAGATTCGCGCTCGACATCAACCTCAGACGCTACAACCGTCGTATGGAAAAGCGACGCCCATAAAGCACTCAACAGAAGACAAGAAGAAAAACGATTTTGAAAAAGCAAAGCACACTAAAAATAACAGAAGTTTGCGCGCAGGATATATACTTTAGTATAAGAATCAAGTGCTCTGACATAAAAATGACACAAAACTGTAATATTTAACGTTAAAATACATCTTAGATAGGCCTGTCACTTTAACAGTAAAGCATTTGCCGGTAAGTGAGGACTTCCTTTCTTAGCGACTTCGTGTTGTTTGATCAGGTTAACAATATGCTTATTCACTGGCGTCGCTATGTGATTTTCTTCACCGAGCCTGACTATCTCGCCGTTCAAATAATCAATCTCCGTTCGTCGCCCCAGCGCCAAATCTTCATACATTGATGAACGTGCTTCGGGATCTATTTTAAGCGTAGATGAAGCCATCACATTGAATAAAAAATTAGGTAGCTTCATAATTTTTGGCATCAGTTTGGGAATGACCTTACCGGTTCTTGCTGGTGCAATTCCTTCCGCTTTTAGTACTGCTAACGCCTCGGACAACACCTTTGCCATAACTAACCTATATTGCCTATCCCCTAGCTGTGATTTCAGCGGTATACCCGACAGTGCATTGACTGCGTTATTCAAGTTCATAATAAGTTTGCCATACTGTACAGCTTTCATATCGTTATAAACCGTAACGGGCAACGACGCGTTGTTAAGCGCTTTTATAATGTCACTACATTGGTTATTGGGGTCTTCAAGGGCAATATTACCCTCAGTACCACAGTGAAAATGGCCGTTACCTTTATAAAAAACATTGAAAGGCACCATACCTGCAATTACGCATTGTTTTATGTGCTGGCGCAGCAGGTGTGCATTACCCACTCCGTTTTGAAGACTGACTACGACTGCTGATTGCTTTGCATGCTGATTGATTATCGCAGCAGCCTGCTCGGTATCTTGGCTTTTAACGCAAAGCAAAATGACGTCAGCATCAACTAAACTATCGTTCTCAATTGAAAAAGCGATATGCTCAGGCTTTGTTAGCTGCTCACGCCCTTGCCAATCCGTTACTTTAAGACCATTAGCAGTAATATCATCATATAAACGCTGACGGCCAATGAGCGTAAGCGCATTAGCGGCGCTCAATGTGGGGTCAGAGGCTAACAGGCAGCCCGCTACATAACATCCAATACTTCCCGCACCTAACACGGCAATTTTCATTATTGACTCCCAATGAAAGTTTAGCTTTCAACACTTTGTTAGACTGCGATTAAACGATCAAAATGTAAACACAAAAATCACAATGAAATAACAAAAAGTGTTTCAGTATCAGTTATTTCCTATCAGTCCGATTTATTATTTCCATTTTCTCCGGCATCGTGATCTCCCTACAATTAGACCAAGTAGTCAATTTGTAGTCATGGTCAAATAGAGGGTTATCATGTCGGGTCAACAATCTGCTCCTTCTCTCGCTTATACAAAAGCACACAGTGCTGAAATGTCGAACAATGGCAAAGTTGCCTTGGTTGCGGAAGGTGGTGGACAGCGAGGAATTTTTACGGCAGGCGTACTCGATACATGGTTAGACGCCGGACACGACCCTTTCGATATTCTTATTGGCACTTCAGCAGGTTCACAGAACTTAACGAGTTTTGTGGCGCGTCAAAAAGGCTATGCAAAGCGTCTTATTCGCGGCTTAACTCGACACAAACGCTTTTTCCAAATGGGAAGAGGTTTAATGGGCAAACATATTGTCGATTTAGACTGGTACTTTGACAAAACCCAAGAAGCGAACCGTTTACTTGATCTTGATACTGCGAAGGCTAATGTTGCGGACAGAGAAATTTTATTTACCGCCACAAATTCCAGAGACAGACAGGCGTATTTTCTCGATCCAATGAAAAGTACTCACAACTGGGTCGATCTTATCAAGGCTTCGAGCGCCCTCCCCTTACTTTACAAACAGGGCGTACCGCTGCACATTGACGTCGAGACGAAACAGGCAGCCAATACCGATTTCTTTCTAGACGGTGGCTTGGCTGCACCGTTGCCTGTTACCGAAGCATACAAGCGCGGCGCGACGAAAATCGTAGTTATTCGCACCGTAGATAGAGGCTTTCAAGTACAGTCGCCTTGGCTACAAAAGTTAAGCGCGGTAATGTGCGCAACGGGCACGTGCCCAAAGACCATCGACTATCTGCTGCAGCACGAACAAGCGTATCAAAAAGAACTGGCGTTTATTGAAAACCCGCCAGAAGGCGTAGAGGTTATTCAAATTTTTGCGTCGGATAAGCTTCAAAGTAAATTGTTAGGTAGTACAGACGCACAACTTCGTCATGATTATAAGCTTGGTAAGCAAGCTGGAAGTGCCTTTTTAGAAACCGAAAACAAAGTCCTTGCTTACCAGCTAGAGGAAAACAGACAGCCTGTTGCTCCGCTTTTCGATGTAACTGATACCCCCAAGGGCATGCATAGTAAAGACAGCGCTAACTATAGTGTGAAATCAGAACACGCTACATTAAGTGGTAGACGTCCAATTAAGTTGCCTTTTCCAGCACGTCGAACAGGCAAGATAGAAAAAGTAGACAAAGAGAATAGGATCTCCGCGTAGCCCGTTTACTCATTTGATAAAGGGTGCTTGGCAGCAGGTGCCTTTTCTCTATTTTGCTACTCTTTCAGTAATATTTCTTTGCTATTTCGGTGCTATTTCGGAGCTTGGTTCGCCATGTTTACATCATGACTTAGCAAGCTCCTCTCCCGTTCTTGCCTCTATTAGCGGCAAACGGGTTGACATTGTCTGGCAGAATATTTATAACGCGCTCACCCACATAATCATTAAATGTAACCATGTCAGAATTATCAACACCCGTAAAACAAACTGAAGCCCATAAACTTATCGACAGCCTATTGAAGTCGAACGACCCAACTGCTGATCTAGATAAGATTGCTGAAGAATTCAACATTGCGAACTGGGGACAGTCTAACGCTGTTTCTGCTGATTTATACTCAGCAGTTAGAGACTTGCTTGGCAAAGGCGTTGTGACTGGTAATGACCTAGTTTCTGGAAAAGACACCATGGACCCGATTGTACATAAAGTACAAGCGGAGACAGACAAGCTTATTGCTAACCCAAGTGATGCAGACGCTGATCGCGTTCAAACGTTTGTACTTGGCTTCCTACGCACGTTCGTGAGCCAATTACTTCACCCAGGTACAAAGAAAGCGATTTACGCGAAAAAGCTTCCTGACCTAATCAAGCTTCACCAGCAAATTGCGAAGTAATTAGCAGCGGCGCGACATCACAGGTGAAAAGCCATTAGCTTTAGCATACCAGCGTCGCAACAATCGCGTTTAAAAAGAAACCCGCTTCATAGCGGGTTTCTTTTTACGTAAGCGAAAAGTATCCGCGCATCATCCAGCGCTGATCGGCAGGCACAAAAAAACCGGCCTAAAGCCGGTTCTCAGTATTTGGCGGAGAGAGAGGGATTCGAACCCTCGATACGCTATAAACGTATACACACTTTCCAGGCGTGCGCCTTCAGCCACTCAGCCATCTCTCCAAATTTTGTATCAAGAAGATTTCAACGACGAAAACCCTTGAGCGCGCGTATAGTAGGTAAAGCCGCGCGCTTAATCAAGAACTTGCTGGAAAATATTCAGCAAGTGCTTATAAAACGTGCGCTTATAGCCCGCCTTTCGCTTTTAACTCGGCTGAGAAGTTAAGCATGCGATCAAGTGGAATAAGTGCACCTTTACGCAATTCATCATCAACAAAGATTTCATGCCCATCAGTTTCGCCCGTTAAAGACGCCTTAATCGCTTCTAAGCCGTTCATTGCCATCCAAGGACAGTGAGCACAGCTTTTACACGTAGCGCCGTTACCGCCCGTTGGAGCCTCTATAAACGTCTTCTCTGGAGTAAGTTGTTGCATCTTGTAAAAGATGCCTTTATCGGTAGCAACAATAAAGGTGTCGTTATCCATGGTTTGCGAGGCTTTTATCAATTGACTGGTTGAGCCAACTGCATCTGCCATTTCTACCACGCTTGCGGGTGATTCAGGGTGAACCAGTATCGCGGCATTTGGGTACAGTGCTTTCATGTCTGCTAGTTTCTGTGCAGAGAACTCGTCGTGAACGATACACTCGCCCTGCCACATTAGCATGTCGGCACCCGTTTGCTTGGCAATGTACGAGCCTAAGTGTCGGTCAGGGCCCCAAATGATTTTCTTGCCCTGGCTGTCTAAGTGCTCAACGATTTCAAGCGCGATGCTTGACGTTACTACCCAGTCAGCGCGCGCTTTTACTGCCGCTGATGTATTCGCGTAAACCACTACAGTGTGGTCAGGGTGCTGATCACAGAATTCGCTAAACTCTTTTACCGGGCAACCAATATCAAGCGAACACGTTGCTTCAAGTGTTGGCATTAGTACGGTTTTTTCAGGGCTAAGAATTTTTGCCGTTTCACCCATGAAGCGAACGCCAGCAACAATTAAGGTTTGTTCTTGTGCATCTCTTCCGAAGCGCGCCATTTCCAATGAGTCTGCCACGCAGCCACCAGTCTCTTCAGCGAGTGCCTGAATTTCATGGTCGGTGTAATAGTGTGCGACAAGCACAGCGTTACGGGCTTTAAGTAAAGCTTTGATCTCAGCCTTTAATTCAGCTTTACGTGCTTCTGACAATGGCTGTGGTTTTGCTGGGAACGGGTACTCTACCTGATCCACTCGAAATGCTACTGACATTAACCTACATCTCTGTTGCGACAAGGGTGCGGATTATACCCAACTGTCATAAAAATTACACACTACCTAATCAACATAAGGGTAATTAAATAGTCGTAGTTATGCTTACCTGTTCTACTACATGGGGTTAGGTAAACCAGATCAAAGTGCAAATGAGACGAGTAGCGTTTTAAAACGCAATAAGCATTGGTGTTTTGTACTGAGGAGATTATTTAAAAAAGGAATATTTGAGTTTGAGACTTGATGGTGGGTCGTGCTGGATTCGAACCAGCGACCAATTGATTAAAAGTCAACTGCTCTACCAACTGAGCTAACGACCCATCATTTGATGCTAGGAGAGAAAGTGGTGGGTCGTGCTGGATTCGAACCAGCGACCAATTGATTAAAAGTCAACTGCTCTACCAACTGAGCTAACGACCCTTTCTTTCCTGTTGTTGCCTGTGTCTTGGCAACGGCGGCATATAATACTCAGATTTTTATTCGACGCAACCCATAACGTCCTTTTATTTTCATTTTTCTGTCAAATTACGACTAAACGGTCAAAATGAAAACAAATCGCTGAGTATTTATACCAGTACTAATTGAGTTTAGTCAGGTTTCTACGAAATACAGTGAAATTTGGTGCAGAAGTTTTATGCACTCTAAATGGAATTTTTTGAAAAAAACTTTTCTCTAACTCATAAAAAAGCCTCTTTAAAAGAGGCTTTGTTCATTACAAGTTATTTAACCGAGATTCAGCGAGGCGTTTTGCCGAAGAATCAGGGTAATCATTTACAACTTGTTGGAACAGCTGACGCGCTGTTGAACTGTCTCCCGTTCGCTCGGCAATGACACCTAGTTTTAATAAGGCATCAGGACGCTTGGAAGAATCGGTAAAGCGATTAGCTACAATATTAAATTGCTCACTTGCTTCGCTCCACTGCTGCTTATTAAACAACAGTTGCCCTAACCAATAGTGCGCATTTGGTGCGTAACCACTGTTGGGAAAGCGTGAAATGAACGATTGAAACGCAGGAATGGCTTTATCGTACTCACGAGACTTAAGGATCAAATTCACCGCATTTTCGTAGGCTTCATCTTCACCTGCTTGCGGAGCTTGCGTTGGAGTAGATGCTGTTGGAGAGCTCACAGAGCCCGAATCAACACCTGCACTAGGCATGGCACTACCTTGTAGCGCGCCGCTTTGCTTAAGTGCCTCCACCCGTTTATCTATTTCAAGGTAAAGCTCACGCTGACGCTCAAGTACTTTTTGAAGTTCATTGGTATTAACTTCAACCGCACCACGCAGCTGGTCGACTTCCATTTGCATGTTGTCTAGTTGCGTTTGAAGCCTGTGTTGCATTTCGGTTCGGCTCTTAACAATACGCTCTAGCACAACAATACGCTGCTCTAATTCACTGCCGCCATTGGCGTCTACCACAGGCGCTTGCGCAAATGCGGTAGAAACAGCAAGGGCGGCACATAAAGTGACGCCCATTTTTAATGTCTTATTCGTTAGAATAGTCATTAGCGGTAAACAACCACTCCGCGACGGTTTTGAGCAAATGCATACTCAGTAGACCCCATCACTGCTGGTTTTTCTTCGCCGTATGAAACTACTGTTACTTGGCTGCTGCTTACGCCAGCATTAAGTAGGTAAGTTTCAACAGACTGTGCACGACGTTCGCCTAGCGCGATGTTGTACTCAGGCGTACCACGGCTGTCAGTGTGACCTTCAATAGTCACTTTAGTGCTTGGGTTTTTCACCAAGAACGCCGCGTGCTTGTCTAAAATACGCTGGAACTCTGGCTTGATGCTTGAGCGGTCAAAGTCAAAGTAAACGGTTTGTTCGTTCTTCAGCGCTTCCATTTCTTGCTGAACCATTTCTTCTTGACGCTTCATACGCTGTGCAGCTTCTGCTTTAACGCGCTGTGCTTCTGCTTCACGTGCTTCCGCTTCTGCAGCCGCTTGTTCTTGTGCAAGGCGGTTACGCTCTGCTGCCAATTCTTCTTCGCTAGGGCCTGAAGAACATGCCATCATTGTCACTACTGGCAATGCGATAATGAAGCTCTTCATCACTTTATTCATTTGCATCCTACTAATCCTTAAATTTTATTGTTTAGTCGTTAAATTGTTAGAACAAAAATGGTGACCAACTTGGCGATTTAACTTGCCCATTGGCTGCTGGTAACCTAGCTTTAAAACGCCCATCTAAAGAAACCAGTGACAACACTTGGGTTCCCTCGTGAAGGGTGCTGTATATAATCATGCTTCCATTCGGCGCTACGCTTGGTGATTCATCTAAGTACGTCCGTGTCAGTACTTGAGGTGATCCACCATCCAAAGACTGCTTCGCAATGTGATAGTTCCCATTAGTTTGGTTTACCATAATCATTTGCTTGCCGTCTGGGGAAATCGTACCGCCAAGGTTCTGTTCACCTACAAAGGTAACTCGCCTTACTTTCCCAGAATTTAAATTTACGCTATATATCTGGGGTTTACCACCCCGTTCCGAGCTAAATATTAACCCACTGCCGTCTGGTAGCCACGCGGGCTCCGTATCAATCGCTCTATTTCGTGTTACTCGGCGAAGATTTTTTGTCGCTAAGTCCATCACATAGAGTTCAGGGTTTCCATCTTTCGATAAAACCATTGCAAGTTGCTTGCCATCTGGTGAAAACACCGGGCTACTATTTATTCCAGGGAAATCAGTAATGCGCGTACGCTCGCTGGTGTAGATATTCTGAATGAATATTTGCGGTCTACGATTTTCAAAACTAACGTAGGCAAGCTTCTCGCCATCAGGCGACCACACTGGCGACATAAGCGGCTCTGGCGAAGACAACAAGCGCGTTTCGTTCTCACCATCGTAGTCTGCAATGACTAATTGGTAAGGTTTTTCTACCGTGTCACGGTCGCGAACAATGACGTAAGCAATTTTCGTTAAAAATGCACCGCGAACACCGGTCAATTTTTCATACACAATGTCGCTAATTCGATGCGCATACTGGCGAAAATCTCGGCCGTTGATCACTGCCTGACGGGCAGCTAGTACGTGATCATTACTCGATACCAAATTCCCGTCTTTGAGTACTTTAGCTTGCCCATTGTCAACTTGCCCTTTAAGTACATCAATCAACTCATAGGATACAAGGTAACGGTCGCCTCCTTGTGGCTCAATACTTCCTACTAAAACCGTGTCCACACCTAAGGTTGCCCATGCAGTGAAAGACACTTGTTCCGCTGTCTCCGGATACTGTGGCATTTTGTCGACAGATACCGGATTAAACTTACCACTACGCATTAAGTCGGCCATCACCACTTTAGAAATATCGCCAGGCATACTGCCCTGACCTTTCCATTTAAATGGCACAACCCCGATTGGACGTGCACTATCTACGCCCTCGGTTATCACAATTTCTAAGGATGCAAACACTTTGGCACTGAATGCCATCGTAATAAGCGCTATCCATAAACCTAGTTTTTTCATACCACTATAATTCCACTTTTAAAGTAATGTCTTTTAACTGCTCGTAAACGTCTGGCGCATCAGATACCGGTAACTTTTCGGCCCTGCGAACCGCGCTTTCTGCCGCTCTACACAGCGCATCATTGCCGCCGAGTACACGAATACTCGTAACAAACCCTGTCGTTGCTAACCGAATATTCAATCGACAGGTTTTGCCTTGATAGCTGTCGTCCGAATACAAATTGCGCTTTATGGTTTGCTGAATAAGCGCGGTATAACGCTCTACTTCAGTAAGTACCTGTTTTCGCCTACGTTCTTGCTGAGCAGCTTGTTCTTTTGCAAGCTGCTCTTGCATGATCCTTTCCATTTCAGCGCGTTCAGCTGCTTCTTTTTTCTTTCGCTCAGCCTCAGCTTTCGCTTTTGCTTCGCGCTCCTTACGCTCTTGTTCCTTCTGCGCCGCTAAGCGCTCCAAGTCTTTCTGACGTTTCGCTTCAGCCGCTTCTGCTTCACGCTTCTCTTTCGCACGCTTGGCTGCTAGCTGCTGCCGGCGTTTTTTCTCTGCCGCGGCTTCTGCTTTTCTTTGCCTTTCTTGCTCTTCGGCTCTTGCTTGAGCTTCAGCTTGTGCCTGCTCCCTTTTTTGATCCGCAATCGCTTGCGCATCAATAAACGTCGCTTCTATCACAGGCGCATTCGACGGCATACTTGGCAACGGGTCAGGAGAGAAACTGACGCTAATTAGCAACAGCGCAGCAATAAAAAGATGCAAACCAATGGACTTGTACAAGCCTACTTGTTCTGGGCTTATACTGTTGGCTTGCTTGGCACTTTTGCCGTTCTTTTTATCACCACTTACACCGTTACTCGCGTTGTTTGAGTGGCTAGCGGTTGACGTGCTTTTCGACACTTCAGGTTTAGACATATCTATATTACTCAACCGGATCCGTCATTAACCCTACTGAAGGCACACCCGCCTGCTGTAATAACACCATTAGCTGTATCACTTCGTTATACGCTACTTGTCCATCGCCTTTTACCACTACGGGCGTATTGGGCTCTTTGGTCAATTGTGCTTTTACAATAGCGCCAAGCTCTTCTTCGCTAATTGGCGATTCCTGGTCTTCGCCTACATTAAGGAAGTAGCGACCTTTAACATCCACTGACGCAATAATAGGTGGTGTATCTTCTTGCTCTATCGGGTTGGCACTTGCTTTAGGCAAATCTACCTTTACCCCTTGAGAAATAAGCGGCGCCGTTACCATAAAGATAATAAGCAACACCAACATCACGTCGATGTAGGGCACTACGTTTATCTCTGATACCGGCCTGCGGCGTTTTCTTACATACATAACAAGTCCTCCGTTTGGAATGTAAACGCTTAGGCTTGTTGTTGTGCTTGCGCAGCAACGGCTTGGCGATGAAGGATTGCAGAGAACTCTTCCATGAAGTTGCCGTAGCTATTTTCTAGCTTCTCAACCTGATGGCTGAAACGGTTGTAGGCAATAACCGCAGGAATAGCGGCAAACAGGCCGATAGCAGTTGCAATAAGTGCTTCTGCAATACCCGGCGCTACCATTGCAAGGGTAGCTTGCTGCACTTCACCTAGTGCGATGAAGGCATTCATGATCCCCCACACAGTTCCAAATAGACCGATGTAAGGACTAATTGAGCCCGCCGTGGCTAAAAAGGGTAGACGACTTTCTAATTCTTCGACTTGACGAGACATAGAAACGCGCATGGCACGGTATGTACCATCAACTATGCCGTTGGTAGCGGTGTTAGACTTGCGCAGGCGAACAAACTCTTTAAAGCCTGAGCAAAAGATGCTGCCCATGCCTGTGAGGTTAGTTCTGGCAGAAAGCTCTTGATAAAGACGGTTAAGGTCAGCGCCTGACCAGAACTTATCTTCAAACTGACGCATTTCGTTGCGTGCCGCCGACAACGCTTTGCTACGTTGGAAGATAAACGTCCACGACGCTATCGACACGCTTAGCAACAAAAGCATAACTAGTTGAACAATAAAACTCGCTTGTAAAAACAAGCCAATAAAAGTGAGATCAGATGACACGCGAAATTTCCCCTAACAAAGTACGTGGTAATCTTTTTGGCTTCATAACGGCCAAATCGACGCAGGCAACCTTGATATCTCCCGATACCAATGTAACGCCTTGTTCATTTTTAATAATTTGTTGAAACGTCATACTAGCGCCTTTCAATTCTACAACGCGAGTTTCAATACTCAACAGTTGATTGAACCGTGCAGGCGCATAGTTATGCATTTCAACGTGTTTGACGACGAAAGCGATGGATTGTTCCATCAGCGTGTCTTGTTCAAAACCTAGCTCGCGAAGCCACTCTGTACGGGCTCGCTCCATAAACTTTAGGTAATTCGCATAATAGACGATACCGCCTGCGTCGGTATCTTCGTAATACACTCTTACCTGGTGTAAATGCATAACTATTCCTTCACCTAAAAATTTAATAATCCAAAGCGGAGTTAAAATAACTAATTAGCGCGACAAAATGCAGAACAAAAACACTCCACAAGCCCCACCAAAGCTAACATTTAATCAAAAGTAAACCAATATTAAACACCCAGTTAACACATTAGTTTTTCTAATTCAAAACAACAATTTTACTCAATTGTAGTTTTTTCTGCTCTCCCTATAATGCACAGCATCAGTCGTACAGAGCGTGATGGTGCTTAGCACGGTCATGCAAGAGTTATTCTCCTGTTAGACATGAGTTCCCTGGATTTATTTCCTTCAACACTTGTTGTTTTAGCCCGCTCAATGAGCGGGCTTTTTTTTTGCCTGTAATTTAGCATCGGTACAAACCAAAATATTGGCGGCCCATGCTTAACTTGCGCTATGCAATAATTCGCCATCCAATCTCAATGCTCTGAACTTACAGCTTCCCCCATACGAGCATTTACTTGTAGCGTTTGAAACGGCTTCTGTATTTTCTGTGTTGCCAAAAAAAGCCCAGCAATCCTGCTAGGCCTTTAAAACGAATCTGTACCTTCTTACAAAGGGGCGGTAAATTATTCAGACGGAGCGAAGCCAAAATGAAGATAAGCGCGCTGCGACACAATACGGCCTCGAGGCGTGCGCTGTAAAAAGCCCTGCTGAATAAGGAAGGGTTCAATAACGTCTTCTATGGTTTCTTTTTCTTCACCAATGGCTGCTGCCAAATTGTCTAAGCCTACTGGCCCACCATCAAACTTTTCGATAATAGCAGTAAGCAATTTACGATCCATGTAATCGAAACCTTCTTTATCAACGTCAAGCATATCCAGTGCCTTCGATGCCGTATCGGCCCCCACCGTGCCGTCTGCTTTAATTTCTGCGTAGTCTCGAACACGGCGTAACAAACGATTGGCAATACGCGGTGTGCCACGCGAACGACGAGCCACTTCTTGCGCACCTTCATCGTTCATGTCTAAATTCAGATAGCTCGCACTTCTTGCCACAATACTGGTAAGGTCTTTTACGTTGTAAAACTCAAGGCGTTGAACAATGCCGAAACGGTCGCGTAATGGCGACGTTAGCGAGCCTGCGCGGGTGGTAGCGCCTACCAGCGTAAAAGGAGGAAGGTCTAGCTTAATTGAACGGGCGGCAGGCCCCTCGCCTATCATAATATCAAGCTGATAGTCTTCCATGGCAGGATAGAGAATTTCCTCTACCACTGGGCTTAAGCGATGTATTTCGTCTATGAACAATACATCATTGCGCTCAAGGTTGGTAAGCAGTGCAGCCAAGTCGCCAGCTTTCTCAAGCACAGGGCCTGACGTGGTTTTAATGTTCACGCCCATTTCATTTGCCACAATGTTCGCAAGCGTGGTTTTACCCAGTCCTGGCGGACCGAAAATAAGTAGATGGTCTAGCGCATCGTCGCGATTACGCGCAGCTTGAATAAAAATTTCCATTTGCTCACATACGTGAGGCTGCCCCGTATAGTCTTCCAGCATTTTAGGGCGAATGGCGCGGTCGATGACCTCGTCTTCGGTGCTGGCTTCAGGCGTAATCAGTCTGTCGGCTTCAATCATGATAGTTCTACTTTAAACGGTGACGTGAAGACAGGCAGACTAAGAACCGCTGTCTTCGTTGAGCGCCATTATATGGCCGCTTTTAATGATTCGCGAATAAGGGCCTCACTTTCCATGCCCTCTTTATATACGCTGTCGACTAGCTTGCTCGCTTGAGCAGGTTTATAGCCCAGTGCAATAAGCGCGCTTTGCGCTTCTTCCCGAGCGTCGTTTACAGCAACAATAGTGTTGGTGGATAGCAAGTCGCCACTTGGGGGCGGTACAGCAATACTCTGCGCCTTACCAAATTTTGCTAGGCGGTCTTTAAGCTCTACCACTAAACGCTCTGCGGTTTTCTTACCTATACCCGGTAAGCTGACGAGTGCAGAAACATCTTCATTTTGTACACTTGCCAAGAACTGGCTTGCCGACATTCCAGATAAAATAGCAAGGCCTAATTTTGGACCTACACCATTGGCTTTGATCAATTCTCGGAAAAGCCCTCTTTCCATTTTATCAGCAAAACCAAACAGCAATTGGGCGTCTTCACGAACCACAAAGTGTGTGTACACCACCACTTCTTCACCCACCGCGGGAAGCTGGTAGAAACTGGTCATAGGCATGTGAATTTCGTAGCCAACACCGGCTACATCTACAAGAATTTCTGGAGGCTGTTTCTCAGCCAACGTACCGCGAATTCGTCCAATCATGAATTATCTCTGTAAAAGCGTGAGCTTCGAGCAGTATTAGCGCAAACGACCACGAACGGTTTTTCGGGCTTGCCCTGCCATGTTTATCAGGCTCTGTTCAGTGTGTGCATGACACAAGGCAACGGCTAATGCATCGGCAGCATCGGCCTGTGGCGTGCCGCTTAAATTCAGCAGGTGTTTTACCATGTGCTGAACTTGCGTTTTATCTGCGCCACCTTTTCCAACTACCGACTGCTTAATTTGCCTTGCGCTGTATTCAGCAACAGGAAGTTGCGCTTGGGTGGCTGCCACAATCGCGGCACCTCTGGCCTGACCAAGCTTCAGCGCTGAATCAGGGTTTTTCGCCATAAATACCTGCTCAATAGCAAACTGGTCGGGTTTATATTGACGAATAATATCGCCAACACCGGTAAAAATATTAGCAAGACGAGAGGGTAAATCTGCCGTTCCAACGCGAATGCATCCGCTTGCTACATACACCAGTTTACCTTGCTTGCGTGCAATTAAACCGTAGCCTGTGATCCGAGAACCTGGATCTATACCCAGTATAACCATTAAGGCACACTCGGTACAAACAAAGATACCGCTTCTTTATTAGAGGGAGACCATAAACGCGCGAGTGCTTCGTCTTTCGACACCCATTCGTACTGTAAGTGCTCTGTTAAAACAAGGGGTAAATCGCTGTTTATTTGAAGGGAAAATACGTGTTCTGTGTTGTGCACAGTACCAGGAGGATAACGATGTAGCCAGCGGCTACGAATTTCATATTGGTTTTGCTTATCGTGGTCGTTGACCACAAAGCCGTGTGCTTTGGCATCGATGCCAATTTCTTCACACACTTCACGATATGCCGTTTCTAAGGGTAACTCCCCCTCTTCTAACGCGCCGGTTACCGACTGCCAAAAGGTGGGGTCGTCTTGTCGTTGCAAAAGCAGCACTCGGTAGTGTTGGTCGTACAACACTACCAGTGCAGATTCAGGCTTCTTATACGCCATAAATTACGATTGCTTTTTCACCGTTGCAATAGCAAGCTCTTCAAGCTGCTGTGGGTTCGCAGGGCTAGGCGCCGATGTTAACGGACATGCCGCTGTGGTCGTTTTAGGGAATGCCATAACATCACGAATAGAGGTTGCGCCCGTCATTAGCATTACCAAACGGTCTAGACCAAACGCAAGACCTGCATGCGGCGGCGCACCAAAGCGCAGCGCGTCAAGCAAGAAGCCAAACTTGTTCTTCGCTTCTTCATCGTCAATGCCAAGAATGTTGAATACCGTAGACTGCATGTCTTCATTGTGAATACGTACAGAACCACCGCCTAATTCAACACCGTTCAATACCATATCGTAAGCATCAGATAAGGCTTCAGCTGGGTTAGCTTTAAGTTCTTCTGGCGTTAAACCACGCGGCGCGGTAAACGGGTGGTGAATAGCGTGTAGCTGACCGTCAAACTCTTCGAACATTGGGAAGTCAACAACCCAAAGTGGTTTCCACTCGCCTTCAAGAAGCTCAAAGTCTTCACCAAGCTTAAGACGAAGTGCGCCCATCGCTTCGGTAACCACAGTGTAGCTGTCTGCACCGAACAATAGAATATCGCCACTTTGTGCGCCAGTGCGCTCTAGCATGGCGTTAGTGATGTCTTCAGTTAGGAATTTAAGGATTGGCGACTGTAGACCTTCAAGACCAGCACCAGCATCGTTAACTTTAATCCAAGCCAGGCCTTTCGCGCCGTAAATACCTACAAATTTGGTGTATTCGTCAATTTGCTTACGCGAAAGCGACGCCCCACCGGGTACGCGAATTGCCGCAACGCGACCTTTAGGGTCGTTTGCCGGGCCGCTGAATACTTTAAAGTCAACGTTAGCAAGCAAGTCTGCAACGTCTGTTAACTCTAGCGGGTTACGTAGGTCTGGCTTGTCACTACCAAAGCGCGTCATGGCTTCTTTATACGTCATGCGCGGGAAGTCACCAAGGTCAACGTTTAGCATTTTGTTGAACAAGTCGCGGATCATACGCTCGGTAATAGACATTACGCCATCGGCATCTAAGAACGTGGTCTCAATATCGATTTGGGTAAATTCTGGCTGACGGTCGGCACGTAAGTCTTCATCGCGGAAGCACTTAACGATTTGATAGTAACGATCCATGCCCGACATCATCAGAAGCTGTTTGAAAAGCTGTGGCGATTGCGGAAGTGCAAAGAACTCACCTTTGTGTGTGCGGCTTGGCACTAGGTAGTCACGTGCACCTTCTGGCGTTGCCTTAGTAAGAATAGGCGTTTCAATATCAAGGAAACCTTCTTCTTCTAGGAAACGACGTACAGCTCCAGTAACTTTTGCACGGAACTGTAAGCGCTGGCTCATTACGGGACGGCGAAGGTCTAGATAACGATAGCGAAGGCGCTGTTCTTCTGAGTTTTCTTGGTTCCAGTCTAGTGGAAGTACGTCAGACTTGTTGATCACTTCAAGGCCTGTGCCTAGGATCTCAATCTCACCTGTGCGCATGTCTTTGTTAACTTGACCTTCAGGGCGCGCACGCACTTTACCCGTTAGCTTCACGCAGAATTCGCTACGCAAGGTGTTAGCTACCGATAGCACGTCTGGTAAATCTGGGTCGAACACCACTTGTACGATACCTTCGCGGTCGCGTAAGTCGATGAAAATTACACCGCCTAAATCGCGACGCTTATTAACCCACCCGCAAAGGGTAACTTCTTGTCCAATGTATGATGAATCGATATTCCCACAGTAATCTGTGCGCATGGTCCTTGACCCCTGATGTTTTTTCTTGCTTCGCATGCAATGAATTGGCGTTCAAAACCGCTTACTTTTGGGCTTAAGACTTTGCCAAAAATCACGTAAACTTGCTGGCCAATTAGCTGGCCCGCCCACAACATGCATAATGTAATGATTTAAAGGCCGCATAGTATAAACAAATGCTTGATAAAGCCCAATGACAAATATGCACAAATCAGCCATATCACAAGGAAATCTCTATATTGGATTGCCAATGTGGCAACACAGCCATTGGCCAAGCACGTGGTTTGCTAATTATCCCAAGTCTGATAATGGATTGTCGCTGTATGCTAAGGAGTGTAATACGGTTGAAGGGAATACCACATTTTACTCTCTTCCCCACCAAGACGCTGTAGCGAGATGGTGCGATTCAGTACCCTGCCACTTCAGATTTACTTTCAAGTTTCACCAGAACATTACTCATGTACATCAATTACAGCATTGTGATGAAGAGGTTGCCCAACAGCTTGCTTTATTAAGCCCGTTAAAAGAAAAGCTAGGAGTCATGATGCTGCAACTGCCCGCTTCTTTTGGGCCAGAAAAGCTATCCATTTTGGATACTTTTTTAGCGGCGTTACCTCAAGAATTAAACATAGCGGTTGAGGTGCGCCACCTGGCATTTTTTGCAAAGGGTGATGAGGAAAAGGCGCTTAATCAACTTTTGATCCGCCACGGTGCGAACAGAATCATTATGGACACCCGAGCGCTTTTCACTGGCTCTTTAGACTCAGGGGGAACAAATAGACGTGCGATGCTAGAGGAAGTGCGAGAGAAAAAGCCTCGTGTACCAGTAAATGTTATCGCTACAGGCCATACTCCCATTGTCCGCTTTGTCGGTAACGATATAGATGATGACAACCAACGCTGTTTATTGCCTTGGGTGAAAAAAGTGAAGATTTGGCAAAGTGAAGGAAAAGACGTTTACTTTTTTTGTCACCGCCCAGACAACAAAGATGCTCCCTGGTTAGCGCAGCAGTTTATCGATTTGTATAACAACACTACTCCATCACTCGCGCTAAATAACCTGTCTATTAAAACTCAACCAGAGCAGAATTCACTGTTTTGATGACGAGCAACTGACATTGAGCCTATCAATATTTTTTAATAGATAGCGTTTTTCTAATTCAGCGGTAAACTACTGCTCTTATCTATTTTGGTACTACACCATTATTTACCGTGAAATAGCCTCAATGAACCATGAATATGAGAAAGCGCGTATTGCTGCGCTTGAATCGTTAGATATTTTAGATACTTCCCCAAGCGAACAACTTGACGAGCTCACCAAAGCTGTACAAGAAGAATTTAATGCTAAAACCTGCTTGGTAAGCCTTGTTGCAGAAGATCGCCAATGGTTTAAGTCTCGCCAGTGTATGGATGCTACCGAAACACCGCGTAATATCTCGTTTTGCACCTACGCGATAGCCGAAGAAGAATACTTGATTGTTCCCGACGCTAAAGCCGATAAGCTATTCGCTAATAACCCGCTGGTTACTGGCAGCCCTTACATAAGAGCTTACGCAGGTGCTATCTTGCGCAACAAAGATGGCTATGAATTGGGTACGTTATGCCTACTGTTTGATGAACCACGTGACTTTTTAGATGTTGAGATAGAAAGCTTAAAAAACCACGCCCGCACAGTTGAAACCATTATTTTTTCAGAGCACCTTCCAGCATAACTCCAGCCCTACGCTTTTCGTATCGCAAAACAAAAACGCATCACTAAAAAGTGATGCGTTTAATAACTCTTCAAGCTCGACTATGTCTATCTGAAATCAGCTGCGTCTAGCTCGTGCTTTTTCATAAGCTTGTGCATATCAGTTCTATTTCTACCAGCAAGCTCTGCCGCGCGCGTTACGTTGCCGTCAGTCATTTTAAGAAGCTTGTGCAAGTATTGCTGTTCAAACGCGTCTCTAGCCTCTGTAAGCGTTGGCCAGCTTTGTTTAGTGGCAGACAAGGCCTGCTCTACTAAGTGAAGCGGAATCACAGGCGTTTGCGTTAACGCAACACACTGCTCGACCACATTCACAAGCTGACGTACGTTACCTGGCCAAGATGAGGTTACCAGCTGTTGCATAGCGTCATCAGAAAATTGGCTTACATTCACGCCATGACGCTGTGCGCTTTGCTGCAGCAGCGAGCGAGCCAGAAGTGGAATATCTTCACTTCGCGATTTTAGCGACGGAAGTTTTAGGTTCACCACGTTTAGACGGTAATATAAATCTTCGCGGAAGGTGCCTTCTTCCATTTCTTTGTGCAAGTCTTTGTGCGTTGCAGAAATGATACGCACATCGATGTCTACGTGCTTGCTGCTACCTACTGGACGAATTTGGCGCTCTTGTAATGCACGCAGCAGTTTTACCTGCAGCGTCATCGGCATATCGCCAATCTCATCCAAGAACAAGGTACCGCCGTCGGCTTCTCTAAACAGACCAGGGTGAGCAGCTACAGCACCGGTAAACGCACCTTTGGCATGACCAAATAGCTCAGACTCAAGCAAGTTTTCAGGTAATGCTCCACAGTTAATAGCTACAAATGGTTTGTCGCTGCGGTTACTGGCTTTATGAATGGCATTAGCAAGCAGTTCTTTACCTGTACCGCTCGCGCCGCTAATAAGCACAGATACTTCACGCTGAGCTATGCGGAACGCCTGGTCTAGTACATTTAGCATTTCTGGAGAACGGGTAATGATGTCCTTTGCCCAATCCCCAGGCTGTGCAGCTTGAGACTGGCTAAGTGCTTTTTGCAGCAGCGCGCGTAATTCGTCGTGATCGACAGGTTTAGGCAAAAACCCAAATACACCACGCTGAGTGGCTGCTACCGCATCAGCAATGGTGCCGTGAGCCGTCATCAGAATTACAGGAATATCTTTTCTAATTCCCATAATTTCTTCAAACAAACTCAGACCATCTAAGCCCGGCATACGCAAGTCACTTAATACTACATCGTAGTTGTCGTTTTGAAGCTTTCTTAACGCTGATTGACCGTCTTCCACTGCGGTCACCTCATAACCTTCGCCTTCCAGACGAATGGTTAATAAGCGCAATAAGCTCTTATCGTCATCTACCAACAATAAGTTAGGGTTACTACTCGCCTTTTCGCTCACTGTTGTGTACTCCTGTTTTTATCCATCAGTGTTGCTTCAATCTGCAACAATTCTTCTAGTTTTTTGCGCAGGTTAACTGCTTCAATTTCAAGTGCTTTTACTTTCTCGCCACGAGAAGTATTTTCTTGCTCCAACACCACCATGGCAGATTCAAGCTGCATAATCTGATTGTTGTGCGACGCAGCAATAACAGTCACCACTTCTTGCGCAGTGGGTGTAAATGTTCCAGCAATATCATTTAGGGCAAGCTGCGCGCGCAACCTGTCTTGATAAGGTGTATCTGTTGGTAGTGTTAAAACGTAGGCGTGAAGCGTGTCAGATGCTGTATCACCTAACGCTTTTAATGCTTGCTTACGCTCTAACCAAGGTTGGTTGGCCGCGTCAATCCACGCGTTAAGCCAATAGGTTGCATCGCAATTGTGCTCGAACCCCTGTGGAGGCTCAACAAATAAACAAAGGCCACGTTCTATTTTAGCTACAGGCGTCACCTTTTCTGGCTCACCTGCGTTGTCGTTGTTCCTGGTTAAACTCTGACATCCTGTCAGCACCAGTAAGGCGACAATTAAACCACTTATTCTCATTTTATTTTTCCTGTTGCCCAATGGTCACTCTAAAGCAAACATCGGCATAGTCTACATCTACAACACGCACATCACCATGCATCAGTCGAGCGCAATCGGCAACAATTGATAACCCTAAACCCGTCCCAATGACATTGTCGTTTCTCGGCTCGGTTCCTCGGATAAAAGGTTCAAATAAAGTATGTACTGACTCTGGAGCAATACGCTTACCGCGATTGGCAACATCCAGTACAAGATTATCGTTTTCGTTATAAAGGCTAATATTTATCGGTCTTCCCACTGCGCCATGCGCGACCGCATTGGACACCAAGTTATCAAGTATTCTTCTAAACAGCTCCTCGTCTATACGCACCTCGGACGCAGTTATCTTTACTTCCACTTCTCTATCCTGAATGGCGAGCGCGTAATCTTCTAAACAAGCAGAAACTAACTTACTAACGTCACTTTGTACCATTTTTGGCTGAGCTTGTTGCAACAGCAGGTTGTAGTCGAGCAACTTTTCCACCAGCGTGTTGAGCCTTTGCGTGCTAGCAGTAAGTAGCGAAAGTACTTCGCGTTGACTGTTATTCAACTCGCCCACCACGTTTTCAGACAACAAGCTGCAGCCTTCTTTAATGCTGGCAAGCGGAGTTTTAAGCTCGTGAGCAGCGTGTCGCAGCAAGGCGGTTCTAATATGCTCCAACTGCTGTAGTCGATCATAAAGCCAATGTAAATCTTTCTCTACATCAATCAGTTCTTTTGGCGCTTGTCTTGAAAGGGGTGGAAGCTGACCATCGCTGTGGGCCATGATCCTTATAATCTTTTTTAAGTTGTTAACGGGGTTCACAATAAGTTGACTCCCCATCAGTATTAGCAATAACGAAACGCTTACAAGCATAGCTGTAGACCAAGCTTGTTTTGCTTGCATGGCATTTAAATCATCTTGCTGGACTTTGACACGTTCAGTAATAGCGGCTTCTACATCGTCGCGAAGCTGGTCGACGCTATCGCCCACTGACGCAAGGTATGCATTAAGTAAAAGCTGGTCTTCAATCGCTCGATATTCGGCTAATTGATTTAGCTGTTCTGAAAGTCGTGTGCAGGTAGTTGGTACCGAGAGAGCCTGACATAGATTGTCAGCGGCCACGGCAAATTGATCGATGGCGTTATCAGAAAGAGAGGCCACCCTATCATTTCTCAACACAGCAAATTGGCGAATGCTGCGCTCTACGTCAACGACCGCGTTATCGAGTCTTTGCATGTCGCTAACAACATCGACAACAAACCGTGTTTCAAGTGTTGTCATTTGACCCACTTTGGCTAAGTCGCTTTGACTTTGCCAAAGTAAGGCTATAAGAGGGATAAGGGCCAGTACAAAACTACCTAGCGTCAACTGCCTTAGTGAACCAAGTTGTACCAAGCGTTCACCAAACGAAACCTTGTTTATCAGAACCTTACCCTCTTAAATATATTATTTTATCTACTCACTTGCTGTGAGCTTTTCATTGCCTGGCGTCAACTTGCTTTTTGCCAATTCGGCTTCGGAAAGTTTGCCATCTTCGTTGTCATCAATCAGCCCAAAGTTACGCAGTAGACCTGTGTGTCGAACCGCTTCTTTAAGTGATATCAGACCATCTTTATCTGTGTCTAATTCCTGCATCAACGAGCGCGCTGGACTTGCGTACGCGTCCGCTACTGAAATGGCTTGTACTGCAGCAACAGCACAAAGTGCTAAGAAAACTTTTTCGAGACGTTTCATCATGAATCCTCCGCTAAACGCTTTTAAAATCCTTCTCAATCCGCTTTGATACCAGCCCTGTGTTATCAGGTTATGCTGCTATTAAAGCTCATGGATACTACCACTAGTCTTCAATTAACCACTATCATAATTGCATTCAAACTGCTTATGCGATTTTCAGACCAAAAAGAAAAAGCACATTAAAAACAGCAGCATATGCAAATAAGTGTACTATCAACCACTCAGCATACAGGTTAAATGTTGCAAAAAAGAAACACCACTTTGAAACACTGTATGTCAAAGTGGTTTTATCGATACCTTGCTATACAGAGAAACTACTATCGCTATAATGGGAGGGAGAGCAAGTGAGCTCCGATAAGGGGATGGGCTTGCTAAACATAAATCCTTGCACATTGTCACATCCATGCTCTCTAAGATAATTCCACTGTTCAAGGTTTTCTATGCCCTCAGCACATACCGAGAGTGACAGTCTTTTCGCCAAATCAATAATTGCCCCAGTCACAAGACGGCTTCGTTCTGAAGTTTGAATTTCCATTACAAACTGTCGGTCAACTTTTAGCGTGTCGATATTGATTTGCGTCAGGTAACTTAACGAGGAGTAACCCGTTCCAAAATCATCTAGAGCTATGGCGCACCCCATATTTCCGATGCGTCTGAAGAACTTGTTTGAAAGAGTAAAGTTTTCTAGATACGCACTTTCTGTCACTTCAAATTCAATGTTTTCTGGGTTGATGTCATAGAGCTTGAAAGTATTGTAGATGTAGTCAAACAGCTGCGAGCTTCGCAAATCATGTCCAGATAAATTGATTGAGGCTCTAAACGGAGACGTGGCCCATTGTTTTAAATCTGGCATATCAATACAAACGCGCTTAATTACCCAACGGGTAATTGCAGTGATCTTACCGCCCTGCTCAGCAATGGGGATAAACTCGTTCGGCATGACCAAGCCAAATTCAGGATGTTGCCAACGAATAAGCGCTTCTACGCCGATTACGTTCCCTTCGTTGTTAACTTTAACCTGGTAATAAACAACAAACTCATCGTTGCTGATTCCTTGCTCAATACCGTTAGCTAAGTGGAGTTTACGCTTGTGCGACTCAACCATATCAGGTGTAAACAGTGTGTAGCTGCCCCGCCCTCGCGCTTTTGAACGATACATTGCAAGGTCTGCATTGCTCATCAGCTCGCTTAGGTCGTAGCCCGCATCGGAAGCCGTAGCGATTCCAACGCTTAAACCTACCGTTAGTGATAAGCCACGCAGTTCAAAAGGCTCATCAAATGCGGTAATAAGTCGCGTTGCCAAGCTTTGCGCTTGGTCAGTAGTCACATCTCTATCGGGCAGTACTAAGAACTCATCCCCTCCCAGTCGCGCGAATAAATCGCCGTCGCGCAGCAAACACTGAACTCTGTCAGCAACCTCTATGAGAATGAGATCTCCGGTTTCATGTCCTAAAGAATCATTGATGCCCTTAAACCCATCTAAATCAAAAAACAGGAGCAGTAAGTCTTCATCATTTCTTTTGGCTCTGGCTAGCTCAAGTCTTAAGTTATCGAGAACAAACTGTCGATTGGGAAGACCGGTTAAGCTATCGAAGTTTGCCAGACGAGACATGGTTTCTTGTTGATCAACCAATGTTTGCTTTTGCTCAAAGTTGATGAGTAACTCAACTTCAATGGTATCCAATAAACTATTAATGTTATTCGATAACTGTCCAATTTCATTAGATGTATTAAGTGAACTGCGCAGCGCATAATCTTTTGACTCAAATACTTCTTGAGTAAACTGCCTCAGCGACCCAATAGGAGAAATCAAACGGTATAAAATAAAGACACAAGTGCCAGTGCAAAGCAGCCAAACCGCGATAACGATAGGCACTTGCTTAATGAGCTGGCGGGCTGAACTTGCCGCCATGGTGTCTTCAATATCCACATAAAGAACAACATGTCCAAGTGGGTATAGGCTACTACCTACAATTTGATGGGCAGTGATAACATTGTCGTATTGCGTAACACCAAATGGAATTTCTGCAGGATCAAGTGGAACAGATTGATTGGAAAGCTGGCTTAAGGAATCAGGTTGAATAGTGGAAATGACTTGATAGTCGTTGTCATATAGCGTGGCGGAAATAAGATTATCGTGTTCTTTTATCGGTTGAAAAGAGAGGAAAATAATGCGTTATCACCGGGACTTCGCTCCATGACAACCGATAACTGCAGCGACAAAGCGTTACTTAACGTCGCGGTATTGCCCTTAACCACATCCACCACAGAAGCGTTGTGTTCTAATTTATTAACAATTACCACAGAGAGCGCCAGCACCGACATCGTCAATGCAATGACAAGCCCAATTGGGATTTTCAACGTTCTAAACACTCAACTACCCTTACTTCAGTACTGCAAGCTGTTGTAAGCAAGTGATGCCATAGGCTCTGAAACAGCACTGTCACCGCTAAGCTTTTATTATTATTTGTTCACAATAGTAAGGTACAGGTCGCTAAATTTGAATCCATTTTTTTAGCTAATACAAAAAAGACTAACTGAGTGATGATGAACGCTATGTTCTTTCAACTACTTCAAGTTTAGTTTTAATGTATTGGCTATGGGGAACGTACAATAAATCAGCTATTTGACGAATAGTACTCTCTTCAAGAGGCGCTAAAGATTCATCCGCGTATGCAATAGCCCAGAGGCTCTTTATCACATCTCTTTTCTCATCAGCGCTGCAGTGTTTATTTAGTACTTGAGTAAAACGCACTAAGTCAATTGAATCGTCAGCCGTCTCTTGCCCTCTTTCAAGCAACAACGACATCGCTTCCTCATCTATGTTTACATGCTTTCTGAGCTGTTTCTCGTATTCACTTCTCTCGCTATCCGTTACTTCATTATCAGCGTTTACAATTTCACTAAGTAATGCAGCAGTCGCCAATTCAACGGTATACGTTGGCTCTGTGCGCTTATGCGTGTCTTCGAAAAGTTTAAGAAATGATTTCAGCATGGGGCCCTACTTCTTGTGTCACCGCAGAAACGCCCGCGGTTAATGAAATTTGAGTATCGATAAAACTTTTACTCGGTAAAAGCTAAATTCGATTAATTGCTGGATTAGATGGACAGATTTACAGCGATGACTAAGTAAGCAAGTCTATGTAAACTGTACTCAACGACTAGAGCTGTAAAGTGAGAGTTTAAAAGCCCTCAGAGAAACATGAATATGAACATTTTGCTCGTAAATATATTTTCTAAAGGCGCCTAAATTTTAGTATCAAGTAAGCAAATCACTTTACTCCCGCCATTTTCGAACCACACTCGTTCGCACAGCGCGTGAAGCAAAGGGAGCCCACGCCCAAAGCTTTCGTCATGAACGGAATGACGCCGGCCTACCGTACTTGCCTTATTCCACTCAAAGCCTTCACCACTATCTTCAACCGCTATCAGCACCTTACCTTTAAGGGGTAAAGACTCTATCCTAATATTAATTCGCCCGTGACTAAGCGCTTTTAGAGAAGCCTCGCGGTTTTCGTAATATTGATGGAACCCTGTACTATCAGCTTTGAGTTTTGAGTCGAGTTTCAAGATCCCATGCTCTAACGCATTATTAAACAGTTCCGACAACACGGTATAAATTATCGAACGCACCGCTTGAATGCCCTCACATTGCCCCGCAAGCTGTAGCACGCGTTGGAGAATGTCAGGCTGTTTCAAATGTTGTGCGTCAAGCGCAACTTCATGCACCGATGGCAATCCAAAATCCATGTTTGGTGATACGGGCGTTTTAATGGTTGAGAGGTAAACACGACTAGCGTGACATCATCGTGAAATGAAGAGGCTGCGCAATGCTCTTTCGCCTTAAGAAAAAGTGAATTGGATTCTATTTTCCCATGCGTCTGCATTTGCTCTTTTACTATTCTTACCAAGCCTTCCTCAAGAAGCATTTCTCCCTCTTGAGTAGTACTCTCAATTAGCCCGTCGCTACAAATTACAAGCTGTTCATTGCATCCTAATTGAATGGTATCGCAATCGGTGTTGAGTTCATGCTCGTCTAGGATCCCTAATGCCATGTGACGTGAGGGGATGCAGCGCAGCGCTAAATCAGTTTTCGCAGGAACAATGACAGCCGGCATTCCACCCTGCCATAAGTTGATTCTATTGCCCCCCGCGTTAATTTCGCCCACCACTGCGGCCATAAACATGTCACTTGGTAGAAACTTAATTAAAATTCGATTTAATTCTGAAATAATCTCAGAAATAGATACCCCTTGCTGGCTGAGTTCCTGAAAGGCTCGGGTTACAGGCAACGCACCAATTGCTGACGCCAAACCATGACCTGTAAAATCTCCCACCACAAAATAAATACCACCACTAGGGCTTGATTCGCATAGAAAGAGGTCGCCATTAAAGGTTTCAGCTGGCTTTAGGAAGCAGTCGAAATGCGCCATTACCTCGGGTCGATTGACAATAGCGTGGCTAAAAATATGTTCCACAATGGCGTGCTCTCTCGCCACTCTTTGATTGAATAATCGAAGTGCTTTATTTTGCTGTTCTATGTGTTCACTCAAAGCACGTATTTTTAAGTGGGCTCGAATTTTGGCAATTAGAATGTGTCGGTCGAAGGGCTTTGTGGCAAAGTCGTTCCCGCCAACTTCCAGACACCTCACTAAGCTTTCTTTATCTTCTAATGCGGTGATAAAAAGAATAGGTAGATACGGCCCTTTCGCAAGCTTGCGTATTTTGGGTGCAACGTCAAAACCACTGAGCCCAGGCATCACAACATCCAACAAAACCAAGTCGGGTTTTTCGTGCGTAAATTTTTTGATAGCTTCAACACCATCCACCGCTTCGATACACTCTTTATAGCCTGCGTTATAAAGCATGTTAGTAAGCAATGTACGGTTGATAGCCTCGTCGTCAACAATGAGGATCTTCACGTATGTCTCTTCGATAAAATGTTAATTTAGCGACTTGCTTTTCTTACTTAATGTCGAACTTTTTATCGAATCGAGATATTTTCAGGATTTTAGCAACCTGAGGACGGGCATTTTCGATACTGTAGGTTAATTCTCTTTCAGCGAGTGTCTTTTGCATGTTTAACAACATACCTAAGGCAGAGCTATCCATGTATTCAGTACGCGATAAATCTACGGTGATGTGAGAGACATCGGCGCCCAGTTCGCCATAGGCGTTTCTGAAGTCTTCTACCTTACTGAAGTCAAACTTAGTGCCTACATCTACCACTAGTACTTTCCCTTGATTTTGATAGCTCGACGTTATTTCCATATTCGCTCCTTAAAAATGTAAGCAGAAATGCTTCATCACATGCTTTTAACTTTGCTATTCTTATACTAGTTGAACTTTTACACATCGCCATGAAAGTCATCTTAAACTTTCGTATGGTAATGCTTTTTTTATCGCCATTTAGATGGAAAGACGCAATTTATTGAGGTATGTATGCAAGACTGGCAAGACGCCCTTTTGGTCTATAGTACTGAAAGCGGCAAAATAAAGCCTGAGCCAAAAGAGCAAGCGCGTTCGGTGTCTTCTGACGGCGTTGTTCGTATTCACAGGGAAACTAAAGGTCGCAAAGGAAAAGGGGTGTCTCTGATTAAGGGATTAGACCTCGCGTCTGATGAGCTGAAAAAACTAGGCTCTGAGCTAAAGAAAAAATGTGGTTGCGGCGGCGCAGTGAAAGACGGTGTCATTGAAGTACAAACTGATGACAGGGAAAAGCTCCGCACACTACTTACCGATAAAGGGTATAAAGTTAAGCTTGCTGGGGGCTAATGTAACGCTAGCCAGCTAGCGAGCTCTCACTTTTTCATAAACATATAACAAAAAGAGTCTGAAATGGAAAAGCTGTCAATTTCTGATCTACACATTATTTTAGTTGAGCCTTCTGACACACAAAGAAAGATCATCACCACTTTGTTGTTAAAAGAACACGTAAAGGAAATTGACCCCGTCAGTACCCTTTCCGAAGCTCGTTCAGCGGTAAAAGCGCACGGTGCTGACCTAATCGTAAGCGCGATGTACTACGAAGATGGAACCGCACTAGAACTACTTAAATTCATTAAAGAAGACGACGCATTTAAAACAATTCCCTTCATGTTGGTTTCCAGTGAAAATCGTTTGAGCAAACTAGAAGAGTTTAAGCAGGCGGGTGTTGCGGCAATTCTTCCTAAACCATTTGAACCCCTTCATTTGTCTCGTGCGTTAAACGCAAGCTTAGATTTAATCAATCACGATGAACTAGAATTAGAACTATTTGACGTACACGATGTTCGCGTACTACTTGTTGATGACAGTAAATTAGCGCGTAATCATATTCGACGCGTACTAGAAGGCATGGGGCTTCAACGCATAAAAGAAGCAGAGAATGGCGCAATGGCGCTAACTTATATAAAAGATGAACCTTTTGACCTCGTGGTTACCGACTACAATATGCCCGAAATGGATGGCAGGGAACTATCGGAATTTATCCGCTTTAATCCAGAAACCACACATATACCGATTATCATGGTAACGTCAGAGTCAGCTGACAGTGCACATATGGCTAATATTCAGCAAACAGGTGTGAACGCGCTATGCGATAAGCCTTTTGAGCCCAACGAAGTAAGACAAATGCTTTCAGCACTATTAGGTAACTAAGCGCTAAAATATTAAACGGCGTTCTCAAATTACCCACCGGCAGGTGTATATTTACGGCACCTGCCAACGCTTCATGCCCTAACCGTTTGGCTTTTTATAAAGCCAACAGCGCATTTTAATTACTTTTTCAAGTCCCCCACATTAAAAACAACTATTCAATTTGTAAAAATGGGTTGACACACATAGGCGTTCAACATACATTCAAACCTATGAAACAGAATATTATGCACGTAGCACTTTTCTTTTTTGCGTTTATATCCTTTAACTAGGGAGGCGCGGCTACATGCATGAAAACCTCCCAACTGGGAGGTTTTTTTTTAACAGAATTTTCTTATACGATACGCACGGGAATGATATGTCAGACAATGCATTAGATACTGTTAGAGAGCGGATTACCGCTTTAGACAGTGAATTACTTACTTTACTCTCAGAACGCAGAAAGTTAACCAACGAAGTGGCTGAGACGAAAATAAAGCATCACATTCCTGTGAGAGATCAAAAGCGAGAAGAACAGCTATTGGTGCGCCTAATAAAAGAAGGCCAAAACATTGGCTTAGACCCTCATTATGTGACGCAAATTTTCCACGTTATTATTGAAGACTCTGTTTTAAACCAGCAGGCTATGCTTGCTGAACGCGCTAACCCTGGCAGTACATTGCCTTTAAACCGAGTGGCATTCTTGGGCGATAAGGGCTCTTACTCTTATCTAGCAACGCAAAAGTACTTCTCTCGTCGCCCAGGCGAATTGCTGGAAATTGGCTGTCAGAGCTTTGCTGAAATTATTCACAAAGTTGAAAGTACAGAAGCCGATTACGCGGTATTGCCTATTGAGAACACGACGTCTGGCAGTATCAATGAAGTATATGACCAGCTACAGCATACCCAACTTAGTATTATTGGTGAACTCACCCACCCTATCCGCCATACATTGTTAGTGGGAACCAACACCAGTATCGATAAAATCAAAACGCTTTACGCTCACCCTCAAGTGTTCACTCAGTGTAGCCATTTCTTAGCAGAACTAGGGAACGTAGAAGTGAAAACCATGGACAGCACCTCGTCTGCCATGTTGACAGTTAGTGAGCTTAAACGCGATGACGTAGCCGCAATAGGCAGCGAAGCGGGTGGTAACTTGTACGGCCTAATGGCTATAAAGAGTAACTTAGCAAACCAAAAAGAAAACCATAGCCGTTTTATCGTTGTTGCGCGCAACCCAGTAGTGGTTCCACTTCAAGTTCCAGCTAAGACAACACTTGTTATGTCTACCATCCAAAAGCCAGGTGCACTTGTAGAGGCCTTGTTGGTGCTACGAGAGAACAGCATCAATATGACGAAGCTTGAATCGCGTCCTATTCCAGGTAATCCGTGGGAAGAAATGTTCTACATTGATGTAGAAGGCAACGTAGAAGATGGCCCTGTACAAAATGCCCTTGATGCATTGCGTGGTATTACCCGCTACATCAAAGTATTGGGCTGCTATCCAAGCGAAGAAATTAGCCCGACCAAAGTGGCCGCGGCGAGTGCGCTGGCTGATTAAGCCAGCACACGCCCCAGTGTTTACTTTCTTTCGTTGTAATGTTTAGGCAGGCTGAAAGGCTTGCCCTACATTACCAACGTCACTTTCACCATTAACCTGAAAGACAGAAACTCTGTTGCGGCCATGCTTTTTACTGCCATACAAAGCTTCATCGGCATTGGCATACAGCGCCTCGAATTGATACTTTGATGACGCAGTGCTGGAGATACCAAAGCTTGCTGAAATATCGAAGGTAAAACCGCTTTCAGCTGTATCAATTTGACGGATACTATTGCGCATACATTCCGCTATTTCTTTTGCTTTTTTCTCATTACACCCTGGTAATAGTAGGCCGAACTCCTCACCACCTAAGCGCCCGAAAACATCTTCTTTTCTGCAGTGTTTCCTCACCGCGTTAACTACTGCCTTTAATACCCAATCGCCTGTTGGATGACCGTAGCTATCGTTAACTGACTTAAAGTGATCAAGGTCAAAAATTACAAAAGATAATACGTCCTGCTGCTCTGACATTCGATCAAGCGCTTTCGATGCCAACTCAGTAAAATAGTGACGGTTCGCCACTTTTGTTAACGAGTCAGTTTGCGCCTTTTCCCTAAGTGCTGCATGTAACTTACGATTTATTATTGCCCACATAAGGACAAGTATCGTGGTGGAAGCAAGCAATGTTATCAACAGCCTGTGATTTTGCTTTTCTTCTCGGGAAAGGGCTGCTTGTGCTTTCAGTAGGCTATTCTCTTTGTCCAGTAGCTGAATTTCGATATTCTTCTCGAGGTTATCGAACTTAGCCTGTTGAATCGCCATTTGCTTAACGTTGTACTCATCAAGGTACGCTTTATCAGCCTCAGCGTATTGAATAAATGCATCTAATGCTTGTGCATTATCCCCTTTCTCTATTGCCGACTGGTACAGTATATAATATGCCGTTTTTCTGGGTTTTGAATATCCCATGCCTTTTGCAAGCTCCGCGCCTTTAAGCGCACTCTCCTGTGCGTTATGAAAGAGCTTATTGGCAAAATAGGCTTGTGCTAGCGCTGTATAGTACTCTGACGTTAATCGTGGATAGTTAGTACTTTCAACATCTGCTTGGATAGCAAGTAAGGCGTCTAACGCCCCTGCGATACTGTCTGGCGATGCTAACATCAGTTGAGCAAGCCATAATTTTGCTAGATTCAGAGCGATTGGCTCTTTACTCGCATTACATACCTCAATAGTTGTATTTAGCGTTTCTCGGTCAAGTCGTCCTAAATTGTGCAGCGACTCACTACGCAGATTGTGAGCCAGACACGCATTGCGGGAAGAAAGCTCTTGTCCAATTACGCGAGCACTGTACTGCAAACTCTGCTCAAACTCTTCCAACTGATTATAAAAAAGCGCAATCGTCAAAATTGAAAGGTGCTTATCTTTATCTTTCGCTAACGAAAGTAGAGGAACAATATCAGGAATTTGCTGAAGTGCTTTGGGAAAATCCCGAACTAACGCGTAGTTGTTGAGAATTGAATTTTTGGCTCGTAGTTGTAACGATTTATCTGAAGCACTTTGAAACACACTTTCATAAAGTGGAACTGCCTCTATGAGTTTTCCTGAATACGATAAGCTATAAGCATTGAGATAGTTAAAGTATTGGACTTGGGCCGGTGAAAAGGAGGCTGATTTATTACTGAGAGCCGACAATGACGTACGAAACGCCTCCACGTCTTGACTGCGAAGTGCATCAGCGCGCACCAACTGCTGATCAATTTCGTCAGCAGAAAGCGGAAATATGAAAAAGGGGCAAAGTAACGCCCCTATTAAAAACCTAACCACAATTTAAACTATCAGGGTTAGTGAAGTGACACTTGGTTCTTTTCTTCACTCTCTTGTACATCACCAGGCGCGTCTTGCTCTTCATCTTCTGGCATCAAAAGACACCACATTTTTTCTTTCTCTTGAGAAAGTTCGTCTGCGTGGTCAGCTTTAAATTGTGCAATTACATCAGTGTCACGTTGCTTAGATGCATCTTGTGCAATAGCGAGAAGTTCTTTTAGCGCTTTCATGAGTTTGTTCTACTTTATAGTTATTAATGTTTAATAGGTTAGCAACTATTTGATGAGTTGTTAATCAAATATATAGAATTTTAGACATATTATACCAGTTACTATTTGCATCAATTACCTTTGAAAACAGAAATACTTACTGGTTTATTAGGTATGATGTAACCAAATATTCTAGCGATTAAAGGTATATGTGACCAAGTTGGTTTTACTTGGCTGAAAACGGCTGTCCTTTGACTGTTTGAAGTTTAATTGGGTAACTAGACGTTTTGTAGCGAGGTGACGCTTTTCAAATTGGGCAACAATTTGGTGAAGATTTAGATTTTCCAAGCCAAATTCGACTAGCGCGCCCATCGCTTCTCGTGCCGCGCCTTTTCCGTTCATTGAAGGCGCTAATATAATTCCAATCTCTGCAGTGTCTTGTAAAACGCTTTTACAAAGCATCTGAATTCCACAAAATGCCTGCGTTTGATTACACGTTATCGACCAGACCTTCTGTGCTGGCCAAGGCCTTTTGTTTGCTTCAATGAAAGTACTAGCGACTACTTCACTTTCCTTCTCAGAAAGGGGCTCACCTATTAATCGCATAACTTTTCTATTTTGGTACAAGCTTGCTGTTTCCTCTTTCCACTGCTGGCAAAGTAAAGCGCTGGTAAAACGAGGTGTAGCGAACTGCACTAGTTAGTACCTTTGGAGTAATCGACATCATCTATCACTGGTTTACTAACTGGTGGTATGACAAGTGTAGAGTGCTGGTTAATTTCGTGATTATGCAGTTCACCAATAGCAATCGTCGTAGCTCTGAACTCATCGATGGGCAAGGTTGCAGCTTCATATAAAATAGCGCTGTCATTCGCTTGGTAAATAGATAACAGTTTATCAGTAAGCTTTTTTCGTTGAAGAGAGCTGGAGGTAAAAACGGCACTTGAGAAATCTCCTGCAACCCCAACCTGCCATAAAACTAAATACGCAGCCGTATCTACTTCTCGTTTATATAGTAGAAACTGGTTTGCCTCGTAGTGTTGGCAACCTAGAGCACCTGGGTCTATGCCCAAATCGGCGTATAGGCACGATTCAGCTGAGATCCCCGGCAACATGTAAGCATCAAACCCTCGACTTTTAGCGATTGCGATAGCGTCATGAGGCACCTTTGCAAAAACCCCAGGGTGTCCATAAAAAGCGCCAACTACTTTTTCGCCTTTCTCCACACGCTCTAGCATTGCGCTAGTCATTTGAGCATAGGTATCGTGGCGATCTTTGCCTTCACCATAGAAAGTTTGTAGGTTTACTGTGTTTTTGTTCAAAGAGGTGATCCATGCCTCCATGTAGTGCTCAGCTACACATACGAAAACGACGTCGGCTTGCTCAATATGACTTTGACAAATAGGCGATAAATGCGCTCCAACCATCATCCCGGTTCCGACACATACTAGGCTGCCTTGTTGCATGTAACTGTTCCTTTCTTATTATTAGGTTTTAGCTGTTTTTATCAAAAACATGTTTAAGCGCGTCAACCGTATCACTCAATGTCACTTTTCGTGCAAACGATACAACACCATTAGTGCCCTGTCCTCTGTCAAAAATTGTATAGTATTGAGAGATCAGCGGAAGACCGAGGATGCTTTGATTCGGCCAGTGTTTTAATGGGAATATTTTAAAGGACGCTTGGTTAAATGTGGGGGCGTGCTCCTGCCAGTAGGCTTCAGGTGGTAGCGAGAGTAAAACATCTTCACCCTCATCGCCTTCAAGAACAAACGTTAGTTCAGGCCATTGTGCCAAATCTAGCTTTTCCAAGTCTATTCCTTGCTCCTCTAAAGAGAAAGCAGCGAAGGGCTCAAGCAATGTTTTCGCGTTATCAACACAGGAAAAAATCTGCTCGATCACTTCGTTATACAAAGATTCTGGCAAACCAATCACCGTTGCTCCTGAATCTACTATCGCATTTGAACACCAGCGTGCTTCGTCCGATTTATCCAAAGCTGGCGCTTTAATGCCTTCGTTTTCTCCACATTTTACGGCTTTTAACGTGACGTTATAATACTTATCGTGGAGTACCTTCACAGACCTAATAGGAGGAGCGTATAAGTCTCGATGAAAAATAGGCTCACCTATTACAAAAAGGCCATGATTTTTTCTATGTGCAAGCGCAGCGCGAAGACAATTTCCATCTACGTTATAGACGCTTGAGCGATGTAGCCAAAAAGCGAATTTATCGGCGTTAATTTGACGCTGCTCTAACTCAGAAAAGTAGCTAGGGAGTGTGGTCGCAACGTAATCAGCTGTCTTTAGGTTAATAATTGCTGACTCGTTAGGCTCGGCCAACGCTTTTTCAAAAATCGCTTGCTCGCTCATTTCACACGTAATTTTGTCAGTGCAACGATAGGCGTGATTTAGCGGTTGATAAGCTAACCCCATAATTCCGTCAGCTTTTTTAAAGCAAGATTCTTTTGTCTCTTGCGATTCTTTCGCTATTGCTACATAAGTTTGCGGCAACGAAATGCTGTGACCGAAAATGCCCAGGCGCACCGTGGTCTTAACAACAGGGCCATGCCAACTTCCTGCAGCATATTTAATTGATTGAGAGTAGTAGGTGAACCTCACATCACCATCACGTTCAACATGATAATGAATGTCGCCTAGCACTAAGGTTGAGCTTCCCGTATCTAAAATAAGATGAACGGTCTGCTGATGCGCGCCTATATGTGCTCTCACACAATAGCCGCCATCAGCGAAAGTATTGGTAATTGGCAAACGAAGAGAGCGAGTCACGTTGGCTACCTTAAATTAGCTATCGCTATAAACAGTCGGTCAAAACTACTTGTCTCTTAAAAGCTGACCATCATCCGCTTTTAACAACATCTGTTTGCTGTCTACTAAACACTTCTTCGCATAATCTCCGAACCACGCGCCGACCTTCATGAACTGTTCTACAAAGCCTTTTTTGTCGCCATTCTCAAGTAATGACAATGCAATCCCAAAACGTTCGTAAAAGCGACGTAGAAGTGCAAAGTTATCAGGGTTATTGAAAATAATATCGGCATAAAGTTGTGGTGACTGAGCGAATAACCTGCCTACCATTGCGAGTTCTAAACGATAAATAGGTGAGCTAAACATGGTGAGTGATTCCAGATTAGGATCTTCACCTTTTAAGTGTTGCCCGTACACAAACGTGTTGAAGTGACGCATTACCTGAATATAAACCATGGCTTGGTCATGTTCTTGCGCGCTGGAGTCGTGAATGGTAGCACCCCAAATTCGCATTTGCTCAATGAGCCAACTGTATTTCTCACTGCCACGTCCGTCGCACACTACCACTACCTGTTTAATCATGCCAGGCGCGTCAGGACCAAACATGGGGTGCAGTCCAACAACCGGACCATTGTGTGCGGCAAGCATCGCCTCAAGTGGCTTAGCTTTAATACTGGTTATATCTGCAAGCACGCAATCCTCTGGCAGCATAGTAAGCTTGCTAATCACGGCTTCGGTTAGATTAATAGGCACTGCAACAACAACCAGTGAAGCACAGCTTAATAACGATGTTGCTCTACCACTTTCCCAGTCGTCTTTTTCAACAACTGAAACGTTGTAATTACTTCGTTCGAACAAGCTCACAAACACACGGCCAAGTGCCCCTGCTCCACCAATTACAACAACGTTGTCGACATCAGGTTTCACACAGCGATATTTGTTGTTTTGCGTGTGATAAGACTCTCGCATTACTCGACGTAATAAGTCTTCGGTGAGATCGGGCGACACCCCAAGTGCTTCTGCCTGAGCACGGCGGGATGCGATCAACGCTCTTTCACGCTCTGGTACATAAACGGGCATACCAGCTTCAGCCTTAATTTGACCGACCTGGGTTGTAATTTGATTGCGTTTTGCGAGTAATTCGACAAGCTGGGTATCCAGCTCGTCGATACCTTCACGCAGCGTATCTAACTTTTTTAAGTGCTGCGATAAATCGGCCATTCTGTCTTATCCTTGAATCAAATGGCACGGGGCTTATTGGCAAATTTTTCTTGCCACTTTAGGCGTTGCTTGGATTTATGCCACCGTGCGCTTATTTTGGCGTAAGGGTAACACAGTTATTAACTTATCTCTGGTTTGAGATATTAAGTTCTCTGTTGTTTCCCAATCAATACATCCGTCTGTGATTGAAACACCATACTCAAGTTCTTCTGGCTTTTTACCTTCAGCTTTTTGATTACCCGGTTTCAAGTGACTTTCCAACATAACGCCAATGATAGACTGATTGCCTTCTAGAATTTGATTGACCACGTTCTGTGCAACCAATGGCTGACGGCGATAATCTTTTGAAGAGTTTGCATGGCTGCAATCTACTACTAAGCCCGCTGTTAAACCAGCATCCTGCAGCTCAATCTCGCACTCTGATACGCAAACCGAGTCGTAGTTAGGCTGCTTTCCACCGCGCAAAATAATGTGGCCATCTGGATTACCGCTGGTCCCGATAATACTTACCTGGCCTTGCTTATTGATTCCCATAAAGCGGTGACCCGATGCCGCCGATTTAAGGGCGTTTATGGCAATATCTAGGCTTCCATCTGTACCATTTTTGAATCCTACAGGCATAGACAGGCCGCTGGCCATTTCACGGTGGGTTTGCGATTCAGAGGTACGCGCACCGATAGCAGCCCAGCTAAATAGCTCAGCAAGATATTGTGGACTAATTGGATCCAGTGCTTCTGTTGCAACAGGCAGCTCTAATTCTGCAAGCCAAATTAACAACTCTCTTGCCTTACGAAGACCTGTTTCAATATCAAATGTACCGTCGATATGCGGGTCGTTAATTAAACCTTTCCAACCTGTTGTGGTACGCGGCTTTTCGAAGTACACACGCATAACGATAAATAGTGTGTCTTTGCATGATTCATGAAGCTCTTTAAGCTTAAGTGCGTACTCTTTCGCGGCTTCAACGTCGTGTATAGAACATGGTCCACACACTACAAGCAATCTATGGTCGCGACGATGAATGATATCTGAAACAATCTTTCTAGACTCAGAGATAGCCGCTAACGCTTTGTCTGACACAGGCAATTCAGCACTAAGCGCTTCAGGGGTTATAAGTACATCTTCGGTACTTACGTGAACATTATTTACGGTGTCCTTGATCATGGGAGCTCTCTTACTCTCTTAACTACAAATAAAAAACGAAAAATTAAACGCCAAAAGAGTGTGCAATCTGCATGTAAACTTTATTGTACAACCAGCTTTTTCTATATTTCTTTAACGTCATTGACTTTTTAGCAACTCAAGCGTAATAGCGCAAGTAATAACGAATAATACTTTAATCTAGGGTAGATTCGAAGCGAATGAGCATGACTGAATGGCAATAGTGCATAGGGATAGCACAATTTTTAATCGACAGTGAGGCTTGTTCCGAATTACCTCATTAGTCAAACGCTTTGTAGTGACATCCCGCCCTTACGTTTTTAAATGCTCCACGAATTTAATGGCGTAATTGACCAACATAAATAAGCTAAATTTCTCATTTATTGTCAGGATTTTGTATCATTGCGACACGGAATAATAATGAGAACACAATGCAAAATTTAGCCCTAACCTACACTGGCGACGTCGCCATTCTAACCATGCAAAATGGAGAGAACCGCCACAATCCTCTCTTCGCAAAGGAGATGCTTTCAGCGTTAAATACCATTAAAAGTAATGAAAGCTGTAAAGCGCTAGTGATCACATCAAATGATGAGAAATGCTTTAGTCTAGGTATAGACACAGACTGGCTAATGCCAGCAATGAAAGCAGCTCGCACTGAGGAAATAAAGCAATTTATGTACGGTATGGATGACGTGTTTAAAGCGCTGCTTCTGTTCCCTCTTCCCGTTATTGCTGCAATCAACGGACACGCCTTCGGAAACGGAGCAATTTTGGCGTGCGCTTGCGACTTCAGATTTATGCGCGCAGACAAAGGCTTCTTCTGTTTCCCTGAAGTAGATTTATCAATCCCCTTTCTGCCCGGTATGATTGAGTTTGTTAAAAAAGCGATGCCGTATTACAGATTTAATGAAATGAAGCTTTCCGGAAGGCGTGTATCTGGTAAAGAATTAGAGCAAGATCACGTGGTAGAAAAGGCGTACGATACACAAGAGAGCTTGATGGAAGGTGCGCTGAACTACGCTAAGACCTTTGATAAAAAGCGTGGCATTTTTGGCGAACACAAAAAGCGTCTACACAAACATATCATCCACACTATCGATAACGAGAACAAACCGTTAATAGAATCGCTATCACTCATGGCATAACAATAACCGGCGCTATGGTGAAGCGTCACTTAAGACGCTTCACCGATATTTGCTAATAAGTCTTTTCATGGGCATATCGATGTTGGACTCTACACTGTTAGTTAGGCCTTGGTGTTCTCTTCCTAAAAAGATCGACTTTAACCCCCCAATGCAACGATGCAATTCTCATTAAAACTGTTACAGAGATAGAACCTAAAATGCACCAAATGTAAGGGATGTCTAGGGCAAATAAGGCGGCGTAAGTGAGACCACCGGCAAAACATGCACTCGCGTAAACATCTCCACGCATAACGTAAGGTACTTCTCTGCAAACCACATCGCGCATCAAGCCCCCGAAGATACCGGTTGTCATACCCATCGTTAGGGCGACAATCATTCCGGTTCCACTAATAAGTGCTTTCTCGATGCCTATGACATTAAAAATAGCAAGCCCTATGGTGTCGATAAGTATAAAGTAAAAATTGGAAGGAGAAGGCATATAGCGAATGAATAAGACTGTCGCGAATATAGCTGAATAGGTTGCTAGTAGATACTCTGAGGTTTCTACCCAGAAAATAGGTTTTCCTAATAGGAGGTCTCTTAAAGTACCTCCGCCAAGGGCTGTCATCACGCCGACAACGACGATGCCAAACCCATTGATACTTTTGTCATGCCCCAGCAATGCTCCCGATACAGCAAAAAATGCGACGCCAACAACGCCTAACACGATAAAGTATTCTGTACTCATCCTTCTCTCTATTAAGAAACCTTAATGTTTGTATTAAAAAACAGATTGAATGGATCGAATTGCAGGCACAAAAAAGCCCGCTTAAAGCGGGCTTTTTCGAAGTTAACAATAACGCAAGGATTAGTAATCTTAGTTAAGCTTCTCTTTGATACGTGCAGATTTACCTGAACGCTCACGTAGATAGTAAAGCTTAGCACGACGAACCGCACCGCGACGTTTCACTTCAATTGAAGAAACTGCCGGGCTGTGTGTTTGGAACACACGCTCAACGCCTTCGCCGCTAGAAATTTTACGCACGGTAAAAGACGAGTGCAGACCACGGTTACGTTTAGCGATAACAACACCTTCATAAGCCTGAAGACGCTCTTTGTCACCTTCGGTAACGCGAACTTTAACAACTACTGTGTCACCTGGACCAAACGCAGGAACATCAGTCTTTAGCTGTGCTTCTTCGATTTTTTTGATGATATCTTGACTGACTTTGCTCATCATATCCTCTCGTCCTAGTTAACTGTCATCTTGCTGCAGTTGCGCTTGGAATAATTCAAGCAAACGCTGCTGCTCCTCAGTCAGAGCTAGGTGATTTAACAATTCAGGGCGACGCTGCCAGGTTCTACCTAATGATTGCATCAATCGCCACTGCCTAATTTTTTCATGGTCCCCACTTAACAACACGTCAGGTACCTTTTGACCATCGAGTATTTCGGGCCGCGTATAGTGCGGACAATCCAAAAGACCGTCAGTGAAAGAATCTTCAACTGCTGAGGCTTTATGCCCCAACACGCCAGGAACTAATCGAGCAACCGCGTCCATAAGGACCATTGCTGGCAGTTCACCGCCGCTTAACACGTAATCACCAATAGAGACTTCTTCATCTACATGGCTTTCGATTACTCGCTCGTCGATGCCTTCATATCGGCCGCAAATTAAAATTGTGCGGTCAATGTTAGCAAGGCGCTGTACGCCTGCTTGGTCAAGGGGTTTCCCTTGTGGTGATAAGTAGATCACCTTACTTTTTTCGCCACCAACTTTCTTGGCAGCTTGTATTGCGTCGGTTAGCGGTTTTACCATCATCAGCATACCGGGTCCGCCTCCGTAGGGGCGATCGTCTACTGTACGATGGCGATCATGTGTAAAGTCACGGGGGTTGAAGGTGTCAACCGATAACGTTCCAGACTTAACTGCTCGACCTATAACACCCTGTTGGGTAAAAGGGGCAAACATATCTGGAAACAGGCTAACAACGCCGAACCACTTTTCCGGTGTCACTTAAAACCCCGGGTCCCAGTCAACTTTAATGACCTTCGCTTCCTTATCCACCTCTTGTACGACTTCGTCGAATACAAAAGGTAATAGTCTTTCTTTTTGACCAAAAGCATCGCCTACATTCGCTTTAACGTGAATCACGTCGTTAGCACCTGTATTAAACACTTCTTTCACCACACCCAAGTCGTAACCTTGCGTTGTTACTACTTTCATGCCGGTGAGCTCACGCCAATAAACCCCTTCGTCGCCTAAATCAGGCAGCTGTGAAGCATTTATGTTGATATCCAAGTTTTTGATGCGCTCAGCATCATCTCGACTATCAACGCCCACAATTTTTGCAACGAGGCTTTTACCGTGCGGTCGCCACTGGTCAATTTGGTATTCCTTTTCATCGCCAAGAAACCATGGCGCGTAATCAAAAATACCTTCTGGCGTTTCTGTATAGCTGTTGATTTTGACCCAACCTTTAACACCGTACGGTGCGCCAATTTTGCCAACAATCACTTTGTCAGACGCTAGACTCATCTATACCACCAGTTAATAACAGCTTACGCTGCAGATTTTTTCGCTTCTTTTACCAAGCTAGAAACGCGATCTGATAAGCTCGCGCCTACACCAACCCAGTATTCAACACGCTCTAGATCTACGCGAAGACGTTCCGCTTGACCTTGTGCAGTTGGGTTGAAGAAACCGATGTTTTCAATGAAACGACCGTTTCTTGCACGACGGCTATCAGCCACCACTAGTTGATAAAATGGACGCTTTTTCGCGCCACCACGCTGTAAACGAATAGTAACCATAAATGCCTCAAACTCGTTGTAGCGTTACCGTTAACTTAAGCCTTCAACCAACGTCTAAAAATTAGACACCAATTAGAAGGCCGCCGAATTATACGGATATCACCACTCAATGCAAGTAAAAACCTGATTTATCCTTTGTTTAGTTCAATATCGCTCCCGTAAATAGGTGATGGCCTAAGAACGCAAATACACATGCATGATCTTTCGTAAATTTCTTTAAAATATCATCTGGTGGTGTATTGTTAACGTAGCACTAGGATTTAGTGTGGATAAAAAACTTAAGCCATATGCAGTTTAAAGGATGGCAGTTAACTGGATTTTAGTTTTTCTCTGGCGCATTTGTTAATCAAAGGCTTCAGTAAATGGATCACGAAGAAGGATTATTCGAATGAAATTATCATCACTCATACTCGCTACATCAATTGCTCCACTTTTCGCGTGTTCATCCGCTACAGATATGGTCACACAACAAGCAGAAGTCCAACCCAATGAAGCTCGTATAGACTTTTTCGCTAACCGCGGAGAAGCCTTTGACAATAAGCGAGAGTACGTAAAGTTGATGTGTTTTAACCAACGCCCTAACGGTGCGTTAGTTCTTCGGGATGTTGAGCCGGGAGAGCATGTTCTATTTGTTCAAGCCAGTGTCGTAAACACTGACCTGCCTGATGGTACCACTCGCGAGGCGATAGTTAGGCTAGATGTAAACTTAGAAGGCGGCAAGCGTTACTCGCTCAACCAATCTCGTGACCATCACGATATGAAAGTATGGCTCCAAGAAACGGATTCTGGCGTCCCTGTTTCTGACATCGTTACAACCCGTGTTGAATACCCAAAATCGGTGGGAGATTTACGCCTTGAACAATGCAAGGAAGGTACAGTTTAAAAGTACTTGCTTCTTTCAATAACGATTATAGATGACGCAGGGTTACACTTGCGTCGTTATAGTCGTAGGGAACGTTTTGCCACTGTGGCTTTTTAAGCGCTTGTAATTTTGTCTCTTCTGCCTCGGCAAATTTGTTTGATTTGAGTATTAAGCTGGGAAAGCCTTGGGCGCCTATACTACGCGCCATATGCATTTCTTCGTTTAATTTCTCAATTGTACTTTCACTATTGAGTGCTATTTCAAAGCGCTCGACATCAAGCCCTATTTCTTCAGCAAATGCTATCAAGGTATCAAAATCCGACGGGTTTTTCGCATTCAGGTAATACCCTTCTTGAATTGCCTTGATCATTGCCTTCTCTAATGCTTTTGCTTCATCGCTATCTCTAGCCTGCGCTTTTGCTGCAAGAACTGCTCGACATGAAGGATAGGTCGAACGACGAGGCTGACACTTTGTCCAAAAATCATAGTTGAATTGTGTTCCAGGCACACGATCTTGAATAGTTTGCCAATAGCCTGCAATAGTAAGTTTCATTTGTTCCGGCATAGGTAAATCACTATCCGGTGCGAGCCCGCCAAGCAAGTAGACAACCTCAATGTCGTTGGGTAACTCACGCTGTATTTGCTCCCAAGTAGGAACGAATGCCCAACACCAACTGCACATTGGATCATGAACATAATACAAAGTACGTGTTTCACTCATCGTTATTTTCCCGTTTTAACTATTTTGCTTTGCTTCTGCGACGTTAACTTTCATCCCAGCGTAAATACTGCCGCTGTAATCGCATTGCTTACGTCCAATGTACATGCTTTGCCGTATAATCCAAATAATGAATTTTAATAAGCGTAGCGAAATCAACGCTATGAATTAGTTATGCGCATGAAGAGGTAATTTTGACAACACCACTCGCTAGTGTATCAACCAAACAAGTCTTACAGTGGATTGGCTCACATTTACTTCGCTACAAAGCGCGCGTTGTAGGTGCAGTTATAGCACTTTTCACGGCCGCAGTTGCATGGCTTTTACTTGGGCAAGGCATTAAGTACGCTATCGACAGCGGCTTCATAGAAAACGCAGCGGATACGTTAAACAAAGCCACAGTATTAGTGCTAGCCATTACTATCGTGGCCTGTTTAGCGACATATGCGCGCTTTTACTTAATGACTTGGCTTGGCGAGCGCGTTAGTGCTGATATCAGAAACCAGGTATATGCGCACTTGCTGTCTCTTCCGCCTTCATTTTTTGCGGAACTTAGAACTGGTGAGGTCATTTCTCGATTTACCAGCGACACTACAATTATCCAGACTGTAGTGGGAATGAGTTTGTCGATGACCCTTCGCTCGGTCGTGACTTTCGTTGGTGCACTGGCGCTTATGACGTTTTCTAGTCCCCTTCTTACCTTCTGTGTAATTGTTGCAGTACCCGCGGTGCTGGTTCCTATCAAGGTACTGGCGCCTCAAGTGCGCCGTTATGCCAAAGAAAGCCAGGACAAAGTGGCAGACTTGGGTGCACGAATTGATGAAAGTCTCCATGAAATTATGACCGTACAGGCCTATACCGCTGAAAATGCCGAACGAATGCATTTCTCTAAAAAGGTAGAGCTTGCCATGGACGTAGCTAAAAAGCGTATTCACTATCGCTCACTACTTATTGGCTGCATCATGTGTATCAGTATGACGGCCATCATCTTTATTGCTTGGGTGGGGGCAAGACAAGTATTAGACGGCACTATGACCGTAGGTGAACTCTCCGCTTTCCTTTTCTATGCCGTAATGGCTGGCGGCAGTGTGGCCACAATCAGCGAAGTCATTGGTGAAGTACAGCGAGGTGTTGGTGCAAGTGAGCGTTTGTACGAGCTATTTACCACTGAGCCTTCTATTCGATCTTTGAATGGTGACACAGCTGAAGCCTCTGCTTCTTCAACGTACTCAGCATTAAAAGGAGCAAGCGCTAAACCGATAATCTCCAAAGCGGCACCAAAAATAGAATTGGAAAATGTCAGCTTTGCTTACCCCAACAGCAAACCTTTGTTTGATAATTTAAACATTAACATTCAAGCAGGAGAACGTCTTGCTCTGGTAGGAGCAAGTGGCGCAGGCAAAACAACGCTATTTCAATTATTAATGCGCTTCTACGACCCAAGTGCCGGACAAATACTGTTCAATGGTGCGCCAATCAACAAAATGCCTGTAGACGTTCTGCGCCAACATATTGCGATAGTTACCCAAGAGCCCGTGGTCTTTGCTGATACCGTGTTTGAAAACATTCGCTACGGCAGCCCACATGCAAGTGACGACGCCGTGATAAATGCAGCGAAGCAGGCATTTGCCCACGAATTTATCGATAACCTAGATGAGCGCTACAACACACAGTTAGGCGAACGAGGCGTAAAACTTTCTGGCGGTCAAAAACAACGTATTGCTATTGCTCGCGCTATTTTGGCCGACCGCCCAATTTTACTCCTCGATGAAGCGACGAGTGCGCTTGATGCGATGAGTGAGCGTATGGTTCAACAAGCGATAGATAGGTTAATGGTAGGCAAAACCAGCATTGTGATTGCTCACCGACTTGCGACAGTGCAGCACGCCGATCGCATATTAGTTATGGATAAAGGTCGGGTCGTAGGAAGCGGCGACCATGCATCGTTAATGAAAAGCGATACCCTGTACAGGGAATACGCCGAACTGCAATTGCTTAGCTGAACCGCCTGTGGTGCTATACGGTACAAACAACGAGGTCGACCAATCGACTACAAAACATACGTTTTGGTAATACAAAAATAAAGGGCCAGCAGCTTTTTCTGCACAGGTTCCAATAACGCTACGGGTTTAAAATGAAAAATTCATTCTATGGTGCAATGAAGACATGGACAGGTCTTTGCGCTCTTTTTTTAATGATGGTGCCAACTGCAAATGCGCAGTTTATGGGAGACAGGCAAGCAAAGCTTGTAGTAACCAAGCCCATTGAATTTATGAACGAAACGCGAAAAGTGGAAGCAGTAGGTAGTGCTGAAGCCGTTCGTTCAATTGTGTTGTATCCTGCCGTCGCTGATGAAGTAACAGAAATTAACTTTGTCCCTGGGCAAACAGTAGAAAAAGGAAAGGTGCTTGTTCGTCTTGATGATAGACGTCAGCAAACGGCATTAAAACGCGCCAAACTCACTTTGGAAGACGCACAGCGCACCGTAGAACGATTAGCATCAAGCTATAAGCAAGGCGCTGTGCCGGTCAGTGAATTGGACTTAGCACGCACTCAACGTGACCTTGCAGAAGTTGCATTGGAAGAAGCTCAAGCCGATTTACAAGACAGACACATCGTAGCGCCTTTTGACGGTGTTGTGGGCATAACTGACGTTGAAGTAGGCGATCGCATTAACGAGCAGACTGTGATCACTACACTGGATAACAGAAGCAAACTCTTTATTAACTTCAGAGCGCCTGAAGCAGCATTGCCCGTTTTACTGAATGCGCCAAACGTAACGCTTGAGCCATGGAGTGACAGAGAGAAACTAGTAAGAGCCGAAATAGCTCAGGTTGATTCTCGTATCAATGAGGCAGATAGAACGCTTCGCGCTAGAGCATTACTCGACAACTCTTCTGATCAATTTCGCCCTGGCATGAGCTTTCGGGTTAATTTAAGCATTGAAGGCGATCGCTTTGCCGCGATTCCAGAAGCCGCACTTTTGTGGGGAGCTACTGGCGCTTACATATGGCTTGCCGAAGACGGTAAGGCTAAACGTGTTGACGTGAGTGTTCATCAGCGTCTTAGAGGAACTATCCTTGTTTCGGGCGACATTGAAGAAGGTGACACACTAATTTCTGAAGGTGTACAACGCTTACGTACCGGACAAGAGATTACTACCGAACTGGCCGGAGGGCCTCAAGGTGAGTGATGCAAACCTATCTTCGTCAGTTAGCGACTTACCATCGCTATCTATTCGACGCCCGGTTCTTATTGTTGTACTAAATCTACTTATTGCTATCGCTGGGTTTGCTGCATTGAGCGGTCTTGAAGTGCGCGAACTGCCCGATGTAGATACACCTCAGGTAACCGTTACAGCAGAATTTCCCGGCGCATCTCCTGAAACAGTAGATGCCGAAGTAACTGGTCGCCTTGAAGGTGCGGTTGCGCGTGTGAGTGGCGTCAAAGACATCTATGCGCAAAGTGAAGAAAACTCGGCTCGTGTTCGGGTTGAGTTTCGCCCCGGCGTTAACTTGGAAGACGCGGCTAACGAAGTACGTGAGTCGGTCAGTCGAATTCAGCGACAGCTTCCGGAAGATGTCGAACAAGTATCGATCATTCGGGCCGACAGCGACGCTCAGGCGGTCGTAAGCCTTGCTATTTCAAGTGATACCTTGGACATGGAGACGCTCACCGAACGTGTCGACACCGATGTAGCACCATTGTTTTTAAGCATTCCTGGCGTTGCCGACGTTATGTTAGATGGAGAAAGAGAGCGTGTGCTGCGCGTTTCTGTGGATCCTCTACGATTAACCAGTTTTGGCCTATCGATGAGTGACATTGCTAATGCACTATCGCTTGCGCCTTTTGATGTACCCGCTGGCAGTATTCAATCTGCCGAACAAGCGTTAATCGTGCGAGCTGATGCAACTTCGGTATCGGCAGAAGATGTGGGTAACATTGTTGTAAGCGGTGACATTCGCATTAATGATGTTGCCAGTGTGTACTTCGGCCCTGCCGACACCACCAGCGTAGTTCGTTTGGATGGAACGCCAGTCATAGGCGTTGGCGTAATACGTCAAGCAAGCTCTAATACTATTGAGATTTCAGATGAAGTGCTGGCCATGGTCGCAGACCTCGACAAGCGTTTTACTGATATGCATATCGTAGTAACGTCCGATGATGCAGAGTTTATCCGCGACTCGGTTAAAGAAGTGGTCGTCTCTCTCAGCCTGACCGTGGCGTTAGTGGTGGTCACACTCTTAGTGTTTATTGGTTCATGGCGTGCCACCATCGTCCCAGCCCTGTCGATACCCGTTTCGCTAGCGGGTGCACTGGCTATTATTTGGGGCATGGGCTTTTCCATTAATATTCTTACCCTCCTCGCTCTTGTATTGGCCACGGGCATGATAGTAGACGACGCTATTGTGGTTTCTGAAAATATACAGCGTCGTAGAAGTATGGGCCTAGGTGCCCGTGCGGCTGCCGTGGTGGGCACACGAGAAGTATTCTTCGCAGTAGTAGCAACAACCGCTGTACTCGCCTCAGTATTTATTCCCATCGCATTCCTTCCTTCTACTGCAGGGCTTTTATTCAGGGAGTTTGGAGGCGTATTAGCTGGCGCTGTTATAATCTCATCTTTCGTCGCCCTTTCCTTGGTTCCTGCACTTACCGCCCGACTTAAAGTGAAAGAAGCGAAAGAAAGCGGTTTGTTTAGCAATACCTTTGGCCGTTTTGGCAACGCTTGTTTGCGCCTGTATCAGGCGTCATTACTAAAAGCGCTCAAATATGGCTGGGTAGTTGGTGTGTTAAGCGTAGCAGCAGGCGGTGGCGCTTATATTTTATCGCAAAATATCGATAATGAATTACTGCCAAGCGAAGACAGAGGCACAATTCGTATTTTTGCACGAGGTCCAGACGGTGCTGGCCTAAACTTTATGGACAGACAAGCTGAAAAGATGGAAGAACTGCTGCTTCCCTATGTGGATAACGGCACCATAGACTCCATTTACACGGTAGTCGGTTCGTGGGATCCCAACATCGTCTTTATCACAGCGCCTTTGAAGCATTGGGATGACCGAGACAAATCTCTGCAAGAAGTAGTAAATGAAATACGCCCTAAGCTTCAGCAAATTCCTGGTGCGCCAGGCAGTGCCTTCGGCGGCAATAGTTTGAACCTTCGCGGTCAAAGCGGCGGGCTTGAAATAGCTTTAACTGGCGACACTTATGAAAACATTTTCGAAGCTTCACAAGCATTCTCTCGTCAGATTGAAGATGCACTACCTGAACTAGGTAGACCGAGAATCAGCTACGACCCTACCCAACCTCAGATGAGAGTAAATATTGACAGACGCCGTGCTGAAGAACTGGGCGTGCCGCTTACCGATATAGCAAGTACCCTGCGCGCCGCAGTGAACGGCGATGATATCGCAGATTTGAATGTGGGCGACCAATCTATCCCTATCATGCTGCAAACTAATAATCGCAGTACATTAGATCCATCTGAGCTTACTAGCTTATATGTGAAAAGTACTGACGGAAACTTGGTGCCTCTTTCTAGCGTAGCTTTCATCAGTGAAGAAGGTGTTGCCGCTGAATTAGAGCGTCAGGCACAGCGCCGCGCAATTAAGCTGGAAATGGAATTGCCCGAAGACGTAGCGCTTAGTAATGTAGTAGAGAATATTCGCAATCTAGCGGCAGAATCATTACCGAACGGTATCGGACTTGTGTTTCTTGGCGAAGCACAAACTTACGAAGAAACGTCTAAGCAAGTAGCGCTTACCTATGTGTTGGCTTTTGTTATTGTACTGCTTGTATTGGCTGCGCAGTTTGAAAGTGTTAACAGTGCGGTTGTGGTTATGCTTACCGTTCCTTTTGGTATTGCAGCCGCGGTCTATGCTCTGTTTTTAACCGGCACCAGCATTAATATTTACTCGCAAATTGGCTTGGTAATGTTGATAGGCCTTCTCGCCAAAAACGCGATTCTTTTGATTGAATTTGCCGACCAGCTTCGCGATAAGGGTTATGATATTTACGATGCTATCGTTGAGGCTGGTAGAGTGCGATTACGCCCGATTATGATGACGCTGGTTTCAACTATCCTAGGTGGCCTGCCGCTCATTCTGTCCACAGGCGCTGGCGCAGAAGCTCGTAATGCTATTGGCTGGGTCGTATTTGGTGGATTGGGTATAGCCGTGGTATTTACTCTATACCTCACGCCAGTGTTATATCTCGCTCTTGCCCGCTTCACCAAGCCTCGTGCAGACGAAAGTGCTAAACTTGAAAGGGAAATGGAAGAAGCGAACGCACAGCATTCCTAGGATTTACCCGCTTAAGTAGGCGCTATGCCTATTTAAGCGGCACCTAAACGGCGACTGTGCGCTAGGTTTGCTTTGAGAATTAAGAGAGACGCCCAAGCTACGTGTGTTGTAACAACAAGTGTTACTACCCGCGTTGAGGCTTGGGCGTTTTTTTATTAAAAAACGGCTGATGCTAGAGCTTTCAAATGGATTAAGAACCTACTGCCCTAGTAGGTTTTACAGAACGCTTTGACTTTGGCTTTACCTGTAAAGGCGAGTAGTTGATCGACCATTCTATCAAAGTAAGGGTTGTAGGTTAGCCTTGCATACACCTTGTCTTTCTTATTAGTTGCTAACTCTTCATCAACGTTATCGGGCTCAAATCCCCACGGCCCATACCACACTTCTTCGCCCGCTTTGCAGCGCGCTTCAGCGTCACTACCTTGACCGTTATCACATATGCGAAAGTCACTCGAAGTACCATATAGCGGGTTCTTATCTGAAAAAAGTGTACTCATATGGGAGGCTGCGCTAATCCGCTGCTCCGGAACCTTCATGGTTTGCATGACGAGTGTATTTTCAGGTACATCGGGTTCACCCTCACCCTGCCACAATAAACACTTGTGTGGATGAGTAAAATTATCTCTAAACTGTTCAGCTACTTTTTTTGTGTCAACCACACTGTCTTTTTCTGCCACCACCATAAGCACAGGTAAATTCAACGCACGCTTTTCTTTTTCCGATTTAGAGAATAAATCTTGAAGCACATTTACGCTTTCTTGATAGGCAGCGAACCCTGGCATTGCAGTGGAGTTATAGCGGCTTGGGTTATCTTCTTCTTCAACATTAGGCCAGGGAAATAATGAGTCAATATAAGGCGCTAACCGGGACACAAAGAAGCGTGATTTAAAGGCTGGTGAAAAATGCATTAGCCCTTTTATATCAAGCTCTTCAGCCATCGAAAAACTCGCTATTGTGGTTAAATTAGCGCCTGTCGAAAAGCCACCAATGTAGAGGTTGTCTACTTCTTCGGAAAATAGTCGTATGTGATGATTAGTTTCTGTCTGCCACTGCTGATAGCTAACATTTAACATGTCTCCGGGTTTCGAGCCGTGTCCCGGCAACAAGATGGTTCTAACGTGAATGCCCTCACTGCACATGGCGTTGGCGACATCACGAAAAAAGTAAGGTGAATCGCCTAATCCATGAACTAACAAGACGCCAATATTGCGGTATTGTGTGCCGCATTCAAATGGCATATTCATGGACATTTCTTGTGCTTTGTCGTCAGAAATAAATGCCCTATGTTCAAGCAAGTAACGTTCAACTTCATTTAGGTAATTATCGAAAGGCTGCACACCAACCGGGAAGGCCTGTGCACTGGCGCTAAACTGAGAACTGTGCGACGAATGGCAGCCGCTCAATAAGAACAGCGCGAGAGAAGCAGCACATGCGTGTGCTGCTTTAACGGTAAAATTTGGCATTGTTAACGTTTAGGTCTGTGGCAATAAAAAAGCGATTATTGCAGTGTATCTTTACCCGAAACTAAAGCTTTGGCGAGTAATTTATGGGTAAGTAATGATAGAAGTTCGGTTTCTTCCTCGCTTCGCTCGCCATCAACGCCTGTGATCGCCATCGCCACTTCTAGTGTTTTCTCAGCATCAAACGACAAGTCATGTTTTAAGCTGCGTAAAAACGTAATGGCATCACCGGTGTCAATGGCCTTTCGGGTTTGGTAGATAGTATCGTTAAGAAATGCTTCGCGGCAGATTGGACTTTGCCAGTCTAAAGACTCGACCATTGCATTCAGGTAGTCTTGTTCAGACAGCGTGACCATTCCATCGACTTGATAAAGTAAAACTGAAAGCTTGATAAGGGCTTGGTTAAAACTTTGTTGTTCTGATAATTGCATAACACTCTTCCTCTTCGTACTGTACGCGGCAGTACCACAACATGCTCTGCATCCTAGCAGTAGCGATAATTTTCAGTGTCTACATTGCGCTATTAAACATCGAAAACACTTTAGCCGCTGATTAACTGCAATAGGACCTGTAAACCTTTACTTTGGTTCCAAGGCTTAACTGGACCAACAATGTAGACCGCAGAATTGACGGTAACATTACGCAGCGATGAAGCTTTTAGTTCACAATGTTAAATAAGTGTAAACACCTATTGCATTATAGGTGTTTTTTGACAGGTTCCAAGTGTCATACATCTCAAAATCTTGTGTGATGATGATGTAAACATGGGTTAAAAAAGGCAGTAGCTTATGTTTAGATTTGAACAACTAACGTTGTAAGAAAGTCTGGCACCCCCTTAATAAACGTGGGCCAGACTTACCTTGATAAGCAATGGGTAAGATTAAGAAGTTTCGTTAACGCAAGCCCAAGGTGATATCGTTTATGTAGAAATTACCCGTATAGACTTTATCGTTATTACCGTGAGATTCTAATGCAAAAAACTGCTTATCTTCATCGTTTAGGGCTTGATACCCCCCGATCACCTGATAAATCCACACTTCAGGGTCAAAGTCTAAAGCCTGTTCTTCGAAGTAATCCAGCGCCGTTTTAGGCTGGCCCGAATCGATGACTTCACAGAAATACGCTTCTACCGCTTGCTGCAATGGATCTTTTTCAAGCGACAAAGTTGATTGCTCAGTCACATCAATATCGACTGGCTTCGTATCTTCCTGCTTAGTTTGACGTTTGTGTACGTGGGTTAACGACGCCACAATATTTTGATAATCGGCTTCATGCTCAACGTTGTTCACGTCTGGTGCTGCGTTAGCAATAATCGTGTCCGATTGATTAAACAACACAGGTACGTTAGTCAGGTTGGCGTAGTTGCCAGGCGCAAAATCAGGCTGCTGCTCCATGTGAAGCAAGAAGCCTTTAAGCAAGCGTGTGCGACCTTGGAACTCTCTAAACCGACCCAACAAGTCTAATAGGCGTGCTTGTACTACTGATAACTCCTGTGCGGCCTTGGCAAAGCGCTGCTGTAGCGACACCACCAGCAAGTGACGAAGTTCGCGGTTAGAACCTGCCAGTTCACTTAGCTCATCGAAGCGGAAACACTCAAGCTGAGCAAGTAAGTCTGTTACCTGTCCTTGCGCTAACTCATTTTCGCGAATTTTAGCTTCAACCGAAGACACATAGCCAAACTCATTGTTAATGCGGCCAAACATGACACGCACGCTATTACTCAATGATTCTGAAAGTTGATAGACATGCTCGGTTAAATCCCCCATGTGGGCTGCCGCTTCATTATACTTGTTGTAGTGAAGGGCTTCTTTATAGTGCTCGGTTAGGGTTTTAAGGCTTGCCAGCGACGCACCAATATTGGCGTTGATAGTTCGGTTGCGTTCGTCTTGTAAGCTCCCCTCTAAAAGGGTTCTCACCGCGCTTTTCAAACGCAGTTCGCTTTGCGCTTCCGGGCGCCACAATACGCCTAGTTGAACAAGCTGGTCTAATACCTTAGGGCTGTGATCGCGCTCTTTTACTGAACCATTAATGTACGCCTGCATGATAAGGTCGCTGTGACGACCCAATGCGTTTAATAGTTTAGTTCCTGCCTGAATTAACACCTGACTCATATCAAGCTACCTTGCGAAATAGCGGCCTCCGCCTGCTCAGATAAACTCAGCGCTTCGGTTTCATCAATGAAACGTAGCATTTCGTAAAGGTGTTCAATTTTGCCAGTGCCCAAATAAATCTGTTTATCTGGGTTTGGCTTAATCAGATAACCCATTTCAATTAAGCGTTTAAACACCTGCTTTAGCTGACCATCCAAATTCACACTGGTAGAACCAAACATGCGATAGCGCGATATTTTCTCTAACTGCTCAGCATAGGCGGGGGTGTCTTCAATGGTAGTTTGCAGCTCGTTTAGTCGAATAGCGCTACCCATGGTAATGGGCATATCAGATTCATTGGCTTGCTGAACCAGCAGCAACCACTCTACCAGTGGCACTAGGTTAGATGCTGTATCTTGGAACTGCTGTGTAAGCACTTTGCGCTCGTTCTCACCAATGGTGAGGAAGCTGGCAAAGAATACGTCACCCTCAGCGGTGGTCGATAATGTACGATTTAATAACGCTAAATGAGGTTCTAACTGCGCAGCGTTGTCTCTTGATTTAAGAAAACGCCATGCCTCTTCATCGGTCACCTGACAAATAAACGCGCCTTGTAGAAGTGCACTTAGTACACGGCCTTGTTCTGTCATCATGCTGATGCCTCCTCACCTGCTACTTCACCGTTCTTTTCTGCTTCTTTTTTCTGTTTAATGCGCGCCCCTATAGAGCTTGCTTTTGGCTGAACCACCTGCAGTTGGCGGGTTACCTTATCTATCAAGTAGCGGTTTTCAAACAACGTCAATACTTCTGACTCTGGGTTAGGGAATGCGCCGACTACACTAATGTTATTGTTTTGACACGCTTCAAAGATTTTCTTCACGTTGTTTTGGTGAAGTGTACCTAGTTCATCGATCGGCCAATGCACTGTGGCGTCGGCATCGCCGCGCAGCAGACGGGTGAAAGCGAGTAAGAATTTACACAGAATAAGGTAGGCCATACCGTGGCTTGATGACTCGTTAAGCTGGCGATCAGTACGAATAACAAGGTCACTTTTACCCTCACGAAGGTGTAGCTCGATATCAAGTAGCTTGCTAATGCCGCCCGTAAGCGCTGCACGGCCAAGAATATCAAGAACCCGGCGCATACTTTGACCGTACTCTTCCTCTGGTAACTCGTTAGCCCCCTCTTCCATCCAGTGCTCATAGAGCTTTCTGAATTGCTCAAGTTCGGGCCAGAATTCAAGTTCACTAATACGTGAGCGAATTTTAACAGCCGAGTCTGATACACCATCAAGAGAAAGGTCGCCGTCGACCTCTTGGGTAATACGGCGGCTTTGCGACACAATGCGTTTGTCGATATCGGCAAGTCAAAGTAGTATTGCGAAAGATCGGCACCAAAGATACGGCCTTGCTCACGCAAGCCCTGTAGCTTCTGCGGAACAATCACGTTTAGAAGCTGTGCTAAATGCGACACCATTCGGCGGTGATCAAAGCTCTTCACGCCGTGGGCGTTTAGCGTTGCACACTCTTCACGGGCGCGCTCCCACGTATCAGATAGCCCTGTACCCGCTTGCGCAGCAATAAGCTGGTCGAATCTTTCTACATAGGCGCGAATATCGCTTAGTAAGTTTTCGCGCTCTTGAAGCTGGCTTTGCACTTCTGAAATACGCTGACCAATACTTACATCGTCGTGCTTAATTTCAGCCGTTTCATCACCTGCTTGAAGCGTAAGCTTGGCAAGAGATTTACTTAAGGTTTTAACCTGTTCTAGGTGCTCACTGGCAGTTTTAAGCGTAGTTTCAAGCTGTCCGTGCTGCTCTTGAAGCTGTTCGCGGTTAGCTTTATAGGTTGCTTGTTTGCTGGCTAAATTACGCTCAGATTCGCCCAATAACTTACGCGACTTAGACAAGCCTTCCTGCCATACCACTTTTTGCTTGGTAAACACGTTAGTGTACCAACGCTCGTAGTCGGCTACTTTATGACGGTGGGTTTCAGTGCGCGTAATGTCTTCTTTAAGCTTATTGATTTGCTTTTTAAGCTGACCTATTTCATCAACATCCACACCGCGATTGCTCAATTCGCTTTCTAGCCAATCCTGCATATCTTTGCGGTCTTGGGCAGCATTGTCTTTCGCCTTACGCATGTCGCTATCAAGCTGAGATATACGTGCTTCACTGTCAGCAATAAGCTGCTGCCAATGGAATTTGTGTTCGGTTTCCGCTTCGCGCTGCTGATCTTTGATTTCGTCACGACTAAGCTCAAACTGCGCCTTCGCTTGCTTTTGCGACTGCTGATTCGCTTCAAGCTTAGTTTTGGCTTTTTGCTTACGTGCAGAAAGCGCCTGCTGATATTCGCTAAGTACCGTATCGCGGTCTTGCTGTGCACGTTTACGGCTGGCTTCGGCACTTTTAACGGCGTTGTCTTTTTGGGTAACCACAAGCTCGGCGTTGCGCACATCTTCGTTCGCTTTCGCCAAGCGCTGTTCGCATTCGTTTTGCGCAGCAAGGGCAGCGGCTTGACGAATTTCAGCTTCTTGCAGTTGCTGCTTAAGCGCTTGCTCGGTAAAGGCATAGTCTGGGGTATCAAGTTCAGTAAGTGCTAACTTAACGCCCATAAAGGTATGGCTGTCGCCTTGTGCATCCTTTGCCATAGCAGGCGCTAAATCAGTGCGCTCTAGTAGCTCAGGGCGAACAACTTTACCTAAGGATAACTCCCAGTCATCGACATTGGCGCGCAAGAACTCAAGTAGCGAGCCTTCGCCAGGGTAAAGAAGCGCATTAATTTTGTTAACCGCTTTTTCTTCTTGTTGAAAGGCGTTACGTGCTTTATCTAACGCATTTGAACATTCTTTGCGAAACTCAACTGATTTACTGTGCGCCTGCTGCGCTTGTCGCAGCTCACCGCGCGCTGCATCTTCATTGATAGATGCTTCTTTGATGGCCGCATCAAGAATATCTAGCTGAGATTGTTCAAACTCGTTGTAGCCTGCGTTACTTAGTGAAGCTTTTAGTTCAGCTTCAGCAACTTTTAGCTCATTCAAACTATTTTGGTAATCGTTCTGAAGCGCGCTTAGCTGACTATTGTAGTCGCTCTGAATGCGACTTAATGCTTCACGCTCGCTCTGCTGCTGCTCAGCTTTATTCTCTGCGGCTTCTTGGCGTGCGGCTGACATTTCTTCTAGAGTAATTGACAGCTTTTCACCTAGCTCAGCCAAGCGCTTGTTGTAGGCCGACTCAATATCTTGGTGTTTTTCAGTAAGCAGTACATAGCGACTGTCGGCCATGGCCTTTTCATTTTGCCACTGCGCTAGATTTGCCACGTCTTCTTTAAGCTGCTCAATATTTTGGTCTTGCCATTTATCGAATTCACGCTCTACCGTATCAAGTTCACTGGTGAACCTCTCAACATCGGCACGAGCAGATGAAATAACCTGATTTAGGTGATCGCGGGTATCACCCCACTCGCTGTCCGTTTGTTTGCGCTGGAAGCTATTCTCATCCAGTTCATTCTTTGTTGTTTCAACGCGCGCAGCCAAGTAGGTCTTATCAAGCTCGAAGCTATGCTTAAGGTTAGCAAGCACTTGCTCTGTTGTGGTTAGCGCCATGTCAGCTTGTTCGAGTTTAGAAAATTCAGGGCGAATTTTGTCGAACTGTTTAATTAAGTGACATTCTTTAATCCAGTCATCGACGCGGTGGCGGCTTAGGCCTGAAGTAGGTGGCGTAACACCATCCTCTTCTAAAATGGCGGCAATCATGGCCTTGATAGTTTCCATCTTGCCTTCTTTAGAGTGAACCGCTTTAGCCAACTTCTCAATGTGGCGCATGTGTTTCGACGGTTCGCAAAGGCTAAAGATTTTGGCGTAGCCTAATAGCTCACGGGCATTGTTACTCTGGTTAAGCACCCCGTGGTCGTTTTGAATGATTGCACGGAAGTCTTTCGTATTAAGTAAGCTCGTAACCAATATGTTGTTACGCTTCATGGCGCGTGCAAGCTCGGCGCTGCTTACACTAGCGTGTTTGCCGTTCTTTTGCTCTATCAAATAATCACTGATTTCAAATGGCTTGCCGATTAAACGATAATTGACGCCGGTTCCGTTTGAGCTTAACACTGCTTGGCACAGGTCACCTTCAGCACGCGTGTATTCATAAATAATAAAGCTAGATAAACGAGGCAAATACCAGCGTTCAAAGCTGTCACGGGTTGCCGGTACCACGCGACTTGGGTACTCGCCGTAAAAAACGGGAATAAGTCGTTGAAGCGTGGTTTTACCCGACGCATTGGTACCACAAATATTGGTGTGTCCATCAAGCTTTAGCTCGACCACGCCTGGTAAATGCGTGTCGATAAGAATAATACGTTTTAAGCCTGCCATAGTGTTCCTGTATCAATAACTCTGCCGCGTGAACGCTCACACAGCACAAAACTGTACCTGCTTTGATAGGGTAAAAGTTGCATACCTGAAAAGAAAGCGAGCACATGCGCACGATGTAGCCCGTCAGTGTATTATGAATTCACGAATTTGCACAGATGCGCGGTGATTTGTTGGTTATAAAGCATGCTATTGTTTAAAAGTTAGTTGGCAAAGCTTTTGAATATCCCAATAACGCCAAATAAATATAAAGCGGCACGTACTGATTAGGTACGTGCCACTTTAGCGAAAGCATTGAGCTTTCATAGAACAGCGATAAGATGAACGGTTTCTACAAGGCTGTTCATCAGTTGTTTTACTTCACTGACAATACATTTACCGACTCTGGTGCGGGATACATCATGCTAAAGCTGGGCGTAATATCACCCGAGGCTGCATTTAGAATATTGTCAAAGCGCAGGATCATGCCATTTGATTTTTCAGCAACATATACATGACCATTGCTGAGCATCAAGTCTACCGGATTACCCAACATTGAGCTCGGTCCTGCAATATTGACGGATACATCCGTTATGCCATCGGCACTGCCTGCGCCAGGAATCACGTACAATTTACCGTCAGTAGCATCCGCTGCGCTGCCTACATCAGAAATGACCAAACTATCGCTTTGGCTATCATAGTCTATGCCATGGATGTTGGTTGGCGCGGCAAATGCTGTCCCACCACTTGCAGGGACAATCAGCCTATCTTCACCCGTAATTACGGTTTCACCGCTTTCCATTTTGCGCATCACTTCTTCAAACACGGCAACCGAACCGTTAGTTAACGCCAGATACGCGCTATCAGTTGATGGGTCGTAATCCACATCCCAAGGGCGCGCCCCGTTGGCAGCTTCAAGTGTTAATAGAGGCGCAACATTGCCTGATGCACAAGGCGAAAATACGCGAACGGCAGGAGTAGCTTCGTTAACATCTGCCACAAATACCACACCTGCTTCTGAAGCAATGTCTAACCCTTTAGGTGCAATCAAGCCTGTATCGCTACCCGCAATCATGTGGTCGAAACTATCGCTATACATCATACCGTCTCGCATGGTTTTAAGGCGATTAATCACGAGTAAACCACCCGTTGAGGTTTCAACATCATCGAAGGTAATGACGCCATCACCGCTAGCCGTGAAAGCGGCACTCTCAATGCTCATACCAGCGTCAAAAGTGCTTAGCTCACTGGAAAGTACAGCGCTGTATTGCGCTACTTGCCCCGTGGTTGCACCTTCGCTTGCAGGGTTACTTGATACCGAAAGGCCCATAATAGGCATGGTAGTTATGCCATCGTCCGATGCGTCTTTCATCTCGTTCAGCTGAGTTAACTCGGCCAACGACTCTGGTTTTACTGAGGGCGTTGATAGCGTTGGTGCAACGTCGCCACTAGCACCGTTGAATATGTTTGAGAACACCAAAATGGCGTCATTGGATTTTTCCGCCACGCGAAGATCAGAACCGGTTAAAACAATGTCTACTGGATTACCAAGCTGGGTAGATGCGCCACCAATCACTCTGCTTGGTACCACAGCCCCATCAGCCGTAGAGGCATTTTCTAAAACAAAAATTTGACCATCATCAGCAATTGCAGCATCGCCAACGTCTGACAATACCATACGATTAGACATAGGCTCGTAAGCGATACCGTGCAGATTAATCGATATTTGATTTCCGTCTGCATCTGAAGGCACCACTGAACGCATAACTGTGGGCGCAAAATCAGAACCAGCGACATTATCGTAAACCGCGAGTGTCCCATCGGTCAGTGCAACAAACAATCTATCGCTTTGTTCGTCATAGGCCACATCCCATGGTTTTGCTGAGGTCATTATTTCTGCAATCGGTGCAACATTGCCTGCTGCTTGGCCACCGAATACGCTAACCTTTTGACCGTTAAAGTCAGCCACCATAACTAAACCTGCATTTTCAGCAAAGGCAATACCTTTCGGATTAACAAGGCCCGTAGTTGCGCCCGTTATCTCATGCCCTGTACTCATCATGTAGTCGGCTTGAGCTTCAAAATTACAAAGCGTTCTTAATAACGGTAAATCACTGTCACCAGCTTGTACCAAGCTTCCGCTTTGCGTGAATACAATCCCCTCATTCGCTCCAGTGGTTACCGTAGATAAAACATTTGCGTTTTGGTCAATCGAAGTAACCGTATTGCGGTTGTCATCGCCATTATTTGCGACCAAGAATGTCGCAGACGCGAAGCCTGGGGTTCCATCTTGACCGGTTGCACCATCTTGGCCAGGCGCGCCATCAGTCCCATCGACACCATCTGTTCCGTCGTCACCGTCGCAGGCACTTAGCGCGAGAACCATTGCCGTCGCCAACAGTGACAGTTTTAATTTTTGCTGTGATGTTTTATTGAATTCCATCTTCATCTCCGTACTTGTTGATTCGTGAAGAGACGTCACTTAAACGCGCGATGCGATAAGTACTGCTCACGTCCTGTTCAACAAGCCAAACGATTGATGAGTGAAACTGGATGCAAAAAAATAAAAAAACCTCAATGCATTGCTGCGATTGAGGTTTTTAAGCATTCTTAAGTAATGCGATAGTCTTTTAACGTGGTGGGAAGCCACCGCCTCCGCCAAACCCGCCAGGGCCGCCGAATCCACCCGGGCCGCCTGGACCACCTGGGCCTCCAAAACCGCCACCCGGAGGCATCATGCCTTTCATCTGACGCATCATCTTCTTCATGCCGCCGCCAGACATCTTCTTCATCATTTTCTGCATTTGCGTAAACTGCTTAAGTAAACGGTTTACGTCTTGAATTTGCGTACCTGAACCGGCTGCTATACGGCGCTTACGCGACCCTTTAATCATATCTGGGCGCGCACGTTCAGCTGGTGTCATCGAATTAATGATGGCTTCCATTTGGTTAAACTGCTTGTCGTTTGCCTGATCTTTGATTTTATCAGACATACCGCCCATGCCAGGAAGCTTATCAAGCATTCCCATCATGCCGCCCATGTTCTTCATTTGCTCAAGCTGATCTTTAAAGTCTTGCAGGTCGAAGCCTTTTCCTTTCTGTACCTTCTTGGCCAGCTTTTCCGCTTTCGACTTATCGACTTTACGCTCAACCTCTTCGATAAGGCTAAGTACGTCGCCCATGCCCAAGATACGAGACGCAATACGCTCAGGGTGGAAAGGCTCAAGTGCATCAACCTTTTCGCCCATACCGATAAACTTAATAGGTTTACCCGTGATGTGACGAACCGACAGTGCAGCACCACCTCGTGCGTCACCATCTGCTTTGGTCAGTATTACACCGGTTAGCGGTAGCGCGTCGTTAAACGCCTTTGCCGTATTCGCAGCATCCTGACCGGTCATGGCATCAACCACAAACAGGGTTTCAATTGGCTTAACTGCAGCGTGAAGCTCTTTAATTTCGTCCATCATGTCGTTATCGACATGCAAACGACCCGCGGTATCTACTAGTAGAACGTCGAAGAAATTTTTCTTCGCTTCAACAATAGCGTCGTTAACGATATCAATGGGCTTTTGTAAAATCGTTGACGGATGGAAAGCTACGTTCACTTCACCGGCGAGTGTTTCAAGCTGCTTGATAGCGGCCGGACGGTATACGTCGGCACTCACTACCATCACTTTCTTTTTCTCGCGCTCAGTTAGGTATTTCGCAAGTTTACCTACAGACGTAGTTTTACCCGCACCTTGTAAGCCCGCCATAAGCACAACAGCCGGAGGTTGAGTTGCGAGGTTAAGCTTTTCGTTCGCCTCCCCCATCACCGACTCTAGTTCAGACTGAACGATTTTAATAAATACTTGGCCAGGCTTGAGGCTTTTGGTTACTTCGGTACCAACTGCACGTTCTTTTACCTGTGCAACAAACGCTTTTACTACGGGTAGCGCAACGTCGGCTTCAAGTAGTGCCATACGCACTTCGCGTAGCGTTTCTTTAATATTGTCTTCAGTAAGACGCCCTTTACCGCTGACATTTCGTAATGTCTGGCCTAAGCGTTCTGATAAATTCTCAAACATAGTATGAAACTTCTTTTTATTTCAGACGTAATGCCCGCATTGTAACGTAAAAGCGAACGGTAACGTACCCACAATTGCGGTTAAATTTTTAAACTTTTGCGTCAAGGGTTGTCGAAATTTGATGTACGAATTTCGAAGTCGATATGGAGTAAAAATTGTCCTTCCATGATCCTATACCCACACTAAAAGTGGGTGTGAAACAAACAAAATCAAGGAGATGGTTGAATTTACTTGCAAGTTGCAGTATCAATACCGACTCAGTCGGTGAAGACGTCACCTACCTATTACAGGACGCATCATGAACACCCTTTTCGCCATATCTGCTGCTTTACTCTACGCATTAGCTGCGGCAGTACTTATTGGCAAATTCGTACACCAAGACGGCCCAAATAAGCGATTAGGGCTATCCATCGCTAGTGTTGGGGCAATTGCACATATCGCTTTTCTCACCAACGTTATTATTGTCGCGCCTGGGCAAGACATGAGTGTAACCAACGTGCTTTCATTAGTGTCGTGGATAATTACAGTATCCATGCTTATATTTGCCCGCGCCATTCCTAATCTTATTTTACTTCCTGTTGTTTTCGGCTTTGCAAGTCTTACGGTACTCGCCTCACAGTTTATTCCCGTGTCGTACATCATGCACATAGAGCTGCAGCCGGGCTTAGTTATCCATATTAGTTTGTCATTGTTTGCTTACTGCACTTTGGTCATTGCATTCTTATACGCACTGCAAATGTCCTACATTACCTACCGGTTAAAGCAAAAAGGTGCTGCGCTACTACATTCATCACTACCGCCTTTAATGCTTGTAGAAAACATTTTGTTCAAGCTGTTGCTTGCGGGAACTTGTTTACTAACCGTCTCACTAATTAGCGGGTTTGTTTTCTTAGAAGATATGTTTAACAAAACTTACGCGCATAAAACGGTGCTATCAGCGGCCGCTCTCGTTGTTTTTCTCATTCTTTTAATAGGCCAGAAACTTCGAGGTTGGCGCGGGCGACAAGTTATTGTGATGACAGTCTTGGGTGTGACGCTACTGTCCCTTGCCTATTTTGGTAGCAAACTAGTTCGCGAATTTCTTCTTTAAAACTCCCTGTATTTATTGCTGAGCTCGCTGCCGGGCTTGCTTTTTAGGCGGCTCGGCGGCGCTTGTCACTTTTTGGTGTTATCTAGTTAATTAGGGGCATATCAACAATTTTCCCTTGAAACTCGCACCTCAAATCAATACATTTGAAGCCTAAGTTAAGACAGGAACCCATTAATTGGACGACATATCAACGAGTACGCTGTTTATCGCGCTCGGCGTACTCATATTACTATCTGCGTATTTCTCTAGTTCAGAAACTGGCATGATGTCGATTAATCGTTATCGACTCAAGCATTTGCAAGGAGAAGGCAACCGCTCAGCTATACGTGTTGCTAAACTTCTAGAACGACCTGATCGCCTTATCGGCCTTATTCTCATCGGAAACAACTTAGTGAATATTGCAGCATCCTCGCTTGCAACCATACTTTGTATTCGTTTATTCGGTGACTATTGGGGGCTGTTTGCTGCTACCTTTGGCTTAACGCTGGTCCTACTTATTTTTGCAGAAGTAACGCCGAAAACACTAGCTGCGCTGTATCCAGAAAAAGTGGCATTTCCGAGCTCCATTATTCTGCTTCCACTACTCACCTTGCTGTACCCTTTTGTGGCAGCGATTAACGGTATCACAAACGGCATTCTAGCTTTGCTAAGAATTAGTCCTGCAAGTGGAAGTGACGACTCGTTAAGTCGAGAAGAGTTAAGAACCGTGGTTTTTGAAGCTGGTGCCATGATCCCTAAGCGACACCAAGATATGTTGGTGAGTATTTTGGACTTAGAAAGCGTAACGGCCGAAGATATCATGGTGCCACGTGCTGAAATTTTTGCTATCGACATTAACGACGATTGGAAGAAAATTCAAAAAGCGTTAACCCATGCTCAACATACCCGTGTTTTATTATACCGAGACAGTGTCGACGATGCGGTCGGCTTTGTGCATGTGCGTGACGCCCTGCGCCTTCTATCTAAAGACCAGTTCACTAAATCAAGCTTGCTTCGCGCAGTTCGTGAGATTTACTACACACCAGAATCTACCCCGCTGCACACGCTGATGTATAAGTTTCAAGCCGAAAAAGAGCGCATTGCTCTGGTTGTTGATGAGTATGGCGACATTATGGGTCTAGTCACTCTTGAAGATATTCTTGAAGAGATTATCGGTGACTTTACCACCAGTATGGTTCCAGACCACAGTAAGGAAGCACACGTACAACAGGATGGTTCAGTATTGGTTGATGGTAGTGCCAACGTCCGAGAATTGAACAGAGAAATGGATTGGAACCTGCCTACGGAAGGCCCTAAAACCCTTAATGGTTTATTACTTGAGTATCTTGAAGATATTCCTGAGAACAAAGTAAGCGTGCGTTTGGCGGGTTATCCGTTAGAAATTGTAGACATTTCAGAAAGCATGATAAAAACCGTCAGAATCATGCCGGAATACTATGTTGCACCTAAAGAGTCGAATAACGACCACTAAACGTTTTGGTGGTTAACCTGCCTTTCGGCCTTATCAGCTAATTTTTTGATTCGTCAGCTAGACGCTGTGCTCTATTTGCCAGCGCTCTAGCTTTCGCAGCAGCGACCTTATCTGACAATTCAGATAATTTGGCAATAATATCCTGCGTCTCCTTATCTTCACGTAAATCTGCCTCCGCCATATGCGATTGCAATGAACGTTTAAGGAGCTCAGGAATAGATTTGCTGTCCATTTCCCAACCCTTCAATAGAATAAACTTTGACACTCTCAAAGAGTCTATCGACCATGTGGGAATATACTTAACGATTAATTGTTCAATTTCCGAAATTAATCGCTAAGAAGGAGCAAGGCGTTTACAGTCCTTGATAATGCGTTACCAGCGTGCCTTTGTGCTCTTTTAAAGAGTACTTGATAACAGCAATTGAGGCCGTAGAAAACAAACTTGTGGTGTAAGACTGGCACAGTTCATCAACGAGATAGCTAACTAGCGGCATGTGACTAACAACAAGAAGTTTTTTGATTGGTTTTTTGGAATTGACCGCGGCGTGAAGAAGTCCATCAATATAATCACTCACCAGTCTTGGCGAGCCTTCCGGAACAATATCTTCATTATTTTCAACTTTGTTCGCAATGATATCAAGCGATACCATATCATGGGTCTGTTTGGCTCGACGATAAGGGCTCACAAGCGCTAAGTCCACAATGCCTTTCTGGCAATACTGATCTTTTAACCATAAAGCTGCTGTTTTGGCTTGCTCTCTACCTAATGGTGTAAGTTGCCTGCTTTTATCATCGAGTCTGGGCGCTTCTGCTTCACCGTGACGCATAATGAAAAGATAAATGTCGTCGTTGCTACTTTGACCTGACATAACATTGCGCATAGTATTAATGAAAGTATGCTAACGATATCAGAGAGCTGATACTACGCCTAGCGCTAAACGGCGAATAGTGAGAATTTTCGTACATTATTTAACGTTTTGTGAAGTTTCTCTTTATAGACGCTCCAGCAGTAAGGTGCTCTTGACCAAAAACGAGACAATGTGAACAACACCATAAATTTAGAAAACGCACATCACGTTACTTTACCTAATGGGTTGCGTGCCATGTTATGTCACACGCCAGAAGCGAGTGAATCTTTTGTTTCAATGGCGGTAAGAGCCGGACACTTTTATGACCCAAGCGATTGCCAAGGGTTAGCCCACCTTCTTGAACACATGCTTTTCATGGGAAGCCGTCACTTACCTAAGCCCAATGCGATTAATGGATTCATTGAACAGCACGGAGGCACAATAAACGCGTGGACGGGAACTGAATACGCTAATTATCATTTCAGTTGCAGTAGAGACACTATTGCGCAAACGTTGCCTGCGTTTGCAGATATGCTAAGGCAGCCCCTCTTTGAAGAGGATGCACTTACCAATGAAATAAAGAATATTCATTCAGAGTTTGAGTTTAAGAAAAAGGACGACCTTCGACGTCTTTATCAAATACATAAAGAAACATGTAACCCCCAGCATCCTTTTGCAAAATTTTCGGTGGGCAATAGCGATACATTTTCCCAACATGAATGTGCAGAACTGAAGCGTCGCCTAAAGGTACTTCACCAATCTTATTATTGTGCTCAGAACATGCGACTGTGTGTAGCCAGCCCTATGCCAATACCACAGCTCGAGGCATTAGTGCATCAATGCTTTGGTACGTTACCAAGCGGACAGTTAGCCTCTGACGACTGGCCTGAACTATATACTGAAAATGAGCTAGGCATTCAGATCAATATACATCCTCTGCAATCTGCTAGACGGATGATAGTAACGTTTGCGCTACCCGCTTTACAGAACGACTACAAAACCAAACCACTGAACTACATCAGCCATTTGATTGGTGATGAAGGCGAAGGAAGCCTACTTGCCTATTTGAAAGAAAAAGACTGGGCACTAAATCTAATCGCCGGTTCAGGTATAGAGGGCGATAAATTTAAAGACTTTAACGTGAGCTTTCAGCTCACTCAGGAAGGCCTTAAACATAAAGCGCAAGTGTTAGAGGCATTGTTTAGTTATATCGAATTAATAAAAGAAGCATCCACTGAAGAATGGCGCTTTCACGAGAAATCGCAGCTTAATGCGCTGGCACTAGAGTACGAAGAAAATGTGAAGCCACTTGGGATCATGACCGAGTATGCACAGCATCAATTTATATTTGAGCCGGAAGAATTAAATAGGCTACGTTCCACTATTGGTAGTTATGACAGAAGCGTTATTGAGCATGCCCTGTCGTTTTTTACACCGAAAAATCTTCGCTTAAAAGTAATATCGAAAGACGTAAAAACTACTCAAGTATGTGCATTTTATGAAGCTGAATATAGTGTCGAAAATATCGATGACTCTCTATTGCGCTCTCTTGAGTCAGCAAAAAGAATTTCTGCATTACGTCTTCCACCGCCTAATCCTTATTTGGCAAGTGAATACACCCTGATACTACCTGAAACAGGGTTTAACATTCCTAACAAATTAGTCGACGACGGTGGCTATCGTTTTTGGTTCGCTCAGGATCAGCAGTTTCATAGCCCTAAAGGAGATATTTATATTTCCTTCGACACTGCTCGTTTTTCTGACTCACTGACCTCAGTCGCAGCAAAGAGAATTTGGTTGGGAGCTCTGAATGACCACCTTCAAGCGAAATATTATCGAGCAGAAATTGCTGGTCTTCACTATCGAATTTATGGGCATCAAGCAGGGTTTACGCTGCATACACGTGGTTTTACTAATCAACAAACCTTATTAGCCAGCCAGCTTCTTGATGCTGTTCTTGAGTTCACTCCCGACGAAAGAGTGTTTGAACATCACAAAGCGCTTCAAATTCAAAGCCTCCACAACTCACTGCTGAACAAGCCGACTAACCGTTTATTCTCACGGTTGAGCGTGCTGATTCAACGCAATACACAAGCGCCTGTGGAACTGCTGGATGTGATAGAAAATATCTCTTATCAAGAGATGTTAAGTTGTCGAAACAATGCTTTTGAACATTATTTTGTAGAAGCATTTATGCATGGTAACTGGGCAAGTGAAGAGGCAAAGGGATTCTCTACGGAACTCCGTAACCATTGTAAAAATACGGGGGGAGCACCACTTTCTCGTGCAGTATCAAAACTTCCCGTGGGAGGAACACTCTATCACGAGGTTTTGTGTAATCACGATGACTCCGCTGTTGTACTTTATCTACAAGCCCCCTCACCTAGCCTTACTGATACAGCGTTGTGTATGGTCCTAGAACAAATGCTGGCCGCACCATTCTTCAATTCATTGAGAACAGAACAGCAGCTTGGGTATATTGTGGGAACAGGCTACGTACCACACAATCAACACCCTGGAATGGCTTTTTATATTCAAAGTCCTCAGTGCAGCCCCAAGCAACTGTTGGATGCAATGACCGCCTTTTTGTTCCAGCAACTCAATGAAATAGAGTTCTATCGTTTTTATTGGCCGACTATCCAACAAAACCTTATTAAGCAGTTAGAAGAGAGAGACCTTACTCTTTCGATGAAGTCACAGCGTTTATGGGTAAGTTTGGGTACGCAAGATTTAGAGTTTAATAGAAATGCAAAGCTTGCTGAAAGAATCAAAGGCTTGAGTTTCGAAGAGATTCAAGACTTCGCGTATCAACTCGCTAAACGAGAGCGCTGCGGGGAATTGGTGCTGTTCTCTCGAGGAAAATTTGAGAGTATTCCCACGCAGGAAAAACGAACGATTAACAGTATTTCTGAATTCAAAAAAGAAATTCCTTACTACTAAAGCTGCATGATAGGCACGTGCCACGGTCGTTAAGATTTTAATCAATCTGCCGATACCCAGTGGTATTCGCAGACAAGGTTGGTTAATAAGTAAACCATCATTCTTGTTATTACTAAAAAGTCCTTGTAGAGGCTTAGTTAATTCGGCATATTTATTATTCTGGCTGTTAGGGATGCCGCCAGTGAAATAAAAAAATAATAAATGGCGTATGCCAAAGGTGTGTAGGTGCGCTCAACCCTAATTTATTCAATTTCTCTTCTTTTGTTGGCTTTGTCAGGAATTCTTTTTTCTTCTGCAAAGGCGATAGAGGTTTCTGATCTTCATTTTACAGAGCTAAATAAGCAGCATGGTCTATCGGATACCGCGGTATTAGACATTGTGGAAGACGACATGGGGTTCATTTGGCTTGCAACGTCAAACGGCCTCAACCGATACTCTGGTTATGATGTAAAACAATACCATCCCTCAGATGTAGACCCGAATTCGTTACCTTCAGGGTACATTCAATCCTTGTTTGTGGATTCGGAGGGGCAATTATGGGTAGGCACACACTCGGGACTAGCGCTTTATCAGCCTGAAACCGACAGTTTCAAAGTTTTCAATAAAGAAAACTCGGTAATAAAAACTGATTTAATAACAGCAATTACAGAGTCCAAAAATGGCGATATTCTCTTCGCGGATCGCAAATTCTTGTATAGATACTCCAAACAACGATCGCAAATAAGTGTTCTGACTCAGGTTTTCAATGAAGAAAGCTTCATTAAAGTTATCTTCGAAGAAGCCAATCGTATCTGGGTGGGCTCAAATAAGTTTGGCGCAAAACTTATAGATACGGAGACCTTAGAGGTTCATGACGTAAAAAAAGTGAATCCTTGGGGTGTTTCACTTGATATTCGAGCGCTCCATGACATATCAGTGATTAACGGCAACTATTGGTTGGCGACTAATAATGGACTTATAGTAATTGCGTCAAATGGGAAAATTCTAAAGAAAATTGAAAGTAAAGATCTAGGTGTTGAAGAAGAGGTAAATTCATTTTCAATATCGGTTGTTGATGACGATATTTGGATTGGTACTTTTATAGGGTTGTTTTTGCTTTCTGACGGCGCAGCAGTTCCAGTAACTGAAGCTTATAACCCTGAAGTTATACATTTAAACGCCGAAACGTACAACACAACAGGAATCCCACCAGAAATCATAATTAAGGTTATAGAAGATAGAACGGGTGTTGTTTGGGCTGCAACCTTTCATCGGGGAGCTTTTAAATATCACCCCGATTTTGCCAGTGTTCACTTCCAACCCGTGTTTAATTCGGAACGGCATACTGAAGACAATTATTCAACTATTTGGGGCTTCGCAGAAAACAGCTCAAACGAACTGTTTCTTGTTTCTCAGCAAAAAGGCGTGGGGAAAATTTCGAAAGAAACCGGTAATGTATCGTTTTTCAATTTGCCCCAAGATATAGATGTCAATAGCTCATTCTGGGACATTGAGATAGATAACAACAACAATATTTGGCTTGCTTCGTCGGTAGGATTGATTGTACTTGCGGAAACAGATAATGGACTAGTAACACTACGAAAATACTTCGAAGGTTCATTCATTGATCACATCTTTAAAAGTGAATCTGCAATATGGTTCCAACTTCCTAATGAAGATGTTCATTCAATAGATTTTGATAATGTGCCTAATGAGAGTGAGCCGGCAACTCCTCAAAAAAACCTTTCTCAAGAATACGGAAAAATGTTTGCTATCTATGCCGATGACAAAAAGAGGGTTTGGTTTAGAGCTGGAGAAAAACTAATTGTTTATTCAGTTGAAAAGCAGCAAATCACAAAGGTATTGGATTCAACCAATGGCATTAACTCTCTTGTATATGGAATTCACCAAACAAGTGATGGGCTTTGGCTAACTACTCGTTCCGACGGTGTCATCCAACTAGACGAAGAAAGCCTTGTTTTGGTCAAAAAACAAAAGCGAGACAACCAAAGTGGATTTATCACGTCTACAACATCTATAAACAACAATATTTGGTACTCTGACGCTAAGGGTGTCCACAAAGTGCTTCTTCCTTCACTCAGAGAAGCTGAGAGTATACCAAATCAGCAACTAGACTTTAACTCACTGGGTGAAGGCGCTGTAATTGCTACTAGAAACAACATTATTTACTTTGGTGGCAACAAAGGCTTTATAAGAATATCCAAAAACGCAAACTCTGATGCTGAAGGCATCCTACAAACCCTAGCTCCTCAGTTATATCAGATCAACATCTTTGGTTCAGTCGCTAAATCCAAAAGAAACTCAATGGAAGGAGATGATTCAACTCATTCGTTCTCTTCCAAGGAAATAATAACCTACGTAAGTCAGTTAACGCTTAAGCACGATGAAACCAGGTTCAGTATTTCATTCGGCTCAGTAAACCCTGTTTATCCTAATCAAGTTACTTACCGTTATAAGCTCTCTAATTTTGAAAATGATTGGATATATGTTGACGATGAAAGGTCTGCACAATTCAACAATATATCCTTTGGAAGCTACACTTTTTCAGTTCAAGCAAAAGAGCCCGGGAAATCATGGTCTGAAAGTAAAAACTTGCAGATAATTATCGAACGTCCTCCATGGCTCCATACCGTCGCTTTGGTATTTTATTGTTTAATAGCTTTCGCGATATTTGCGTTCATCGTTCGCCAATATCAAATAAGAAAAGCCAACCAGCTTGCCATCAAAGAGTCGGAAGAACGCCTTAAACTGACGTTATGGAGTTCAGGTGATGAGTTGTGGGACTGGGACGTATACAGAGGCCAAGTTTACCGTGCAAATACGTGGGGCACACTTGATTTTCCACAAGATGATATACGCACTACAGGCGCTTACGATGCAAACATCCATCCTAACGACGTAAACCGTGTTAAAACTGCCCTAAGAGACCATCTTGAAGGTAATAGCGACTTCTACGAGCTTGCATACCGCGCAAAGACATTTAAGAATCAGTGGATTTGGATACTTGACCGCGGAAAAGTGGTTGAAAGAGACCACAATGCTCAGCCGGTACGAATGACTGGTACGCTTAAGAATATTCATCACTTAAAAGAAGCTGAAGAGCAGCTGAATCTATTTAAGCGTTCAATTGAGAATATTTCTGAAGGTGTATTCATAACTAATACCCAATTTAAATTCATAAGTGTAAACAATGCATATTGCGGTTACACCGGCGAGACCCGCGATCAAGCGTTAGCAAGCTATATGCACTTCCATCTATATCCAGACGCGTTTACCGAAGAAATTAAGAAAACGCTAAAAGCGAAAGGTAACTGGTCAGGTGAAGTAGAAAGTGTGCGAGTGAACGGCGAGCGCTATGAAATGGAATTAAACATAGACGCCGTCCATGACGATGACGGAAAAATAAGCCATTTTGTAGGCGTATTTAGTGATATCACGTCAAGAAAAAGTACTGAAAAAGAGCTATTGAAACTAGCTAATACTGACCCGCTTACGGAGCTTCCGAATCGTTCGTTCTTCCAAGCTAGCCACCAGAACTTGGTGCGGAAAGGGGCACAACATACCCTACTCTGTTTGGATATGGATAACTTTAAGAAAATAAACGACTCTTTAGGTCACCAAACGGGCGATATATTAATTAAACAAATAGCAAAGCGCCTACAGAGAATTACGGGTAAGAGTGCGACCTGCTATCGCTTAGGTGGTGATGAGTTTAGCGTGTTAATGGAAGACAATGCCGATATCCACACGGTAACGCATTACGCACAGAACCTATTAGACACTTTATCTCGTCCTTTTATCATTAATAAGCAAGAGTTTGTATTGGGTGCCAGTATTGGAATTGCATTCTTCCCTGACGACGGCACTTCTCCACAGGAAATGCTGAAAAACGCCGACACTGCCATGTATTTCGCTAAAAACAATGGCGGTAACAGCTATCAGTTCTTTAGCGGAGAGATGAATCAAAACGCCGTTAGGCAACTGCAAATTGAAAACCTTATAAGACAAGGTATTAAAGATGACTTGTTTACGGTTTACTACCAGCCTAAAGTAGATATAGCCTCAGGTAAGCTAGTTAGCATGGAAGCTTTGGTGCGCTTTGAGCACCCACAAAAAGGCATAGTAAGCCCTGGGCAATTTATCCCCCTGGCAGAGCAAACAGGCCAGATTATAGAAATTGGTGAACAAGTGCTAAGAAAGGCTTGTGCAGATACCAAACGCTGGGTAAACCAAGGTTTGTTTAGTGGTCGTGTAGCTGTGAATATATCTGCGAAGCAGTTCGAATTACCTGACTTAGACGACAGAATAAACAAGATTTTAAGCGATATCGGTTTGTCACCACTACATTTAGAGTGCGAAATAACTGAAGGTACGCTAATGGAAAGTCCTGAAAACGGCCTTCAAATGATGACTCGCCTTCGCGAAAGAGGTATTCACCTAGCGCTAGACGATTTCGGTACAGGTTACTCGTCCCTAGCCTACTTAAAGCGTTTCCCGCTAAACACGCTAAAAATTGACAAAGCATTTATTGACGATATTGCAAAAAGTAATGTGGATCGTCATATGGCGGCTGCCATTATAAATATCGCCCACAATCTAGGCTTAAAAGTTGTAGCGGAAGGCGTTGAAGAAGAAGCTCAGCTAGATATTTTACGTCGCTACGATTGCGAAATGTTGCAAGGCTTCTTGTACAGCCGACCATTAAATGCAGAGCGCTTCGAGAAGCTCCTTACCGAGAATCAAAAGCTTCATACGCTGCTCGGCCACTCTAATTTTTAACCGCCCTTACCTTTTACTCGCGTATAGGGCGTTTGCTTTCCCCTCCTTGACGCCACTCATTGCAGCTTTAGGCAAAGTCATGCCTATTCAACCTTAGTTTATTAGACTTTAGTGCCATTAAAATGGCGCTTATGAACGTCGATAAATCCCTGCACCAAAAACAAACTATAACCAATTGAATATAAAGGAAATTTTAAAAAATATCATTTCTGGCACGCATTTAGCTAAGTATTAAGTACCGATGACAAATATAAAAAATCGGTTTTGTTTGTTCGTTCAAAATAATCAGAGGAAATTAACATGTTAAAAGAGTACGCAGTTGCACTAGTACTTTCTACCGCTACCCCAGTTGCTGCCGACAAGCAAGAAGGCGCTAAACAAGCTCCTGAGTCGCAAAAAGAAACCATCTCTCAACCAGAGTATGTTAAGCCACAATCTGGTGGTGGCTACGGCGTTGGCTTCTAATCTGAAGCACAGTATTTCAAAAAAAGAGAGCGACGCTCTCTTTTTTATACCTGTATTTTACGCCCCACTTACTTATTTCAGCAGACCGCTAGGAAAGACTACGCAGAAATATAAAGGTTATTAAACCCCACCGCATTGCGCCAATGTATATGGCGAGAGATGGAAAACATGGGTAGTAAGATTGGACCTAACACAAAACCAGCTATCGCCCACTTTTTCGCGCTCATTCCCCATTTAAACGCTTCTACATAAAAATATAGAGAAAAGATAACGCTTAATACTACGAGTGAAATCACACTGCCTCCGCCTGTTTGACCTAGTTACGTGGGGTTACTTGTCCCCATCAATTATTCAATTTAACTTACTGATAATTGACGCCAACAATTTGACACGTTCATTTTTTAACCGCAGGAATTCTACCCAAAATAGAACAATAAACCAGCAAAAATACCCATTAGACATAAAAAAACCGGGCAACGCCCGGCTTTTAACATTTTATAAACTTAGCTGTAAAACTTTTGATCGTTTTCTGCCATTTTTACTAACACTTCAGCAGGTGCAAATTTATCACCTACAGCAGTAGCATAATGGTTTAAACGAGCAACAACGTGTTTAATTCCCAGTGTATCCATATAGCGGAACGGGCCGCCTAAGAATGGAGGGAAACCAATACCGAAGATAGCGCCAATGTCGCCGTCGCGCGCATTACGGATAACGCCTTCGTCTAAACAGCGCGCTGCTTCATTAAGCATCATTAATACACAGCGTTCCGCTACTTCTTTTTCGCTTAGTTTGGCAGAAGGCGATAGCCCAAGTAATTCGTAGATTGATTCATCCACTTCTTTACCTGGTTTTTTGCCTTCATAAGAATAAAACCCTTTTTGGTTTTTCTTACCCTTTCTGCCGTCTGCAAGTACTTTATCGAAAGCACTTGGCGCAGTGAAGCGCTCGCCGAACGCCTCTACAAGGAATGGGATAATCTTAGTACCAACATCAATGCCCACTTCATCGAGTAGTTTCACAGGGCCTACAGGGAAGCCAAACTTAACCAATGACTTATCGATGTGCTCAATAGGCTCACCGTCAAGAATGAGGTTTGCCGCTTCATTCATGTACGGCGCTAAAATACGGTTTACGTAGAAACCCGCACCGTCTTTAACAACTACCGGCGTTTTGCCTTGCTTTTTAGCAAACTCTACCGTAGATGAAATGACTTGGTCAGACGTTTTATCGTGAGCAATAACTTCGGCCAACGGCATTTTGTCTACTGGCGAGAAGTAATGTAGACCAATCACGTTTTCAGGTCGTGCTGCTTTAGCTGCAATTTGTGTAATTGGAATAGACGACGTATTAGACGCGAAGATCGTGCTTTCTTTGCAGTTCTCTTCAATATCCGCCACCATTTTTTGCTTAAGATCTAAATCTTCAAAAACCGCCTCAACCACGATATCAGCATCTTGGTAGCCACTATAATCTAGCGTACCGGTAAGAAGCGCCAACTGTTTCTGCATTTCACTATTGCGCATGAAACGCTTCTTCACCTTTTTGTTTAAGATGTCATAGCTATATTTCATTGCATTGGCTATGCCTTCAGCACGCACGTCTTTAATACGGACAGGTACACCGGCTTTGGTCGACGTTACATAGGCGATACCACCACCCATTAAACCACCGCCAAGCACACCGACTTTCTTCATTTTTTCAGGTTTAACACCTTCAACGCCGTTTTCTTTCTTCATTTCTGTCGTAGCGAAGAAAATCTGACGTAACTGGAAAGATTCCGGCGTCATAACAAGCTTACCAAAGGCTTCAGCTTCGGCTTTAAGCCCCGCTTTCATCCCTTCGTTCATGCCCGTTTCAATTACATCAATAATGTAACCTGGCGCTGGATAATTACCTTTGGTTTTGGCAAATGTCGCTTCGCGCGCTTTTTTGAACATCATGTTACGGCCCGGGCCGGTTTTCTCTAACACTTTGTCCATCACACTCTTTTGCGGCGCTTCTCTTTCTGGTTTGCGTTTAAGCGCAAACTGTTCAGCTACCTTTAGCAAAACACTGTGAGGTACCACATCATCTACAATACCGTACTTTTTAGCTTGCTTAGCGCGTGCTGGAGACCCAGTAAGCATCATTTTCATCGCTTGCTGAATGCCAATTAGGCGAGGAAGGCGCTGAGTACCACCGCTGCCTGGCAACAAGCCAAGCTGCACTTCCGGTAGACCTACCTGAGTACTAGGTGAATCGGTACATACACGGTAGTGACACGCTAATGCTAGCTCTAAACCACCGCCTAACGCTGGGCCGTGAATAGCCGCAACGAAGGTAGCCTTCATGTTCTCAATTCTATCGAAAATGGCTTGACCGCCAGCGGCTATGGTTGTGGCATCTTCCGCAGTTTTACACGCTGCTAGCATGGTGATATCGGCACCTGCTACGAATGAGCTTGGCTTGCCGCTTGTTAACACCACACCTTTGATGCTGCTGTCGCGTTCAATATCATCAAGCATGGCAGATATCTCATCGCCAAACTCAGCTTTAAGCGTATTCATGCTCTCGCCAGGTACGTCCATGCTAAGAATAGCAACGCCATTATCTTGCTTAGTTAACGTAAATGCGCCTGATGTTGGCTGAACTTCATTTGTCATTTCTTGTTCCTGACTCATATTATTCTGTCTCCACAATCATTGCGGCACCAAGACCACCCGCAGCACATGCAGTAAGAAGACCTGTACCACCGCCACGGCGATTTAGTTCGTTAAGCATTTGCGTAATCATACGTGTACCGGTTGCGGCAAACGGGTGACCATAAGCAATTGAACTACCCATCACGTTGAACTTGTCCATGTCAATTTCGCCCGTCGCTTTGTCGCGGCCTAGTTTCTCTTTGGCGAACTTGTCACTTGCAAACATTTTAACGTTTGCCAAGGTTTGCGCTGCGAACGCTTCATGCATTTCAATTAGCGTTAAGTCGTTTAGGGTCATGCCTGCGCGATCTAGCGCAATAGGTGTCGCGTACGACGGCCCCATTAGCATGTCTTCCCACACGTCGATTGCCGAGAACGCGTAGCTCTTAATGTAACCAAGCGGCGTATAACCTAGCTCTTTCGCTCGGCTTTCTGTCATCATAAGTACTGCAGAAGCACCGTCAGTAAGCGGTGTAGCGTTTGCCGCAGTTACCGAGCCGTACTTTTTATCGAATACTGGGCGAAGTTTCGCGTAGCCTTCAAGCTTAGAATCGAAACGTACGTTGTTATCGCGCTCAAGAGCACCTTTATAAGGTTCAGCATAAGCGGTCATCACTTCGCTAGAGAGCTTGCCTGCTTCCCAGCTTTCAGCGGCTAGGCTGTGCGAGCGATGTGCAAGCTTGTCTTGCTCTTCACGAGAAATTTGATGCGTTTTCGCCATTTGCTCTGCCGTTTGTCCCATCGACAGACCTGTTGAGTACTCTGCTACCGCAGGAGGAACAGGCGCTAGGTCTTTTAAGCTTAAACGCTTGAAGATGTTTAGCTTTTGGCCAAGGGTCTTGGTTTTCTGTAAATCAACCAGCGCACGCGCAAGATTCTTAGAAACCCCAATAGGTGATACCGACGTTGAATCAGCACCGCCAGCAATACCTACCTGTACTGTACCAGCCATCATGCTTTCTGCGATGTTTACCGTAGATTGAAAACTCGTCGCACATGCGCGAGATACGCTGTAAGCGTCGGTATGAATATTCATGCCTGTGCCAAGCACGATTTCGCGCGCAATGTTAGGCGCTTCAGGCATTTGTACTACTTGACCGTAGACAACCTGGTCAACCCACTCTTTTTGAACACCATGGCGAACGAGAAGTTCGTTTACGACCATTTTACCTAGATCAACAGCCGGAACACCGTGGAAATATGTAGCCATTTTCGCAAACGGAGTACGCAACCCCGCGACAATGGCGATGCGATCACCCTCTCGGGTAGTAACTGATTGTTTTGTTGCCATAATGCACCTAAATTAATGACCGACTTCCGTTTGAGCTTATCGCTCCAAAGTGGTCTGACCTGTAATAAACCCGATTTTTACAAACAATGAACAAAATAGCAAATAATGCAGGGTTAAGGGCAACATAAATGAAACTAAAGTTTGCCCTGTTTACAAATTTTGACCGTTTTATGCTATCGAAATTTAAAAAGCTTGCTTTGCATCCAACCGCATATCGCATTTTTATTACTGTTTGACGACTTGAAGAAAGATAGAATGAACCTTATATGGAAATGAAAGTCTGTTTTGTGTCATTGTGACGGGCTAGAGCTATCTAAATTAATATGTAATTTACTTTTTAGCTAAGCGATCACTTTATAAGAGATTTATAAATCTATCGGTCCGGTGACACTTCCTGATAACGAGAACTCAAACGGAAATTTTGCATTATGGCAGCAGCGCAATTTCAACAGTTACACGCTTATTTAGACCAGCAGATTATTGGTCAGCACGCGTTAACCAAAAGCCTTCTTATCGCTCTTTTGGCCGACGGCCACCTTTTGGTAGAAGGTCCTCCTGGGCTTGCAAAAACACGCGCAATCAATGCACTTGCTAATGGTATTGACGGCGACTTTCATCGCGTACAATTTACTCCTGACCTTTTGCCTGCCGACTTAACTGGGACAGACATATACCGCCCCGAGACTGGCGAGTTTGTTTTTCAGAAAGGGCCGCTTTTTCACAACTTAGTGCTAGCCGACGAAATCAACCGTGCCCCCGCAAAAGTACAGTCGGCCCTGCTTGAAGCCATGGCCGAACGTCAAATTACGGTAGGCAGTAAAACCTACCCTCTTCCTCCGCTATTTTTAGTAATGGCAACGCAAAACCCGCTAGAGCAAGAAGGAACGTATCCACTACCTGAAGCACAGCTAGACCGATTCTTAATGCACGTGGACATCGACTATCCCGGTGCCGAGACAGAGCTGGAAATATTGCGTTTAACCCGAGGTGAAGCTCTTTCAGAACCGCCTGTTACGCCACCTACGCTTACACAAGACGATATTTTTACGTCGCGTAAAGAAGCGTTATCTTTGTATATGGCGCCTGAGTTAGAACAGTATTTAGTTCAATTGATTATGGCCACACGTCAGCCTGCAAATTTTGACGCAGAATTAGGCCAATGGATAGCAATGGGAACAAGCCCTCGAGCAACCATCAGCCTAGATCGCTGTGCACGCGCTCACGCATGGCTTAGTGGCAGAGACTTTGTTGGTCCTGATGATATTCAAGCTGTGGTTCACAACGTGCTTCGCCACCGTATTATTCTGTCATATCAAGCCGAGGCTGAAGGCGTAACGATTAACGACGTACTTGATAAGATTGTTGCAACTGTCGCAGTCCCTTAAGCTATGGTGAATGTACAAGCGCAGCTAAACAAGCTGCAAAGTAATGGCGTCTCGCTGTCTACCGCAGAGTTATTACGCTACCAGCAGTTAGCTAAGCTTTTTAGTTTGGCGCCTAAACGAATGCCACAAGCTAAACTTGCTGGGAGTTATCTCACCAAGCATAAAGGCCGAGGCATGGAGTTTGATGAGGCCCGTCATTATCAGCCCGGTGATGATATTCGCGCTATCGATTGGCGCGTTACTGCGCGCACGGGTAAAACTCACACTAAAGTGTATCGGGAAGAACGAGAGCGCCCGGTTTTTCTATTCTGTGACTACCTACCTTCAATGGCGTTTGGCACGCAGTTGCTTACTAAAGCGGTACAAGCCGCGCACGTATCTTCATTAATTAGCTGGTCTGCTGCCGCTCGTGGCGATAAGGTCGGCGCACTGGTATTTAACCAGCAACAGCACAAAGAAATTAAACCGCTTACCCGCAAGAAAGCCGTGTTGCACGTGTGCCATGAACTTATGGCATTGCACGAACAGAGCGCGCAATCTAAGCCGGACAAAGTCAAAGACGAACAAGCTTTTGCCGATGCGTGCGCTAGGGCAAGACGTTTAGCAAGACCTGGGAGCTTGGTTTATCTGGTGTCAGACTTTCAGCATTTAAGTACCCAAGCTATTCAACACTTAAGTCACTTAACACGACACTGTGAAGTGAGGGCTATCGTAATTAACGATCCTATAGAACACGCCTTGCCACAAACCAGTTCATTACAAACCGTCAGCGTTTCTGATGGCCAAAACCAACAACGCTGGGTGTTAGGCGACAATACCGAGCAACAGCACTATCAAAAATGGCGCAGTGAACACAACAGCGCGATTTATAGCACCTTGCGCAAAAACAATATCGCTCGATTCAGTGTTTCAGCGGGCCTTCCTTTAGACGAACAGCTTCAAAGTATGCAACAAGAACAAAGGTTGGAGCTTAATTAATGCAAAGCAGTATTTTTTCAACCCATTTTTTATCAAACTTTCTATCTAGTTACACAAAATCAGCTGCTCAATCGATGCCGCCGGCAAATCAAATGCCAGTGCCCCCTCAGCAGCAAGACCCACTTGCTCAACTGCGCGATATACACGTACCTACAGAGGTCAACATTTGGCCATTAGATTGGGGTTGGTGGGTAGCTATCGCAGTGTTTTTACTTGCCTTATTTTGCCTGTATAAAGCTATCACTGCTCACATACGTCACAACAAGGCGCGTAAGCAAGCTTTAGCCTTACTTGAATCGATTTCGGCACAACAAAGCAATTGGCCCGTGGCGTTAAACTCAATTCTAAAACGCACGGCTATGAGCTATTACCCAACTCAGCAAGTAGCCGGGTTATACGGTAAACAGTGGCAAGCGTTCTTAACCTCTGCATTGAAAAGTAGTGATAGCAAACTTGAAAGTGATTTAGGTTTGTTAGTAAGCAATGTTTATCAAGCCACCCCCAACCCTAGTGATTTTGAAACCTGCAAAGGAGCAGTAAAAAACTGGCTTTCAAAAGCCAAACTGCCAAAAAACAAGCAGGCTTCAGGCGGTGTGAATGATGGCGATCTAAACGATGGCAGCCCTCATGATAAACAAGCCAAGGAGCCGCATCATGCTTAATTTTGCTTGGTGGTGGGTCTTTTTCGTACTCCCCTTGCCTATTATCGTTCGCCTGCTTTCTAAAAAAGCACAAGACATGCCCATGGCTGCACTGCGGGTTCCAAGTTTGCGACCTAGCGATGTGTCAGAGCAAACCCAATTGAAACAAACCAAAATACCGCTGTTGGTAAGCAGCTTGATATGGCTGCTGCTAGTAACGGCTGCCGCGCGTCCTCAGTGGTTAGGAGAGCCTGTCAGCATACCAAACGAAGGTAGAGAAATGATGTTAGCAGTAGACTTATCGGGCAGTATGAAGATAGATGATATGCAGCTAAATGGCCGACAAGTTAACCGTTTAACCATGACTAAGTCGGTGGTTTATGACTTTATTCAGCGTCGCGTTGGCGACAGAATTGGCCTTATCTTATTTGCCGATACCGCGTACGTTCAAGCGCCGCTTACCTATGACAGAGATACGGTTTCTACACTTCTGAGTGAAGCTGTCATTGGGTTGGTTGGCGAACAGACGGCTATTGGCGATGCGATAGGTTTAGCGGTGAAGCGCTTTGACGAACGGGAAGAGTCTAATAACGTGTTAATTCTTCTTACCGATGGGCAAAATACTGCAGGGAATATTACACCCGAACAGGCGAAAGAGTTGGCAATTAGTAAGGGTGTGAAGGTTTACACTATAGGTGTGGGCGCAGATAAAATGCTGATCCAAAGCTTTTTCGGTAGCCGACAAATAAACCCATCGCAAGAACTTGATGAAGGCATGTTAACCAACATTGCGACTAGCACTGGCGGTCAATATTTTAGGGCTCGAAACGCCCAGGAACTTCAAGCTATTTATCAACAACTTGACGCGCTTGAGCCTATTGAAGGTGAAACGCGTAAGATGCGTCCATTGAGCGCACTGTTTTACTATCCCCTTGGCGCGGCAATATTACTGTCAGCACTATGGGCATTCTTGACGGTTCTTTTATCAACATTTCGTTGGTTCGCACAAAGACGAATTAACTCGTCCCAGCCACACCCGAACTCAGCTGATTCTATCCAAGCAGCTCAAACAAATAGGGAGACGAAGTAATGGAATTCGACTTCTTAAACCAATTTCATTTTTTACGCCCCGAATGGTTTATCGCACTCGTTCCCCTGATGCTGCTCGTGCTTTTAATTAGAAAAACCACGGCTAAGCAATCTGGCTGGCAATCTGTGATCCCTTCTCACCTATATCAATACATGGTGATTGGAAAAAACGAAATGGGCGCAAAACCACCAATGTGGATGCTTGCTTTTGTGTGGATTATAAGTGTGATAGCACTCGCTGGTCCAACATGGGAGCGCCTGCCGCAGCCGGTATACCAGTTAAAAATGGGACACGTTATAGTCATAGATATGTCGCTTTCAATGCGCGCTACCGATATGACGCCAGACAGGCTAACTCGCGCCAAATATAAAGCGATAGATCTAGTCAACGCTATTGGTGAAGGTGAAATGGGCTTGGTTGCTTACGCTGGCGATGCGTTTGTCATTAGCCCTTTAACCGAAGACGCAGGAAATATCACAACCCTTATCCCAAGCCTATCACCGGAAATTATGCCCGTGCCGGGCAGCGACCCACTCCTAGGCATAGAGAGTGCGTCTGAGCTTCTCACGAATGCCGGATATAACTCAGGCATGATCTACTGGATTACTGATGGTATAGAGTTAGAACAACAACAAGAGCTTCAAGAGTATGTGGCCTCTATTCCTTTTACAGTAAATGCACTTACCGTTGGAACATCTGAAGGCGCGCCTATTCGCCAGCAAAGCGGCGAGCTTTTAAAGGACTTCACTGGCAGCATCGTTATACCCAAGTTAAATGAAGGCGCAGTGAAAGGCGTAGTTAAAACGAGCGGCGGACGCTTTGAATCCTTTACATCAAACGACGCCGACATTGATGCCCTCGCCTCGGTATCTCTACTAGATAAAAGCGACAGCGAAGAGAACGAAGAAGAGAGTAATTTACAAGGAGACCAGTGGAAAGAAGTTGGCCCTTACTTGCTGCTTATACTTCTACCGTTTGCCGCCTTCGCATTCAAACGCGGGTTAGTTTTCATCGTGTTGGTGGGTTTACTTAGCCCCTCTATGATTAAAAACGCCCATGCTCTGCAACGTGCCCAAGCCTCAGAAATTGCTGGCACGTCACAAGGCATAAGCACGTCACAGGGCATAGGCGCACCAGAAGATACTCTAGAGATGGCAAACAAACCTGATTCACTCTCATGGTGGCAAACGCCATTTATGAATGACAACCAAGAAGCATTAAACAGCTATCAAAGAGGCAAGTATAAAGACGCCGTTAATCAGTTTAATGACGACACTTGGAAAGCATCATCACTTTATAAATCAGGTGACTACGAAGGTGCATTAAATGCCTTCAAAAGCATTCCTGGTCCCGAGAGTCTTTACAATCAAGGCAATGCACTGGCAAAACTCGGTAAGCTTGAAGACGCTATTAAGAAATATGATCAGGCGTTAAGCGAAGCCCCCGATTTCGACGATGCAAGAACCAACAAAAAGATTGTCGAGGATTTGCTGAAACAGCAGCAACAGCAGAATCAGGAGCAAAACCAGAACGAAAATGGCGATGATGGTGAACAGAGTGACTCACAGGATAATGGCCAAGATAGCTCTGATAACTCTGATAGCCCTAATAGCAAACAGCAATCAGGGGACCAGAACAATCAGGAAGGTTCAAACGAGCAGAATGGTCAGCAAGACGATAATGAGGGTCAACAGTCTGACCAAAGCCAAGCTAACGATGATCAGCAAAGTGGCGGAGATAACTCACAACAGCCTGATGATTCCGAGATGAACAGTCGGAACGAGTCATCAGACTCTCAGCAGCAAAATGCAGAACAAGAGCAGTCTGACCAAGGTGATGGTGCACAGCAAAACAGCGCGCAAGCACAAAAAGACGAACAACAAGCAGAGCAGGAAGCACTGGCAATGCAAGGTCAAGAGACCGAGCTTACCGACGCAGAAAAAGAAGAGCTGCAGCGAATGGAGAGTTTAATGCGCCGCGTGCCAGACGACCCTGCATTCCTACTAAAACGAAAAATGCAATTAGAAGCACAAAAACGTCAGCGTCAACGTATGCCTTCAAACCGGAGTGATTGGTAGATGAGAGCCTTATTACAGTCTACACGTATAGTTTTTTTATTAACCCTACTCTTAAGTACGGCGGCTTATGCCGATGTAAATTCGCTGGAAGCCACCATTGATAGAAACCCTGTCATGTTGGATGAAGCCATTCGCTTAACGGTTACCGCAGACGGCAGCGCGGACAGAGATGCATTCGACAGTTCTCCTCTGCTTAAAGACTTTGTGGTCGGAAGAACATCAGTAAGTAGCCAAACCTCAATTGTCAATTTCGACACCAAGCGCACCACCGTTTGGACCACTACGTTATTTCCTCGTAAGGAAGGCACGTTCACCATTCCTTCATTAACCATTGAAGGTAAATCAACCAAGCCTATTCAAGTTAAAGTAATACCAGTTCAAGAACAAAGTAATGTCGCACGAGACTATTTTGTTACCACTGACATCGACGTAAAAGAGGCCTATTTAAATCAACAGCTGCTTTACACGGTTAAGCTGTTTCTTTCTAGCAATATTGAGCGCGGCAGCCTACAAGCGCCAGAAATGCAAAATGCGGAAATCACCCAGCTAGGAGAAGATAAACAGTATACAGATATCGTAAACGGTAGAAGGTATCAGATTATAGAGCGTCAATTTGCCGTTGTGCCTCAAGCATCCGGTGAATTCACGCTAAGAGGCCCTATTTTCACTGGCGAAGTTATGGCTGCCAATACTAACCAACGTTTTGGCTTCTTCAACCGCACCCAGCAAATCAACCGGGTTGGGCCCGACATTACGGTGAACATTAAGCCCATTCCTCAGGGGATAGATTACCCTTGGTTGCCTTCTGAAATGGTGCGAGTGGATGAAGAATGGCCACAAGGTGATAGTTTTGTAGCAGGTGAACCAGTCACTCGTATTGTTACGCTAACCGCATTGGGCGTAGTAGAAGAGCAGCTTCCTGATATTCCTGAGTTTTATCCGCCAAACTTTAAGCTGTACCCTGATCAATCTAATACTACGACAGTTGAAAAAGACCAGAGCTTAATTTCACAGCGCCAAACGTCGCTGGCGATCATTCCAACGCAGCCTGGTAACTTTGTCTTACCTGAAATTACTATCCCTTGGTTTAATACGCTTACTCAGCAAACTGAGTATGCCACTATTCCCGCTCGTTCAATTACGGTAGCGCCAGCGAGCGGCGCAAATAATGCCAATACTCCGAATAGCTTAGACACTCCATCAATGAGTAGTGCAAGCAATGAAGATATTCAAAACGATATACCATCAACTGCAACACAGCCTAACGCTAGTGCTAGCAATGAGGGTAAACCATTAGACAGCGCTTCAGGTGAAGTCAATTCTGACGAAAATACCCAGCTTAATCGGATGGTAACTGGTGCACTACTTGTGCTGTTCATCATTGCGCTTACAGGATGGTTAGTTACCTACAGAAAGCTTAAACAGGCTCAGTTTATGGGAGTTGGGATCACTAACAAAACCGGTTCTGCACAGCGCCTCCACTCTTATGCTCAGTGGGATGAAAAAGCACAGTTTCAAAACCTAATGTCAGTAATAAAGGCAAAGGACACACGTTTACTTACGCCTGCTCTTAAGCAGTGGATAAACGCGTTAACTTCGGGTAAAGCGCAACTTTCGCAGTTTGAAGGAATCAACGCTAGTGTTAATGAGCTCTATGCACTGCGCTTTTCAGCCAATAAAGCTGACGCTAACACCCAATCTAAACAGGTCATGAAAGCTTTAGATAACCTTTCACATGAAGCTAAGCTTGCCCGCAGCGAATGGAAGCAAAAAAGTGAAGGGAACAATAACACGCTATCTGCCTTATATCCTGCTTCATAAAACGCATTTCATTTGCCAATACACTAGAATTTGCGTAATGAAAGCCCTTGCAATTAGCTAAATTACTGTGACAAGGGCTTCGTAACAGAAATGATTGAGTTCGAGAAACAGTCGAGCCTTTGAGCCTTATTGTCCTCTTTAAGGCTTATTAACCTTAGAAGCTTTAGCTTATAAAAATAATCAATTAAACGCGACGGGGAATATAATGAAGAAAACACTAGTAAAGCTAACGCCAATTGCGTTGGCCATTACCACGCTTACGGCTTGCTCTCCTGCAAGTGAAACCGCTAAAACAGCGCCAGAACCTATTAAAACAGAACAGCCAGCCGGGCAGTCTGAATCAGAGCGCCTTAATGCGTTCTTCGAACGTACTTTTGAAGAAGATCTTAAGCGTTCGCCATTATTTCAAAGTTACTTGGGTAAAAAATGGGACTATGACAAATGGGATGACATCAGTGACGAAGAAGCTGATGCTCGAATTGCCATCTCCAAAAACCGACTAGAAAAGCTTAATAGTTTTGACACCAGTCAGTTAAGTGAACAGGAACAGCTAAGCTTGCGCCTGTACAAACTAGGTATTGAGCGCGATTTAGCTAACGACGAATTTCGACATCACCGTTACATTGTACATCAGTTCCGCGCCGCACATACACAAGTGCCTAGCTTCCTTATCAACATTCACAGCGTAAAGAGTAAAGAGGACGCTAAGGCATACATTGGACGACTAGACAATGTACGTACGTACTTTGATCAAGTTATCGAACAAATGAAAGTTCGCGAAAAAGCCGGCGTATTCCCGCCAGCATGGGCCTACGATCAAATGATTGATGCGTCAAAAAACGTGATCACCGGCGCACCATTTGATTCTAGCGAAATACCTTCAACTATCTGGGAAGATTTTCAAAATAAAGTAAATAGCCTGGATGTTACAGAGGCGGAAAAAACGACGTTATTAGGTGAAGCGAAAGCCGCTTTGGTAACTTCAGTCATGCCGTCATACGAGAAGTTTATCGAAGAACTCGCTCATCAAAGGGAAATCACGCCTGAAGGCGATGGTGTGTGGCGCTTACCCAATGGTGATCAATGGTATCAGAATCGTCTAAACTGGTTTACCACTACAGACCTAACCGCTGAAGAAGTCCATCAAATTGGCTTAGACAATGTAGAGCGCATACACGATGCAATGCGCGACATTATGAAACAAGTGAAATTTGAAGGCACCCTTCAAGAGTTTTTCGTTTTCATGCGTGAAGACGAGCAATTCTATCTACCTTCAACAGATGAAGGTAGACAGCAATACCTTGATATGGCGAAAACCGCCATAGACGACATGCGAGAAGCTATCCCTGAATACTTCGGTATTCTTCCAGAGGCGCCCATGATTGTTAAACGGGTTGAAGCATTCCGCGAACAGTCTGCGGGCAAGGCGTTTTATCAAAGCCCGGCGCAAGATGGCAGCCGCCCAGGTATTTATTACGCAAACCTTTATGACATGAAAGCAATGCCTACTTATCAGTTAGAGGCGCTGGCGTATCACGAAGGCATCCCAGGTCACCACATGCAGCGCGCTATTGCACAAGAGCTAGAAGGTGTACCTCAATTCCAGAAATTCTTGAGCTTTACCGCATACACGGAAGGTTGGGGCCTATATACCGAAGAACTTGCAAAAGATATGGGCTTTTATAAAGACCCTTATTCTGATTTCGGTCGTCTAGCCATGGAACTTTGGCGCGCTTGCAGACTTGTGGTTGATACGGGTATTCATGCGAAAAAATGGACGCGTGAAGAAGCCGTAGATTACCTTGTTGAAAATACGCCAAACCCTAAATACGACGCGCAAAAAGCCATTGAGCGCTACATTGCTATGCCAGGTCAGGCTACGGCCTATATGATTGGTAAACTGAAAATTATGGAACTTAGAGAGCATGCCCAAGCTGAACTTGGTGACAAGTTTGATTGGAAAGGCTTCCATGACGAGGTATTGAAGTACGGTCCAGTCCCACTTTCTATTTTAGAAGAAAACATTAATGCTTGGATTACTTCCCAAAAACGTACCTAGTTTTTCGAACTAGGTGCTCTGATCACTGGAAATAAAATGAAAACGCGCCTTTCGGCTAACGAAATGGCGCGTTTTTTATGCCATAGTGAGAAAAAATTAAGTTTTTGGATTTTTTTATGTTTGGGCGAAATAAATCCGATAGTGCTCAGGTCTTATCGGGTATGAAAGCAAAACACCAAAGATATGAAGCATTAGTAAAGGCATTTCACGCCGACATCTACCGCTATGCATTTTGGCTTATCAAAGACCAGAGCATTGCTGAAGATGTTGTTCAGGAAACCTTTTTACGTGCTTGGCGCTCATTAGACGCCCTAAATGATGAAAAAGCAGCAAAGTCATGGTTAATTACCATTCTTCGCCGCGAAAACGCCCGTCGGTTTGAACGCAAACAGTTCGACACAGTAGATATTGATGATTGCCATATTCAAGATGACACACAGCATGCTGATGGGGACTTGAAAGATAGAGAGCTTCAGCGACTATTAGGTGGATTGAGTGTGGAGTATCGTGAACCCTTAATACTCCAGTTGATTTTCGGTTTTAGTGGCGAAGAGATCGCCAACCAGTTAGGGCTTAACAAAAACACGGTAATGACTCGCCTTTTCAGAGCGAGGAATCAGCTAAAAGAGGCATTAGAGAAGCAAAATGAACAGAGAGGTCGTGTAAATGGATGAGTTAGAATTTAGGCGTCGTATCTACGCCGATCCAGAAACGACTGACAGTGATGTTGTAGAAGCGGCAAAAGCGGATGAAAGTAAACGCAGTTTCTGGAATGAACAAAAGCAGTTAGATAAGCAATTAAAGCAAGCATTGAAAGTCGATGTACCAGAGGATCTCGCAAGCAAGCTAATATGGCAGCAGTCTGCAGACGAATTCACCCGTTATAAACGAAGAAGTCGTTGGTATTTAGCCATGGCTGCATCGGTTGCTTTCACTGTAGGTATCGGACTTACCATGTGGTACCACCAACCGCTTAGTATTGGCGGACAAGCACTTGCCCATATGCAGTACGCAGAAATGGAACACGCTCATTCGTTGCTTCCTGTTGATTTGAACATGGTTAACGCAAAGCTAGCAAGCTTTGGTGGCAGCTTTAGCGAAATGCTCGACGGTGTAGAGGTCGCAAACTATTGCCATTTGAGCACAGTTAGAAGCCTTCATCTGATTGTGAATACGCCGCAAGGCAAGATGTCGGTATTCGTAGTACCTGAACGTGGAGATGTCTCCGTTCCAAGCGAGTTTGCCGATGGTCAGTACCACGGAGAGAGCATTAAAATGAAACACGCCAATGTAATGATTGTTGGCGATAAAGATGCTGATTTAAGCGATATGAAAAAGGCGGTGTCAGAAAGGATTCAATTCTCTGCTTAACACACGTTATGTAACTGTAAAGCGTTCCAAAAAAGTGCGTATCTTTAGCACTTCCCTTCGTCGGCCCCCTATGGGCCGATTTTTTTGCCCAAAATTAAGATGAAACCCTGTTCAATAAAACTTATACTCCGACTTAAAGGTTAAAACGTCCGTTTTAATTTCAGTTAATCACTTCATTCACTTACCCGCAGTAAAGAGGTCTCCATCACAATGAGCGCTTGGTTTCGTTTTACAAGGCTAATGATTTGCCTTTTGATTCCTGCAATAGCTTGTTTCACTGTCTTTGCTCAAAGTATAGATATTCCCAACGCACTTAGACTAAAAAAACTTGATAATTATAGTCATATAGCTGCAACGGCAATTTATCATTGGAATACACCTAGCGAGGTGAGCAATGAGAATATCATTGCTATGTTAACGAGCGCCGGTTTGCAGAATGACACGCAAAGTGAAGGCGTGATATTTAGACACTTGTTGGCCACTTATACTGCGAATGATGCTGACTCGCCGAGAATCCCACTTTTCGTTAAAGAGCCTCTATTAGATAAGCATTGGCAAGAGCTTAAGACAATTAAGCCTGAGCTTTTCGCTGCTGCGAAGGCATATTACATTTATGCTAGAGCGGTAAATGATTTTAAAGGCTCTGACCATAGGGTAAATTTTTCTGTTCCTGAACTGCGCCGTTTACAGCGAGAAGCGCTAGAAACTGGGAGTCGACGAGCCACTGCTATAGCTAGCATATGGTTAGCGATGGAACTCACCCTTGCGAACCCAATACAAGCAATTAATGAAATCGAATATGCGTTACCGCACCTTCCTCGATACTCATCAGACAAAAGCTTAGAAAATGCGTTATCAAACGTAATTGCACATGATTGGCTGAGAGGTGCTTACCTGGAACTCTTCGTTCCAAGCAGAGCATTTTTCCACTCAAAAGAGATCATTGAAAGTAAAACGCAAGATAACAACACCATGGTAAAGACTTGGGCCTACTTCTCGGCCATCGATTCATTGTTAATTCAAAATAAGTTTGAAGAAGCATTGGCTATGTCAAACGACGCAATAGAGCATTTGTCCACAGTAACGTCAGTGCACGAAAAGTTGTTGACGTATGTCCAAAGACTTCGTGTAGTAGTGTTTCAAAAAAGCGAAGGATATGAACTGCTAGCGCAAGAAGTCATGACGCAAATCAGGCAGCTTGATACCACAGAGGTAAAACAAAGAACTGAGGAGCTTTCAGCTTACGCAGATGCACTTTACGCAGCGGTATTGAACGATGATGCTAAATTTCAAGACTCCCTTCAGCGTTACCGCAATATCGTTCTGGCTACTATTCCAAATTCGGGTTTTAAAGAAAAAATCAAGCTTAGGTTAGAGCGGGAGCTTTCTAGGCTTTACGATGCTTCGGGTGACTACGAAAAAGCATATGAGCATTCGAAAACCTACAATAGGCTTCTTGTTGAAAAAAACACTGAGCAATTCAAGTTGTCAAATTCTTCGTTTACCGACGGTATTGCGAAAGATATCGAGTTAGCGCGATATCGACAAAAAGAACTCACTGTGCTCAGAAGTGAAAAAGATGGCCTTTCTACCGACAAAGAAGCAATGAAAACCACCATTTTTGCATTGATTATCACAATTCTCATCATTCTTGCACTATGGCTATGGATTTCAAAACGACAGAGCGACTTGCTAGCTGAGCGTGACTCACTTACCGGTGCTCTCACGCGACGAGCTATGCTAAACAGTTTGAAAAAAGCACTGAAAGGCAATAAAGCGTCCTGTATTGCTCTACTTGATGTCGACAACTTTAAAAAAATTAATGACAAATACGGCCACGTTGTCGGTGATGAAGTGTTGACTACCTTTACGCAGATTATCAAAAACCGAATTCGTAAGTCAGACAAGCTCTGCCGATATGGCGGCGAAGAGTTTTTGATTTACTTTTCCGACTCCGATCAAAAGTCTGCTAAGCGAATTCTGGACGAGCTGAATTTCGCGCTTTCTCGCCAGAAACACTGGAGCAATACAAAAGAAATGTTTTCCGTGAGTTTTTCTTCGGGTCTGTTAGACGTCAACGGAGAAACCAACCTAGACACCATTATCAAGATGTGCGATGAGCTTCTCTACAGAGCCAAAAGAGAAGGTCGAGCGCGCGTTGCATCTTTTCCAATTTAACCTTTCGCCAAACTTTATTTACGAATTACCGTATAGAAAACATGCAAGGTCGCTGACTGACATAGAGACTCTATGTCATAGGTGTTAGCATGAAAGAAAAACATAGGGAATTTATATGGCTACTGGCACGATAATCTCGTTGGGTTTGTATTTTGTTGTAATGTTAGGGATAGGCCTTTTCGCTTATCGGCAGACAGACACCAACGTAGAAGGCTATATGCTTGGCGGCCGCCAACTAGGCCCCGCGGTAACCGCGCTTTCAGCAGGTGCATCGGATATGAGCGGATGGATGCTCATGGGCTTACCCGGTGCAATGTATGTATCAGGCTTATCTGCTGGCTGGATTGCCGTTGGTTTGACACTCGGTGCTCTGGCAAATTATATGTTAGTTGCTCCACGCCTTCGCGTTTACACTGAAGTAGCCAACAACTCCATTACCCTCCCCGACTATTTTGAAAATCGCTTCGCTGACAACACGCGTTTATTGCGCGTTATAGCCTCTGTGGTTATCGTTGTCTTCTTTACGCTTTACACCTCTTCTGGTGTGGTAGCTGGCGGAAAGCTCTTTGAGACATCATTTGGATTAACTTATGAGACCGGCTTATACGTTACCGCGGGTGTCGTCGTAGCTTATACCCTCGTAGGCGGTTTCATGGCAGTAAGCATGACCGACTTCGTTCAGGGGTGCATCATGTTTGTATCTCTCATTATGGTACCTGCCGTTGTTATTAGCGAGTTGGGTGGAATCGGCGCGTCAATTGACGCCTTAGATACCATTAATCCGGCGCTTTTCGATGCATTTATGGATGCGTCTACCAATGAAGCACTAAGCGTAATAGGCATTGTTTCACTGATGTCATGGGGCCTAGGTTATTTTGGTCAGCCTCATATCATTGTGCGTTTTATGGCGATACGTTCTGTTAAAGATATACCAACTGCGCGCAATATCGGTATGAGTTGGATGATTGTGTCGATTATTGGTGCGTTAATGACGGGGCTTTTCGGCCTTGCCTATGTAACAGGTAACGGAAACGAAATCGATCCAGAAACCGTCTTCATCTACTTATCTCAAATTCTATTCCACCCGCTCATCGGTGGCTTCCTGCTCGCTGCGATTTTAGCGGCGATCATGAGTACTATTTCTTCTCAGCTGTTGGTAACCTCAAGTTCACTAACCAGTGACTTTTATCAAGCCTTCCTAAGACGTGATGCGTCAGATGGCGAGCTCGTTATTGCTGGTCGAGTCAGCGTAGTAGTTGTCGCGCTCGTAGCAATCTATCTAGCTTATGATAGAGACAGCACCATTTTAACGCTTGTAAGTAATGCTTGGGCTGGCTTTGGTGCAGCCTTCGAACCGCTTGTACTATTTAGCCTGTTTAAGCGTGAAATGACTCGCCGTGCTGCATTAGGTGGTATGATCGTTGGTGCAGTGACGGTGTTACTGTGGATTTATCTTCCTATTGAAATCGGCGGCCAAAAGCTTGGTGACTGGATGTACGAAATTGTCCCTGGGTTTATTTTATCTAGCTTAACCATCATGATTTTAAGTAAATCTGGCTCGCCAAGAGAAGGTGTGGTTGATACGTTCGACGCTTTCCAGACCAAATTGACTGAAAGGTAAGCGAACGATACGAAATAAGTCATTCGCAACGAAAGTGAATAACAAGCCCTGTTTATGTTACTAAACAGGGCTTTTTTCTTTTTATAGGCCTTGAAAAAAGTGGCTTATGCTTCAATTGCATGACAGTTTTATTTATTGGAATAAGATAGCTATTTTAAATAGCAAAATCGCATACTACTTTTGAAATTAAATATGTTATCGTTCTATGCAGAAAAATAACCCATATATAACTTTTTTGTATATAACATAAAATTCGGACTTCAAAATGACTGCTAGTATCCCGTCTGTAACGCATTTGAAACAACTCGAAGCCGAGAGTATCCAGATTTTCCGTGAGGTTGCTGCTGAGTTTGAAAACCCAGTTATGCTTTACTCTGTAGGAAAAGACTCTTCTGTACTGCTTCATCTTGCCCGTAAAGCGTTCGCGCCCGGCAAAATTCCTTTCCCACTATTACACGTAGATACCACGTGGAAGTTTGGTGAAATGATTAAGTTCCGTGACGAACAAGCTAAGAAGCACGGTTTTGATTTGCTTGTTCACATCAATGAAGAAGGTGTTGAAGCTGGTGTTGGCCCATTTAGCCACGGTTCAGCAAAACATACTGACATCATGAAAACCCAAGCACTTAAGCAAGCACTGAACAAATATAAGTTCGATGCTGCATTTGGTGGCGCTCGACGCGACGAGGAAAAATCACGTGCAAAAGAACGTGTTTACTCATTCCGCGACAGCAACCACCGCTGGGACCCAAAAAACCAGCGTCCAGAGCTTTGGAATATTTATAACTCTCAGGTTAATAAAGGCGAAAGCATTCGTGTATTCCCAATGTCTAACTGGACTGAGCTAGATATCTGGCAATACATCTACCTAGAAAACATCGATATTCCGCAACTTTACCTTTCTAAGCCTCGCCCTGTCGTTGAGCGCGACGGCGTTCTTATTATGGTTGACGACGACCGTATGCCACTAGAAGAAGGTGAAGTACCAGAGATGCGCTCTGTGCGTTTCCGTACTCTTGGCTGTTACCCACTTACCGGTGCGGTAGAATCAGAAGCAGCTACCCTACCTGAAGTTATCCAAGAAATGCTGCTTACCAAGACGTCTGAACGTCAGGGCCGAGTTATCGACCATGACAGCGCAGGCTCTATGGAGAAGAAGAAAATGGAAGGGTACTTCTAATGGCCACCGACAACGTTGTTTGGCATAAACACGAAGTAAACAAGACCACCCGCTCTGAAAAGCTTGGTCAAACGCCTCGTGTATTCTGGCTAACGGGTTTAAGCGGCTCTGGTAAATCGACATTAGCCAACCTGCTTGAGAAAAAGCTTCACGAGCAGAACAAGCACACCTATCTGCTTGACGGCGACAACGTGCGCCACGGTCTGTGTGGCGATTTAGGTTTCAGCGATAAAGATCGCGTTGAAAACATTCGCCGCATTAGCGAAGTCGCTAAACTTTTTGTCGATGCCGGTACCATTGTGCTTACCGCTTTTATCTCGCCTTTCAAAGCCGACCGCGATTATTGCCGCAGCTTAATGGAAGACGGAGAGTTTGTAGAAGTGTTTATCGATACACCTCTTGAAGTGTGTGAAAAACGCGACCCGAAAGGGCTATACAAGAAAGCGCGTAGCGGTGAAATTAAGGACTTCACAGGTATTGATTCAGCCTATGAAGCACCTGAAGCGCCAGAAGTACACTTAACCTATCAGGATGAACCAGCAGAGCAAACCGCTGAGCGATTGTATGCTTTGCTTCAAGAAAAGGGATTGGTGTAATGACACAGCCTTTAAATAGTCTTGCACAAAAAGTGCTAGCTATCGCCAAAGAAGCTGGCGATAAGATAATGGCCATTTACGAGAAAGACTTCGCCATTTATGAAAAGCAGGATACCAGCCCGCTAACAGAAGCTGACCTTGCCGCACATAACGTAATCGTAAACGCCCTTGAAGCTGAATCTGACCTGCCGATTCTTTCTGAAGAGTCAGCAGATATTTCATGGGAAGAGCGCAAAACGTGGTCGTCATACTGGCTGGTAGACCCGCTAGACGGCACTAAAGAGTTTATTAAGAAAACGGTGAGTTTACGGTAAATATTGCACTTATCGAAAACGGTAAACCGACCATGGGTGTGGTTTACGCGCCAGCACTAAACAAAAGCTATGTAGGTATTGTTGGTGAAGGTGCGTGGACTGAAGTAAATGGCGAATTTACCGCTATTTCTGCGCGTAAGCACGATGGTGCCGAAGTGTGGAAAGTGGTAGGTAGTCGTTCTCACCAAAGCCCAGAAATTCAGAATTTATTGGCACAGCTTAAAGGTGAAACCGAGCTTGTGGCGATGGGTAGCTCACTGAAGCTTTGCTTGGTGGCTGAGGGCGAAGCACATCTTTACCCTCGATTAGGCCCAACATCTGAATGGGATACGGGAGCAGCGCACGCCGTCGCATTAGCGGCAGGCGCAAACGTAAGCGTACTAGACCCTGAAAACCCATTAGATGACAACGCTGACGCTCTTACGTACAACCAAAAAGAGTCTGTGTTAAACCCCTTTTTCCTTGTGAGCGCATAACATGAACAATGAAAACGAATTATTGAGACAGGACATTCTGTCTTACCTAGAACAACACGAAAAGAAAGACATGCTACGTTTCCTTACCTGCGGTAGCGTAGACGACGGTAAAAGTACCTTAATTGGTCGCTTGCTTCACGATTCTAAAATGATTTATGAAGACCAACTTGCAGCTATCACTAAAGACAGTAAAAAAGTGGGCACTACCGGCGAGAAAGTTGACCTTGCCCTTCTTGTAGACGGTCTTCAGTCTGAGCGTGAGCAAGGGATTACTATCGACGTAGCATACCGCTACTTCTCTACTGACAAGCGTAAGTTTATTATCGCAGATACTCCGGGGCACGAGCAGTACACCCGTAACATGGTAACCGGTGCGTCAACGTGCGACCTTGCTATTATTCTTGTTGATGCTCGCGGCGGCGTTAAGGTACAAACGAAACGTCATTCGTTCCTGGTTTCTCTTCTAGGTATAAAACACGTTATTGTTGCTATCAACAAAATGGACTTGATGGACTATTCAGAAGAAGTGTACAAGCAAATTCAGGAAGACTACCTGAAGTTTGCTGAGCAGCTTGATATTCCTGACATTCAGTTCGTACCTATTTCAGCACTTGAAGGCGACAACGTAGTAGGCAAGAGCGAAAAGACACCATGGTTTGACGGCACGCCACTTATGGAAATGTTGGAAAACATTGAAATTGGTGAAGACGATAACTTAGAAGATTTTCGCTTCCCTGTACAATACGTTAACCGCCCTAACTTAGATTTCCGCGGCTTTGCGGGTACCGTGGTATCTGGCCAAGTTGCACCTGGTGATGAAGTAACGGCACTTCCTTCTGGTAAGAAATCAAAGGTGAAGCAAGTCGTTACGTTTGAAGGCGACCAAGAGCGCGCTTATGTACCTCAAGCAGTAACGTTAACGCTAGAAGATGAAATTGACATCTCTCGTGGCGATATGATTGTAAAATCAGACAACTTGCCACTGCTTAACACGCAATTTAAAACTCACCTTGTGTGGATGTCTGAAGAGCCGCTAATGCCAAACAAGCAATACTTGTTTAAGTTCGCGACTAAATCAACGCCAGGGGTAGTTGCTCATATCGATAATCAAATTGATGTGAACACGTTGGAAGAAACGGATGCCATGCACTTAAATCTTAACGAGATTGGTGTAGTAGACGTTAAGTTTACTCAACCTGTTGCATGCGACCCGTATAAACGCAACCGCCCTACCGGTTCATTCATCGTTATCGATCGCTTGACCAACGGCACTGTTGGTGCTGGTATGATCATTGACGAAATTGCGGGTGACGCACAGCATACATCGCCAAACTTCTCTGAGTTCGAGCTTGAATTCAATGCACTAGTACGCAAGCACTTCCCGCATTGGAACTCTGTGGATATCAGTAAACTTTAAGCAGGACTGGAGCAATATGGATGTGACCCAGTTCATCGTACTGGCAGTATTTGCCGGTACGATATGCGCGCTGATCTTTACCAATCAGCGCCCTTCCACTGTGTTTTCTGGTGCAGTGTTAGCTTTACTGGTTACCCAGCAGTTATCTCTTGATGACATCTTGCTAAATTTAACAAACAAGGGTCTTATTACCCTTGTTTTGTTGCTTTTGGTAAGCAGTGCAATTGATAAAACAGCGCTAATAAAACGCCTAGGTAGGAAACTAGTAAGTGCTAACTTTACTCAATCCTATTGGCGCTTGTTTTCACTGACCTTTTTATCGTCTGCGCTTTTGAACAATACTGCTATTGTGGCAAGCCTTATTGGTCCAATTAAGCAAAACCAATATCATCCTGCCTCTCGATTACTGATCCCGCTCTCATACGCAGCTATCTTAGGCGGTACGGTCACCTTAATCGGTACGTCTACCAACCTAATCGTAGACAGCTTTTTGCAAGAGCACGGGCATCCAGGCTTTAACTTTTTTGACTTCACACTTTATGGCACCGTAGCGGGTTTAAGCTGTGGTCTTCTCATGTTTTTGTTACTGCCTTTGCTACCTCATATTGGCAATAAGAGTAATAACTATCACGAGTATATGGTTGAAGCCGAAGTGGAATCTGGTTCAGAGCTCATAGGCAAAACCGTAGAACAAAACCATTTACGTAACTTACCAGAACTCTTTTTGGTAGAAGTGGTGCGCAATGGCAACCTGATATCTCCTGTTGGGCCTGACCTGGTCATTCTGGAAAACGACAAACTGATCTTCTCTGGCAACGTTCAAAAGCTTGATAACCTTAGCCACATAAAGGGGCTAAGCATGTTTGCTGAGACCGATGGGGTATTGCGTGAGAGCTTAACCGAGGTAGTTGTTGCCAATCGCGCTCAAGTTATTGGGCAAACCATTAAAAAACTTGGCTTTAGAGCCCTATTTGATGCGGCTGTTGTAGCCATTCGCCGCGATGGAGAGCAGCTGTCAGGCAAGTTAGGAGAAATAAAGCTTCAAGCAGGTGACTTCTTACTTTTAGCAACAGGCCCAGACTTTGCGACTCGTCAAAATTTAAATAAAAACTTTTTTATTTTGTCAGAGCAAAAAATCGCCCGCCCACTAACCAACAAGCAAGAGTGGATTACCCTTGGCGGCTTCCTTTCCACGGTGTTATTGGCTGCAACTAATGTCATTTCACTGGCTATTGGTCTGCTGTTTTTAGCCGCTGTGCTAATTGGCGTAAGGGTAACGTCAAACGGCGAAATGAAACGAAATTTACCGTTGAATTTGATTGTAGTGATTGTAGGCGCGCTAAGCCTGGCAACCGCATTAGAAAATTCAGGGGTTATTAATATAACCACCGAGGCACTTATGCCGGTGTTGTCGGGTACTGACTGGTTCATAGCATTGTTAGTCATCTACTTGCTAACACTGGTTTTAACAGAGTTCGTTACCAACAACGCTGCTGCAGCGTTAATGTTCCCGTTTGCCTACGGGTTAGTGCAAATCATTGGCGCACCGCTAATGCCATTTGCATTAGCGGTAGCATTTGCAGCAAGTGCCAGTTTTATTTCACCATTCGGCTATCAAACCAACTTGCTTGTTTATAATGCGGCGAATTATAAGTTTTCGCATTTTATAAAAATTGGACTGCCTATTTCGCTGTTGTATAGCACCATAGTTTTGACACTGCTTAATATTACTTATTTGTAAGGTCTTGCGGCGCGTTTTGAGAGGACATAGAAAATCACCAAAGATAGAGCAGCAATCAGCAGTATTACGTAAAGGGAAGCGAACGCTTCCCTTTTTTTATTTATAACCTTTCAATACATTCATTTTCTCTTACAAATATCAAGATGTTGTGCTGTACAACACCTGTAGCCAACAGTAATCTATAACTCAATTTATTGCCTGCCTGTTGGTAAGCTAACAATGACTCATGGCTTTACCCAGAGCCAGAGTAATAAGAAAAACGAAATAGGAGCAAGGGATGCACAATGTAACGAACCCCTTTCAAGCGTGTAACGATATTTTCTTCAAGCCTAATGGCGTATTTAAAGCAGTAGGTGAAAACAACAATTGGAGCTGGATGCCATTTATTTTGATCATGGCTATTTCGCTTGTTTCCCAGTACTTGTATGTAAACTTCGTTGACATTGAATGGTTCGCTCAGATGAATATTGCCGCGCAAGGGGATATGAGTCCGGCAGAAGAAGAGCAAATGAAGGCATTCTTCACCAGGGATGCTTTGCTTTGGTCATCGGTTATAGGTGCCTTTTTTATTCCTATTATCGTAAACGCCATTTACGCCGTGTACGTGAATTTAATGACCCGTTCTGACGACAGCCATGTGTATGGCTTTACCGACTGGTATGGTTTCGCTTGGTGGCTTTCAATGCCTTATGTGCTTACTGGTTTAGTGGGTGTTGCTTTACTGTTGTTCGCAGGCGACCATCAAGTAGCGCCATCAATTTTATCGCCAGCGTCCCTTGGGTATATTGCGAATATCCCGATGGACTCGCCTTGGTACGCTTTCGGCCAGGCGTTAAGGGTAGAGCTATTCTGGGGCATTTATTTAGCCACCGTAGGCATTACTCAATGGACCGCCTTTTCTCTTAAAAAAGCGGCATTAATTGCAAGTGCACCTTATATTGTTATCTACGGCATTTGGTTGATTGCCCTCGCCTTGTTCTAATTAACCTTGCGAATGTAACGCGCCCACTATACGAAAAATCCGCTGTGCTATTAATACAGTAGTTATGAATATAACGTTTGTGATTACAGTGTTTTAGTACAGCGTTTCTATAAACTGGCCGCGCAGCCTCACCTTAGCCTTACTTTAAAAAGACGCCCCCTTTCATCTCTTTCACTACCCATGAATAGCATCATTGCAGATTTTGTCGTCACACGAAGTATCTTTATACCAATCCGCATAGATCGTTACCCACTCAGCGAGAGTTAAAATGTTCGTAATTTCTGAGTGGGCAATGATCTATGCGGATTGGTATTACACCCACAGCGGCAGCTGTTTCGTTGGCTTAGACCCTTGTCGTAACGGCCTGAAATAATCTTTATTTTGATAAAACTTCGCATCCTGCGGTGAATGCCATAAAGGCACGCCTAACAAAGGAAGGGGCTTTAAGAGCGGTGTGATCTGAAAAGCATCGAGTGCTGAAATTCGGGCTGACATTGCATCGTCGAGTACGGCGCGTTGTTGCCATTTATCGAGCTCACTAAATCCTTGAGGCACTGAAACCGCGAGCCACTTTCCAGTAAGCCCAATAAACGGGTTCAGCATCATTTCTAAATTCGCATGCCCAAATACATAGGGCGTTACTTCAGCATGCCAACGCCCTCGATTTGCTAGAAATACCTGTTCCCATTCATGGGTGGCCAGTTGCTGTAGGAAAACTTCTAGCGATTCAACGCCACTTGGTTTGGGCTCTTCTATCGCCAGCACCACGCCACACTCATCAAAGTGGGTAATCCGATTGCGACGTGCGGTGCGAGGGTTTACGCCGTACGCCTCGATATCGCTTATATGCAGTTCATTTAATAAGGATTTTGTTTTGGGAAATTGCAGCCAGATCAGTGCATTAAACAAATCGTGCCAGCTTTGCTCTCTGGTAGGGACAACCCCATCTTCACTAATAATCGTTTCATAGTAACGCTGTTCATCTTCTGAAAACTGACTCTGTCCTTGAAATACAGGCCCCGTCCATTGCTTGTGATATCTAGATGTAAGTTCATTTAGCACATCAGGAGATGGAAACTTACTATGACTCATTAAACCGAGTTCATCTAAAAGAATGGTTACAGGATAACTTGCGTGTTTTTTTAAGTAGTCTTTACAGAAAGGGATTGAGTCTGATTGCATATCAACTATTGGTTCGCTCTGGGGTTTTCTCTATACTGAGCAAGTATTGTAGAGCAAACAGAGACTAACAATGAAAAAAATGTTTTTGCCATTGCTTGTACCTACCCTTCTGGGCGTAAGTGCTTGCACACCTAACAACGACAGCGCGTCACAAGATCAGTCTGCGAAAAAAGAGATGCCTGTGGCGTCTAACTTTGACAGTGTTTACAACAATATTACAGACGCCGATATTCGTGAGCCATTAAAGGTACTGTCTTCAGATGAGTTTGAGGGCCGTTTACCGACGACTGAAGGTGAAAAGAAAACCATTGAATACTTGGTTAGTGAATTTACCAAAGCGGGGCTTAAACCGGGTAACGGGGATAGCTTTTTACAAAAAGTAGCCCTTATGGAAATTACTGCTGACCCAGATATGACCATGACTATTGGCGACAATAACTTCGCGTATAAAGAGCAAATGGTTGCCTCTTCTAAGCGAGAACAGAGCTCAGTGTCGCTCGAAGATTCAGAATTAGTCTTCGTTGGCTATGGTGTGAATGCACCAGAGTACGACTGGAACGACTACGAAGGGTTAGATGTTGAAGGCAAAACCGTGGTCATGCTAATTAATGACCCGGGATTTGAAAATCCAGAAAGTGGTAAGTTTCAAGGCACAACGATGACCTACTACGGTCGTTGGAGCTACAAATATGAAGAAGCGAGCCGTCAGGGCGCTGCTGGCGCCATTATTGTTCACGAAACAGCCCCTGCCTCTTACGGCTGGTCAGTTGTTGCTAACAGCTGGAGCGGTCCGCAGTACGGCCTAGTAAGTGCCGACAAAGGAGCAAGTCGTGTGGCTGTTGAAGGTTGGTTAACGTTAGATGCGGCGAAAAAAGTGTTTGCTGATGCAGGGCTGGACTTTGACCAAGAGAAAGCAAACGCCATGCAAGGTCCTTACAACAAAGCAATGGGTATCAAAGCATCGGTTACGGTTAACAACACCTTCAAAAAGTCAGAGAGCAACAACGTTATCGCGACTCTGCCGGGCGCAGAGTTTCCTGATGAGCATATTATCTACACGGCACATTGGGATCATTTGGGTAAAGATGAGAGCAAAGAAGGCGACCAAATCTATAATGGCGCTCATGATAATGCCACGGGCACTGCGGCTATTCTAGCCATGGCCAAAGCATACTCAGAGTTGACGCCTGCACCAAAACGCTCGGTATCATTTTTAGTAGTAACTGCTGAAGAGCAAGGGCTGTTAGGCAGTAAATATTATGCAAGCAATCCTGTTATTCCGATTGAAAATACGGTTGCTAATATCAACATGGACGCAATGAACGTATTAGGTAAAACCAAAAACGTTGCCGTTGTAGGCATGGGTAAGTCAGAAATGGAAGACTATCTTGAAGCCGCTGCGGCTAAGCAAGGTCGTACACTGACTCAGGAAGACAGACCAGAAGCTGGGTACTACTACCGCTCAGATCACTTCAGCTTTGCCAAGCAAGGTGTTCCAGCACTGTACGCTGAAGGCGGAAATGAACCAGCAGATGAAGAGACAGCCAAATACAGAAAACGTATGAATGTTATTGTTACTGGCTGCTATCACCAAGTGTGCGATCAGTATCGTGACGATTGGGATTTAAGCGGTATCGTACAAGACACGCAAATGCTGTTTGATGTGGGTGTAGGTGTTGCAAATGCAGAGGCTTGGCCGAAGTGGAATGAAGCAAGCGAGTTCCAGCGCCAAAACTAAATCACCTTGACGTAAAAACGCAAAGAAGGCCGCGTCTTCTTTATCGTTAATAAAGGGTTTCTTCGTGAAACCCTTTTTTATTGACCCGCATTAATTTACTACCCTCTACATTTGAACTCACTTCCCTCTATTTTAAGCACTGCTTACCGCATTCATAATGCTTACCTTTGCATGGAATTAGGATAAAAATGTTAATAAACGGCTATTTTGGGATAAATGGAATAAGAATTTCCATTTTCTCATCATAATGTACTTGCAATTTCCTGTCAGACTGGCACATTCAGGGGCACGCGAATAAGAATAACAACAAACCATCGCCCACTCGTACGCGAGTACCGACAGAAAAAACTTCTATTATTTTTTTCAACAAGTGAACAGAGAGAATCCGTTATATGTGTGGTATTTTCGGTATCCTTGATATCAAAACCGATGTGTCTGAACTCAGAACCCAAGCCCTCGATTTATCAAAACTTTTGCGCCACCGTGGCCCTGACTGGTCGGGTATCTGGAATAATGACAATACCATTCTTTGTCACGAAAGATTGGCGATTGTCGACGTTGATACAGGGGCGCAGCCTCTTATCAGCCAAAACGATAAACAGATTCTTGCCGTTAACGGCGAGATTTACAACCACAAGCAACTTGCTGCTAATCTAGATGAGCCGTACCCATTTAAAACCCGTTCTGATTGCGAAGTTATTCTTCCGCTTTTTCAGCAAAAAGGCATCGACTTTATCGATGAACTAGAGGGTATGTTTGCGTTCATTCTATACGATGAAGAACAAGACGCTTACCTTATTGCCCGCGACCATATTGGTATTATTCCGCTTTATACCGGTTACGATGAACACGGTAACTTCTATGTTTCATCTGAAATGAAAGCGTTAGCAGGCGTATGTAAGACAATCAGTGAGTTCCCTCCTGGCCACTACCTGTGGAGCAAAGAAGGTAAAATTACCAAGTACTACAAACGCGACTGGATGGAATACGACAACGTAAAAGACAACACCAGCAACCTAGAAGAGCTACGTGTAGCATTCGAGAAAGCTGTGAAGTCACACATGATGTCTGACGTTCCATACGCTGTACTTCTATCGGGCGGTTTGGACTCTTCACTGGTTTCAGCTGTCGCTGCGCAGTACGTTGCAAAGCGCGTTGAAGACGAAGACAAGACAGATGCATGGTGGCCTCGCCTGCACAGTTTTGCTGTAGGTCTTGAAGGAGCACCTGACCTTAAGGCAGCGAAGAAAGTGGCCGACATGATTGGCACCGTACACCATGAAATTCACTTTACCATTCAAGAAGGTTTAGATGCCATCCGTGATGTTATCTATCACTTGGAAACCTACGATACAACAACGATCCGCGCCGCTACTCCAATGTACTTAATGACACGCAAGATTAAAGCGATGGGCATTAAAATGGTGCTATCGGGTGAAGGTTCTGATGAAATTTTTGGTGGTTACCTGTATTTCCATAAAGCGCCAAACGCCAAAGAATTCCACGAAGAAACGGTACGTAAACTTGATCGTCTACATATGTTTGACTGTGCGCGTGCTAACAAAGCCACATCGGCATGGGGTGTAGAAGCTCGTGTACCATTCTTAGATAAGAACTTCATTGACGTAGCTATGCGTTTAAACCCACAAGACAAAATGTGTCTAGATGGAAAAATGGAGAAGTGGATCCTTCGTAAAGCGTTTGATAACGGCGAAACCCTTCCAGCAGAAGTACTGTGGCGTCAAAAAGAGCAGTTTGGTGATGGTGTAGGTTATTCGTGGATTGATTCAATTCGCGATTTCGTTGAAAACGAAGTGACTGATCAGCAACTTGCAACAGCGGAATTCCGCTTCCCAGTTAACACACCAGACACCAAAGAAGGCTACTACTACCGCACTATTTTCGAGAGCTACTTTCCTCAAGAAAGTGCAGCGCGCTGTGTGCCAGGCGGTAAATCTATTGCGTGTAGTACAGCAGAAGCACTTGAGTGGGATGAGAGCTTTAAAAACAACGCAGATCCTTCTGGCCGTTCGATGAAAGGCGTCCACGCTGGCGAGTCTTAATAGACAATCGTACAAGCAGAGCTAACATTAAAAAAAAACGCGGCCTAAGCCGCGTTTTTTATTGTCTATTTATTCTTTTGAATCTTCTGTTTTTGGTTTATACCATAAAGCAGAATTAGTAAGAGGGGTCTCAATGGGTAATAACGGGTTTTCGAGAGTGAAAATTTTACGCTCATTAACCCCTAAAGACGCTAAGATTGGGGCGTACGTAGATTCAAATAACGCATCAAAAGAGCCATCTTCAATGGCTCTGTTAAGGCCTGTTTCAATGAGATTCGCTAACGTCTTGTTACTTGAACTTACAAAGTAATACATAGCGGTGGGGTAATACAGCGCCATTGAAGGCTCAAGGTAAAGGTTGTTACGACGACCTTCCACCTCCAACTCTGCGTCCACTTCCATAACAGAACGAGGAAAGAAGTCTCCTTTACCTTGTTTAATCATGTCATACGCTTCGCGAAACTCAGGCACAGTAAACACGTTAAACCCGTTGGCTTGAAGAATTTTGGTGTCCGGCCATTCTTCACCCTGAATGGGTATAAGTTTACGCATGTCGGTCAGCGATAATACATCGTCGAACTTCGTCTTTTTATTTTCGTTAATAACGAAAACACGAAGACCTATAAGCCCTTTTGCGATTGGAATACGAATCGGGGTCAGTTCCTTCTCGCGCTGGCTGTCCGTCATACTCCATACTACGTTAACTTCTCTGTTTTCACGCAGCTGACGCATCGCTTTGCCCGTCAGCAATATACGATCAGAAGGGCGTAGCTCATAATTTACGCCGGTTTTATCGAGCGCAAGTTTAAGCAGTGCTATCGGATATTGAGCACGGGCATCTGAGTCGTCAATCGGACGCGGATAAGTGATTGTCCAAGTAGCGGCCTCAACCATTGATGCAGCAGTAAAAGAACATAAAGCGACGGCCGCTATCACGGCTTTTTTTAGCAGATTAAAGCTATGCATCTTCTTTATGTCCTTTGTTAATTTGAATACTTAAGCGCAAGACGTGTTTGCCACAAAGGCGGCGCATTTCAAACACTTATTCAATACCAATGTATTTATGTGTTTGTAAAGATAGCCGCCAGTTACGTTCAATACAAGTACGCACTGCAAGTTCTGTGGCTCTCTTTTGCTGGCTAATTGGTTGTAAACAAACCTGTTTTCCGTCTAATGACGATACATTAGCAAGCAGCGCATCAAGCTCGTCAATATGCTTTTGCATTGCGATGGGGTGCTTGATTTCATTCGCTCTTTCAAGCGCACTTACTAAGACGTCATATCCGCCTTTCATGTTTATTTTAGGAGAAACCGTCACATACGTACGCGTGTCACAAAGTACCTCAAAAGTACCGCTGGTCTCTATTTGTGTTGTGTATCCGTTGTCGTGAAGTAGGCTCGTCAGAGGACGTAGGTCGTACATACATGGCTCACCGCCGGTAATAACCACATGCTTTGCCACATAGCCTTGTTTCCCAAACTCAGCCAGCAAAGCCTCCTCACTGGAGATGAAATAGGTTTCAGACTCTTCGCCTTTTGTGATCACAGCTTGTGGCGACACACTCAAGTCAGGCTTAATTTCCCACGTATGTTTTGTATCACACCATGGACAGCCCACAGGACAGCCTTGTAAACGAACAAAGATAGAGGGAATACCAGTGTGAGCACCTTCACCCTGGATAGTTTCAAACATCTCATTGATGTTTAATGTGGACATTACAGACAATTTGACACCCTTTAACGATTGTATGTTGGGATTTTACCAAGGATCACATAAAATTCGGGCATAATTTCTTAAATCTTCGAAAAACTATGTCAGAAAACGTTGTTGTTATCTATTCAGGAGGCATGGACTCCTTCACAGTGCTGCATAAGGCGCTAAAAGCAGGCAAAAAAGTTCATGCACTGAGCTTTAACTACGGACAACGCCACAAGAAAGAACTCGATTATGCTGCCAACGTGTGTAATTCGCTTAACGTTCCCCACAAAATTGTAGATATTAGCGCCATAAATACGCTCATAGGAGGTTCAGCGTTAACCTCAGATATCGAAGTTCCAGAAGGCCACTATGAAGAGCCAAGCATGAAACAAACCGTGGTGCCCAATCGCAACATGATTTTGTTATCGCTGGCCGTTGGCTACGCGGTCAGTTTAGACGCTAACGAAGTATACTATGGCGCTCACTCTGGCGATCATGCCATTTACCCAGACTGCCGCCCTGAGTTTGTTCATAAAATGAATGATGTGTGCGGCATTGCGAATTATACACCGGTTACGATTATGACGCCTTATATCGACGACAGCAAAACCGCTATCTTGACCGATGGTCTGTCAATGGGACTGGATTACGGCCAAACGTGGACCTGTTACAACGGCAGAGAAAAAGCATGCGGAAAATGCGGTGCGTGCGAAGAGCGCTTAGAGGCGTTCAAGGAAAATAGCGCCGTCGATCCTCTAGAATACGAATAGCGTAATCTGAAATAAAAACACCTCTTATTGTTTATAAGCGCTTTATTCCAAGCGTTTATAAACAATAAGAGGTGTGATCACAGGTGCTTGTTGCTACTACTTTTGACTCTCTGAAATGAAGTAGCTCAATTCTTTAATACAGTGGCGTAATACAGGGTTTAATCGCGTATTTTTTCCATTCATCACAAACAGTTCGTGACTAAATTTAAATAAGCTCCCTTTTGCAATAGGTACAAGCCCAAGTGCGGCGCCCTGCTCTTTCGCCATATAGTCTGGCAGCAAACCAACATACTCGCCGGTCATAATCGCAGACATCGCTGCATCAAATGAATCTGAGAAAGTTTGAATCGATAATCTGGTTTCATCTTCAATGTAGTTTGCCGACGACAATCCAGAAATACCAATGGCAGGATAATCACCAATTTTCACGCCTTCTGGTAAATCAGTATCGCGATATTTTGCCAGAGGGTGTGTAGGCGCACAGTACAATCGCCCTTCGGTTTTGATGCCGACAGGATGAAAAGTTACTGATTCCGGTTTGACCATGTCATAGGTTGAAACAACGAGGTGGCACTCACCAGATAAAGCGACATGCTCAACTTCATTGTATAAACGAGTTTGGATATTAACGTGAATATCGTCAAACTTCTTCATAGTACTTTTAACCGCTTTACTTACGGCCAAGTGCATAGAAAGTGGAAGGCCAGCCATTAAGACCAAAGTGATATGGCCTGAGTAGTCATCATGAAGCGATTTCAGATTGAAGACAAAATTGTCGAAGGCATTAAAGATGCGTTTGGTTTCTTGGAAAACCACCTCACCCTCTTTTGTCATTTGAAAGCCACCACGACCGCGATGACATAACACCAAATCTAAACGTTCTTCCAGTTTTTTGATGGCTGCACTGATGTTGGGTCGTTGCATACGCAACACGGGTTCTGCCGCAGTAAATCCGTTGCAGCTCGCTACAGCGTAAAACACACGCAGTAGCTTTATATCTGACTCCTGAAGACGATTAAGCATATTAGCACCTGTTTATAGGTATAGTTATCGATACTCAACTTAGAACTATATTCAACTAATTGTGCTATTACAACGACATTTTGCGGCTTTTCATCTCATTTTTTATTAAAAATTTGAGTTTTGTGCTACCCAAAAACTGACGTCAAGTCGTATTGTCCACAGGAAAAAAGGGGGATTTTCTTACATCAAAAGGAAAGGTGCTGTAGTGAGTTATCCGGTTTTATACGGAAAGACCCCACATACAGCCTCTGCTAGCGGGGCACATAGCCATTTTTAAGAGAGTGTAACAACTTGCTTTCGAAGTGCTTCAATATCGTCACGCAATGATGCTGCTTTTTCAAACTCAAGCTCGCGCGCATATTCAAACATCTGCTTTTCAAGCTCCGTGATTTGGTCCATCAATTCAGTAGCACTTGCTGTTTTCTGTTGCTTCTTCTTCTCTTCAACTTTGCGCAGTCTGACTTTTCCAGACGCAGGGTGCGCGCTGTCGCCTAAGTCCATAATATCGGTAATAGGCTTGTTAAGTCGCATCGGCGTTATACCATTTGCCTCATTATGCGCCATTTGCTTCTCACGACGGCGTTCAGTCTCGTCCATCGCTTTTTTCATCGACTTGGTAATACTGTCAGCGTACAAAATAGCTTTACCATTCACGTGACGCGCGGCTCTACCAATAGTCTGAATTAATGAACGCTCGGCTCGCAAAAAGCCTTCTTTATCGGCATCTAAAATCGCCACCAGCGACACTTCCGGCATATCTAGACCTTCACGTAAAAGGTTAATACCTACCAACACGTCGAATTTACCCAGTCGCAAGTCTCGGATTATTTCAATTCGCTCTACGGTATCGATATCCGAATGCAGATAACGAACTTTAACGCCGTGCTCATTTAAATACTCGCTTAAATCTTCTGCCATACGCTTGGTTAGGGTAGTAATAAGCACACGTTCGTCAAGCTCTACCCGCTTTTGAATTTCAGACAGGACATCATCAACCTGAGTGGCTACAGGACGTACTTCAATAACAGGGTCTAGCAGACCCGTTGGACGCACAACCTGCTCTACTATCTCACCGTCAGTTTTCTTTAATTCATAATCGCCTGGCGTCGCAGAAACATAGATGGTTTGGGGGCAAATCTGTTCAAACTCTTCAAACTTAAGCGGACGATTGTCCAACGCCGACGGCAGCCTGAAACCAAACTCCACCAAGGTCTCTTTTCTAGAGCGATCCCCGCGATACATTGCCCCTACTTGAGAGACAGTTACGTGAGACTCATCGATAAACATTAGGCCATCTGCTGGAAAATAGTCCAATAAGGTTGGAGGTGGTTCGCCCGGTGCTCTTCCTGAAAGATAGCGAGAGTAATTCTCGATCCCAGAACAATAGCCAAGCTCCATCATCATTTCGATATCGAACTGGGTGCGCTGTGAAATACGCTGCTCTTCAATCAGCTTATTCGCCTCTTGAAGTTGCTTTTTGCGATCGCCAAGTTCTTCCTTGATATGCTCAATAGCATTGAGGATTTTCTCTCGAGGGGTTACATAGTGCGTTTTAGGAAAAACCGTTGCTCGAATAACTGACTTATCGACAGCCCCGGTTAGCGGGTCGAACAGACTAATTTTATCTATCTCATCGTCAAAAAGCTCGACCCTTACGGCTTGCTTTTCAGAGTCCGCAGGGAAAATATCTATAACATCGCCACGCACACGAAACGTACCCCTTTCAAACGCTAAATCGTTACGCTTGTACTGCAGTTCTGCAAGGCGACGTAAAATGTCACGTTGGTCCATGGTGTCGCCCTGGCGAAGGTGCAATAGCATCTTCATGTAGGATTCAGGGTCCCCCAAACCATAAATAGCCGACACACTCGCTACAATGACCACGTCTCTGCGCTCCATCAACGCTTTAGTGGCTGACAGTCGCATTTGTTCAATATGATCATTAATTGACGCGTCTTTCTCAATAAAGGTATCTGTACTTGGAACGTAGGCTTCTGGCTGATAATAATCATAATATGAAACGAAGTACTCTACGGCGTTATTGGGGAAGAATTCTTTCATCTCACCGTAAAGCTGAGCCGCTAATGTTTTGTTGTGTGCAAGAATAAGCGTTGGTCTCTGCACTTCTTTGATGACATTAGCCATGGTAAAGGTTTTACCCGACCCCGTAACACCAAGCAGTGTTTGGCCGGCCAAGCCACTTTCTAGGCCATCCACCAAAGCTTCTATTGCTTTTGGCTGGTCGCCTGCTGGCTTGTATTTAGAATGAAGCTCAAACCCTCTACTCATTTACTTAACCTTTTCTTTAGCTTACTGCTTAACATCTTGCCTGCGGTCAAACTACTCAACATTAAAAACGCACAGCCTTAAATAGCCGCTCTGGTATTAGCTGTGCTCAGACGTTTCTTTATCTAATTCAAACTGAGTAATCGCACGTTTGAAAACAACAAATGAAACACACGCCATTGCAATATTGGCAATGACCGTTCCTGCAAATAACCCTTTCAGTTCAAATAGAAAACTACCCGCAACGCTGATAGGTACGAAGAAAACAAATAAGCGGATGACACTTAACGTTAATGCCGTCATTGGACGATGCATGGCATTCAACGATGAGTTAGTCAGAATGATAATGCCTTGCATGCCATAACCCAGCGGTACAATCATAAGAAACAGCTGTATTAGTACGCTTACCTCTGCTTCATTAGCAAAGGCGACGGCTACCCAGCTAGATAGTCCCCACATGACAAGAAAAATGGCGAACTGCCAAACCAGAACAAATTTCAATGTAAGCGAATATGCCGTTTTTACCCGTTCTACTTGGCCTGCTCCAACGTTTTGACTGATAAATGGAGGCAGTGTCATGGAAAGTGCTAGCACAACAATACTTGCAATAGACTCCATTCTATTTCCCACTCCCCACGCTGCAACCGCTTCAGCACCGTAACCAGCAACTACAGCTGTCATCACGCCACCGGCAACAGGGGTAAGCATATTTGCACCCGCCGCAGGTAGTCCTATTTTGAGAATTTCACGGCTGCTATCACGCAGCTCGGCAAGTGTCAGCAGTCGAGGCAACATCAACTTTCGACGAACGGCTAAAATATAAAGAATCCATAATGCACCAACTATCCACGCTATAAAGGTAGCGAGTGCCGCACCTTTTATTCCCATTGCCGGAATGGGCCCAAGGCCGAAAATGAAAATAGGATCAAGCAACGCGTTTAATCCGCCGCCTGCTGCCATAACAATACTGGGTGTGCGGGTATCGCCACACGCTCGCAGCACACTATTGCCAACCATCGGCATGGCAAGAAAGATGCTCGACAAGTACCATAGCCCCATATAGTCAGATATGTACGGCATTAGATTGTCTGTTGCATTAAGCAACTTAAACACAGGCTCTATGGTGAAAAAGCCAATTGCAGCTAGTGCACCCACAAGCAAAACGGACAGCATTAATGAACCCGTCGCATAATGTTGAGACTTGGTTATTTCTTTACTGCCCTGTAACTTGCCTATAATTGCAGAGGTACCAATACCTAAACCTATGTTTAGGCTTATTACGGTAAAAGTAACGGGAAAGGTAAAACTAATAGCGGCTAAAGGGTCGGTGCCCAACAAGCTCACAAAAAAGGTATCGATAAGTCCAAAGCTCATCATCATTACCATTCCCAGTATCATGGGAATAGTCATACGCTTTAACGTAGTACCTATATCTCCTTCCAATAAGTCGGAAGTACGTTGTTTAGCGTTACTTTTTATCACTTGAGCTCCGGCAAACTAAAATCCCCTCATCAATTGCGCGTTAGTGTAAAAGAGTGAACACTATTTAGCTATGCGTATTCGACAAACAAAACAAAGCATAAGAGGGTTGTATGAAAAGCGATGTTTTTGACAAAAGTACGTGCGATGACCCATTTCGCTGGCTACGCCACAAAACTACGAGTTTTTTGTAAAAATAAATCAAAACACGTGCGTATGTGTTCATTACAGTTTAATTTCTATCCTGTTTCACTTTTAATATGCAGGCAAAACGTCTCGGGCGCATCTAGCTATCCAAATAGAGCGTTTAAAAGACACACAAAAATGTTAACAAAATGTAAGGCATTGAGAATTAAGATGGATTTCATTGAATAGCATTTAGGCATTCGTTGAATTAACACACAAGCTACTTTTTGTTCAACCGATCTATTCCGATCGAGAAACAAGATCAAAAAAAACACCCTAAACCCCTGTATTAAAAAGATTATCCACTCAATAACGCCATAACCTCATTAGATCAATACGTACGCGATCTCGTAAATAACTACAGCGATTCTAAGCTATCAACATAGTTATCCACAGATTTAGTGGATAACTAACGCCAGACCATATTCGGCGGGATTTCGTGCTCGATTAATTTCTCAGCACGTAAGTGGTGACTAACCTTTTAATCCTCAGGTACAGGTTACAGATTTATTAAAGCCTGTACATAATACCAGTATGGAAGCGCTTTTTTATTCTATTTAGTTATACCCTTTAACTTTAGTGAGATATATAAGAAAACGAGATGGGTAAAACTATCAATTACTAAAACAACCTCTTGTTCATAAGCAATGAGGGAATAATGTGCAGTTATTAACCATCATTTTCTCAGCATTGACGACAAAATGAACATAAAAGCCGTAAAAAGCTATTTTTTGCGCAGTCAGCACAAATATTTCATTTATGTTGTTGACAGTTCCTAAGTACGTCTTTAATATTCGCCTCCGTTGAAGCACAGGTCCCCCTTAGCTCAGTTGGTTAGAGCGACGGACTGTTAATCCGCAGGTCCCCCGTTCGAGTCGGGGAGGGGGGGGTCTAGACATTCTTACTCACCTTATTGGGCCGAAGGCCATTGTAGTTGCGGTTGAAGACAACAAGCCAGAGACTTTCGAAGCACTTAATATTGCCTGTCAGGATAAGAAAGACTATCGCGTTGTTAGCGTTGAGACTAAATACCCTGCCGGCGGCGAAAAACAGCTGATTCAGGTACTGACTGGCCGAGAAGTTCCAAGAAATGGATTGCCTGCCGACGTAGGCGTGATGATGTTCAACGTTGGTACCTGCTATGCCATTGCAGATGCTATTTTACACGGCAAGCCACTGATTGAACGGGTTGTTACCGTAACTGGTGAAGCCGTTGAATCACCAAGCAATTTTAGAGCGTTGTTGGGTACGCCCGTCTCTCATCTATTGGATGAAGCAAACTACAACCCGAAAAAACAGAAAGTACCTAAAGTGATTATGGGCGGGCCTATGATGGGCTTTACCTTATCAGACGCTACGATCCCCGTGGTTAAAACCACAAACTGTTTGCTGGTTCCTGCAAAAAAAGAGCTGGTAGACGACAATGCAGAGCGCCCCTGTATTCGCTGTAGCGCATGCGCCGACGCATGCCCTGCGTCGTTGCTCCCCCAACAAATGTTTTGGCACGCCAAAGCAAAAGAATACGATAAAGCCGAAGAATACGACCTTTTCGACTGTATAGAGTGCGGCGCATGTGCTTACGTTTGCCCCAGTGAAATCCCACTGGTGCATTACTACCGCCAGGCTAAATCCGAAATACGCATTCAGCGTGATGAAAAGAACAAGGCCGAAAAAGCTAAACAGCGTTTTGAAGCACGTAAAGAACGTTTAGAGCGCGAAAAACTTGAGCGCGAAGAAAAACATAGAAAAGCAAAAGAAGCACGATTAGCCGCCAACAAAGCCAAAGAAGAAAATGCAGTAGCCGATAATGCGAATAGCGCTGTTGATGCTGGCGCAACTGAGGCCAAGGACAAAGTAGCGGCGGCGCTTGCGCGTGCGAAAGCAAAGAAAGCGGCTATGCAGGCCAACGCAAAGGATGAAAGTTATACAACAAATACCAACGAACCAAGCACTGCGGCAGACGATAAAAAAGCACAGGTAGCAGCAGCTATTGCCAGAGCTAAGGCGAAAAAAGCCGCACAAGCCCAGAATGAAGCTCAACTTGAAAGCGCGGATAAGCAAGGTGAACAGGCGTCATCGCCAGAAGATGACAAAAAGGCAAAAGTTGCTGCAGCAATCGCCAGAGCAAAAGCGAAAAAGGCCGCACAAGCTCAAAACGAAACGCAAGAAGAAAGCGCTGTCGAACCATCAACCACAGAACAGCCAAGTAACCAGTCATCATCACCAGAAGATGAGAAAAAAGCTAAAGTTGCTGCCGCTATCGCTAGAGCAAAAGCAAAAAAGGCCGCGCAAGCCAGCCAGTCTGAAGCATCTTCAGCAGAAAAAACTGCGGGCTCTCAAGGCGAAAAGCATACCGAACTTTCCGATACTGAAGCTAATTCAGAGCTAAACGCTGAAGCGCAGAAAAGAGCGCGTATTGCCGCGGCAATCGCTAAAGCTAAAGCGCAAAAAGCTGCTAAAAATAGCGAAGACGGGCAGCCTGATAAGTCAGTTTCAGAGCAAGGTGCGCCAACTCAATTAGATGAGCAACCAGACAGTCACTCCAAAGAACAGCTAGATGAAAAGCAGGCTAGGATCGCAGCGGCAGTAGCGAAAGCGAAAGCTAAAAAGGCCGCTTCGCAAAAAGCGCAAGCATCTGGCCCTGATGGCGAGGCTGGTATTGAGAATCAAGACGGTAACTCGCCAGAAGAAGCCAGTTTTCAAAGCGTCAGCGATCAAAACAGTAGTGCTCAGAGTGATAGCGCATCAGATCCTGCTAACAACTTGAGCGAAGCGGATGAAAAAAAAGCGCGCATTGCTGCTGCGGTGGCGAAAGCGAAAGCCAAAAAAGCGGCTAAGCAGGAAGAACATGAAGGAAGCGAGCAAACTGATGCTAACGACGCTGCCTCGACAAATGAAGCTGACGAGAAAAAGGCGCGCATTGCTGCCGCAGTGGCAAAGGCTAAAGCAAAGAAACTTGCTCAAGACAGTAATGGCAATTTAGCGACCTCATCAATTACTGCTGAACAGGAAAGTAGTAAAGCACATGAGCAGAGCGAATCGTCTAGCCGTGTAGGTCAAGCAACAAGCACGCAAGCTCCTTCTCAACCGACGGCACAAGATGAAAAGAAAGCGCGCATTGCAGCTGCAGTAGCAAAGGCTAAAGCAAAAAAAGCAGCAGCTGAACAAGAGAAAGAATCATAATGAAGTTAAGTTTATCGAGTTCACCACACCAACGGGTTAAACGCGATACTGGCCAAGTCATGCGTATGGTTATTTATGCCATGCTCCCTGGCATGATTGCACAATCCTTCTTTTTTGGCTGGGGAATGCTCATTCAAGCCATCATTGCAGTAGTGAGTGCACTGGTCATTGAAGGCGTGATTTTATTTTTAAGAAATCGCCCCATCGAGCGCACATTAACGGATTACAGCGCAGTATTAACCGGCTTACTCATCGCAATTAGTATTCCTCCTACCCTACCTTGGTGGATGACGGTAACGGGTGTTTTCTTCGCTATTGCGGTGGCTAAACAGGTTTACGGCGGGCTTGGCTTTAATATTTTCAACCCTGCCATGATAGCGTATGTGGTGCTGCTTATTTCATTCCCTGCGGCTATGAGCCTATGGCTGCCTCCTGCGACTCACGCTGGCATTACGCCAAGTTTCTTTGATTCGGTATCACTCATATTTACTGGTTTTACTACTAGCGGATACGATGTCACTCAACTCAAAACCATTGCCGATGGTGTAACCATGGCTACACCGTTAGACACATTGAAAACCGACCTAACGCAAGGAGTAACATACTCAGAATCATTAGCGAAGCCAATCTTCGATGGCGGCATATTCGAAGCTGCTGGTGCTGGATGGGGAATGGTGAGTCTTGCATACCTACTTGGTGGCCTCTACCTTTGGAAGACCCGCGTTATCAGCTGGCATATCCCGGGAGGTATGCTGCTAAGCGTGTTTGTTTGTGCATCACTGCTTCATTTAGCAAACGCCGATTACTACGCTTCACCGCTATTTCACCTGTTTAACGGTGCAGTAATGGTAGGCGCCTTCTTTATCGCCACCGACCCGGTTTCAGCGTCAACAACACCAAGAGGCCGCATTATATTTGGTGCAGCGATTGGCTTTTGGGTGGTAATAATCCGTACCTTTGGTGGTTACCCTGATGCTGTAGCGTTTGCGGTTATTATTATGAATATGGCGGTGCCTTTGATTGATTACTATACCCGTCCTCGCGTGTACGGCAAAAACGTAAAAGGTCGAGGTAAACACTAATGATGAAAGAAAGCCTGGCCAAAAACGGCCTTATGTTAGGTGCGTTTGCCGTTGTTACCACAGCATTAATAGCACTCACATTTTTTGGCACCCAAGATAAAATTGAGCAACAAAAGCAGCAAAAACTGCTAAGCGTACTTAATGAAGTCGTGCCTAGCGAATTCCACGACAATGCCCTTTACGCCAACTGCACAGAGGTCAATGCACCTGAACTTGGCAACAAAAAAGCACACAAAATATATCGTGCGACGTTAAATGGCCAACCTAGCGCATTAGTATTAGAAGCCACTGCTCCAGACGGATACAGTGGAGATATCGATATCGTTGTTGGTGTAAAAGTGGATGCACACGTTGGTGGAAACACACAAGGCGGCTCGAGTACTGACTCGCTCGACGGTGAGAGCGAAAATCTCAATATCACCGCGTTAGCGCTCTCGGAGTTGGCCGAGCTTGACTCAACACCTCAGAGCCCATCGGAGCAAGACGAGAATGCGTCCGATATTTCTGTGCCCAACACTAATAGAATCAGTATGAGGGTGCTTGGCGTACGCGTTATCGAACACAAAGAAACCCCTGGCCTTGGCGATAAAATAGAGCTTGCAGTTAGCAACTGGATAACGACGTTCAGTGACAAGCCTTTTTCACCCGACAATTTGGCGCCTTGGCAGGTCAAAAAGGACGGTGGTGAGTTCGATCAGTTCACTGGCGCTACCATCACGCCGAGAGCAGTAGTAAGAGCAGTACGCGAAGCCTTGCTTTATGCACAGGCCAACCAATCTGCACTTTTCAACGCTCCTAACACCTGCGCAATTACAGATTCCGTTGAAACAATTGATGCGATTAACGTGAATGAGGCTCAACCTCATAGTGTAGAGGAGCTATAACGTGACTGATTTTCGCGACCTGTCTTTACAAGGGCTTTGGAAGAACAATCCTGCGCTGGTACAACTGTTAGGTTTGTGCCCGCTATTGGCCGTTACCGCGACGTTTACCAATGGTCTCGGGTTAGGCCTTGCTACCATGTTGGTACTCATTGGCAGTAACGTTACCGTTTCACTCGTTCGTAATGTAGTAAGAAACGAAATCCGCATTCCCGTTTTTGTTATGATCATTGCTGCGTTCGTTACCATTGTTCAGCTATTAATGAATGCATACACCTATGACCTTTACTTAGCGCTAGGTATTTTCATTCCGCTGATTGTAACTAACTGCGCCATCATAGGCCGCGCAGAAGCCTTTGCGTCGAAAAACGGGCCGCTCGCCTCTGCCTACGACGGACTCATGATGGGACTGGGTTTTACCGCAGTGCTGGTCATTTTAGGTGGTATGCGTGAGATATTGGGTGCAGGTACATTGCTAGCAGGGGCAGACAGACTGTTTGGCTCAATTGCTGAGAACTGGACCATAACGCTTTTCAACACTGAAAATCCGTTTTTGCTTGCGATACTGCCGCCTGGTGCCTTTTTAGGTATGGGTCTTCTCATTGCTATCAAAAACAGTATTGATGCAAAGTTAGCCGCTAAGCAAACATCGCCTGCAGTGAAGGCTGAACGGGTACGCGTTACCTCTGAAAGCTAAACGCTAAAAATCAAAAACAAAAAAGTATTTAGAAATGAATGATGTAGTTAAGCCGGCCAAGCCGCTTTCTAAGCAGGAAAAAGTAAAAGAAATCATGCGAATACTGGATGACCTTTATCCGGAAATTCCTATCTTTTTAGATCATAAAGACCCATATACGTTACTCATTGCGGTTCTGCTATCGGCGCAATGTACAGACGAGCGCGTTAACCAAATTACGCCGAAGCTCTTTGCTCGGGCAGATAATCCGTACGACATGGTATTGATGAGTATTGAAGAAATTCAAGACATTATCCGTCCTTGTGGTTTATCTCCCATGAAGTCCAAAGGCATTTGGCATTTGTCTGACATGATCATCAAGCAGCACAACGGTGAAGTGCCTGCAAACTTTGAAGCGCTGGAAGCCATGCCCGCAGTGGGTCACAAGACTGCCGCTGTGGTTATGTCTCAAGGCTTTGGCATTCCTGCTTTTCCCGTAGATACTCATATCCACCGATTAATGTATCGCTGGGGTTTGTCGAACGGAAAGAGTGTTGAGCAGACAGAGCGTGACGCAAAACGCTTGTTCCCAAAAGAAAGGTGGAACGATTTGCATCTGCAAATCATCCTATATGGCAGAGAATACTGCCCTGCCCGCGGTTTCGACTTAAACAAGTGTGTTATCACACGCGAGTTCGGCAGAAAGAGTTTTATTAACGAAGTGCTGAAAGAACAAGAGAAAAAGCAAAAATTGGCGCTTAAGAAGAAGCGTAGATAGAAACTTTCAGAAAGGAGCCTTAGGCTCCTTTTTTATTCTCCATTTATTTTCTCTCAAGAGGAATTTTGCGACTAACACACGACTTACGCTTGTGGTTTGCCTCGAAAGGGACAACCAAATTGGCTATGATGGATGGGTTAGAGTTTTGCTCGCGCAAATAAAAAAGAAATATAAAAATAAATCCATGGAGAACACATGTCTCGATTGAATACTATCGCTAGAAGGCTGGCGTTTGGTGCATTAGTAAGTGCATGCAGTTTTGGTGTTTTTGCAGAAACTTCCCCCATTACTGACGAGCAAAAGAAAAATGCGGAAGCATTAATTCAAAAAGCCCTGAAAAGTGATTTAGGCTATAGCATTGTTGAATCCCTAACCACTGAGATTGGCCCTCGCCTGGGCGGCTCTGAAGCAGAAAAGCGAGCTAGAGATTGGGGCGTGGTGGTAGGAGAGCGTCTAGGTTTTGATAAAGTCAGCATAGAAGAATTCACTATGCCATTTTGGGATAGAGGCCACCTACACATTTCACTCACGGCGCCTTATGCCCAGCCGCTTTACGGCACAGCCCTTGGCGGCGCAGCGCCTTCTGAAAGCGAGATCAATGCAGACATCGTTTATTTCAGAGATATTCACGCGCTAACCGCAGTTAAAGATGGTGCCCTTAAAGGCAAAATTGCATTTGTAGACGGCGACGCCATGGTTAAAAGCCAAACAGGTGCAGGCTATGGTCAAGCGAACCAACGTCGCCGTATTGGTTGGCAACATGCTCAACGCGGCGGCGCTGAAGCGCTGGTCGTGCGCTCAGTAGGTTCAGACTCTCATCGTTTCCCTCACTCAGGCATGATGAGCTCAGACGGCGATAATTGGGCAGATATCCCCGTAGTCGCTATCTCAAACCCAGACGCAGACCATTTACGACGTTTACATAACTTAGGTAAACCGCTGTCATTGTCGCTTCACTCTGAATCGAAATGGAAAGGCGAAGTAAACAGCGGCAACGTAATACTGGATTTAGTGGGCAGCGAGAAGCCCGAAGAAATTATCCTTATTGGCGGCCACCTAGACAGCTGGGATTTAGGAACAGGTGCAGTTGATGACGGCGCGGGCGTTGCCATTACCACGGCAGCGGCTGCGTTAATTGCTTCTTTACCAGAGCGCCCAAAACGCACCATTCGTGTGGTCATGTTTGGCGCTGAGGAAGTGGGCTTATTAGGTGCCTTTGCTTACGCTAAACAACACGAAAAGAACCTTGAAAATCACGTTCTGGCCACAGAGTCTGACTTTGGTGCGCAAACTATCTGGCAAGTAGTGTCAAATGTGAATCCCGAAGCGACTGTGCTAGTCGATGAAATCGCGAAGATTTTATCACCGCTAGGTATAGTGCGTGGCGGTTCAGACATTGCTGGCGGCGGCCCTGACATTATTCCGCTAGCAGCGAAAGGCGTACCAACGATTAGGTTAAATCAAAACGGTAGAGATTACTTTGATCTTCACCATACGCCAGATGATACCTTAGATAAAATTGACCCCGATGAGCTTGCGCAAAACATTGCAGCCTACGCAGCAAGTATATACTTGTTAGCCGATTCGGACGTTGACTTAAAAGCTAAACAGTAGTTACACGTTAGTAATCATCAAACATTGGTCAGTGCATCTCGTGCTGGCCATTGCTTACCAGTACTCTGCTTACCCTCGCCTCTGCTAGTCCGAAATGCTTACGTTTTATTGCGCTTGAATAAGCTGGGCAACAAATCGCTTCGCCTCTTGCCTTGATGGCAGCTCTACATGCCGATACGTATTCGCATGTTTAAAAGCAACGGTTGTTTTATTTATGGAGATATTTGAGATTAACGCACCTGAAATGGCGCTATTAAAGGTAGAGATAGAATCTTGAAATTGCATAGTAAATACTTCTTTATTAATGTTGTTTGTTTTGAATTCCTCGCAGGTTGGGTAAAGAAATCGAAAAACGATAATTAGGCTCTAGCGTGAACATAGCGTTTCAGAAAGAGCCCATTTTTTTGAGGTCACTTCAGAAAAGAGAAGTGACCTTAGATAAGCATAGAGGTTTTATCGAACTACTACGTTAGCAGCTTGAGGACCTTTTTGGCCTTGTTCAACTTCGAAGCTAACTTCTTGGCCTTCTTTCAACGTTTTGAAACCGTCAGAAGCAATTGAACGGAAGTGTACGAATACGTCTTTGCCGCCAGCTTCAGGAGTGATGAAACCAAAACCTTTTTCTTCGTTGAACCACTTAACTGTACCGTTTACAGAATTAGACATAATAAAAACCTTTTAAAAAAATTGATGTAATGGTGGAAACCACCGAATAGCTATAGACATCTCCAAGCTAGTAAAGCAGTTGTATATCTATATAAAACTTCAATTTGAAGGATTTAAAAAAGAGGTACAGCGCAGTATTAGGTAAAGCAAATAACATATCTAGAGCGATGCGAAAGGTACAGGTAATCGCGAGCAATGTCCACTAGTTTTCAGTTTATTTTTTAACCAAAACACAACTTTTTTACAAATTTTTTTGGCGAAGCTGAATACGTATGTTTGTTCAAGGCACTTGAAAGCTAGGTTAACCTTGCTTTTTTGCTATAGGTTTAAATTATGACAGACACGTATGCGTTAGAAGGTAAAACAGCCATTGTTACTGGAGGCGGAAAAGGGCTAGGTAAAACTCTCGCTCGATTTCTACTAGAAGCAGGAATGAACGTGGCCATTTGTGGGCGCACTGAAACTGCGGTTAAGCAGACTGTAGAGCAGTTCGACGCCTTATTCCCAGGTAATGTCTTTGGCCAAGTTTGTGATGTATCGAAAAGCGCTGATGTTGCCAGTTTTGTTAGAAAAGTCAAAGATAAATTTGGCGAGCTACACGTCCTAATTAATAACAGTGGCTTTGGTAAGGAGACCCTTATTTGGGAAACCTCAGAGAAAGCGTGGGACGAAGTAATGGATACTAACGTAAAAGGGACTTTTCTCATGTGTAAAGAGGTCGTGCCTCACATGATTAACAACAAGGAAGGCTACATTATCAATATCGCTTCTCAGGCGGCATTGAACGGCTATGCCAATGCAGGCGTTTACTGTGCATCAAAATTTGCGATGGTGGGGCTTGGAAAAGCGTTGCAAGAAGAGGTTCGCCCCTACGGTATTCACGTCCATTCCCTAAACCCTGCACTGATACAGTCGCAGAAAGCAGAAACAGAGAAAGTGGACGATGGCCTAATTCAAAATGAAGACTTAGGCAACATGGTGGTTTACCTATTGAGCCAACCTCGCCGTCTTAAAATTGATAATATCGGCCTATGGGGCTATTAATACCAGTCCGCATAGATAATTACCCACTCAGCGAGACTTAAAATGTTCGTAATCGCGGCGTGTTACCGCAGGTATAGTACGGTTAACTAGAATTGTAATATTGTCTTAAAGCGTTAACATTTCCTAATTAACATAAAAGCGTGTTGTTTGCGTTTACTCAAATAAAGTACTCATCGTATTTATGTGTACAAAAAGTAACAGCCAACACGCAATCACAGTGCAGTGTGCCATCGAGTAATTCCGATGGTTCAAAATAGGAATCTCTTATGCGAATGCTTCACACCATGCTTCGAGTTGAAAACTTAGAGGCCTCTCTTCACTTTTATACCTCACTCATGGGCATGCGCCTTCTTCGCCAGTCTGAAAACAAAGAGTATGAATACACGCTAGCTTTCGTGGGATATGGCGATGAAACCGAGAGTACCGTCTTAGAACTTACCTACAACTGGGGCGACAACACCTACGATAAGGGTAACGCATATGGTCATATTGCGATTGAGGTCGATGATATCTATCAGTTTTGTGAAAACTTAGAAACAAACGGCGCTGATGTATATCGTAAACCGGGGCCAGTAAAAGGCGGCTCCACAGTTATTGCTTTTGTTCGCGACCCCGATGGATATGCAATAGAACTCATACAAAATAAATCGATTTCGCTATGAAATGGCTCAAAAACAAGAACTGAAGATGCAGCCAGCGTAGTCAAAGCGATTTGAACGCTTAAGTCGCCAAACTATCAATTTAAAAACGTGCGGCACTGGAAAAAAACGATGAAAAACCACATGGAGTGACACGACATGCTACGTAACCGCTTATTATTTTCGCAAGATGATAAAAACAAAAGCCAAGCTAGAACAGCGATATGTCGGAAGCCTCGAGCAGCGCACAATATAGGCTTGCGCAGTCAGCCAAAAGCAAAACTGGCCGCTATTCTGCCAGCGTTGTTTATCGCTTTTACCGGTGCAGTTGCTGCTGGCAGTGCGTTTTCGGCCATGGCTGCAAATAACGAGAGTGCGCAAACACACGCTGACACAAAAGAAAATGTTGAAACGCACTTTACCGTGATAGCCCATCGCGGCGCGTCGGGCTATTTACCTGAGCATACCCTCGAAGCTGCTACCCTCGCCTTTTCTCTGGGCCCTGATTTTATTGAGCAAGATGTTGTTATCACCAAAGACGACATACCCGTTGTGCTACACGACATCCACTTAGAAACGGTCACCAATGTAGAAGATGTGTTTCCTGCACGCCACCGCGATGACGGACGCTATTACGCGCGTGATTTTACTCTTGAAGAACTGCGACAACTGCAGGTACACGAGCGCGCTAACAGTGACGGGAAGCAAGTTTTTAAAGATAGGTACCGCGGCACGCATGCTAATTTTAAAGTTGCCACGTTAAATGAACACTTTGAGCTAATCAGCGAGCTAAATCGCCAATTTGGAACGTCTGTAGGGGTTTATCCTGAAGTAAAGTCCCCTGCCTTTCACATTAAAGAAGGCGTTGATGCCAGTAAAATCGTTGTAGATGCCTTAGATGCTTACGGGTTTGGTGGAGAGAGCGGTAATAGCTACCTGCAATGCTTCGATTTTAACGAAGTTAAGCGCATTCGAGAAACCCTGGGCTATAAAGGCAAAGTTGTGATGCTGATCGGCGAAAACGACTGGGGCGAAAGCGACACAGATTATAACTGGCTGCGCACTCAGGAAGGCATGCAGCAGGTTGCGTTATATACCGATGGCATAGGCCCTTGGTTAGGCCATTTACTCGATAATGAAGCGATGACTCAAGGAAAAATAGAAGCCGCGGCATGGATTGCCTACGCCCACGAAAATAACCTGACAATCCACCCCTACACCTACCGACATGATGCACTACCAGCAGGTATGAGTTCAGAACAAGTCTTGGAAGTTTTAGACAAGGTGGTAGGTGCTGACGGTGTTTTCACCGATCATTTAGTACCGGTATTAAGGTGGCGAGAAAAATTAAACTAACGCATTTTAAAGCGAGTGTAGGCGCGACAATTAGCGCCTAGGATTTTGAAAGTCGCACCACCACGCGTCTATTTTGGGCACGGCTTTCTCGCGTATCGTTTGGCGCAATATGGCGTTTCTCACCGTGGCCTGTTAACTGAATTCGATCTTCAGGTACACCTAGCGTAGTCAAATAGCTTTTTACTTCGTTAGCACGTCGAATAGACAACTGTTCATTATTATAGCGACCGCCGTAGCTATCGGTGTAACCATCAAGAAGCACAAGCTCAAGCTCGCCGTCTTCTTTTAAGTATTCACCTATCATGGTTAAGCGCTTCTGCGAATATTTGGTTAGCTCTGTACTGTTGTTTTGATACGACAATACCGTGTAGGCAATGTCATCAAAACCGAAGGGCAATAAGTTCGATACACACTTCACAAATTCACGATACACACCAGAGAAGTTGCTAGCGTTTAATGCCACACTCACTTGGTCGTATTTGTTATACCAATCTTGGTAATAGATTGTGGGCCAAAAGCCTTTTTCTAATTCAGACAACATAGTCCAAGCCGCATCCTGCGGAAGGTCGCCATTGTACTGTTTACGAATAGACATGTCGGCAATGGTTTTAGGCGCAACGCCGGGCATCCATTTAGGTGGTACAGAATAAACAGCAGCCATATCAAATTTGCTTGGCAGCAAATACATGTCCAGTTCAAATTCCATATTAAGCTGCTTCGACGCTGAGCTCGTGAACATGGCTTCGCCATAACCGGGTAGTTCGTGGTTCAAGGTACACTGAAGTCGGGTGTCTTTGTCTATTCGCCAGTTGGAGCTTTCTATGGTTGCAGAATATTGCCGCATGGCAGCGTGGGAAGACAATGACCCCAGCATCCCCAATAAAGCGATGTATTTTAATTTCGACACCATTTCGACACCATAACGAAAATCAGACTAACACAGGTAAAAGACAACACTACGTGCACAAATTACCGAACATAATGAATCAAATTAGCTCACACAAAAAGAAGAAATGTGCCTAATGATTTTTCACGCTTAATTTGATTATCGTCCAAATTGTAGAAAAGTTTAGCGTTTAATACCATTCGCGTTTTGTACTTTTGCTAGCCCCCTGATTTAACAGTTTATAAATTGCAACTGGCAACTCGAGAGTATCCTTGCGATAATTCTTTTACGCAATATGCTTCGCAGGTTGGTACGCATTTTAGTCACCAACCAATTAACGCAATCGAGTCTTACAAGAGTGTTTATGTCTGCCAACCCGCCCCTTCTCTCCCAGCGCTTTCGAGGTTACTTTCCCGTTGTTATCGACGTTGAAACAGCCGGATTTAATGCAGGCACTGACGCCCTGTTAGAATTAGCCGCGGTAACGGTGAAAATGGATGAAAACGGTATACTTCATCCTGATCAAACTTTTCATTATCACATTGACCCCTTTGAGGGCGCTAACCTAGAGCCAGCAGCCTTAGAATTTAATGGCATCGATCCTAATTGTGCATTGCGAGGGGCTATTGAAGAAAGCGAAGCCATGAAGGACTTATGTAAAGGCATCCGCAAGGCGCAAAAAAATGCAGACTGCCAACGTTCAGTTATTGTTGCTCACAATGCAACGTTCGATCAGAGTTTCGTCAATGCCGCGATAGAACGCTGCAATATAAAACGCACGCCGTTCCATCCGTTTGTTTCATTTGACACCACCAGCCTTGCTGGATTGGCCTTAGGCCAAACGGTTTTGGTAAAAGCATGCCGTGCAGCGGGGATTGCATTTGACCAAAGTGAAGCGCACAGTGCGCTGTATGACGCCCAAAAGACCACCGAGCTATTTTGCTATATGGTAAATCGCTATAAAGCGCTAGGCGGATGGCCTGTAGAAAATAAAGAGTAGTTTTATTCAAACTGATATAAACAAAAACAGCGCCAAAAGGCGCTGTTTTTTTATAATCTTTAAACAGTTTAGCTTATAGCTTGTCTGCTTCTTCAGATAGGTACTTAGCAACACCTTCAGGCGACGCATCCATACCTGCTTTACCTTCAGTCCAACCCGCTGGGCAAACTTCACCATGCTCTTGGTGGAATGCTAGTGCATCAACCATGCGTAGCATTTCATCAACGTTACGGCCAAGTGGAAGGTCATTGATTACCTGATGACGTACCATACCTTCTTCGTCGATTAGGAATGAACCACGGAACGCAACGCCATCTTCTGGGTGCTCAACATCGTATGCCTGGCAGATGTCGTGCTTAACGTCAGCAACAAGGGTGTACTTAACCGGACCAATACCACCTTGATTTACCGGAGTGTTTCTCCACGCATTGTGTGAGAACTGAGAGTCGATTGAAACACCGATCACTTCAACACCACGCTTTTTGAACTCGTCGAAACGCTTGTCAAAGGCGATAAGCTCTGACGGGCAAACAAACGTAAAATCTAGTGGGTAGAAGAATACAACAGCTTTCTTGCCCTTGATTGCTTCACTTAGTGTGAAAGTGTCAACAATTTCACCACTACCAAGTACCGCTGCTGCAGTAAAGTCAGGTGCTGGACGGCCAACTAATACACTCATGAGTCTCTCCATTTATATTTGGATTGTAATAATAGAAGTGATTACGTTGCGTAACCACTTTGATAAGAAATTTCCTTCAAAGAAAATAGGTACGAATATGGAAATAACAATATTAAACAACGAGTTTTTTTACTGATCATACCAATAACCGCTTAACATCACCCCACACTGTTCAGTCTTTCTTCAATTACCTTGTATTAAATTTGTCATTATCCACTTGCTAAAGCAAAGAATAACAATTATTATCATTTACAGATTCATTTGGAGTACGTTTAATGTTTGTTTGCATGTGCTATGGGGTAACTGATAAAAGCATTCGCGCAGCGGTTGAAGAAAACGGTGTGGGAAATATGCGAGAGTTACGTCAACATTTAGAGCTTGGCTCACAATGCGGTAAGTGCATCAACATGGCGCAACAGATCATTGACCAAACTATCGTCGATGAGTCCCTATTCAAAGACGTTGGCTAGGCAATTAGCCAACTCGCGTATTCTTAACACGCAACGTCATCGCTCTTAGCATCCTTGGCTAGACTTTAAACACCATATTTATTATCACGATTATTCCTTTAAGTGACCTAAGTCATATTCTAGTTCAATTACCTAAGTAACATTCACATCGTCACCTAAAACGATAGGTTGTTGTCCTTTCAAACTCAGAGCTAGGCTCATTTTCTTACTTTCAATGAGTGCAGCGCGCCATTTAACTACGTAGCTTTGCTGAAGCACGCCCTAGTTAAAGGTGTACTCAATGCCTGCATAATAGAAAGCCCCATTGATACCGCTAGGCGATGTAGGTGGGTAGAGTGCGCCAACTTCACCTTGAAAAGGGTTTTCATTAGGCAGCGAATCAAACAGATTTTGGGCGCCGAGGGTAACTTGTGTTTGAGGCAGTACTTTCCATGCAACTTGGGCATCGAATGTGGTTAACGCATTGCCGTATATGTCCATCCCTGCGGACGCATCAAGATGGTCTTCATAAAACTCACCGTAATAGTTCAGTCGCCAAGTAAATGCCCAATTTCCTTTCGATTGCTCCAGCGTGATACTGCCTCGATGAGCAGGCAAGTTATCTTCCAGCATGCGAATTCTTGCCTGTGTTAGATTAGGTAGAAGCCGTATTTCGTCCCCCACTTGCGCAGGATAAAGTGTAACCCGCTCTACTTGTGTGTCTGTCCAGTTGAAGGCAAGAAGTAAAGAATTTGACCAATCAGCTAGCGCAAAATTGTAGTTAACAACTAAATCAACACCCTGAGTTTTTGTGTCAAAGTCATTAGTAAAATACTTTGCAGCATTATATTTCGCCGCATCTGGACGCCCTTGGGCAATAAGCGCACTAATGTCGTCGTCGGTTAACGGAATTGCAGATGTCGTACTAATACGATCAGAAAGGCGAATATTGAAATAGTCGAGCGTTGCAAAAAAGTTCTCGCTTGCCTGCATAACTAGCCCAAGGCTAAAGTTCACCGATTCTTCAGGCGTCAGTGGAGTTGCGCCTAGTTGCAGTGAGATAAGATCAGTTGGAGGCAGCGTTGCTTGGTCTTCCAAACCGTTAACACCGTAGGCGGTAGTTACGTTGATAACATTACTCTGCCCTACTGTTGGCGCCTTAAAACCGGTGTTTACAGATCCGCGTAATGCAAAAATATCATTTAGTTTATAGCGAGTACTCAATTTCCCATCGAATGTCGAGCCGAAATCACTGAAATGCTCTACACGAGTGGCCACGCCAAACTGCCATGCTTCGGTAACATAAAATTCCAAATCGGCGTACACAGCCCAATTGCTTCTGCTCCAGTGCCCAGCACTTTGAGGCTGATACCCCGGAAAACCGTTGGAACCGATGGAAAAGCCTTGGTTCAACCCAAGTGGCGGCTCTAGAGCGAAAGGGCCTGCAATATATGACGCTTCATCGCCGGACTTTTGAAAATAGGTTTCTTTGCGCCATTCTAAGCCCACGGCAATGCTAACCGGATCGTCGAAAATAGTTTGAATGAGTTTGTTAAAATCTAAGTTAAGCGTTCGCTCTACTTGCGACACACCACCGGGCGAAAACGACGTTGGCGTTTGTGGCCCTAACGATGGATTAACCGTATTGGAGATGGTGTACTCAATGTCACTGTAGCCCAATGTCGCACTGGCATCCATCGCCCAGCCATTAGGTAACTCATGTTTAACGCCCATCGCAACAGAAGCATCCGTTATCGTGCCCCCAAATTTTGGTGTGAAACCGCCAGGGAACCACTCGTTGAAAGCAAAACAGTTGGCACCAAGCGCCGTTGTGTTATCTGCAATAAGTTGATACGAGGGGTCCAGCAATACACTATTGCTGGACAAGGTTATAGAAGGGCAAGCAATTCCACTTTCCAGCCCGTCGAGATCGGCTACAATCAAACGACTTTCCCCTGTATTTGGGTCGGTACGGCTGAACACCCCTTCTCGGGTTTGCGGATTTCGAAAGTAAAAACCACCGTTTATTTCTCTTCTTGCTGCAGTGGCAAAGCTGTAAAATTGTGATTTAGACGAAATGTCTGCGCCTGCATTTAGCGCAAGTTTAATATCTTCGTTAACATCAAGCGCTCCCCATACTTGGGACGGTGACGCGATGAACACATTCCCTTGGTCAATCAAGTTCTGCGCATCAACCCGCTGTACAGAGCGCGACGTGCCATTTTGCTGACGATACTCTGCCGTTGCATTTAAAAAGCCGTTTTCTCCAATAGCAAAGCCCTTATTCAACTGCACTTGAAACAGTTCGCCGTCGCCTTCACTGTATCCGCCAACCTTCAGCGCAACATGCCCTCCTTCACGAGCATCCTTAAGTACGAAGTTAATCACGCCTGCAATGGCGTCTGAGCCATACTGGGCTGCTGCACCATCTCGCAATACTTCGACTTGCTTTAACGCATAGGCAGGAATAACCGATATATCAGGCCCTTGTGCACCGTCAGATAAACCTCCGCCTAAAAACGTGATTACCGCAGAGCGATGGCGTCGCTTTCCGTTAAGCAACAAAAGCGTGTGATCCGAGGACATTCCTCTAAGGTTCGCCGGCCTTACCAGGCTACTGGCATCATTGATGGGCTGATCGTTTACGTTCAACGAAGGAACCATCACGCTTAACATAGAAAGCACGTCTGAATTTCCCTGTGAGTTGAGGGTTTCAGAACCAATCACATCCAAAGGAACTGGTGAGTCAACAGCACTTCGAGGCGAGTTACGAGTACCGACGACCGCAATTTTTTCAAGTCCATTGCCTCCCTCGTCTGTTTTCTTTTCGGTATCTTGTGGCTGTGTTTCCTTCGCCACTAACGATGAACGAGAACGAATACTTACCGCACCGCTTTCATCAGTCACTACCGCCAATTCTGTTCCTTCAAGAAGCTGTGCCAGCGCTTCATTCAGTGTGAACGTACCTTCCAATGCGTTTGTTTTCACTTTTTTTGCTAAATCAAAAGGAAAAAGCAATGTGGTATTTGCCTGTTTAGCTAGTTCGGTTAGCGCTTCATTAGCATTTTGTGCGGGTATTGAAAAGCTGTAAGCACCCAATTTTGGTTCGGTTTGGTCGGGTGATTGCGAAGGGCTGTCTGTTTGTGCATGAAGCGTTGGCGCTGGTGCTATGAAAAGAAAAAAGCCGGACGCTATGTGTAGTGCCGAGAGGGACAAAATACGGGAGAATTTGCACATTCTTTTTTGCGAAAGGCATTGGGCCGAACACGCGAGGGCATGCAGCTTTTCTATTGCCTTTTTGGTTTGCCTGCTTATCGCAAAATTGCTGTATTGCAAGATATAAAATCGATGTGCTTATTATTTTAATTATATTGTCACATTAAAGAAATTGATGCCAACTACGAATAGTAGAAAGCACCTATCTTTCAGAAATATTTAACTTTTCGCTAGCTTAAGCTCAATACTTGTTTCTGTGACTTTCTCGTAATTGATATTAAAGCTGCTCTTAAGTGCTGACAACAGACCGTCTATATCGCCTACCTTAAAGTAGCCCGCTACACGTCGCTTGCGCAGACTTTCATCCGAAATGTTAAAGCGAACGGGTGTATAGCGCCCAATCTCAGCTAATACGGCCTCTAGCGGTTCACCTTTAAATACAATCATACCTTGTTGCCACGCTAAATCGTCGTCAATGTCATTTTGAGACATGCTTTCACGGGCTTCCACTTTACCTTGCACTGTTGCTTTTTCACCTGCGAACATGAGAAGTCCTTCTTCAGCAACAGGACGTTTCGTGAAGAGCGACTCATTTGAGGATGAAGCCTTAAAGCGATCTTTCACCAATACCTTTCCGTCGGTCACCACTAACTCAAACGCATTATCATCCACATATTGCATATTAAAAGCAGTTCCAACAGCGGTAACGGTGTTGTTGCCTGCAGTTACAGAGAACGGGCGAGACGTGTCGTGAGCCACTTCAAAGTGTGCCTCCCCTTTCAATAAAACGATATTGCGCGCCGTTGATGAGAAGTCTACGGTAACGACAGAGTTTGTATTTAGATGAAGTTTAGAGCCATCGGCTAGCGTCACGTTTTTCTGTTCGCCAACACCGGTTTGTACCTTTTGTGTTACCGCTGCGAATTCAGGGGTGCTATTTAGCCACGTGCGCTGAACCACTACCCCAACAGCAATTGCCATCACTAAAAATGTGGCCGCAATGCCCCAAACCGCTGTTTTAGGCATATTGCGTTTTTTCGACGACTGACGTGAGGTAGGCTGCGGGAATAAACCGCTCAATTCATTTAATACCGACATGTCGTCCCACAAGCTAGCGGCGTCGAGCAAAGCTTGACGATGCGCATTACTTTCCGACAACCAAGCATCTAGCTCCGTCTTTTCGTCACTGTTTAAGCCGCGATCGAGACGGCTTATCCATAAGCATGCTTGCTCTTGGATATCTTCTTTGCTTGAAAACTGGCGAATATTATTCATGTTAACTACGGCTTATGTCCTGAGTCGCGTTAGCAGTGGCACGGGGGGATGCACTGTCCTTTGACAGCTCGGCTAAGTACCTAGAGCACATCATTAAACCTTTGGCGACATGCTTCTCAACGGTGCTTTCGCTTAGCCCCACAAGCTCTGCAATCTCTTTTTGTCGCATGCCATATACTTTTTTCAGCAAAAATACGCGTTTTACATCAGCAGACAGTGTATCTGTCGCTCGGCAAAAATGAATAAAACGCTCTTTGCTTTCTACATTTTTTTCTAAACTGTGCCCTACAAGCTCATAAGGCAAAATATCCATGTCATCGAGCTGCTGCTTATTTTTGTTTTCAGCTTTCGCAACATGGTTCAGCGCTAGATTACGCGCTGTCTTGAGCATATAGGTACGCTCATACTGTATTTCTTGTTTTAACTCTGCTTCGTAGCTTTTAATAAAAGCTTCTTGCACGATGTCTTCAATGTCGTCGGCGCCAACAATAGAACCTACCGCGCGCATTAGCTTTGAGCGGTATTTTAAAAAGGTTTCAGCTACTGTCGACTTTCTCGTCATAATATTAAATGTTGTGTGTTTCGATTTGCTTACATTGGCATCAATAATGCCTGCTTTTTCGTTCTTTTTCACCTAATAAAATAAAAGGGGGCTAATGCCCCCTTAACTTTGAAACATTAAGTGAAAGTTTGGTTTATAGGTAATTGCTTACCTATTAAAAAGTGTAAACACCTCTTAGGTAGTAGAAGCCACCGTTTATACCAATTGGTGATGTTGTCGGATACGCTGAACCTGCAATCTGTGCGTAGGTGATACCACCTGCATCAGTGTTGTTTTCGTCAGGGTATTCATCAAACGCGTTCTTAGCACCAACAGTTACCGTGAACTCTTCAGTGAAGTTATATGCCACTTCAAAGTCGAACGTAATTTCAGAACCTACTTTGTCAATCGGCAATGCAGAGTCTAGGTGATCTTCGAAGATGCTACCGTAGTAGTTCATTCTCGCAAGGAAGCGCCAGTCGCCATTAGTGTGGTTAGCTGTTGCACTGTAACGTACCGCTGGAAGGTTATCTTCTAGCATGCGAATACGGAAATCAGAGATATTATCCGACGCGCGGTCAACTTCTGTCGACGTCCAGTTATATGCAAGTGAGAACTTAGTTTCACCGCCCATCATATCCATCGAATAGTTCGCTACTACGTCTACACCTTCGGTGGTGGTGTCGAAGTCGTTAGTGAAGAAGCTGATTTCAGAGAAGCTAGACGCATCGTTGATACCTTGCTCAAGCAGCGTGGCAATGTCTTCTTCAGTCAGCGCAATACCAGAGGCAGTACTGATACGGTCAGTCAGTTCAATGTTGTAGTAGTCTGCGGTAATGAATAGACCATTATCGAAATCGGCTACCACACCAAACGTGATACTTTCTGACTCTTCAGGCGTTAACTGCTCACCACCTTTAAGTTGAGACACTGGATCTGTCGGAGGCAGTGTTGCACGGTCAATAAGTTCACCACCTGTACCAAACGCGGTAGTTACGTTACGCACGTTGCTTTGACCAAGGTAGGTGCTTTAAAGCCTGTTGAGAACGCACCACGGAAAGCGATGTTCTCAAGTGCTTGCCAACGGAAAGCAATCTTACCTTTCGTTGTGTCACCGAAATCAGAGAAGTCTTCATAACGTAGCGCACCGGCTAACATGAAGTTTTCAGTGATATACGCTTCTGCGTCAATGTACAGTGCGATGTTGTTGCGGGACACACGACCTTGGCTATTGGCCGCCAAGCCAGGGAAACCATTTGAGCCAATGCCAAAGCCTTGTGTCGCCAGCGGACCTATTTCATAAGAGGCAGTATCACCTGCAAAGCTCTCATAACTTTCGTTGCGATATTGGAATCCAGTTGCCACGAATAGTGGTTCATATAAACCAACATCGAACGGCTTAGTGAAATCAATATCAAGGGTTTGCTCAGACTGCGTATAGCGACCTGGGCTAAATTCTGTAGGTGTTTCTGGACCTAAAGACGGGTTGATGGTGTTGCTAATAGCAAAGTCAACTTCGTTTTGGCCAAGGTTCAAGCTCACGTCATAAGTAATATCGTGGTCAAGTTCGCCTTTCGTACCAAAGACAAGCGACATATCTGTAACCGTACCACCGAAACGAGGCGTGAAACCACCTGGCAGCATTTCGTTGAACGCCCAACAGTCAGGGTTGTTCTGAACTTCGTTAATATAACGCGGGTTCTCTAGTACGTTATCACCAACTACGATGTCGGTTGGACAGTTACCTGACATATCACCGGTTAAATCACCAACAAGCAGTAGTTGCTCGCCATCTTCATTTGTACCACCATCGTTCACACCACCACGATTGTGTGGGTTACGGAAGTAGAAACCACCTTCAACCTCACGCTCGGCGTAGTTACCAAACATATAAGCTTCTGAGGTAGCAGAAAGCTCTATACCTGCATTAGCGAAAAGTTTGATGTCGTGTTTGATTTCAGGTGAACCCCAAATTTGCGCAGGATCTGCTACAAAGGTGTTCCCTGCCGCTATCAATGCAGCAGCGTCGGCACGCTGTACACTTCGAGATGTGTCATCTGCAGTACGGTATTCAGCTGAAAGGTTAATAAAGCCTTTATCAGATAGAGGAAGACCTACGTTACCCGACATCTGAATCATGTCGCCGTCGCCTTCGTAGAAAGAGCCGTAACGGGCTTCAAACGAACCACCTTCTGATGCATCGTTAAGTACGAAGTTAATTACACCCGCAATCGCATCAGAACCGTATTGTGCTGCTGCACCATCACGAAGTACTTCCACCTGCTTTAATGCCGCTGCTGGGATAACAGAAATATCAGGACCTTGTGCACCGTCAGAAAGACCACCACCAAGGAAAGTGATAACCGCAGAACGGTGACGACGTTTACCATTTACAAGCACAAGCGTGTGGTCTGATGCCATACCGCGAAGGTTAGCAGGACGAACAAGCGTTGAAGCATCGTTGATCGGCTGGTCGTTTACGTTAAAAGACGGAACAACAGTCTGCATCATAGATACCATATCAGTGGCACCCTGCTGCTTAAACTCTTCGTCAGAAATAATATCAATTGGCACCGCTGAGTCAGCGACCGAGCGAGGCGCTGCACGTGAACCAACTACCGCAATTTGTTCAAAATCTTCGGCCTTAGCACTCTCTTCAGCTTCTTGCGCATAAACAGGTGCAGCGGCCATTACTGAAAACGCAGCTGATGCGGCTAATACGCCACGCACGTTTTTGGTCAATAAAGACAAGGTTGTATTCATGGTGGTTTCCCGGAGTTTCTCTAAGACACCTTCAGCGTTTTAAACACATTAAAAAAATGCTCAGAGTAGTTGTTATTTTTTACCTTCAACACTGACTCATTTGCGGTCAGATGGTGTTTTTTATAGAACGCAAGATATTAAAAAACAAACCTTTTTCGACAAAATAAAAATATTTTTTCACTCCGTAGAGGATTTTAATTTCTGACCTGTCTATATAGTTTTTACGGGAATAAAAGTGCGGGATTTTTGGCGGGTTTTAATAAAAAAAGCCGACTATAAGCCGGCTTTTAAATCGTTTTTACAAACCCAAAGATTTGTACATGGAAACAAGATTTACTCTGCTTCTTTGTACTTTGCAGCCGTTTCTTTAATAAGCGGTTGAAGCTCGTTTTGTTGGAACATTTCAATAATGATATCGCAACCGCCTACAAGCTCACCTTCAACCCATAGTTGCGGGAATGTCGGCCAGTTTGCATATTTTGGTAGTTCTGCGCGGATGTCTGGGTTTTGAAGAATATCTACATAAGCAAATGGTTCGCCACATGACATCAACGCTTGCGATGCTTGTGAAGAAAAGCCACAGCTAGGTAGTTTAGGAGAACCCTTCATATACAATAAAATTGGGTTTTCTTCGATTTGCTGCTTGATTCTATCTAGCGTTGATTGATTTTCAGTATTATCCATTTGATTCCTCTGAGCACAAAAGTGTATTCCCAGTTAGATGGGAATGCATGAATGATTTATCAAGGGAAAGGGTATCATAATTTTATGTTTAATTACTCATAGCTGAATTGATCTTTTCAACCTCTGGATCGTTATCTACCCATACATTGCAATACAAATTAGTGTCACATTTTAACTTTTGAAAAAAAATTCACATTTTTGTCATTGAGTTATAGGACTTTATCCCCACATTTGGGATATGCTTTAGCGTCTAAAGCAGTATATTGAACATAGAATTAATATGCACTTATTGAACAGGCGAAGATAAGTGGGCTTTAGACTACAATACTAAACCAACATGGAGACCGTCATGGCTTTTGAATTACCAGCATTACCATACGAACAAAATGCACTAGAACCGCATATTTCTGCTGAAACGCTTGAGTACCACTATGGCAAGCACCACGCTACTTATGTAACTAAGCTTAACGGCCTAGTTGAAGGTACTGACATGGAAAACAAAAGCCTAGAAGAAATCATCAAATCTTCTGACGGCGGTGTTTTCAATAACGCAGCGCAGGTATGGAACCACACGTTCTACTGGCACTGTCTAAGCCCGAACGGCGGCGGTGAGCCAACAGGCGCGCTAGCAGAAGCTATCAACGCGAAATGGGGCTCATTTGCAGACTTCCAAGCAGCATTTAACGATAAAGCGGTTAACAACTTCGGTTCAAGCTGGACGTGGTTAGTTAAAACTGCAGACGGCAGCCTAGATATCGTTAACACAAGCAACGCGCAAACGCCTATTTCTGGCGACGACCTTACGCCAGTGCTTACTGTTGACCTTTGGGAACACGCTTACTACATCGACTACCGCAATGCGCGTCCTAAGTACCTAGAAAATTTCTGGGCGCTGGTTAACTGGGAATTCGCAAGCAGCAACTTTGCATAAGCCAAAGACTGAAGCGTTAAGCGCCTTGCGCTCTTAACAGCGTAAAGTATCAGTTATAAAAAGCCCCGCTTCCAAGCGGGGCTTTTTTTATGCACTATTGTTCATTAAGTGACACTAAATTCTTATTAAAGTTGCATTTTTCATTAGACGAAAAGATTAAAAACTATACACAATAATTACTATCGTTTTCCCAAATACCTACTAAGCTGAAATTACGGGGTTCCGTATTTAAGGGGTATTCATGGGTATTTTTGAACACTATCAAAGTCGCTATGAAGAGCGAAAACAGGAAGAGTTCACCATTGGGGAGTTCCTTGAAATTTGTAAAGAGGATCAAACCGCTTATGCAAATGCAGCAGAACGTTTGCTACAAGCTATTGGTGAGCCTGAATTAATCGACACTGCCAACGACCCGGCACTTAGCCGCATTTTCTCAAACCGCGTTATTTCTCGTTATCCAGCTTTTTCAGAATTCTATGGCATGGAAGAAGCCATAGAACAAATCGTTTCTTACCTTAAACACGCCGCACAAGGTCTTGAAGAGAAGAAACAAATTCTCTATTTGCTCGGCCCAGTGGGTGGCGGTAAATCGTCTCTGGCAGAGAGACTTAAAGAACTGATGCAGCACGTACCTATTTACATGCTGAAAGGCTCGCCTGTTAACGACCATCCATTCTGTCTGTTTGATGTCAAAGAAGATGGCGACATTTTACAAAAAGAGTACGGCATTCCTAAGCGCTACTTAAAAACCATCATGTCTCCGTGGGCACGCAAACGCCTGCATGAATTCAATGGCGATATTACCCAGTTTAAGGTGGTTCGCGTTTATCCGTCAGTGCTCGACCAGGTGGGTATCGCTAAAACCGAACCCGGTGACGAAAACAACCAAGATATTTCATCTTTGGTGGGTAAAGTTGATATTCGCCGCTTAGAACAATATGCACAAAACGACCCTGATGCTTACAGTTACTCGGGTTCACTATGTAAAGCCAATCAGGGCTTAATGGAATTTGTGGAGATGTTCAAAGCACCGATTAAAGTGCTGCATCCACTATTAACCGCAACACAAGAGGGTAACTACAACCCAACAGAGGGCTTCTCTGCGCTTCCCTTCGATGGGCTTATACTTGCGCATTCAAACGAATCTGAGTGGCAATCGTTTAGAAACAATAAGAATAACGAAGCCTTCCTAGACCGTGTCTATATAGTAAAAGTACCGTACTGTTTGCGAGTACGTGAAGAAATTAAGATCTACAAAAAGTTACTAGACAGCAGCGAGCTTAACGGCGCGCCCTGTGCGCCAGACACGCTAGAGTGTTTAGCGCAGTTTACTGTGTTATCGCGCTTGAAAGAGCCAGAGAACTCCAGTCTATTTTCTAAAATGCGCGTGTATGATGGCGAGAGCCTGAAAGACACCGACCCGAAAGCCAAGTCTTATCAAGAGTACCGCGACTACGCCGGTGTCGATGAAGGCATGGAGGGGTTATCCACCCGCTTTGCATTTAAGATTCTCTCTTGGGTTTTTAACTTCGATCATCAAGAAGTGGCGGCAAACCCAGTCCATTTGTTTTATGTACTGGAGCGTCAAATTGAACGGGAGCAGTTCCCTCAAGAAACCGCTGATAAGTATTTGGAGTTTTTGAAAGGCTACCTCATTCCTCGCTACGTGGAATTCATTGGTAAAGAGATTCAAACGGCTTACTTAGAATCGTATTCTGAATATGGGCAAAACCTGTTTGACCGCTATGTAACCTATGCTGATTTCTGGATCCAAGACCAAGAGTATCGCGACCCAGAAACCGGACAGCTGTTCGACAGAGCGTCACTGAATGCTGAATTAGAAAAAACAGAGAAGCCTGCGGGAATAAGTAATCCGAAAGACTTCCGTAACGAAATCGTTAACTTTGTTTTGAGAGCCCGTGCAAATAACGGCGGCAAAAACCCAGCATGGACCAGTTACGAGAAACTTCGCACCGTGATTGAGAAGAAAATGTTCTCTAACACGGAAGACTTACTGCCGGTTATTTCTTTCAACACCAAAGGCTCTGCAGAGGAGCAGAAAAAACACGACGACTTTGTAAATCGTATGACCGAGAAGGGATATACGCAAAAACAAGTTCGGTTGCTGTGTGAATGGTACCTGCGCGTACGTAAAGCGTCTTAGCGCTAAACGCAAGTGGTGCTGAAGCGCGTGTAATGCGTGCTTCAGCACGGGTATTTGTAGTTCACAACAAGACAAGCAGGTGTGTATGGCGCATTTTATTGACCGAAGGTTAAACAGCAAAGGTAAGAGTACGGTAAACCGCCAGCGCTTTATAAAGCGTTACAAACAGCAGATAAAGCGCGCTGTTTCTGATGCAGTGGGTAAACGTTCTGTTACCGATTTAGATTCTGGCGAGCAAATTAGCATTCCAGCCAGAGATATCTCTGAACCTATTTTTCATACCGGCCGCGGCGGCAGTAGAGATATTGTCCACCCTGGCAACGACCAATTCACAGCGGGTGATAAAATTGATAGACCACCAGGTGGCGGTGGCAAGGGCGCAGGCGAAGGCGACGCCAGCAATGAAGGCGAAGGCCAAGATGAGTTCGTATTTTCTATATCTAAAGACGAATATTTAGACCTACTTTTTGAAGATTTAGCGCTTCCCAACTTAAAGAAAAATCAATTTGATAAAGTCACCCAATACGAAACCTATCGCGCAGGTTATCAGACCGATGGCGTGCCAAGTAATTTAGATATTGTTCGCTCTCTCAAAGGCTCTGTGGCAAGGCGTATTGCCTTAAGCGGAAGTGATAGAAAGAAACTGAGAGAGCTTGAAGAAAAACTTGCACTGCTTATAGAAGACAAGCACGACAATACGTTAGCCATAAATGCATTAAAAGAAGAAATTGAAGCACTTAAAGCCAAAATAGCCCGCGTGCCTTTTATTGATACTTTCGATTTGCGCTTTAAGAACTATGACAAGCGTCCGCTTCCCTCAAGCAAAGCCGTAATGTTTTGCTTAATGGATGTATCTGGCTCTATGGACCAAGCCACCAAAGACATGGCTAAACGGTTTTATATCTTGCTGTATCTCTTTTTGACGCGCACCTACGAAAATGTAGACGTGGTGTACATTCGTCATCACACGCAAGCTAAGGAAGTGGACGAGCACGAGTTTTTCTACTCTCAAGAAACCGGCGGCACTATTGTTTCAAGTGCATTGAAGCTAATGGATGAAGTCGTTCGCGAGCGCTACAGCGATGGAAACTGGAATATCTATGCAGCACAAGCGTCAGATGGCGATAACTGGGCTGATGACTCGCCACAGTGTCGTGACTTGCTTACCGCTAAACTGCTACCCGCAACCCGGTATTATGCCTATATCGAGATAACCGAGAGGCAGCACCAAAGTTTGTGGCGAGAATACGAGAAAGTGGCCGCCACTCACGACAACTTTGTATGTAAGCACATACAAACACAGGCCGACATCTATCCTGTGTTCAGAGAGCTATTCAAACGCTCTGAACAAGATGCGCAGCAAGGAGCCTAATATGACAACCGACGCTATGGCAAAAGAAAACAGCGAGCCTGAAACATCAAAACGCCACTTATTAAGCGATGGGCCCGACTGGACGTTTCCACTTATCGAAGAGTATGAGCAACATATCGATCGCATCGCCAAAAAATTTAAGTTAGACACCTATCCCAATCAAATTGAGGTGATCACCGCAGAGCAGATGATGGATGCTTACGCCAGCATCGGCATGCCGCTTAACTACACGCACTGGAGCTTTGGCAAAAAGTTTATTCAAACTGAGCAACAATACCGTCGTGGACAAATGGGGCTGGCTTACGAAATCGTCATTAACTCTGACCCCTGCATTGCGTATTTAATGGAAGAGAACACCATTACCATGCAAGCGCTCGTTATGGCTCATGCGTGCTACGGTCACAACTCATTCTTCAAAGGCAACTACTTATTTAAAACCTGGACCGATGCCAGCTCTATCATCGACTACCTAGTATTTGCTAAAAACTACATTGCTAAATGCGAACAAAAATATGGATTTGATGAAGTCGAAAATATGCTCGACTCGTGCCACGCGCTAATGAATTACGGCGTTGACCGATACAAACGCCCGCAGAAAATTTCGTTACAGGAAGAGAAAAACAGACAAGAAGAGCGCGAGGCCTACCTGCAATCGCAAGTGAACGAGCTTTGGCGCACCCTGCCAAATAGCCCGCATAGCAAACACAAAGAAAAAATTCGTTTTCCACAAGAACCGCAAGAAAACCTGCTTTATTTTATTGAAAAAAACGCACCTTTACTTGAACCTTGGCAACGTGAAATTGTGCGTATTGTACGGAAAGTTTCGCAGTATTTTTATCCGCAAAAACAAACCCAAGTAATGAATGAAGGATGGGCCTGTTTTTGGCACTATCACATTCTAAATGAGATGTATGACGAGGGTTTGGTCAGCGACCGCTTCATGATGGAGTTTTTGCACAGTCATTCAAGCGTCGTTATGCAGCCAGAGTACAACAGCCCTTATTACTCTGGCATCAATCCGTATGCGTTAGGCTTTTCCATGTTCATGGATATTAAACGAGTGTGTCAGTCCCCCACTGAAGAAGACTATAAATATCTTCCAAGTATTGCGGGAAAAGACTGGCTTGAGACCGTGCATTTCGCCATGGAAAACTTTAAAGACGAAAGTTTTATCAGTCAGTTTTTATCGCCTAAAGTTATTCGCGACTTTAAGTTATTCGCCCTTGAAGATGACACCACCAAGCCCTTTATTGCGGTGAGCGCTATTCATGACGAAATGGGTTATCAAATTATTAAAGAGAAGCTGTCTGCTCAATACAATTTGAGTAATTTAGAACCCAACATTCAGGTACATAACGTTGATGTGAGGGGCGATCGTTCGCTTACTCTTCGCTATATTCCTCAGCGAGGAATTCCGCTAGGCGATTCAAAAGATGAAGTTATGCGCCACCTGCACAGGCTGTGGAAATTTGATGTACGTTTAGAGCAAGACAATGGTGATGATGGTATTGACGTGATATCAGAGTGTAAACGTGCACCGCAGGCGTAAGCCTGCGGTCAGCCCTCAGAACAAGATTTTAAGCCGCCTTTGCACTTTCCATTTCTTTTCTGGAACACAGTAACAATGACAGTGCGCCTATTGCTGCAAAAACGGCTGCGGTAACGAACGTCTCATAGGCGTTGGTGCCTTGCTGCCACTGCTGCCCTGCCATGTAGTTTCCAAATGCGCCACCTAATCCAAACGCTATACTGATGTATACCGCTTGCCCTCGGCTTTGATACGCCTTCGGCAGGAACTGGTGGATAAAATGCACCGATACTGCATGCGTTAAACCAAAGCTTAACGCATGAATAAGCTGACTTAACACAATCACCATAAAGGTATCAGCGAATGCCGCCATGACATACCAGCGAAGCCCTGTCAGTGCGATGCTCACAAACAACAAATTCCACACGCCAAACTGGCTAATCAGACGGCGGGCAATAAGAAATATCCCCACCTCGGCAAGTACCCCAAGCGCGATAAAGATGCCAGTTTGTTGACCGCTATAATCAAGGTCGCGCATGTAAAGTGCGAAAAATCCGTAATACGCACCAAAGCTAATTTGCAAGCACGCTGAAGAGAATATAAAGATGGCGAAAGGCTTTTGTTTGGCGTATTTCCAAATACTTCCCGCCGTAGACGTTTCAGGTGCAGCTTCTTTGGGCGCACGTATGAACAAGGTACTGATGAACAGTAACGCGAGTACGCCAATACTGGCGTGCACTGGCGTGTCGGTAGAAAAAATATCTAGGGCTTTACCCACACCTACCGTCAAACAAATAAAGCCAACGCTCCCCCATAGCCTTACCTGCCCATACGTGGCATTGGTTTTCGCCACCGTGTTCATCGTGATAACTTCAAGTTGAGGCAACACCGCTGTCCAGAACATCATCATTAACCCGAAAGCCAACGTAAGCCCCCAAAAACTGGTGAAGTAAAACACCGAACTGAAAGTTAGTACGGTGAGCAAGCAGCCTAAACGCATTACGCCAATGGCATTACCCGTTTTATCGGCCACGCCAGCCCACAGGCCTGGCCCTAAAATACGCGCTAGCGTTATAACAGCAAAAAGTTCACCGATTTCGGCAGAAGAAAATCCCCGCCCATCAAGGAAGATACCTAAATAAGGCACAAGCACGCCAAGCTGACCGAAGTAAAGCCAGTAGGTGATAGCAAGAATAAAGAGGCCGGTTTTGCTGCTTGCTGGGCTCGCCGCAGTATTGTTGGCATCGTTTAGGCCATTTGGTGACAATTCACATCTCCATATGCAAAAACGCCACTAGCGCAGAACAGGCAGTGGCGAATGATAAAATTAATTAGCGCAACATGCGCTCATGCTGCGTGTATCTTTAATCCGCGTTAACGTCGCAGTCCTGGCATTGCGGTCTTGCGATTTAAAAAACTGCTATGCCTGACCCGCAATTGGTTTCGTGGTCGACTGCACACCGGCATTTTGCGCGCGGTGGCGTAGCAGATGATCCATCAATACCAGTGCCAGCATGGCTTCAGCAATAGGTACAGCACGGATACCCACACACGGGTCGTGACGACCTTTGGTGACGATATCGATTTCTTCATTGTCTTTATTGATAGTTTTACCGGGAACCGAAATACTTGAGGTCGGCTTAAGCGCCATGTGTACTTCAATATCCTGACCGGTAGAGATGCCGCCTAGCACGCCACCTGCATGATTAGATGTAAATCCTTCAGGAGTAAGCGTATCGCGGTGTTCACTGCCTTTTTGATTAATAACATCAAAACCATCACCAATTTCCACGCCTTTCACGGCGTTAATTCCCATCATGGCGTGGGCGATTTCAGCATCTAGCCTATCGAAAACAGGCTCGCCTAGGCCTACAGGCACATTCTTCGCAACAACCGATACTTTCGCGCCAATGCTGTCGCCTGACTTTTTAAGGTCTCGCATGTACTCGTCCAGCGCGTCTAGCTTAGACTCATCAGGACAGAAAAACGGGTTAGTGTTGGTTACGCTGTGATCAACCTTATCTACTGTTACCGGCCCAAGCTGAGACAAATAGCCTAATACCTCAATACCGTGCACTTCTTTAAGGTACTTTTTCGCAATACCACCTGCGGCTACGCGAATAGCCGTTTCACGTGCAGACGAACGACCACCACCGCGATAGTCACGGCTTCCGTACTTTTGATCGTAGGTATAGTCAGCGTGGCCTGGACGAAAGCGGTCCTTGATATTGCCGTAATCTTGGCTTCGCTGATCTTTATTTTTAATTAATAAACCAATACTGGTGCCAGTAGTTTTACCTTCAAATACGCCAGATAAAATTTGTACTTCATCGTCTTCTCTTCGCGCCGTAGTATAACGAGAGGTGCCGGGCTTACGTCTGTCTAAATCAACCTGAAGATCTTCTTCAGTGATCTCAAGTCCTGGAGGGCAACCGTCTACTACACCGCCAATTGCAATGCCGTGGCTTTCACCAAACGTGGTTACAGTGAAAAGTTTTCCGAAGCTGTTACCTGACATAATTAACTATTAATCCTTACTACTAAAATACTGTACTAGTGTGTCTTTGCGCACGGCGAAAATACCTGAACCACCGTTATCGAATTCAAGCCAAATCACTTCTAACCCGGGGAACCTTTCGCTCATGTGCACTTCGCTATTTCCAACTTCAACGAATAACCAGCCACCGTCATTAAGGTAAGTTGGCGCCTCTTTAAGCATGATATCAACCAGTTCCAGACCGTCTTCACCTGCGGCAAGGGCAAGCTCAGGCTCGTGGTGATACTCTTCAGGCAAGTCAGCCATGTCCTCTGCGTCAACATAAGGCGGATTAGACACGATAAGGTCGTATTTCTGCCCTTCTAAACTTGAAAACAGGTCAGACTGAATGGGATAAACACGGTGACTAAGACCATGCTCCTGAATATTAATATCGGCCACTTCCAATGCATCTGTGCTGATATCTACGGCATCTACCTGCGCCTCTGGGTATGCATGAGCAAGCGCAATAGCAATACACGCACCGCCCGTGCACATATCAAGAATACTGTTAGGCGTCGATTCTACAAATGGCGCAAACTCTTTTTGAATAAGTTCAGCAAATGGAGACCGAGGAATGAGCACTCGCTCGTCTACGTAGAACGGCATACCGCAGAACCAAGCTTCGTTTGTGATATAAGGCAATGGCATGCGAGTTTGCACGCGCTTTAAAACAAGCTCTGCAATCTTCTCTCGCTCGCTTTTCGTTAAGCGAGACGTCATTACGCTGTCCCCAACTTGTTCCAATATAGGATGAGGCAAATGTAAGGCTTGCATAACTAGGCTTGTCGCTTCATCCCATGCATTGTCAGTACCATGACCAAAATACAAAGCCGCATCGTTAAAACGGCTGGTTGCCCATCGTGTCATATCTAACAGGGTATGCAGATCTTCAATGGCTTCTTCGAGGTAAAACTTATCGGTCATGGCGTTTGGGTACATCAAAAATTTCAAAGCTGGTATCATACCCAAACTTCATACCGATTCACATAATTAACTACGTACCGAATCTTTCTATTCGTTATAATTTAGGCGTTTTGAATCGTTAAACTCGAGTGTATTTACCCAAGCTATCGTTGATGAAAACCTTTAAAAAAGAACTCAAAGCATTGAAGAAGCAACTTTCTGAACCTCATCGCCATAAAAGTCAGGCGAGACAGGAAGGCGCCCGTAATGGAAATATGTCTACGAATACCGAGGAAGAGACCTTTTCATTTGCCGATGCAATGCAGGGAGTGACGCCTTTATCACAAGATAAAGTTGAGCCTGATAAGCAAGTTGAGTTATTTAAGAAGTCACAGCAGGTAAAAGGTAAACATCTAAAACACAGTAAGCAATTAGCGGCAAGCTTCGACTTTTCTGATATGTACCAGGCAGCGTTGCCGCAAGAAGGACCCATGCGCTTTTGCCAAGAAGGTGAGTCTACGCATATTTTGAAGCAGCTGCGCCGTGGCGACTACTCGCCAGAAATGACTTTAGATTTACATGGCCTTACCCGAGAGATGGCAAAAGCCGAGCTTGCCGCACTTATTCACACGGCAAGAAAAGAACTGATAGATTGCGTGTGTGTAATGCATGGTTTTGGTCAGGGCGTGCTAAAAGCCGCCCTGCCCCATTACTTAGTTCAGCACCCACACGTACGTGCATTTCATCAAGCGCCCCTCGAATACGGTGGACAAGCAGCACTATTGGTACTCATCGACATACCGCTTCAAAACAACAAGCGTTAATTTGCGCCTGGACAGCCATACATGGTGACTTATTTGTCTTCATCTGCACTGTTGTGCATAAACAAATAAGTGTAATACATCATCATCGCTACAATAATGCCTATACCGAGTAGTGAGCCCCATACTACGGGGTCTTTCATCATAGTCCACAACATAAGTAATCTCCTCTTCAACTAAGTAAATAGTAGAAGAGGCGTTAGAAAGAGGATGTGATCCAGATCAAATTCGATTTCTAGTCGTTAGCTGTCGGCCTAATTATTTGATCCAGGTCAACATACAGTTAATACCAATCCGCATATTTTTCGCGCCATCACAATTGGGCTTTGCCATACTTAGTTGTAACGATTGAATATGTTCAGGTTTCCCTCATAACCAAGCAAGGCCTCCGCATTACGGCACAGCTGCTCCATCGACTCACTAACTTGTATATCAAAATTGGGGGGTGTTGCTCGAAGACTGTGTTGAAAGATTTTGGCGTTTACATGGTTCGCAAGCAAAAGAAAACCCAAACACCCATACGTTCTCAGAAAGGGAAGCCGTGAGCAAAGTTGAGATGCGGCAGTATGTGTAATCGTTAAACTTTTGTCGGGAATAGATAGAATTACCCACTTATCAAGTTTCTGACCCTCTCTTGCGATATTCCTAAACCATCCGTCGACAACGCTATCGTCGTATACATTGCTTGGTATATCAAATAGAACATTGTTGACGTTGAAAAAACGGTATTGATGCTGACTACCTACCATGGCTACCTCCTGTTATGCCTTCATTCAATTGGTAGAGTGGAGCACTGAGCAAAGATCAGTTTAGACATGGCGAGTTCGCCTAGTTAGGACTGTTATGGCTATCGTCTGGCATTATTGAACTGATTAACATTGTGGGCCTGCAGACAAGCAAGTACTTTTTCACTCAACCACAGTGTTGCCTGAGCAGTGTCGTCAAAGTATTCGAATGCTAGTGTTGAAGATTCATAAACACGAGACCAAAACTTCTTTTGCATTGCCACACCTTCTGGTTCATGAAGCACCACTGCCGTGGCAATTAGCCCCAATGCTACGGCTTTACTAACAATTTCTTGCCCAGCGTTAGTAGCCTCCATGGGCGCAAGTGCCAGACCATGCACATTTACTAAGCTTCCCCAACACGGTGTATCAATATTCTTTCTTTGTGCGCCAACCACACGCTCATACTTTTGCATGAACTCAAGATTAAACGGACCTACTAAGTCTATATGTAGAATATTTTGCTCTGCTTGAAAATGAGCGTGAACCTCTCCATGCGCACTAAACTTGTCTATATCCATACGTTCCTCCACTTGAAAAGTATAGAACAAGATCAGGGCCAGATAAATTTGTTGCATATTTAGGGATAGAATTAATTTACAAAAAGGTATTGCAAATCATTCTCATTTACACTATCTTGTAAATGCCTGTTCGACGTTGGGTAAAAAACGGTCTTGGCTTAGCGTCGCTGAGGGATAGACGCCCGTCTATCCCTCAATTTTTTTCTTCAATATATTTTTCTATTTATTTTAATCAACGTTCATAGACGCATAAAAAAAGCGACTATCACGTCGCTTTTTCTCGCTTCTTTAATTTAGCTAAACAGCTTCATAAACCAACCTTTTTGAAGATCTTCCTCGCAGGTTTTAAGTTGCGTAGCATAGCGCAGCGAGCGCGCTTTAACTTTTGACGCCACTTTCTTCAGCCACGGCTTTCTATCATAGCTTCTGCGTTTGTACCCGCCCCATCCTTCGTGATAGTTAAGGTATTGCGCGTAGGCATCCCATTTAGAAATACCGTTCACTTTTTGCGACTTGTAAATAAACCATCCCATAAAGTCGATAGCGTCCTCGAAATCATCACGATCCGCACCACTGTTATCTGTTTCTCTCATATAGTCAGACCAGGTAGGTGTTTTCGCTTGTGAATAGCCATAAGCCGAACTAACACGCCCCCAAGGAATAAGCCCGAAGAAAACGTAATCACGCGGTGGAAGCGCATCGTGGCGGAAGGAACTTTCTTGATACATCATGGCCATTGGAACATGTATAGGCACACCCCATTTATCGCGGGCATCAGCAGCTGCATCATACCAATCGTCCTTTTCGTAGAATATTTCGCACAAATTACTGATGTCTTTAGGAGGCGTAGTTGCACACCCAGCGATAAACAGCGGAAAAAGAACGATGAGAGTTGATAAAAAAACAACCAATTTTTTGAACTTTTGGTTCATAGCTTGTCTTAACTAATGTTCTAGTAAAATGTGTGTTTCCCTGGAACCCTTCGATGCCTGACCTATGTCAGGCATTTTTTTTTGCTGGGGCCTCAGCGAAATAATCACGAATAAATGTATCAAAGTCTTTCACATCAGCAGCTTCTATTTCTTTTTGAGCAGCAAACGACACGTCAGCTTGGGCAGCAAAACCAGCAGCATCCGTATCCGTGTATTCAAAAGACTTCATCTCAGCTTGATAAGCTTGTGCCAGCTCTAAGCCCAACACGCCATTATCTTTGTCGCTTTCTAGCAAAGTAGCAAGTAGTTTACCTGACGGTGTTAGCGCCGGATCCGCCACTTTCTCAGCCTCGACGTTCACCGCTTGTGTATAACGCGACGTATCATTGGCTAAATCGAGTAATTCGGCCGCTTGCTCGAAGGACTTAAACAGCGAGGCACACCATTTAGGTAGTGAAATATTTTCTCCGCCATTTTGCAGGAGCAAATCAGGGTTTCGCCCTTCTAACACCACTTTATTCATATTCTCTTTAGCTTCTTTAAGCTGCGCTTCGTCAAGTTCTGCACTTGGCATTAGTAAGCACGCCACTAAGAAAACATCTAAGAAATCGAATTGCGTCTGTGAAATACCAATTGCCGAAAATGGATTTACATCTAGAGCGCGCACTTCAATGTAGCTGATACCGCGTCTAACCAAAGCGTCTGTTGGCTTTTCCATTGACTGAGTGGGCTGCTTAGGGCGTATAGGCGAGTACAGTTCATTTTCAATTTGAATGATGTTGCGACTTAACTGTTGATAATTGCCCTCTTCGCCTGCAGCAAACTGGCTGAACCGGGATGACGGCGTATTCATCGCATCGCGCAGCAAGGTGACATAGTTGTCTAGCTTGTTGTAACAAATCTTAAGCGACGATTGCTCTGCACTTGTGTAGCCTAAATCACTCATGCGAAGTGATGTCGCGTATGGCATGTATACCGTGCCCTTACCTACCTTTTTAAAAGGTAACGCATGCTGCTTTCCTTTTAAAAACGATCCACATAATGCAGGGGATGCACCGTACAAATAAGGAATAAGCCAACACAACCTGCGGTAGTTGCGGATAAGCCCAAAATAATCGGCTGAAGTCTGCTCTTGAGAATGTTCTTTTTCGTTCAGTTCAGCCCATAGCTTCCAAAACGTTTCGGGAAGAGAAAAGTTGAAATGCACGCCGGCAATTGCCTGCATCATACTGCCGTAGCGGTTTTTCAGACCAATGCGATATACACGCTTCATCTTGCCCACATTTGACTCACCAAAATAGGCGATGGGAATGTGCGCTTCATCATCTATAAAGCATGGCATACTTAGCGGCCATATTTGCTCTTCACCAATATTATCAATAACGAATTTATGGATATCTTTTAACTGAGAAATCGTTTTGGCAGCACTGTTTTCTGGCGGCGTAATGAATTCAAGCAACGATTCAGAAAAGTCTGTGGTGATTGAATCATGGGTTAGCGCAGATCCCAGCGGTTTAGGATGGGGTGTTTGTGCCAACGTACCGTTCGGGTTTATACGAAGGGCTTCGCGCTCAACGCCGCGCTTAATATCTTTTAGCGCAGCGAGAAATTCGGGTGACTTAAGCGCAGCAATGCGCGCTTCAAAACGGGATGAGTCTACAGTCAAAATGGTGGTCCGTTATGTCAATATAGCCCCCTGTTATGGGGGGCAATAATGTAAATTCAACAAAAATCAATCTATCAGTTTAACGTTTCTCGGGTGTTACTCTCTACTGATAACTCGATAATTGGTATCGATAGCGCGTTTAACTGAGGCAAAATTTTAGCTTTATCGCCTACTACAATAATTTGCATCTTATCAAGATTCAAATATTGCTTTGCCAAGGTATCCATCGTTTTCTTATCAATATTGTTGATAATAGCAAGCTGCTCTTCACGATAGCCTTTATCAAGACCATAGCTAAGCAATTGCCTTAAAAAGCGCGCTTTACTGGTAGGTGTTTCAAATTCAAGTGCGTCGCTTAACGTAAAGGCATTGCGCATGAACGCAATTTCTTCCTCGGTTACACCTTCAGTGCGGTAGCGATTAATCTCTTTTAAAATTTCAGCGATACCTTCACCTGTGTTAGCAGCAGTGAGGTCGGTACTTGCTTCAAACCAGCCAAGGGTTTTGCCACCAACGAAACCACTATTTGCTCCATAGGTGAAGCCTTTATCTTCTCGAAGGTTCAGATTTATGCGGCTATTAAATGCTCCCCCTAATGGGAAGTTCATAAGGCGAGACTTAAAGTGATCGCCTGTCGCATCAAAAGGTAAGCTTCTATCAACAATAAATACTACCGACTGAACCGCTTCTGGGCTATCCACTAGGAAGATTTGGTTTTCTTCGTACTTGGGAAAATCGCTGTAATCAGCAAATTCATAGGAATTCCCCTTCCACTGACCAATAAAGTCTAGTGTATTCACCATGTCTTTTTTCGGTAAGTTACCAACAACGACGATACTCGCTTTATCTGGCGAATAGTAATTGGCATAAAACGTTTTAACATCTTCCAACGTGATATTCTGCACAGTTTGCAGCGTGCCTTCATCCGGCAGGCTGACACGGTTCTCTTCACCAAACAAAACGAGGTCACGCGCGCGGCGGGCTAAGCTAGACGGCGTTTTCGCTTGTTGCTGCAAGCCTTGTACAACACGCTCTTTCATGCGGTCAAAATCTTCTTGAGTGAACGCAGGGTTGAACAGCTTTTCTTTTAATAGCGCTAGGGTTTCATCTAAATGCTTGGTTAAGGTAGAGACGTAAACTTGTGAGTATCTACCTGCAGTACTAAATCGGATAGCGCTACCCAGTTTTGCAAGTTCGCTAGCTAATTCTTCATTGCTGTAATGCTTTGTAGTTTCATTCATAAGTAACGCGGTTAAGTAGGCCGTACCCGCTTTACCTTCAGGGTCTAGCAACATGCCGCCATCCATACCTAATGTAAGCGTTACCGTTGGCGTTTCGGTGCTGGTTACGCCAAGTATTTCAATGCCGTTAGCAAGTTCAGATTCCCAATAATCAGGAACTTCCACAACCGGTGCCTCACCGGCTTTCGGCATTACGCTTCTATCAAAGCTAGGGGCGGTATTGGTAGATAGGGCACTGGTAACAGCTTCATTTTCAGACACTTCTACCGTATCGATTTCAATATTTCTCACCGGACGTTCAAAGGTCTGCTCAGCCGCAGCGAGCTGAACCTGCCCTTTGGGCACCACGCTTAATACAACGCTATTGGCGTCTTTAATGTATTTATTGTAAACACGCATAACGTCTTCAGCAGTTACGGCGTTGTAGCGCGCAATATCTTCGGCAATCAAATCTGGCGTTTGGTAAAAGGTTTCGTTAGCGGCGAGGGCTGACACTTTGCCAGACACACTTTGTAAGCCAAATACCGTACGCGCTTCAATTTGTCCTTTTGTACGCGCCAAATCATCTGCCGTGACACCACGTGTCTCAAACTCTTTTAGGGTTTCATTCAGTACGTTCTGAAGAGTAGAAAGTGAGGTAATTTTTGCAGGGTTAGCCAAAGCGAGTAGCTGAAATTCACAGGCAAGTTCGCGGCAAGGGTGAGACACCACGGCTTGCACCGCCATGCCTTCTTTGACTAGGTTTTTGTAAAACAGTGAGGTTTTTCCACCGCCTAAAATATCGGCCAACACGTCCAGTGGCGCTTCGTCTTCATGGCGACCATACACTGTAGGGTAAGTTATTTGCAGAAGCGGAAGATGAACTTTATCTTCTAACGTTACATAACGGGTTTCGTCTAGCGTTACTGGCTGAGGCTCAGGCTCTTCTACTTTCGGTCCTGTTGGGATTTCCCCAAAGTACTTGTTCACCCACGCTTTGGTTTTGGCTACGTCGATATCGCCACCAATAGTTAGGACCGCATTGTTCGGGCCATACCAGCGCTTAAAAAAGGCTTTTAGGTCATTGACGTCAACCCGGTCTAAATCTTCTACATAGCCGATAGTCATCCACGAGTATGGATGCCCTTCGGGATATAACGCTTCACCATTAAGCTCGAAACGCAATCCATACGGCTGATTGTCCACACGTTGTGCACGCTCATTTTTAACCGTTTCTCTTTGGTTTTCAAACTTAGTTTGGTCTACGGCTTCTAACAGATAGCCCATTCTGTCAGATTCTAGCCAAAGGACTTTCTCCAATTGGTTAGCCGGTACGGTTTCAAAATAGTTTGTGCGATCGGTATTGGTTGTGCCGTTTAAGTTACCGCCCGATTCCGTAATAACCTTAAAATGCTGCTCATCGGCAACGTGTTTTGAGCCTTGAAACATCATGTGCTCAAAAAAGTGAGCAAAACCCGATTTACCTACCTCTTCTCGCGCAGAGCCAACGTGATAGGTAACGTCAACATGAACCAGTGGGTCAGAATGGTCTTCGTGGAGAATGACGGTAAGTCCGTTTTCTAATGTGTACTTTTCGTAAGGAATAGACACGGTGTTCGACGAATCAGCTACTGTGTTTAGTTGGTTATTCGTCTTCTCTTCCTGTACGTGCTGACACGCTGTTACTACAATGACGCCTATGGTCATAACGAAGGTACGTAGGGTCAGTTTTCCTGACATGATGATTCCTTTTAAATTACTACACATTCTTCACTCTGCCTTTTCACTCTATATTCACTGAGTGGTACTTGGCTTATTGGGTGAAAACAGAGGTTGCTATCTCTATAGCGCAAGCGAATTTTCGAAGACTACCAGACTTTTTAGCGCTTTACTTGCTTCGACTTTGCTATGATTGTATTAATTTGTGTATTTCTGAAATACACTTACACTTCATAGTCTTTTGTAAAATAGGCTTTAGCCAGTTGAATTCGCTAAGTGGTACGAATGAACTGACAAACGGTTTCCATTTGGAATAGAAATAGCCCAATAGAAGTTGCGAAATAAAAAGGATAGTTGCATGGATCAGTCAACAACAGTAGTCGATATTGATTTTGGAATGTCACAGCTAAGTGGTAACAAAAAACTGTTGTTCACCCTACTTGGTAAGTTTACGGACGAATACCGTTCTCTTGATGCTGACTTGCAGGCGCATGTTGCTAAGGGTGATTTTAATGAGGCTTACTCTCTTGTTCACACACTAAAAGGCGTGACAGGAAACCTAGGGCTTTTTGCTTTGCACAATGCGAGCAAGCCTGTAGAAAGCGGCTTTAGAAACGACAAACGCGTTGCTGAACAATACCCTGCTTTTATCGCAGTACTAGATGAAACCATTGCTGCGGTTGATGCGTTGATCAAAGAGCCAGAAGTCACAGCTTCTGCCCCGGCACCGGCGAATGGAGCAGCAGCTGAGCAAGCGCGAAAACAGTTAATGACAGCGCTGAAAGCGAGCGAGTTTATCGCCCAGGACAAACTGGATGAATGGCTAGATGCCCTTGCCCTACCTCAAGAAAAGCGCTCGGCTATTATCGATGCGGTAGACGAACTTGACTATGAAGAAGCCATTTCAGAGTTAGAAAATAGCTAGTGCAGCCGATCCCCGTTCTCTTTGAAAATACAGACCTCATTATTGTTAACAAGCCTATTGGCATTGCTATGCACGATGCCACCAGTGAGGCAGATGTTAGAGAAGATATTGCCGAAAACGGCGAACCAGAAAAAATAGACGGCATTGTCACCCGATTAAAAAAGCAGTTAGCCGTAACAGAACTGCATCTATGCCACCGCTTAGATACGGGCACGTCGGGCTGTTTATGTCTTGCTAAAAATGCAGCTGTAGCCGGAGAAATTGGCGAGCTTTTCTCATCAAGACGCGTCAGCAAATATTACTTGGCGCTAAGTGATCACAAGCCTAAAAAGAAACAAGGCATGATAATGGGCGATATGAAAAATCGTCGAGGCGGCCAGCGGATTTTGCTAAAAACCACAGAAAACCCGGCTATCACTCAGTTTTTCAGTAGCGCGGCTAAGCCCGGTACCCGAGGGTTTATCGTTAAGCCTCACTCGGGGAAAACCCATCAAATTCGTGTGGCGCTTAAAAGCATTGGCGCACCTATTTTGGGTGATACACTTTATGGGGGTGAGACATCAGACAGGCTGTATCTTCATGCATGGCATTTGCGCCTACCTTTGTCTTCTGGTGAATTATCGGTTACTGCACCTTTCGATACAGGTGAAGTCATAAACGAAGCCGATGTGCAGACTTGGTACAACGGGCTTAATGCGCCTGAGACTTATCCATGGCCTTCCCTGCCCGCACGCTTTTTGCCGGTGTGCTAGGGGAAAACGCGAACGGCCTAATAGGTGCTAACCTAATAGGTGCTAATAGTCATAAAAAAATAGAAGCTACTTTGAATGTTTAATAGGTGCTAATGGGTAAACTACATATAGTTGGCGGCGGTGCCATAGGAAGCCTGATTGCTGCGAGCTCCCAGAAAAATGGCGTGCCGTATGACTGCTACCCCAGAGACATGAAAACCATGCCCTCTTGCGCACACTGGCAAAACGGCCAAACCACTGCGCTAAAACCTGCGAAGCCTTCACCTATCGTGTTACCTAAAAGTGATGTGCTGATAATCCCCTTGAAAGTATATCAACTTAAAGCAGCCCTATTGCAATGGCTTCCCTATCTCACACAACAACCTACCGTTGTGCTGCTTCACAACGGTATGGGCGGACTTGAGATCGCAAGAGATTTACTAGGCGGCGATTATCCGTTGCTTCTTGCTACAACCAGTCATGGCGCGTTAAAGGTAAGTACATCAAGTGGTTTTCATGTTAAGTATACTGGCGTTGGCGCAACGCAAATTGGCGCGCCAAATGTAAATAAACCATCACCTCAATCTTTGGCCGCCCTCTCACAAATAGCGCCACAGCTAGCCAGCGCAATTGCGACGTTAGATAAGGCTCTTCCGCCAGTGCAATACCAAAATAATATTCTAAAAGCACTGTGGACGAAGCTTTCCGTTAATGCCGTGATTAACCCGCTAACGGCGCTTCACAATATCCAAAATAAGCACATTGCTAAGCCTGAATTTGAACAAAGCCGTATTTCAATTTGCAATGAGTTTACTCAGGTAGCGGATGCTTACGGGCTAGATTTTGATGCACTGTCAGTTCATGAAAATGTGCTATCTGTAGCCAAGGCGACCGGAGAAAACTACTCAAGTATGCATCAGGATGTTGCTCACGGTAGACAAACAGAAATAGACGCCATCAACGGTTACATTGTAGATATGGCAACAAAAAAGGGTATTCCCGTTCCCGAGAATACCCTTTTAGTAGAGCGTGTTAAGGCGCTGAAGCTTTAACAGCGCCGAGCACCTAAATCACGCAATTTAAGGATTAAGATTATTCTTGTTCGCCCGCTTCTTGCGCGTCTTTTGGCGCCTGAGGCTTCATGTGTGGGAACAAGATAACATCTTTAATTGTTGAGCTATCAGTAAATAGCATAGCTAGACGGTCAATCCCGATACCTTCACCCGCCGTTGGCGGCAAGCCATATTCAAGGGCGCGGATGTAGTCATCGTCAAAGTGCATGGCTTCATCGTCGCCAGCGTCTTTCTCTTCAACCTGCTTTGCAAAACGTTCCGCCTGATCTTCTGGGTCGTTAAGCTCGCTAAAGCCATTCGCTAATTCACGTCCACCTACAAAGAACTCGAAGCGGTCTGTAATGAATGGATTGTTGTCGTTACGGCGCGCAAGCGGCGATACTTCCCACGGATATTCTGTAATAAACGTAGGTTGGATAAGCTTCTCTTCTGCTGTTGCTTCGAAGATTTCGCAAAGGTACTTACCCGCACCCCAAATGCCGTCAACTTCAGGCTCTTTAATGTGAAGCTGTTTTGCCATTGCTTTAAGCGCGTCAAGGTTCGCCTCTGGGTCGCGAATAGCTTCTTCGTTAGCTTCTGGCCAGTACTTAAGAATAGCTTCGCCCATACTTAAGCGGTCAAACGGCTTACCAAAATCGTATTCAACTTCAGACGTTACGTTACCTTCAGCGTCTTTAGTTGTGTTTTTGATAATGCTTGTACCAAGAATATCTTCTGCCAGCGTGCGCAGCATATCTTCGGTAAGGTTCATCAGGTCGTTGTAGTCTGCATACGCTTGATAGAACTCAAGCATAGTAAACTCTGGGTTGTGACGGGTTGATAAGCCTTCATTACGGAAGTTACGGTTAATTTCGAACACACGCTCAAAACCACCAACCACTAGGCGCTTAAGATAAAGCTCTGGTGCAATACGCAGGTACATATCGATGTCTAACGCATTGTGGTGAGTCACAAACGGCTTCGCTGTCGCGCCGCCAGGAATAACCTGAAGCATCGGTGTTTCTACCTCAAGGTAGTCACGTTCGGTAAGATAATTGCGAATACCGTTTACGATCTTGCTACGGATCATGAACGTTTTGCGCGTTTGTTCACTTGTGATCAAATCAACGTAGCGCTGGCGATATTTCGTTTCCTGGTCACTCAAACCGTGGAATTTTTCTGGCAATGGACGAAGTGCTTTGGTTAGCAACTCGTATTGCTCCATGTTCACGTAAAGGTCGCCTTTACCTGACTTATGCAGGTCACCCGCCACGCCAATAATGTCGCCAATATCTAGTGCGCCATATTTTGCTTTAAGGGCTTTTTGCGTGTCTTTATCTGCGTATGCCTGAATGCGGCCAGTCATATCTTGAAGCAACATGAAAGGACCACGCTTTGCCATAATACGGCCAGCGATGCTTACTTTGTTACCCTGCTCTTGTAGCGTTTCTTTGTCGAATTCACCGAACTTAGCTTGAAGCTCATCCGCATAGTTTTCGCGACGGAAGCTGTTTGGGAAACCGTTTGCACGGCACTGCTCGCGAATAGCGCTTAGCTTAGCACGGCGCTCTGCAATCAATTTGTTATCGTCTGTTTGTTGGTCAGTCATAACCTTTCACTTCGTTGTTCGGTTTACAGCCCGGATTTCAGGCTGGCTTCAATAAATTTGTCCAAGTCGCCATCCAGCACGGCTTGAGTGTTGCGTGTTTCCACGCCAGTACGCAAATCTTTAATGCGGGAGTCGTCCAAAACGTAAGAGCGTATTTGGCTTCCCCAGCCGATATCAGACTTGCTGTCTTCCATCGCTTGTTTTTCAGCGTTTTGTTTTTGCAGTTCAAACTCATAAAGTTTGGCTTTTAACTGCTTCATCGCCTGATCTTTGTTTTTGTGCTGCGAGCGGTCGTTCTGACACTGCACCACAATGCCCGTAGGTTCATGGGTAATACGTACCGCTGAATCTGTTCTGTTTACGTGCTGGCCACCCGCGCCCGATGCGCGATAGGTGTCTATACGTAAATCAGACGGGTTGATTTCAATATCGATGTCGTCGTCAATTTCAGGATATACAAACGCAGATGAAAACGACGTATGACGGCGGTTGCCCGAGTCAAACGGCGATTTACGTACTAAGCGGTGTACGCCCGTTTCTGTGCGTAGCCAGCCAAACGCATATTCGCCCTGAACGCGCAGCGTAGCACTTTTAATGCCCGCGACTTCACCTTCCGACACTTCAATAAGTTCCGTTTTGAAACCGTGCGCTTCGCCCCAACGCAAATACATGCGCAGCAGCATATTGGCCCAATCTTGTGCTTCTGTACCACCAGAGCCCGACTGAATATCAATATAGCAGTCGTTTTCGTCGTTAGGGCCAGAAAACATGCGGCGAAACTCAAGCACTTCTAGCTGCTCAATTAAGCCTTCAAGCTCACTTTGGGCCTCAACGAAGGTATCTTCATCTTCGGCTTCAACGGCCAATTCAACGAGACCTTCAACGTCTTCAGTTCCCTGATCGAGCTTGTGGATCGTCTCTACGATTTGCTCCAAGGCCACTTTTTCTTTGCCAAGGGCCTGCGCTCTGTCTGGCTCGTTCCAAACGTCAGGACTTTCTAACTCTCGGCTAACTTCTTCTAAACGCTCTGACTTTGCATCAAAGTCAAAGATACCCCCTAAGCGCTTCAGTGCGCTCGCGGATATCTTTTATCGCATTCATAACGGGGTTTATTTCAAACATAGTCCGCTTATTTCGTTAAAAATTTAAGACCGCGGATAGTACCGAATTTGAAGGAATTTTGATAGGGGTTGGCGCAAATATTGCGACACTGAGCTTGTGCTAATTTTCGTATGGATTTTAAGCACCTTCGTTGAAGCGAGTATTTTCACCGTTCAATGGCGCGCACATATTGTTGGGTAGGCTGTCTTAGCCCATACAAATAGAGTAAATGTTTTTAAAGGCAGCCTACAGCTGCACTAGTTTGGAGCATTATTGCTTAGTGTCGCGTGCGTTTAGAGTGCGAATTGTTTGGAAAATCTTTTAGGAAAAGTATGTCGTTCAATAATTTGTCTTATGCCGTTATCGGCGTACTTCTCGGTCTTTTTGTATTGGCCTTGGGCCAACTCGTCGATTGCCAGAACCTTGCGGGGGCAACGATGGCGTTGCAGTGCCCCAACGGCACGCCCATTTCTAAATTGTGGCTTGCCACGTCAATGTTAATAGCGGGAAGCGGAATTTTCACTTGGCTATATCGCAATCGTAAATATTAACCGTAAAGTGCAGAAATGACTCGGTGAGTATCAACGGTGTTAACACATCACTGCGTATAACTGTTACGTAATGAGTCTAACTGCTGACTGACGAAAGTAAGATTTAGAACGAACAACATGTTTTAAGTGCTGTTCGTTCTGGTAAAAAAGAGCCATGCTCATTTTTAATGGATTGCCCCTTTTTCCTGAGCAAAGTGTTTTTTACACACCCGCTGGAATTTCCGGCTATTTAGCAAAAGAATAATCTGTGTAGCCCTTCTCACCACCGCCAAATAACGTATCGGGGTTGTGCTCATTCAGGGGTACATTATTCGCTAGTCTGTAGGGTAAATCTGGGTTCGCCACGAAAGGTCGACCAAAACCAATCATATCTGCCCACCCTTCAGTTAGAGCTTGTTCGGCACGCTCTGTGTCGTACTTTCCGGCATAAATGAGCAGACCGCTATAGGCTTCACGAATAGCCATCTTGAATGATATTGGCATTTGCGGCGCATCATCCCAGTCGGCTTCAGCAATATGCATATAGCCAATCTTGAAACTATTAAGCATGGAAGCAATCGCAAGATAGGTCTCTTCGGGATTGTCGTCGACCGTCCCGTTTAATGTTGTTAGGGGCGCCAAACGTACACCTACTTTATCAGCGCCAATTTCCTCAGACACAGCCTGCACCACTTCTTTCAAGAATCGAATACGGTTCTGTACACTTCCGCCGTATTCATCAGTTCTTGTATTACTTTGAGAATCAATAAACTGGTTAAGCAAGTAACCATTAGCCGAATGCAATTCAATGCCATCAAACCCAGCGTCTACGGCATTGCGCGCCGCAACGCGATACTCTTCTACCACGGCTTTTATATCTTCAATGCTCATTTCTCGGGGCATGACCGACTCAACAAAGCCAGGGTTGCCGCCTTCATCAACAAATACTTTTACGCCTTTTGCTTGAATCGCCGATGCGCTAATAGGCTGCTGCCCTTCGGTATTTGAAGGATGGGATACGCGACCCACATGCCAAAGTTGCGCAAACATCACACCACCCGCTTCATGGACTTTATCTGTTACCAACTTCCAGCCATCGATTTGCGCCTTGGTATAAATACCCGGCGTCCACGCATAACCCTTACCGAGTGCCGAAATTTGTGTGCCTTCACTCACAATAAGCCCTGCACTTGCGCGCTGAGCGTAATATTCAGCCATAAGGTTGTTGGGCACATCTCCCGGCTGTGTTGAGCGGGAGCGGGTCATTGGCGGCATAACAACCCGATTGTTCAGCGTTTTTCCAGCCAGCGATAGGGTTTCAAATAGTTTCATAATACAGTCCTTTAAACTTTATTCTTGCAATTTACACGTTTAGATAACGGTAAATATAAGGCCCTATAGCTGGCTTAGAACCCGTACTTTTAACAAAGCACTTTTGCATTTTTCACAAAAGTACCGGTGTATTTCGACGACGTTATCCCAAATTTCATGCATCTCCTCTTGACGCATAAAAAATTAAGCTTACACTTGTGCGCTGAGCTAGCGTACAAGTGTAAGCTAAAATATTTTCATCCTTTTTGTATTTAAGATATTCCGACGAAATACAGGTGTGATTTCTACATTGAGACTATTAATAGATAAATTCACTGATCGCATTTTTCACCATGCCTCTTGGAAGGGCTACTGGGAAGTGCTGATGCAGCAAGTTAGACCCGCGTGGCGCGATGGGTATTTCAGAGCTAGGGTCGTGACCGTAAAAAAACTGAGCACGGATATGCTCGAGGTGTTACTTATACCAGAGAGGTCTTGGCCAACGCATGTTGCAGGGCAACATATCGCATTAACCATAGAAATTAATGGCAGGCTCACCACTCGCGTGTTTACCATAGCGAGTGGTGCTAACACCCGACAAAAAGAAAAGCAGATTCGTCTTGTAACCAAGGTTAAAGCTCAGGGCGCATTAACACCTTATCTTCACTCTTGTGTGCCTAATCAATGGGTAAATATCTCAGCCCCTATGGGGGAATTTATCTGGCCGAAGGTTGAAAAGCCCCTACTTATGATAGCGGGCGGCTCGGGTATAACTCCTTTCATTGCCATGCTTGACGATGCCGTCAACAACGCGCAGCTAAACCATACACCGGTACACTTACTTTATTTTGCTAAGCCGGACGAGCATGTATTACTCAATGAATTATCAGCGTTCAGTCAGCGCTGTGAGCACTTCACCTATGATATTTTGAGCAAGCAAAAAGACGGAGACGTAGAAGCGCATCTGTGTAACTTTGCCAATGCACACTGGTTAGTGTGTGGTCCACATGCAATGTTCGAGCAAGTTGAAAGTTATGCAAATACGATCAACGTCCCTGTTTCGAGCGAGCACTTCGCTGCGCTTCCTGTCCTAAGCAGTTCTAGTCTTAGCCAAAGTGAAACCTTTTCCTTGGTACACAACGGCCAATCTTTAACTGTCGACAATCAGCAAACCCTACTTATACAACTTCAGCAAGCAGAACAACCTGTGACTTATGGCTGTGGCATGGGAATTTGTCATCAATGCCAATGTGTTAAGAAACGGGGCGTAGTGAGAGATACCCGCACGGGTGAGCTTTCAGATAGCGCAGAGCAACTTATTCAGCTGTGTGTATCACAAGCCGTTACTGATTTGGAGATTCAACTATGAACACCAGCGTTGCAATAGACAACCAACACCGTGAAGAAGCCATCGAACAGGCGCATGCTCCGATAAGTGAAACCAAAGCTATTCGGTCAACGAGCACTAAAGAGAAACCGAACTACGAGTTACTTGCCGCTCAGCTTGATGAAATTAAAGCTGACATTAAACGAAAAGTGGGTGCTGAAGATGCGGCCTATATCCGACGTATTATTCTTGTTCAGCGAATTTGCGAGTGGAGCGGACGGATACTTTTAATGTTGGGGTTCATTCAACCGCTGCTCTGGGTTGCCGGCGTATTGAGTTTAGCTACAGCAAAAATTCTCGATAATATGGAAATAGGCCACAACGTAATGCACGGCCAGTACGATTGGATGAACGACAAACACATTAATTCGAAAGGCTATGAGTGGGATATTGCCTGCGATGGTGCGAGCTGGAATCGCGTTCATAATTACGAGCATCACACGTATACCAATATTATTGGGAAAGACAGAGACTTTGGCTACGGCTTGCTTCGCCTGTCTAACGATTTTAGATGGCGTGTAAAAAACCTATGGCAGTTTGCGACTTACATCGTACTTAGTGTTTTATTTCAGTGGGGTGTGTCGTATCACGAAATGGCCGCTGAGCGGGTCTTTTTTGGAAAAAAGAAGGACAACCGTAAGAATCAGATTACCCATAATGAACTTAAGAAACGCTTTTTTAGTAAAGGCGCACGTCAGTTAGTAAAAGATTATGTACTATTTCCTTTGTTAGCTGGGCCGTTATTTTTATGGGTATTTACCGGCAACCTTATCGCCAATTTACTACGCAATTTATGGACATCTACTATTATCTTTTGCGGCCATTTCACTGGCGACGTGGAAACGTTTAAACAAGAAGATTGTGTTAATGAAACCCAAGGGCAATGGTACTACCGACAAGCGCTGGGCTCGTCGAACATAAAGGGCGGAAACCTGTTTCACGTGCTTACTGGGCATTTAAGCTTTCAAATTGAGCACCACCTGTTTCCAGATATCCCAGCCAGACGCTACCGAGAGATGGCACCCAAGGTAAAAGCCGTATTCGAAGAACACGGCATACACTACAACACTGGCAGCTTTTTAAAACAATACGCCAGCGTGTTAAAACGCATTATTCGCTACTCTTTCCCTTAACCAGTTGAAATCCTAACCAGCCGGCCATGGCGCTTGCGCTGGTTAGGCACGTGCCCCACGCCCAATCAATCAACATGATAAACAAAGTAAAACCTTCAATTATGCTGTACGCCGTTAAATTGTAGGCGCCATAACTGGCCAACCCTAGAAGCGCGCCATCGATCCCTGCATAAAGTAACGACTTATCTCTGTTCGCCACCACAGCAAGTACAAACACCACACATCCATACATGAGGTAAAAAACCACCCAAGGCCACGTGATAAATTGACTTCTAAGCAGAGGAGCCATTTCACTTTGATACCAGCCATCCGCAATAACGCCAAGCCACAAGAAGTCGAGCACACCAAAACACACAAAGATTGCAATTAACGACACGACGATGTTTTTCGCAAAGCGAATGATGTTGGAAAGCATGGAACCTATCCCTGTAAATAAGCAAATTGCGGATGCAAGTGATTTAAAATATGAATACGCAAGTGTTGCACAATAAGCGCATCACTTGAATGATAATTCAAGGTAATGCGCATGGGATGATAATTCACTTAGCTTTTAAATACTCAGCTTTTCATTTTCGCAGCAAGTGTTGCACGCAGAGTTGCAGTTGGACGACCAAGTAGTGATGATAAGGTGCCGCTGTTATCTTGGAGCCACCCCGAGGCGGCGTAATGCTCTGAATCTGCTAACGCTGCTGCCATACCTTCAGGCAGCCCAGCTTTAATGAGTGCTTCTCTATAAGCGCTCTCATCCATGTCTAAAAAACCAATATCTTCGCCGGTAATTTCAGATAGGGTGGAAGCATACTCCATTAGCGTAAAGCCCGTGTCGCCAGCAAGCTCATAAATTTTGCCTGTTTGATTTTGCGATGATAGAAGAACGGCCACTGCGGCGTCTGCATAATCTTGTCGGCTAGCGGTAGACAAAACTCCCTGCTTTGCAGCGCCTGCCACCGCTCCCATCTGCAGTACGCTGTCTACATTATCGGTGTAATTTTCCGTGTACCACCCATTTCGAAGAAACACGAAAGGCGCTGACACATCTTTAAAGTAAGCCTCGGTTTGTTTATGTTCTTGCGCTAACAGCAAAGGAGACGTATCTGCTTTCAACAAACTGGTATAAGCAATGAGGCCAACGTTTTGTGCCATAGCTGCAACTATTACCGCTTTGTGCTGCTCAAAGCGTTTCCCAAACTCTGTACCTGATATTAGCAACAGCTTCTCAACACCCTCAAAAGCCGACTCAAGCGTCTCCGGTTTATTGTAGTCTGCCTGTCGTACTACTACTCCCAACTGCTTTAATGCGTGTGCGTTATCAGGGTTGCGCACTAGTGCAACAATTGTGTTTGCCTTCTCTGTATTAAGCAGTGTTTGAATAACTTTTTGACCTAATTGTCCGTTAGCGCCGGTTACTGCAATCATAATCTATCCTCTATCAATTAAATGAGTACTGGTTGAATACAGAGGTGATTATGTGCGTGAAACACTGTTATGATAAGTAGACACATACAGAATGAATTGTTACGAATATGAGTACAATTAACTATTCACATCTTAAGGCACTCGCTATATTTGCCAGCGTAGTAGAATGTGGAAGCTTTGCGGAAGCTGCCCGCCGTTTAGGCACCAGTCGATCTAGAGTTAGCGAGCAAGTAGCAGGTTTAGAAGCATCTCTTGACGTGCGATTACTGCAAAGAACCACTCGACAGCTCATGCTTACTGACGAGGGAAATGCTGTATTTTCCCATGCGAAAAAGTGCCACGAGATTTTGCATGGTATTGATGAAGATCTGCGTCAACCGGCGCCAAAAGGAAGAGTATCAATAACAGTCACCAACGACATTGCACACAAGTTTTTATTACCGTTGCTGCCTGAGTTCAAGCGCCGCTATCCTGAAATAGATTTACACATAGTGAGCAGTGACGATAAGCTCGACCTTATCGCTCAGAATATTGATGTAGGACTTCGAATTGGTTTGCCACGAGACGACTCGCTCGTCGGTAGGGTCTTATATCAAGAACAATTCGCCTTATATGCTAGCCCTGATTATCTCAAGAAATATGGTGAACCTAAGACTATTGCAGAACTGAATAATCATACCTGGATTTTGCTATCTCAGTTAAATTCACGAATCATGCATTACCTAATGCTGGACAACACACCAATCGACATTACACCCAAACATTACGAGCTGTGTAATTCTCCTCACCTTGTTCAAGAAATGGTCAAAGCAGGGTTGGGAATATCTACGCTGCTACCTTCAACTGTGCAAAAAGAAGTCGCATCTAACGAACTGGTACGAATTTTCCCTTCACTTGGAAGTGAAACCTTGTTGTTTACCTTGGTTTATCCTTCTCGTAAGCATGTGCCAAGCCGTACCCGAGCACTTATTGACTATCTGGTTGAGACTTGTCGCTTCGGCAATGCCGCTTCTTTTTGACGTAAAATGCATAACGTAATGAGTGTTGCTTGTAACGATACGCTCGTTATGAAGTTTGCATACCGAAATGCTTTACTTAAAACTTACACTGGGTGCTGCAACTAAAGAGGCGTTTGAATCTCAAAGTGACGTGGTTCAAATAAGCGTTAAATAAAATGAATAAAACACTATTAGTAATAACGACCTCTTTGATTGTCAGTGCGTGCGCTCATAGGCCACCACCTTTAGACATGGATGAAATATTTTTTGAAACGAAGATCAAGCAAGACGGTACCAAGCTCTTCGCCTTTAGCATTCCGTTAATGCAGCATCGTGACAGTGCCAAAGGTGGCGGTAAAGGCGGCCGTGGTCAGGGAGGCGAACGAAGTGGTCGTGGCGGTCGCAAAGGACAGGAAAGTCGCGAAGGCTCGTCACATAGCAGCGATAGAATGACTGAGCAACTTTATACATCTCTAGATGAGAAACTGGATGAGACCGGTTACTGCCAAACGGGCTTTCTAGAAATAGATACACACCAAACCGAAGATAGGCTTCACCTATTAGGTGAGTGCAATGAAACGGCGAGCGAACTGGACAAAATCGAGTTCCCCAACGTTAATTAACCCGCGTTGTTGTGAAGCGCATTGCCGATGGCGTGCGCTTCATTCAACGTTCGTTTGCTAAACAACCTCTTAGTCAACACACAAGGTATGCTCCACAACGCCGTTAGACACATAGGCTCTACAGCCGAATAAGTCCGTACTTTCTAAACACACGCCGCGCGCCTTTTCTCCCGCTTCCATATTATTGTTTTCCGTAACACAAGCCACTTCGCACTCGCTGCTGTCATTACACGCATTACCGGCATCGTTTGCTGGGAGCACACAAGCATGCGCCTGCTGTCGGCCTACTTTCTTCCAGTTACCACCGTGTTTATCGCACACTTTTTCGGACTCAATGGAATAGGCCTGCTGTACCAAAGGCAATGAGGTATCAACAACTTGCTCTAATCTTTCGACGTCTTCAACACTCGCGATTGGCTCATCAATAGGTTCTGGGGGCTGAGCGCCACAAGCAGACAACGCTGCACACACGCCAGCTATTAACCAGATCCTAAAACGCTTCTGTGCTCTACTGCTTGCTTGTTTCATTTTTTCTCTCAATTTATTTTACTTTTTAAACCACTACTATTTAAGCCCCACATTACTTAAGACCTAATTTATTAAGACCGCTGCTACTTATGACAACCGCTATTAGATAAGTTCTTATTTTGTCGATAAATCCTTATTTGCTTATTGCGCTATGCCTAATAAATTATCAAACCTATGAAATTTTAGTGCTACCTCGACGGGTCTCTACATACACTTCGCAAAACTAGCAGTATTTACGGACGCTTTATGACACTAAACCAAACCGAAAACATGGTCACCGCATTGCTCACTTTTAGCTTCGCAGTTCTTGGCCTAACATTTTTATTGGGTGCAAACCCCAATGCACTTATCGCTACATTTAATTTCTACTCGTTAGACACTGTGTTGAGCGAGAGTGCCCTTGGTGCTTTTTCAGGTATCGCATTGCTGTTACTACCGTTAATGACCATTGCAGCACGTTTTGACCTTGTATCAGCAAAAGCAGTAACACTATATGCCGCTTTTGTAACTGCCATTCCATTGCTGACGTTATTATCACCAACAAGATGGATGGCCGATTTAGGGGGCTTCCCGATTATTGGCAGCGGTCAAGGCATCATCAAGTACTTCGCAGTATTACCGCTTTTCCTATTCTTGTTTTATCGCGAAAAATTTTCGCACAAGCAACTGACATACCTCAACTTTGCTCCTGTAGCCATGGTCTTATTATGGATAGGAGGCATGAAGTTTTTCGAGTTTGAAGCTAATGCAATTGTGGGGCTAGTTGAAACATCACCGTTTATGTCGTGGCTATATGCTGTGTTTAGCGTACAGGGGGCATCGAATGTAATTGGTGGATTTGATGTCCTCTTTGCATTGCTATTGGGCGCGGGCATCTTTTCTAAGAACAAGCCGGTGATCATTGCGAGCGGACTGGCTTGTTTATCGGTTTTTCTGATGACACAAACGTTTTTGTTTACTGTACCGGATACCTTTAACAGCACGACTATCGTCAACCGCCTAGGTCAGTTCGTTATTAAAGACCTTTGGTTTGTCGCTAATCTTGCTGTGGTGGCTTACTTTACGCTGTTCGAGGCAGTTTCACGAGATCGCGAAGAAGCGCAGTTGGGCCAATCGCCACAGTAAGGCTTTACGGCAAAGTCAGGTTAAAGATGTTGTAGTAATTAACCACTACCCCACTTATCGTTTATTCGAAAATGGTCACTTGGTTGCGGCCATTTTCTTTTGCAGTGTAAAGTGCTTGGTCGGCATGGGTTAACATTCTGTCGTGATCTCTCGCGCCATCTGCACTTGCTACACCAATACTGATTGTGACTTTCAGCGTTTGCGCTATAAAACTGAAATCATGTGCTGCCACGATTTTTCGAACATGATCCATAGCTACCCTTGCATTTACCAAGTCATATTCAGGTAACAACACAGTAAACTCTTCGCCGCCCCACCTTGCACATTTAGCATAATGCGGAACTTCGCGATTTAATATACGGGCCACCTCAGTAATGACTTTATCCCCTACTAAGTGAGAGTACTGATCATTTACCTGTTTAAAATGGTCGATATCGATAACGGCAAGACATAGAGGAGATTGTTTCGCTTTAGCCTCTTCAAAATATTGTACAAGCCAGCGGTCGAATGCTCGTCTATTTGCAATACCGGTTAGATCATCGTGAGTTGCTTGGAACTCGAACCGCTTGGTTTGTAATTCTAGTGATCTGGTTTGTTCATCGACCCTTTGTTTTAAAATCATTTCTGATTTTTTCAAGTGATGAAAACGTACTTTATAAAGTGCATAGATAACAAAACAGAAGAAAAGAAAAACCGAGAATTTAAAAGCAAATGTCTGATAAATACTGGGTAACACGCGAATAGAAAATGGTGACGTAATCTCTTGCCAGGGACCACCAATGTAACGAGCACGTACTTTAAACTGATAACGACCAGGTGCTAAATTAGTGTATTCAGTCATTCTAAATTGATGACGGTTAACCCAATCTTGGTCATATCCTACTAACATAGCCTGATACTCTATACGCGAAGGCATAGCGAAACCCAACCCTGCATACTGAAACGCAACTCGCGTGGTTAACGGCGTTACGTCTACTTCCCTTTTATCCGTATCAAATTGCTGGTCAGCACCGTCCAGTAGTACCGCCTCTATACTTACCGGAATAGGGAATTCACTCAACATGGCGAGGTTTGCAGGCGTCACTGTGGCGAGCCCTTTCGCAGTAGGAAGCCAAACATTTCCGTCTACATCGACAATCTGAGATGGCTGTGATCCACCATTGATTTGAATACTCGCCAGGCCATTTTCTTCCTTAAAATGCTCAAATTCCAATAATGCACTTGGATGTGTCAGACACTCCTTAAGACTTGATAGTGAAGTGAGAATGACCCCTTGGTTTGAACTTAGCCATACACCGCTGTTGTGATCTATACCGATTGAAAACAGTTTATCTACGGGAAGCCCCTGCGACTTTTCGATTACACTAAGTGCCTGAGTAGCATTGTCAAAATACGCAAGTCCTCGATCGGTTGTAATCCAAGTTCCCTTTTCAACAACGCTAAAACTGAACGCGTGCTGCGCATCTGAATGTTCAGGAAACGAAACTACGTGCACAATACCCTGTTGGATAAAGGCTAGCCCTATCCCTGTAGCAATCCAGATTCGTCCTTCACGATCTTCTGCCAAGCCCATCGAAAAATGGGCAGGTAGCCCATTTTGTTCATTAAAATGGCTTAGCTTTCCATCTGGTGTTTGTTGAACCACACCTTGCGCCGTGGCATACCAAATACTGTTATCACTCGCTAAAAGAATGGCCCTTACTTCATTACTCGGTAACCCTAAATGTCTATTGAGGTACGGAGTAAGTTGGTCGTTTTCATATCGCAGTACACCTTTTGTGTAGGTGCCAACTAACGTTACCTCTTCAGTTACCGCTGCCAAACTGAGTACAGAAAAAGCTTCACCCGTAGTAAGCGATGCGCTGGAAAACGCATCATTGGAAAATATATCTAATCCAGCACTTCCACCTGATAAAAGTTTGCCATCAGACGTTTGCAAAACAGTTCGCAAAAAGTCTCCACTCATTCCTTGGCTTTGCGAGAATGTGGTAAATAGCGCACGACGCAGCCTAAACAAACCACCATTAGTGCCAATCCAGATATTTTTTTCCAAATCTTCAAGCAGTGAAAAAACACGGTTATTGGGAAGACCTGCAGTTGCATCCAGTTTTTCTAGGCCTAAGTCACTTAGACGATAAAGGCCATGATTGATGGTGCCTACCCAAATGCTATTTTGATGATCAAGCAAAATACTACTAATTGATTTGTCGGCAAGTGAGCTGTGAAGTAGCGCGAAGGTACCGTTTCTTTGCTGCCAAACACCGTGTTCCGTGCCAACTAAAACACGTTTTTTGCTATCAAGAGCGAGAGTAAATGATGGACCAGAGAGTATGTTGTGGTCGGGTACAGCTAGCTGAAATTTATCGTTTATGTATTTGAATAACCCTTGGTTTGTTGCAAACCAGATTACGCCAAATCCGTCTTCGATTATGCGGTAAGCACTCGAATTTACAATGTATTCTTTTTGCGTACCGTCAGGCGTTCTCATTGCAATCCCCGTGTCTTCCAGCGCAAACCACAACACGTTATTACTGTCTCTGAATGCATGATTAACCATTGAAGACAGGGGCGCTTGAGCATGCCACTGCTCGGCAATAAGCGACGTTATACCGCCTCGGTTTCCTGCCACAAGTAGCTCGTCGCGGGGCTTGTTGTAATACAAGCTTCGAATGCCGGAGTCTGGTAATCCTGTTTGCGCGCCGCGGGTAAATACAGTGAACTGCTGACCATTAAACCGAGCAACACCTTCCCAAGTACCCGCCCATAGATACCCATTGGACGTTTGTGCTAATGCGTGAATACTGTTGTGAGGAAGCCCGTCTTTCGTTCCCCACGATTGAGGGAAATACCGGTTGAGCGGCATGAGCTGAGAAGACTCTACCGAAAAGCCATCTATGGGTATCACCCACAGCAAACACATCACAAAAGTGAGAGACACAAACTTCAATGGCTTCTCGGTACATTATTAGATAGACGGTGTAATAATACCTCTATCTATTAACTAACACAAAAATTGTGGTTTTTAGTTATCGTCGGTCAACGACAAGCTAATCCAAACTAACCTGTGATCTGAGCTGGCTTCGCGGTCTTTAACTAATCGATATAGGTCACTGGTTTTTGCAGGCCAGAAAACGCCAGCATCGTTCACATCGAAGCCAAATCGAGATGGCAAAACATAGTCAGCTCTGGCTCCCCAATAGGCAGTAAAGCGGTTACTAAACTCTGCACCTGACGCGCCTGCACCACCTGCGCTTGTTGGAATGATGTCGTTATTAACTAACGGGTGCTCAGTTAACTGTTCAATTACACCCTCGCGATGTTTATCTCCAATATCCGCCGCGTTAAAATCACCAACAAGTACAAAACGCGCGTTCTCTGACAGGCTGACTTTCTCGCCATTATCATCGTAAATGTAGGCCCCTTTATCCGGAGAAAGGTAATCTGCCATAAGCCTAATTTCGTCAAAGTTGCGCTTGCCGTTGCGATCCTCGCTTCCATCGAAATTAGGTGGTGTTGGATGCATAGCAAGTATGTGTACGGTTTTGCCCGCTACTTTCACCGGCACATCCCAGTGAGACTTAGAACTCAACCTTAGCGCAGCCCACTCTTCTACGTCGTACCATGGCTTGCCCTTATCAGTACTTCCGCTCTCATCGGGAATAATAGGAACCTGTGGATGAGGCATGTGATGCCATTTAAACGTCTGAAAAGTGCGAATACCATCAACATCAATAGGGTATTTCGACAAAAGCGCCATGCCATATTGCCCGGGATAAAGCCCAAAGCCATATGCATCGCCACCAAAACCTTCTGCTTTGCCATTGTTATCTAAGTCGAATTTCGTGGGCTCCCCTGTGTTGACTGTGGCCACATACGTATATAGGTAATCCACAGGCTCAAGGCCGCCTTGTGAAACATTCAGGTAGTTCTTAACAAATGCATCTACCCCTTTACGCTTATCTGCAATGTAGTCAAATTCATTCAACATCAAGATATCGGGGTTAACGCGTTGAATAATTTCAGCAATGTTTTTAACTTGGCTATGCTCACCCGTTGAAAGAACGTATTGAAGTACCTGATCGCTCGGCTTCATACCCAACGCTTTGTAGTTAGTGGCTTCCATACTTACATTAAACGTTGCAACTTTAAGCATTTGCTCTTCTTGCGAGCTAGCTAGCGTAGATACGAATAATGCGGGTAGAAGAGCTATCGCACAGAAAAGCGCCCTATTTTTCATGTTGTTACCTGTAAGTAAAAGCGAAATGCAAAGATAGCAACTTTAGCGACTTATCTGAACTTTTTTGTTTTATTAAAGACCGTTGTATCAACAAGACAAACATGCTCTCGCTCTTACACAAAAACGGAATTTATTTTCATAAATGAGACCTATGAAAGAAATATTTTTTACTATAAAGCCCTAATACTAAAATAATAGAATCAAATACTCGTTCTTAACTGGTATTCTATTTTTGTTTTATACAGCTAGCATTAAGCGAACTACGCTTAACGTTTCGCATTTTGGGTGAATGAGAGAAGGTTATGAAAAGCTGGGTTTCAAAAGCGATCAATATTATCAATGCAGATTATCAACGTTCGGCTGATACGCACTTAATCAAATTAGAGCAGATCGCCTTTAGAGATATTGATATCTACCTTAAAGATGAAAGCACCCATCCAACAGGCAGCCTAAAGCACCGTCTAGCCCGGTCCCTTTTTCTATACGCCCTTTGTAATGGAAAAATTGTAGAAGGAACTACTGTGGTTGAAGCCTCGTCAGGCAGTACAGCGGTGTCTGAAGCTTATTTTGCTAAAATGATTGGCGTTCCGTTTGTTGCGGTTATGCCTAAATCTACCGCCCAAAGTAAAATCGCGCTTATTGAGCGATATGGCGGGCAGTGTCACTTTGTAGATTGCCCTACGCAAATGCACAGCGAAGCAACCAAAGTAGCTCACGAGCTTAATGGTTATTTTATGGATCAGTTCCTTTTCGCAGAGCGCGCTACAGACTGGCGAGGCAATAACAATATTGCTGAGAGTATCTTTGAGCAAATGAAAGCCGAGCCCCACCCTATTCCACACACCGTGGTTATGAGTGCAGGTACAGGTGGAACATCAGCCACCATAGGGCGTTACATTCGCTACAAAGGTCTCTCTTCTCAGCTTGTCGTGGTAGATCCAGAATTCAGTGTGTTTTTTGATAGCTTCAAAAACAACGATCATACACTTACTGCTACCCGTGGTAGCCGCATAGAAGGGATAGGACGCCCTAAAGTGGAAGCCTCTTTTCAACATGACGTTATAGATGACATGATTGCCGTTCCCGATGCCGCCAGTATTGCAACCATGCATTGGTTAAACAACACCATGGGGATTAAAGCCGGCCCATCTACCGGCACAAACCTATGGGGCGCATTAAGTATTGCTGAACAAATGAAGCAGCGAGGAGAAGTGGGATCGATCGTAACGCTTATGTGCGACAGCGGAGAGCGGTATAGTGAAACTTACTATAATGCTGGTTGGGTAGAAAAGACCATTGGCTCTTTCGCTGAATACACCACCAAACTAGAGGCCATCGGGGCCCCTGCTTAAATAGCCTGTTTCTGCTGTTTAAAGTGCTGGGGCGTTATGCATCGCGCAGCACTTTATTCAAAGCGTTTATCTCTATACATTGGCGATATACTTCTCATTGATAAAGCGCGCAAAATTATGATCAAAATAAAAAACGTTGTTAGCTGTACAGTTGCATTTGCCACAGCGTTTGCTGCACACACTGCCTTTGCTACCAGTACATCGACTGTTGAAATTGCGAACACAAGCAACACTAGTATTAACCAAACCGCAGACGCGACCGCCAACGCTGACGTCCCTAACAACAATTACGAAAGCGTTTTTGCTAACCTCGCGCTTCATTGTATTCATCAAGAGTTTCCAAATGTAGTGAAACACATGATGAATAACGGCGATGACGTTAAGGCACCAAATCAACTATACCCTTCATTTTATGGTTGTTTAGACTGGCACTCGTCGGTTCATGGCCATTGGCTTTTAGTAAGAATGCTAAACACTGCGCAAGATGCAGTGGATAAGGATGAGATCATTGAAAAGCTCAACATCAGCTTCACGCCTAAAAATATCCAAGGTGAATTGACGAGCCTTAAGCGTGAAAACAATGCCTCATTTGAACGCCCCTATGGTCTTGCTTGGTTCCTGCAGCTAACCGCTGAACTACGTCAATCTTCCCTTCCTGAAGCAACAAAATGGCTAAATACTTTACGTCCTCTCGAGGACGAAATTGTAGCCAGAGTAAGCGCATGGTTACCCAAATTAGCTTACCCAATCCGAACGGGTGAGCATAGCCAAACCGCCTTTGCTTTTGGCTTAATGTTGGATTGGGCGAAAACAGCAGGTAATAAGGAGTTTGAAGCGCTGTTAACGTCCAGGGTGAAAGACTACTATCAGGACGATACACAGTGCCCTCTTGCCTACGAACCTTCGGGACAAGATTTCTTATCACCGTGTTTGGCCGAAGCTGATTTAATGCGAAGAGTAATGTCTAAAAAGGACTATAGCCAATGGCTTTCAGCATTCTTTCCTAGCCTCACAGCTAGAACATCAAATTGGCTAGCTCCCGCTACAGTGACTGACAAGACGGATGGTAAACTCGCTCACCTAGACGGGCTGAACATCAGCCGAGCGTGGATGATAGAAGGCATAATGCAAGCTTTGCCTGAAGGTGACAAACGCTTACCTGTGCTTAAGAAAGCATTAAGTTCACATCGTGAGGCCGGGCTCAACGCGGTGTTTGGTGACATGCACTACATGGGCAGCCATTGGCTTGGCAGCTTTGCCAGCTACTTAGAAACACAGCACGGTTTGAATTAACTTATATCCTACTAAAGTGTGAGATGAATGAGCACTAAAGTGCTATTCGTCTCACACGCCTACCGTGGCATGCTCATTCTATGGTGATATGAATAAAGCGCAGCTATGGAAATTTTACTTGTTGATGATCACGCAATAGTGAGAGAAGGCTTTTCTACACTGTTATCTTCGGTACTCGAAGGCGCTGTCGTCACCAATGCAAAAAATGCGCAGCAAGCCACAAATGCACTTCGTGCCAACCACTTCGACCTCATTATTTTAGACATTAATTTAGGAACCACCAGCGGACTCACGCTAGCGGAATATATTGTTCAGCGCTGGGAGCACGCAAAAGTACTTATGTTCAGCATGTTCGATGATATTTCCATCATCGATAGAGCTATGAAACTAGGGGCAATGGGCTATGTTAGTAAACAAAGTGAACCTGATGTACTGATAAGCGCGGTGACATCTATCATTAAAGGCCGCCGTTATTTAGAACACAATACTGCCATTGAGCTCGCTACATTCAACCTGTCACATTCCGGAGGCAACTTAACAGATCTGACACAAAGAGAGTTGGATATATTCCTTGGTATAGCGAACGGGCTTTGCCGAAAACAGGTCGCTGAAAGCCTCAACATTTCTGAAAAGACGGTCTCAAACGTTATCACCCAGCTCAAGCGAAAACTTGAGCTACAGACAAATGCCGAGTTTGTTCACCTTGCCGTAAAGCAGGGTTATATCAAAATTGCCAGCTAAACAAGCGCCACTAAACAAGGTCGGGAAAACTTCCCTGTACTTTCGTATCTTTTTTATACCCCTTTGGTACTAACTTTGTCTCATGATTAAGATATCTCATTTAAATCAACACATTAGCGTTTTTATTACACTTCAATCTAAGGGAATTTTTCCCGCATTTTGAAGGACGGAATCCGTTTATCAGGGCCTCTACTTAGTTACATACTGTTAACACAACATCAAGGTAACAGTGGAAATAAAACTATGGCTAAGTTCTATTCAAAGGCTTCATTGGCCTTAAGCGTAATTATTGGTTTAGGTACGAGTTCACATTTATATGCGGACGATGGCGTGACATGGGCAGACATTGAAAATGATGCCAAGACGCCTGAGAACGTACTGATGTATGGTATGGGTCCAGAAGCTCAGCGTTACAGCGGACTTGATCAAATCAACAAAGAAAATGTACACATGCTATCTCCGGCTTGGGTGATGAGTTTTGGTGATGAAAAGCAACGGGGTCAAGAGTCCCAGGCAATCGTGTACGACGGTATTGTCTATGTAACCGGTAGCTACTCCCGTATCTACGCCTATGAAGCAAAAACAGGTAAGAAGTTGTGGGACTACGCCCACCGCCTTCCAGAAGGTATTCGACCGTGTTGTGACGTGGTAAATCGCGGCGCAGCAATTTATGGTGACTTAGTCTTTTTCGGTACGCTGGATGCTGGCGTTGTTGCCCTTGACCGGCTAACAGGCAAAGTAAAATGGAAGAAGCGCTTTGAAGACTATCGTGCAGGCTACACCATGACGGGGGCACCTACGATTGTTAAAGACCAAAAGTCAGGAAAGGTCATGCTTATTCACGGTTCATCAGGTGATGAGTTTGGTGTTGTAGGAAAACTGTTTGCACGCGATCCTGAAACCGGTGAAGAGATTTGGATGCGTCCATTTGTTGAAGGGCACATGGGCAGATTAAATGGAAAAGACAGCACGCCTACTGGTGGTTCATACGAAGTGACAACGTGGCCAAAGGATGAAAACGGCGAAATGGTTGAGGCTTGGCACCACGGTGGTGGCGCACCATGGCAGAGTGCAAGCTTCGATGTTGAAACTAACACTATCATCATAGGTGCAGGTAACCCCGCTCCTTGGAATACATGGAAACGCACCGCCAAAGGCGGCGATCCACGAGATTGGGATAACCTTTATACTTCCGGACAAGTGGGTGTAGATGCAACCACTGGTGAGGTTAAATGGTTCTATCAACATACACCTAACGACGCATGGGATTTCTCTGGCAACAATGAACTTGTTCTATTCGACTATTACGATAATGGAAAGCTCATAAAAGCGACGGCTCATGCAGACAGAAATGGCTTTTTCTATGTAGTTAACAGACAAAACGGTGAATTCATCAGAGGCTTTCCCTTTGTAGATAATATCACGTGGGCCACACATATAGACCCTGACACGGGTCGCCCAGTTGAAGTAGACGGACAGCGCCCGCCACTGCCTGAGCCGGGTGAAAAACGAGGAAAGTCAATAGAGGTATCGCCTCCATTCTTGGGCGGAAAGAACTGGAACCCGATGGCCTACAGCCAGAATACCGGCTGGTTCTATATGGGCGCAAACCACTGGAAAGAAGACTACTGGACGGAAGAAGTGACCTATAAAAAAGGTGCCGCTTACCTAGGACAGGGTTTTAGAATTAAGCGCATGTATGACGACCACGTGGGCGTACTTCGTGCCGTAGACCCCATTTCAGGTGAAATTAAATGGACACACAAAGAGAAACTTCCTATGTGGGCTGGGGTACTGGCGACGAAAGGCGGACTCATTATTACCGGAACGGGCGATGGCTATGTCAAAGCTTTCGATGAGGAAACCGGTGAAGAACTTTGGAAGTTCCAAACGGGCTCGGGCATCATTTCATGCCCTATAACCTGGGAAGAGGATGGTGAGCAATACATCGGCTTAGCGTCAGGGTATGGTGGTGCAGTACCTCTATGGGGAGGAGATATGGCTGAACTCACCAAACCTGTGGCGCAAGGTGGTTCGTTCTGGGTATTTAAACTTCCTAATCACAATAAAAAGCAAAACGTAGCTAAACAATAGCTTTACCTTTGCAACAAACCCAACCGAGAGGCGGTGAAAACGCCTCTCGGCATTAAGGAGCTCTCATGCGCTTACGTTTTCAAGCAACCAAACAACTCCCCATATTATTAGTTGTCCTATATTCAGCAACTGCCAGTGCCATTCCCGATTTCGAAGATGACGTGAAAATTATCAACGGATGTGAAATAAAACCAAAGACAGTGTGTAGTGATACAGACTTAAGCGGTGCTGATTTAAGCCATGCAAATTTGCACGGGGCAGTATTCACCAACGTTAAGTTCAACAAAACAGATTTAAGGCACGCCAACTTAAGCTATGCGACGTTTAAGAAAAGTAACCTAGATCACGCTGATTTAGCTACCGCCAACTTAAAACACGCAGATTTACGCAGCTCAAAAGTTCGCAACGCTAACTTAGAAGGCGTAGATGGCTGGGCGCTTTTCGGTCAAGGGGTTGATTTCACTAACTCCAACTTTTCAGGTGCTAACCTGGACCAAGCGCGTTTATCAGGTGCGACAATGGTAAACACCAACTTACGTGCCGCACGCTTAGAGCGGGTTTGGATGAACAAAGCAAACTTTGAAGGTGCTTCACTGATTAACGCCAATATTCAGGAAGCAAAACTGAACGATGCAAGTTTGTATCGAGCAAACCTAACCGGCACGCGCATCCACTACGCAACATTTCAGGGCACTTTCATGGACGAATGTATAAACTGTCCTATTAACTGGTAACTGTGATTGGGTGGAAAGAAAACATTGAGCCGTTCGATATAGCCAGCGCCCATTACCTTCACTAACACCCATTCATACTTACTTTCTTAATATCCCCACTTTTGCTCCCATTCATCTAAAAGAGGGGGACATTCAGAGAAAAGCGTTGGGTAGTTCTCATACTTTTGCATTGAAGACTTATACACTGGTTGACTAACTTGATAGTAGCTCGGTGTTTGGAACAAAGGCGAACTATTACTTTCTAAGGTCTTAGTCTCCCCTTCTGTCAGCCCTGAAAACTGATATATGGATGCTATAGAAGATTCAGGGTCAGCAACAACATCTTCATATTTAATGCTTATTGCTCTGTCCCTTAAGATTGGTTCCATTTTTTCCCAGCACGTGAAGACTTTATTATAAGCCTCAGCGAATTGCTCAACGGTGTACAAGTTTATTTCCTCGAACTGTAAACAACTCAACGCAACTGCCTTCGGGTTACGTAGGCAACAAAGTACTTTTGCGTTAGGAAATAAGGTCAACATTGCAGGTAAATAAGGGAAGTTAAGCGGCATCTTATCTACGATGAGTTTATTGCTGTTAACACTAGGAGAATAAGCCGTTAAATGCTCAAGATAGTCATTTGCCAAAGCGTCTAGTTCACTTTGGTTTGTCCGCTTTATATCACCCGTCTCAGGGTCAACAATCTCGCGTTCAACCATCTGGTTATAAAAGGTTTCTACAGCATCTGTTTCTTCTAATAACTCAACATTCGCATTTTTAAGTAACAAACTTTCTATCAATGTCGTTCCCGAACGAGGAAATCCAACAATAAAGAGAATGTTTGTGCTGTTACTTGACGCGTTAACGATAGGAGAAGGTGATACATCAAAACCATTGAGCATGACGCCAGAGGACAAATCTGCGAATTTACTGGAATGAAGGTTATTCACGTTATGTGCGATAAACCTGATGACCTCTTCGGCATCGCTAAAACGCTTGAGCTTTTCAAGGTTTCTAATCTTCTGGTAAAGATGAGGAAGGCTTTTGGGTTGTTTTACTAAGAAGTGCTCGTTAATTCGCAGCCCCTCTTCAAACTCTCCTTTTGCGAAGGCCAACAGCGAACGTTTTAACTCGTGTTGCTCCTTGTCGCCCTCAGCTTGAATTAATTGAATTTTGCCAAGAAACTTCTCAGCTTCAGCTAGCTCACGCCTGTTTTCGTTAATATTAAAGGCCAGCTCTAGTAACTGAATGTTATCGGTGTTTTCAAACTTTCTATTGAGGACATCAAGGTTGTCTTTAGTGGCATTGAGTAGCCAAGAAACATAGTCTAAGTACGTCAGTAACTCTTCTTTATCCGATGAATCAGCGAGGGAAAGTGATTTTTCAAGATGACGCTTTGCATGAACGTAACGCTTCGACTCCAATGCTGACAACGCCAAAAAATAGTGGATCGAATAAGAATCTGAGTACGTTGAACTTAGCATATTACTCTGCTTAGCTAATTCTCCTCTCGAATGAATTCTGTAACATGCTTCTGTATACAGTTCAGCGCTAAGTTTATCGCTTAGATGAAGACCCTCTCTTTTAATATGCGCGACCAACTGAGACCATTTTTCCTGCTGATAAAGACACTTACTCAGGCTTTGTCCGTACTGAATATTTTTAGGATTTTTTGCTATTGCTTTTTCATATGCTAACTGTGCTTCTTCATATCGGCCAAGCTCAGACATTAAATTTCCAAGTGCATGAAAAGCAACGTGGTAGTTTGGGTTAATTGCTATCGCTTTTGAAAGCTGCTTTTGTGCGTCATCAAACCGCTCAGCTTCTTTTAGCAATAGACCATAATTATACGCCACATCAGTGTTTTGAGGATAATCAGACTGAAGGCTTTCAAATATTTCAAACGACGTAGTAAATTCAGCAACCTTTCCTAGTGCCGTAGCATATACCATTTGTGCCATTGGATGCTGCTCATAGACAGGAGAAAGCGTCGATATGACTCGGCTAAATTCACCGGCACCGAACGCCTGCATTGCTTGATTTATTATTTCTTGAGTAAGTTTCATGAATATTTTATTTTTGGAGATATGTGCGTCTGTAGCAGATTTTGCAGTAATGATTTGTCTATAGTAACACGCTAAAAGTTGAATTTAAGCACTCTCAACTAACCATGCACAAAACTAAAACCTCGAACATTCACCGAAGACTGGCCACGCGTAGATACTGCAATTACAAGGTGGCCAGTCTTAATTTAGTAGGCTTCAAATTTGATTACCTAGTTTCAGCTATTTTACTTTGGCGGCAAGCTCGGCAGTTTCTTTACCCAAATTTTTAAGCTGCTTAATCGTCTTTTCATCCGTAATTGCGCCATCTTCCATAAGCGTATTTACCTTCGCAATAGCTTTTTGGTTCGGCAGCACCATGGTACCTAGATTTTCAAGTAACATTCTCAGTACCACCAGCACGCGCATGCCGCCTAGCCCACCAGCAGACGCAGCCATAATTCCAGCCACCTTACCGCGATATGCTTGTAATGGCTTTTCGCCTTCCCCCATGCGCGATGCCCAGTCGATGGCATTCTTTAGCAGTGCGGGATAGCTTGAGTTGTATTCTGGTGAAGCAATAAGAAAACCATCATGGCTCATTAGCAATTCTTTGAACGCCTGTGCTTTTTCAGGCATACCAAACTCGGCTTCCTCATCTTCATTAAACAACGGCATTTGAAAGTCAGCGAGATCTATAACGGTAACCTCTGCGCCAGCTTCACGTGCGCCCTCTGCGGCAACTTTCATAACAGCTTGGTTGAATGAACCTTTACGGGTACTACCTGCAAATGCAAGGATCTTAGTCATTTGAGTTTCCTGTCGTTAATTTAAGTAGTGTTCTAGTTGTCTGATTTATAGGAAGCTATCGCCCTATCGGTTCTAATCGAAATGTAATACCACTGTACCTGCTGTTACACGTGTACCTGCGGTTACACGCCGAGATTACGAACATTTTAAATCTCGCTGAGTACGCAATAATCTATACCCACTGGTATAAGAATCACGATTAGCGCAAACGAGCGTTGTAGGGTTGACGCTTATGTTTCGCATAAAAAAAGGCTGACAATCAATGTCAGCCTCTTTGTTATCAATATGTATGTTGTACCGCGAACACTACATTTTTTCTAGTGTTTCGATGCCAAGTAGGGTTAATCCTTGCTCTAGCGTCTTGGCAACCAGAGCTGACAACGCTAGACGGCTATCGCGTACGGCTGGCTCAATACCGTCTTTTAACATCGGGCACGCTTCGTAGAATGACATAAATGCTGAAGCCACATCATAGAGGTAAGTACACAGTACATGAGGCGTGGCTTCACGAGATACTGTACCAATCACCTCTTCAAACTGCATAAGTAATACAGCTAGCGCGTGCTCTTGTTTCTCAGCAATATTGATATCTACTGGCATGGTGGCCATATCCACACCCGCTTTTCTGAACAAGCTTTTCACACGGGTATAGGCGTACTGAAGGTAAGGCGCGGTGTTACCTTCAAAGCTTAGCATGGAGTCCCAATTAAACATGTAATCAGTTGTGCGGTTTTTAGATAGGTCAGCGTATTTCACAGCGCCAATACCCACCTTGTGAGCGACTTCTTTAAGCTCGTCTTCACTTAAATCGTTGTCGCGCTCGGCGATAAGCTTACCCGCACGCTCAACGGCTTCATCAAGCAATTCGACCAGTTTAACTGTACCGCCAGTACGCGTTTTAAATGGCTTACCGTCACTGCCTAGCATCATTCCAAATGGGCAATGCTCGTAAGTTTGCTCTTCTTTCATAAAGCCCGCTTTACGGCCCACAATTTCAGTTTGCTTGAAGTGCAGTGCCTGACGCGCGTCAGTAAGAATCAGCGTACGGTCAGCGTTTAACTTGCCGCTGCGATAGCGCATTGCCGCAAGGTCTGTCGTTGCGTATAAATAGCCGCCACCCGACTTTTGAACGATGTAAACCGCAGGGTTACCTTCTTTATCAGCAAGCTCAGGTATAAACACCACCTGCGCACCTTGGTCTTCTACTGCAAGGCCTTTCGCTTTAAGGTCACTGATTACGTTGGCTAAATCGTCGTTGTAAGCCGACTCACCCATAATATCTTTACGGGTCAGGCTTACGTTTAGCTTGTCGTACACTTCTTCTGAGTGAGCAATAGACACGTCAATGAACTTTTCCCATAGCGCCAGACACTGAGCGTCACCGCCCTGCAGCTTAACTACGTATTCACGGGCGCGGTCGGCAAAACCTTCTTCTTCGTCAAAGCGTACTTTGGCTTCGCGGTAAAAGTCTTCTAGATCAGAGAGCGCAGTTTCAGCCACTTCATCTTGTAGCTTGTCTGAAAGGTGCGCAAGCAACATGCCGAACTGTGTGCCCCAGTCGCCCATGTGATTTTGACGAATAACGTTGTGGCCCAAGAACTCAAGTACTTTAACCACAGCATCGCCGATGATGGTAGTACGCAGGTGTCCCACGTGCATCTCTTTGGCCAGGTTAGGCGATGAGTAATCAACAACAATGTTTTGTTCTTTTGACTTAGCAATACCTAAACGTGGGTCGGTTAGTGACAACTCACACTGATTAGACAGCCATTCGTCATTTAAATGAACGTTGATAAAACCAGGGCCCGCCACTTCTAGCTTGCTGGCAATATCGTCGAGCTTTACAGTCTCAACAATTTTCTCTGCAATATCGCGCGGCTTTTGCTTAAGCTGCTTGGCTAGCGCCATCGCGCCGTTAAACTGATACTCACCAAATTCAGGTCGAGCGCTGCGCGAAACTGGCACTGGCGCATTTTCTACGCCCATTTCTTGTAGAGCTTCAGTGAAACGGTTAACTAATAGTGCATGTATATTCATAATATATTGTGTCTTTGTTTAATCTTTATTAGCTTAATTTTCGCGCGTGTTCTTGAACTGAATATCAGGGTAGCGCTCTTGCGCTAGCTGTAAATTCACCATAGTAGGTGCGATGTACGTCAAGTTATCGCCGCCATCTAGTGCAAGGTTTTGCTCACCTTTACGGCGGAATTCATCAAGCTTCTTCTCATTGTCAGAGTAAACCCAGCGGGCAGTGCTCACGTTAATATGCTCATAAAGCGCGTCTACGTTGTATTCGGCTTTCAAGCGAGCGACAACTACGTCAAACTGAAGCACACCTACTGCGCCAACAATCAAATCGTTGTTGGCAAGCGGTCTAAACACCTGCACCGCCCCTTCCTCAGAAAGCTGGATCAGCCCTTTCAGCAGTTGCTTTTGCTTAAGCGGATCTTTCAAGCGGATGCGTTTAAATAGCTCAGGCGCAAAGTTTGGAATACCCGTAAAGCGGTAGTTATCGCCTGACGTGAAGGTGTCCCCTATGCGAATGGTACCGTGGTTGTGCAAGCCGATGATATCGCCGGCATAGGCTTCTTCTAGCAATGAACGGTCACCAGCCAAGAAGGTCAATGCATCCGAAATACGCACATCTTTACCTAAACGGCTGTTGCGCATTTTCATGCCTTTTTCGTACTTGCCCGACACAATACGACAGAATGCTATGCGGTCACGGTGTTTCGGGTCCATGTTGGCCTGAATTTTAAATACGAAGCCACTGAACTTACCATCGGTACTTTCGATAGTCCCTTCTTCGGTTTCGCGGCCAAGTGGCGCAGGTGCCCACTCAACCAAACCGTCAAGCATATGATCAACACCGAAGTTACCTAATGCTGTACCGAAAAATACTGGCGTTAACTGGCCTTCCAAGAAAAGCTCTTGTTCAAATTCGTTAGATGCACCGCGTACAAGCTCAAGCTCGTCACGCAAGGTTTCAGCGAGGTCACTTCCTACTGCAGTATCTAACTCAGGGTTATCTAACCCTTTGATGATGCGCACGTCTTGGATAGTGTGACCCTGGCCGCTTTGATACAAAATAGTTTCGTCGCGGTGAAGGTGATATACACCTTTAAAGCTCTTACCACAGCCAATTGGCCAAGTGATTGGTGCACACAGGATATCAAGCTCGGTTTCTACTTCATCGAGCAGTTCCATAGGATCGCGAATATCACGGTCAAGCTTGTTCATGAAAGTCACAATCGGCGTATCGCGCAAACGGGTGACTTCCATAAGTTTACGGGTTCGGTCTTCTACACCTTTCGCTGCGTCGATAACCATAAGGCATGAGTCAACCGCCGTCAGTGTTCGATAGGTATCTTCAGAAAAGTCTTCGTGCCCCGGAGTATCCAGCAGGTTTACTAAGTGATCGCTATATGGAAACTGCATGACCGAGGTGGTTACCGAGATACCACGCTCTTTTTCCATTTCCATCCAGTCAGATTTAGCATGCTGACCTGACTTTTTACCTTTTACGGTACCGGCAGTTTGCAGGGCGCGTCCGAATAACAATACTTTTTCGGTAATCGTGGTTTTACCCGCATCCGGGTGCGATATGATTGCGAACGTACGTCGCTTTTTAATCTCTTCTAGAAGCTTCTTATCTGACATCAATACTTATCTTCGTTATCTATTATCCCTGTAAACCAATTACTTACAGGCGCGTTTTATAACGGATAAGCAATGCTTTTCCGCGCAAATTCAGTATTGCGGTAAAACGCTTGATACGGCTTGGTAATTAATTGCGCGGATTTTAGCATTTTACTGCACGTAACAGTAGAGCGAAATTACATACTCCCTACCGCTTAATTTGCTATGCGACCACTCACTGCTTTTTTTCATGCATACACACTTTCACATCGTTAACCTATTTCAAACATTGTTGTACACACCGTTTACAACACAAGTGACAGACCCTTTTTATAAACCCTATTTATAAAAATAAGGACAACGCCCTGTGATATTGTTTCTAATTTGCGTAGCCGCGCTTATTGCTGGCTACTTTATATATGGCGCCTTTGTTGAGAAGGTATTTGGCGTCACACCAGCACGCCCCACTCCTGCACATAGCCAAAAAGACGGCGTAGACTTTGTTCCCATGTCTACACCGAAGGTGTATCTCGTTCAGCTTCTGAACATTGCTGGCGTAGGCCCTATATTTGGTCCTATTATGGGTGCACTATATGGCCCAGCTGCCATGCTTTGGATTGTATTAGGGTGCATTTTTGCCGGCGCTGTTCACGACTATTTTTCAGGCATGCTGTCAGTTCGCAACAATGGCGAATCTGTGCCTAGCTTATCTGGCCGTTATTTGGGCCGAGGCGCTAAGCACTTTATGAACTTGTTCGCTATTGTGCTGCTTCTACTGGTAGGTGTAGTTTTTGTCTCAGCGCCCGCAGGCATGATCACAAACCTCGTTAATGATCAGACATCATGGCATGTTGAAGTTGGCACCATGGTCGCCATTATTTTTGCCTACTATATTTTGGCTACCATTGTTCCTGTAGATAAAATTATTGGTCGCTTTTATCCGTTTTTCGGAGCCCTTCTTATTTTCATGTCGGTGGGATTATTAGCCGCTGCCAGCTATTCTGACCAGCACTCGATACTTAGCCAATTCACGGCAAGCGATATGCTGACGAATTTGAATCCTAACGATATGCCTCTTTGGCCGGCGCTCTTTATCACTATTGCTTGTGGCGCTATCTCTGGATTTCATGCCACCCAGTCCCCACTTATGGCTCGCTGTATGGAGAACGAGAAGAACGGGCGTTTTGTGTTTTTTGGTGCGATGATAGGTGAAGGTGTGATTGCCCTTATCTGGTGTGCCATTGCCCTTTCTTACTTCGACAATTTAGAAGGACTATCGGCAGCTATTACCAATGGTGGCCCTGGAAACGTTGTCTATGCCTCATCATTCGGTCTTTTAGGTGTTGTTGGTGGCGTACTGGCCTTTCTTGGCGTGGTTATTCTTCCTATTACGTCTGGCGACACCGCATTTCGCTCAAGTCGTCTTATCATGGCCGAGTACTTTAACGTTGAACAAAAAGGTATACGTAACCGCTTGTTCATGGCCGCCCCATTGTTTGTGCTTGGCGGTATTCTTACCCAAGTCGATTTCGGCGTAATTTGGCGCTACTTCGGATTTGCCAACCAAGCAACAGCCGTCATGATGCTGTGGACCGCGTCTGCATACTTATTAAGACATAATAAACTGCACTGGATAACTACGGTACCAGCAATATTTATGACGGCCGTTTGCGTTACCTTTATTCTAAACAACGACACCTTGGGTTTCGGTATGGCGATGAATGTATCGACAACCATCGGGCTTATCGCATCGCTAATCACCACGGTTTACGTCATTCGAATTTCCAAGGGGAAAGGTGAAGCGCCGCTTGAGCCATCATCTGTGAATGTTGAAAAACCTTCCCAACCGGTAGACGCGTAACTACCTACACTAAACACGTGTAATATGATGAGCCGCCCTTTATATAGGGCGGCTATTTATTTTGTACTTTTGACATGGGTTATAATGAGGCTCATTTTTAATCGGCGGTAATATTGGCAAGCATGGAACTCATACTTTCGCTACTTCAACAAATGTGTGTGTATCTTGTGCTCGCATATATGCTGAGTAAAACACCGCTTTTTCTTCCTATTCTCAGCATTTCTTCTCATCGCAAACACCGCTACTTGGTGTATGTAGTTTTTTCTTCCTTTTGTATTCTGGGCACGTATTTTGGTCTGCAAATAGACGACGCCATTGCCAATACCAGAGCCATTGGGGCAGTTATAGGAGGATTACTAGGCGGTCCAGTAGTTGGGTTTGCCGTAGGATTGACCGGTGGCCTCCATCGTTATTCATTGGGTGGTTTTACTGATGTTGCCTGCGCTATTTCCACCACGCTGGAAGGTCTTATCGGCGGCCTCATGCACGTTTACTATGTTCGCCAGAACAAAAGTCTAGATCTTTTCAACCCATGGAAAGTTGGTGTCATTACCTTCATAGCAGAGTTGTTTCAGATGGCTATACTGCTTACCGTTGCTGAGCCTTTTGAAAAGTCTTACGCACTGGTCAGCGCTATAGCCGCACCTATGGTCATTGCAAATTCTGTGGGAGCTGCACTTTTTATCAGTATTTTATCTGACAAAAAAACGATTTTTGAAAAGTACTCTGCCACTTTTTCACGACGTGCACTATCCATAGCAGATCGCTCAGTGGGCGTGCTCACATCTGGATTCACCCCAATTAATGCAGAAAAAGTAGCACGCATTATCTATGAAGAAACGAATGTGGGTGCGGTAGCGATTACTGATAAAGAGAAGATTTTGGCGTTTATCGGAACGGGTGCCGATCATCACCTGCCAAACACCCCCATATCGTCATCAAGTACGATGGAGTCACTGAACAATAACAAAATAGTCCATTTAGACGGTGCCGAGCGCCCTTACCAATGCACATTAAACAAAAATTGTCCGCTGGGTTCAGTATTGATTATTCCACTTCACTCTGGCTCTGAGGTGGTGGGTACCATTAAGCTTTACGAACCCAAACGGAAGTTTATGTCGACGGTTACCCTGTCAATGGCAGAAGGCATCGCTCAATTACTGTCTAGTCAGATTGTTTACGGCGCGTATCAGCAGCAAAAAGATCTGCTCTCACAATCTGAAATCAAGCTGCTGCATGCACAGGTCAACCCTCATTTCCTATTTAACGCACTCAATACGATTAGCGCTATAATTCGTCGCGATCCCAAAAGGGCCAGAGAGCTCGTTCTAAGCTTGTCACGCTTTTTCAGAATAAACCTAAAGCAAAACACCGCAGTGGTGACACTAAAAGAAGAGATTGACCACGTTAATGCTTATCTGGCAATCGAGAAGGCGCGTTTTGCCGAACGCCTGCAGGTTGCCATCAAATGTGACGATGCTGCCATGTCAGCGCTTCTACCAAGTTTTACGTTACAGCCACTAGTAGAGAACGCGGTTAAACACGGTATCGCCCAACGAATAGAGGGTGGGCATTTAACTTTGAATGTACGATGTACAACAGATAACCACATTCACATTCTCGTTGAAGATAATGCTGGCTTGTACAAACCCAAAAAAGAGCAACACGCAGGTTTAGGGATGGATATTGTAGATAAACGACTTATTCATCAGTTTGGTCAACAAGCAGGCCTGGTGATCGAATGTCGAACTAACCAGTTCACTCGGATGTCCTTTTCCATTCCACACACTCATTACCATTCTCATCAGGGCTAACAATGACTAAGAACTCAGCATTTCGCGCGCTTGTTATTGACGATGAACCGCTCGCCAGAGAGGAGCTTTGCCAGTTACTCAACGAAACCAATGAAGTACAAGTCTTAGCCGAGGCCGCAAATGCCATAGAGGGGTTGGCATTAATTAAACAACACCGTCCGGATGTTATATTTCTTGATATAGAAATGCCCCAGCTCTCTGGACTCGATATGCTGGCTATGCTTGATTTAGACACCATGCCTTATGTTGTGCTGGTCACCGCATTTGAACAGTATGCCCTTCAGGCATTTGAAGATAACGCGTTTGATTACTTGCTCAAACCTGTGGAACCAGAGCGGCTTGATAAAACACTCGCCAGGCTTAAAAAGAGAACTCAGCCCCAAACTGACATTGACGCCATTGCCTCCCCCACATTAGTACATATTCCTTGCGTAGGTCATCAGCGCATATTACTGCTGCCCGAATCTGATATTCAGTTTGCTTACAGCGATGTGGCGGGCGTACATGTTAGATCGCTAGAACAACAAGCAGACACGCAGCTCACATTGAAAACCTTAGAAGAGAGAACCGCGCTTGTTCGGTGTCACCGGCAATACTTGGTGAGGTTATCATGCGTTGGGGAAATTAAACTCTTGGATAATGGCCTTGCTACGCTTCTAATGAAGACGGGAGATTCAGTTCCCGTGAGCCGTCGATATCTCAAAAAGCTAAAGTCGTTATTAACGCTTTAATCACACCACAAAGGCTGTATTAACTTAAAAAGGACTGAGAGAGTATGCCTGATTTTCAGGCACCGTAAGACAAATAGCCACATTTTCCTGCTCGATGGAGAGCCTTCACCCGTTCAATTCACGCTCAACTTGCAAAATCTCTTTCTCATCTCAATGCTATTTACTTAGCATGCTAAACAAATAAAATAGTTAGCATGCTAAGTAAATCAACGGTTTTTACATGTCATTTTCAGAACCTATGCCACTTCAACTTATTGCGCTTTTTGCCCGCACTGCGCAAAAGTGCAGAAGAACTGTCACTGAATCGGTCGCTCATCTCGACCTTACAGAGTCTAGATGGCGCGTAATGATTCACATGTCATTACTTGGTGAGGGCTGTACGCAACAGATGGTGGCTGAAAGCTTGGAAATAGAAATGCCTAGCTTAACTCGCACAATTAAACAGCTCGAAACTACCGGGTTAATCAAACGCGTTACCGATACTAACGACAAACGAAGTCGCTTACTTTACTTCACAGATATGGGCAAAGGTCGAATGAATGATATCGAAAGTACATTGATGGCGCTGCGAGATGAAGTGTACGCAGGAGTATCTGAAGAAGAGTTACGCATTATGGCTAAATGTGTTCAAAAAATTGAAGTTAATGCCGCAAAATTATTGGAGTCACTTAAGTGAGTCAACGAACACCAGATCAGGAATTTGCTAGGTATATAAAGCTGGCTTTAGTCGCTTTTGCCATCTGTTTTATCTACTTTATTATTGCAGATATACGCATGCCAATGACACCACAGGCGAGAGTCTATCATCAGGTCACGCAAATCTCTCCTCAGATAAATGGGCCGATAAACGAGGTGCTTGTCAAAAATAACCAAACCGTCAAGGAAGGGCAGGTTTTATTTGTTATAGATGAGACACCTTACCTAATTGCGCTTGAAAAGGCGCAAATTGATTTGGCAAATGTGGAGTTAGAGAATGCTCAGATAGATGCGAAAGCGGAAGCGATTAGAGCCAAAATAGAGGCTGCATCGGCGGTTTACGACGAACGCAACAGTGAATTTCAACGACTCAATTCCTTAGTTCAAACTAAAGCGGTATCTCAACAAAACGTGGACAAAGCGTACGCGCAACTTAAAAGCGCTGAAGCTGAAATTAGTGCGCTTGAAGCCGATCTAAACGAGCAAGTTGTTGCAAGAGGTGAGCAAGGTGACAAAAACCTAAAATATCTAGAAGCGGTAAATGCGGTTAAACGGGCAGAGTTGAACTTAGCCTATACCAAAATTAAAGCACCGCATGACGGCATAATGGCAAACATGCAGGTAACTCAAGGCACTTATGCTAAACAAAGTACGCCCCTTGCCTCAGTTGTCGATAACACGCTAGATGTGGTTGCAGATTTTCGAGAGAAATCACTCGCCAATGTAAAAGAAGGCATTCGCGCTAACGTCGTTTTTGATGCACTACCGGGTAAAGTATTTGAAGCTAAAGTGGAAGAATTTGAAGCTGGTGTAAGCGACGGCCAACTTGCCGCCAACGGCACCCTTGCAAGCGTTGAAAAGTCGAATCGATGGGTACGAGATGCACAGCGCCAACGTGTCCACATTAAGCTTGAAGAACAAGAAATATCGTTAAGCCACCTCACCAGTGGCGCTCGCGCTACCGTGCAGATAGTTCCAGACAACCCTATTGAAAGTGTGGCAGCGAACATTCAAATTCACTTTATAAGCCTGCTGCACTTCATTTATTAGACTTAAATTATGGATTCACAGCTAAGTAAAAATGATGTCCAGCAGATGCTTAGGATCGCCTCCGGCGCCACGTTGGGCTTTGCTATATCGAAAGCGCTGGATTGGCCTAATCCGATATTTTTTACCTTGTACCCTATTTTGTTGCTTGGACTGGTAGCCGTTTTAAATGGTCACATTATTCGACAATTTCTTGCCGCAACTATCTTTCCGGCGGCGGCTGTTTTAGTGGTATACGGCTTGTTCGGAAGCCACCCATTGCTGATCACGCCGCTAATCGCCATCACTTTCGCTTTTCTGTTTTGGCAAATGAGTAAAGGTACGCTGTATTTATTCGGTGCGTTTTCCCTTGTAGGACTTTCGCTGCAGCTACACTTTGCCAGCTACAGCAGCGATGGAATAGATATCTACGCATTAGTGATATCAAACATCGGTGCAATTCTGTTGGCATTGATAATTGCATTCGCTTTGCATATTGTTTTTCCCGATGAGGAGCCGCGCACGCCTTTACCCAAAGCGGCAAAAGATAAAGCAAGTATTCGCCACGAAGTCATATTATGCACCACTGTCGCCACGCTATCGTTTGTTGTATTTCAAACCTTCGACTTAGTAGATTCGATATCAGCACAAGCAGCAAGTGTATTGATTCTTTTTCCACTGTGTTGGAAAGGAGCCACATTGAGTGGCTGGCAGCGAGCGCTGGGCACGCTAATTGGATGTAATCTTGCCCTGCTCGCCCAGCTCATTTTGCTCAACTACAGTGACACGTTGTTTTTCGCAAGTTTCAGCTTATGGATATTGGTATTTTTCATCAGCCGCCAGCATGTGCTTAGCGGTGGTGGTGCTGGCACGGGCTTTGGCGTACTTACCACATTTGGCATTTTGTACGGCCAGTCACTCTCTCCACAACAGGATATTATTTATAGTGCGCTGTATCGCTTTTCATCGGTAGTCGTAGCTATTGCACTTAGCCTGTGCGTTATTTATGTAGTACACAGTCTACTTAACAAATTCCAGCCTACACGACACCACACGTTTACTTAAAAGACCTGTAGTTATAACGCTTACTGGTTAAAATTTGTGGACGAAAAGTTGATTTACTACTTCTAGGGCCTGTTGACCTTTGGTGTACAAATTTTGAGTTAAAGGACTGTGACAAAGAGTAAAAGGCTTCGACGATATCGTCGAAGCCTTTAGGCGAGCAGAGGAAGCCCTTTAGATCGCTAAGGATAGAGAAGGACCTTAATCATTCCGGCTTTATGAAACCGCAACCACTGCCTTTCGCTTGTCTTCTTTTGAAAATTGCAGCGCGTTGTTCAAATTATCGAATTCAAACACGTTAGGTATTTCGACAACCAACGTTTGCGCAGCAACTTGCTCAAGTAGAGCCTCACCGTCTTTCACCAAACGCTGCCACTGTGACAAATCGCCATAATCATGCAGCGCACCTAGCGCTATCTCATGATAAGAAATAGTACGCGTGAAAGGCTCATCAACAGGCACTTCAATACGACCTAGAATACTCACTACGTGACCATTAGCTTCAAGAAGCGGTACAAGTGACGCCGCATAGTCTGGACCATTTGCATCAAAAAGCGCGTAAAAGGTTTGCCCTTCAGGCTTACCGCGATGGATGGCTTTTACGCCCATCTCCGCAGCTTGCTCTTGCGAAAAGCTCCCTGAGATAACATGTACATTAAAACCGGCCTGAGAAAGCATTTGCGCCAGCAATTTGTTAACGGCGCCCATACCGCTGACTAACACGTCAGCCCCCTTTCGGACCGGCACTTTACTAAACGCTTGCCAGGCAGTAAGCATTGGACATGGCAACGCAGCAGCTAGTGCAAAATCAACGCTTTCCGGCACGACCATTACACGGCTAGCATACACTTCACTATGATCGGCAAAGCTTCCGTTTTCACCTAGGCTATGATGGTAAGCCACACGCTTACCCAATAGACTGTTATCGACGCCCTCACCTACAGCGACAACAACACCCGCACCGTCCACACCGGGAATATGCCCTTTTTCCCAGTCGCGCGGGTTATCATCGATAAACTTCCAGTCAACTGGGTTAATGCCAATAGCATAGTTGCGCACGACAATACGCCCTGCCTTCGGCTCAGAAAACTCGCGTACCTGCTTTACCAGTGATGCGCCAGCTTGTTCAAATTGCCAAACGTTAGCTTGCATAAAAGCTCCTTAACACAGTGATTTTTCCGATTAGTCCCACGCAGGTGAAAAATCTGGGTTAGCTTGACGGTCGCCACAATCTAGCGCGTCAATCTTTGCGATATCGTCAGCGCCTAATGTAAGTTCAAGCGCTTTGAAATTGGTTTCCAGATTCTTGCGTTTAGTCGACGATGGAATAGTGACTAAACCATGGGCCAGCTCCCAGGCTACCACTACCTCAGCAGTGCTCACACCATGCTTATCTGCAATTGCGATGATGGTCTCGTCTTTTAGCACTTTACCAACAGCAAACGGCATATATCCTGTTACTGTGATACCGTGTTTCTCACACGCTGCACGCACTTTTTCATTAGTAAGATAAGGGTGTACCTCTACCTGATTCGTGGAAATAACGCCCTCGCCCAAGATACTCACCGCTTCTTCAATTTGTGCCACGGTAAAGTTAGAAATACCAACTTCTTTTGTGAGTCCCAGTTCCTTAACGCGCAGCAATTCACCTAGGTACTCTTCCATGCTTTCGCCGTTTTCCGGTGACGGCCAATGAATAAGTAGCAGGTCAACGTACGACAGTTGAAGCTTTTCCAAACTCTCTTTTACGCTATCCACAAAGCTTGCTTTATTCAGCTTGTCATTCCACACCTTGGTGGTGACATAAAGGTCTTCACGTGCAACAAGATTGTTTGCAATAGCGTCTTTAATAGCGCGACCTACCGCTTCTTCATTGCCGTAAATTTGCGCCGTATCAATGTGACGGAAACCCACTTCAAGTGCCATTGTCACGCTGTTATAGGCTTCATCGTCTTTTAAGCGAAACGTGCCTACACCTAGCGAAGGAATTTTAGATTGTGACTGATTTACATTCGGCATGATGCCTCCTTGTTGGTTCCGTTATTTATGAAAGTGAGGTAATACATTGTCAGCAATGCGCTGCATCGCGACTTCTACTGGTTGCGTATTACGTCTGAAGTGCAGGCCAATATGATCAACCCCCGCTTCTTTCATTGCATTGAGTTCTTTGATAAGCCCATTTACACCAGTTTCAACCCCGAACCGGTGGCGTTTTATGGGCGCTTCATCGTCTTCAACCAAATTAAGATGAATAAAGCTAACGTACGGCTTGTTGCCCGCGACATTTCGCCATAGCTCTACGCGCTTTACATGCTCGTTCGGTGTACCTGGATACGCCAGCCAACCGTCCATATTTTCTCCAACCCACTGAGGGCTTTGCTGAGCGAGCCCTGCAACGTACAAAGGCGGCGTGGTTGAGCGCGGTAACAGCGACATGCCAGGCTTAAGGGAATTCTCACCGTGCTTTACAATTTCCAGTGAGTGCCTGAAGTGCTCGCCGCGACTGTCAAAATCGACATCGAACAACGGATACTCAACCGGTCTATCCCCACTGGCTACGCCGAGTATAAGGCGGTCGTTACTTAGCTGCTGCACCGTTGCTGCCGCCTTTTTGACAAGCCATGGCTGCCTAAGAGGTAAAACAACGGCGGCTGTGCCTAATAGAATATTGTCTGTGATACCTGCTAAATAGCCCAAGTAAGCGAAGGTTTCGAAAACCTGAGCCGCATCACCAAAGCTAGGGTCATAAACTGGCACATCCCGTACCCACGCTGCTTTAAACCCTAGTTTGTCGGCTAGTTGAATACGGCTGTGATGCTCGGTCATATCAGGTACGCCGAATGGCGTACCTTTTGTGGCGTCGAAATGCGCCCAGTCGTTATCTAGCGGAAGCTCTACACCTACTGAGAACGTGTGTTGTGCAAGCTTATCAAAGGTATTTGTCGTCATTATGACCTCCCTACGCGCTCGTTGTGTTATTCGCCGTATTCGCAGTACTGAGTGCGCGCTTGTCTAAGTAGCCGCTGTAACGTGTAACAAGTAACGCTGCAACAGAAATAATTGCGCCAATCCATGCGGTATCAGATAACTGCATGCCGTCTACAATTGCACCGCCCAGAATTGAACCCACAGCTATGCCAATGTTAAATGCCGCGATATTTAAACCTGAAGCGACATCAACAGCATTAGGGGTAAACTTCTCTGCTAATTGAACAACGTACACCTGAAGTCCTGGAACATTGCCAAAGGCAAAGGCGCCCCACACTAAAACGGTGATCACTGCGGCAACTTTACTGCCCATGGTAAACGTCAGGGCAAACAAGATGACTGCAAGGGCTGAAAAGATGATCGTTAACGCGCGGATTGGGCCTTTTTTGTCAGCAAGCTTGCCGCCATAAATATTGCCTACCGCGACAGATACACCGTAAACCAGCATAATTAAGCTGATGGCTGAGGGCGCAAACCCCGCCTCTTCCTGCAATATAGGAGCGAGATAGGTGAATGCCGTAAATGTGCCGCCATAGCCCAATATCGTCATTAGATACACTAATACCAGACGAGGCTGAACCAACACCTTCATTTGTTCACTCAAGGTGGCCGGTTTACTTTGTTTAAGGTTGTTCGGTACCAGCAACGCACTGCCTATTAGCGCAAGTGTGCCAAGCGCGGAAACCACAAGGAAGGTTGCTCTCCAACCGAAGTTTTGACCAATCCAGGTACCCAAAGGTACGCCAGTAACCAAGGCTACGGTTAAGCCCGTAAACATAATGGCAATAGCACTGGCTTCTTTTTCTTTCGCCACTAGCCCTGTAGCAATAGTTGACCCTATGGAAAAGAACACACCGTGCGCTAAGCCTGTCAAAATGCGAGCTAATATTAAGCTCTCGTAGCTAGGCGCTTGCCAAGCAAGAATATTACCAGCCACAAATAGCGCCATTAAGCTAAGCAGAACATGCTTTCTATTCCACTTACCCGTAAGGGCGGTAAGAACCGGTGCGCCAACGGCAACACCAACGGCGTACAAGCTTACCAGTAAGCCTGCGCTTGGTAACGTAACGCCAAGATCAGTGGCAATGGTGGGGACAAGCCCCACTATCACGAACTCTGTTGTGCCAATAGCAAACGCACTTAACGTTAACGCAAATAATGCAATAGGCATTTCAATTATCCTCAAAAAGTAATTAACGAGATGGCTTGATTAACAACGCCACCATTGGCTTCTAGAACGAACAACTACACCGTTTTTTGAAAGCCATTAATAAAGTGCGTACAGTTTGACGATAAATTTATTTGCAAAAAACAGCACTAATGACAAAATACTTTTGCGATATTTGAAAATATAAGGTGTGCGATGCCAGTCTCATCAAAAACTGAAGATTTAGAAGCGTTCCTAACCGTTGTGGATACAGGTAGTTTTTCCAGTGCTGCCAATCTACTCAATCAGCAGGTTGCAAAAGTTAGTAGAGCAGTTACTCGTCTTGAAGATGGCTTAGATGTAACTCTATTGAATCGCACTACCAGACGGCTGGAATTAACAGAAGAAGGTGAGCTTTTCCTGCAATATGCCAGAGACGGGCTAAATATATTAGAAAAAGGTGAAGAAGCATTACGGCTATTAAAGCGGGCTCCTTCTGGAAAACTTCGGGTTGATGCTGCGAGCCCGTTTGTGTTCCACCAGCTAGCGCCGTTAGTGGGTGAATTTCGAGAAGCATTTCCTGACATAACACTCGATATCACCAGTCACGACAGCATTATCGACCTGTTGGAACATAAAACCGATATCGCAATACGTATTGGTGATTTAAGCGACTCTAACTTGCACGCTAGACGTTTAGGAAAAAGTAAGCTGCATATTGTGGCAAGCCCACAGTATCTTGAAAAATATCCCATATCTGAAGGTGAGGATGGAATTAGCACGCTAAACAAACACAAACTGATTGGCTTTAGCGACTCACCAAGTCTAAATAAATGGCCGCTCAAGCAAGATATTAACTTGCAGTACAGTCTTCGTGCGTCAAGCGGTGAAACTATTCGCCAGCTGTGCTTGGCAGGTCAAGGTATCGCGTTACTTTCTCACTTTATGGTACACAAAGATATCAGTGCAGGCTCGCTGGTAGCGCTATTTCGTGACGACATCGTCAGCCCAAACCGCAGAGAGTCGGTACAAGCGGTATACTATAAAAATAGCGCGGTATCGTCTCGTATCTCTGCGTTTTTAGATTTTATACAGCCTCGACTAACTCTTTAACTTACCTTTATTTCGCGTGGCCTTTACCTAATATTTTTTTAAGTGTGCTTTGGGGGAGGCCATTTACTATTAGCGCGGCTATCATCAATATTGCGCCGGCCATAACCATAGGCAGCAGCGTTTCTTTAAGCAATATCACAGAGCTTACATAACCCACTATCGGCGTAAGTGTACTAATAAGTACAATTTTATCTGGTGGCAATTTAGGCCCCGCTGCTACCATAAGCCCAAAGCCGAGACCCGTTGCCACTGGCCCAATGTACGCCAATAGTAACCAATCGCTTATATCGTAAGCCCCAAAATTAGGTGTTGGTTCAACTATCAGTGCAATAGCAAGCATGGCGAAACCTGCGATGGTAAACTGCCAGAAGACAGCTTCAATGACGCTTCCCTTCCACTTATGAAAAGACACTCTTCGAATAGCGACCGCCCACAATGCAGATGCCAGCAACATACCAAAGAGCGGTAGCCATGCGCCCGGTTGTCCCGAAGCAAATAAAATCATTGCACAGCCAATGGTAGATATACCGGTTAGAATTAATCGCTTAGAAGGCGGACGTTGCCGATACCATAGAGTGTCGATAAGCAGCATCCAAAGCGGTGTAGTGTAAATAAGAATACTGGCCGTGCCGGCAGGAATAAACTGCAGTGAGACAGTAATAAGCCCCATTGATAGGATAAACTGGAAAAAGGCAACGACAAACACCACCGAGCGATCTTTACGATTGAGCACCGGTAAACGTTTTTTGGTGATAAGTACAAACAGCGCGAGTACCGGAAGGCTTAACAAGAAGCGCAAGCACACCATCCATACAGGCCCTACAATCTCAAGCCCTAACTTCATGCCTGGCCAGTTAAGCCCTAAACACAACACCGCAACCAAAAGCATTTTAATGCCTTTTGATTGCTCTTTTTCCGCCACCGATGATGAAGACATGCGTTTTAAAAAATCCAATTACACGAACTGCGTTAAGAGAAGTTTCTACCGCCTGGTAAGCTGAATGTAGGCGGAGAATTTTGAGGGCGCAAATATAAGTGAATTAGCAAGGGATTAAAACCTTCCTGACCGTGTAAACACGCCAATTTATCGACCAAATGGTCAACTTTTTAAAACCTTGTGGAAACTTTGCTATACGGGTGGTTAATCACTGATAAACACTTTGACTTACAGGTACAATGCAACAGACAGCAGCTTCCGCTCACCTCTTTCTATTTTGCTTACGCTGTGCATGTACTTATCTGGCCGAAAAAAGTAAATGCGGTTAAAGAGATTAAAGATGACTTTCTCTGCCCAAAATTGACCGCCGCGCTTCGGCTTTTTTAGTACTACATTAAATTTAAAGTAACGCCCGCTGCCCATAGGGTCATTATGTTCTAACACGCTATGACCCTCTTTGTAGGTAACCACATTTATGGCAAATCGTTTTGATGAGATTAAAGCCTTGTTGAGCACTTTAGCCATGCTATTTATACCTTGATTGATGGGGACGTGTTCTAATTTAAACACGCACGGCTATGGTCTGGAAGCGTATGCTGAGTTCAGATAATGCTTTGATATACGCGAAACGTATATGCCTAGGAATACAAACACTAGGCTAAGGTGGGATTTGTCCACTTCATGATTTTAGCGTTTTCTTTTTGTGCGCTGTTTCCATTACTCTTGTCATGCCCGTCATCATTATTTTTTACGGTGTAATAATTTTTGCGGGTTTCTATATGCTCAAACCCCGAGCTCTCATAAAGCGCAATAGCAGTATGGTTACTTTCACGCACTTCTAGCCACATTTCACGCATTGCATTTTTTACCGATGTCTCAATGACAAAATCAACTAAAGCGCGACCTACCCCCTTGCCTCTTGCGCCACTGTCTACCGCAATATCCATCAGCGTAGCTTCATCAACGACCTCAAGCATGATGGCATAGCCAACAATCTTGTCATTTTCAAAGGCAAACACCCCGTAATAGGGTTTCGTGAAACAGTCTGCGAAGGTACTTAGTTTCCAAGGCGACACTTGTGCCTCTTGATGGATAGCATGCGCAAGTTCAATGTGCTCGTTAAAGCCTTGTGGCGGTACGATTGTTAACTTCATCGACGCGACTACTGGCCGTTAGCTGAATGGTTTAATTCGCGTGCTGCGCTGATAAGCTGCGCCCACAGCTCCCGTTTTTGCACAGCTGTGAGTTTAAGCGGTGTGGCTGGCAATATAATGGCCGTTTCGGTTACCGATAGCGTACGGCCAATCATTATGGTGCTAGCCCACTGTGACGGTATACCCAACTGAACACAGGCTAGCTGTAAGTCCTTCAGCCATTGCTGTGATTTTGCTTTCTGTTCGGCACTTAACGGGATACCTTCAGGCGATACCGGCCCTTTTGCGCCAATAGACTTTGTTAAAGACTCTTGCGAGGCAACCGCATTGTCGTAAGACGGCGAAGTGTTGTGTGACTGTGAAGCACCTGTTTCGCTTTGCCTTACTTTCCCTTCATTGTGCGATGCGCCAAGCGTGGAAAGTTTTGCTGCCCCGCCGTCTTTAGGCTTAGTCTTATCTTTCGCGCTACTGCCAACATTTGCTCTCAACTGAGCAAGCCGTGATTGCTTTTCTTCTTGAGATATTGGCGTTGAAGGCGGCTTATTGGTTCGAGCGTTTTGGCTGAAGGGTAATTGTGTCGATGAACTACTAGCAGTGCCGACGTTGCGTTGTACTGCATTAGTATTGTTTTGTTTCGCTTGGTCTTCCTGCTTTAGCTCAGTGTAGGCGTCTTTGGTGATCCAAACCGGGATCCCCATTTCCTGTAAAACCGCCTGCTGATATGAAGTAAGAGACATTGCGCAAAAACACCTAACGTGGATAGTTCATTGTATTTGTTTAGTTTACTAAAGTTGCAGGCTTGGTTGAATAACTATCGCGTTCTTTTGCTCGGATTGTACCTGCTGTTTAATGCTCAAGCGTTGATTCTTAAGTATTATTCGCGAATTTATAATGCCTAGCCCTTGGTATAAGAGAAAATAAAACAGCTGCAGCAAATTAAGCACTAGCAACAGAAACCAATAAAATTTAAGAAGAATTGAAGAAGAATTTAACAAAGAAACGATTTAGGATTTGAACGTAAACGTTCACAAGAAGAGAAAGTGGCAGGGGTGGAGGGACTCGAACCCCCAACCATCGGTTTTGGAGACCGCTGTTCTACCAATTCGAACTACACCCCTAGCGCGCTGTGCATTATACGGATGACATTAAAAAGGTAAAGCCTTTTTATCACTACCATGCACTGCATGCTTAATTAACACGCAATGCGCTGTTTTTTCAATCGAATAACACCAAATAGGCTTTATCCATCACCTGTGTTTTGTCTTATTGCTCGCTTTTAAACCGACTTCTATGCAGCGTCACTTTTAAATGCGGAGCAGTTTATGACAATTAGACCTTATTGGCGTTAAGCGCAGCAAACCACAGGTCATTAGTGATAGCGACAATCTCGGTGTGCAGATCAAATTTCGCTATCGCGTCGTGCTCATCGATATTCATTAGCTTGGCGTAATGCTTAACGAGCTCTCTACTTTCATTGATTTCAAGTTTATTGATAAGGCAGCAACTTGCTAAATCGAAGTAGCGGTTTCCCATTGCGGCATATTCCCAATCAATAATTTTGAGTGAGTTATCTGCGCTCAGTAATAAGTGATTAGTTAGCAAGTCATTATGACATAACACATAGTTGTCATCGTCTTGTTCACTTTTTATTACTTGTTTCCGCAATGATTGGGCTTTTAGATAAAGCTCACTGCTCATATCGAGCTGTGCAACATTAATATAATGCTGCCATCTTGATGCTAAATCTAATGGCCTAGCGGTAATGGGCAAAGAATGAATACGAGCGAGGGTGTTGGCCAGCTCAAGCATTGAAAGCGTCGCACTTTCACTGTGCTCTAGCCACTGCTCAACCCAGATGGTTTCATCATCGCTTAACCATATAGGTTGCGGCGCTACTCCTAACCTATAAAGCTGTTGCTGCAAAGCAAATTGGTGCGCACGATTAACCCCACTAAAGTCATCATCGCCCATCCATTTCACCGCTAAGTCGACAGGGTTATAATCCGACTTTGGTTGCCCACTACTTTGAAGGTTATTTGCAATCAAGGGTAACTGACTATCTGCGAGCTCTTGAACGCGGTAAACGTGATTTACCGCTCCAGCAGGGTGTGACGAAATTTTCGCACTGTCGCTAAGATTAAGCGCCTTTTGCAGCGTGGCGATGATATCCAACCTGTTCACCTTGTTTTTTATATTGTACTAGCCACTGGTAATACCCAAATACCGCAAAACCAACATAGCCTAAGAACAGGCAAGCAGATAATGCATAACCCACTTGCAGGTATAAATAGGCGGACGCTAAATTGATGAAAAACCAATAAACCCAGTTTTGCAGGATTTTATGCGCCACCATAAATGTTGTGACTACACTCAATAAATTAATGCTCGCATCTAATAGTAGGTACTCACTATTGAACTGTGAGCCTGCCACCTCAGACAGAACCCAAGCGAGCAATAACATACTCGGCACAATGAGCAAATGAGCCCAGAGAGGCCAATGAAGCACTGGCTTAACATCGCCGTCTTCCGCCCCTTTCGACCACTGATAATAACCGTATCCCGCCATTATCATATAAAAGAAGTTAAGCGCAGACTGAAATGGCAAAGTCACCTGCCAAAATAGCCAGGTGTAAATTGCGGTACTTACAAAGGCGCACAGCCAACACCAGCTGTTCTGTTTTGCGGCTAACAACACATAGGCAATAGCGAGGACAACCGCTACCCACTCTAACAGTGAAGTAGCGGCAATTTGTGAGGTAAACTCAGAAAAAAAGTTAGCCATTAAGATGATTTTCTAGATTGCATGGCATCGAAGTTTAGGAACTTAGCAACGAAAATAGCCTGCCCCACTTCTTCATGGGTCCTTTGCATTTCTTCACCAAGTACTTTCATAACCACACCATAGTCACCTGTAACCTGCGTGCTGGTTGAGCTTGTTGAAACTGCAATATCACTATAGCTATTTAACCTATCAATGAAATCTTGAATAGGTGGAATGTATTCGTTAACCAATGGGTACAACGACAGTTCAACCATAACTTGCATGTCTGTTTCCTTTTATTTTAAAACGCGTACTTAACAGTAACGCCAAACTGACGACCGTTACCTATTTGGTAATATGGCTCATCGAAGGCATACTCATCGCGAGGGTCGTTGCTGAAACCACCGAATCCACGGGTGTAGTACTCACGATCAAAGGCATTTTGTACCCACAGTGATGTCTGCCAATCACCGTGTAACACCACAATCTCCGAATTAACCAGCGTAGTACTTGGCGAGGTGACATCATGGCCGTCAGAAAAACGGTATTCGCTTTTGTAATCTACATCTACACGCCAGAGCATGTTATCTGTAAGTGCGTACTCACTATACAGGTTTGCGGTCCACTTAGGTGATTGAGCCTGCCTTTGCTCAGACACTTCAGTACCGTCTGCAAGCGTATACCCTTCAAAGGTAGCGCTTAGATATCCAACACTTGCATCTAGCTGCCATGCATCACTAGCAATCCAGCTAAGCTCCAGCTCGGCTCCTTTGTTTGTTCCTAAATCAGCATTATCAATAATGTCTACGAGCCCTGCCGTACCGTCATCACGAGTGATAACGTCAAAATCGCTCACCTGAGTATCTTTTCTATCCATATAGAAAATTGCAGCACGAGCAATTAGGTCAGGCGTAAGTAATGGGCCCTTTACACCTATTTCGTAGTTCCAGTTATATTCTTCGTCGAAGAATCGCTGATTGTCATTCACGCGGCTGTCGGGGTTAAAGCCTGCACCTTTATATCCGCGTGAAATACTGCCGTAATAGAAGTGATTGCCCTGCGTATACTGAAGCGCGACTTTCCCGCCTACCATGGTGGTGTCGAACGCGCGAGTAAGTTGGTTGTTATCAGCGTAATCAAAATCGTAGTTTTCTACTCTTAACCCTGCTACCAGTACTAAATTTTCGTTCAAACGACTTTCAGTCTGAGCATAGATAGCGGTCGTCGTAGGCGTGTATTCACTGGCAAAGTCACTATCCAAATAAGTGTATTGACGTAGCAGCTTTTCTTCCGTGCTTTTATAAAACACGCCTATTGTCCAGTCAGTCATACCATCAAAAAGTGCGGCACTGTCAGACGACACGAAACGCATCTCGCCGGTCTGTGTTTCTACATCGCGATAATAGGCGTCAAAAGACGTGTAACCCCACGGGTGAAACCCTGTGAATGTCCAGTCTTCATCGTAGCCATAAGCAATATTGTGAGAAGCATGGGTGGCAATTAGAATAAAGTCGCCCGCTGCTGTATTGGTTGTAGAGCGCGCGCTAACAGCGTGGGTTTGGTGTTCGTCAAATCCTGGTTCATCAGACAGCGTTTTGTTGTCATTGTCTAGCGAGAATGCATCGTAACCGTTATCGATATCGTACCAGCGATAAGTAAGTGCAAGTGTGGTTCGCTCATCTACGCTGCCTTCAACGGCAAAGCGCAGTGCGGTTTCATCGATATTCGCGGTATCGCTTCTATTTAAGAACGTATTTTCTACAAAGCCATCACTGCGATTATGAACCAGCGCAACACGATAGCCCCAATCCGTGTTGATATCATCACCAGTGGCGCCTTCAATACGGTAACTCTCTTTGTTCCCAATGCGGGCTTCAACGTAGTCTGGGGCGTCGCTACCCACGTCATTACTGGAGAGTTTAACCGCTCCGGCCAATGCACCTGTGCCGTATAAGGTAGCCTGAGGTCCGCGATATACCTCTAGTTGTTTAGTATCAAAAATAAGACCTGCCGCAGCAAGGCCTGAAAAATCAAATTCATCGACGATAAAGCTTACAGAAGGATTGATAGGCTCGGCGAACTGACTACGCTCTCCAATACCGCGAATTTGCACGAAGCGGCCGCGAGACGCACCAGCTGCAAAGTTTACGTTTGGAATACTGTTTAGCACACTGTCGATATGGCTCGGCTGTCTACTGCGAAGACGCTCTTGATCTAAAATGGTCGCGCTAGCACTTAACTGGTCGAGTGTAGTTTGACGAAAATCACCAGATACGATGACGCGCTCAATATCTGATGGCGTGCTATCTGAAGTGTTACTTACATTGGTTTGTTGCGCATAGGCCGCAACGGAACTAGCAAGCAGTGAAAGTGTGAAAAGTGTTTTATACATGGGATCTCTTATTCTTATTTAAGAAAAAAGATCCGGGTCTAACGGCAGGTGATAAGGCTATATTGTGAACCATCCCTACGCCGGTATTATCCGGATCAGGTTTAAGGGTTCCCACGAATGTGGATCTCAGACCGAAAACGGACACCCCTTGGTATAGTGTTGCGCGGCTAAAACTAGCAAACTCAACTTCTGCGACGGAGTCTACCAGTTCGATACACGCCGTCAAGCAGATAAGACGTTAAGCTAACGTAAGGTTTTATATATGATATAAGGCGTTGAAAGCTTAGGGCTATTCAGCGTCAATATTCATATTTAGGCGACGTACTTCATCGTCAGTTTGTGCTTTTAAACCTTCCAACGTTTTGCCGTGTGCGGTTGGTTGACGCGTATCAGGGTCAACCTTTACGAAAACGATATCGTCTGCAAAACAGATGGTTTTCTTGGTTGCTTTGTTGCGTACCAAGCAGCTTACGGTAATAGACGTACGGCCTACAGCTTTAGTTTCTAGACCAAACTCTACGATATCACCCTGCATAGCCGGTGATTCGAAACTAATTTCACCAATATGCTTAGTTACCAAGCAATTAGTTTCTAGCTGACAAATAGCCCAAATTGCAGCTTCTTCGTCTATCCATTCTAACGCGCGGCCACCGAACAAAGAATTGGCGTAATTAAGGTCGTTTGGCATAACTAGACGCCGAGAAAGAAAGCGCATTCGAATTCCTCATAATAAATCGCTACTATAGCGTTAGATTATACCGAAAAAACTGATTCATGGCGCTAACTCAATTACGCGAATGGCTATTAGCCCCCTACTTTGAAAATAGCGGCGAAAATGGCTGCAAAAAAAGCTCTCACGCTTCACACTTATCAAACGTGACTTGCCCGCTTCACCGGAGAATGCTTGTAATATCTGGCAATGATGATTTTTGTGAAGCTGCCATACGTAGCGTTCAAGCCTTTGTAGATGAAGTTTCATCTATAAGCGTTGTGAATTTTGCTGGCGATACACTTAAGGGAAAGAACCGCAAACAAGTACTGGGGAGCGAATGTGACATTGCCACATTAGACTGTCGCGATTCATTCAAACCTGGCGACGTGATGGCAGTGGCGGGGATCGTTAAACGCAGTGGTTGTTTAATACTTATTTGCCCTGCATTGAGTGAATGGGTCAACAATATTTCGGTCTCGTTCCTGTCGGAGGGGTTTACACTTACACAAAGTCGATACCTCGAACGCTTTATAAAGCACCTGCGTAACAACGACTACGTGGCATTTCACACTGAAGAAAAAACCACACTTCCAGATACGGCTATGTACCGCATTAGCCAAGGCGTAACATCAAACGTCTATAGAGGCTCACTATTTAAATCAGAAGAGCAAGAGCAGGCATACAGTCGTTTATATCAAGCACACTCACTTAATAAACTAAACGCGCTGATTACCGCCCCAAGAGGCAGAGGCAAGTCATCATTATTAGGTATATTCATTGAAAGCCTAATCAGACAGGGTAAAAATGTACTATTAACCAGTGAACGCTTTGATAATGTGAAGAACGTGCTTTCACGTATTCAACAGTACGAAATAGCAGGTGTCAGAACACAACAACCATCCACCGCTAACATTCAAACCCAACTAATCCTTGGTGATAAGAATGAGGCAGCGACGTTTGGCAGTGTAAAATGGGTGCCCCCTGACAGTGCCTTGTTATATACCACAGAAGATGAAAAGTACGACGTTGTAATTGTTGATGAAGCGGCTTCAATCCCCCTCCCGGATGTATACCGGATCATAGCCAACCACAAGCAGTGGGTGCTTAGTACTACGCTTTTGGGTTATGAAGGTTCAGGCAGTGGTTTTATTCACAAACTCATCCCTAGTTTACCGCCATCAGCTATCCATTTAAGACTATCAACGCCGTTACGATGGTTCGAACATGATCCCATTGAAGCCTTTTTCAATACGACTTGTTTATTTGAGGACAGAGATGCGGCGCGCAATATTGGCGAGATTAATTTCAAAAACAGTATTAACCCACCGATAGATTACGATTTTTCCATAAGTTCGTTTAAAACCATTTCCGAAGAGGCGCTTCAGCAAATAATGTCGCTACTTTCATTAGCCCATTATCAAACTACGCCCGATGATTTTATGCGCTTGATGGATAGCCCGGATGTACTTGTTGCCATACTTAAATTCAACGACAACGTGATAGGTGCTGCAATCATAAACGCTGAAGGTAGCGACTACCTGAACGATACCGCATTGGGGATTGCGTCTGGAAAGCGTCGTCCTAAAGGGCATTTAGGTGCACAGCGACTTGCTCTGTTGTCTGCTGATGCAAAAACAGCAACGTTTAGATATTGGCGTATTAACCGTATTGCCGTCGATACGCTTGCGCAGAGTAAGGGTATGGGCAGTTACTTGCTACAAAGAGTTAGTAATGAAGCCAAGAAGCAAAGTATTGACGCTATCTGTACTTCTTATGGAACGACACTTAAGTTAGACAGTTTTTGGACAAGAAATGGATTTGAGATTGTAGACTATGGGCGAAAGCCTAATAAAGCCAGTGGCGAAACCAGTGCACTAGCGTTATATCCTCATTCTAACAGAGCAAAAAGACTGCTTTCTGAATTGGTAGCGCTAAAAGAGAGCTTTAAATTCGATAACCAGTTAGACAACGTGCCCATTAGCATACTGACAATCTATGTAGAAAAGTTAGTACATTTTACCCAAGGCACACGCACTTTAGATGATGTTTGGCCGATATTACATAAAATTGCGCGTTATGCAGGGACTCAGCCTACACCAAGCGCAAATACTCAACTGAACAAGCCAAATAACACAATACTGTATACGCTATGGCGTCTTGTTGAAATCATTAACACGAAGCGCTTTCTCAGAAAAGTACTTACACATTCAGATATGAATGCGAAGCAACTTGTTTCTACATTTAACAAAGAAAACCTAAAAGCAAGTGGGTTAAAAGAAGTCACTATTGTTATAAGAGAAGCACTTCTGCCTGCTTTCAAATAATAGAAAGTCTGTAGCCTGAAAATACAAATAATCAGCTTGGCGTAGAGCCACTATACCTGCGTTAACAAGTCGCGATTACGAACATTTTAATTCTAGCAGAGTGGGTAATGACCTATGCGGACTGGTGTTAAAGCCCTATAAATATAACCCCATTCGAGAAAAGCTCACTTACTAAATTAAGGGCAAAAAAAAGCCTCCCAAAGGGAGGCTTTTTTGCTAAAACCACATATTAGATACTAATACCGCGGTTCTTCGCTTTTTCCTTGATATAAGGTTCCCACGCTGCAGCGTTGCGGCGTAGAGAGCGATCTTTCTTAGCTTCTTGTACGTGCTTGTAAGCAGACTTGAAGTTACCTGCGTAGAAGTTCGCTTCCATTAACGTGAAGTGAATCTTCTCAGGGTCTTCAGCACCACGCTCTAGAGCATTCTCTAGTGCTTTAATAGCGCCTTTGTAGTCTTCCGCCACAAGTAAAAGTGTACCTTGCTTACGATAATGCTCAGGGTCTGAACTCTTAGCAGCAGCTTGTGCATACAAGTCGGCAGCTGTTTTGAAGTTCTTTGCCTGGTGATAAGCATTAGCTACGTTTGCTAACATATCGGCATCATTTTTTAGCAAGCCTTCTTTCACGTGCTTTTCAAGCAACTTGGCCGCCTTGTAAGGCATACCGTTACTTTGATAAAGCTGAGCAAGCGTCTTTATTTCTGACTCTTTCTCTAGATAGCCCTGCATATAAGCAAGTTCTAGCGTTGAAAGACCTTTCTTATAGTCTTCAACTAAGATGTAGAAAAAGCCAAGACGTGACCACCAAGTTTTTTCCTGAGGGAAAGTTCTAACAAGATCTTCCGCCACAGCAACCGTTTCAGGGTACATCTTACGCTCGTAGTAAGAAGTTAGCTTTAATACATACGGGTTTTTGTTTGGCTCTTCATACAAAGCAATCGCTTTGTCTGCTGGCTCAACCATCTTCGCTAATTGCTTAGATTCAAAGTAAGCCTGTGCCAAACGCGTATATACGTCTGCGTCTTCTTTACACGTGAAGTCCATCCACTTGTTATACCATTTAATGGCATCAGTGTACTTCTCTTCCTGCATGCTCAAATCACCTAGTAATTTAAGTGTTTGAGAGTGTTCAAGGTCGTTTAGAACTTTTGGTTCAACTGATTCAACCAAATACCCTAAAGCTTTACCACCTTGACCTTCTTGCGCAGCAAGTAAGTTACCAATAAAACGCTTTACGTAAGCTCTATCGAAATCGTCAGATGCGTCGATTTCGTAAAGTACGTTTAGTGCTTCATTAACTTGGTCTTCATTGTAGAACTCAAAAGCTTTCTGAACTTTTTTACCGGTACGCTCACCTACAAGCGTTGTTTTTCCTTTCTCATATCCAGGACAAACAACAGGTGCTGACTGCGCTAGGGCAGCGGGTGCTGAAAGCACCGCACCTGCGCCTAGCACTAAAGCAACGGCTGACATTTTGAATGTACGTTTCATCATGATCATTGCTCCAGTTTAAAGTCTAGCTGTACGAACATGCCAGGTTGTTTAACTGGCTTGCCATCAACGATCTTAGGCTTGTATTTCCACTTACGTAGAGCACGACGTGCTTCACGGTCGAATACGCGCTTAGGTTCAGCTTCGATAACTTCGATATCTTCAACACCACCAACTTCGTTGATAGTGAAAGACAGTCTTACCCAACCTTCACGGCCGTCACGGGCTGCATCAGGTGGATATTTCGGGTCGATACGAACGATAGGTGTTGCTTCACCATCACGCTGCATTGCACCAACACCACCGATGTTTACACCAACACCACCTGTGTCGATAGCTGGAATAGCTAAGCTAAAGCCATCTGCATCAGGTTCCGCTGTTTCCGGCTCTACTTGCTCCATTTTAGGAGGCTGTGGAGGCGGAGGTGGCGGTGGTGGTGGAACACGAGTACGCGTCTGCGTCTGGTCGTCTGGTTCCTGCATTACAATATCGATAACCGGTGCAGGCGGTACTTCGTCTGCTGGTCTAGATGAATTTTCAATCAACTTGGCCATTAGAACGAAAAGGGCAAATGCAACACCAGCACCTAAAAGTATAGATACAATTATACGTAACATCTTATCCCCTTGCCGCTACCGAGACTCGGTTAACGCCAGCGGCTTTAACCTGATCCATAATCTCAACTACTAAACCATGCTTCGCTTTTACGTCAGCTTGAATGATTACGTAGTCAGTAGGCTGCTCGGTAAGCAGTCTTTCAATATTCGCTCTTACGCTGTCCGGCGCAACTTCACGCTTATCTAGCCATACATTTCCGTCTTCAGTTACGGCGATGAAAATGTTTGCATTTTTGTGAAGAATCGCCTGGCTCGCATCTGGCTTGTTGACTTCGATCCCTGCTTCTTTAACGAAAACAGTGGTAACGATAAAGAAGATCAGCATGATAAACACGATATCCAACATGGGCGTCATGTCGATCTGTGCATCTTCTTCCTCGGTTCTGACTTTTCGAGCCATAATCTCTCTCTCTAATGATGTGGCAGGCTATCAACTAGCCCTTCTCTTGCCAGCTTCACTTTCGCTTCAAGACGTGAACTGATGAACAGTCCAGATAGCGCGGCTACCATTCCCGCCATTGTCGGGATCGTTGCCATAGAGATACCAGCTGCCATTAGACGAGCGTTGCTGGTGCCCTGTGTTGCCATTGTCTCGAAAACACTGATCATACCGGTTACTGTTCCAAGTAGACCGATTAGTGGACACATTGCAATAATGGTTCTGATAATCAGCATTCTAGCGTTAAGGTCGTCTGACGCTTGAGAAATCCACGCGTCACGGATTCTATGCGCATACCATGATGTGGTATCTGCTCGGGCATCCCAATTCGCGATGATGTTTTTCTTCACCTTTGGGAAGACCGAGGTTAAATACCAGTAACGCTCAATCATTAAAACCCACATGAGAAAGAGCGCGGCAGCAACGAAGTATAGTACGTCACCGCCGGTAGCGATAAAGTCCCTGACCGATTCGAATAATCCAATCAGGTAATTCATATTACGCTTTCTCCGACTCTGAGTGAGCAGCTACGATACCCGCAGTTTGCTCATCAAGAATGTGGATGATTGACTTGCTACGAGAAGCTACGATGCTGTGAGTAAGGATTAGAGGCAGAGCCGCGATAATACCTTGAGCAGTAGTTACAAGAGCCATAGAGATACTTCCTGCCATCATACGTGGGTCACCTGTACCGAATAGTGTGATGGTTTGGAATGTCTCGATCATACCTAGTACTGTACCTAGTAGACCTAGTAGAGGAGCAATCGCTGCGAAGATCTTGATAACGTTGATGCCGCTTTCAATTTTTGGAAGCTCGCGAAGAATCGCTTCATCAAGTTTAAGCTCAAGGTTTTCTGCATCAGCAGTCTTGTTCTCTTGGTAAACTTTAAGGATACGACCTAGTGGGTTACCTTCTGAAGGATTGTTTACGTTCTTAAGCTGTGAACGCATTTTTCCACCAGTGATCGTTAGTGTGATCATTTTGTAGATACCAATTAGTAGGCCAATCGCAAGCATAATTGTGATTGTGTAACCAACTGGACCACCAGCATGATAACGCTCAGACATTGTCGCTTTTTGCTTCAATAGACCAAGGATTGCACCTTGAGAAGGGTCAGCAAAGAAAGGAACAATACCAGAAGTAGCGCCGATTAGTTCGTCAGCAGAAGCTACAAAGTGACCATCTGGTTGACGACCAAGAGGCTGAACAACTTCAGCTTCAGCGTCATACGCTAGGTAACCAGCTTCACCAACAAGGTTGAAAGTACCAACACGAACAACTTCTTGCTGTGAAGAACCGCCGTCAAGGTTAACAACTTCTGTAGTGAACTTAACTACTTCACCGCCTTCAGTCATTTCTTTCTGAAGAGCAAACCATAGGTCTTCAAGTTCTTTAATGTTTGGAAGACCTTTAGAGTCTTCTGACATTTCAGCAAGGAACTGACCACGGCCAGGGAATTGTGCACTTACGATTGATGTAGAGATACGGCCGTAAGCTTCAGAAGATGCTTGACGTACCACACCGAACATTTCACCAAGTGTACCTGTAGCTTGGTCTAGCTCAGCAGCTTTCTCGTTCAATGTAACTTCGTTGTCTGAGAATTGCTTCTGTAGACGGTCACCACGAGCTTGTTCAGCTTTAAGATCTGCTTGTGCTTTGCGAAGAAGTGCTTGCTTGTCAGCACGTGCTGATTGGAACTCAGCTTCGCGTTGCTTATCTAGGCGAGCTTCAGAAACGCGGTTCTGTTGAACCTGGTCTAGAAGGTCTTTCAGGCTCTTTGCTTCCTGAGCCTGCGCTCCGGTTGCTGCAACTGCAACTGTCGCAGCGGCTAAAAGAGATTTGAATACTGGTTTCATTAACAATTACTCCGCTGCGCTAATTGGTAGTTTAATCAGATCCGCAGGAATGACGTTGTTAGCCATTTTAACTGCGTCAACAACTGAAGACAGATACTCGTCACCCAGTTTTTCCCATGCGCGGCTTTCGTTGTTCCATACCCATGCGTGAGTTTGGTCTAGAGAAAGTGCAACTAGCGCCGTACGACCTAGGTTAAAGAAGTCAACAGTAACTTCTGTGCCTGCGTCGTCGATAGTACCTTGGTAAGAGTTGATCTTAGTACCGTATTCAACTTCTACTAGGTAAGCTTCTAGTACCTGACGGAACTGTTCTGAAACAGTTACGTTAGAGTTAGCCATAAGGTCGCGAAGACGCTCAACACGCTGTAGACGCTCGTCTAAGTGAATTGGACGGTCTAGCTTGATGAACTGCTCTAGGCTGTCGATCATGCGGAACATAAGAGGAACGATGCCCTGCTTAGTTTGTTCGATGCTGTCGATCTGACGTTGTAATGAATCGATACCGCGTTGCTGGTCTGCAACTAGGCTTGCGATGTAATCGTTGTAGATTTTAAGGTTTTCTGTCTCATCTACTGTTTGACGATACTCAACAAGTAGTTCTTGAGACTGTTCAAACAACGTATTGATTTTTTCTTGAGATTTCGCTGCAGCCGCGTGGATTTTCGCTTCTTCTTTATGAAGATCTTCAAGCGTATCTGCAGAGACTGCGCTACCTGTTAGTGCGAATGCACCCATAACAGTAGAAGCAATAAGAGTTCTCTTGCTCATTTTGGACATAGTTCCCAACCAAATTTCTTATTTGAATCCTCGCCGATAGGAAAATATTCGGGCAAGGGGCGTATAAAACTTTCACAATTTTGTTTCAGGAATGTAGCGCCGACGTCAATTGTCAGTACTACGAACGTATTATACTCACATGGAATGTTACGTTTAGTCAAGTAACACACTGTTTACACCTAGTAGATTTCATTCCGTCTGCCTAATTTGTGTTCATTAGCAGTGCAGATTTCATTCCAAAATAATGACATCAAACAAGAATGGAGCATCACTGACACCTTAATCGATTAACTAATAATCAATTACCAAATTTATTTAACAATTTCTCAGCGCGCATTTCTGGCTACTCGCAGAAATTAGATATGATTTTTAACCTAGATGTTACTTGCTATTAAAAGAAGGGCTAATCATATAAACTTCATGAAAAATCCAAAATACAGACGAGTATGCAATGACATTCACGCCAACTCACCACATTACGATTGAGAACAAACCCCTGTGGATCTTCGACGACCTTTGTACTCAGGCAGAAGCGGAAAGCTTATTCAAAGGTTTACAAGTAAGCGCGTTCAAGCGAGACGAAATTGCTAGACCTGATACACAAGAATATCGGCATTGGGCAGTGAATCTAACATCTGAGCAAATTAGAACCCTCCCCGTATACCACAGAGCGATTGAGGCCATTCGCGGTATTACAAAACAAGATTTTAGTGCTTATAGAGGATATGTGAATCACGCATCGTATGGAGATATGCTTTTTACGCACACAGATTGTGCACCTGATGCGAATGAGTTCACTGTTTTGGTTTATATTGCACCTGAATGGGACATTGAGTGGGGAGGAGAAACGTTGTTCTATGACAACAACGACGATTGCTTATTCGCGTGCACACCAAAACCTGCTCGTGTTGCAATTTTCCATGGTGCGATCAAACACGTCGGTAGACCGCCCAATAGAATTTGTTACACGCCCCGCTACACCCTGGCGTTTAAGCTAGAAAAAATGTAACTACGTTTAGTTTTCGTTTGGAATAATATCGAAGGCAACGGTTAATCTGTGTTCATCAGTGGTAAAAGCGTTAGTACCGTGCCACATGTATGATGGAAACAGAACGACCGTCCCCCCTTCGGGTTTGACTGCATAATCCCCTTCAAATCGTTGATTCGCAATATCAGCCCTACCAAACATCAACCAGCCTTGCCCATCCGTATCAACGGCTTTAGGCACATCCACATAGTAAACGCCGCTTAACCATCCTTCTGGATGGTAGTGAGACTTATGAAAGCCTCCATTTCTTAACCTTACTGACCAAGAACCGATATATTTAAGCTTATCGCTTAACCGTGATAAAAACGGATGGGTTTTGTCTGCACACTGTTGCGCGGTAAATAGTTTTGCCTGCGCTAAAATGTTTTCCGACAATTCTTTAATGATAGGTAAGGATGTGACGAATAAATCTTCATATGTTTGCGTCCCATTCTTCAATGATTGTCCAATAGGATGCCGTTGATTCTGATGTTTTTCTACAAGGGCAGTTTTTAGTTTTTCATTGAAATTAGCAGTATCAACTGGACTAGGTTTAATAGCGTTAACGTAAACAAGCTTGTCATAGTCGCACAACCATTTATAACGGTTTTCTTGTTCGGCCATAGACCAACATGTAGATAACATTGTCCACCAACCTTGGTTTAGTGGTTCTATTTTTATCAATTGGTTGAAGCAGTTGAGTGCTTCTTTTGCGCGCCCCAAACAAAGCAGCGAATAGCCCTTCTCACTTAATAGCGCCACTTTATTTGACTGTATTTTGGCATTTTCTATTTCAACAATAGAAGCCTCATAGTCACCTAGTTCTCTGAGCACTCTGGCCCTCAATGGCGCAATTTCGTGAGTCTTAATTGCTTCTGTAGTAAGTAAGTCTAATTGCTCTTTTGCCGCATGATATTCGTCGGCTTGTATTAGCAACTGAATAAAACGAAACCTGAAGCTATCGTCTTCAGGTTGTCGTTTGATATATGACTCAATATGAACAAATGGCGCATCAACTCCCTCTTCCCATAGAAACTTGGCCAGCTCCTCCTGAAGCTCCCAATCAGATGGTGCAACTTTCAATGCTTTCAGATACACCATTTCCGCGCGCTCTCTTTGATTTGATAGCGCGAGTACTGCTGCATAATTTCTTAAAATAGTAGGGTTAGCATTAGTTTTAGAAAGCGCTAATTCAAAATGCTTTAATGCTTGTTCATAGTCTTCAATTTTGCGATACAAATTGGCGATATTGTTCAAAGCAACAATATTTTCTGGACTAATAGCTAAGACATCTTTTAAGACGATTATGGCTTCATTAAAGTCTGATTGCTTCGAAAAAATGTCTGCCATAATTAGCTTCGTTTGCACGTGATTCGGCACTAACGCTAGAACTTTTTCTGCTGCTATACGCGCTTGCTTTAACGCATTTTTTTCAATTAGTGCACGTGCCAAATTATAGTTTAAATCAACATTATTAGGCGCTAATTCACTCGACTTTTGAAAGGTCGATACTGCCAAGTCAATTCGCCGAGTGGATAGGTATAAATTACCTAAAGCATTTGATAATTCGGGGTGATTTTTAAATTTCTTCAGCCCTTTTACTAAATATTTCTCAGCTTCTTTCACTCGCTGAACTTGGCGAAGCGAGCCACAGAATAGTTGAATAAATACTGGGTCTTTTTGCAACAGAAATAACTGCTTCTCAATAAATTGGATAATCTGCTGATATTGCTTCTGGTTATAAGCTGAGACGAGCTGTTGTACTATATTCATACTATTATTATTTTCTTCGTAACTGTGCATCTAAGTTAGCTAACTTACCTACCCCATTGTTCCAGACAGCAAATTTTGTCATAAACTTTGCCAATCCTTCCTTTTCTAACGAAGATAAGTCTGGATGCCATATATCAAAAATGAGCACAATTCTTACTTCATCGCTCTCATTTTTTGCGGAATGTAGAAAGCTATCATCGAAGATCATCGCGGATTGTTCATTTTCCCACTTGAATATTTCGTCTCCCGCTTTCAACGATGCATGTTTTGTGACTTTTAAAGGTATATGCACGGTAAGCTTACAATTTGAAATTCCGTAATGCGGAGGGATGTATGCCCCAGGCTCTAGCACAGAAACAAACATTTCAGGTGCATGAGGTGGACAATGCGCCAATGGTGCCCTTTCCAATACTTCACGAAGCGGTTCACTTAACGATTTAAACACTTCACTGTGCTCCCCACCTTTTATTAGATGGGTAGAGAGCCATTCATCTCTTAGCTTGTTCCACTCTTCCAAATTCGGTAGATTTTCAAACTCTTCAACATATTTGCTTTTTGATACTTTGCCTATATCCAACAACTCATCTATAAAAGGCTGCAATGTCTGTATCCAACTCTTTAATCCTTCACATTCCTGAATATCGTAAAACGGTTTACTGGTAAGCTCAGGAATATAAACAAAATTAGGTCGTTGAAGCGGGTTTGAAAAGAAGGTTGTGCAAGACCAAACAAAACTTTGACCATTTCACCTAATCGCGGAGATATATCTTTAACAAACTGCAGTTCGTTGAAACCTGCTCTTCGCGCTAGATTTGCGGCGTTAGAAATATGTGTAGCTTTAACACGTGAAGGCTGGCTACCTTCGATATTGAAGTCTAGGGGAGAAGATTCGTACCACTCTAAATAAAGCGCTGTAGCGAGATCAAAATTCTGTTGTTTAAGGGCTTGTTCAATTTGCTTTGTCATTTTAATAAGTAGCGTTAGAAACGAGAAGGCTACTTTATAGTAGCCTTCGTTCACATTACAAGCCTGAGCCTGAAGTTTCAGTCCCTCTTTGCATACGAGTCCAGCTTTCGCGTGCGGCCTCTTCCATCATTTCCCTTTCTTCTGCTGTATAGCAAACTCGGCGCATCATATTTGAACCGACTTTTCGCTCCATCTTACACACCATGCCATCATCTTTACTGCTAGCTATGTTGTTGCTTGCTTGCTCGGTAGAAGAACTTGCATTTGAAGAGGTAGAGCTACAACCTGCTAATGCTATAACACTCAACATACCTGAAAGAATTAATGTTTTCATATCGCTTCCTTGAAAAAATATTTGGTTTAACTTCCATGGACTAAATTACCATACTGAGTAGAATTTAGCCTCACCCATTTTGTAAGCATCCATTTCTCATTTGTAGAGACAGGTTGGCCACAATGATAACTCTGTTTTTCTAGCGCCAGATTTTTATCAACATTAAGAAAACTCACCAGCTTTCCCTTTTCTGGATAGATCGTTATTCCTAACTTGGGAAAGTGAGTAGCGCCCTCACTCAATGAATTCAAGTATGCCAATATCGTATGGGTGCGCTGGCCTCCCTCTTCAATAATACTGGTTTGCTTTAGTTGAGTATCAGTAAACCCATCATAATGCGGTTTGTATTCTTGGCCATCTTTGTATCTCAGTAAATTTAGTGGTTCACCATGCTGAGGTTTTGTATCAGACATACGGCTCATCTTCACTTCTACTTCGCGACTTATCCAATCTACCCATTGATTAGTGATAATAGCGACCTCACTCGTGCGAATATCATCTTTCATGGGATTACCATTCAATGGATTTAGAACCATAGATGGCTGAAGTAAACTTTTGTATCGAAGAAGCATGTAGTCACATTCAATATCTGACAGTACGCCGCTCATTTCACAAACGATACCGTTGCTATCAACAGCAGTTTTAGTTTTATCTAGTAGCGAGGTTTGCTTTTCAAGTACCGTGGTGATGATTGTATCTTCACATAAAGACGTAGAAACATCGGCGTAATTAGGGTCTCCCATAAACAATTGACGATAAATGTTGGGATTATGGCGACCTAATGTACCCTTCAATTGAGCGTAAACCGATGTGTTTTGCTCAGTCCAACTAAGTAATACAATTAAGGACTCTGCATGCCCTGCTGAAGCAAGCCTGACGAGCTCACTCACCAGCTCATAATTCATTTCTTTAAATAGATAAAACCGTGAAATGAGTAAACAGTGAAACCTTACAGTAGGTTTTGAGTTGTCTGGTAATGCGCTCAGATAGTCGATAGCTGCTTTGGGGCTATTTGGTGCGATGTGATAAGCGTAGTCTAATGCGGCATACAAATGTCCTGACTGACCAGCAATGCGTAAACAATCATAAGCTTGACTGTATTCGTTCCTTTGAAAATGCAAATCTGCTTTTGTCAGGAGTTGTTCAATGCTCTTCACAATATTCTCCTACAAAAAAGGCCTCTTACGAGGCCTTTAAATTTTTGAAAATCTTATGCAATCATTGAATTAGAATTCAAGATTTACACGACCGTAGAAGAATCTTCCAGGGATTTCATACATTGATGGGTCGAAGCTGTTCGCGAACGTAGTGAAAGAAACTTCTGGGTCAGTATCCCAAAGGTTGTTAACACCAAGCGTTAGACGAAGGTTATCAGTAACTGCATAACCAACAGACACATCGTGGTAAGCCATATCTTCAAGCTCGTTGAAGCTATCTTTAACTAGGTTACCGTCATCATCAAATGTAGTCTCACCTGGATCGCTACATAGTGTATCTTCTAGGTAGTTACCATCTGCATCTGTAGAAGTACCGAATGAACATTCTTCAGTTGTGTGACCAATGAAGCGTACTAGGTAGTTCGCAGTCCAATCTTCGTATGCCCAAGTAACAGACAGGTTAGTACGAAGACGTGGAATTACGTCACGGTCAAATGCACGGCCAGCGTCGTTTTCTTCAATTGTTTCACCGCTTACAGGGTCAACAACAATTGTTGTACGCTCGTCTACATATGTGCCATCCCAGTTAAGACGGAAGTCACCAAACTCAGTTTCGAAGTTATAAGCAACGTTATAATCGAAACCAGATGTTGTTTGACCACCAAGGTTCACAAGACCGTTGAATAGCTCAGTTACAACACCACCAGAGTTACGTTCGATTAGTGAACAGAATTGCGTACCAGTTTCAGCACACGCATCTAGGATGCTTTGCGCGCCAACAGTTGATACTGCATTGTCAACTTCGATATCAAATACGTCAAACGTGATTGATAGGCCTTCAACTTGTGCTGGAGAGTATACGAAACCGTATGTAAAGCTCTCTGCTTCTTCAGGCTGTAGGTCAGCGTTACCACCAACGGTAGTTCTGATCTGTGGGTTAGGCTGTTGGTAACCAGCAGGGATTCCCGCACAACCTGGTGCATTTGGATTTCCTGCCTCACCACCGTTACAAGGGTCTTGAAGTGTAACGAAGCTATCGCTGTTACCCAAGAATAGCTCTGATAGTGAAGGAGCACGGAACGCTTCAGACCATGTACCGCGAACGATTAAGTCTTCGTTTACACGCCACTTAAGACCAACTTTAGAGTTTGTTGTATCGCCAAAGTTGCTGTAGTCAGAGTAACGAGTCGCTAGTTCAAGGTCTAGTTGCTCTACGCCAGGCATATCTGAAAGTAGAGGAACAGCAAGCTCTAGGTAGAATTCTTCAACGCTGAAGTCACCTGAAGTTGGCTGACGAGAGTTACCAGAAGTAATACCCGCTGCGATTAGCGCGTCAGGCTGATCGTAACCAGACTGCCAGCGTTTTTCATAACCTGTTGCGAAAGCAAGGTAACCCGCAGGTAGCTCCATGATTTCACCAGAAAGGTTAGCAGTGTAGCTCTCTAAAGAAGAGTTCAACGCATCCTGTGCAGTAAACGTGATGTAGTCTAATTGATCTTGCGTGATAGTACCTTCACCGATAGCAGTTGCGCCGCCAAATAGGTTAAGTGGTACACAGCCGTCGTCTGAATTGTTACATGCGTCAACATCGCCTAGTGCCAATGCAACGCGGTCCATGTTAAGCAGACCGTCAGTCAACGTGTTTTGTGTGATATCAGCGTACGTGTAAGTCGCGTCCCAGAAGAACTCTTTATCGCCGATTTCAATAACGCCTTCAAAACCACCGTTAAATTGGTATTGGTCAACGTTTTGAGCGAATTGACGATAACCAGCTTCTAGCATACGACGACCTAGGAAATATAGGCCATTTGGCTCGCCGAAGCCAGCTTGGTCAGATAGGTCTAGACCAGTTGGGTTATATGGGTTGTTTGCAGCGATAGTGATACCAGAAGTACCGCCAGCAAAACCTAAGAATAATGGTGTAGGAGCAAGCAACTGTGCAGAACGACGGTTACCGTAGAAGCCCGTAACGTTAACACTTAGGTTATCTGTAAGCTCGTAACGACCCTGAGAGTAAATGTTTGTACGCTCTTGAGGTGTTGATAGGTAGTTAAGTGGCGCGAAGTTGAAAGCGCTGCTTCCAGACCAAGGAATTAGACCACCGTTACCGTCATTTTGTACGTTGAATGAAGTACCGTCTTCATCGAAGTACCAGAAACGACCGTTAGGCGTACCAGATGAACCACCGAAGCCAGTAGGTGCACCGAATACAGGCACAGCTGAAATTTCACGGTCACCCGTGAATGTTGGCTCTTCTTCTACGTAAGAAATGTTGAAGTAAACGTTACCTTTATCGTTTGAAGTACCGAAACCAACATCCCACTGCTCTTTGTTGCCGTCGCCTTCATCGTACTGACCCATGTAGCCAGACGCGTGAACGCCTTCAAAATCTTGACGAGTGATGATGTTTACAACACCAGCTACCGCGTCAGAACCGTATACAGCAGAAGCACCATCTTTAAGTACTTCGATACGCTCGATAATTGCTGCTGGGATGTTGTTAAGGTCAACTGAACCGCCAAGACCTGGAGCCCAACGTTTACCGTTAACTAGAACAAGAGTACGGTTTGAACCGATACCACGAATGTTGATTGTAGTTGTACCATTACCACCGTTGTTGTTGTTGGTGTTAATAGCAGAACCTGCAGAAGGGATAGCCTGAAGAACGTCACCGATAGACGTTACACCAAATCGCTCAATGTCGATTCGAGACATTACTGTAACTGGGTTTGCACCTTCGATGTCTGTACGACGGATACGTGAACCTGTTACTTCGATTTTTTCTACTGCTTCCGCTGCTTGTTCGGTTTCCTGTGCGTTAACTGCACCAGTGAAGCCGATAGATGATGCAGCACCGAATGCGCACGCTAACTTCACTGATTTAGCCAGCTTAGAGTTTGTAAACATGTATTGTCTCCCTGGACCACTAAAACTCTTAGTGTGTGTTTCTTAAATCGTTTATATAACGAATTATTATTAGTAAGGTCAAAGCCTCACTTTGATAATAACCACATCCTGTGCGAAGGGTCAACTGGGATCAGACGGGTGTTTCACAAAAGTTCAATTTTTTTTTGTCTTTTAACTCTAATCTGTAAATATTAACTTACATTTTACATATACTTTACAATACCAAGCTTTTTTAGCTCACTTTTCATACACTTCAAACCAAGACTAAAGTTTAATGAACTCATCTATGCGGCGAACAGCAAAATCGATGACGGCCGCTTACAGTTCAAATACTCTACTAATGAATTTCTGAATATGTTTTTTCGAACTTGGGGGGGATATTTTTAGAGTGTGCATGGTCGCTGCTTATCGGCTGTCGAGCCTGATACATACTTGCAGTTCTTACTGCTGTTGTATCTACTTTTCCTGCTTCATATGGAGGTAAAGATAGCAACTCAGTCTCACGAGTAGCGCCTTGCTTTTGGTAAACCCTATTAATTACTTGTTTTATTTTTTCCTGTGGCTGGTCTTGCAAGGTTTCTAGCTGTATTACTATTGGTGCTACCTCTTTAGAATTAGCCAAAATTTTCGCTAATCTAGACTCATTATCAATAAAACTTTTTATTTTTCTAATATCCCAAGACCAATGTAAACTATTACTAAATTGCGTCTTGAATATTGACCATGCGTTATCAATTTCATTTCTTTTGGTGACAACAAAGATTGCTTTATTAAAAACGTGCTTGATTGCATAAGCATATCGCAAGTTACTTAAGCTTTTGTCAACGATCAGGGCATTTGATACCCCATATTCGCTACAAATCTTAAAATACTCGTCAGCTATCATACTGCATTTTTCTTCATCTAAAAGAGCGAGTGTTTTTAGGCGCTCTAGAGCATTTTTAGTTTTTAATACGTTATCTACTGCCATCGGAAAGGCATCTATTTCCCCCACACTCTGCGCTTCTGTATTTTGAATGATGACTTGTTCTACAAGCGTTGTTCCAGTTCGAGGAATTCCCAAAATAAAAATTGGAGAGCTTTTCGTTGAAACACTTTCGTCTGTGAAGTTAGAAGGTTTAACCTCTGCGCACTCAACGTTCTCGTTTCTCCAATCCTCAATTAATGAGTAATCAAATGACTTATCCTTTGGTGAGATCGCTCGCATGGTTTCTGCGCACTTTTCAAAATATTGGTAAGCGGTAACCACTTCGGAGGTTTTTAGGTAGGTATTCCCTAAGGCGTTGTAAAAGCATGCTTTGGACACTGATAAAGGGGCCTTGTCCATGCTAGATAATAAGGTATCTAGTTCCTTCTGTAGCTCTTTTGCTTCCTCTGTATCAGACATCGTTGATAATAAGTGGAGTGTTTCCCCTGACGTTGGGACTTTTATTAAGACTTCTCTAAGCGACTGCTTTGCTTGAGTGAAGTAACCCAGTTGATAAGCGAGTACTCCTTTTAAGTGTAATAGCACTACAGACGACGACACTCTGTTGCCGATAGACTGCAGGTATTCGTATGCCAACTCGGTTTTTCCTAAATCAGAGAGCATTCCCAAGGCTTGCGCGACCATTTGATCACTTTGGCTTTGTTCAAGCGCTTTTTCGATACAGCGCTTAGCTAGTCTATAACTGCCAAACGATTTTGCTATTTGCCCTACTCCAACCCATCTTTCTTGTAAAGGTGCTTGTAAGTTGATTAAGTCGCTAACTATCGCCTCAACCTGTGACTTATTGACTGATTTTGAGGCTGAAACTAACTTTTGCAATAGATGATTCATAGTAAAAAAGAAGCCCAGCACTATGCTGGGCTTTCGACCTTGTTTAGAAATTTACTTCTACACTGAAGCGCACGTAACGTGGCGTTTGGAAAGATGTAGGCAACCCGTAACTTGGGTTGTATTCTCCAAGGAATATACCTTCATCACTTTGTCCAGCATAACGCTCGTTTATTTCGTTAAGCTGAGTAGCATCATCATTGTTGAATAAGTTAAAGATGTCAGCACGAAGTGCTACGTCCGCTTGCTCTAGCTCAATAAGGTATTTCGCACTCAAATCCAAAGTCCAAGTACTAGGCGTACGACCTTCAGAGCCACGAGAAACTAACTCACCATCTTTTACAAATGACTCCGCATCATAGTAGCTTGCGAAAAGATCTGTTGGGTGATAACCAAAAGAGTTAAGTGGTCTACCTGATGTCCAACGGAAGTTTGCTCCCAGTGTAAAGTTCTCAAAGAGCTGGTAAGCACCTGTTAGTTTAACAGCATGACGGCGGTCATTCGGTAAATTACCATATGCGCCATCAAGAAGGCCTGGTTGGTCAAAGTTTGTTGTTAAACCAGAATCTGTTTGGTCATTATCAGAACGAACAGCACCTTCAGTGTTACCCCAACTATGGCTCCACGTATAGGTGAAGCTCATCATCCAAATATCATCCCACGCTCGGTCAACAGTCAAATCAACCGCGGCATACTGACGTTCAGCTTCAGGGTAACCCAACATATCAGCAGGAATAGTGTATGTTCCGTATGGTACATCACCATCTCCATCTGGATCTGTGGTAATTGTTACATCGTTGCCTGGGTTTGTTAAAACATAATAATGGAAGCCAGAACATAGTGTACACGATGAACCAAACTCTTGTTGAATGTAGTCGTCGAAGCCTGCATCGATAGCAATATCTTCCAGAGAGCTTTTCAGGTCGCGGTAAGTCCCTTTAATACCGAAGCTCCAAGATTCGTTAATGACTTGCTCATAACCCAGAATATATTCATCTTGATACATAGGGTCGAGGTCGGCATTGACTGTTTCTGTCGTTCCTTTAAGCGTACCGTCACTGTATACCGTCAAACTGCCAGTAGCCTCGCCCAATACAGGCGTGAAATCATCATTTATTGACTCAACATCAAAATACTGGCGTGTATAGAGTTCATCACCCGCAAGACGAATATTTGTATTCGTCGCAACTGGAAGATAGTAGCGGCCGTAGTTTGCAAATACTTTACTCTCACCGTCACCTTTTACATCCCAGCTCAAGCCCAAACGTGGTGCCCACTGATCGCTTACATCAACAAATTTTTCACCGGCTTTGTTAAAGTTTTCGAAGGTTTCATTACGAAGACCAATTCTTGCAGTAATGTTGTCTGTCACTGTCCAAGTATCTTCAACATAATAAGCGAAGCTCTTGGTCTCAAAGTCGCCCTGGTTTACATAAAACTCTTGGCGAACTTGGCAGTCTGCATTACTCGGCTCATCTAGATTATCGCCACAGTTTTCATATCGGTATGCAACGCCACCTGCGCGAGAAGTATTTTCATAAGCCTCAAGGTCCTCATTATCGATACCAATTTTGAGGACATGGTCTGCATTAACGTACCACTCTACGTCAAAACGAATAGCCGTACGTTTATCTTCTTGAACTGAAGGCGTCGTTAAGCCGTAGGCGCCATACTCTATGTTGGTAAATCTGTCGTAAATAACCGGAGCATCACCTAGCGGATTGGCGCCATTATTCAGATTGCTGTAGCTCGTTTTGTTAACCGAGTATTTGGCACTCACGGTAAGATCATCGGTAATGATGCCTGTATATTGAGCTCCCCAAGTCGTGCCGCCACGCTCCAGCGTATATTCACCTAACGACGATCCCACATTGTCGCTATCTGGGCTATATAGGAACTTTTCAGATTCTAGCTCTTCAGTATTATCCCATGCCGTAAATTCTAGTATGTGCTCGGGCGTAATGTACCAATCAAGCTTTGCACTGAGTAACGTGTCGTTACCTTCGCGGTCGTAGATCGTTGTAGTCTCTGCGTAATCACGCTGACGTACTTTTTGATTTACTAAGCCGAAGAAAAAGAGTTTGTCTTCAATAAGCGCGCCAGAAGCCCACAGGTTGACGTTTGTCTCACCTGTTTCGTCTTCTTTGTTAACAACGTAATAGGCTGTTCCAGCCTCTTCTGCATCTTCTTGAGTTCTGTAGAATACGTCGGGCTGGTGAGCTCTAAGGGCTGCTGGCTCGTAATATGCGCTGGCTCCCCATTTGAATTCATTGCTACCGCTCTTGGTCCGTGCGTTAATAACACCACCTGTTGAACGCCCGAACTCGGCTGAGTAACCACCTGTTTTTACTTCGAAAGATTCGTACATTTCAAATGGAAGCTCTGAGCCCCCCAATCCGTTACGGAAGTTTGTAACGTTAATACCGTTCACATAGTAAACGTTTTCGCCAACTGAAGAACCGCCAAACGAAGCATAGTTACCGAAGTCGGAATCACCAGAAACGGTACCCGGAGCAAGTAGCGCTACTGAAGAAATATCGCGAGGTACTGGAACTTTAGATATAAACTCTTGGTCAACATATAGCTGTGACTCACTCGAAGTCACATCGATATTGGAAATTGAAGTTCCACGCACAGAGATTCTTTCGATATCACCCGCTTCGAGAGCGACATCCAAATTTGTTTTACCTGAAGGCCTTACACTGAATTGTTTTTCTTGCGCAACAGAGAAGCCATCTTTTTTAGCGGTTAAGCTATAATTGCCAGGTGGAAGAAGAGGAAAGGTATATCTACCGTCACTGTCTGTAACAATAGTTCTGGTTAACCCTGTTTCCAGATTTACAATAGTAACTTCTACTCCTGCAAGAGCTTGTTCTGTACTAGCTGATACTGATGTGCCAGTAATTGTACCTTTGGACTCTTGCGCGAATACAGGCGCAGAGAGGCCCATCGACGCGGCAACAGCCACCGCCGTAAGCGTTTTATTAAACGTCATTGTTTTTCCCTGGTTTTCATTTCTTATTAAAGTTTTTCTCTGTTTAGGTTTTTTAAAAACACCTTAAAACAGAATTAAACTAATGTTTTTATTAGGATTTTTTAAAATTATCCTTTTGTATAATTGACATATTGACAGGATGAAAATCAAGGGCTCTTCGATAGGATGCGGTTAGCTGCACCATAAAAGTGCAGCTAACTTACTGATTTTGTTGTTTACGTTTAAATTTCATGCAGAGAAAAATGCGACGAATAACAGTAAGAAAAAACGCATAAAAGCTTACTTTTCAAACTATTGGAGATAAAACCCCAGTCGTCTTCTTACAGTTTCAGGCAATTCTGGCAATGCACTTTTGGGAAGTAAGAAGGTTGCCATGTTAAAAAAGTCTAAATAGATACGATTAGACTCAGTGGTTTTCTTGAGGTAATGATGTCCTGACGATCCACCAGTGCCAATTTTAGTGCCCAGCATGCGCTGAACCATCATTGCGTGACGATAGCGCCATATAGTGAGTTGCTCGTCTATCTCTGTGAGTGCGGTAATAAGCTGGAACGGCAGATTAAAGATAGGCTCTTCAGAATACTGCTTTATGAATAATGCAGAAAGCAATGCTTTATGACTTAAGCGGAACTTGCCCTCGCCTCTTAACTTTTCAAACTGCGTATCATCAAACAACGCATCAAAGTTCTCCATCGTTGCTTGTAAGTCTTTTAGCTCTTGTCGCCGCTCTGTATCAGATAGCATGTCACTGGTTGAAATTGTATGATGATCGTCTTTCAACATTTCGTCTGCCGCATCTTTATAATATTGCCAAAAATCGAAACCTTCAGTTTTTAGAAGCGGCATTCTTGAAAGCCATTTGTCGACCAGCTCAAACAAACTGGGTTTGCTTTCAAGGGTTTCCAATAACGCTCTATCTTTATCAGTCAGACGGTTGTAGAAGCTTTGCTTATCAAAGTCGATTCTGAAATCACGCTTTAGGCCCAGTGATATTTCTAAACGCTTGAACTGTATACTTTGGAAGCCCGACGCGGGCACCAGGTAGTCCCTAAACGACAAAAACTGCTGTGGCGTCATGGTTTCCATGATAGCAATTTGATCGTTCATTAACTTTTGAATTTGTATGACTCGCTGTAAGCGATGCACCACTAGTGTTAGCTGCTGATCTTTAACTGTTTCTTGATTAAACGTATCAATTACTGCATTTAATTCATGAAGAACCTGCTTAAACCAAAGCTCATAAACTTGGTGAACAATAATGAACAGCATTTCTTCGTGCGCCGCGTCACCGTACTTCTCACTCTGTAAGTCCTGCGCCCCCAAAATCTTATCAAGCTGTAGGTAATCGCCGTAGTAGCAGGGCTCTATATTTTTTTCATGTCGTTCTTGCCTTATTGCTTTGTTTAACTTCGTAATTCTATCACCGTCGACTCGACATCCACAGAATACAAGCTATACATTATAAGGATATATAGCCAAGGTTCGTGTTGTGCCATATAGCTTGTATAAAAATGTGTCCAATTAATTGGACAAGCGCTGTATTTTCCGCACAGCATATTTGCATACCACAGCACTTTTACGCAGGGCGCTAACAACAACAATTATAAGGGGAATGAACATGAAACTAGATGACGACATCCATAACTATTATGAACACCTGGTTTTAGAAAGAATCAGTAAGCTGGGGCTCGATACCACGAAAAGTCCTGATTACTTAGCAGACTTATGCTGTCTTGCCTTAAATCAGGTTCCACCACGTTATATCCGCTACGAAGTAGACATGGCGTTTTACCTGCCTCAGAGCGAACGAAATCAAATGGAAATGAATGTTGAGCATGCTATTAGTAAAGCACTCAAGTACTTAGATGAAATAGAAAAGACTAAAAAAGAAGACGAATAAGGAATTTGGGTGGCGGGCCTCCAGCCACATCCCGGCACATGAGTCGTCTGCTGCGGCTGCTCCCTTCCAGGCCTGACCGGGTTCACAGAGTATCATTGCGGGAGGACCAAAAGCCCACCATAGAAAATCGCATTCAAAGCAAAGTCATTCGCCCCTGCCTGAGTGCGGGGCGCATTATGACTATTTGGTTGAGAGTTTTCAACCCTTTAAAGAAAATCTCTCTTCGGCAATAAGGTTGGCAACGCGGTTTGTCGCCGCCCCTTCTTGCTCTGCACGGGTATAAATTTCTTTTAGCGTTTCGCCGATTTGCTCAATATGTGCGCGAAGCGCTTCATTAGAACTCGATTCCATACGCTGATGGAAGATGTCGATAACGCCACCCGCGTTGATCACGTAATCTGGCGCATACAGAATGCCGCGCTGTTGAAGCAATTCACCAATATCTTCACGTGCAAGCTGGTTATTTGCAGCGCCTGCAATTACTTTGGCTTTGATTTCAGGCAATGACAAATCGTTAATGGCTGCACCCAACGCACATGGTGCTAACACATCCACATCTAGGCTCAGTATTTCTTCCGGCGCTACAGCTGTCGCACCAAATTCAGATACTGCTTTTTCAACACCTTCAGGATAGATGTCCGCAACATAAAGCTTGGCACCGTGCTCATGCAAGTGCTTTGCAAGACGGTAGCCAACGTGCCCCATACCTTGTATAGCAACACTGACGCCATCAAGGCTGCGCTTCAAGCCGTACTCTACCGTCGCCTTTAAACCCACAAACACACCGTACGCTGTAGACGGAGCCGGGTTTCCGTCAGGTACTTCGCCCGCATAGTGGTATTTAGCATTAACACCAGCGATGTAATCCGACTCGGTTGCCATGGTTTGCAAGTCCGTTACTGAAATACCAGAGTCTTCAGCAGTGAAATACTTGCCGCCCAATGATTCAACAAACTTGCCCATTGCCTTCATCATTTCTGGCGATTTAGCCTTACGAGGGTCGCCGATGATCACAGATTTACCGCCGCCAAGCTCCAAGTTAGCCATGGCTGCTTTATACGTCATCCCCTTTGACAGTCTCAACACATCGGTCAATGCCTCACCACTATTTACGTAGGGCCACATGCGACAACCGCCAAGTGCTGGCCCCAGATTGGTATTGTGTACAGCAATAATGGCGCTCAAGCCCGCCTTCTCGTCATGATAAAACGCAACGTGTTCGTGATTATTGAACTCCGGGTGATCAAAAACTGACATATTTTCCCTATTAATACTGTGATGAATTAAAGCCTACCCAAGGTCTAGCTGTCACGAAAACGAAACGCCGCTCATTTGGGATGATGTGAGAGTCTGAAGATGATTTGCGGTACACTTATCGGCCTCGCAAAGATCAGCAACATTTTGCCAAGTGTATCCGATTGTTTTGAGGACAGGCCTTGCAAAGTTTGTTAATGAAATTTACAAACTGAAACGCAATAGAATTGATTACAATTTTTCTAGGACAGCTATCCTAGAATTTTTTTTGATATATAATAAACATCATAAAAACGACGGAAACAGTGTTAATGAAATTGGATAAATTTGACCGTGAGATTTTGCGCGTACTTCAGCAAGACGCCACGGTGTCGATGGCAGATTTAAGCCAGCGTGTAGGATTGTCGCATACTCCGTGCTGGAGACGTGTCAAACGAATGGAAGCCGACGGCATCATTCTTGGTAAAGTCACATTGCTAAACAGCAAAAAACTGAATTTAGGTGTGTCGGTCTTTATCTATGTCACGTTGAAAAACCATGACGGTGACTCGCTAACCGATTTTGAAAATGCCGTACAAAACATCGATGAAATCGTGGAGTGTCATACCACCAGCGGTGAAAAAGATTACTTACTAAAAGTGATAGTGGAAAGTATTGAAGAGTACGAATTCTTACTTAAAACGAAATTAACTCACCTGCCTCTTGTCGATCATTTAAGCTCAACCTTCGCCTTAAAGCAGGTGAAAAACACCACCGAGCTACCGATTAAACGCCAATAACTCAAAAAATGGGGTCAGAGTACATTTCTACTCTCCCCCGTCAGTCTAAGTGGCGTCTATTTGATTTTCGGGCTTAGCCCGCTCAAAAGCATCTAACTCGTTACAGTTCTTCGCTATCTTACTAATTAAAGGGTAGCGACTCATATCAACGTTAAAACGTTGCGCATTATACACTTGGGGTACTAAGCAAATATCAGCCAGCGTAACATCGAAATCAAAGCAGAACTTTCCAGCTTGGGTCTGAAGACGCTTTTCAATGCCGTCGAACCCCAGCGTTATCCAGTGGGATGCCCACTTCGCCACATCATCTTGTGACGCCTCAAAATTCCCTTTTAGCGCATTCAGTACACGTAGATTACCCAAAGGCTGAATATCACACGCGATATCTTGTGCTAGCGCTCTGACTCTGGCTCTCTCTGTTCGATGTTCAGGAACCAGCTGGTGTTCGCCTTCATACCGTTCATCAAGATATTCGATGATTGATAGCGATTGATTCAAAATAATATCTTCGTCTTCGTCAACCAAAGTAGGGACAAGCTGCGCGGGATTGAGACGCGTATATTCGCTACTATGCTGCTCGCCACCGTTGTTTACAAGATGTACAGGTACATACTCGTACTCAACCCCTTTCAAATTCAGCGCAATCCGCACGCGGTAAGAGGCGGTCGAACGCCAATAGCCGTAAAGTTTTATACTCATGGTACTACCACACCTATTAAACGTTTTTGGTAGGAGTGCAGGGCTTTGATGAATCTAAACGCTCTACACCCTCTTATAATTATAGTGGGGAAAACAACAACGTGCCTACTGAGTAAACCGCGTTATTAGCCCACACTACTTTTCATTTTAAAGTTTTAGCTAAGCGGTTTAACTTGCTGTTCAATGGCGCCAAAAACAGAGTGACCTTCTTTATCTAGCATTTCTATGCGTATACGATCGCCAAACTGCATGAAAGGAGTAGAAGGTTTGCCGTCTCGAATAGTCTCAATCATGCGCACTTCTGCAATACATGAATAACCCACACCGCCTTCAGCGATGGCAGAGCCATGATCTGTACCCTGTTTATTAGACACTGTACCCGAGCCGATGATAGCACCTGCACCTAGGTTTCTGCTCTTGGCGGCATGCGCGACTAGCTGACCAAAATCAAACGTCATGTCCTGACCCGCTTCAGGCTTACCGAATAGTTCACCATTGTAGGTTGAACGCAAAGGCAAGTGCACTTTGCTATCTTTCCACGCATCACCTAATTCATCTGGTGTTACAGCAACCGGAGAAAAGCTAGACGCAGGTTTTGATTGGAAGAAGCCAAACCCCTTCGCCAGTTCGCCTGGGATTAACCCTCTAAGTGACACGTCGTTAACTAACATAATAAGTCGAATGCGCTCTGAAGCTTGTTCAGGCGTACACGCCATAGGAACGTCATCGGTAACAACAGCGACTTCACCTTCAAAATCGATTCCCCAATCATCACTTGGAAGTATGATGTCATCCTCGGGTCCAATAAAGTCATCGGAACCACCTTGATACATCAATGGGTCAGTCCAAAAGCTTTCCGGCATTTCTGCATTACGCGCCTTTCGCACCAATTCCACATGGTTCACGTAAGCACTTCCATCAGCCCATTGGTAAGCTCTAGGAAGAGGCGACTCACAGCGAGATGCGTCAAACGGCACGCTGTCACACGCATTGTCATTTAGCGCTTGGTATTTCATCTGTAGCTGAGGGGCAATCTCTTTCCAATTATCCAGTGCGTCTTGCATCGTTTTCGCAATGTCCTGTGCACTGCATGCTCGAGAAAGGTCCTTCGACACTACCATTAGGCAGCCATCTCGGGTTTCATTCTTATAGGTTGCTAGTTTCATTGTTCTTTCCTCGAAAAATTATTCATCAGCTTGGCGCTCTTGTCTTTTATTAATACGTTCTGAATAAAAGACCTATATCTTTTTACGCGGCAGCATCACACACAATTCCATGATTATAGTTATGCCACTAGTTGGTGTGCGTTGAGAAGTGATCTGTTGACGAAGTTTTATTTGGCTGTAAGAAAGGATGTACGCTAGTAAGCCTCTGTTGAGCAGGTATAGCGCTGCCCGCTTGCTCCGTGGGCGATGTAAATTTATCGTAACAGATGAATTGATATTGCTATGAGGCACAAAAACGCATTATCAATATAAAAATTGGCGTAGACCATTTGCCACTTTTACTTTGCTAAACGAAGCCAAATATACTTGGTCACATTGACCTTCACCCTATGGCAAAGGTCAATGCTCCCATATAATTAAAGCTTTACCGTTGCCTTGTTAATGCCGTACTCACGTAACTTATTTGCAATTGCCGTATGACTTAACCCCAGTTTTTTAGCCAATTGACGGGTACTTGGGTAGGAAGGATATAACCGCTTGAGCAAGTCCTTTTCAAACTTCTTCACTTCTTCGTCTAATGTGCCGTCAAAGTTTTCGTCAATATAAGTGACGCTTGGCGCACAACTTGGAAGCTGAATGTCTTCCTTGGTAATCTCCTTACCGTCAAGGAGTGATAACGCGCGATACAACGCATTCTGTAGCTGTCTCACATTACCCGGCCACGGGTACTGCTGCAGAAAATCAACACAGGATTTACTGAGTTTCGCAGGACGACGACCTAACTTGGTACTGTGTTGAACGATGAAAGACTCGGCAAGAGGAACGATATCCTGCCTTCTGTCTTTTAAAGAAGGCATAACCAAACTTAGTACGTTTAAGCGGTAGTACAATTCTTTTCTAAATCGTCCTTCTTCTACAAGCTGACCTAAGTCACGACAGGTGGTGCAAATAAATCGCACGTCTACCTTAACTGGCTCAGAATCCCCTACTCTTCTAAATTCGCCGTCTTCCAGAACGCGGAGCAGTTTAGCTTGAAGCTGAGAAGACATATCAGCAATTTCATCGAGAAGAAGCGTACCGCCTTTTGCTTGCTCTAATAGCCCCACTTTTGCATTAGGCTGATTGAATGCGCCCGCTGCGTAACCGAATAATTCGGTTTCTGCCACGCTGTCTGGTAAAGACGCGCAGTTTAAAGCTAAAAATGCTCCTTCACTGCGACGGCTAGACTGGTGACAGGCTCTGGCAATCATTTCCTTGCCTGTGCCTGTTTCACCAAAAATTAAAATAGGTGCATCCAAATCAGCTATTCGCTTGGCTTCATGAACGACTCGCTTCATAAACGGAGATTGAGTGACAAAGCGGTCAAAGCTATCAGTGGGAGACTGATGGAACGCGGTAAATTGTTGCCCTAGTCGCATCTCTGATTTTAATATCACCACAGCACCTGCCATGATCATATTCTGCTCGCCGTCAGGTACGGTAATAGGCAGCATATCGGCTAGATAATCCTGTTGAATAAACTTCACTTTCGAAGACTGAGGGCCAGGCGATTTACCGTCCATCCATTTAGTAAAGTTAAAGCCTTTCACAACTTCGCCAATTTCAATGCCTTCTATTTCGCTACTCGGAATTTCTAGCCCCGCGCATACCGCTTCATTGCATAGCAAGATATTGCCTTTGGCATCGATAGAAAACACAGGGTCGGGCAACGTTCTTAAAATAGCGGAAAGCTGATTTTTTTCACGCTCTCCTGGCATGAAAAGCGTCGTCTTCA